>JAHBUL010000032.1 GCA_019638085.1 Flavobacteriales bacterium | reverse complement strand
TAATGTCCTGACCCACAGTAGCAGTGGCGGTGTTTGTGCAGCCATTGGTGGGGTCTGTCACGGTGAGCACGTAATTTCCGGGAGCGGAAACTGTGGGGTCCTCATCCGTGCTGGTGAATCCTCCGGGGCCTGTCCAGCTGAACGAAGCTCCGCTGGTCGTGCTTCCACCGTTGAGCGAAACACTGGTAACCGTACATGTTAAGGTGCCACTTGCTGATGCGCTGGAATTGGGAGCCGCAGTGTTCATCGTTACCATGGCTTGGTCCGTGCTGCTGCAGCCGGTCTGGGTGTTGGTGACGAGTAAGGTGTAGGTGCCTGCGGCATCCACGGAAGGAGTAGCTGTATTGGCACCGCTCACGATATGGCCACCGCTAGTGGCGGTCCAAGCGTAAGACACACCACCGGTCTGGGAGGATCCGTTGAGCGTTACCTGCGATCCGCTGAGGCAGGTGATCACTTTATCAGCACCTGCGTTGGCATCAGGAGTGCCACTGGAACCGATGGTCACGGACAAGGACAACACGCATCCATGGGCATCAGTGACCTGCACGCTGTGGGTGCCGGCAGACAAACTGTTCACGGAAGAACCTGTGCTTCCATTGCTCCAGAGGTAAGTGTAAGGAGTGGTACCACCGCTGATGTTGGTCGTGGCCGAGCCATCGCTATTGTTGCAGGTGGCATTCACGCCATTTATCAAGCCCCCAAGCACGGCAGGCTGGGTGACATTGAAGGTCTTGGATGCATGGCAGCCGTTGGCGTCCGTGACTTCAACAGTATAAGCTCCTGCTGCCAGTCCATTGATCGTCGCACCGGTTGGACCATGGCTCCACACGTAGGTGAAGGGTCCCACCCCGGTTGAGCTTGCTGTGATGGCACCATCGTTGGCCCCATTGCAGGAAACATGTGTGATCGTCGCAGTTGCCTCGATCAATTTCACGGTCACCACTTGATCGGCAGCGCCAGCAAGTATGCAAGCATCACCACCGATGATCCGGCGGATGTAGGTCTTCTCGTTCACCGTGCCGATCATGGATCCCGGAAGGTCCTTGGCCGTGGCGCCGCTGATATCGTTCCAGTTCAAACTGTCACTGCTGATCTGCCATTGGTAGGTGGCGGCTGAACCGAGTGATGGGTAGCTCGACGTGCTGTTGTTCCGAACGATCGTTGGCAGGGAATAAGCTGGTTCGCTGCCAGTGATATCACCAGGCACAGAGCCTGCACACACGCTTTGATTGCCGGTGATGGTGTTGCCTAGCAGATCGGGCGGGTTTGCCCATACCACAACACCGGGCTCATAATCGCTGCTGTACTTGGTGGTGTTCAGTGCGCCTTGGGTCAACGGAATGTTGTTCGACTTGGCCGTTACAATAGTGTAAATGCGGCAGTTGCTGAACTTGATGCCACGCTCACCTACCGGGTCATAGTCATCCCCGGAGCCTCCATAGTAGGTGCTGAAATCGAGGTTGCTCAGGTCCGCGCTCAACTTCAGGAATACCTTGTCGTTGGAACCATTATTGGTGGCTTGCAAGGGCACGTTCGCGCCGGAGCTCACCGGGAAATTGGTGCTGTTAGTGTAACCGAACACATAGACGTCGTTGTTAAGGTCCGTGTTCAGACCCATCATGTTCACCTCATTACTGGAACCGCCGACGTATGTGGAACCGATGAAACTCTGATCCAGACCCATACGAGCCACGAATAGGTCATTGGTCCCTCCATTGTACGAATTGTCGTATACGCCGCTGGAAGAGATGTTGCTTGTAGCCAATCCGGAGGTGACCCCACCGAAGTAGATCTCACTTCCGGTGGTGTTCATTGACATGCACAGGATGGTCAAGCTCTTGCTGCTGGCTGCTTGGAAGTATGAGGACCACAGGGTAGTGCCTGCACCCGAAATGCGCTGGAGAAAGCCGGCCTCATTGCCACCCCGTGTGGATTGCCTGGGATTCAGCGTGGGGAAATTGGTACTTGTGGTCCTGCCTCCCACGAAAATGTCTCCCGTGGTAGGTTCATAGAGCATGATCTGGGCAAGGTCATTACTTGACCCGCCGTAGTTGCGCATCCATTGCACGGCTGAAAGATCCCCGTTGATGCGGAAGATCAGTACATCGTTGCCGCCGGAATTACCATTGGTGGCACCACTACCGTTGTTGCTGGTGGCCAGGTTAGTGCTCACGCTGTTCCCGCCTACGATCACATCACCGTTGGTGGCGATGCGCAGGTCGAAGGCGTTTTCATCTCCATTGCCACCCACCACGGCCGACTTGATCGAGTTGCCGCCGGTGTTGATCTTCACGATATATACATTATCACCGGATTGTGATTGCTGATTGACGCTGCTGCCGGAGAAGGCCGGGCCCCCGAGCAGGGGAAAGTTCGTGCTGGCCGTGTAGCCGGTGATGTAGAGGTTGCCGTCGGCCCCTTGCTCCATGGCATACGGGTTTTCAATACCGTTGCCTCCAATGTAGGTCTGCCAGACACGCGTGCCGCTTTGGCCGATGGTGGTGGGTTCCAGGTATTTTCCTACGACCATGTCGTAGCTTCCATTGGCCGTTTCGTCGAATGCGCCCGGTGTGATCTGGTCCGTACCATTGCTAACACGGGCCACCACGTAGATGGCACCGTCGGTAGGGTCCACCCAAATGCAGTGCCCGTGGTTGTCCGAACCGGAGTTCGTGTTCATCCATGTGGCCCAACGCAGGGCAATGGGGTCGATAACCAAAGTCTCGTTCTTGTCGTATGCACCCAACTCGAAACGCAAGGTGTTCTTTCCTTCCACCACATAAGCAGCCCTCACGGAACTTTCCTTGCCATTGACGCGTTGATAGACCACCGGAGCTGGGTACGTAAACTCACCCAGGCTGGTATTGATCACCAATTCACCTTTCTGGTTAACACTGATCTGGTCGATGCCTTCAAATTCAATAGCGACCTGCTTGGGTTCGCTTCCGGGCTTGCAGATAATGTCGTATTCCAATGAGCCGTCCTCGGCGGGGTAATATCGCACATCGATACCACGGTAGGTGTTCGTATACCATACCTCCTGATAACTGTTTACGTCCATGGCCGAAACATCACCCATGAAATAGTTGGAGATGCCTTCATGGCTGTTCCGGCTCTCCACTTTCATGTTCGGTGAACTGCCCGTGAAGTTCAATTTCCAACTATGGCCTTTCTTGTTCCAAACCGGAACGCGGTGAGGCAAGCCATCCTGGATCTCCTTTTCAAAGGCGATACCGTCCTGCTGGAATTGTGCGAGAGAAACAGGGTCAAAGGCGGTAACGACCATCCCACCTTTGGTGGCGATAGCTTGGCCCATGGGCAGGTCCGCCCGGTAAAGTACTGGTTCAGAGAACTGGCCTTTGTTCTCCATGAAGTGGATCTCCTGATCGTGCAAATTCAGTAGCCCGTCCAGGTCATCATGGCCAGCATGTTGATGGTTCTTGCCTTCGGCGTGCTTTGCATGGGCAAGCTGAGCATAGCCATGTAGGGCCATGGCAAGGAGCATGAACAGCGTCGTTGTATGCCGGATGGATACGTTGCGTTTATTATTCCTCATTAGTGTTGGAGTGAAGGGTGGATCTTGGTTCGCTATCCTGATTATTTTGATCGGAGTGGCCAAATATGCTGGCATTGTATTTCATTTGTCAAGCGCTCGTCGATGAAAATCACCCTTTCGGGGGATGTTTATGGTCGTCAGGCGATGGTCAATTCCAATGTGGCCATCCTTTGGTTCAACTCCTGAGCCGGACTGTTCAAAACTTTCCAAGCACAGAATTTGGTAGATCCCCGCGCACGTGCTTAATTGCACGTCATTCAGGTGACGGATATATCGTCATGGTGAAAATTTGATCATGAAGACCTTGAAGATCGGGGACAAAGCACCAGGATTCAGTGGTGTCGACCAGGATGGTCATCCTGTTTCACTCGCAGACTATGCCGGGCGGAAGCTGGTGCTTTACTTTTATCCCAAGGATGATACACCAGGGTGTACGGCACAGGCCTGCAGCCTAAGGGATGGCCACAGTGCCTTGCGTAATGCGGGCTATGAAGTGCTCGGTATAAGTCCCGATAAAGCAACCAAGCATAGAAAGTTTGCAGATAAATACGACCTGCCTTTCCGCCTGTTGGCGGACACGGAAAAGGAGGCTGCAAATGCCTACGGAGTGTGGGGTAAGAAGAAATTCATGGGACGTGAATACGATGGTATCATCCGCACAACGTTCCTGATCGACGAGAAAGGTGTCATAGCGGACATCATTACCAAGGTGCGCACCAAGGACCACGCAACGCAAGTGCTTTCTGAAAGCTGAAACAGGAAACAGGAAAGCTGAAATTTGAAGCCAGCAACTGGCCACCCGCAACCTACAACCACGAAACCACAACAACACGATAACATGGCAACGGAGATAGACAAGAACAAGCTGAAGGCATTGCAGCTGACGATGGACAAAATGGAGAAATCCTTCGGGAAGGGTGCTGTGATGCGGATGGGCGACGACGCTATCGAGAAGGTAGAGGTCATCCCTTCGGGTTCCATCGGCCTCGACCTCGCGCTTGGCGTGGGCGGATATCCCAAGGGCCGTGTGGTGGAGATCTACGGACCGGAAAGCAGTGGTAAGACCACCTTGGCCATCCATGCCATCGCGGAATGCCAGCGCAACGGTGGTATCGCGGCCATCATCGATGCGGAACATGCTTTCGACCGCACCTACGCCGAAGCCCTCGGCGTGGACACGGAGAACCTCCTTATCAGCCAGCCGGACAATGGTGAACAGGCGCTGGAGATCGCCGACAACCTGATCCGCTCCGGTGCCATTGACATCCTGGTTGTGGACAGTGTAGCAGCGCTCACCCCGCGTGCTGAGATCGAGGGTGAGATGGGCGACAGCGTTGTGGGCATGCAGGCCCGCCTGATGAGCAAGGCCCTGCGCAAGCTCACCGGCACCATCAGCAAGACCGGATGCTGCTGCATCTTCATTAACCAACTCCGTGAAAAGATCGGCGTGATGTTCGGCAACCCCGAGACCACAACCGGTGGAAATGCCTTGAAGTTCTATGCTTCCATCCGATTGGACATCCGCCGCTCGAGCCAGATCAAGGACGGAGAGAATGTGCTTGGCAACCGGACCAAAGTGAAGGTGGTCAAGAACAAGGTGGCCCCACCATTCCGCAAGACCGAGTTCGACATCCTCTATGGTAAGGGCATCAGTAAGACCGGCGAGATCATCGACATGGGCGTTGAGTTGGGCATCATTAAGAAGAGCGGTAGCTGGTTCTCATACGACGAGACCAAGCTCGGCCAAGGACGTGATGCGGTTCGTCAGCTTCTTGACGATAACTCGGAGCTCTGCGATGAACTGGAGAAGCGTATCAAGACAGCAATGACGCCTGCGGTATTGCCTGTGGCTTGAATTGAGCACGATAGGCCTTGTGGCTTATACGTGTTGAAACTCACTTGGAGATAGAAGGAGATACTTGCCGATGCTTGGGCCAGGTCATACGGGCCTCGCAATGGGTAGGCGCTCGGCACTATTACAAGTTTACTTTTGGCCCCCCGCTACCGATCCGCAACAAAGCGGCCGGAGCGGGGGTCATTCTTCCCATGCCCAGCTTCACAAAATTCCTTCATCGTTCAGTTTTCATCCTTGCACCGATCTTGTTGTGGGCAGCATGTGGTGGCCCTACTTCCGTACCTCGTCCTGTCGAAGGCCAGATACGGGATCCCTTTCTGGTTGCATTGGATTCCATCAATGCCAAGATCGTGAAGAACCCGAACAGTGCTGGACTCTATGATGGTCGTGCATTGCTTTACCTGAAGGTGGATAGCCTCACTGAAGCTCAGCGCGATCTGGAGCGGGCGGTGATGTTGGACAGTACCAATGTGAACTATCACCTGCGCTTGGGTGACCTTTATTACCGCACCACTCAAGTGGCCAAAGCCAAGGACCAGTTCGAGCGGGCCTCGAAAGTCGATCCCACGAATACCTCAGCCATGCTGAAACAAGCCGAGATCCAGTTGGTGTTGCGAAATTATGATAAGAGCATGACCCTGGTGAATGATGTGCTACGAATTGATCAGCACGCAGCACATGGTTACTTCCTGAAGGGATGGATCCACATGGAGACCGGAGATACCACCTTGGCCTTGAGCAGCTTTCGCACAGCCGTGGAGCAGGATGCTCAGGATTATCCCGCATACATCATGTTGGGCAAGATCAGCGCGGCCAAACATGATCCGTTGGCAGAACAGTATTACAGTACCGCGATCTCACTGCGACCCCGAAGCGTGGAAGCGTGGTATAACAAGGGCATGTACTATCAAGAGAACGGTAAGGATAGTCTCGCATTGGAATGCTATGAAAGGATCAAGGAACTCGACCCCTTGAACGCGCTGGCCTGGTACAATAGCGGCTATGTCCGTATGGAACACTTGGGTGACCTGGAAGGTGCCAAGCGGGACTTTAGCGAGGCCATCACGCTCGAGCCCGGCTATGCCGACGCATGGTACAATCGCGGACTGGCCATGGAACTCACGAATGAATTGGACAGTGCTGCGGCGAACTACGAGATCGTGATGACCATGCGGCCCAATCACACATTGGCAGCGGAAGGTCTTGATCGCCTTCAGGCCCAGGGCGTGCGTATCAAGATCCGCGAAAAGCGGAACGGAGGATAAAAACCCGGAGTGAACGATGCTGTACGAACTTGTTCAGCAGTGTGATCGAAGCTCAGGTCACCCAATGTTCAACAAATAGGCCCGCCTGTTCTCCACCGTTTCCATCCGAAGCCCGATCTTCACACCGCCATGCTGCGCCGCCTTTCCATCCGGAACTACCTGCTGATCGAACAGCTTGAATTGGACCTGGGGTCCGGCCTAACCGTGATCACTGGTGAGACCGGTAGCGGCAAGAGCATCGTGATCGGTGCGTTGGGCTTGGCCATGGGGGAGCGTGCCGAAGGCAACCTGCTTCGCGATCCAAAGCAGCGCTGCGTGATCGAACTGGAAGTGGAGGTGGAGCCCGGTTCAGCGTACGTGGAAGAATGGTGCCAACAGAATACGGTTCCCAACGAAGCTCCCTTGATCCTGCGGCGGCAGTTGGAGCCGGGTGGCCGTTCACGAGCTTTCGTGAATGACACGCCTGTACGCTTGGAACAACTTCGCGAGCTCGGGGAGCAACTGGTACACATCCATAGTCAACACCACACCCTGTTGCTCAATTCGCCAGCCTTCCAATTGGGATTGCTCGATCACTCCATCGGCCAAGGAGCGGCAGTGAAGGCCTATGCCGAACGCTTCCATACGTGGAAGGCTGCGCGAACGGAACTGGCAGCGGTCCGAGAGCAAGAGGCCCAGGCGCAAAGTGAACGGGACTACCTGCAATTTCAATTCGACGAACTCGAAGCCGCACATTTGGTGCTGGATGAACTCCCTGAACTGGAGCGCATTCTGGCTCGTGCCGATCATGCCGAGGAACTTGTACTTGCCTTGCGTGGAATGGAAGAGGGCATCAGCGGCGACCGTGCCATCCAAGTACAGTTGGCGAACCTTAAGCAACATGCGGCCAAAGCCGCTCGCTTGGATCCTGCCGTGCAGGCCTTGGTGGACCGCATGCAAAGTGTGGCCATTGAGTTGAAGGACGTGGCCGAGGAAGCATCCCAGCTTGCCGAGCAGGTTACCATTGATCCGAAGGAGGCTGAACGCTCACGCGAAAGGTTCGACCTGCTTTCACGGTTGCAACACAAGCATCGCGTGGAGGATACCGGTGGGCTGATCGCATTGCGTGATGAACTCGGTGAGCGCATCGCTCGCATCGGCTCTTTGGCCGAGCACGTGAAACTACTTGACCGGAAAGAACAGGCTCTTCAGGTTGAAGTGGAGAAGCTCGCGGAGTCCATGAGCTCCAAACGCAAGAAGGCCATGACGCCCTTGGCCGACCAGGTCACCGTCCTGCTACGGGATCTCGGAATGCCACATGCCATACTCCTGTTCAAGTTGGAGCGCATGGATCCAGGGCCTACCGGGGTCGATGGCATTCGCGCTTATTTCTCGGCCAACAAGGACCGCGCCCCGGAACCATTGGACAAGGTGGCCAGTGGAGGCGAGTTGGGCCGGGTAATGCTCGCCTTGATCAGCTTGGCTGCAGCCAGCAAGGAACTGCCAACGGTGGTCTTCGACGAGATCGACACCGGGGTCAGCGGCGAGGCAGCACATCGCATCGGGTCCCTGTTGGCAAGTATGGCCCACCAGCGGCAGGTACTTGCCATCAGCCATCTGCCGCAGATCGCCAGCAAAGCCGATACCCATTTGCTCGTCACCAAGGATCATGAGGCGGAACATGTGCAAATCGACATCCGACCCTTGGATGCCAAGGAGCGCGTGGAAGCGTTGGCCCGCATGCTCAGTGGCAAGAAGACCACAAAGGCAGCAATTGAGAATGCCAAGGAGCTACTGAAGAACAGATAGATCAGTTCAACGAAAGGGCAGGAAAACGGGCATCTCCAATGTTTTCCTTTTGAAACAAAAGGTCGATTTCCTTTTGGATCCGTACGAGATCCGGTCTTGCCATGATAACCGTTGTCTGCACAAGTAGGACCGGGAGACCTGTTCCGGGGTCTTGTCCGTGAAATCCCATGGTCCCGTACTCCTCGCCATCGAACCTGCGAGTAGTATCTATTGTGATAAAGAGCGTTGCGAACGGGAAGGTTTCGAGAGGTGTCCGATAGAAACCGTAAGAACGCTCTATTGAAACGGAACGCGTGGTGATCGCAAATA
>JAHBUL010000031.1 GCA_019638085.1 Flavobacteriales bacterium | reverse complement strand
ATCGCAAAGCTTCAACCTGCCTGAGGGCTGCTGGAAGGATATTGATGGCAATGTGCTCTCGGGCAGCATCCAGGTGCCACCCTTCTCGTCGCGCGTTGCTTATCGCTTCGATGGCCCGGATTGTGGGGTGGTGGTGCCCACTGGTGGTGTTCGTGTAAAAATGCTGCTGGGTGGTGCCTTGGATGGCAGCGACGCTTTGATGCGCGATGATCTTCGCTCACAAGGATTGGTGCCCAGCTCCGAGCCGTATTCCAGTATGGGATACACAGTGGAGAATGCCGGAGTGAGCGTGTCCTCCTCGGTGATGCAGGCCACCGGTGCCACCGCCGTTGTGGACTGGGTGCTGGTGCAATTGCATGAGAATAATTCCGGGTACACCGTTACCGGAAGGCGAGCGGCGTTGGTATTACGCAATGGAAAAGTGATCACGCCTACGGGCAATGAATTGATCGCTTTCAACGGGTCCGCCATCGGGAAGCTCGTATCCGTGCGACATCGCAATCACTTGGGGGTCATGTGTACGGCCCTGCTTACGAGTGATGATGAACTTGTGGACTTCACCCAATACACCACGCCGACCTTCGGTAGCAACGCAAGTACGATCATCGATGGACGGATGGCCCTGTGGCCCGGTGATGTCTCCAATTCCGGAGAAGTGAAATACACCGGTGCCGGTAATGACCGGGACGATATCCTACAACTGATCGGCATGGAGCCCACTAACATTGTGGTAGGCTATCACGCGGAGGATACCAATTTGAGTGGATTCGTTTCCTACACCGGTCCGAACAATGACCGTGAAGTGATACTCCTTACCGTGGGCAGCCAGTTTGGAACCGCGATCCGACCGGAGGCCATGCCATAGATCGTCGTGGATGAACGGCGGTCAAGGATACTTGGTCGACCAGGAACATGATCCCGCTCCGACCTTGGTCAGAGCGGGATCGTTCCTTTGATCCGTTCCCGTTCTGATGACCAGTCCACTTGCCGTTGGTGTCAGATGATCTCGATGGCCTCCTTGGGCAACCATCCCACCGAGCCGCTGGACAGACGTACTTCTTGCCAGTCACCTTGTTCGCCTACGATGCTCAGCTTGGTTCCTTGGTGAAGAATGAACAAGCGCGTGGAGCCCTTGCGGGGTTCGCCGAGTATCTCCACGGTAGGGGACATGATGATCGCCTCTGAACGACTTTCAACTTCCTGTACCCGATAGGCGGCCAAGGCGGTGGAAAGCACAGTGAACAATAATGCTAATGCCGCCACTGCGAGGAAAATCCGCTTGAAGGAGTTCCGACGTATGAGGATCGCGGATGCCGCGAACACCACCATGATCACACAAGCCCATAGCGAACGCCGAGCCCATTGGTCCACGTCCTTTCCACCTTGTAGTCGGTCCCACACGGAGCCTAGTGTAAAGGCCGGTAATTGGTTCATGCGATCCACCACTTTGGCGCGCTCCAGGTCCAGGTTGGCTTGGATATCGTCGGCACCGGGCGCCAAGCGTAAGGCGCGCTCATAGTACAGGATGGCGTGGGGCATGTCGCCCAGCTTGCTGTAGCAGTTGCCGATATTGTAAAGAAGTCCCGCCGATGTGTAGTCGGTGTTCACGGAATCGTATAGTGCCAAGGCATGCTTGTGATCGCCATTGGCATAAGCCTCTTGGGCCTGTTCCAGCAATTGGGCATTGTTGGCATAGGCCAATGCGGGCAGGCAGAACCAGATCAGGAGGGGGAGCAGTTGGCGCATCATCCGCGGATCTGGTTTTCGATGCGACTGATGATCGCGGCCGCTTCATCATAGGTCTGTCGCTGGGGTTTGCCTTCCACGGGAGTAAAGCGCGCCATCTGCGATGCCGTGATCAGGTTGATGTATTCCTCCGCTGTGCGTCCCTCGTCCACGGTTCCTAGCTTTTCCCGGATCATTGCGGCGTTCACTTCGGCCACGCCCAAGTTGAACTTATCAGCGAAGTACCCTTCCAAGGCTTTTCCAACCGCATCGTGGAATGCATTTCGATCTTCCTTTTTCAAGGCGGTTTCCGCTTCGGCCAACCTGCGTTTGGCCACTTTGTCCGCCCCGCGTCGCCGCTGGCCGCCCAAATCACTCAGCTGTTCCTCACGCTTGCGGTGCCAGAGGAACAAGAGCAAAAGAAGCGCAGGAGGCACCACCATGCCGGCGATGTACTTTCCCGAACCGAATAGATGCTCTCCTTTGCGCCGCAGTTCCAGATCGCCCGTGCGGATGTAACGGATATCAGAACCCAGACGCTGGACGTCCATTTTGGAGGATGTCCCCACTGACGCGCTTGAGTTCGCATCACCGGGTTGCACATTGAAGTACAACGAATCCGAGCGCAACTGCTTATAGCTTCCGCTGTTCGGGTCGAAGTAGCTGAAGGTCATATCCCCCAGATCATACTTGCCGGGATGGCGGGGAATAAGCAAGTATTGGAACTCGCGGCTGCCGCTCATACCTGAACCGTTCACGCTGATCTTGTCGCTGATCTTCGGGTCGTACGTCTCAAAGTCCGGTGGTAGGCCCAGCTTTGGGGCATCGATCAATTTCAGGTTGGCCCGGCCTGAGAAGCGGATGGTCAGGTCAATGGCCTCGTTCGCTTTCACCGTAGTGCCCGGGGTCTTCATTTCCATGCGCAATTCGCCCACGGCACCGATGAAGTCGGCCGGCTTGCCCGGGGGCAGTTCCACGGCTGTTATTTCACTGCTATTGCTTTGGATGCGTACAGGGGTGCCGCTGCTAAAGAAACCAGGGTTCACCAGGTAGTTCAAGGTCATGGGAGCCACCGTGAGCTTGCCGCTGCGCAGCGGGATCAATACCTGCTTCTTCAATACGGCCACGCGATATTGCAATCCGTTCACGGTGCGTAAGCTCGACTCCCAGTTGGCGGCACCCAGATCCACTTCCTCGGCCCAGAAACCGCTCAGCTTAGGCAGGTCGTAATCCTGCGGTTGCAATGAATTGTAGCGTGAGAAGAGGGTATAGGTGGCAATGATCTGTTCCCCCACATAGGCCTTGTTCTTGCTGAGGCTGATCGTGCAGAACAGGTTCTGGTCCCGCTTCTGGGCCTCATTCGTGGCAGCACTGGAGCCACTACCTGCCCCCTTGGATACCTTGATGGTGATCGGGTCGGTCTGCAGCACCGCGCGGCCCACGCGCACCGTGGATGGACCGATCACATAGGTGCCCGGTTGTGTTGCAGTGAGATACCAGATGCGGGAAGAGGAACGGCTCATACGTCCGTTGATGCTGGAGAAGCTATTGCTTTCCATGGGCCCTTGCAATACAGCCAGACCGCCAAGGTCGGGTGTGGTGATGCCGCTGGCGGAGGAAACATTTCCCAAGGCAATGGTCAGCTTCACAGGATCACCCGTGGCGATCTCGTTACGGTCCACGGTGGCCTGAAAAGTGACTTCTTGGGCATGCACGATGACGCCCGTGATCAGGAAGGATGCTATGGCGAGGATGAAGTTCTTCATCGGGGTCACCAATCCTTTTCGGTGGGTTTGGAAGGTTTCGGTTGCATCATTTCGCGCACTTTTTCCTGCACGTCCTGTTCTTTCTGTTGGGCAGCTTCCAGCATGCGCTTCGCATCCTGGGGATCGATTCGCTCCTGCTGTTTTTGTTCCTGTTTCTTCTCGTCCTGCTTTTCCTCGTTCTTCTTTTGGTCCCTGTCCTGCTGATCCTGGTCCTTGTCCTGTTCCTCTTTTTTGTCTTGTTTATCCTGCTTGTCCTGATCCTTGTCCTTGTCGTTGTCCTTCTGCTTCTGCTTCTGTTGTTGCTGTTCCTGTGCCAGCTTCTTCTGGGCGAAGGCGAGGTTGTACCGTGTGTCCTCATCCATCGGCACCCGCTTCAATGCTTCCTTGTATGCATTGATCGCCTCTTGGTACTTATCCTGCTTCATCCAGCTGTTCCCCAGATTGTGATAGGCCCGGGCCTGTGCTTCCGCCCCCTTGGCCATGGATGCGGCATTCTCGTATGATCGCAGGGCATCAGCAATACTGTCCTGCCGGTAGTACGCGTTCCCCAAGTTGAACATGCCACGCTCATCCTTTTCCGCCTTGGAATAGGCATCTATGGCACCTTCGAGGTCACCTTTCTTGTAATCGGTGTTGCCCTTGCGCAGGGCACGGTCCACCTCCTGTGCATGCAGTGTGCACGCGGTAGCCAGCGCCAGCAGTATCAAGCTCAAGCGTTCCATGGCATCAAATTGCTCCATTTTACCTGAAGGGTGCGCTCACCGATCAGAAGACCGAGGAAGATAAGCACACAGGCCACGGCCAGGAAATACTGGAAGCGGTCCTCGTGCCCGGCGAACTTATAGCTACCCAGGTCGGTCTGGTCCATGCTGCGTAGCTTCGCGATCAGGGTGTTCACTCCGGTATCACCGGACGTGGCTTGGATGTATTCGCCGCCGCCTGCTTCGGCCACGCGGGCAAGCATCTCGGGATCCAGTTTGGTGATCACCGTCTGCCCTTGTTTATCCTTCTTGAAGCCGACCATACGCCCGCTAACGCGGACCGGTATAGGTGCTCCTTGCGGTGTACCCATGCCAATGGCATTCACGATAATGCCTGCATCTGCAGCCCGCTTGGCCGCACCCACCCCATCATCCTCAAAGCTCTCCCCATCGCTGATCAGGATGATCGTTCGTCCTTTTGCGGCATCCTCACCAAAGCTCTTCCGCGCTTGGTCGATCGCTGCACCGATGGCAGTGCCTTGAGCACGTACCAAGTTGGGCCCAATGCTGTTGAGGAATAGCTTGGCCGCGCTACGATCGGCGGTGATGGGCAGTTGCGTGTAGGCTTCACCAGCGAAGACCACGATGCCCAAGCGATCGCCCTGCATCCGGTCGATCAATTGCGAAAGCGCACGCTTGGCAACTTCCATGCGATCGGGCTTAAGATCTTCGGCCAGCATGCTATTGCTGACGTCCAAGGCCACTACCACGTCCACGCCCTTGGCGGTGATTTCCTCCAAACGTGTTCCCATCTGCGGACCGGCCAATGCGAATATGGCGAAGCTGAAGCCGTGACGCAGGAGCAGGAACTTCAGGGCGGACCGCCAAGAGGAAACCCCGGGTACCATATCACCGATCAAGGGTTCACCACTGAACCGGCGCATGGCCTTGTTCTTCAATGCCAACGCGACCAAGTATAGCAGGACCAGTAGCGGACCGGCGAGCAGCGCCCAAAGCACTTCCTTTTCCTGCACGCGGAATTGGGGCAGGTAGTGCGCTGCGGAAAACCAGAAGGCCAAGCCAAGGCCCCAGGCCAGCGCTTCCACGACGAGGATCACCGCAGTGACCGGCCCCGTGCGATATGTGCCCGGCGTGCTCATGGGGTGGTACGAAGCAGGGTATTGCCCAGGAATATCGATAGGAAGAAGAGGGAGCAGCCCGCCAGAAGTGGGTCGAAATATTCCTCGGTGCGGCTGCTGTGCTCGGTCACCTTCATCCGGGTCTTCTCCAAACGGTCGATCTCCTGGTAAATGGCACGCAGTTTCTTTTCATCCGTGGCGCGGAAGTACCGGGCACCGGTCATCGTGGCCATCTTCTGCAACATGTCATCATCGATGTCCACGTCCACGTAGTCATACTTGTATTGCCCGTTGGGATAGATCGCCACCGGCGAAAGCGCGCGTCCCCGTGTTCCCACCCCGATGGTGTACACGCGAATGCCGAGTTCCTCCGCGATCTGGGCGGCATCCAAGGGTTGAATGGTTCCGGCGTTGTTCATGCCATCGGTGAGCAGGATCACGACCTTGCTCTTGCTGGTGCTTTCACGCAACCGGTTGATGGCGGTGGCCAAGCCCATGCCGATGGCGGTACCTCCGGTGATCAGGCCCGTTCGCGCTTCCATGAAGAGGTTCTTCAGCACTTCATGATCAGTGGTAAGGGGGCATTGGGTGAAGGCCTCGCCTTCGTACACCACCAGTCCGATACGGTCGTTCGGGCGGTCATCTATAAAGTTGAGCGCCACGTCCCGCGCGGCTTCCAAGCGGTTCGGCTTGAAGTCCTTCGCCAGCATACTGGCGCTGTAGTCCATGGCGATCACGATGTCGATGCCGTCGTGGGTCACGTCTTTCCAGCTGTCCTTGCTTTGGGGCCGTGCCATGGACAGCAGCATAAGCCCCAGACCGAGCATGGCCATTGCGAAGGGGAGATGCCTCAGGCGCGCGAGCAGATCGGTTGGCCCATTGCGCAGGGCACTCAGTGTGCTCAAGGTGGTGCGCGGCCTACGGTGATCCCTACGCGCCACATACCAGATGCTGAGCAAGGGGAGAAGGATCAAACCCCAAAGCAGCTTGGGTGAGGCCAGCTCATAGTGATCCTTGAGCCACCACGCAGCCACCAACACGGCCGCGTGCGCCAGCACGAGCAATGTGATAAGGATGATGAGGTCACGCGAGCGGCGCATCGGATCGGGTATCTGCGGTTTCCTGTATCAGTCTGATGGCACTGGCCATCACCTGCTCGTTCTCCGTGGGCAGCGCCTTCCATTTGGCGAACTTCACCATATCGGCCAAGCGGAGGAGCTGGCCCAGCTGCTCCTGCCCACCACTGGGCAGGCTGCTCAGCCGTAGGGCGGTTAGCAATTCATCCGTGGTCTGTTCCATGGCGGGCACGCCATAGCGCTCCTCCACGTAGCTGCGGACAATGCCGGTGAGCTCCGTGTAATAGTCCTTTATCCGCTCCTGCTGCCAAAGTTTCTTCTTCTGCAATGCCTCCAACGCCAACAAAGCGCGCACATGAGCCGGCGCTTTCGGGGCTTCGGGCACAGGTGGTTTGGGGCGACGGGCCCGGCGGTATAGGAAGAAGACCAATGCGGCGATAATGGCAACTGCCGCCAAGCCGCCTGCTATCCATTCCCAATGTTCCCGCAGCCAATCCACCAAGCTGAATGGTACGGTATAGATCTCCTTGATATCACGGATGGCCTGGGTGGTATCCACTTCCACCGTGTTCACGGTCAGCAGCAGCGGGTCGGTGCCCAGGGTGTCACCATTGATTGTGAAGGTGAACGGAGGAATGGCCCAGTAGCCCGAATCCCACGAAGTGATGGTGAGCGTGCGCACCTGCTTGAACAGGAACGGGTCGTTCTTTTTGTCGGAAAGGATGGTATCCA
The DNA here is from genome assembly GCA_019638085.1 of Flavobacteriales bacterium. Taxonomy (GTDB): domain Bacteria; phylum Bacteroidota; class Bacteroidia; order Flavobacteriales_F; family PHOS-HE28; genus PHOS-HE28. Next base: position 6,749 of record JAHBUL010000031.1, on the reverse strand, counting down.
CATGGCTGTCATGGAGCACGGGTATTTTGGAGGTGATCGTATCGGTAACCATTGGCCACACGATGTTCACGGGGCCTCCATCCACGCGATAGGTCACGCTCAGTTCCACATGGGCCTGCTGGCCGATCAGTATGGTAGCACTGTCCAGGACCGCCTTCGGCTTGATGCTTTGAGCGAGCACAGCAGCTGGGAGCAAGCCCATCAATAGGCAGGATACGGCACCAAGGAACAGCATGCTGATGGACGTAGCACGCCGATGGGATCCTGGACTCCCCTTGATCGTGTTCACCTCATTCGTCCTCCTCATCTTCCTAATCGCGCTGCCGGAAGAGGTTCATCAATGGCCGCACATAGCCTTCTCGCGTACTGATCACGGCATGGTCCACGCCTGCACGCCGTAGTGCATCGCGGGAATGGGCCTGATGCTTCAAGGCTTGTGCGCGGTAGTGATCACGAACGGCCTTGTTGCGGGTGTTCACCCACTGTGTTTCGCCGGTCTCCGGATCCAGGAACTGGACAAGGCCCATGTTCGGCAACTCCAGCTCGCGCGGATCCGAGGTGCGCAACACCACCAGATCATGCCTCCGGTTCGCGATCTTCAAGGCATCTTCATAACCCTCGTCCATCAGGTCGCTGATGAGGAAAGCGATGCTGCGCTTCTTGATCACATTGTTCAGGTACTTCAGGGCTCCGGTAATGTCCGTACCCCGGCCTTTCGGGCGGAACTCCAGCAATTCCCGCACGATCCGCAGGATATGCCCTCGGCCCTTCTTGGGTGGAATGAACAGTTCCACTTGATCGCTGAACAGGATCAAGCCCACCTTATCGTTGTTCTGGATCGCGCTGAAGGCGATGGTGGCACAGGCCTCGGTCGTCAGTTCGCGTTTCAATTGGTTCACCGTGCCGAAATCACCGCTGCCGCTCACGTCCGCCACCAGCATTACCGTAAGCTCGCGCTCCTCATCGAAGATCTTGATGTACGGATGCCCCAGTCGAGCGGTCACGTTCCAATCGATCGCACGCACCTCATCACCCGGCACATACTCGCGCACCTCACTAAAGGCCATACCACGCCCCTTGAAGGCACTGTGGTACTCGCCACTGAAAATGTGATTGCTCAAGCCGCGTGTCTTCAGCTCGATCAACCGCACCTTCTTGATGAGGTCCTTGGTATGTTGGAGTGTTGCGATGGGTGGATGATAATTGATGACAAGTGTTCGGTGGCTGGTGACTGGTGCAAGGTGATAGGAAACCGGCGATTGATCGAACCCAAGACTCACGACTCACGACTCAAGGAACCTCCACCGTATTGAGCACGCGATCAATGATCTCGTTCACGCTGATATTCTCCGCTTCCGCCTCATAGGTCAGCCCAATGCGATGCCGCAACACATCCGGACAGACGGCCCGTACATCCTCGGGGATCACATAACCGCGCCGCTTGGTGAAGGCATAGGCCTTGGCACCAAGTGCCATGTTGATGCTGGCACGTGGGCTTCCGCCGAAGCTGATCAGCGAACTGAGGTCGCTCAAGCGATAGTCGGCTGGTGTACGCGTGGCATAAACGATGTCCACGATGTACTGCTCGATCTTTTCGTCCATGTACACTTCACGCACCAGTTGGCGGGCGTTCACGATGTCCTGCGGATGGATCACCTTCTGTACCTGGGTGCGTGCGGTGGAACTGGTGTTCTGGCGGATGATGGCGCGTTCTTCCTCCTTCCGGGGATAATCCAGCACCACCTTCAGCATGAAGCGATCAGTCTGGGCTTCCGGAAGGGGATAGGTGCCTTCCTGCTCGATCGGGTTCATGGTCGCCATCACAAGGAATGGCTCCGGCAGCTTGTACGTTGTGGACCCGATGGTGACCTGGCGTTCCTGCATGGCCTCCAGCAACGCACTTTGCACCTTTGCCGGCGCGCGGTTGATCTCGTCCGCCAAAATGAAATTGCTGAAGATCGGACCCTGCTTCACCGTGAACTCCTCGTTGCGCGGGCTGTAGATCATGGTCCCTATCAGGTCAGCTGGCAGCAGGTCCGGTGTGAATTGCACCCGGCTGAAGCCCACGTCCACGATATCGCTGAGCGTTTTGATCGCCAGCGTCTTGGCGAGTCCGGGCATACCTTCCAGCATGATATGGCCGTCGGCGAGCAACGCCACCAGCAGCTTTTGCACCATGTCCTTCTGACCCACGATGTTCTTTTGCATCTCCTGATCGATCAGGTCCACGAAGGAACTGGCCTGTTGGATGCGTTCATTCAGTGCCCGAAGTGTATCTGAAGTGGAGGAAGAAGCGGGAGCAGGGGATGGCTGTGGAATTTCCATAGGAGGGGGTATCGATCTGTTCGGATTGCAAAATTGCCCCTATTGACGGGCGTTTGCAGGCGTTTTGCAGTTAACATGTGTTAAGCCGACAAGGTGCCTGCTGCGTACATTCGTGCACTTGCGAACATCTGTGAATAACCACCGTGGATCCTTTGCCCATGCCCATGACCTTACAGGAAACGATCTCCCATGTGCGCACCTTTCATGATGCTTTTGGGATCGTTAACTCCACTGTGCCAACAGCGGCCATCGGAGAAGACCAGCTGCGGCTGCGCCATGAATTGATGCGGGAAGAGAACGAGGAATACTTGGAGGCCGCGCAACAAGGTGACCTCGTGGAAGTGGCCGATGCCTTGGGGGACATGCTCTACATCCTGTGCGGCACCATCCTGAAACATGGCTTGGAGCATAAGATCGAAGAGGTTTTTCTGGAGATCCAGCGCAGCAACATGAGCAAGCTCGGAGCTGATGGAGCACCCATTTACCGGGAAGATGGCAAGGTGCTGAAGAGCGACCGGTATTTCCGTCCCGACATCGCTTCCGTGCTGGAACGTTGATCTTTCGCCATGGACTTACCCAAACTCCTCGAACGATCGCGCAGTTCTTCTTTCACCCGTTGGTGGATGAATATGGGCCTGCGTTGGATGATCCCGTTCAACCGGCCGCATGGCTTCCGCGTTGTGCCGTTGGCCAGCGGTGGTATCCGGGTGGAGATCCCCTATTGGCGGGTCAACCGCAACCACATCAAGGGCATCCATGCGTGTTGTCTGGCCACCGCCGCCGAGTACTGCAGCGGGCTGGCACTTATGGAACGCTTGGATCCGAAGCGGTACCGGATCATTATGAAGACGCTCCGCATGGAGTATCACTACCAGGCCAAGGCCAAGGCCCATGCCGAGTTCGCGCCTTCCGCAGCGGATCTGGAGAACCAGATCATTCAACCTTTAGGCAGTGGCGAACCCGTGCTCTACACCGCGGAAGTACCCCTGCATGATGTGGCGGGGAATCATTTGGCCACCGGCCACATCACGTGGCAAGTGAAGGATTGGCAAAAGGTCCGCACGAAAGTGTGATCGGAGCAAGGGGCTTGTGAGCTCCGAAAGGCTTCACAAGGGATGCAGCTGCGGTTCTGCTCCGGAAGGCCGTGAGCGATCTGCGCCCTGCTGCGAAATCGGCGGTTTTTCGAAGCGAGGGGTTTTCCAAACAGACCTGGATCCGTGTTCCTTCGATACGTATCCCAGCGTGATCCTTTATCCCAGCAGCAACCTCACTTCCTTCCCCTGATCTTCACCGCAGGCACTGTATACACGAAATACAGGTCCAAGTATGGGCGCATGGCCACTGGCATCCGGCGGTTCTTCTCCACGGGCACGATCAAGAGCACTTTATCATCCCAGCGGGCACCTAGATACGCCCGGTATTTCGAGAATTTTTCCAGCAAGGGATAGCGTTTCTCGAAGTTGTCGATGCCCTCGGGCCAGTTGCGTTCGGTGCTCCTGAAGATCACTGCATCGATCTCGGGCTTGCTCATGCCGGTCTTCGCCAGTGCGCGTAGCGCGATGCTATCCGCAGCAAGATCGTACGCCGCGTATAGCTCATCCGGTTTAAGGATCTTCACTTTTGCGCGATTCCTCCACTGAGGCCCCCGACTTACCACGGGTCGTCGCTTCGGCTCTTCCACGTTCTTCAGCGTCCGTTCCGGCAGCACCATATAAAAATCCCCCAAGGGACGCATACCTTCCGGCATGTGTATGTTGCTCTTGGCCGGCCACATCACCACGGCCATTTGCACGGTGTCCTGCAGGAAGCTGCTGAGCCGGAAACCGACATAATTGATGATGTACGGTGCGTTGGACGCGCGAGCTGTATCCGTTCGGATCCCTTCAGGCCACTGGTCCACATCGCCAAATTGCTCGATCACGCTGATCTCCTCCTCGGTCAAGCCTTCAGCCCGCAACGATTCCAAGGCAGCCTTGTTCTTCCGCACATCACGGGCTTCAGCCAACGCCTTGGCATCGGCGATCTTCACCTCCTGCTGGGCGAAGAGGGGGGGAAGAAGGAGGAAGGAGAGGGCGAGAAGGAGGTTTCGCATGATAGTTCGGAGGTTCGGGATCCCGATCAAGGGCGAAAGATACCGGGGGAGCTTGTGATGGATCATGCACCTTTGCGACCAAATCGATCACATGCGTTCCTTCTTCTTCATACTTCCACTGGCTTTGCTGGGTTGCGGGAATACGCCCGATAGCACCAAGGCAACGACCAACAACCTACAAGAAACGACCACCATGAACTTCCACGAGCTATCCGCCATTGACATCAACGGCAAACCGTACGACATGGCCCAACTGAAAGGCCACAAGGTGATGGTGGTGAATACCGCCAGCGAATGCGGTTTCACCCCGCAGTACAAGCAGCTGGAGGAACTCTACAAGAAGTACCAGGACAAGGGCTTTGTGATCCTCGGATTTCCAAGCAACGACTTCGGTGGGCAGGAGCCGGGGGATGAGAAGGAAATTGCAGCCTTCTGCGAGAAAAATTTCGGTGTCACCTTTCCATTGATGTCCAAGGTCTCCACCAAAGGACCCGATCAGAGTCCGGTGTATGCATGGCTCACGAAGAAGGCGGAGAACGGTAAGCTTGACAGTGAGGTAAAGTGGAATTTCCAGAAGTACCTCATCGATGAGGACGGGCACTTCGTCACCATGTACGCCAGCGCCCAAGAGCCTTTGAGCGATCCCATCCTCAACTGGCTCGACGGAAAATGAGCAGTGAGCACGTTGATATTCTCTGCATCACCGCCCACCCGGATGATACGGAGATCGGTATGGGGGGTACGGTGCTGCGCCACATCGACCAAGGCCGTACCGTGGGTCTGGTGGACCTCACGGTAGGTGAATTGGGCACCCGCGGTTCCGGCGAGATCCGAAAGCAAGAGGCAGCAGCGGCTGCGAAGACACTCGGCGTAAGTTTCCGCTACCAGCTTGGCTTGCGCGATGGCTTCTTCCGCGCCGACGAGGAGAGCTTGCTGAAGGTGGTGACCGCGCTGCGCAGGCACCGTCCGCAGGTGGTGTTCACCAACGCGGTCCATGATCGCCATCCGGATCATGGCCGCGGGTCGAATCTCGTTTCGGAGGCTTGCTTCCTGAGCGGGCTTCGGCGCATCTCCACGGAGCACGGGGGTGTTGAACAGGAGGCCTGGCGACCAACCTCCGTGATCCATATCATCCAGGACCGCTGGATCGATCCCGACCTGGTGATCGACGTCAGTGACTATTGGGAACGCAAAATGGAAGCGCTGGCCTGCTTCAAGTCCCAGTTCCACGACCCCGACAGCACGGAACCGGTATCACCGATCAGCGTGCCGGAGTTCCTGCCCACCCTCGAAGGCCGCGCCCGCGACATGGGCCGACTGATCGGTGCGGTGTTCGGTGAAGGCTTCACGGTGGAACGGCCACCGGGAGTACGGGATGTGATGGATCTGGGGTGAGGCGAATTGAGATCACTCAGTTCCCCGAAGCATTCTTCCGCACCAGCACGGCTTGCATACTGCCTGGGCCAAAGGTGCGTCCCGCAGCGATAAAACCACCATCGGGAAGGAGTGTGAGCCGATGCAGCAGGTCCTCGTTGCCGATATCGTAGGTCCGTTTCCAGAGCTGGTTGCCCGTTGGAGATACGCGCATCACCATGCACTTGGTCAGGTGGCTATTGCCGGATTGGCCGGAGAGGAAAAAGTCTCCGTTGCCGGCCACTTGGATATCCTCTGCCGAACTGGCCGCACCGATATCGCCGATGGTCCTTGTCCATAGGGTGTCGCCGGCTGCATTCATCGCGATCATGTATACGCTCCGCACGTGCTGCACGCCCACTTGGGGGCCATAACTGTCGGTATAGCCGGCCATCACGAAGACGCTTCCGCTATGTGCGATGCCCTTGAGCAGGTCCTTTTTTATGCCTCCCCAACTTTGCCACCAGAGTTCGTTGCCGTCATTGTCCGTGCGGACGACATAGGCATCCAGATCACCTGAAAAACCTCCGATACGGCCAGCGATCATGTATCCATCGCCATCGAAGGCCACGCCGTTCCCGGATTCTTCACCCGAGGTGCCATAGTGCTGTTGCCATAACAGCTCTCCTGAAACATCCGTGCGCAATAGCAATACATCACTGTCGGCGCTTCCGCGCCATGTGCCAGCTGCAATAATGCCGCCATCGGCCGTCTGTTTCAGATCGCGGAGCTCCTCTTGCTCATCCGGTGTGTCGCTGGTCCAGCTCCAGAGCACTTCACCGGTGTGCGAGATCTTGGCGATCAGTGCATCCTGGTCCGAACGGCCCGGCGCGATGCGCGAACCGCACAAGAGGATCTTTCCATCGGCGGAGGGAACGGCGGCATGTACGAAGCAGGCTCCGGTTATGCCTACGTCGTA
>JAHBUL010000030.1 GCA_019638085.1 Flavobacteriales bacterium | reverse complement strand
GCTGTCGCCGTTCCCATCGCTGTATATCCGGGTGACCTTAAACATGTGGCGACTTTTCCAATGCTTTCCGGTCCCATCCGGCCAATGCGGCGGCGGCCTCGTAGGTGCTGTCCAGGAATTCCATCAGTGCGCCTTCCGGGTCGGATGACTGTTGCACGACGCTATAGGGAAGCACGAACTCGCTGAGTGCTTTGTGATAGTAGGCGCCTTTGGGCTTCACTTCGGCTTCCTTATAGCCCTTGGGTTCCGGATACACGTAAGCATAGAAAGCCGCCTCGGGCAGCGCCTCACTACCGGGCCAGAAGCCAAGGCTCGCCACTTCATGGGAATAGGCTTCCTCCGCGACCCAGTCGGGCAGATTGGGAATGCCTCCCGGATGTTTCGGCGCAGTGCGACCGCTGAAACGCGACACCGCAAGGTCGAAGCTGCCCCAGAAGAAATGCACGGGGCTGCACTTGCCTACGTAATCGCAGCGCATGTGCGTGAGCACATTCTGCATTTTCAACAACGCCAGATGCAAGGCTGCGGCTTGATCCTTATCGTAGGTGGCGTTCTTGTTGTCCTTCTCGAATGGGGTCACATCCTCCATTTCAACGGGCATCGTGTTTATCTCCACATCGATCTCCAAGTCCTTCAGCACCGCGAATAGCTTGTGGTAGAAGTCCGCGACCGAATTCCCTTGCAGATCGAACTCCCGGTGTTGCCCATCGCTGGTGATCACCTTCAACTTATGGTTGACAAGATCGAAGTCGATCTGGAAATTCTTGTTCTTGTAAGGCATTTCATGCGTCGAGAGGCCGGTGGGCGTCACGTGCAGGGTGACGTGCCACGAGTGGTTGATCCACGGCACAAGTGCCAATTTGATCTTGCCCACGATCTGCGTCCACATATGCATGGTGGCATAGGTGTCTTTTCCATTTTCATAGGAGAGGGTCGGCCATTGGTTCTGCATGCTGTTCAATTGAATGGGTCAAGAAAAGATCAGTCGTTTTGCTTCCTCGATCTCCGCCGGGGAAATGCTGTGAGGACGGCCTTCATGTATCTGCACATGGACCTTCGCATTCATTTCCTCCAAGATGCGGGCACTTTCGTGTACACGTTCCACCTGCACATGCGCGTCGGGATCACCGCTGCCGATGAAGATGGGCGTGCCCTTGAAGTCACCCGAGTAATTCTCCCGGTTGATGCGGTCGCCGATCAACCCTCCGGTGAATGCCGCAACACCGCCGAACTTTTGCGCATGGCGCGCAACGAACTCCAAGGTCAGGCAAGCGCCTTGCGAAAAGCCGAGGAAGTAGGTGTTCTCGGCGGTGATGCCTTGCTCAGCCACTTCATCCAACACTTCCTTCAGCAGATCAAGAGCCGAAGAAAGCCAAGGCTCATTCTGCTCGGGTTTCGCCATGAACGAATAGGGATACCAGGTGTGTCCGGTGGCCTGGGGCGCCAACAAAGCGAATTCCGGGACATCGAAATGCGAAGCAAGACCGAGGATATCACGCGCATCGGCTCCTCGACCATGTATCATGATCAATGCTTTATCGGCCTCCTTCAAGGACCTGCCCGCCGTTTGTATGTTCTTGTTGTGCATGTTGCTTGCCATCAGGTTTGAAGCGCCGGCAGTGCCTTTTCGATCCGGTCCCGCATCGGTTCATGCTGATCGGGCAACTGCAGCGAGCTTCCCAGTTCTTCCATGGTCTCATCCGTCGCGAAACCGGGGTTGTCCGTCGCGATCTCGAAGAGCACACCGCCCGGTTCCCGGAAATAGAGCGAGAAGAAATAGTCCCGATCGATCTTCCCGGTGATCGAGAGGCCTCTTGACGCGACCCTTTCCCGGAACGCCATCAAGGTCTCCTCATCCTTGACCCGGAACGCTACGTGGTGATTGGTGCCGCCCGCAGTCACTCCACGCAGGGCTTCGGGCTTTTCCAAGAGGTCCACCAACGCCGCGCCCTCCACCGCATCGGTCCGGTAGCGGTACACATGGCCTTCCTGTGCTATCTGCCTGTAGCCGAAGATCCCTGTCAGTATATCGGCAGTCGCTTTGATGCTCGTCAGCGTCAACGTGACCGTGTGAAATCCTTTGATCGCCACATCGGCGCTGATCTCAGCAGTAACCCGACCCTTTCGGTCATCCCTTTGTTCGGCCTCGATCAAGTTGAGCCACAAGCCATCAGGGTCCTGGAAGGCCATGTGCTTTTCTCCGAACCGTTCACCGGGTGCATTGTGAGGAACCTTCAGCTTTTCCAAGCGAGCCTTCCAGAAATCCAAGCTCCCTTTCGGCACGGAATAACCGATCTCCGTGGCCATGCCGGCCCCGTTCTTTCCTTGCCGCACGTTCGCCCAAGGGAAGAAGGTGAGGATGGTGCCCGGACTGCCCACCTCATCCCCGAAGTAGAAATGGTAGGTGTTCGGGTCATCGAAGTTCACGGTCTTCTTCACCAATCGAAAACCGAGCACCTTGGTGTAGAAGTCGTAATTGCGCTGTGCATCCCCGGCAATGGCCGTGATGTGGTGGAGTCCTAGGATCTTGCTCATGTGCGTCCAATTTCCTCGGCACCTGCTGCCTCGGCTTCAAATGAACACAACTGTCCGGCCTTTGTTCACGGGCCTTCGGATGCAGCTGTTCTCCTTCATGTCAGGGTCGCTTCAGTTGTTGCGGATCCCGATGGTGGTGGACCTGAAGTGGCCCCCTCAGACATAGCTGTAGGAGGTGGCATAGCTGACGTGGAGCGCCTAACTCTCCCTGTCGGATCCACGCGCGGACTTCAGGCGCTTTTCCTCCAGCAACAACTCCAGTTGCTCTTTCACATGGTCCTGTTGCCGCGCGTTCTTGAAAGCGAACCATTGCTCCCGGGGCTGCCCGGAGTTGTCGATCAAGTACTTGAAGTGCCGGGAGGGCTTTGGCCTGTTCAAGGCCGAAATGAGCTGCTTCTTCAGCGCTGGTTCATCTTCGAGCTGCTCCGCGAAATCGGCCATTATTTCAAAGGATTCTCGCGTGCTCCAACGTTCAACCTCCACGTAGTCCGCGCTTTCGTTTTTCAGGAACTGCTGGAAGATGGCCTCCGTTTCATCATCCAGGTCCATGAAATATTCCCGGTCCATATAGCTGCGGACCTCACCGGTTGTCTTGTGGACGAATACGCGGACCCCGGTTTCCAATTCCCCTGCTATATCCGAGGTGATGGCGGGTGTTATAGTGAACATGGGCGTGGTTGTTATTGAGGTGCAAGCTATTTGGTCTCTACTACGGTCGGGACGAAATGTATAAGTGGTCGAGGTTGCACCTCGCACGCCCCGCGCTGCCCTTCGACTCGCTCAGGGGAGCCAAGTGCGGGCGGGATGGGACAGGCATGGGAGAAACCGGCCCTTCGAGTGCCTCAGGGACCGGTTTCTCGTGCCCACGGTGTTCTGATGGGCACTACTCCCGTGCTGCCTTCCGTTCCTCCATGAACGCTCTGATGCGTTCTCCGTTACCCACCAGCCAGATCACGTCATTGGCCTCGAACACCATGCCGCCCTTGGGATTCATGATCCGCTCACTGCCCCGTTCGATGCCGGCCACCATGGCGCTGGCCTCGTCGCGCAAGCCACTGTCGTGGATCCGCATGCCCACCAAGGATGATTGGGGTGTGATCCGGAACCGTTTCAATCGGATATCCTCCTTGGTCATATGCGGCCGTTCGGGGAGCGAGATGGGCGCATCCAAGGTCTGTTGCAGTTCGGCCAGTTGCTTATCCGTGCCGATGGCGAACAGGTTGTCGCCCGGCAGGATCAAATGGTTCCGGCCCGGGGCCGGAACGGTATGGCCGCTGGCCCGCTCGATCATGGCGATGTTCACACCGTGCTTCTCGCGCAACCCCAGCTCCTTCAGGCTTTGGCCCACCACGCCTGAACTGGTATGGACGCGCAATTGCGAAAGGTGCATGTCCCAAGGCGCCAGGTCGGTGCGTCGTACGCTGAGCTCGCGTTGGTTCAAGTTCCGGAAGAAGCGATCCTCCATGCGCAAATAGAAGCGGTGCAAGCCGCGCCTGAACATGATGGCCGCGACCCCCATCATCACCACCATCGCCACAAAGGCCCAGCCTGTGCTGAAAAAGACGTTCACCAACAAGGCCAAGGCCAATACCGCAGCGGCCAGGCGCAATACCTCCAGCATCACCAAAGGCCCGCGCAGCTGTCGCTTGTTCACCCACAGCTGCCGGTAGGCGTTCCGGCCAATGCGCCGCAGGGACATGGCCCAGATGAAGGGGAGCATCAACAGGAAGGTGGCCAGGCCGGCAAGGACGCGTCCATCGATGCCCATCAGCTCGTCGCCGAAAAGCAGGATGAAGGCAGGTCCGGCGATAAGCACCGTGGCCAAGCATAGCACGGAGAAGATGGCCAGATTGATCACATAGGAGCGGAGCAGCGTTCGCCAAGCACTGCTCTCCTTCACCTGATCGGTCTGGCGGCTGTAGCGCTCCATGGCCTGCGTCCATCGCTTGGGAAGGGTCTTCTCCAGCCACTGTGCGAAAGGCCCGGAGGCCTTTATCATGTACGGCGTGGTGAAGGTGGTAACGGCCGATACCGCCACGGCAATGGGGTAGAGGAAGGCGCTGGTCACGTTCAGCGTAAGTCCCAGAGTAGCGATGATGAAGGAGAATTCACCGATCTGCGAAAGGCTCATGCCGATCCGCACCGATCGCTTCAGCGGCTCGCCGGCCAGCAGTGCACCGGTCATCACGCTCAAGGGTTGGAAGATCATCACCACCACGGAGACCAGCAACACCTGCGCCCAGTTGTCCACGAGCATCTTCGGGTTCAAGAGCATGCCCACCGAAACGAAGAAGATGGCGCCGAAAAGGTCCTTCACCGGCATCACGAGATGTTCAATGCGCTCGGCCTGCACGGTCTCCGCGAGCAAGGCACCCATGATGAAGGCGCCCAAGGCCGCACTGAATCCGGCATTCACAGCGAGCACCACCATGGAAAGACATAGCGCCACAGCCACGATCAGCAGTGTTTCATCATTCATCAGCTTGCGCGTGCGGCCTAAGAGCGTGGGGATAAGGAACACACCGGCGGCGAACCACAGGATGAGGAAGAAGCCCAGTTTCCCCAGTTCCCAAAGCATGTCACCACCGGAGAAATGCTGGCTCACGGCAAGGCTGCTCAACAACACCAAAAGCAATACCGCCACCACGTCCTCGATCACCAGCACACCGATCACAACGGATGAGAACACCTGGGTCTTGAGGCCGAGCTCATCCAGCGCCCGAACGATGATGGTGGTGCTGGAGATGGAGAGGATGCCGCCGAGGAAAAGGCTGTCCATGCTGGTCCAGCCCAGCATCTGGCCGGTGAAATAGCCCATCACCAGCATGAAGCCAACAGTGACCAAAGCAGTGACGCCCGAAGTGCCGCCCACCTTCACCACCTTCTTGAAACTGAACTCGAGCCCCAAGCTGAAGAGCAGGAAGATCACCCCCAGTTCGGACCATACCCGGATGCTGGTTTCATCCAACACCGTGGGCAAGAGCGGCACATACGGGCCTACCAGTACACCCGCAATGATGTAGCCCAGCACGAGCGGCTGCTTGATCTTCTTGAATACCAATGTCGTGATCGCCGCCACCGTGAGGATCAGGCCGAGGTCAGCGATGAGATCGGGAAGGTGGTTCATGCAAGGCCGGTGGATCGCCGCCAAGTTAATTCGGCACAGGCCCAGCTCCGTTCCCCGCCTGAAGTAAAGAGCGATCCCGCGGTTGTCGATCGTTTTTTTTGCTGTGGACAGGAGCGGGTCTTGGCCGCAAGTTCTCCGGTCCACCTTGCCGCAGTTGGATCCATTCCTATCACCCCGATCGCCCGCTGGTTCGCATCTTCGTGCCCTTATCCTTGTTTACACCGTTCATGAAGAAGCGCGAGATCAAGAAAATTCTGATCGCCAACCGGGGCGAGATCGCAGTTCGCATCATTCGCTCCGCCAAGGAAATGGGCATCGCCACCGTGGCCGTCTTTTCCGAGGCCGACCGCAACGCCCCCTTCGTTCGCGCGGCCGATGAGGCCGTTTGCATCGGCCCGCCGCCCAGCAAGGAGAGCTACTTGGTGATCGATAAGCTCATCAAGGTGTGCAAGGACCTGAACGTGGACGCGGTACATCCGGGCTATGGCTTCCTCAGTGAGAACGGCGATTTCGCCAACGCACTGGAGCAGGCTGGCGTGATCTTCATCGGCCCCTCGCCCGAGGCCATGCACATCATGGGCGATAAGCTCGCTGCCAAGGAAGCCGTGAAGAAGCATGGCGTACCGTTGGTGCCCGGCACGGAAGGCGCCGTCTCCGGACTGGAGGAAGCCATGGCCGTTGCACGTACCATCACCTTCCCGATCCTGATCAAGGCCGCTGCGGGTGGTGGGGGCAAGGGTATGCGCATCGTGGAGCAGGAAAGTGAATTGCAGGAAGGACTGGAACGCGCGATCAGCGAGGCTGAGAATGCCTTTGGTGATGGCAGCGTCTTTATCGAGAAGTTCGTGGTGGGGCCGCGCCATATCGAGGTGCAGGTGCTGGCGGATATGTCCGGTAATGCCGTGTATGTCTTCGAGCGCGAATGCAGCATTCAGCGCCGCTACCAGAAGGTGATCGAGGAGGCCCCCAGCGCGGTGCTCACTCCGGAACTCCGCAAGCGGATGGGCGAGGCTGCGGTGAATGTGGCCAAGAGCGTGGATTATGTGGGTGCGGGCACCGTGGAATTCCTGCTGGATGCCAGCGGCGAGTTCTATTTCATGGAGATGAACACCCGCTTGCAGGTGGAGCATCCCGTAACGGAAATGATCAGCGGTCTGGACCTGGTGAAGGAACAGATCAAGGTGGCGCAAGGGGAGGAGTTGTCCTTTAAGCAGGAGGACCTGAAGATCAATGGCCACGCCATCGAGGTGCGGGTATATGCAGAGGACCCCACGAACAACTTTCTGCCGGACATCGGCACCTTGACCACCTATCGCCCTCCGCAAGGACCCGGGGTCCGGGTGGATGATGGCTTTGAGGAAGGCATGACGATCCCCATCCACTACGATCCCATGATCGCCAAGCTCATTGTACACGGCGCCAACCGGGAGGAAGCCATCGCGCGCATGGAACGGGCGATAGACGACTATGCCATTGCCGGGGTGGAGACCACCTTGCCCTTCTGCCGTTTCGTGATGGGGCATCCGAGCTTCCGCAGCGGCATGTACGACACTCAGTTCGTGCGGAACCACTTCACTCCGGAAGTGTTGGATGGTAATGATCCTGAGGAAATGGCCGTGGCTGCGCTGGTAGCTGCCCGGCTGATGGAAGAAGAGTTGCGGGTGCCCATGAGCAGCAGGGCCGATGAACGCCAACCCTCGCCGTGGTGGCTTAAACGCCGTTGAGCCTTTTCGGGCCGGAATGGATATAAAGCGGTGTTGACCCCGGCATCCGGGGGAAAACTGTGGGTCTTGGACAACTCCGGATGCCTCCCCCTCGTTAAAGTGCTAAATTGGTACCAAGTTCTTGGTGTTGAGAAGCCTATCCACATATTGCATCGCCCTTTTTCTGGGGTGCGCTGCCAGCACAGTGGTACGTGCCCAAAATGAGGTGGACATGGTCCCCGTGATCGTGCAGGGCGTGGATACCATGCCCTTTTACTTCTTGGATGCCGTGGAGGTAGAGGCCAAGCTCACCGGAAAAGCACGGCGCCATGCCGCACGCACCGATCGGCTTACCCGGTATGTGCAGAAGGTCTATCCCTACGCCAAGCTTACGGCGAAGCTGCTCGATGAATATGATCACGATCTGGCCACCATTGCGAAGAAGGCTGATCAAGAACTCTACCTGAAACTGGCCGAGGCCGAATTGCGTGCCGAATTCGAGCAGGAGATCAAGGGGCTCACCATGACCCAAGGTCGCATCCTGGTGAAGCTGATCGACCGCGAGACCGGCCACACGAGCTACGAACTCGTGAAGCAGCTACGCGGCTCTTTCCAAGCATGGATGTGGCAAGGTATCGCCAAGCTTTTCGGCAATGACCTCAAAGGTGAGTATGATCCCGAGGGTGACGATAAACTGGTGGAATCCGTGGTGCGGCGAATAGAGAACGGCGAACTGGCCGTTACCCCACGTGCACCGCGCACCGAGAAGGCCACCGCCCGCTTGATGAAGCGCAAGGCCCGCCTGTACCGCAAGTACGGGGTGGAAACGCCTGTGGTTTCCGCGAATTGATCGAGTGACCTTCAAGCCGCTTATCTTGTCAGCATGGCTGATCGGATAAGGACCCATGGGCTGGCTTCCGGACCTCAACATTTGCTTCACTACATCGTGTTGCTGTTGTTGGTGTTTGCCACACTGCCCATCCAGGCCCAGGTCCATTGGTTGGATAAATTCGATGGTGTACAGGCATGTCATCTTGTGGACGTAGAGGTGGATGCCGCAGGGAATGTTTATGTGATCGGTGATCTGAGTTCTACCACCACGATCACTTCAGCAGGCGTTGTGCTCTCCACGATCCCCACTGCGGGCGGCCCTGATGTGCTGGTCGCCAAGTTCGATCCGAACGGTTCCTTGATATGGGCACACCATGCCGGAGGGGCCGCTGTGGACCTCGGCCTGAAGTTGGCGCTAGGGCCTGCGGGACTTGCCATTACCGGCGTGTTCACCGGCTCTGCCGATCTCTTCGGAACGAATGTGAGCGCGCAGGGCGGCAGTACGGACCTCTTCGTGGCCTTGCTGAATGAGACGGATGGCCAGGCGCAATGGGTGCGCACCGCCGGAAGCCCCGGATATACGGATACCCCGGGTGGCATTACGATGAACACCGCTGGGGATATTATCGTGGTCGGCAAGTTCAAGGGCGATGCCGTGTTCGCTGCGGATACGCTTCACAGCGCGATCAACCCTTTAACAGCGTTGCCCAGTTTCGACGTGTTCATCGCGGCATGGTCCGCTACGAGTAGCCTGCAATGGGTGAAGCAAGGCACGGGATCGAAGGACTGCACGGCTGTGGATATCGTAAGTGGACCCGATGACCAGCTTTATATCACCGGGCAGTTCAGTGACACCATCACGTTTGACGTGATGCACCCCGGCACCGTGCTCAACGGCTTGTACCTCTTGAACATCGATCCACAGGGCAATGAGCAATGGTTCCGCCGTTCGGGTGGTGGCAGCTTCAACCAGGTCAGCGACCTGCGATGGTCCTCCGCCAATGACCTGCTGTTGACCGGTGACGTAAGCGGGACGATGCACTGGTCCGACGGAACCACTTCCACACCCATATCCAACCCCTTTCCGTACGCATATTTCATCCTGCGGGCAAGTCCCTCGGGTGATCTGCTTGATAATGCCACGATGGGTTCGACTTCCGGCGTGCATGCGGCTTCCATCACGGAACAGTCGGATTCGGTGGTGGTCTTTGGTGAGTTTGAATGCAGCTTTACCGGGCTTCAGGTAGCCTACGGTGCGGATGGTCTCTTTATCGCCATTGGGTCGCCGGATCTCTTTATTACGAAACACGCAGCGGCGGACCTCTCTTTCATAGGGGGGCAACAATTCGGAGGATCAGCGGTGACGGATGCGGGCGCCATAGCCGATACGCCGGACGGCCTGCTGTTCAGCGGTGCCTTTACTTCACACTTCTTCTTACCACGTGGGGGTGCGGCTTGGGGTGATCCAGTTGACCCCTGTTCTTTCCTTTCTGCCAATGGCTCATTTTGCGATGATCCCCATTATGGCAACTTTGCCTGGGCAAGCGGAACCGGCTTGGCAACGGGTTTCCTGTCGAAAGGCTTCGTGGAAGGACGGCAGCCTTTTGACTTCTGGGGTCGGAGCGGTGTGCTCCAGTGTGATCGGGGAGCATTGGATGATGGTGTGCAGATCACCTTCCACGGGGTGACAGCTTCGGACACGGTCACGGTCTGCTCAGATCTGGATACACTTGGGTCGGTCGTGCCGTTCCCGCGTGCACCCACTCAACAGTGCTCGATCAACACCCCTTTGGTAGGTCCGTTCAGCCATCAAGTTTGGTCCACCGGCTCCACACTGAGCTATACCGGTGTGTCCTCGTCGGGCTGGGTTTCCTTATCGGTGTTCAGTGCCAATGGCTGTCTTTCTTGGATTGATTCCGTCTTCGTGAACTACACCCCGCTCATAGCGTCGGTGTCGGACAGTTCAGGAGCCTACCAAAACGTGGAACTGCCGATGCAAGGCCCGATCGTATCCTGTGGCCCCATGGTTTTTTGGGTCGAGCAGCTGGGTCCAATGGAGCAGGCATACTGGATCCACGGTTCGGATACCACCTTCAGCGATACCGTCCACATTCCTGCTTCGGGGATCTATGTGCTGCAGGTGAACTCATCGAGCGGCTGTAGCAACCAATTTCCACTTGTCTTCGAGATCGTGGCCCCCCTCAACATCACAGGGGTTACTTCCCAATTGACCGGCAGTGATACCATCCAGACCTGTAATGCGAATTGCATCACGGGCCATTTCACCAATACGTGGTATGTGGACGGTGTGGAAACGCCGATGCCTCTCGGTTACTTGGTATCCTTTCAATCCACGGGCGGATGTGATCAGATCGGGATCACCGATGCATACCAGCCGATCCCTTGGGGCTTGGAGCTGAACGGAAGTGGATGGTATACGGTACTATCCGAGGTCGTCCTAATGAATGGTGATTGTGCAGCGAACCCCTACACCTTTATTTTCACCGATAGTGTGTACGTGGAGGTCGGGGATGAACCGAGCATGACGTTCACGAGTTTCGTAGTGCCGCGTTGCGTGGATGACACCGTGATGATCCCGTTCATCTGCAACAACTGTGATACCGTCTATTGGAATGGTCCGGGCATCGTTTGGATATCGCCAAACGCGGATACCGTTCTGGTGGACCAGAACGGAACCTACTCCGCGATCCCTGTCTCGGTATCGAACAGCTTCCCCTGTGCGGGGGAATACCAGACCGTTGTTGTGACCGGCGAGGCGCCTCCGCCCTTGTTCGTTGAGCCTGCCAATGGGACGGTATGTCCGAATGAACTCGCCCTGCTGTACACGGATGCCGTTGGTGCTGATTACATCTGGACCGGTCCGGGAACGGCGTTCCTTCCAAATTCCGATTCGATCTGGGTGGATGAACCGGGGGATTACTACCTCACGGTGTCCTTCTATCCCGGTTGCAGCGCTTCCAACGGCCCGGCCACCATTTCCTTCTTTGGGTCACCCCTCATTTCGGCCTCGCAGGCCGGCCTCTTGTGCCCCGGAGGTTCTGTGGTTCTGCAAGTGCAGGTTGAGCCCGGTGGCACGGTGCAATGGCAACCTCCCTTGTCCGGGAGTGCATTGGTGCAAACGGTTTCTGCGCCCGGAACGTACTCCTGCGTCGTATCCAGTTGCGGGAATGACTGGAACCTCAGTTATGACGTGGTGCTCAGCAATCTCAGTGCGGACCTGGGTGCGGATACCTTCGCCTTATGCCAAGACCTTCCGATCACGCTCACGGCTCCCGGCGCTTCAGCCTATCTGTGGCTGCCTTCCGGTGCAACGGGGCAGCAGTTGGTGGTTTCCACACCGGGCACGTATGAATTGATCGTAACCGATATGGCCGGATGCAGTATTTCCTCGGGCCCGATCGCAGTGATCCCGCAATCGATAACACAGCCCGCTTCTGCGGCCGGGGATTCGATCTGCGCCGGACAAGAAGTGATACTGGTAGGCGCTGGATCAGGAGCCCTCTTTTGGTATGCCTCGCTTGATACAACGGACCTCCTGGCGGAAGGGGCGGTGTTGACCTACCAGCCATTGACCACGGATACCATCTTCCTATTGCAGGTGGAAAATGGATGCCCCAGCGAGCCGGTCTCCGTTGTGGTGTTCGTTGAGGACACGCCTGCCGCTCCCGTGATCCATGGGAATAGATCGTATTGTACTGGGGATGTGCTGCTGCTGACGGCGGATGTCACATCCGGGGCAAATTTCAATTGGTCAACTCCTTGGGGCGTATTCCAAGGAGATTCGATCGGCCCAACAGTTGCCGATGCGATGCACGACGGTACGTATGCGTGTGCAGCTGTGCTGAACGGATGTGCGAGTGATTCCGCATACACGTCGATCGTGGTGCTCGATGCGCCGCAAACACCTGTGATCACCGGTGAGGCAGAGGTCTGTGTTGGGGATACGCTCTTCCTTTTCGCAGCGGGGACCACGGGTAGCGTGTTTCTCTGGTCTACGCCAAGCGGCCCATATAGCGGCAGCCAGCTATTGATACCAGATGTGACCGCTGAAGATGGCGGTGCCTATCTATGCCATGCGGTCTTGGGGAATTGCGCCGGAGACACTGCGATCTGGCTCACGCGCATAATTATTTGCGATGTCACCGACCCGGGCACCGGCACGCCAAACGTGATCACGCCCAACGGCGACGGCGTGAACGATGTGTTCCCATTCGCAGGTCCCGGATTCAAACAGGCTGAACTCCGCGTTTTCAATCGCTGGGGACAGCAAGTGGCCGTGGTGCCTGGCAGGAATGCCAGCTGGGATGGCCGGAACTCTTCCAGTGGTGAACTGCTTAGTGAAGGCGTCTACTTCTACATCATCGAGGCCGTGACCACTTCCGGAGAATCGTTTCACAAGGCCGGATACGTCCACTTACTCCGTTGAGCCAGCAGCTTGCTCCGGCTTGTCCCGCCTTCTTGAGCCTTCATAAAGCTCGTACCGTAAAAAGCGGCAATCCAACGCCCCATTGAATAGGCGGATCTTCGGCCTCGGCGTCAGCTTGATGTATTTGGCCGCTTCCAGGTTCGGGGTGAGCACCCACGCATCATAGCCCGCCCAGTTCTTCTTCAGGGTATCGCCGATCATTTTGTACAGGTCGTTGATGTCGGCATCCTCATCCATGCGTTCACCGTATGGCGGATTGATGATGAGCACGCCACGACCAGTTGGCGCCTCCAGGTCCTCGAAGGCCGTATTCAGTACCGTGATCTCCTCTTTCAGGTCCGCGATGGCGATGTTCGTTTCCGCCTTGCGCGCTACGTTCTTCGAGAGTTCCCCGCCAAGGATCAATGGACGGTTGCCGCTGATGCGCTCCATGGCCCCGTTGTAGATCCTCTCCCAAAGTTCAGCATCGTAATCATTCCAGCGCTGGAAGCCGAAATTTTTGCGATAGACACCCGGTGGGATGTTCGCCGCGATCAGCGCCGCCTCGATCAGGAGGGTGCCTGAGCCGCACATCGGATCCACGAAATTGCTCATGCGATCCCATCCACTCAGTAGGATCATGCCTGCGGCGAGCACTTCATTCAGCGGTGCCAGGTTGGTCTGTTCGCGGTAGCCGCGCTTATGCAAGGAGTCACCGCTGCTGTCCAGCGTTACCGAGCATTGGTCGCCGTAAATGAAGAGCCGGATACGCAGCGTTGGATCCTCCACATCCACCGAGGGGCGTTTGCCCGTCTTTTCGCGAAAGCGGTCCACCAGCGCATCCTTCGCTAATTGCGCGGCATACTGTGAATGTCCGAAGAGGTCCGAGTTCAGCTTGGCTGCAAAGGTAAAGGTGTCGTCCGGACCCATGAACACCTCCCAAGGGATCTTCTTGATGCCCGCATAGAGGTCCTGCTCGTTCAACACAGGGAAATCCTCGATCGGGATCACCACCCGCAGTGCGGTGCGCAGGCAAAGATTGGCCTTGTAGAGAAAGCCGAGATCGCCGGTGAAGGACACCGCCCGGTTGCGCTTCACCACATCCTTGGCCCCCAACCGTAACAGTTCCTCCGCCAGTACCGGTTCCAGCCCATACATCGTTTGGGCCGTCATCTGGAATTCGGGACGGGGCATGTGAGCAGGCCGATCAGTCATGGCCCAAACCTACGCTGAGGATGACGGTGAATGCCTGGTTCCCTGCCATCCGACCCTGAAGTAAATTCCACAGGTCGCCTTATATTGTGCTAACAAATCCTAGGACCATGGCCCACCATCTTCTCATGGCTGTAGCGGCGATCGCGTTGGTCTCCTTCGATGTCGACGCACAAAAAAAGCGGGAGATCATCCCGCGGGACAGCATTACGAACAAGTACTGCTACCAGGATATCAGTGCCGAGCTTCCTGCCTCGAAGGCTGAGCTTCGCGATAAGCTAAGCCGATGGATCAGCCAGAACTATGACACCTTGAAGAGCAAGTACACCACGCTCTCAGAGGTTGGAGATAGTTACTCGATCCACGATCGTGAGGCACTGCCGGGTCGTGCTCGGAAATTCGTTGAGTACGACCTCACGGTGGATCTCAAGGAACACCGCTACCGGTACACGCTCACGGACCTTCAATATGCTGCTGTGGGCATGTATCCGTTGGAAGATAAGATGGCCACGGACAAGCGTAGTGATTTTGAGGCCATGGATACTATTCTGCGCCGCATCATCGCTAGTATGGAGGCCGCGTTGCAGAGTGAGTGGTAGGAGGCATACCCGCTGCTAATTTTCGTGCTCAGCGGAGCTTCCGTGGTACACGATCGTGGTTGGCCGTACCCTTGGATCCACACGGCCAAAAAGATAGTTGGTCATACACCGATATAGCCAAGCTTCTTTCCACAGGAGCTCGGAGTTCGGGCATTGCGATCTAGAACACCACCTTCTGCGGACGGCCCGGTACCAAGTGTTGGTCCTGCTCGATCATCAGCTCACCGCTGACTGCATCGAATGAGATGATACCCACCGGACCGGCGTATGCCAAGTCCTCTTTATCGGTGTTCGGCTCCAGCTTTACCGCAAAGGAGAGACCCGCCTTTTTACCCTTGAAAGAGCTGTCACGCATATTGTGTGTATCCACCGAGACCGTCTTCGTAAGGTGCCCGGGTCTGCGGAAATGGATCAGCGTCACTGCATCAGCGGGCAGCATCAGGTCCACACGGCCGTCCTCATCGGGTCGGCCCCAGTCCTTAATGCCGTTCACGTTCACCTCCACGATAACATCACTAGGGTTCCCATCACTCATGTCCATCCACGCCGTAAGCGCCACGTGGTCCATGGGGGCAGCCGGGGGAAGGGCCGCCACACGCTGGCTGGCAAAAAGGCCCATGAAGAAGACCAAGCAGATGATGGCGATACGCTTAAGAGGATGTGTCATGTTCGGGGAGGTTGGTCCACGTGCCTTAACGCCCGATCGGATAGGTTGTTCGGGAATTTCGATGAAGGCTTGGGCCGAAGTGGTCAGGGGTTCAAATTTGGTCGGCGAAGGTATCCGGCAAGTCTGATGGACCTAACGGACGTGGAGAACAGTTTTCAACAGCATTGGATAGCGGGATGGGACGTCCCGACCGAGAAATGGCTCATACCCTGCGTCATAGGAGGCAAATGGGGTGTACGCCAATGCATCTTGTTGGAATCCCAACGGCGGAAACAGATCATTGCATCCCGTGGTAGCAGGCGATCTGGAATGTTTTCTCCTGCTGTGGTTTCATCTGAATCGAGTTTTTTTCTCCACGTCAGTTCCAACGGGGGCGGTCATGAACTGCTGGACAGGAAGGAATAAATAGGAGACAAAATAAATCTGGTTCCAAGGCGGGGGAAAGGACACTGTAGCGTGTAGAGCTAGGCTCCGTTAGCTTGAAGTACCGTGATCGTTGATGGTAGCCGTCACCTATATTCGAACAATAAATGAACGAGCCACATGAAACCACTGTACACCCTTCTCGCCATCGGAACCACCTTGTCAAGCTTCGCCCAGCAGGGTGTATTGACCAGCAATGAAATGCCACCGGTGGGCACGAGCGTTACCTATCGAACAGCCTCCAATCTCAACGTGGTCGACACAACCGCGGGCGCGAACGTGACCTGGAACATGGCTGGCTTCCTGCCCACTACCCAAACTCCTTGGTCATTGGAGTACATGGCCCCCACTTCATCGCCACATCCTACTGCATTCCCGGCATCCAACTATTGCCAGTATGAGTCGGTGATACCACGGTACAATTACTACA
>JAHBUL010000003.1 GCA_019638085.1 Flavobacteriales bacterium | reverse complement strand
AACGAATGAGCCGTAGGTGACCATTCAGGGCTATCGGGGCCACTGGCCGCGCACCGACCATGCTTCGCCAACGCACTTTGCAATGGCGCGCCCACACGGATGGAGCACCGTGTATCCAATTCGTCAACGTTCAACGGATACGTCCATGTCCCACGCGAAGCGTGGGTCCGATGGCACCGGTCAGCGCGTTTCGCGGAAACTTGGTCAGGCCACCTTCAGCTGGCTCATGCGCGAGCGTTCGAACTTGTCGCGTGCATAGCTCAGCGTGATGCGTAGTTCCGAAGGCCTGTCGTTGGTGTCGGGCACCTCGTACATTGCATCGGTCATGATGGCCTCGCAGATGCTCCGCAAGCCACGGGCACCCAGTTTGTAATCCACGGCGCGCTCCACGATGAAGTCCAGGACCTTCTTATCGAAAGTGACCTTCACTCGGTCCATCTCAAAGAGCTTGATGTATTGCTTCACCAAGGCGTTCTTCGGCTCCGTGAGGATGCGGCGCAGGCTCTCGCGATCCAAGGGGTCCAGATACGTGAGCACGGGGAAGCGCCCGATGAGCTCGGGAATAAGGCCGTAGCTGCGCAGGTCGGAAGGACCCACATACTGCAACAGGTTGTCGTCGCTGATGCGGGCCGCCTTGCTCGCGCTGTAGCCCACGGCACTGCTCTTCACCCGGCGGGCGATGATCTTCTGGATACCGTCGAACGCGCCCCCACAGATGAAGAGGATCTTGCGGGTATCCACTTGTATGAGCTTCTGCTCCGGATGCTTGCGCCCACCTTGCGGGGGCACGTTCACGATGGAGCCTTCAAGCAGTTTCAACAAGGCCTGTTGCACACCTTCACCGCTCACATCACGTGTGATGCTCGGGCCATCGCTCTTGCGGCTGATCTTGTCGATCTCGTCGATGAACACAATGCCACGTTCGGCCTTGCTCACGTCATAATCCGCCGCTTGGAGCAGTCGGCTCAGGATGCTCTCCACGTCCTCGCCCACATAGCCCGCTTCGGTAAGCACCGTGGCATCGGCAATGGCGAACGGCACGTTCAACATTTTGGCGATGGTCTTGGCCAATAGCGTTTTCCCTGTGCCGGTCTCACCCACCAGGATGATGTTGCTTTTCTCGATCTCCACATCATCGGTGGAAACCACCTTCTGCATCAAGCGCTTGTAGTGGTTGTATACCGCCACGCTCAGCACCTTCTTGGCATCATCCTGGCCGATGATGTACTCATCCAGGTAGGCATTGATCTCAGCAGGTTTTTGCAGGATGAGATTGCCCTCCAGTTCGGTGCGATCGCGCTGGGTAAGCTCCTCAGCGATGATGTTCTGCGCTTGCGCAATGCAGTTATCGCAGATATGGCCGGTGATCCCGGCGATCAGGACGTTCGTATCCTGCTTGTCGCGCCCGCAGAACGAGCATTTGATCTCTTTCTTTTCCATGGTCATGAGAATGCGTCGCTAGTACGCATTTGAGGAGTGCGAAGATACGGAACCTGAAAGGGGGGCGATCGCCGAATTTTCCCGGTCCACCAAAAAAGAAGGCCGTCCTGGGACGACCTCCTTCAATGGAATTGCCATATGAATGCGCGTGCCGTACCCACTATTTCGTGTTGCGCACCAAGAGTTCGTCGATCATCCCGTACTCTTTCGCTTCTTCCGCGATCATCCAGTAATCACGGTCGCCATCCTTGGAAACCCGATCGAAAGGTTGACCGCTGTGCTCGCTGATGATGTCGTACAGTTCCTTCTTCAGCTTCACGATCTCGCGTACGGTGATCTCCATGTCGATGGCTTGGCCCTCAGCACCGCCCATCGGCTGGTGGATCATCACGCGTGAATGCCGGAGCGCACTCCGCTTGCCCTTGGCACCGGCGCAAAGCAACACAGCCCCCATGGAAGCGGCCATGCCGGTGCAGATGGTGGCCACGTCAGGCACGATGTACTGCATCGTATCATAGATCCCCAGCCCGGCATAGACACCACCGCCCGGGCTGTTCAGGTAGATCTGGATGTCCTTCTTCGGATCCACACTTTCCAGGAACAGCAATTGTGCCTGGATGATGTTCGCCACTTGATCATTGATGGCGGTGCCGAGGAAGATGATGCGGTCCATCATCAAGCGGCTGAACACGTCCATCTGCGCCACATTGAGCTGCCGCTCCTCGATGATGTAGGGGGTGATCGATGCGCTGATGTAGCTCTCCAGTGTGGTGCTGGTGATGTTGCGGTGCTTCACCGCGTACTTCTTGAATTCGTCTTTGGGGATCATGTGAGGTTGGTCGGGGATGAAGTTGTGTATGGAACGCCGAGACGCGGAGAATACTGTTAGCACGTTCGTCCTCGCACGGTTCTTGGATGCTTTTGAGGTATCTGTATCGGTGGCCTGGTGACCAGAGATCTGGTGATGGTGTCTTGCTGATGCAGCCTTTATGTAGTTCAGTGCTCGGGCAGCTAATGTCGCTTGGAAGTTGCATCGAGGCCATCCTGACAACGGAGAACTACCAACGGACAACTGTTCAGGCTGTCCGGGCCAAGTTTACGAAGTCATCGAAGGACATCTTCTTTTCCTTGGGGCTGAGCATGGCCTTGAAGTGTGCTGTGATCTTTTGGTCCACGATGGTATCGCGGATCTTCTTGATCTGTTCGCGCTCCCCAAGCATGCGCCCGGCCATTTCCTGGAGCTTATCGCCTTCCGGTGCAGGAATACCATACTGCGCGAACTGATCGGAGACATAGCGCTTGGCGAACTCGTTCAGTTCCTCGCCTTTCGCTTCGAGACCGTATTTCTCAACGATCCGATCCTCCATCAATTGCTTCCGCAGGCCCTCCGCGTAGCCTTCATAGCCAGCTTCCAGTTCCTCGGGCGTGATCGGCTTTTCGCTGGTCATGGAGATCCATCGCTTCAGGAAGCCATCCGGCAATTCGATCTTCGATTTCTCCACCAAGGCACGCATGACCAATCGCTTGAACACCCGTTCGCTATCGCGAAGGAACATGCCTTCGAGACCTTCCTTCACTTTGGCGCGGAACTCAGCCTCATCGGCAACAGCGCCTTGGCCGAATGTCCGTTCGAACAGTTCGGGACCTATCTCCAAGGGTTCCATCCGCTTGATCTCCGCAATGCGGAAGAGCATGTCACCTTTCAGCTCGTGTACCGCCTCGTGGTCCACATCCAACATCTTGGCCAGGTCGTCGTGGCCTTTGCTGATCTTGTGCGGGTCCACGTTCACGGCATCACCGGCCTTTTTGCCGATGAAAAGACCGCGGGTAGCTTCATCCGCGATCTCCTCCACCGTGATGGTGGTGCGGTTCATCAGGCCACCCGGCTTGATCTCGCCGCTTTCCTCCAGTTCGATGATGTCGCCGATCAACATGTCCTGCGCTTCGGAGATCTCCACATCGCTGAGCGATCCATAGCGACGGCGCATATCATTGATCTCCTTGTCCAGCAAGCTGTCGTCCACTTCCACCAGCGGAAGCTCCACGCCCAAGTTGTCGTTCATTTCCACCTCGATGGATGGTGCCATGCCCACTTCATATTGGAAATTGAACTCACCGGGCTCGTCCCAGTCATTCGCTTTCATGTCCTCGTTCGCGGGCAAGGGCTGGCCCAGCACACGGAGCTTGTTCTCCTCGATGTAGTTGCGCAGTTTCTCATCGATCAAGCGCTCCACTTCGTTCACCAACACGCTTTTCCCGATGCGCTTTTTGATGATGGACATGGGCACCTGCCCCGGACGGAAGCCAGGCCAAGCGGCGGTCTTGCGTTGTTCCTTCAGCACCTTGTCCACTGCCGGAGCATAGTCGGCCGGTGCCAGTTTCAGTTTCAGGGTCGCCGTGAGGGTGCCCGTCTCTTCGCGTTCAATGTTCATTTCGTTCGGATTGCCCGGCCTAAGTGGTGCTTACCGGATCAGGGTGTATGGGAATAGGGATGCGCAAGCATCGTTCGCAGTTCTTCAGGGGCACTTGCCCTTAGTACGGACGGGGGGAGTCGAACCCCCACACCTCACGGTACTGGCTCCTAAGGCCAGCGCGTCTACCAGTTCCGCCACGTCCGTTCACATTCACCTGAGCACTACTGTACTCCGATGAAGGCGGCAAAGATAACCTGTTCAGCCCGGAGGATTACCTTCGCCGACCTTTGTTCAATGACACGATGAAGCGCGCCGATCCCTCCTTGATCTCCATCCCCGAGCTGCACGGCTATCTCGTGGGTGCAGTGGGGCCACGACCGATCGCACTGGCCAGTACGATCGATGCTGAAGGCCGGCCCAACCTCAGCCCGTTCAGCTTCTTCAACGTCTTCGGGGCGAACCCTCCGATCGCCATCTTCAGCCCGGCACGCCGTGGCCGTGACAACACCACCAAACACAGCTACCACAATGTGAAGGCCGTACCGGAGGTGGTGATCAATGTGGTGACCTACAGCATGGTGCAGCAGGTCTCGGTGGCCAGCGGTGAATTTCCGGAAGGTATCGATGAGTTCGCCAAATCCGGCCTAACTCCTATCGCTTCGGAAATGGTACGTCCGTTCCGGGTGAAGGAAAGCCCGGTCCAATTCGAGTGCAAGGTGAAGGAAGTGATCGAGACCGGCAGCGGTGGCGGTGCCGCCAACCTCGTGCTCTGCGAGGTCGTGTTGATCCATGTGAGCGAGGACGTGCTGGATGCACACGGCAAGATCGATCAGCGCAAGATCGATCTGGTGGGACGCATGGGCGGCATGTTCTACTGCCGGGCACACGGCGATGCGCTTTTCGAGCTGACGCAACCCAACAAGGATTTTGGTGTGGGGGTGGATGCCCTGCCCCGATCGGTGCGCAATAGCAGTATCCTTACCGGGAATGACCTGGGGCAATTGGGCAGCTTGCGGGTAGTGCCCGATGAGACCGCCGTGAACGAATACAAGCTCACCGAGCTGGCCGATCTCTTCATCCGTTTGGAGGACGACCCCGCCGGACTGGAAAAGGCACTGCATACAAGGGCGAAGGAGCTCCTGCAGGACGGGCAGAAGGAGGAGGCTTGGAAAACCCTGCTCACATTCAACGAACGCTAACCTAAAAACCCGCGCCCATATAGGCGCAACATCATGGCTTCAGTTACCATCAATGGCACCGTAAAGGTGATCGGGGAAACCCAACAGATCAGCGACAAATTCAGCAAGCGCGAACTCGTGATCACCGAAACAGGCGGACAGTATCCGCAGCACATCCCCGTGGAATTCGTTCAGGACAAGACCAGCATGCTGGACCCCTTCGCTCCCGGCGAAGAGGTAACCGTGACCTGCTACGTGAACGGTCGCGAATGGACCGGCAAGGATGGGGTGACCAAGCACTTCCTCAGCTTGAAGGGCGACCGCATCGAGCGGAGGGGAGCGGCTGCCCCTACCTCGCGTGGGGCAAGCCACGCCACTCCCCCGCCACCGAGCATGGCGGACCTGCCGCCTGCGGATGGTGAGGATGACCTGCCGTTCTAGCCCACTGTATCCTTTCTGAATCGCGGGATCGCCTCCCGGTGGAGGACGGTTCCGCGTTTTCCGTATTCATGGATCACCGCTCGCGCCGAGCGACAGCCGGGCTTGGCTCCGTCACCTTGCCCGGATCAGATTTTTCTCCCCTTCCACCGGGGCCGCACGAACAGTGAAGCCACCGCTATCACCGGTGCGTAGATGCTGAAAGCGAACAAGGAGAACACGGTGGTGAGGTTTGCGCCCCGACGTGCGGGTCTGCTCGCAGTGGTTTGCAGCAAGTGACGCGCACTGCGGGAAAGCGCCAAAATGGGCAGTAGCCAGAGCAGCCATGCCGACGACAACATGAGCAGGATGGCCAGCGGCCGTTGCAGCATCACCTCCAACAGCGTAAAGGACAAGGACACATACAGGAGGAACCACGGGAAAAGCAGGCCTGCCAGTGCCAGCCATCCGCCGGAGCCTCCCATGGCCCGCATTTTCCCCGCCCATCGCAAGCGCTGCTCCCAGAAATCGCGAAAGGTCTGCTCAGCCTCCACGGTCACCACTACATCGGGATGTAGGAGGTAAGCCACGTTGCGGCCGTTCTTCAGCATCCGCTTGAGCAGGAACATATCGTCCCCACTGGCCCACGTATCGTCGCTGTAGCCGCCCAAGGCCTTGAAAGCGGATCGGCGGAACGCCATATTGGCTCCGTTCGCTAGCATGGGGCGGCCTTGTAGTGCGGTACCCGCAGCTACACCCAGCAGCGCGGTCTGCTCGTCCGCCTGGATGCGTTGGATCACTCCCCCACTGCTGCTTGTTTCCACCGGCATCAGCAACATATCCACTTCACGGCCAAGCACGTACTCCATGATCCGCTTCACCCGGAGCGGACCGCAGCGGGCATCCGCATCCGTGATCACCATCCATTCGCCGCGGGCCTGTTCCACACCTTGTGTAAGTGCCGCTTTCTTCCCCGCACCTACCGCGTTGATCAGCACAAGACCGGACCATCGCTTTTGCATCTCCCGTACGATGTCCGCCGTGCGATCGGTACTTCCATCATCCACCACGATCACCTCGATCCGATCCCTGGGCCATTGCTGGGCGTGGAGATCCTGTAACAACGGTGATAGGGTATCGGCGGCATCCCGCGCCGGTACGATCAGGCTTACCAATTCGTCACTGGTGCCTTCAACCTCCGCTGGTGACCCCGGCCACGCCGCAATGATGGCTTCCCGCCAGCCCCCTACGACCAATGCGAAAAGGAGTCCGATCGCGAACGCTACTATGGAAAGGATCAATGGTGTGCTCATGCCTTTGTGCGTATCCGCGCCACCAATATGATCACGCCACCCACGGCGGCCGGCAGCGCCAAGTTCACCGCCCATACCCCGAATGAGGCCAGCAGTACCAAGGCCGGTTGGCCGCCCAAGGGCGCCAACAAAGCCACGGCCACCGATCCGCGCACACCCAATTCCGTCAGCATCATGGTGGGTACCAAGGTGGTGATCAAATAGATCACCGGTACTATAAGCAGCGAAGCAGCCCATGGAATATCCGCGAATAGCGAGAGGAACAGCACGTACTGTATGCAGAACACCACATAACGGCCAATGCTCAACAGCAGCACCTGCAACAGCTCCCGGAAGGAATACTCCTCCAGCACCTGTGCCGCCTTCCCCATCCGGCGCAGTATTGGCAGCAGCAGTATGAGTTGGCGCAACAGCCCGGGACGGAAGTACACCAACAAGGCGCCACCGGCCACCGTGGCCACCAGCATCGCCATGGCCACGCCCCACCAGGCGGTTGCATCGAGCAACGGCGCCTTCCACCACAACACAACGAAGGCAACGCCGCCGATCAGCACCGTGGTGACGAATTGCGCGATGCTGCCAAGCACCGTGGCAAAGCTGCCCTGCCAGCGATTTTCGGGGGCCAGGAAAAGCACGCGCCCCATGAACTCACCCGTGCGGTTGGGGGTGATCATACCGATGGTGGTCCCGGCCAAGGTGGCTGCAAATGCTCGGGCCAGGCTCATGCGCTCCAAATGATCCATCAGCCAGCGCCATTTGGCCGCTTCGATGCCCCAGTTCAATGCAGCCATGGCCAGCATGGCCAGCCAGAACCACCCTGAGGCATCGGCGAAGGCCGCGCGCCAATCGCCCCAAGCGGTGTACGTACTTTCGTGCGCGAACAAGCGCATGTACAGGAATGCACATGCGGCAAGGAAGATCCCCCAACGGAGGAGCAAGAGCGTTCGGCGCGTCATTCAATGGACCCAGTGCAAGCGACCAAAAGTAGGCGGGGTGGACAGCCCACGGAGCGGATCATCCTCGGGATCGATCCGGGCACTACGGTCATGGGCTTCGGAGTGGTGTTGGTGCAAGGGACCAGCATCACCTTATTGGAGGCTGATGCCATCCGCTTTCCGGCGGAAGATGACCATACCTTGAAGCTGCGCGCGATCTTTCGCCATGTGGTCCACATCATCGAAAAGCACCACCCCGATGAGTTGGCGATCGAAGCACAGTTCTTCGGAAAGAACGTGCAGAGCATGTTGAAGCTGGGTCGGGCACAGGGAGTGGCCATTGCCGCCGCGCTCCATCGCGATCTTTCCGTGGTGGAGTACGCCCCGAAACGGGTGAAGCAGAGCATCACCGGCAACGGCAATGCCACCAAGGAGCAGGTGGCGGCCATGCTTTTGAGCATCTTGGGCATCAAGGTGCTGCCGAAAAGCACCGATGCCACCGATGCACTCGCGGTCGCCGTGTGCCATTATTTTTCGCTGGGATCCGTCGCACGGCCCACACGGCAAAGCACATCGCGCGGGACCAGCGATTGGGGCAGCTTCATCCGCAACAATCCCGCGCGGGTGAAGAAGTAATACCATCCCGCAATACAGGGTAGTCCAATCTGCTTGCTCTTTTTCCGCATCACTTCACCGCAGTGACCTTCCCGTAGCAACGGCTACGCAACAACCACTGCGGCTCGTCCTACGAAAAAATAGCGGCGCATCTTCGGATGGATCCATGATGCGAAATGGTATATGGGGCTAATTGATCAGCCGCTCCACTTCCTTAGGCTTCGCGGATCTGCTTGGCCAAGGCTGCGAACTCCGCATTCGACATCTTCACCTTCGGCTTGGAGAAGTCCATATCGTAAATGGAGTCGATGGGGATCAGGTGAACGTGTGCATGCGGCACTTCAAGGCCCACCACGCTCACTCCGATGCGGTCGCATGGAATAACGGAGGCCATGCGCTTGGCCACGCCTTGCGCAAAGGGCATGATGCCTGCCAGCACATCCTGCGGCAGGTCAAAGAACTTGTCCACTTCCAATTTCGGGATCACCAGTGCATGGCCCTTCCGGACCGGATTGATATCCAGAAAAGCGAGGAAATGATCGTCCTCACCAATGTTGTGGCACGGGATCTCGCCACGGATGATGCGGGTGAATATGCTGGCCATCAGCGGGTGATCTCCAGCACTTCAAACTTGGTGGTACCGTTAGGCGTTTTGATCTCCGCCACCTCCTTCACGCGCTTCCCCAGGAGCCCTTGGCCGATGGGTGAGCTCACGCTGATCTTGCCTGATCGGATATCGGCCTCACTTTCCGCCACCAGGGTGAAGGAGCGCTCCATCTGGCTGCCCATCTGCTTCACCTTCACGGTGGAATGGATATAGACCTTGTCGTTCTCCACCTGCTCGGGATCGAACACGCGTGCGTTGCTCAACACTTCCTCCATCTTGGCGATGCGCGCCTCGAGCAAGCCTTGATCTTCCTTGGCTGCGTGGTACTCCGCATTCTCGCTCAGGTCGCCCTTATCACGTGCCTCAGCGATCTGCTGGCTGATGTGTGCGCGGTCAACGGTCTTCAGGCGGTGCAGTTCCTCCTGGAGTTTCCGGAAGCCTTCTTCCGTATAGTAGGCCGTAGTGCTCATGGTACGACCGCCCTTGAATTGGCGGCTTGTTTCGTTCAACTTATGGATAGCAAGGAAAAGGACCCACCGGGTCCTTTTCCAAAGATAGTACAGATACAGGTCAGAGGCTCAAACGCACGCCTATGCTGTGTACCCCGCTGAAGGGATTGGTGGCGCGATATCCATAATCGATCGCGATCGCGCTCTTCTTCTCCTCCCCGAACGGGAAGTCCACGCTCAACCCGGCGCTTGGCCCGGTGAAGACCGTCTCCCGTAGTTCGCTGTCGGTGACATCCTGCTCATAGAGATAGCCTCCACGCACGGAGATCATCTTCTTGAAGGAATACTCCGCCCCGATGATGTACTGATCACGGGTGAAGGAGTTCGACGTAAATGTGCCGGCCACGGTAATGCGGTGGAGTTCGCTGATGTTGAAATCATACGCCATGCCAATGTTCATCAGCGAGGGAAGCTCGAACTCGGCTGAGCGTTGCTCCAAGGTGAGGGTATGATCGTCACCGGTGAGCAGGCCTTGCACCGAAAGTCCATCGCCGCTGAATTGCATGGCAGGGCCGACGTTCTTAAGGGAGATGCCGAAGTGAACGTTGTCCGTAGGTCCGGTAATGTACTGGATACCCGCATCGAAGCACACTCCTGACGTACGCACGTTAGCGATGGATTCGGAAACCACACGGACCAGCAAGCCTCCATAGATGCTGTTGGAGAATGCCTTGGCGTATGCCAAGCCGATGTTGGCCTGGGTCGGACTGAAAGTCCCCAAACCGCCTTCCGGCTGATCGATCGTGGTCACCGGGATTTCCCCGAATGAGAAGGCGGTGGCCGTTAGGCCGATCACTCCGCTTTCCCCCAGCTTCTGTCCGAAGCCCACGGCATTCACCTTTACTCCGCTCCCTTCCAGCCAGCGTGTGCTGGTGAAAAGCAGCTCGGTCTTGTGTACATGTGCCAATCCGGCCACGTTGCCGAACATGCCGTCGGCCCCACGCAATGTGGCACTGTTCGCCAAGGACCATCCACTACTACGGGCCCATGGATTCACCAGCAGTTGGGTGGCACCTGCCGAACCGGCACGGTCCGGGTTTCCGGCCATAACGCCACCGGCCAACAAGGCCATGCCGATAGCTGCCACCATACGTACTCCTGTATTCTTCATCCTCATGCTGTTCAACATTGTAGCTGGTATGATGGCTTAGAAATTCTGAAGATCCACCGGGCGGATGACGCCGAACCATTTGATCACACGCTCGCCCAGTCCCGGCGCGTCGATATGGCAGAGATAGGTGCCACCCGCGATCGGGACATTGTAATTGTTCTTCAGGTCCCAATCCAGATAGGTGAGTTCATTGTCCTTTCTGTACTTGCGCACCAAGGTTCCGCTCACTGTATAGATGCTGATGGTGCAGGTCTTGGGCAGGTTGATGAACTTCACGCGGTTGTCCAAACGGGTGGTCTCGTATCCACTGTATGCATAGTAGGGATTCGGTACCACACCGATCAAGTCCAGTTCACTCTCGCCCACTGCGGTCACATTGATCTCCGGCACCGAACCATCGGTGCTGAAGGTGTACAAGGGCAGGCCCCTGTTTCGGTTCACGGTAATGGGCGGCTGATAATCCGTGAAGGGTTGAGTATAGATGTTGTATGGCTTGTTCACGGCCATGCGCAAGCGCACTTCAGAAGGCACAAGACCTTGTTGGGGACTCTTCATCTGCATCCCATCGGCTAGTAGTGCGGAGCCTACCCAAGCCACGCCATCGTATATCCTGGACACTGAGGTCGCGGTCCCTTCGGTAAACTTGGACCGAACAAAGGCGCACTCATCATACTGAGGCATCCAGTTTCCCGCCAAGCTGGCCGGGAACGTCCGACGCTTGTTCATGCCCACGTAGATCCAATGTCCACCTCCGAAGATCGGTTCCCCAACGTTGTTGGTCAATTGATCACTGGGGTTCCACAGCATGTCCCGCCCAATGCCTCCTCCTGCAAAACTGTTCTCGCCGAAGAAGATGTTCAAGCGTTCGCCGGTTTCCATATCCACGGCATAACCCGGGAACCAGCTCATTCCTGTGGAATTCACAGCGTTCGCTTCATCCTGGTTCGCTCCGGGCATACCAGCGGACAGGCCGTTCTTGTCCACACTGGGAACAGGTCGCATATAGAGCTTCTTCACGTTGGCCGGTGTGGTGAACGCCGCGTCATCGCTCTGCTCCACCACCACGCAGCGGCTCCACTTGCTCTTATCCGGGGTGATCACCACTTCGATGCTCGGAATATCCCTGATGGTTGCGTTCACTTGCGAGGACTTCATGGCCTCGGAGCTTGGCTGGTTGCGGTTGCGGCCGACCAATGCCCATGGTGCCCACGTACCGCTAATTACCTGCTCATAGGCTTGGTCGGGATCAACTCCGTTGTAATCAGGATAGAGCAATGTGGCCGTATCCAAGGCGGTGCCGGAACGGATCCAGTTCTGCACCTGCTCCCCCTCCATGTCAGGGATACCGGCATACCAATCCAGCCCTGTAGCCTCCTTGGAGCTACCGAGGAATTTGGTGTATTTATCCGCAACGCCGCTGTACAAGGTCTGGGTGATCGAGACCGACAGGCCCCATTGCGGGATCAAGTGCTCATTGGGCAATTGGATCGTTCGGGTGGAACGGATGGTATCCTCGTTCGTCGGTGAAGAGGAAAGGCGGACGATCATCCAGCTTGCATCCTGCAAGCGCTTGTAAGTGATCGCTGCTGTTGGCGACGGGATATCCGTGGTATCCAAGATCCACACCTCAAAGTCACCCGCAGGTACTTTCAAGGGGTCCACCACCTTGATGTTCACCGGCCCCATGCCCTTCTTGTACTTGATCTGGTCCACGCGATGGATGGGTGAGGACATGATGCCATCCAGGCTACTCTGGTCAATGGCAATAGCGTTACCGCCGTTGCCTTGGCCTTCGATGCGTGTGATCGGGAAACCATCACCATACTGTGCATTCAATACGGTGCCGCCATTCTCCACACTGGGCTTGTGCGGAATGCCCGAATAGGAACGGATGGAACCGGTGGGCGATTTACGTCCCGCGAGATACGGATACGGTTGTCCTGTGAGTGTAGCCGGATCATATGGCTTATAGCGGTTGTAACCGTACGCCAAGGCCATGTAGTGATAGGTCTTGAAGTTCGTCAAGCGGGGATCGCCCGTGGAGAACTTGTCCTCCAGGATCCGGAAGGAATGCACGATGCCTGTATCGGTGCCGTACACCCGCTCCTCGGGGACAGGCATATTGATCTCCGCATTCGGCACCCAATTGATCAACTGGGCAATGCCATCCTGTATATCCACTTGGGCCACCAATCGGGCCTTGTCCGTATTGCGCACTTCATCGGGTGAAACCGTGGCATCCTTCACTTGGTAGATCTGATAGCCTTGGAAGCGGTAGTACCTGTCGTTGTTCTCGGTGGTGGTCCCTGTTGGAACCTCATAGACGCCTACGAAGTTCCCATCATCATCGTAGAGTGAATCCACTTCATAAGTGGTCACCTCGCTGGTGGGAGGGATGGTGGCATCGAGCTCGACATAGTTCTCGTTGTAGTTATTGCTACCGAGAGGGTTCGTGATGTACAGGATCAGTTCACGGTCCAGTTCCTGGATCGTCATTTCAGGGGCGTCCGGACCGTTGAGGATGCGGAAACAGTTGTCGAAGAGGGATTGTGCCTTGTCATCGGCCCTGCGCATCAGGTTCACACTGGCCTGCACATCCCCGCTGGAAGCACGGGCCCAGACCACACCTACAGTAATGTTGTTGTAGGCTCCCGGTTCCAAGGTGAAGGGGCCAGCACTTTGGATAAAGCGACGGTCCTCCGGGGCATTACCTGCCGTCACCTCATCCCAAGCAGGTTGAGGTACACAGTCCGTACCCCATCCCAAGGGGTCCGAAGTACCGGGGAACATGTAGTAGGCCCGGGTGCCTCCGCCGCTGGTGTTGTACCCGTTACCACCATAGGTCATCGGCGTGTTATCGCCCCAGATGCCCTTCAGGTAGTTGTAGTACTGCCCCGCATTATCCGGATCTCCGATGGCCCCAGAAGTGTTATTGTGGTACACAAAGGCACGCATACCGTAGCGCTCGTTGTCCGGAACACTGTCTCCATACCCGATACCGATACCAGCATAGGGAATGCCGTTGTTGTCCCGTGCCACTTGGCAATCCGTGGTCAAGGGGTTGTCCAATCCATCGTAGTCCTGGTATGGTCCTTCAAAGAAGTCCACACCCACTGCGGGGGGCGGCGGATTGGGACCTCCATAACCGGGATGGCCATTGGCATCCTCGTCCACGGCATCGCCGTTGTACCCGTATCCGAGGCCTCGCTCCACGTCACAACCTACATAGTCGTCATTCGCACCACCCAGATCCACGTCCACCCATTGCCCGAAGTAGGTCTGGGTCAATGTCTGGCTGCCTTGGTTGATCAACACATAGTTATAAAAGGTCATGTTGTTGACCTCATCATTGGTACTGAAGGCGAAAGCCTGTGCACGGATCTCCATGCCGATGGGCTGCCCACCGGATTCGGTGTGGGTATTGCCCTTGTCATTGAATATCCACCAGATATTCTGGTCACCAAAGAGAGGGATGGCATCCTCGCGGCGCTTGGCCTTGCAATCGATCACTCCGGCCAGATCGTAGCCGGGATAGTCACCGTTCTCGGGATCATATTCCCCATTCTCATTGGTATCATGGTAGGGTGCCAAGTTGTAATCCTGCCCTTTGGAGACATCACCATGTGCGGGCCATTCAAAGAAATACCCCGGTACGGTGTAGCCGAGGAAGTCAATGCTCTCATCACACAAGGGATCGGCCAAGCAGCGGAAATAGGCATCTTGGCGCTGGGCATCCAAGCGCATGGTCTTCCATGTATCGTCGTACTCCGTGCACACGGTACCATCCACGGAGGCATCCCCCGTGTTGTTGATCGTATCGTAAGCGGTCAATGGTCCCGGCCAATAATCGTTACCTACTTGGCGGAAGCGTACGGCCGCCAGCTTCAGCACGTTGTCCGGTGATAGACCACCCATCCACAATGCACCGGCAAAAAGTGCATTAGGGCCGGTCCTGTTGTCGGTCTTTGGCACCTCATAAGCGGGAGCACCCTTGGTGCGATCTTCCCAGAGGGTACCTCCGTTCTCAATACGTGCACGTACATTATTGAGATCCAGTTCGTTACTGGCCGTGGCGGGCGCGCAGGCAGCAGCCCGGCCGCCCGTAGCGTTCCCGGAGCGTTGCCCGGCCCCTGGAACCTCGCGTGCGGAAAGCACCGTGGCAGCCAGCAGGGCCAGCGTCAGTGTGATGGGGCGATTAGTGTTCATGGTATCGGCCTTTCAGTATGGATCAGAAATCGAAGCGCGCGCCCAAACGGATCGTGCGGGGCGCACCGTAGTTGTAAGGTGAGTTCACTTTCAGCGCGTACAGGTCACGGTAGCTCTGAGGGTCGTTCTTGGAGGCGATGTAGGTGGCGTATTGGGCGGAGGCCAGGAAGCCATCATCATCAGCAGCACCTGTAGCACGGTATACATCCGTGATCACCTCCGTGTTGAGCACATTGCTGACCAGTAGGTAGACGTTCAAGTTGGTGCGCTTGGCCTTGTCGCCTTTGTCCTTGCCGAAGGTCAAAGGAATATCGCGGTCGATCACCAGATCGGTGTTGAACTGCCAAGGCAGGTTCGCCCCGTTGAGGGTTCCGTCCAATTGATAGGTGCCAGACCCCTCTCCTTCGTTGTACACGCGGGAGGAACGGCTGTACGGAGTTCCGCTTCCCAGATCGGCCACGACGTTGATACCCGTGCGCTGGAAGATCTTCTTTCCGAAGAGCATCGGACCGTTGTAATCGCTGCCCTCGCCGTAGCGGAAGTCCACCGTGACCTGGAAGCGGTGGCGCTGATCGAAGCTCAGCGGGAAGATGGTACGCAGGTTCGGCTGGTTCGCATTGATCAAGGACAGGGTCGTGTTCGGGTCGGAGCCGGTGCCCTTGGCGAATTGCAAAGTGTAGCTTCCACGCAGCCAAACATTCTTGGTGCGGCGCAGATCGTAGGTGGTGGTAAAGCCGACCACGTTACCGAAGTCCACGTTGTCATAGGTACGATAGGTGGTGGGCCATGCCTCGGCCACGTTGCGCACCTGGATCTGGTCGCGCAATTCCCTGTAGTAGGCCGAAAGCTTGAGGGAGGAGGACTTGCTCAAGACCTGCTGGAAACCCAACTCGTAGTCAATGGTCTTCGTCGGCTTCAGGTTCGGGTTGTTCAGTATGTCACCTGTATTCTCAATGTAGGCATAGCCCAAGAGATCCAACCGGCTGAAGCCCGTAGGACGCTGGGTAAGGATGTCGTAGTGGGCAAAGAACACGGCCTCGTCACTGATGGGGAATGAGAAGGCGATACGGGGCATCACGTTCACTGTTGGCGTATACACCTCGAAGGCCTCTTGGCGCAACTTGGAACCGACCAAGCTGCCGCTGGGGTCATTCTGGTAGTCCACCAAATAAGGTTGGATACCTTCCGATTGGCGCAGCACGGATGGGTCCACGACCACCTCACCTTGTGCGTTGTACCAATCGTCCCCGTTCCGGTAGCCCACGATCGCAGTGGGTTCAGCGCTGTTGTTCACGTACACGACATAATCGTCGCCGATGTTACCCGGCCGGGATGTGTTCCCGCCATACAGGGCCTGTACCTGTGAGTCACCTGCCTTGTAGGCCGGACGCCAGAGATAGGGGTCCTTCAGCACGTTCTGGTTGGCATCGTAGCGGTCCACACGAAGACCCACGTTGAAAATGATGTCGTCGAAGGCGAATTTATCCATGACATAGCCGGCCACGTAGATCGGCTGGAAGGGCGCTTGGAGCCGGGTATAGGATGTATCGTTGCCGATCAGCTTGTAATCGTTGAAGAAGTCCGAGAAGGTGGGGCGGCTGGTCAACTTCTTGCCGGTATAGTCATATCCGTAATAGCTGTTGATCAGACCATTCCGGGTACTGCTGGAAACACCGATACCATCCTGGATCAATTCATCCGGGGAGAACATGTCCAAGGAGAACACGGACGGATCCAAGGCATCCACATCAATGAAGTCCGTTCCTCGTGGGTCCAATCCCAGTGCCGCACGCAGGTTGTAATCGAACACGGTCTGGTCATCACCCACCAGCCTGCTGTAGTTGGTATAGATCACACCATTTGGGCCTTGTACAATGGTGGAGTCGTTCAAATTCAATTCACGCAGGTGGAAGTTGGTAAGGGCGCGTGCGCGTGTCCATAGTCCCACCGGAGCTATTAAGTAGGATCGCTGGGTCAACTGTTCATACTCCACACCGATGCTCAAGCTATGCTTTCCGATGTCGGCGGAACCCGTTGCGGACACCCGCGCCTGATCGCTTTGATACTTGGAATAGCGGTTGCTCAAACCACCCACGTTGTTCCACAAGCTATATACACTGCCCGGTACTTCACCGTTCAATAAGCCTCCGTTCTGCTGTATGTTCAGGAAGTTCTGGTAGAACTCCGAATTTTCGGGGAATAACCCGAAATACTGTTCCGGGAAGGCCGCCGCATCCGGGTTCAGGTCGGAAGGTGTGAAATGGACCTGGGTATCCATGAAGCCCGTCTGCTTACCGCTCAACTCGTTATAGGTCCGAATCCGATCGGTGGTGTATTTGCCCAAATAGCCGTAGTCGAAGAGGTTGTCCCCGTGATCTTGGCTCTCGCTGTTCTGGTTGTATCGTGAATAGTCCAGCTGAATGCTGTAGTACGCGTTCTTGATCCCTCCTTTCTCGTGATCATCCATGGATTCCTCGCGCGAGTTGAAGCGCTGTGTAAAGCGGAGGAAGGTGCGCCACGTGGTGTTATTGAACTCCGTATTGTTCTCCGCGTTCAGCAGCGAGTTATTCCGGTTAAAGCTTTGGGTATTGCTCAGGTCCATGGAACCACCCACCGAGAGGTTGATGGTCGGCGTGGTGGCAATATCGATCTTGCCGGAGGCCAAGGCACTGCGGCTACGCGCGTTCTGGCGCGTGTCGATCTGCTCCACATCCTCACCACGCAGGTAATCCGAGTTGTAGCGGACCACTTGGGTACCGGCCACGTTCAGCACGCGGTAGGGATTGCTCAACAATTGGTCACGTACTTCGGGCTTCACCCGGAGGTCGCCTCCCCAGAGCGGGCTGTTGTCCACTACATCCGTGGCCTGGCCGCTGAAGAAGAAACCGATGAGCGGCTTGTCCTTATTACCCAAGCTATCCTTCTTGAAGAACAAGGGACCTGAAAGGCTGGCCTCCACCTGGTTGAAGGCGTATTTATCCAAACCATGCACATCCGTGATGTCCGGTCCGGTCTTGAATCCGGAAGTAAGGTATTCCACCCCTCCAAAGAAGCTCCGACTTGGCCCACGGGTGGTGATGTTCACCAGGCCGCCGGTAACGTCACCATAGCTCGCGGGCACACCACCGGTGATCACCTGTACTTCCTCGATCGCGCTCTTCGGCAAGCCGATACCTGCACCTGCGGGCACTTTTACTCCGTCAATATAGTAGTAGGTGTTCTCCGAGCGTGATCCGCGGATGCTGATACCACCGCCCGTTCCGGCGGTACTCGCACCTGCCACCGTGGTCGCGATGGAGGTGGCTGAGCGCGTGGGCATCTTCGCGATCTGGTCCCTGGTGACCGTGCTACCGGATGCACCGCCGT
The DNA here is from genome assembly GCA_019638085.1 of Flavobacteriales bacterium. GTDB lineage: Bacteria > Bacteroidota > Bacteroidia > Flavobacteriales_F > PHOS-HE28 > PHOS-HE28. The sequence goes on along the minus strand of JAHBUL010000003.1, from coordinate 233,737 downwards.
CCTTATCGATCAGGGGTACCTTATAACGGATCACCTCCACGTCGCCAAGTTCGAGCCCGCTGTTCAGCTCGAAATTCTGGAAGGTGATCTTGTTGCTGTTCACCACCACACCCGTGATCTTGGTGGGCTGATAACCCACGTAACTGACCGTTACGTCGTACGTACCCGGATCAATGGGACTGATCTTGTAATTCCCGTCGAAATCCGACTGGCCTCCTGCCACTCTGGCTCCCCGGTTCTCGATTACAATGGATACGAATGGAAGGGGTTCCGCCGAACTCTTGTCCTTGACGGTGCCTTGGAGGGTGCCTGAACCCACTTGGGCGTTCAGGCTGAGCGCACTGCAAATGACGATGACAGCGGCCGAGCATAGTCTTCTCAGCATCAACGGTTGGTTGTTACGTTCTTGTATGATAGGCAACGAGGGGGCGTAAAGATAGAAAAGTCCCCGAATGCACAACCCTCCGGAATCCCTTACAGGGCGCGGGAAATCGCCTTGGGCGATTTTTAGCTGATGTATTTTACCGGAGGTCATGGGTGCTTCCCTGTTACCGTTGATGCGGTAGCAAGGTATGCCCACGAACACCCGATTCCGGTCGCCACCACCTACCAGATCATGCGCCCGATATACATGTCCAACACCTAGTGTTTGCTGCCGAAAAGCCGATGTAGAAAGGAATCGCGGTGCCGGCCCTTGCCATGTTTATCGGCGCGGCGCTTGTGCCGTTTCATCCGCTTGCGGGTGGCCTTGTCCTGGTTTTCCAAGTGCTTCTTGGCGATCCGCTTCTCCTCCTTCCTTACCTCCTTCACATCATTCTTCTCCTTCTTCCGCAGGTTCTTCTCCTGCTTCTCCTTGCTGATGCCTTCCTGCGCATGCACCGCGGGTAAAACGGCAATGGTCAGGAGCAATGCGGTGATAAGCTGAAGGAGCCGACGTGTCATGCTGGAATCGGCTGCCAATTTCGTGCCGGGCAGGCATACCTAACTTTGCGGACCTGCGTTACCTGCGCACGATCCCTTGTTGATGAAAGCACTTCTTCCCGTATTGATCGGCGCTGCCACTGTGTTCCTGGCCACGGGCTGTAAGAAGGATCGCGATGTACCCGTACCTGTTGTACCGGTGCAGATCGAGATCAACTTGAACTTCCCGGAGTACAATGCCCTTTTGGTCCCTGGCGGCTGGGCCTACGTTACCGGCGGCTCCGAAGGACTGATCGTGTACCGCAGAAGCCAGGATGCATTCACCGCGCTGGACCGGCATTGCACCTACCAAGCGGAGAACATCTGCCGGGTGACCGTGGATGACAGCCAGGTAATGGCGCGCGATACAACGTGCTGCCACAGTGCATTCCTGTTGTTGGACGGGAGCGTATCCCAAGGGCCTGCCGCCCTCGGCCTGAAGCAGTACAATACCACGTTCAACGGGACGATATTGCGTATTTTCAATTGATCCAGTTGTCGGTTGACGTAGTTGTCCGTTGTCAGCTGTCAGTTGTCAGGCGCTCTCAAAGGCGGCGACGGCATAGGGCGTTGCTTCCGCAGCTGCATAGCCGTTTGTTCAGTTGTGGAGATGATCAGAGCGTAGTTCCATTGCCCCACCCTTTGACGCGTTCCGGGCAACACAGGTGCGCACCTCATACGCCTCGGGCTGCCCTTCGATCTGCTCAAGGAAGTCAAGCGCGGACGGACAGTTGAGCAAAAAGAAAGTGCGGCCACAGCGCACAAAACGCCGGGCCGCACTCCTGACAACTGACAACCAAGAACCGACAACTATTAGTAACGGTACTCGTCGCTCTTATAAGGCCCTTCCTTGGGAACGCCAATGTACTTGGCTTGTACCTCGGTAAGCTCCTCCAGTTCCACTCCGATCTTTTCAAGGTGCAAGCGGGCCACCATTTCGTCGAGATGCTTAGGCAGCACGTACACCTTGTTCTCGTAATTCCCGCTATTGTTCCACAACTCCAATTGGGCAAGGGTCTGGTTGGTGAAGCTGTTGCTCATCACGAAGCTGGGGTGGCCGGTGGCGCAACCGAGATTCACTAAGCGGCCTTCAGCAAGAAGGATGATGTCCTTGCCGTTGATGGTGTACTTGTCCACTTGGGGCTTGATCTCCACCTTGCTCTTACCATGGTTCTTGTTCAACCAGGCCATGTCGATCTCGTTGTCGAAGTGGCCAATGTTGCACACGATGGTCTTGTCATTCATCGCCTCGAAGTGCTCGCCACGGATGATGTCCCGGTTGCCCGTGGTGGTGATGATGATGTCCGCGCGGGGAACCACATCGGCCATTCTCTTCACCTCGAAGCCGTCCATGGCTGCCTGCAGTGCGCAGATGGGGTCGATCTCGGTAACGATCACACGTGCACCAGCACCTTGCAGGGAAGCGGCGGTGCCTTTGCCCACATCGCCGTAGCCAGCGACCACGGCCACTTTACCGGCCATCATCACGTCGGTTGCGCGACGGATGGCATCCACGGCGCTTTCCTTGCAACCGTACTTGTTGTCGAACTTGCTCTTGGTCACGCTGTCGTTCACGTTGATCGCCGGCATCACGAGCGTACCGTTCTTCTCGCGCTCCTTCAAGCGGTGAACACCGGTGGTGGTCTCTTCGCTGAGGCCCTTGATGCCTTTCGCCAGCTCCGGGAACTTATCGAAGACCATGTTGGTGAGGTCACCACCATCGTCCAGGATCATGTTCAATGGCTCGCCACCCGGGAAGGCATGGAGCGTCTGCTCGATGCACCAGTCGAATTCCTCTTCGGTGAGCCCCTTCCATGCGAACACGGGAATACCTGCTTTTGCAATGGCAGCAGCGGCGTGGTCCTGTGTGCTGAAGATGTTGCAGCTGCTCCAGCTCACCTGCGCACCGAGGTCCACAAGGGTCTCGATCAACACGGCGGTCTGGATGGTCATGTGCAGGCAGCCTGCGATACGGGCGCCTTTCAGTGGGTTCTTGCCCTTGTACTGGGTGCGAAGTGCCATCAAGCCGGGCATTTCGGCCTCGGCCAGTTCGATCTCCTTGCGGCCCCAATCGGCGAGCGCGATGTCCTTCACTTTGTACTTAAGCTGTTCCTGTGTCTGTGGCATGTTCCGTGTTTTCAAAAGGAGTGCAAAGGTACCAATTGTGATCAGAAGCTGAGATGATCAGAAAACCAGATGATCGGACAATTGAATGTCTCCCGCTGATCCCGGTGAATGCAGGGACTCCATGGAGGGCTTAATGGAACACTGATGACGCTGATGGTTATGATGAATGCGGATCCGGGTTTCGAAGGACCGGTCAATAGCATGACTTCCGGCGAACACTAAGAGCACCGAAGCAACGCCTGACAACGCTTGCCCTGAGCAACGTCGAAGGGGACAACCCCGCCCGATATGCATCGGGCCAAGTCCGGGGCATGCTGACAACCAAGGCACTACTATGCATTAAGTTCGCGGCATGGGTAGTGTGATCGACCTGATCGTAGCGGCACGGGCTAGTGGGCGTAAGATGCTCGCCGTGCTCATCGATCCCGACTTCGGTGCAGATCAGGATCTCTTGGAACGCACCGTGCAGAACGCGTGCATGGCCAAGGCCGACCTGATCTTCTTGGGTGGCAGCCTGCTTACCTCCACCGCCTTCAACCGCTGTGTGGAGCTGGTGCAACAGTGGAGTGACCGGCCGGTGGTGCTTTTCCCCGGTAGCCCGGCGCAGCTAAGCGCGCATGCCGATGCGGTGCTCTTCCTCAGCCTCATCAGCGGCCGTAATCCGGAGCTGTTGATCGGCCACCATGTTACGGCCGCGCCCACTATTCGGGCCATGGGCATCGAAGCCATACCTACCGGTTATATGCTGGTGGACGGTGGTAAGCCTACCACTGTCAGCTATGTGAGCCAAACCGTGCCGATCCCCCACGACAAACCGGGCATCGCCGCTGCCACCGCCATCGCCGGTGAATTGCTGGGCCTGCGCACCATCTACATGGATACGGGCAGTGGTGCCGAACGCACGGTTTCCTCCGAAATGATAGCTGCGGTGCGTAAAAGCGTGGACCTGCCGATCATTATCGGCGGTGGCATTCGTGATGTGGCCACGGCAAGGAGCCTGTGTGAGGCCGGTGCGGATGTGCTGGTGGTGGGAACGGCCTTCGAGCAGGATCCGGAGTACATCTTTGCAATGAGCGAAGCGGTCCATGCTTGAACGATCCTGAGGCGTTCGGCAGAACACGTTCACCGGTTCACCAAACCACGAATGTTCTCCTATTCCGGCCGGTCTATCGGGGAGCTGCCGTGCCCTTCCTCCGGGCCAGTTCCGCGGCCTCGGCCTTCATTTGTCCGATCAGCCCCGCCCCTTCTTCGATCATTTCCGCAAAGGGATCATCGCTATCCTCTTCTCCCATCCAAGGGACGTCAGCGGAAAAATGCTCTTCATTGCGGGCATTCAGCAGAAGCCCACATGCAGCGACCGCTACTATGGCGATCAGGCCCAGAACAATGGCATCACGTGTTTTCATGTAGTAAGGAGGTGGTGAAGAGGTATTCTATCATGGAACGTGCCAAGCGCGATGATGTTCGCCAACATCAGTGCCGAATTTGTTCGAGCAAGATAGATCATCAATGCCTGACATCCACGATGGAACCGGCCGCATGCAACCGCGCCCGCACCTCGGCCGTGATCCGCAGCGAACGCAGCCGCGCCACTGGGTCGAAAAAATGCCCGGAGACCATCAGTTCATCCGGTTGATGCTCATTGATGAACTTCCGCAGCCCCTCCTCCACTGTTGCACCGTTGCCCACGAAGGAGCGCGATAGTTTCTCGGTTGCCCACGCCTTTTCCTGCGGATTCCAATAGTCGTCGATGTTCTCGATGGGAGGTTGCACCAGACCCCGCTGGTCGCGCAGCATGTTCACAAAGGCGATCTGCATGGAGGTGAAGAGGCGCTTGGCCTCCGCATCGCTGTCCGCGGCGAAAACGTTCACTGTGAGCATGGCGTATGGCTTCTTCAGCTGGGGACTGGGCGTGAAGCGTTCGCGGTAGAGTGCTACGGCCTGCTCCATCAGTTCCGGAGCGAAGTGGGAGGCGAAGGCGAACGGAAGCCCGAGCATGGCCGCCAGCTGCGCGCTAAAGAGGCTGGACCCGAGCAGCCAGATCGGCACATCCTGCCCCTCCCCGGGGATGGCTTTGATCTTCTGGCCCGGCTCAGCAGGTTGGAAATAGAATTGCAGCTCTTGCACGTCCTGCGGGAATTGCTCCGCACTGGCATTCAGGTCGCGGCGTAGCGCACGAGCGGTGAGCTGATCGGTGCCCGGAGCGCGCCCCAATCCGAGGTCGATCCGCCCCGGATACATCGCATTCAAAGTCCCGAACTGCTCCGCGATCACCAGCGGTGCGTGGTTCGGCAGCATCACGCCGCCGGCGCCTACACGGATGGTCTTGGTGGCACCGGCCACATGGCCGATCACCACTGACGTCGCCGCGCTGGCGATGCCCGCCATGCCGTGATGCTCCGCCAGCCAAATGCGATGGTAGCCTAGTTTCTCTGCTTCCTGCGCCAGTTCAACGGAGTTGCGGAATGCTTGTGATGCCGAGCCACCTTGGGCGATCGGTGCGAGGTCGAGGATGGAGAAGGGGATCATGTGGCAACCGCATGAGCAAACATCGTGCAGCATGGACGATCTGCCAATGTGTCCAACCTGGACCGGACAAGTCCACTCTCAATCCTTGACGAAGCTCGATCGCAGCTCATGGCCCGTCTTGCGTACGAGACGCAGGACATAGACACCCGGTGCCAACCCTTGCACGCGCACCCGATCGACAACATTCGGGGACTTCAGCACAACTCGACCATCCATGGCCACCACGTAGGCGCTGTAATTACCGGGATCGACCGTGCGGAACATCAACACATCCCCCGCAGGATTCGGATAGATGGACAGGAGCTTCGCATCAGTTCCGAGGACTGCAGTGGTGCCTTCCACGGTAAGCGAACTCGTGTTGGTACGCACCGGTGGATTGAAGTCGAAGAAGATGTCCGCAGCATTATCGATGGTGCTCGCCACCGCAATATCCGGGACCGGGTTGATCCGGAATTGTGCGAAACCATGGCTGGCCAGTTCATTGCTCCCACTGTCCGGAAGCATGATGTGATCGTAGGTGAACCGCAGTACGCGCGCACTGTCCAGCGATACGGCATACGCATGGCTTGCTCCGAGAATACGCAGTGTGGAAAGGTCCAGCAGGCCCGGAAGTGTATCCGAGACCACAACGGTTTGTGCAGGTGCCGTGCCCGTGTTTTGGAAACGAAGCGTGTACGTGATGGTGCTGTCCTGCCCCGGGATCCAGCTCACATCGCTACCCGAGGTGGTGCGTGCCTGCTTGTCGTTCGGGTCGAAGGAGCCGACCACCACTTCACTGTGGCTGCACACATTGTTGCTGAGATCGATATCGTTGAGCGGGGTGATCACAGTTGCTGTGGCACTCAGTGTAGTCCCGATCAAATTGACATCAGGAGGAAGGAGCAGCTCCACACGCAGGAATGCCTGAGCACCCGGCTCCAATCCGCCCGGGAGTTCCCATTGTACCTGCCCCGGAACGGACGTGTCCGGATAACCCCAATAAGCGGTGGTGTTCCAGAAAGGTCCGCCCCCACTACAGTACCAGACCGGTGTATAGGTGAGCGCCGGGTCATGGTCCAACGTCACGGTGAGCGGCCCGCTCGGGATGGCGCTATTGTTCGTCACCGTCAACCAGTGGGATTGCTTAAAGCCCGGAACAGCCTGTCCGATGGCACAACTGATCGAGACATCCGGAGCGCCGCTGCTGAGGGCCAGATCGATGGTGGTGGAAGGCGTGCCCGCATCGAGGGTGAAGTTCACCGGGCTGGCAACGGCACAATTCTGCCCATAGACCGGATCGGTGAAGGAAAGGTCATACGTACCGTAGGGCACTTGGAAACGATAGTGGCCAAAAGCATCGGTCAGTGCCACCTGCCCACCGGGTTGCAAGGTGACGACCTTGTTCGGAAGGAGGAAGTCCGTAGCGTCGTACGTGCAATTGCTGTTCACATCCACGAAGAGATCGCCTTCCACGGACGCGCAATCCGTGACGGTGGCAGGGATCAAGAACAAATAGTTCACCGACAGGCAAGGCGAAATGCCGGGGATGATATAGACGTACACACCAGGAGGCCCGGGCGGTGCCGTGACAACCAAGGTATGCCCAACGGCGGCACCCATGGGTGGCGAGACGGAACCTCCCGGCCCAGCCCACATACCTCCGGTCGGGAACGGCCCGTCGAAGTAGAACGTGATGCTCGTCGGTGCACCGCCGCAGGGGCCTTCCACCAAGGAACCGAGCATGGCCACGGGATGGTTCTCCGGGATCACTGTAGTGCCCATGCCGCTGCAGCCAAGCGCATCGGTCACTTGAAGGTTGAACGGGGCATCACCACAAATGCCGTTCAAGGGCATGGGAGGCGTGGTGGTTATTGAGTAAGGCCCTTCGCCACCCAAAAGATTTTCATTCAGGTACAATTGACCGGTGCATTGCCCGGCGCAAGCGGCCATGAACGAACTTCCCAAAATGGCATTGGGAACATCCAAGTTGGGCAGGTCGATGATAGTGGCCGTGGCGGTGCCGCTGTCGCCATTGCTATCGGTAACCGTTACACTCCATGTGCCTGCAGATAATCCGGAGATCACATTCACTCCTTGGCCCGTGGGCGGGGCCGGTGCCCAAAGGAAAGTGTATGCCCCTGACCCGCCACTGATGGAGGCCGTAATGGACCCGGTGCTATTCCCGCAGGTGGAATTGACCACCGTGAGCTGCACCTGAAGAGCGAAGACCGATGCTGTGAGAAATGGGATCGCGGCAAGGAGTATGGATCGTAGCATCGCGAACGGAATTTGAATGACAATGTACATGTTCCTGAATTTTAATTGTGGCGGATCCGCCATAATTGAAATCAGGTTGTGGACGCTTTTCGATCCTCTGCCCGGTCTCCATTCTAATTCCCTCGAATTCGAGGGAATTAGAATGGGGCTGCTCTTACCCTCAACGCGCAGTCCCCTCAACCCTTCGCAGCGCGCCCATACTTCTTCCAAAGATCCTCGGAGCTAATGACACAACCTGCTTTCAGGTCCGCCTCGCCCTCAGCAATGGCAGCCCGCTGGTCCTCGGTTAATTCGTCATACCAATCCGCGCTCTCGTTGATCTTCTTGATCTGAAATAGCGAAGTCAGCAATCCCTTGTCCTCCAATTGGGACAACCATTGGATCAACTCAAGTTTCATGGCATCGGAACTCATCTTCTCGGCTTTGACCTCAAAGATAGAGAATGGTGCCATCTCCTCTCAAAACCTCACACTAACCCCGCCCAGCACATTGATCGGCGCTTGCGGAAAAAGCCCCACCTGCTCCTGCCTTCGGTCTTCGCTGATGTAGCTGTATACCCAGCCGTTGCTCTCGTACAGCTCGCTGAAGATGTTGCGCATTGTCAGGTTGAAGTCGACGCTCTTCGTGCCTTTCAAATTGAGCAGCGTTACGTTGGCGCGCAGATCGTTCACCACGTACGCATCGAGCATGCGCTCGCTGCTGGCCGTGTTGTCCAAATACTGTTGGCCCACGTATTTGGTGACAAAGCTTAGATCGGCGCTTCCCTTCTTCGGTTTGTCCCAAACACGGAGGCTGAAGGTGCTTGCTGCAATGGCGTTGGGAGAGAACGCGAGGTCGCTGGACGAATAGTTGACTGCGATCTGGCCGCCGTTATCCCAATCGTCCACATATTCGGTGTAGTTGCGCACCTTGTTCATGCTGAAGGTGGCGTTCGCCTTCCATGACAGCGGCTTCGCGATCTGTGCGGCGAACATCAGCTCCACCCCTGCCCGGTAGCTCTGTGGCACATTCGTCCGCAATGCCGCACCCACATCATTCAATTCGCCGGTGAGCACCAGCTGGTCGGTGTAGTCCATGAAATAGGCGTTGATGCCGGCGTTCCAGCGCCCGGCCCGCTGCTCGTAGCCCAGCTCGTAATCGAGAAGTCGCTCGCTGGTGGGACGGCTTGTGGGTGTGGTCTCCTCCAGATCGTTGCGGTTGGGTTCGCGGTTGGCCACGGCGAACGAGGCGTAGGCCTTGGCGCCATTGCGCATGCGCCAGAGCAATCCCGCCTTGGGATTGAAGAAGGTGTACTCCACCTTCTGTGTGATGTTGTCCAGTACATCATTGAAGCCGAGGAAGGAATAGCCCACGTGCCGCACTTGGGCATCGCCGTACAGGTCGATGCGTTCGCTGAGCGCGTATGTCAGTTTTGCGAAGGCATTCCCGTCGGTCTTGTGCGCATCATTGTCATAGTAGCGGTAACGGATATCGGTGGCACCTGCATAGCGCGCCCAGATCACGTCGCCATAGTGCTCGCCTTGGTAATCGCTGTAGCTGCCGCCAAGCACGAGCTTGTGGGCACCAAGGGAGATGTCCGCGCTGGCATTCACGCCAGTGAGCGTGTTGTCCAACCATTTCCTGCGTATGATGTCTGTCCGCGTGATCGTATCCCCATTGATCACCGCCGGCGAAGCGATGCCATAGGTGGAAAACTTGTCGTTGGGCTTGTATTGTTCGTAATAACCGGCCCCTTGCACTTGGAACAGCGTGAGGTTCAACACGGTGTTCCTGCCGATGTTCTGGTCGAACAGGACCTGGTAATGCGTTTGATCATAGTGGTCCACTTGGTTGTCGTAGGTGAAGCCATTGTACGTCCTGTTGGTATCGATCACTTCGCGCGGCACGCCGTCCCAGGCCTGATAGGTTTCTTCCATCCCGCGGAAGGTGATGAAGCGCAACGAACGTGTCTTTCCCACCCATGCCCCTTGCAGAAAATAACTCTTCAGGTCGGCGCTGGCGCGATCGATGTAGCCATCTGAGGTAATGGAGGAGAGGCGCATATCGAGGCTGAAGCGGTCTTGGATCAATCCGGTGCCCGCACTTACGGAATAGTGTTGGGTGTTGTACGATCCGCCGCCGACATCGACCAAGCCCCAAGGCTCCTTCTTTACGGAAGTAGTGCGCAGATTTACGCTAGCACCGAAAGCACCGGGGCCGTTGGTGCTGGTGCCCACTCCACGTTGGATCTCGATGTCTTCCGCGCTGGTGGCAAGGTCCGGCAGGTTCACCAAAAATGCCCCTTGGCTTTCGGCATCATTGAACGGCACGCCGTTCAATGTGATGTTCGTGCGCGTGGCATCGCTGCCTCGGATGCGCATGTTGGTGTAGCCGATGCCGGTACCGCCATCGCTGCCCACCACCACGCTGGGCTGCATGTCCAGCACGTAAGGCAGGTCCACGCCGGTGTTGACCTTGGCGATCTCCTCAGCGCTCATCGTGCTCTTCGCAAAAGGAGCGCGATCGCCGGCACGCAATGCGGTGACCTCTGCGGCGGAGAGTTCCACTTCACCCTGTTGCAACACGATGGCAAGGAAGTTCTCGCCCGCCTGCATGGTGACCACGGTATCCTTCGGAACGAAACCAACGGCCGAGACACGCACGCGCAGATCGCCTTCGAAAAGTCCTCCGGCATGGAATGTGCCGTTCGCGTCCGTCGGTGCCAACAGCCCTTGGCTTCCGAGCAATACGCTGGCAAAGGGCACCGGAGCTCCCTCCGGATCATGCACCGTTCCCTTCAGTTTCACTTGGGCGAACGAGCCGTTCACCAAAAGCGCCATCGCGCACATGACCATTAACTTCCGCATATCGAACTCCGTGTTTTACTGTCTGGCACGGAGTGCTCCGGGGTTCCGGTGCAAGTTCCCTTCGCAGCATTACCTGCGCAGGTTCATTGGGTGTGATCTCAGCTCGCTCGAAGGCGGGCACCCCAGTGTTTCGACGGTGCGAAGATAGGGCTTTACCTGCGGCAGGGGGTGCTGTAATTGGACAACCATGGACGTTGATGGACCGGGTGTAGCCACCGGTCCTGCCAACTTTTGGCGCCCGGCCCAGCCGGGCTCTCTTGGTGTTGGCGCTCGGCCGCAGCCGAGTGCCAGCTACTCGGTCGGTCCCAACCCGACTATGGCTGCTATCGCCTGCTTCAGTCGCTCTTCCCTCCCGCCTTCAATCATCACATACGGCTTCGCCAACGCTTTCAACGTCTTTTCATACACCGCGAACAACCGGTCGCGGTCGTGCGGGTTCTCACGCAGCGGATCATATACCCACGGGATGTCCGGCCGACATAGTAGCCAGAGGTCGTATGGGCGCTCCTCGGTCTGTTGGACGATCCAAGGGTCGCTCCTTCCAAACTTTTCCTCACCCCAGATGCGGATGGTGATCAGGTCGGTGTCACAGATGAGCAGTTCCGTGCCTGAAGGACCGCCCTTGGCCTTCTCCTCTTCGGTGCGCAATTGCAGTTCAGCGATCCTCAACAAGTCCTCTTCACGGTACGGGCTGCCTAATTCATTCAAGTATTCCCGCGCCATTTCGGGCACCCATGGAACACCGTAATGCCCCGCCAATGCTGCGGAGAGATCGGACTTACCACTGCACTCCGCTCCGGTGACCACTACTTTGCGCATAGGGCAAAGTAACTTGCAGGCAGCGCATGAGGTGTAGCGCGCGTCTTCTTAGTATGCCAATCCACAACACGATGAAAAACATCCTCACCCTTTCTCTTACGCTCTCCTTCGCACTTGCGGCACAGGCACAACTGACCCCGCAGACCGAGGCTCCGCTGTACCGCCACATGCAGGAGGTGAACGCCCAATGGCAAACCATGATGCCCGCCATGGCACAGGATGACGCGCCGGTGCATTTCAACACGGAGGCCGAGCGAATTGCGAAGCACCTGCACTTGGTGGCCGCGCATCTGCGATCCGCATCGCCTGAAGGGCTTTCCGCAGCGGCAGCATCGGAACGCGCCACCTTGCTGAATGACCTGGATAACTACGCTGATCGTGGTTTATTCCCGCAGAACCATGTGCTGCCCTATCGGAACCCGGTATTCATCGACCCGTACGGAACCGCCTGTGCCGTAGGCCAATTGATGATCGAGAGCGGGCATCGCGATCTGGCGGAAAGCGTCAGCGAGGAGATGAACTTGGCCTACGTGCATGACATGAAGCGCCCGGACGTGCTACAGTGGGCCGTGGAAGAAGGCTTCACGGAAGATGAGCTCGCTTGGATCCAACCGGGATATCCACCTACGTTGAATTGGTCGCCTTTGGGCGGTGGTACCAATGGGCCGGTGAAGGTGATGCTGAACCTGCCGAGCGGGAATGTGTTGATAGCTGGCGAATTCTCGGAAGCAGGCGGGGTACCCGTGCAGAACGTGGCGATCCTCCAAGGTCAGGACTTCCTTCCTTTAGGGCCCGGAGTACAAGGAACGATCACCTGTGGTGCGGTAAGTGGCACGGATATCTATCTCGGCGGCTACAACATCAACGGGATCAATGACCTGGCCCATTGGGATGGTTCGCAATGGGAGTATTCCACCGTCTTCGACGGTAAGATGCCCATCATCTTCGCGCTGCATGTGCTGAACGACACCCTCTATGCTGCCGGTGAGACACAAGGGTTTGCTGGAGCAGACGAGTATGTGAAGCGAAATACAGGTTCGGGCTGGCAGCCAATGGCTGGCAACTTCAACACCCCGATACGTTGTTTGGGTAGCCATGATGGACGTTTGGTGGCAGGTGGCGACTTCAATTCCGTAGTGGTCGGAGGTCCTGCATTACCAGTGGAACATGTGGCCATCCATGGTCCGAACGGATGGACACAACTCGGCGATGGCCTGAACGGCCCGGTGCTGACACTCTTGGATGTTCAAGGCACGCTGTACGCTGGCGGCAGGATGTTCGCGAACATCGCTCCCTTGTTCGGTCTGGCAAGGATCGGTCCGGGAGCTGAAAGTTGGGAACCCTTGATGCCGAACTTGGCGGACTATATCAGTATTGGGCCTGGATCGGCCGAAGTGCGGACACTCCTGTCCGATGGCGACCAAGTATACATCGGTGGTGATTTCGGGATGCAACAGTTCACTTTGGTGGGACAACATCTGGCGCGCTTCCTCGGCACGCCGGACAATTTTGAACCCCTGGCCTACTTCAATGCTCCCGTGAACGCACTTGCATCCAACCCTTTCGTATCCGATGCTTTCGGCTTGTATGCGGGTGGTGAATTCACTTTCAATGTTGGTGACGCTGTACCCTACCTTGGTGAAGCCCTGCTGAACACGAGCATTCATGGCGTAACGGAGGACGCGTCCATTTCGCTTCATCCCAATCCGGCAGCCGACCACTTGACCATCGATCTGGGTGATGGTGCTTCAGCAAATGCGAGGATCGAGCTATTTGACGTGCAAGGTCGCACGGTCCAAACCCACACTGCAGTTGGCCCGACCGCTACATTGGATATTGCCTCTCTTGCGGCGGGGAGCTACGCGGTCCGGGTTGTGAGCGAAAACGGCATCCGCTCGCAAACCTTCATCAAGCGTTGACGGCAGCTTCCTTTTGCTTCGCCAAGAGCTTGCTCCACTTGAGAAAGCCGACAACGGAGAGTACGAGGTAGATCGCATTCAGCAAGGCGTAACCGTGGTAGCTGATCCGCCAATTGAGGTAGATGGCCACACTGTCCGCCACGATGAAGTAGAGCCAGTTGGCGATCAGCTTACGGGCCATCATCCACGTGGCCACGAAGCTGAATACGGTGACAAAGGCGTCCAAGAGCGGGAAGCTGCCATCGAGGTATTTCACCAAGGCCACGGAAACGCCGTAGCTGAGCATAAGGCCGACCGGGATCACCAGCGCATGGAAAAGCCAGCGCTGGGTCCGGATGTGACCTTCCTCTGCACTTCTCCCCCAGCTCCACCAGCCATATACGGCCATTACCACGTAGTAGCCGTTCAGTGCGCTCATGGCCCAAGTATTGGCCAAGGCATATAGCCCCACACCGATCACGCCAGCAACAAAGCCGAGAAGCCAACCCATGCGCTTTTCATAGGCGATGCACAACGTGAAGCCGATGTTGAGCACCACTGCTGATGCCTCAAGAAAAAGAAGAGCTTCCTCGCTGGGGACCATGGGGTATTAGCGGTGCTGAAGAGGTTGCAGAAGGTGGAGAACAGGCTCAGCCTGCATCATCATACACGAGGGACTGCACGGCGAAGCACGAAATTCTGACCGAGATAAACCTTCCGTACTTGCTCATCGGCAGCAAGTTCCTCCGCCGTTCCCTGTTTCAGGATCTTGCCTTCGAACAACAGGTAGGCCCGGTCCGTGATACTCAGTGTTTCCTGCACGTTGTGGTCGGTGATGAGCACACCGATGTTGCGCTTCTTCAGTTGCGCCACGATCCCTTGAATGTCCTCAACGGCGATGGGATCCACGCCAGCGAAGGGCTCATCGAGCAGGATGAACTTCGGCTCAGTGGCCAAGCTGCGTGCGATCTCCGTGCGCCTTCGTTCGCCGCCGCTGAGCACATCGCCCATGTTCTTGCGTACATGGGTAAGGCTGAACTCCTCAAGCAGGGTTTCCAGTTTGTGGGCCTGCTCAGCCTTGGACAATTTGGTCATCTCGAGAATGGCCTTGATGTTGTCCTCCACGGAAAGCTTGCGGAAGACGCTTGCCTCCTGGGGCAGATAGCCGATCCCTTTCTGCGCCCGCTTGTACATCGGCAGGTCCGTAATGTCCTCCTCGTCCAAATACACGTGGCCCTCGTTGGGTTTCACCAGGCCCACGATCATGTAAAAGCTAGTGGTCTTGCCCGCACCATTCGGGCCGAGCAGGCCTACGATCTCGCCTTGTTCCACATGCACGCTCACACCACCTACGACCGTGCGGCGCTTGTATCGTTTCACGATGTTGTGTGCACGGAGGATCATTCAGAAATTGATGTAGAGCTTCAAACGTAGGGCAAACGCATTCGTACCCGGGTGGTCGTTGTATCGCAAACGCCATACCGCGTCCACGCGCAGGATCTTCAGGATGTTCTCTATCCCGGCGCTCGCCTCCACGAATGGTCCGCCATCCAGCGAGTACATACCGGGGAGCAAGAGCATTTCCTTTTCCGTCCTTGCCAGGTCCAGCGAACCCACCACCGCCTTACCGGCCACCACTTCGCGCCACTTCATGCGACGCAGCAAAGGGATACGGTTGAAGAAAAGGCCCTCGAAGTGGTGCTCCACGAAGAGTTGGGCGTACCGGTCACTGATGAACTCGAAGTAGTTCATGGTATTGAACGCCAGATCGTCATAATAGAACGTTTCGTTGCCACTGTGAAGGATCAGCAACGGGTAGGGCAGATCACCCCAGACCCGGCCTGCCTCGGCGTTGATGCGGGTCCAACCCAATACGCCTAGCTGTAGCCGCTGATATACGTGTGCCACCACTTTTTGGTAGCCGTATTCACTTTGTGCCAAGTTGGGCAGGCCCTTGGCCAAATGCAGTTCCAACGTGGGATAAACCGTGCCCAGGCTCACCCGCGTAAAATCCCCGCTGATGTATTTTTCCTTGTAGGCAAAGCGCGTGTTCAGCGCCACTTCCGCGGTTTGTATGGAGTTGATCACCGTGGGTGGTTCACCATCGGGGCTGGGCTTCAGGTACTCCAGATCCCCCAAGGGATAAAGCGTGCGATAGCGAAGAAGCAGTGTATTGTCCAATCCGGTGAACCATTCCCGCATGTAACTGGCCTTGCTCTCTTCCACCAAGGTGAGTTTGGTGTTTGGCGCGGTCCGGAAGAGGCTGCTGAGGATGTTGTCCTGCTGAAAGGCATTCACGCTTTCCCCCATTTGTTCCACATCTTGCTTGTAGCCCAGTTCCACGATCTGGCGTGAGGTCTTGCTCACGAAGGTCTTGCCGCCAACCCCGAACTTGAAGCGCTGGTCCTTCGTGCCGTACGCGGTGTATGCGTTGAACTCGGTGCGCGTGCTGAAGTTGGTGCTGGTCCTGCCGCCGATGCGGAACCGGTTTCCCTCGATCGGGTTGAAACTGTACGTGGTGAAATAGGGCCCTATATCGACCTTGCCCTTGGTGTAATAGCCGGTGACAACCGTGGAAACAATGTCCACATAAGTGCGGAACTTCGGGATGGTCTTCATGGTATCCACCATGTGGTAGATCGCTACCTCCTGCTTGGTGAGGTTCTCGTGCCGATGCTGATCCCAATAGTCAGCTCCGAGGCTTAGTGGATCGATGTCCATGACCACTGCATCCGCCCCTTTATAGAATTCCTCAGGCTTGGGCTGGTTGATCACGAAGTCCCGATAGGTTGCGGTACGGCGCCCATAAAAACCTTGCACGGGATTCTCATTCTTCTTGCCCGTATCCTTGATCACGTTCAGGTCCACGACCAATTGGTCCTTGGTAAGCATCCACACTTCGGGTTGCACTTCGCTGTATTCCTGCTTCACTTGGAATCCTTGGACGAAATTCAGGTTGGCACCTTCGGCAATGGTGGCCTCGATGCTCTTCACGGCGTAGCTGGTGTCATTCACCCACATGCTGCCGGTAAAGGCCAACTCTTGCACCCGCTTGGGCTTGAAGGCGATCTTGTAGCACCAGTTGTGCCCCACCCAGTTGCTGTCCAGCAGGTGGTAGTCGTAGAACCCCTTCCCGCCATCGGCGATAGGACTGATGAAGTTCTTCCCGAAGATCACCAGGTAGTTATCGTAGATGTTCACGTTCTGGTACATGTCCCCCATGAACTGGGAGATGCTGGCGTTCTCCAGGCCGCTCACCTTGGTGCCATGGATGAATTCGCGCTGGGCTTTCGGCTTCTGCCGATAGTAGACGTCGCTGAGCGTCTCGGTCATGAAGATGGGCAGGAACGGCTTGCCGCCCGTGGTGTCCACATGATCGAAGATGAAGGCGAAGTCCTTGAAGATCCTCTTCTTCGTAAAATCCTCCGTGATGTTGTTCAGGTCGAACTCGATCTTGTTGTACGCTTCGTATTCGTACGCTTCCAATTTCTCCCGGTTGTTCACGGGCTTGTTCGCCACCAACCGGCGCAGGATGGGAAAGGCGGGGTTGCCCGCATAGGTGATCACCACATCCTCCAACTGGTCGGTCTGAGGCTGCAGCTTGATGTCGATGCGCTGGCTCACGTCCCGCTTCACCTTGGCTGTGAACGGGGCATAACCCATGCTTACCACACGTATGCTATCGGTGGCGTAGTACGAGTCCAGCACATAGTTGCCATCCAGGTCCGAATTGGTGGAGACGCGGCTATCGATGAAGCTAACGTTGACAAAGGGCAAGGTTTCTCCCGAGGTGGCATCGGTGACCGTACCGGTAATGCGCGTGGTCTGCGCCGCAGCTGGCTGGAGCGATCCAATCGCTGCAAACAGCACGACACACAGCGATGGCCAGCTGAAAGCAACGGGCTTCATCGCGTGGCGGCTTTGGCGGTACCAGCGGCCCGGTCGGTGGAGCGTTGAATGCGTGCTGCCAACAGGATACTCAGCTCATAAAGGGCGATCAACGGTACCGAAATGATCAGCTGGCTGCTCACATCCGGTGGCGTGATGATGGCCGCGATCAGGAGGATGCCCACATAGGCATGGCGTCGGTATGACCTCAGGAAACCGGGGCCTACCAAACCGGTGCGGGCCAGGAAGTACACCACCATGGGCAACTCGAAGACCAATCCCGTCCAGAGCGTGAGCGAGGTAATGGTCCCGATGTAACTATTGAGGTCCACAAGGTTGGGCACCGAAGCACTCACTGTGTAGGTACCGAGGAACTGAATGCTCATGGGAGCCAGCACGTAATAGCCGAAGGACACCCCGAGCATAAAGAGCAAGCTGGCAAAGAAGACCACACCGCGCACGGCCCGCTGCTCCGTACTCGCCAATGCGGGCTTGATGAAGCGCCACAGCTCCCAGAGGATATAAGGGAACGCCACGATAAGCCCCACGACGAAAGAGACCATGATATGCACCATGAACTGGCCGCTCATTGCCGTATTCATCAGCGTAAAGCCCGTGCTGTCCGCGCAAAAGGAACGATCGAGACCGAACTTCAGGGAAAGCTGGCAAAAGACGCGATAGGTGATGAAATCCGCGCGTTGCGGAGCAAGAATGATGGTATCGAAGACGATATCCTTGTAAATAAAGGCCACCACCATGCCCACCACCACAGCAACTGCGGACCGGATCAAGGTCCAACGCAATGCCTCGAGATGCTGTAGGAACGTGAGCTCCTTCCTTGGTTCGGTCATACGCACTAAGGGCCAAAGAAGGCCGGGCCAAAGATAGAAGCGGGCACCAGCCCGGTTCATCGGCTGTGGCCCGGTTATCAACGAGGCATCCCGGCCATCCGTCCACAAAAGGTTATAAGTTTCCAAGAGCGCAGTAACTTGGTGCAGTTAATCCGTCCGGGTAACCTACTTTTAAGCAATCAACCATTGTGGCCGCTCCGCCACCCTAAGCACCAATGACCAACGTCGATATTTCTCCCAAGGAAGCCCTCGAACAATTTTTCGGCTTCACCACCTTCAAAGGCGACCAGGAAGCCATTGTACAAAGTGTACTGGACCGAAAGGACACCTTCGTGATCATGCCTACAGGAGGTGGCAAGAGCCTATGCTACCAGCTCCCTGCCCTGATGAGCGAAGGAACGGCCATCGTGGTAAGCCCCCTCATCGCCCTGATGAAGAACCAAGTGGACCTCCTACGCGGTTTCGGCGGCGAGAACGGGGTGGCACATTTCCTGAACAGTTCCCTTACCCGCAACGAAGCGATCAAGGTGAAGGAGGACATACGTGCCGGCATCACCAAGTTGCTCTACGTGGCCCCGGAATCCCTCACCAAGAAGGAGAACGTGGAGTTCCTAACGGACATCAAGATCAGTTTCTTCGCCATCGACGAGGCACACTGTATCAGTGAGTGGGGCCATGACTTCCGGCCGGAGTACCGCCGCTTGCGCACCATCTTCAATGAGATCAAGCGCGTGCCCATGATCGCGCTCACCGCCACGGCCACCGAGAAGGTGCAGGAGGACATCCTGAAGAACCTCGACATCCCGGGCGCAAATACCTTCAAGGACTCCTTCAACCGGCCCAACCTCTATTATGAAGTAAGGCCAAAGAAGGATGTTGCACGGGAGATCATCCGCTTCGTGAAACAACACAGTGGCCGTAGCGGCATCATCTATTGCCTCAGCCGTAAGAAGGTGGAGGAGATCGCCGAGACCCTCGTGGTGAACGGCATCAAGGCATTGCCATACCACGCCGGCATGGATGCCGCTCAACGGGCCAGCCACCAGGACCGTTTCCTCATGGAGGACGTGGACGTGATCGTGGCCACCATCGCTTTCGGCATGGGCATCGACAAGCCCGATGTGCGCTTTGTGATCCACCATGACATTCCGAAGAGCCTGGAGAGCTACTACCAGGAGACCGGACGTGCCGGACGTGATGGCGGTGAGGGCAAGTGCATCACCTTCTACAGTTACAAGGACATCGAGAAGCTGGAGAAATTCCTTCAGGGCAAGCCGGTGGCCGAACAGGAGATCGGCAGGCAACTGCTGGCCGACACCGTGAGTTATGCCGAGACGGGCATGTGCCGACGCAAGTACCTGCTCCACTATTTCGGGGAGCAATTACCAGGTGATAATTGCGGTGCCTGTGACAACTGCAACAATCCGAAGGAATACTTTGAGGCCAAGGACGACCTGAAGTTGATGCTTGCCGCTGTGAAAGAGAGCAAGGAGCGGCACCGTGCGCGCTTCATCTGCGACCTGCTCACGGGTAACGAGACCAGCGAGATCAAGAACTACAAGGGCGACAAATTGAAGGCCTATGGCTCGGGAAGCGAGCACAACGAGCAACATTGGATGACCGTGATACGTCAGGCCAACGTTGGCGGCTTCCTGCATAAGGACATTGAGAGCTACGGCAACCTCAGCCTCACCGAGGAAGGGAAGAAATTCCTGAAGAAACCCGTACCCATCACCTTCACCAAGGAACGGGAACGGGTGGACGAGGATGCCCCGGACGACGATGTAGTACTGAACGGGAAAGGAGGCGGTGCCGCCGATGAGCGCCTGATGAAGATGCTCAAGGACCTGCGCCACTCGGTGGCCAAGAAGCATAAGTTGGCTCCGTACGTGATCTTCCAGGACCCTGCCTTGGAGGAGATGACCGTGCGCTACCCGCTCACCCTGGAGGAGCTGATGCTCATCAGCGGCGTGGGTGCCGGCAAGGCTCAGAAGTACGGCAAGCCCTTCGTGGATCTGATCGCCGACTATGTGGAGGAACACGAGATCGAGCGTGCCGACGAGACCGTGGTGCGTTCGGTGATGAAGAAGAGCAGCAACAAGGTGCATATCATCCAGAACATCGATAAGCGCCTTTCCTTGGAATCCATCGCGAAAGCGAAGGGCCTCACCATGGAAGCCTTGCTGGAGGAGATGGAGACCATCGTGATGAGCGGAACCCGCTTGGATATCAACTACCACTTGGACGATGTGATCGAGGAGGATTCCCAAGAAGAGATCATGGACTACTTCCGCACTGCGGAGACCGACAGTATCGAGGAGGCCTCCAAGGAATTCGACGGGGATTACAGCGAGGAGGAACTCAGGTTGATGCGCCTGAAATTCATGAGCGAAGTGGCGAACTAGTTGTCAGTTGTCCGTTGACAGTTGTCAGAAGTGCGGCCCGGCGTTTTTTACGCTGTGGCCGCACTTTTTTTGGTCAACTAGCACATAGATGAGCCCGCCACGTTTGCGCGACCGCACTGAGAACGCCTGACAATGGACAACCGACACCGGAACACTACCCCCCCAGCTCAGCCAACGCGCCCCACACCAGTACTCCAGCACCGATCGCCATGGCCTCTTCGGCGATATTGAAATCCGGGGTGTGCAGGCCCTTGGCCGGGCCTTTCTTCGGGTTGCCGGTGCCCAAACGGTGGAAGCTGCCCGGAAGCACCTGGGTGTAAAAGGCGAAGTCTTCGCTGCCCATGCGGCGAGGCATTTCCACTACGTGTTCCTTGCCCAGGAATTCCTCAGCTGCTGTCCGCATGCGCAAGGTCAATGCTTCGTCGTTCACCAGCACGGGATAGCCTTTTCGCACTTCGAACTCGCAACTGCCCCCGTATGCCGAACAGATCTCCTGAGCCCATTGGGGCAGTAATGTGTGGAGTTCCTCACGCAGGTCCTCGTCGAACGTGCGCAAGGTGCCGGCGATCTGCACTTCGTTCGGCACCACATTGGTGGCCCCATCCGCGATCACCTTTCCAAAGCCCATCACCAAGGGTCGGTCCTTGCGATGGGCCTCGAACTTATCCTTCAACTGGATCAACAAGTGCGCTGCGATAATGATCGGGTCCACCAGCTTCTCGGGCATTGCGGCGTGCCCTCCCTTCCCCTTCACGGTCACATACAGTTCATCGCTGCTGGCCATGAACGGACCGGCATGGAAGCCCACCTTCCCCACCTCCAACTCGGGGGTAACGTGTTGGCCGATGATGGCTTGAGGTGCAGGATCCTTCAATGCACCTTCCTTCAGTACCAAGTAGGCCCCGCCCGGGATCCTCTCCTCGCCCGGCTGGAAGAGCAACAACACTGTGCCGTTCCACTCTTGCCGCAGTTCATGCAGGATCCGGCCTGCCGCCAGCACCATGGCGGTGTGCGCATCATGTCCACAAGCGTGCATCACACCCGGATTCGTAGAGCGGTAAGGCAGTTCATTCGTTTCCAGTATGGGCAAAGCATCGATGTCGCCCCGGAGGCAGACCACCCTGCCGGGTCCTGCTCCATTTACCACGCCTATCACCCCCGTACCGGCGATATTCCTGCGCACATCGATGCCCATCGCCTCCAACCGCTCAGCGATGTAGGCTGCTGTAGCATGTTCCTGAAAACTCAGCTCCGGATGTGCATGCAGGTGCCGCCGCACAGCGACGGTGTCCATGTGGCCTGCCTGTATCCGTGCTTTGATCCGTTCCGGCGTTATGGAACGCGCCTTCGCTTCCGCCATGGGTCAAATATCCAAACTGAGGGAGAACTGGAAGATCCCCTTCTGGATCACGCCATCATCCACACCCCAAGCCCAATCACCGCGCATGAAGTAGCCGAGCAACCGGGCACGCAGGCCGAAGCCATAGCTGTAGATGATGGGCTCGCGTTGGTTGCGGATGGTGATGGTGAGCGGATTGCGTTGGATCACTTGGCGGTTGAAGAAATTATCCTCCGAGTACGGGTCGTTACCCGTCCATGCCGTGCCGGCATCACCAAAGGCCACGATCTGGAAGTTCTGCAGGAAGTCGCTGCGCATGGGCGCATCGAAGAGGTAGCGGAAGATCGGCAAGCGCAGCTCGGAGTTCAGCACGGCGAAGGCATTGCCGTTGCGCGCGTTGTAGTAGAAACCGCGCATGGGCACAGCCAAGCTCTGGTAGTAATAGTTCTGTGTGAAGTCGATCGGGATGCTGTTATCGGTCTTGGCGAAGAGCCAGTTGTCCACTCCGCCCATGAAGAAGACCACCTTACGGCTGCCCAGCGCTGCGGAACCGGCCAAGCGGTTCACCCAGGTGAGTTCCCGGTGGATGCTCAACCCGTTGCGGATGTCGAAGCCGATCACCTGCATATCCGTTTTCGGGCCATCGGGTTGCTTGTAGTACTCCCCGAAAATCTTCGCTTTCCAGCCGGTATACAGATTGAGCCCACGCGGCCTGCTGCTATCGTACACATATTCCAGCTTCGCGCTCGCGGTCTGGTCGCTGATGTTCGGCTCAGCCAAGGAGAACTGGTCGATGCTCTGCGTTACATAACGATCGAAGCGATAGGAGACCGAGCCACGTAAGGAGGTCAGTTCGTCGAACGGCCAGGATACCCGATAAGTGGCGGAATGCGTGTGCAGCTTTACCACGCCCAAGTTGCTGTAGCCCTGAGTTGCCTGGCGCTGAACGATGATCTCCTTGTCCAAGCGTCGGCGCAGGTTGGAGAATTTGAGCAAGTAGGCGTTGTTGTTCAGGTCCAAGGCGAGCCGGAAGCCCCCTACGATCTTGTAATCCTCGAAGAGGTCGCTGATGCCCATACGCATCAAACCGCTCAGGCCGGGATTCAAGGATTCCGGCCCGATCAATGGCTGGTAGAACTCGGAGTCATAGCTGTTGTCCAGTTGGGTCAGCACCTCGTCCGTGGCGAAGTTCACGTTGTAGTTGCGTTGATCCGGGAATTGCAAGGTGGTGATCTGGGTGGTGTCCGGCGGGGCAGCTGGCAGGCCGATCACAGGTACTTCATCCGTTCCCTGCCCGCTGTCCATCCGCACAGGTGCAGCAGTTTCATCACTGAATCGGTAGTTCCGGATGTCGACCACGTTGGCACCGGTGTCCGCCGGTGCTGGCACATCCACCTTCACCACCGTGCTCATATCGTCAGTAACCGAACCAGGGACCGTCTCCTTCCGCCCGTTCGGCAACGCACCTTCGTCCCGGCTGTCAGCATGATCCCGTTCGGCGGTGGTACCGGTGTAGAAATGGTACTTGCTATCGTAGTAGACCAGCTGTGAAAAGCGCCCCCTGGCGGCCACCACATCCTGTTCGAGGATGCCGCGCTTATTGTCCGTTACGCGCTCGGCCACGGTGAAGTACCGATAGTGGATGACCGTATCCACGGCGCTCACCACGCTGTCATACCGTGCCACCCAGCGATCCTGCAGCTTATTCGCATTGCTCAGCCATGTATAGCTCGTGCTATCATACATCGCGGGTTGCCGTTCATCCACGCCGGGCGTGTTGCTTAGGCGGGTGAGCACATTGCTGCGGTTCTCCAGGTCGTAGCGGAAAATGTCCTTGGAGGTCTCCATCCACGTCGGTTCGGTATTGGCCCGCAGCGTATCGTCCGTCCTGTCGCTGCTGAAGATGATGGAGCGTCCACCATCGGCAAAGGCCGGATCGAGGTCATCGAACTGATCGTCCGTGAGCTGCTCCTGCCGGTTGCCGATCACGTAGTAGAGATAGAGATCCGTGCGGCCCTCCCGCACACCGCTGAATATCATGTTGCGCCCATCAGGACTGTAGTTCATGCTCAGGATCTTGTCGAGCATGAACACCGGCTTGCGCGAGATCTTGCGGTCGTCCGTGGTGAAGGTGTTCAGGAAAAGCGCCCCCTTTCGCTCGGTGGTCCAGGTGAGCGCGCCACCCGTGGGATGCCAGGCCAGCACCGGGTAGCTCGTGTCGATGATCCGGTCGATCTTCTTCTCGCCCTTGGCGATCTTCTTCACCTTCTTCGTTCCGAGGTCGTACAGCCAAACCTTGTATTGACCCAGTTCATTGCTTACCCAGGATGCATAACGGCCATCCGGACTGAGCTTGAATTGTGAGTAGGTCCGTGCCTTACGCGTTTTCACCGGCAGCTCGTTCAATGTCACGTCCTTCCGCTGTCGAGCCAATTCGGTGTACTGTGAACGGTAGTGGCTGAAACATTCCTCGGTGAGGGTCTTCAACGAAACACCCAGCACATACATGAAGCCGCTGTCGGGATTGCGGCTCACACGCGTCATGTACAGGATGTTCGGGATCACCGCCGGACCGTACACATCGGCGACATAGCTCCACAGCGCCTGACCCGCCAGCTCCGCATCCCTCCCTTCCAAACGGTTGAACTTGGCATACCGCCCCTTCAGCACTCCATCCCGCACGCGGCTCTCGCCCTCAGCATTCCACGGACCCGAAACATAGCTCACCAAACCCTTGGTATACCACGGTGGCAGGTTCATCATTGCGCTGTTCTTGAGCACCTCGCGCCAGTTGCCGCCGAACATCATCTGGTCCAGGATCACCTGCGCTACGCCGGAACGCACCTGCCGGTCCAGCAACGCACGGTCGCCCTCGTTGTACACGAACACCTTGGTGCCCACGATCCGGGTGACCCCTCCGATGTTGTACTGCTCATCGTCCGTGATGCCAATATTGCTCTGGCGGAAATCGCTTTGTGAGTTGTACACCACGAACTGCACCCGTTCGTCGATGGTATAGTCGAAAAAGCTCTCCAGCTGTTTCTTGTTGCGCATGGCGCTGATGGAGACATACTTCGCCACATCGCGTCCTTCCTTGTAGAAGTACGTCTCTATCTCCGGGAAGCGGTAGCTCTGCCAGAGGAAGTCCTTGTACTGCACGCGGTTCTTGCCGAACTCCTGCTGGCTGCCGTTATAGAACTGCGCGCTGCCATCCACGGCGAAAAGTGCCACGAACGGAAAGAACAGGAAGCGGAGCAGGCGGTTCACGGCGGGGCGGGGTACTTTTGTGGAAAGAGTTGCGAAGTTCACGTTTTTTCCGTCGGCATGCACGTCCAAAAATTCACATTCAATCCATTCCAGGAGAACACCTATGTGCTGCACACGGCAGGTAAAGGTATCATCATAGACCCCGGCTGCTCGGACAAGAACGAGCAACGGGAGCTGGAACAATGGCTGGAGGACAACAAGGTCCGCCCCATTCGCATGCTGCTCACCCACGCGCACATCGACCATGTGATGGGCTGTGCATGGGTGAAGGAGCGTTATGGCCTGCTCCCGGAAGTACACCGCAAGGACCTGCCGATCCTGGAAATGGCAACCCAGTCGGGGGCGATGTTCGGCGTGGCCTGCGACCCTGTGCCCGCTCCGAAGGATTTCCTGGAAGAAGGGCAGGTGATCCCTTTCGGCGAAGAACACCTCGACGTGCTCTTCGTGCCCGGCCACGCCCCCGGTCATGTGGCCTTCTTCAACCCAACGCGGCGCTTTATCGTCGGTGGCGACGTGCTCTTCCACCGCAGCATCGGCCGCACGGACCTTCCCGGAGGAAATATGGATACGCTGCTGAAGAGCATCAGTGAACAACTTTATCCCTTGGGGGATGACGTGGTGGTATACAGCGGCCATGGACCTGAAACGACCATCGGCGAAGAGAAACGGATGAATCCTTTTGTGCGGGGGTAATACAGCTAACTGGTACCGACGGACCTGACCGAAATTGAGCGCTGCTCCAATGGATAAAATGACCTCACCAGAGAAGGAACAACCCAATAACCCTTTGCACGGGGTGAAATTGTCTACGATTCTGGATGTCTTGCTTGAGTACCATGGTTGGGACGGTTTGGCATCCAAGGTCAACGTCAACTGCTTCAAGAATGACCCTTCGATCAAGTCCAGCCTTACGTTCCTGAGGAAGACACCCTGGGCCAGGGATAAGGTTGAACAGCTCTATCTTGAACTGATCAAGAGAAGCAAACACTCAGATTAAGGTGAACGCCCAAGCTCGTGTGTACGAATGAAGCAGATCCGACATATCGAAACCATCCTCTACGTACGCGACCAACAGGCAAGTACGGCTTTCTACACGGCTCTCTTTCGGCAAGCCCCGGACCTGCATGTTCCCGGGATGACCGAATTCAAATTGTCCGACCACTGCAAGTTGGGGCTCATGCCGAACAAGGGCATTGCCAAGATCTTGAAAGACAAAACGCCACATCCGGACGAAGGCAACGGAATCCCGAGATGCGAGTTGTATTTCCAAGTCGAGAACATCGAGCTTGAGCATGAAAATGCCCTGAAATGCGGGGCAACGTCTATCAGCCCCATTGAGGACCGGGATTGGGGCGACAGGGCTTGCTACTTCGCGGACTTGGACGGTCACATCATCGCTTTCGCTGAGCAGATAAAATAAGGGTGAAGCTGCCGAGCGTCATGCCCATCATCCGCCTCCGCACCGAAATAGATGCCAGCCGGCCGCTGGTCTTCGATCTTTCGCGAAGCGTTGACCTGCACCAGTTGTCCACGGCGCACACGCACGAAATCGCCATCGCTGGTACCACCAGCGGGCTGATCGGCTTGAACGATTGGGTGACATGGAGAGCCAAGCATTTCGGCTTTTACCAGCTGCTTACCTCAAAGATCACGGCGTACGACCGGCCCAATTCCTTCGTGGATGAAATGGTGAGCGGGGCATTCAGGTCCTTCCGGCACGAGCACCATTTCGAGGAGGTGAACGGCGGAACAGTGATGCTGGACACGTTCACGTATTGCGCTCCATGGGGCCCATTGGGCCGGTTGGCTGATGCGCTATTCCTGGAGCGCTACATGCTGAACCTGTTGGCGAAGCGCAACGAAGTGATCAAGGAATTCGCTGAGACCGGCAGGTGGATAACGGTCCTTCCACTTGGTCCTGAATAGCGGCATTGCTGGCAATTTCCTGACCCATCGAAGGATCGAGTTTGACTACGGATGGGTGGCAGGCCTGAGGTCCAATGATCAAACGCACTCGGCAAAAAGCCGATCGCGTGCGTCAGGTACCGCACTCGGGAAAACCCGAGCGCGTGCATGCGGGAGAGGAATCTTGCGTACCAAAGCCATGTAACCTTTCAGCATGTGGTTACATCAAAGCAATTGGAAAAATGGCTCATAAAGCATCCAAACCCAATTAGCGTATGAAAACCGTTGGCGCGTTCCTCTTAGTGCTTCTCAGCACTCAAGCCCATACACAGGAATTCTATATCACGAGTTATGATAACACCACGTTTTCCAATGTAATATCAGTAGTTGATTCCAACTTGAACGTTACACCATTAAATACCTTTAATCTCAGCGGCCAGCAGATCATGGACATTGCGCTCGCCTCGGACGGGAAGCTCTATGGCACTTTGACGAATGCAATAATCGAATTGAATGTACAGGATGGCACGTACACTGAAGTATATGAGTATCCTGTTTGGGGCCAATACAATTCCTTGGTCTGTAATTCCAATAGGCAGATTGTTGCCTTGGAGTACAACACTGCCCATATGGTAACCATAGACCTGACGACACTAACGGAGGTCTCGGATGTCCTGATGAATGAATCTTCACCCGGCGACTTAACTTATTACAAAGGGCATCTCATTTACCAAGGACGGTGGTCGAATAACATTCTAGGCTATAACGGAACAAGTTTAACAACCGTGGAATGTCCTGTGGCAAGACCTTACGGCGAGCCGTTCCTTTTCTATGGGTTGTCGAACTACACCCGCTCATGTGAGGATAACCTTGTTTATGGATTTAGCGAAGATGGTCACGTATTCAGGCACGACATAGCTTCGAACACGAATGATGAGGTTGGCGTCCTTCAGATGCCGATGAATTCCATTAATGGATCCACGACCATAAATGAATATACGGCATCAGCCTGCCACATCAGCACACTGAATGAAGTAAGCTGTACCGTTCAGGTCCAAGAGAAACAGCGACCCAATATCTCCTTCTATCCCAACCCGGTAACGAATGTTATTCACATTGAAGACTTCGATATGCAGGGGGCAATGTCATTCACGATATATTCTACGGATGGAAGAAAATTGACAGAGGGTGTCTTAACTCAAGAAATTGATTTCTCGCAATTCCCTTCAGGTGTGTACTTAATGGAAATAAATGATAAGTCGAAGCTTCTCTCCACTACGATACGGGTGCTAAAAGAGTGAGAGTTGAGCGCATATCAGTGGTGAAGAAGGCGGGCCTGAGGCCCTAGTAAATAAAGCACTCGGCAAAAAGTCGAGCGCTTACTTGTTGTTCAACGTGTACCTACTACCGTTCGTAGCTCGGGTTCACCACTTTGCTCTTCTCGAAGCGGTTGTGCTTCACCGGCACACAGTCGAAGCCTTTGGGGTAGCGCAGGAAGAGGAAGCGTACGCTGAGGATCAACGGACGGTAGGTGCTGCTGAACCATTGCATCTTACCGAAGTTGCCGTCGTCCTCTGGCGCGATGCTGAAGATGGGCGTTTCAATGGCCGGTATCACCATCAACCGCTGGGTGAGCTTGAAGCCGTAGCCCAACTTGACATGTACCTGGCCGACCAGGTCCGGGGGGAAGGCCCAGCGATTCAGCGCGGTGAAGTCGGCCGTGTAGTCGTGTGCAGTACTGAAGCGCCAGTCCACATTGGCACCGAGGCTGAACTGGATGAACTGGTAGTCCCGTACCTGGAAGAGCTTATTGGCGTTGACGTGCAGGGTGAGGTGCTTATCGTTGAATCCTCCTTCCCCTGCGAAATGGCCGATGCTGTCCCCTGCCATGAGCGTGCTGGTGAAGTCTTCGGTCCCACGCAATTGCTTGTAGGCCAATCCGAAGTCCCAATAGTCGAGGATGATGGGGTCGTTGGTGGCATGGAACCAGCCGGCTTCGAGGTAAAGACCGATCTTCCCGTTGGGGTCGAAGAGCGCGGTATAGCTCGTATCGGCATTGTTGTAGACCTCTTCTTCCTCGTTCTTAAAGCGGGGCAACGCGTAAGTGATGCCGGGGGCGAAGTAGAAGCCCCCACGCCGCATTTTGCCATCCGTGGGGTAGATCTCCGGCTTCTTACGGCCATACACGGACTGGGCGCAGAGCGAACCCGCGAAAAACAGGGTACCGGCAATGGTAAGAGCACGGATCATTGTTCCAAAGGAAATACGAGGCATGGTGTTGAAACGTGGGAAGTAGCCGGGAAGTGTCAACGGGGGGTTGTGAAGGGCGGTCAGCTCACCTTGGCGACAACACCTGCTTACAATTGACATTAATGGACGGGATGGACGCAGCGCTGCGTCCATCCCGTCCATTAATGCCCATGCCCTTGCTCAATCTAGCTTCAACAACTCCAAAACCTTCCGCTCCACTTCCTCACTCTCCCACCTGGTCTCAATGCCGGGCATGGCCAGTACTTCCTCCATGATGCGATCGTGGTGTTGGCCTTCGCGCAGCGCATCGACGTATGGGATGTTGGTGAATTTCACTTGGCTGTATAGCGGTATCCACTGATCCGGATGCTTGGCTTGGATGTGGCCTTCGATCTTCTTGCGGAGGATGAACTTCGGGTCGGCGACGAGGTCGCGCATCTCGATGAAGTTGCGCAGGCTGAGGTCGGTGATGGCGTGCCCGTTGGCCACACGGTGCTTATCGTAGGCAGCGAGCACGGTGCCCCAGTTGTCGTCGCCGTGTTCATCGAGCAGGTCGTTCAGCACCTTGCAGTCCTCGTAGCCGGCGTTCATGCCTTCCCCATAGAAAGGTACCATTGCGTGGGCGGCATCGCCGAAGAGCGCCGCAGTGGAACCATGCGTCCACGGGCTGCAACGGACGACGATGAGCGTGCTCTGCGGATTGCGCATGTATTGCTGGGTCATGTCCGGGATCATCCGATAGGCATCCGGGAAATGTTGCTTCAGGAAGCGGTCGGCCTCGGCCTCGGTGCGCACCTTGTCGAAACCGGCATCCGGCGCCTCGGGCAAGGCATTATGCGGCATGAAGAGCGTGCCGGTGAAGCCGCCGTTCTGGTTGGCCAGGCCCATGAGCATGTAGTAGCGCCGCGGCCAGATATGGAGACATTGTGGATCCATCTGCGGCATGCCGTCCGGGGCCGGAGGAAAGGCGATCTCCTTGTAGTCGTGCTCGATGTACTCTTGGCTGTAGTTGAAGCGGCCGAACTGCATTTTGGCACGCACTGCGCTGAATGCGCCATCGCAGCCCAACACCACATCAGCCTGAACGGTCTTCGGCTCCTCCCCTTTCCTACTGAAAACGCAACTCGCCTTGTCCAGGTCAACGTCCTCGCAGCGGTAGCCGAAATGCACGGTCACACCCGGCATTTTTTCCGCTTCGGAAAGCAGGCGGTTGTTCAGGTCTCCGCGGCTTACCGAGTAGATGGCCTTGTTGTCGATGCTATACGGCAAGCGGTTGGTCTTCCCCTGTGGGTCATGGATCATCCGTGCGTACACCGGCACGGTGATCTCCCGGACCACCTCATCAATACCCGCCGCACGCAGCGCGGTCCACCCGCGATGGCTCACCACCAGGTTGATGGAACGGCCTGCATACTGTTCCGCTTTGCGGGGATCGGAGCGCCGCTCGTACAAGTCCACTTTGTGGCCACGTTTGGCCATGAGCACGGCGAGCAAGCTGCCGACCAAGCCGCCGCCGACGATGGTGATGTTCTTCATGTTGGGTGGATGGAACGCTGATCTGAGTTGGGTTGATAGAACGCTGATGACGCTGATCTAGCAGATGAACGCTGATCTGAGGTGGGTTGATGGAAGGCTCATGCATGCCTTCGGCAGCCAGGGACGATGATGCTTATGATCAAGGCAGATCAAAATCGTGGTGATCGGTGGTTGGTGGCTGGTGATCGGTGTGGCACGGAACCTCGACTGCGCTTCTATTCACTGTTCACCAGCCACTATTCACCTTTCCCTATTTGTGTTTCCAATGCTTCCCCGAACCGCCAGACATCCTCGAACGAATTGTACATCGGCACCGGTGCCATGCGGATCACGTTCGGTTCTCGCCAATCCAAGGAGATGCCTTGCGCAGTGAGCTTATCGAACAGGTCCTTCCCCATGCCATGTGCGAAGATGGACAACTGGCTTCCGCGCTGTTCCGGATCGCTCGGGGTGATGATCTCCAAACGGATGTTGTGCTTTTTGTTGATATCGTTGATGATGGCCTCCGCATAGCCCGTGAGTTGCACTGCCTTCGCACGCAAACGCGGCATGCCCGCCCGGCCGAACTGTTCCAGCGATACCCGGTGGATCGCCATGTTGAACACACCTGCATTGCTCACCTGCCAACCTTCCGCCGTGTGCATCGGGCTGAACTCGGAACTCATTTGGAAACGCGTGGTCTTGTCGTGTCCCCACCAGCCTGCGAAACGAGGCAGGTCGGCCTTCAGGTGGCGCTCGTGGATGAACGCTCCACCCACGCTGCCCGGACCGCTGTTGAGGTACTTGTAGGTACACCAGCATGCGAAGTCCACGTTCCAGTCATGCAGTTGCACGGGGATGTTGCCTGCGGCATGTGCCAGATCGAAGCCCGCGAGGGCGCCCACCTCATGCGTTTTGGCTGTGATGGCCTCCAGCGCGAAAGCTTGACCGGTGTAGAACTGCACGCCGCCGATCAGCACCATGGCCAGCTCCTCCCCCAACTCGTTGATCTTGGTGAGAATGTCCTCCGTGCGCAAGGTGTGCTCGCCGTTGCGTGGCTGCATTTCCACCAGATGTTGCTTCGGATCGAGGCCATGGAAGGCGATCTGCGAAGCCAGGGCATAGGTGTCGCTCGGGAAGGGCCGTTGTTCGGTGAGGATCTTCACGCGCTTTCCCTTCGGGCGGTAGAAGCTGACGAGCAGGAAATGCAGGTTGCTCGTGAGCTGGTTCATCATCACCACCTCCTCGTTGCGAGCTCCCACCACCTTGGCCGCGCCATCGGTGAGCAACTCGTGGTAGCTGTACCACGGATGCTTCGCCTCGAAGTGGCCTTCCACGCCGAATCGCGCCCAATCCTCCAACTCCTGTTCCAGCGCAGCTTCAGCACCTTTGGGCTGCAGCCCCAACGAATTGCCGGTGAAGTAGACCACATCGGAGCCGTTGTGCTGCGGAATGCGGAATTCACTGCGGAACGAACGGAGCGGATCCTCCGTGTCCCATTGGCGGGCGTAGGCGATCGTGTTCTCGGGGAGTTTCATGGGATGCTGCGAATGTAGCGGACAGTCGGTTTTTTACCGCAACGACGCAACGAGCGCAACGGTATCGCCACGAAATGCAGATCTTGTTTCCTCTCAATTGTGACGTCGTAGGGTAAGGCTGCGGCCAACGTTTACCCCACTATCACCCCCATCCAGACGCACAGCGGTATAGCGATCATTACACCATCCACGAGAATGGCGTAGTAAAAGGGGTCGCGCACCGGCTTGGCGCGGAAGGTGAGCACCATACCGAATGCATATCCGGCCAAAACTGTCCAGGAGGCTGTGACGTAACCAAGGCCGCGCAAGAACAGGACCTCGAAGGTAGCCGAGCACAGGAGGAAGAAGAAGGCAATGGCCTTCGCACCGTTGGTGCCGAAAACGATGGGCACCGTGCGCAGGGCAGGATCATCGCTGGTCTGGTCGCGGATGTCGAACAGGATCGCCAAGGCGAGAATGAGCGGCACGCGCATGCAGGTATGCGCAATGATGGATGTGGTGGAATGGTACTCGGGATCCAAGCGCAACGGGATGGCCACCACCACGATGGCCCAGATCACGGCGATCAGTATGGCCTTCAGAAAGGGGACCGTGCGCAGCCCTATGCCACGGCCGTTGGATGAAGTGAACGGGGTGACATAAAAGAAGGTGAGCACCACCGCAGGGATCATCATCCGCCACATGATCGGCCACAAGGGCCACATCAACACAAAGGCCGCAGCCCCGGCCATTCCGACCAGCACGAGCATGGACCGCTTATTCGCTTGGTACCATTTCAGGTTCTCA
This sequence comes from Flavobacteriales bacterium, assembly GCA_019638085.1. Taxonomy (GTDB): domain Bacteria; phylum Bacteroidota; class Bacteroidia; order Flavobacteriales_F; family PHOS-HE28; genus PHOS-HE28. The sequence goes on along the minus strand of JAHBUL010000003.1, from coordinate 200,558 downwards.
TATTCCTTGGCCTCGGGGCCGCTGGTACGTGCCAACCGCGTAACACCGTATGCTGCAAAAGCGCCCAAGAAAGCGGCCAAGGCGTAACGGCGCGCCAAGACGCCCTCACGCAGGAACATCGCCGTCCACAGGATCTGGGCCGATACGGCAAGAGCTACCCACAAGTGTCCAAAGATCAGCCAGCGCAGCACCGGATGCCGGACCTCGCCCCTCATCACTCAAGGATTCCGGGAGGGGTCGATCACGTAGCGGTTCATGGCCAGGCCGACCACTACGCCCACGGCGGAGGAGAGCAGGCTCCTGACCACGCGCTTAGGCCGCCCGACAGCACTGTAGCCAGTGGCGTAAATGGGGTCGCCTTCCATGTTCGGGTCGGTGATGGAGCCGCGCGTGACATACACCCGGGGAAAGGACATGGCACCCGCATAGATCGGGGGTATGAGCAAGGAATTCACCTCGAGGTCGAGCGCCATGGTAAGGCCCGCGCCCAACACGAAACCTCCTAACGCGGGAAGGATCGGCCTATAACCTTTGCGGGCATCCTGCTCTCCTTTGATGAACCAGCGCATTTGGGGGATCGTGTAATCATTGCCGAAGAGGGTGTCCATGAAATACCAGACCTTCTCGTGGCCCAGGCTATCCACCACGCTGAACACGCTGCTGGTGGGTTCGGCGCGCTCCACCCGCTTGTGCTTATGCGGCACCAGGTAGCGGATCTCCAAGCTGCTCTGCCCGATCACCTGCCCCTCCAGTACCTGACCGTTCATCAGGTTTATCTTGTCCTGGGCCCGAACGGTCGCCAGGCAAAGCATGAGGGAGAGGAACAGCAGGATGCGCATCGGGTCGGCGAAGTTGGGGCAGAATCCCGAAGTATGGTGTGTCGATCTGTCAAGTTCAGGGTTCCATGGATCAGGAATCAGTGGTTCGGGAAGCTGATATTCGTCAATCACATCCCCCGGTATCTTTGCCGCTCTTTCAAGCCTACGAACCAACATGTCCCTGAACTCCTATCAAGCCCGCCACATCGGGCCCGACGCTCAAGAGCTGGCCGCCATGCTCGAAGCCATTGGTCAACCGTCCTTGGATGCCCTGGTGGAGCGCACCCTGCCGGACAGCATCCGGTCCACCAAGCCCTTGAATGTAGGCGATGCCCTGAGCGAAAGTGAACAGCTGGACCACATGCGCGAGCTGGGCATGCGCAACAAGGTGTTCCGCAGCTACATCGGTCTGGGCTACAGCGGCACGGTGACACCCTCTCCCATCCGCCGCAACATCTTCGAGAATCCCGGATGGTACACGGCCTACACACCCTATCAAGCCGAGATCAGCCAAGGCCGATTGGAAGCCCTGCTGAACTTCCAGACCGTGGTGGGCGACCTTACCGGTCTACCCATCGCAAACGCTTCCTTGCTGGATGAGGCCACGGCCATCGCCGAGGCCATGCTCATGTTCTTCAACGAACGCAAAAAAGAGCACGAACACCGCAACGGGTTCTTCGTGGATGGCAAGCTCCATCCGCAGAACATTGATGTATTGCGCACCCGTGCCGAGCCTTTGGGCATTGAGCTGGTACTGGGCAACGTGCTTACCGACACCCTGCCCGACAATTGCTTCGGCCTGGCGGTGCAGTATCCTGCCATGGACGGCACGGTACACGATTACCGCGAGATAGTGACCCATGCCAAAGCCGCGGACATCAGGGTGGCCGTATGCACCGATCTGCTCGCACTCACACTCCTCACCCCGCCGGGCGAATGGGGTGCCGACGTTTGTGTAGGCAACAGCCAGCGCTTCGGTGTACCCATGGGCTACGGTGGCCCGCACGCGGGCTTCTTCAGCACCACCGAGGAGTTCAAACGCTTGATACCCGGCCGCATCATCGGTGTGAGCAAGGACCGCCGCGGACGCCAAGGCCTGCGCATGGCCTTGCAGACCCGCGAGCAGCATATCCGCCGGGACAAGGCCACCAGCAACATCTGCACGGCGCAAGCCCTGCTCGCGGTGATGGCCTCCGCCTATGCCGTCTACCACGGTCCGCAAGGGCTGAAAGAGATCGCGGAGCGCACGCATGGATTTGCGCAACAACTGGCCGAAGGCGCACAGGCCATGGGCTACGGCATGCGCAACACGAGCTATTTCGACACGATCGCCTTGAGCCTCCCGGCAGGCGTTACGGCCAAAAAGGTCCGTGCAGCCATGGAGGCACGCTCCATCAACCTGTGTTATCGTGGTGACCTTATCGGCATTGCCCTTGATGAAACGGTAGGCACCGCCGATGTGCAGGACCTGCTGGACGCCTTGGCCGAAGCCGCAGGCAAAAAGGCGGGCACCGCCACCTCCGCGAACGGAACGGGGATGGCCATACCGAAGGAACTTCAGCGCACTTCGGAGTTCCTCACCCATCCTACCTTCAACTCCTACCACACGGAAACCGAACTGATGCGCTACCTGAAGCGCTTGGAGAACAAGGATTTCTCGTTGGTACACGGCATGATCCCATTGGGCTCCTGTACCATGAAGTTGAATGCCGCCAGCACTTTGATCCCGCTGATGTGGCCGGAATGGGCCAGCCTGCACCCCTTCGTGCCGGTGGAACAGGCCGGTGGATACCGAGCATTGATCAAGGGCTTGGAGGATCAACTGGCCGATCTGACCGGCCTGAGTGCCACCAGCCTCCAGCCCAATAGCGGCGCACAAGGTGAATACACCGGCCTCCTCACGATCCGCGCCTACCATGCTTCCCGTGAGGAACAGCACCGCGACATCGCCCTGATCCCCAGCAGTGCCCATGGAACCAACCCCGCCAGCGCCGTAATGGCAGGCATGAAGGTGGTGGTGGTAAAGGCTGATGAACGTGGCCAAGTGGACGTGGACGACCTGAGAGCCAAGGCTGAGAAGCACAAGGACATCCTGGCCTGCCTGATGATCACCTATCCCAGTACCCACGGCGTTTATGAAGCAGCAGTAAAGGAGGTGATCGATACCGTGCATGCCAACGGAGGACTGGTCTATATGGACGGTGCCAACATGAATGCCCAGACCGGCCTCACTTCTCCCGGGGAAGTAGGTGCCGACGTGTGTCACCTCAACTTGCACAAGACCTTCGCCATCCCCCATGGTGGTGGTGGCCCCGGTGTAGGGCCGATCTGTGTGAACGAGAAGCTGAAGCCCTTCCTACCCGGGCACTCCTTGGTGGACATCGGCGGCGAGCAAGCGATACCCGCTGTCAGTTCCGCCCCGTATGGAAGTGCCTTGATCCTGTTGATCAGCTATGCCTACATCAAGATGCTGGGCAACGATGGATTGACCGATGCTACCCGCTATGCCATCCTGAATGCCAACTACCTCAAGACCAAGTTGGAGAGCGAATACCCCATCCTGTATAAGGGGGACATGGGCATGGTGGCCCACGAAATGATCCTGGATTGCCGCGATTTCAAGCGGACCGCAGGCATTGAGGTGGAAGACATCGCCAAGCGCTTGATGGACTACGGATTCCATGCACCCACAGTGAGTTTCCCCGTTGCTGGAACGCTGATGGTGGAGCCTACCGAAAGCGAGAGCAAGGCCGAATTGGACCGCTTCGTGGAGGCGATGACGGCCATCCGCCAAGAGATCAAGGACATTGTGGACGGCAAGTCGGATAAAGCGGACAACCCGCTGAAGATGGCACCCCACACGGCCGAAGAGGTGATCGCCGACCAGTGGAACCACAGCTACGGCCGCGAACAGGCCGCCTTCCCTGTACCCGGCATCCGCGCCGGGAAATACTGGCCCGCGGTGAGCCGGGTGGACAATGCCTACGGGGACCGCAACCTGGTCTGCAGCTGCCCGCCGATGGAGGATTATGCTGAGGAGCCCGTGGAAGCGTAGCCTTCAGGATCCAAGAACAACGACGGAAGTCCGGATAAGGTGATCAATGATCATGCTTACCCGGACTTCATCGCTTTGCGCACCTGGCGCATCAGGCTTCCGGCGAAGATGAACTCCTGGAGCTCCTGGTTGTCGCTCTTCAACAGCTCGGGGCGTGTGCCTTGCCACCAGAGCCTTTTATTGTGGATGAAGTAGATCTCGTCCGCAATGCCCATCACCGAGTTCATGTCGTGGGTGATCACGATGGTGGTGGTCTCGTACTCCTCGGTGATCTCCTGGATCAGCTCATCGATCACGATGCTGGTCTGTGGGTCCAAGCCGCTGTTGGGTTCGTCCACGAACAAGTACTTCGGCTTCATGGCGATCGCCCGCGCGATGCCCACCCGCTTCTGCATGCCACCGCTGATCTCCGCAGGGAACTTCTTCCCTTGACCTTCGATCTTTACACGCTTGAGACAGAACAGCGCGCGCTCGCGCATCTCCCGCTCGCTCATCGTAGCGAACATTTTCAGGGGGAACATCACGTTCTCCATCACCGTTAGGGAATCAAAAAGCGCGTTGCTTTGGAAGAGCATACCGATCTCCTGTCGCAGTTGCTTCTTCTGGTCCTTGTCCATGTCGTGGAAGGACTCCCCATTGTACAATACCTGCCCCTTGGTGGGCACGTACAGGCCCACGATGCACTTGGCCAGGACGCTCTTGCCGCTACCGCTCTTACCGATGATCTGGTTCACCTTGCCTTTCACGAAGGTGGTGTTGATGTCCTGCAGCACCTCCACATTGCCGAAGCTCTTGCTCAAGTTCTTCACCTCGATCATAGCAAGAGCAGTTGGGTGAGGAGGTAGTTCGCTATCAGGATCACCACGTCGCTGTACACCACGGCCTTCGTGCTGCTGATGCCCACCTCACGTGTTCCACCCGTGGTGTAATACCCTTGGTAGGCCGAAACGGTGGCGATTATAACGGCGAAGACCACCGTTTTGATCAACGCATAGGTGACGATATAGGGGTCGAAATCGTATTGCACGCCCGTGATGTAGTCGGACGAGCTGATGATGCCACTGAGCGTGCCGGCCAACCAGCCGCCGAAAATGCTCAGGAACATGCTGATGATGATCAGGAAAGGATTGATCAGGGCCGTAGCGATGATCTTCGGGAGGATCAGGTATCCTGCGGAATTCACCCCCATGATGTCCAACGCATCGATCTGTTCCCGAACGCGCATGGAGCCGATCTCCGCCGCTATCGTGGAACCAACCTTGCCCGCCAATATCAAGGAGATGATGGTGGGACTGAATTCGAGAATGGTGCTTTGGCGTACCGTGAAGCCCACCACGTACTGGGGGATCAGCGGGGAATCAATGTTGGTCTTGGTCTGGATGGTGATCACCGCCCCCATGAAAAGGGAAAGCAGGGATACGATACCTAAGCTCTTGACACCCAGGAGGTCCATCTCCTCCACGGTACGCTTCCAATAGATGCTCAGCCGCTCCGGTTTGGAGAAGACCTCGCCCAAGAGCATGAAATAACGGCCGATATGGTAAAGGAGCGACATGCCTGTAAAAGGTCGGCTAAAGTAGGGCCGTCGCAACTTCCACTAAATCTTTCCCCTATCCTTTTATCAGCATGGTAGGGCTGCTACCTTTGCCAACCCCCGCCATCGGCGGTCAGGTATGGCCAAATTCCCCCCTTGCAATATCCGCCCCTTGTTCTTCATGTTAGGGTCCCTCCTGTTCCTCATGGGTTGTGCGTCGCACCCGCGCTATGGTGCCTCGCCGCGCAAGAAGAAGGGTTGCGACTGCCCCAAGTGGAATGCATTGCCAAAGGGAGATAGCAAGGAGTACCGGGTACAAAACACGAATTGGACACCAGACATTGCCGTATCCACAGATGCCGCCCGTAACTGACATACTGCGCTTGCAGGCGCATTTGCCCCGGAACGCGTGGCCCGTGGTGGCCAATTGGCTCCGGCGCAATCCGGTGCTCGTGCGCATCAGCGCTCCGCGAACCACCAAACTGGGCGACTACCGCGTAGCAACACGCACCCAGAAGCATCGCATCTCCGTGAACGAGGACCTCAACCGCTACGCCTTTTTGGTCGTACTGGTCCACGAATTCGCCCACTATACCACCTTTCAGAAATACCGCCGCCACGAGCCGCACGGTGCCGAATGGAAGGCCGAGTACAAGCGCTTGATGCGCCCTTTTCTCAGTCGGGAGATCTTTCCTGCGGACCTGCTCCGCATTCTTACCCTGCACTTGGATGATGCACCCAGCAGCAGCTGCACGGACCATGCCCTCATGCGCGTGCTCCGCCGCTATGACCGCGCTCCGAGGCCGTTCCTGGAGGAATTGGAAGAAAATACCGTGTTCGGTTTTAATGGCAAGATCTTCGTGAAAGGGAAGCAACTGCGCAAGCGATTCCGCTGCCGTTGCCTCAATAACCGTCGCATATACCTGATCGACCCCACCGCTGAAGTGCATCTCGAGCACCCGTTGGTCATAAGACGCGCATCCTGACAAGGGCGCACCCCCACTGATATGAACAACCCGCATACCTATTGCATCATTATGGCCGGTGGCATCGGAAGCCGCTTTTGGCCCATGAGCCGAACCTCCCAACCCAAGCAGTTCCTGGACTTCCTGGGCCACGGGCGATCGCTCATCCAGCAGACCTTCGACCGGTTCTCGGAGCTCTGCCCTGCGGAGAACATCTACGTGGTGACCAATGCGCAGTACGAAGCACAGGTCCGCGAGCAGCTGCCCTCCCTGAAAGCGGAGCAGGTGCTGCTGGAGCCCGACCGCCGCAATACCGCCCCCTGCATCGCATATGCCAACCATGCCATCGCCAAGCGCGATCCGAAGGCGGTGATCATCACCGCGCCCAGCGATCATTTGGTGAAGGATGAAAAGGAATTCCAGGCCCGCATGAAGATCGCCTTGGAGCAAGCGGCAGCGGAGGATTGCTTGGTCACCCTGGGCATTACCCCGGACCGCCCCGATACCGGATACGGCTACATCCAGTTCAGCGACCAAGGCCCGGCCGACCGCCCGGAGGTGAAGCGCGTTCGCAACTTCACGGAAAAGCCGGACCACGAAAAGGCCCAGCGCTTCTTGGATAGCGGCGATCACCTCTGGAACAGCGGCATCTTCATTTGGTCGTTGGCCAGCATCCGCGCCGCCTTCGCCAAGCACCTGCCCGAAATGGAAGCGCTCTTCGGCACGGGGGCCGATAAATACGGCACCCCCGGAGAAGCCGACTTCATCGCATCCATCTACAGCGATTGCCAGAACATCAGCATTGACTACGGCATCTTGGAGAAAGCCGATAACGTGTACGTAGTAGCCGGCGATTTCGGCTGGAGCGACCTCGGCACCTGGGGCAGCCTCTATGCCCAACTCCCCAAGGATGCCAACAACAACGCTGGCACCAGCAAGACCGTGCGCATCTACGACGGCAAGAACAACATGGTACACGTGCAGGACGACCGCTTGGTGGTGCTGCAAGGCCTAGAGGACTTCATCGTGGTGAGCACACCCGATGCTCTGTTGGTGTGCCGCAAGCACGACGAGCAGAAGATCAAGGGCATCGTGCAGGAGCTGACGAAGGATATTGGGGAGAAGTATATTTAGGTTCTCACGCCAAAGCCTTGGCGACGGCGGGTTGTCAGTTGTCAGTTGTCCGTTGTCAGGTCCGGCAGAAAGGCTTTTGCGCGCGACGCTGCTTTATTCGCTTTGGGGTTCACTGTATCCCCAAGCGATGAACTGGCTGAGCCAGTGAAATAGCCAAGAGCGCCGGACAACCGACAACTGACAACTGACAACTGCCCTTACCCGGAAGTCCCCGCAGGTCCGATACGTATCGGACCACACCAACCGGTATTTCCAATGCTTAGCGGACCCTGCGATGGGACGCTCATGGCTAACGTCCCAACGCAGGGTTTCGAGACGATGACCCTGCGGGGACGTTTTCGCCGGACATCCAAATAACCCAGCACTGGCGGGACCTACAGGAGGCTCAGGCACATGCGTCCCCGGCCAATTCGATGAGGATCAGTACCTTTGCGCGTCATTTCTCGGAACGGCGGCCTGTTTTTAGGCGGTCATTTGGTCAGCTTCGCTCGTTTGCGGAGTAGATCGGTTCCTTCACTTTCAAAATCCCCCTCCCCGCTCTTTTGCATTGGATCGACGGCACAATCCTCATCGTTTACATGATCGCCCTTGTGGGGATCGGCGTGTACTTCATGCGCAAGAACACGGACCAGGAGGATTATTTCGTCGGCGGCAGGGGCATGGGCAGTTGGTCCATCGGCCTTAGCGTGGCCGCTACCGATGTGGGTGGAGGATTCTCCATCGGCTTGGGAGGCTTGGGCTTCATCATGGGCCTTTCCGGGGCATGGATGCTCTTCACCGGCTTGATCGGTGCTTGGTTGGCCGCTGTGTTCCTCATTCCGCGCGTGTATCCCCTCGCCCGGAAAATGAAGTTCCTCACCTTCCCGCAGCTGATCGGTCACCACTACGATAAGCGGGCGGCGCTCGTGGCGGGCATCATCAGCGCCATCGGCTATTTGGGCTTTACCAGCTCGCAGCTGCTGGCCGGGGCCAAGCTCGCTTCCTCCGCCTTCGTCGGCCTGGATCTCGGCACGGCCTTGCTGATCATGGGCGTGATCATCGTGGGCTATACCGTGATGGGTGGCCTGAAAGCCGTGATATACACCGATATGGTACAGTGGATGGTCCTGATCGCGGGACTCAGCCTGGTCGCCATCCCCATGGCTTGGCAGGCCGTGGGTGGCTGGCATGGCATTCACGACTCCGTGGGGCCGGCACATCTCTCACTCACCAATGTGGCACCCGTTACCATCATCAACTGGGCGGTTACCATCGTGCCGATCTGGTTCGTGGGGATGACGCTCTACCAGCGGATCTATGCCAGCCGGAGCGAGCGATCGGCCAAGCGCGCGTGGTACATCGCCGGTGCGCTGGAATGGCCGTTGATGGCCTTCATGGGCGTTACGCTCGGACTCCTCGGCCGCGTTGCTTTTGACCAAGGGCTGTTGAGCCATCTCTTGGAATCGGGCGTGGTCGATATCGATCCAGAGCTGGGCTTGCCTTTGCTGTTGCGGGCTATTCTGCCGGTGGGCCTGCTCGGCTTGGTCCTGGCGGCCTATTTCTCCGCCATCCTCAGCACCGCCGATAGCTGCCTGATGGCCGCCAGCGGGAATACCCTGACGGACATCATCGGCAAGCGGATGCCCGCCACGGCCACCACGGCGCAAGTGCTGCGGGTATCGCAACTGCTCACCTTGGCGCTCGGCATCATCGCCATGATCATCGCGGCCAACATGCAGAACGTGCTGAGCCTGATGCTCGCCTCCTACGCCTTCATGGTGAGCGGATTGCTCGTTCCCCTGATCGCGGCGGTATTCCTCGGTAAACGCAACGGCAATGCCGCCTTGGCAGCCATGATCGGTGGCGGGCTCACCACCATCATCCTGGGCAATATCGGCATGGGCCTGCCGCTGGGCCTGGATGCCAACGTCTTCGGCATCACCGTTTCCGCGCTGCTCTTCTTTATCACCGACCGCCTGCTCCCTGCCAGTACCTTGCAGGCAATACCGAACCCCGATCTCCAATGAAGATTGAAAAATACACCCCCGAGCATCCCGCCGATGCAGCCGCACGCGACGCTGTTGCATCCTTTCTGGAGAACCACTTGGACCAATTCGGCGATCCGAAGGAGCACATCCGCATGGCCATCGATTATTCCCTGGATCCCGCACGTGGAGGCTTCGTCCTGGCAGGCAGCGAGGACGGAAAGATCATCGGTGCCGTGGTGGTGAACGATACGAAGATGGGCGGCTACATCCCCGCTAACATTTTGGTCTACATCGCCGTGGAGGCTTCCATGCGAGGCAAGGGAGTCGGGCGCAAGCTGATGGAGAAGGCCATCGCCAGTTCCACCGGTGGCATCGCCCTGCACGTGGAGCCGGACAACCCTGCGAAGAAGCTGTACGAATCCCTCGGCTTCACCAACAAATACCTCGAAATGCGCCTTCAACAATGAGTGGAACGATCGATCTGAAAGCCTTCCGCCGTGACCTGCACGCGCATCCGGAGATCTCCGGTGAAGAGAAGAAGACCGGGAAGCGCGTATTGACGGTGCTGAACGAGTTGAAGCCGGATGAGCTGCTGACGGAAGTTGGCGGTACCGGCATTCTGGCCACCTTCGGAACGGATGAAAAAGGCCCACAGGTGATGGTGCGTTGCGAGCTGGATGCATTGCCGATCCAGGAGATCAACACCTTCGATCACAAGTCCACCAGCAAGGGTGTGTCGCACAAATGCGGGCACGATGGGCACATGGCCATTCTCACCGGGCTGGCGGAAAAGCTTGCTGCGGAACGACCTGCAAAAGGACGGGTCCACCTGCTTTACCAACCTGCGGAAGAGAACGGTGCGGGCGCCAAGGCCGTGCTGGAGGATCCGCGTATGCAGGAACGGCATTTCGATCTGGTCCTTGCATTGCACAATCTGCCGGGTTACCCCTTGGGGAGTGCGGTGGTGCGCAAGGGAGCCTTCACCGCGAGCGTGAACAGCATGGTGATCACCTTGGAAGGACGTACCTCCCATGCGGCGGAACCGGAAAACGGGATCAATCCCGCAGCAGCGGTGGCCGAGATCCTCACCGGCGCACTCGCCCTCCAACACAACGTGCCCACGGAGGACGGCCTGCGCGTGGTCACCGTGGTGCATGTGGACCTCGGCAGCAAGGACTATGGGATCTCCGCCGGGAACGCCGAGGTGCATCTCACCGTGCGCTGCTGGACCGATGCGGAACTGAAGCAACTGGAACAGGACATCGAGAACCTTTCCCGCCGGGTGGCCGCGAGCCACAAGCTGGGCATTGACATCAGCTACTGCTTCACCTTCAAGGCCAACCAGAACGATGATGCGGCCGCAGAACTGGTAACCGCAGCTGTGCGCTCCACCGGCCGTGAACTGACCCAGCGCGACCATCCCTTCAAATGGGGCGAGGACTTCGGCCTCTTTACCGCGAAATACAAGGGCTGCATGTTCGGCTTGGGTGCTGGCGAGGACATGCCGGCGCTCCACAACCCGGACTATGACTTCCCGGATGCATTGATCCCACACGGTGTTGAACTCTTCCATTCGGCAGTGCGTTCCTTCCTGAACGACTGATGTTCAACGTTTCCACCATAGAGCTCAGCACGGAGGCGTTGCGCCAGAACCTTGCCTTCATCCGCAAGGTGATCGGAGCGGACACCAAACTGTGCAGCGTTGTGAAGGGCAATGCGTACGGGCATGGGATCGGCACCTTCACCGCACTGGCCCAGCGTTTGGGTGCGGAGTTGTTCGCTGTGTATTCCGCCTCGGAGGCCTACGAGCTGAAAAAGCAACTGCAGAACGGAGCCCAGATCTACATCATGGGAGATGCGGACGGCAACGCCTTGGACTGGGCGGTGGAACACGACATCTCCTTTAACATTTTTGAAAAGAACCGCCTGTCCCAAGCCATTCACGCGGGAAAGGCCCAAGGAAAAAAAGCCTTGGTACACATTGAAGTGGAGACCGGCATGCACCGCACCGGCTTCCCGATCACCGAGCTTCCGGATGTATTGGAGCTGTGCCGTGCCTATCCCGAGGTGATCGAGATCAAAGGGATCTGCTCTCATTTGGCAGGAGCCGAAAGCCAGGACAATCGCCTGCGGATCGATGCACAAAAGACCCGCTTCAAGGAAGCGATCACCATCTCCGGGCTGCACGAACCGCGGCCGGCGATCTGCCATTTGGCTTGTTCAGCGGGCATCCTCAACGAGCCCGACACGCTCTACGACATGGCCCGCGTAGGGATCCTCCACTATGGCTTTTGGCCCAACGGCGAAACCCGTGAGCGCTTCATGAAGGCCCACAAGCTGAAGGAGGACCCGCTGATGCGCGTGATCCGTTGGTGGAGTCGTGTGATGTCCGTGGCCACCGTGCCCGCCGGCGGCTTCGTCGGTTATGGGAACGATTTCCAGGCCCAGGTGGAAACACGCATCGCCACCATCCCCATGGGCTACGCTTACGGGTACGCTCGCAGTCTCAGCAACACCGGTCATGTGCTGGTCCGGGGGAAAAAGGCACCGGTGCGTGGCATCGTGAACATGAACTGCATTACCGTGGACGTTACCGGCATCGAAGGCGTGGAAAAGGGCGATGAAGCCGTGCTGATCGGCACGCAGGATGGGAATAGCATCAGTGTGGCCTCATTCGGTGACCTGAGCGACCAGTTGAACTATGAACTATTGACCCGACTACCCCATTCCATCCCCCGGGTGGTGGTGGAAAAACATCACTGACCCATGGCCTTCCTCGAACTGTATCGCGACAAGCTCAAACACAACCACCGCTTCCTTTCAAAACTGTTCACGGAGAACAACATCGAGTGGGGTATCGTCACCAAGCTGCTTTGCGGCAACGAGACCTTCCTCCGCGAGGTAGTGGCTTTGGGCGAAAAGGAGTTCCACGACACGCGGATCAGCAACCTTAAGATGGTGAAGAAACTGGCGCCGGACTCCCAAACAGTGTACATCAAGCCACCGGCGAAGCGATCGATCACCAATTTGGTGCGGTTCGCTGATGTAAGCTTCAATAGCGACCTGCACACGATACAGGCGCTCAGTGCCGAAGCCGTGAAGCAGGGACGGACGCACAAGGTGATCATAATGGTGGAAATGGGTGATCTGCGGGAAGGCGTGATGGGCGACCACTTGGTGGATTTCTATGCCCAAGTATTCCAGTTACCCAATATCGAGATCGTGGGGCTGGGCACCAACCTCAATTGCCTCAACGGCATCATGCCTACGCAGGACAAATTGATCCAGCTCGGCCTGTACAAGCAACTCATAGAAGCGAAATTCGATAAGCGCATACCCTGGATCACCGGTGGCACCAGCGTCACCATCCCTTTGTTACTGAAGAAGCAACTGCCCAAGGGCATGAACCACTTCCGGGTGGGCGAGGCGTTGTTCTTCGGGAAGGACCTGTTCACCGACGGCATGATCAAGGGCATGCGGAACGATGTGTTCAAACTGCACACGGAGGTGATCGAACTCTACGAAAAGCCGATGACACCTTCCGGCGAGCAACGCGCCAATGTGGCCGGAGTGATCCCGGAGGTGAAGGAGAGTGACATTGGACGCACCGCGTTCCGGGCCATTATCGATATCGGACTGCTGGATGTCAATCCCAAGGATCTCACACCCTTGGCGAAAGGCATCTCCATCATTGAGGCCAGTTCGGATATGCTGGTGCTGGACCTCGGTGAAAACCCCTCGCGGCTCAAGGTAGGCGACCTTATCTCCTTCAAGATCAACTACATGGGAGCGCTAGGGCTAATGAATTCGAATTATATCGACAAGGTGGTCCGTGCGTGACGGAAGCGCCAATACGATCTTCCGAAAAATACATATCCTTCTGTGTATCAGTATTTTATAGCCCATTCAGCTGGATCGGGCCCACCCTTCGCGGGGCTTCCCAAAGATTCCCGCTCATCCACGGGCCAACATTGGCTTCCTTTGCGGTCCCTATGGAGGTAGCCCCGCTCATAACCGAACCATCCGCGTTCCAGGACCTGATGGGTCAGCTCTCCGACGAGCCGTGTATCGCACTGGACACGGAGGCGAGCAGCTTCCATCGCTTCCACGAGCGCATCGGGCTGATCCAGCTCTCGAACCGGAAGAAAACCTGGTTGCTCGATCCACTCGCCTTGGACAATGTGGGGGAGCTCGGCACCATCCTCGGCTCTGAACATGGGGAGACCGTGGTACACGACGCGGACTTCGACCTTCGGCTGCTGAAGCGGATGTATGGCTTCCGCGTGCGCCACGTCTTCGATACCCTGATCGCGGCGGAACTGGTGAACGAACCTGAGCTGGGTCTGGCTTCGTTGCTGAAGAAGTATTTCGGTCTCCAACTGGACAAGCGGTTCCAGAAGGCGGATTGGTGCAAGCGACCGCTGACACAGGGAATGCTGGACTACGCCGCCATGGACACGCGCTACCTGATCGGGCTGCGTGATGAGCTGGCCGCTGCGCTGCGTGCCAAGGGACGCTGGGATTGGGCCAAGGAGGAATTCCAATTGCTCACCGAGATCCCCTTCCAGGCCAAGGAGGACCAGACACCGGCATTTCTCCGGCTGAAGGGCGCAAAAGCGCTGAAACCCAAGGAACTGGCGGTACTGAAGGAGCTGCATGCTTGGCGGACAGGGGTGGCATCCGAATTGGATCGTGCCGCCTTCATGGTTCTTGGCAATGATGTGCTTCTCAGCTTGGCCAAGGAGCCGGTGTCGGACATCGGTGAACTGGGGCGCATGAAAGGTGTGGGTCCTTCCACCATTGAAAAGTACGGTGCGGATATCATCGATGCGCTCAAGCGTGGGGTTGCCACACCGAAGGACCTATGGCCGCGGCTGGAACGACCCAAGCGGTTCCCCCGCGATCCCCAATTGGAGGAACGCGTGAAACGATTGAAGGCCGTCCGGGACAAGCTCGCCTTGGAGCACGAGTTACGCCCCGGCATCATCGCGGCGAACCAACTGCTGATGGACATCGCCCGGGCCATGCCACATGGGCAGGAGGGATTGTTGGCCATTCCCGGTTTGCGGAACTACCAAGCCCGTGAGTTCGGGCCTGCGCTGTTGGAGGTGCTGTAGTTCTGGATCAGCTGATCAAAGTAGCGTAACACATATCACGTGCCACCCCCGTATGCATCCCTACGTTTGCACGGATGAACAAGAAGGCACTTCCCCGTAAGGCATGAGCTGGGAGATCCTGGGCTATGCCGGCGCAGTGCTGATGGGCTTGGCCCTCGGGCTGATGGGCGGCGGCGGATCCATCCTTACGGTGCCGATCCTGGTCTACCTCTTCGGGCAAGACCCCGTGACGGCGACCGGGCTATCGCTCTTCATCGTCGGAACTACCAGTGGAGCGGGACTCCTCTCCCACCACCGGCAGGGCAACATCGAGTGGCGGACCGCTTCCATTTTTGGTGGTGCATCCATCATCAGCGTGTTCATCACACGCCGTTGGCTGGTACCTGCGCTACCCGATCCGCTCTTGGTGTGGGGTGATGCCCAGTTGGGAAAGGGAACCGCCATCCTCGGCCTCTTTGCAGTGATGATGGTGTATTCCGCTTGGCGGATGATCCGAAGCAAGAAGCCCGAGGCATCGCGCAACAATGGACACGAACACATTCCCTCCCTGCTCCTTACCGGCCTTAGCGTAGGTATGCTCACGGGTGTACTGGGGGCTGGTGGCGGTTTTCTCATCGTACCGGCCTTGGTGCTCCTGGCGGGCATGGACATGAAGCGCGCCGTAGGCACATCGCTGCTCATCATCACCGTGAATGCCTACATCGGCTTTCTCGGTGACCCCTATGTCCATCTGTCCGACCATGCCCAGCTCCTGCTGCCATTCCTGGCATTGGCCATCCTTGGCATCGTTGTTGGCAGCCAATTGTCCTCACGCATCAGCAATGAAAAGCTCCGCCCAGCGTTCGGCTGGTTCATCCTTGCCATGGGCGTTTACATCATCATTCGCGAACTTTATACCCTCGCCTGAAATGGCGAGGGCATAAAGTCGCACGGGCGCGAGATCTCGCGCCCCAAAAGAAGAAAAAATGAAAATCGAACAGATCTACACTGGATGCCTTGCGCAAGGCGCCTACTACATCGAAAGCGACGGCGAAGCTGCCGTGATCGATCCGCTGCGCGAATCACAACCCTACATCGATCGTGCGGAAAGATCCGGCGCGAAGATCAAGTACGTGCTGGAGACGCACTTCCATGCCGACTTCGTGAGCGGCCACGTGGACCTGGCCAAGCGCACGGGTGCCACCATCGTTTACGGTCCGAATGCGATGACCGAATTCGATGCGCATATCGCCACCGATGGCGAGTTGCTGAAGCTCGGTAAGCTCACGATCAAAGTGCTGCACACGCCCGGGCATACCATGGAGAGCACTACCTACCTGTTATTGGATGAGAACGGAAAGCCGCATTGCATTTTCAGTGGAGATACCCTCTTCATCGGCGATGTGGGCCGCCCGGATCTTGCACAAAAGATGGGCAGCCTCACCATGGAGGACCTCGCCGGCCACCTCTATGATTCCTTGCACACCAAGATCATGACCCTGCCGGATGATGTGATCGTCTACCCCGCTCACGGTGCCGGCAGCGCATGCGGAAAGAACATGAGCAAGGAGACCTGGGACACCTTGGGCAACCAGAAGAAGGTGAACTACGCGCTAAAGGCGGCCACCAAAGAGCAGTTCATCAAGGAGGTCACGGACGGGATCCTGCCGCCTCCGGCCTACTTCCCCCAGAACGTAGCGATGAACAAGGGCACCATACCCAGCTTGGAGACGCTGAAGGAGAAAGGTCTCCGCGCCTTGACCCCGGAGCAGGTAGAGTTGATCGCGGAAAGCGAAGGGGCTTTGGTGCTGGACACGCGTGCCGCGCAAACCTTCAAGGATGGTTTCGTGCCGCGAAGCATCAACATCGGCTTGCGAGGCGATTTCGCGCCGTGGGTAGGTGCCATGATCCCCGATGTAAAGCACCCCTTGGTATTGGTGACGGATGATGGCGAAGAGGACGAGGCCGTAACGCGATTGGCACGGGTAGGCTACGACAATGTGTACGGTTACCTGAAGGGCGGCGTGGCTGCTTGGAAAAACGCTGGGCGCGAAGTGGATTCCTTGGAGAGCATTTCCGCTACAGAGTTCGCTGAACGGATGAAGGCCGGGAGCCTGAACGTCTTCGATGTGCGCAAGCAAAGCGAATGGGATGCTGAGCACATGGAGCACGCCAGGCATGCCTCCCTCCAGTTCCTGAACGACCATTTGGCTGAATTCAGCAAGAAGGAGCCGAACTACCTGCATTGCGCGGGAGGGTACCGGAGCATGATCGCGGCATCGGTGTTGAAGTCGCGCGGCTTCCACAACATAGTGGAGGTTGCCGGTGGTTTCGCGGCGATCAAGAAAACCGAGCTTCCGACCACGGAGTTCGTTTGCCCGAGTTCGGTGAAATAGGGTGTGAGGGTGCAACCATCCAGCACCCTCTCACGCACACAGCAGTTCAGTGAGGATCATCACCAACTGCTTATCCCATGATCCGGACCTTTGTAGCCAGGAACAGCGGAGATGAAAAAGAACATGGGCAGTCTGGACCGCACGGTCCGCATTATGGTAGCCGCTTTGGTCGCCGTCCTTTATTTCACAGGCGTGATCCAAGGGACATGGGCGATCGTCCTGCTACTGTTTGCTACAGTATTCCTGCTCACCAGTTTCATGAGCTTCTG
Organism: Flavobacteriales bacterium; assembly: GCA_019638085.1. Lineage (GTDB taxonomy): Bacteria > Bacteroidota > Bacteroidia > Flavobacteriales_F > PHOS-HE28 > PHOS-HE28. Next base: position 183,324 of record JAHBUL010000003.1, on the reverse strand, counting down.
TCCGCTTTACGCCGTCTTCGGCATCAATACCTGCAAAAAATGAAGAACATATGGTTGATCACCGGCATTGCCGTGGTACTCGGGGCTGTGGCCGGTTGGTTCTACTGGAGCCAATGGGGCTGTGATGTGGGCTGTGCCATTACCAGCAGCCCCATACGAAGCAGCTTATACGGAGGGCTTATGGGCGGCCTGCTCGTGAATACCTTCAAGAAGGAAAAAAAGACCGGGCAACTCAACGACAACCAAAACAAGAACTGAATGTTTCGCACACTTTTCGGAATGGGTCCCAAGGTGGACCTCAAGGAACTCAAGGACAAGGGAGCTGTGATCCTGGACGTACGTTCCACGGGCGAGTTCGCCGGTGGACACGTGAAAGGCTCCATCAATATCCCCTTGGACCGCCTTCAGCAACAGCTGAAGAAACTCCCTAAGGACAAGGTGGTGATCGCGTGCTGCCTCAGTGGAGGACGCAGCGGAAGCGCGGTCTCTATTTTGAAGTCCGAAGGCTATGAAGCGTATAACGGCGGAGGCTGGTCCAGCTTGGACCGAGTGCTCAAGGGTTGATGCGTGATCTCCTTCAAAACTGGAATTTCCCCCGGGTGCTCCGGCTGGTATTGGCCGGGGCATTCCTTGGTGCCGGTATCAGCAGCGGGGAGTGGTTGCCTTACGTGGCCGCGGGCATTCTCGGTATGCAGGCCATCTTCAATGTCGGTTGCTGTGGTGCAGCCTGCGCAGTTCCTCCAGTGAACAGAAAGGCGAATGGCCTTGTTCAGGAGGTGGATCACGTTGAAGTGAAATAGACGATGAGCGAAAAAGCGACCTTCAAGGAATTGATCAACGGCGATAAGCCCGTGGTGGTGGACTTCTTTGCGGAATGGTGCGGCCCCTGCAAGGCGATGAAGCCCATCCTCAACGAGTTCAAGAAGGAGGTGGGCGATAAGGCCGTGGTGATCAAGATCGATATCGATAAGAACCCTGCGGCAGCTCAAGCCTACCAAGTGCGGGGTGTACCCACCTTGGCGATCTTCAAGAAAGGCCAAGTGGTGTGGCGGCAGTCCGGGGTAATGGGCTCAGCCCAGCTTCAGGAGGCGCTACAGCCCTTCCTCTGATGCTCTTTCGGCCACATCGGCCAAGTGTACTTCTATCGCACCCCGGGATAGGGTGACCATGCCGCGCCGCTGCAATTGTTGGAGCAAGCGCGTGACCACCTCACGTGGCGAGCCAAGTTCTTGGGCGATGTCCTGGTGGGTGGCCTTCAATGTGGTGACACCGGTGGCCTGTACGCGCTTCACCAGATAGTCCCAGAGCTGCTCGTCCATTTTCAGGAAGGCCAGTTTTTCGATGGTCTCCAGCAATTCACCGAAACGCTGGGCCTGTGCCGCACCTACATATCTCCGCCATTCGGGGTACACCATCCATTCATCCGCATAACGGGCGGGCACCATCAGCAGCTCGGCATCCTCCTCCACCACGGCCATGATGCCACTGGTCTTTTTCGCCTCGCAACACGTGAGCGACATGGAGCAGGTCTCGCCGGGCATGATGTGGTAGAGAAAGCGCTCCTTCCCGTCCGGATCCTGGGCCAGGATCCGTAGGCTTCCCTTTTCCACTATGGGGATCTGCGTGATCGTGTCCCCTACCTGCATGATCACCGATCCCGCAGGAAAGTTGCGGCGTTTGACCACGGTTAAGAACGCGTCCTGTAGAGCTTGTTCGGTGAACATGATCGCAAGGTACTGGTAGGCCCGTGATCAACCTCCACTTCAGTCCATGCTGCGATGTGCGCCCGTAGGATTCTCGAAATCCAGGAACATGTTAGCCCAAATGATCTTGCTCAAGGCATAGAACAAGGGTCCTACAGCGACCATCGCGACCGCCACCGTCCCGATGATCCAAGGGATGGCCGCATCCGGAGCAAGCACCAGATAGGCCACCCAAATGCTCACGGCCAAGGCCACACCCATGCCGTAGGACACGTACATGGCACCGTAATAAAAACCAGGCTCGATCGTGTAGCGGCCATTGCATTCCGAACAGCGATCATGCAGGTCACCCGTTCGCATGAGGTTGTACGGATGGGCCACGAAAAAATCACCGAGATGGCAATATGGGCACTTGAAATTGAGAATGCTGTAAAGCTTCGTGTCCTTTATCATGATTCCCGCGAAGGTCGGGCTTTTCAGGGGAATATTAGTAACGATCGTCACGAATTGCCGGAAAGCTGACCGGACCTTGGAGGTAGCTTCTTGGCGATCTCGATCTGCTTTTGCTTTTTGGTCATAGCATGCAAAAGAAGGCAGGTTCACTCGGGCAGGGAACAGGCTTACTCAGGATCTCTGCCGTACGGCAGAAGATCGCTGAGGGAGCAACCTCACCTACCCCCCGCTCACCATCTCCGCCGGGTCCACCCACTTGTCGAAATCCTCGGCGCTTACGTAGCCCAAGGTCAGCGCGGCCTGCTTCAAGGTGGTGCCCTCCTTGTGCGCCTTGTTCGCGATCTCGGCACTTTTGTAGTAGCCGATGTGTGTATTCAGCGCGGTCACCAGCATCAGCGAGTTGTCCAAGTGCTGCTTCAGCACGGGCTTATTGGGCAACAGTCCCTCGGCACAGTGGTCGTTGAAACTGACGCAGGCATCACCGAGCAGATGAGCACTTTGCAACACGTTGGCGGCCATCATCGGCTTGAAGACGTTCAGCTCGAACTGGCCTTGCATACCGCCGACGCTTACGGCCACGTCGTTGCCGATCACCTGGGCGCACACCATGGTAAGGGCCTCGGGTTGGGTGGGGTTCACCTTGCCGGGCATGATGGATGATCCCGGTTCGTTCTCCGGAATGATGATCTCGCCGATGCCGCTGCGGGGACCGCTACTGAGCATGCGGATGTCGTTGCCGATCTTGTTGAGGGAAACGGCCAAGCGCTTGAAGGCGCTGCTGAGTTCCACGATCGCATCGTGCGCGGCCAAGGCCTCGAACTTGTTCGGTGCAGTGACGAAAGGAAGGCCGGTAAGCTCCGCTATCTTCTTTGCGACCAGCACACTATATCCCTTGGGAGCATTGAGGCCGGTGCCCACGGCGGTTCCGCCCAGCGCCAGTTCACGGATCATCTCCAGCGCGTTGTTCACCGCGCGGATGCCGTTATCCAACTGCTGCACGTAGCCGCTGATCTCCTGGCCCAATGTTAGCGGAGTAGCATCCATGAAGTGTGTACGACCGGTCTTCACGATGTCCTTGAAATCGTTGCTCTTCTTCGCCAGTGTATCCCGGAGCATTTTTACCCCGGGCAAGGTCACTTCCCAAGTGGCTTTGTAGGCCGCGATGTGCATGGCCGTGGGGAAGGTGTCGTTGCTGCTCTGGCTCTTATTCACGTCATCATTGGGCTTCAGCACCTTCTCCGCATCGGTGAGATCCCCCCCTTGCAGCACGTGTCCGCGGTTGGCCACCACCTCGTTCACGTTCATGTTGCTCTGGGTGCCGCTGCCGGTCTGCCAGATCACCAGCGGGAACTGATCGTCCAGCTTGCCGGTGAGGATCTCGTCGCAGACCTTGCCGATGAGGTCGCTCTTCTCCTGCGGAAGCTTTCCCAGCTCCAGGTTCGCAAGTGCTGCAGCCTTCTTCAGGTAGGCGAAGGCGTGGATGATCTCGATCGGCATACTGCCCGGAGGCCCGATCTTGAAGTTATTGCGGCTGCGCTCGGTCTGGGCGCCCCAGTACTTGTCGGCGGGTACTTTCACCTCGCCCATGGTGTCTTTTTCTATGCGGTAGTTCATGGTTCTTGGGGCGTAGGGTATGGCGATGCATGCATCGCCCTTACCCTACTTTTTATCGATCAGTTCCTTCACGTTCTCCGTTGGTCGGCCGATCACGGCTTTGTGTCCTTTTACCACCACGGGGCGCTCGATCAGTTGCGGGTTCTCGTGCATCACACGGACCCACTCGTGTTCGTTCAGCTTCAAGCCCTTATACTTTTCCTTGTAGAGCACTTCGTTCTTGCGGACGAGCTCCGAGGCCGGGATGCCGAGCTGCATCACGAGCAACTCCAGCTCCTTCCGGGTGGGTACGTCCTTCAGGTATTGGATCACCTTCGGCTCGATGCCGTTCTCTTTCAACAGGGCAAGTGCTTCACGGCTTTTGGAGCAGCGAGGGTTGTGGTAGATGGTGTAGTCGGCCATGTTGTTCTATTTGGAACGGAGATAGCGCAGATCGTTATGATCTACGCTGATATGAAGTAGTTGGTGACCCGTGAGAGAAAGGCCCCATTGAATTTGCCAAGTGCCTATCGCGGCCAAGCCGGACAACCGACAACTAACAACTGACAACCCTACCATTTCAATCGTCAAATCACGCTTTCTGGCTTTGACCATGTTGCATGAGCCACGCTTTGAGGAATTCATCGATCTCGCCATTGAGCACGTCATCCACGTTGCTGGTCTCGTGGTCGGTGCGGACGTCCTTCACAAGTTTGTATGGTTGCAGCACATAGTTGCGGATCTGGCTGCCCCATTCGATCTTTTTCTTGCCCGCCTCGATCTCACTACGCTTGCTGCGACGGCGTTCCAGTTCGGCCTCATACATCTGGCTTTTCAGCAGCTGTAGTGCCTTGGTCTTGTTGTCGAGTTGGCTCCGTGTTTCGGTATTCTCGATCACGATGCCGGTAGGGCCGTGATGAAGTCGCACCCCGGTCTCCACTTTGTTCACGTTCTGGCCACCTGCACCGCCGCTGCGGAAGGTGTCCCAAGTGATGTCCGCCGGATTGATGTAGATGTCGATGCTCTCGTCCACCAAGGGGAAGACGTAGACGCTGACGAAGCTCGTATGCCGCCGTGCCTGGCTGTCGAATGGACTGATGCGCACCAAGCGGTGCACGCCGTTCTCGCTCTTCAGCATGCCGAAGGCGAACTCCCCCGCCACTTCCATGGTGGCCTGCTTAATACCTGCGGAATCGCCGTCCTGATAATCGAGGATCTTCACTTGATAACCGCTCTTCTCCGCCCACATGCGGTACATGCGCAGCAGCATCAGTGCCCAGTCGTTGCTCTCCGTGCCACCCGCCCCGCTGGTGATCTGCACCACGGCGCTCAAGGGATCCTCCTCGGCGCTCAGCATGTTCTTGAACTCAAGCTCCTCCAAAGCGTCCTCGGCCTTCTTGAACTGAGCCTCCAGTTCCTTTTCGCTGGCCTCCTTCGCCTTGAAGAACTCGTAGGTCACCTCTGCATCATCCACCTCCCGCTTCACGTTCTCGTACAGTTCCACCCAACGCTTCAACTCGCGGATCTTATGCATCACCCCTTGGGCCTTCTTCTGGTCGTTCCAGAACTCCGGGTCGAGCGTATATTTCTGCTCCTCTTGAATACGCCCGCGTTTATCCTCGATCTCCAAGTAGCCTTTAAGTGATCCAAGGCGCTCGGTGAGGTCGTGTATCTTGTCGATCGTGATCATGGTGCGGGAGGACCCGGTGCTTTCGGGTCGCGAAAGTACACAGCATGAAGCGCATCAAGAACGGTGTGTACTTCCGATCCATCACGGACAACGTTCACACTACAATTCTTCCATCGCCGCCTCGATCTGATCCCGGGAGAAACCCCTTCCGATGAAATGGCGGACCAGCTTTCCCTTCCTGATGAACGGCTCTTCATCTTTCGACCGTTCCCAGCGTTTGGCCACCGCTAGCCGGAGCTGCTGCTCCTCTTCATTGCCGTCGATGGCTTTCATGCCCGAAGCAATGCAGCGCCCCGAAACGCCCTTCGCCTTCAGCGCTTGCTCGATCTTGCGTCGACCCCAGCCTTTCTGCCGGCTCTTGCTCACCGCGTAGTGCTCCGCGAAGCGCGCTTCATTCAAGAAGCCTTCACCGATGAGCTGTGCGATGATCTGTTCCACCGATTCTTTGTGCCCACCCCAGGAGTACACCTTGTCCCGCACTTCCTGCTGGCAACGCTCTTGGCGGGCGCAGTAGTTGCGGGCTTTGGCTATGAATTCGGTGTCACTGGACATTAGTTGTCCGTTGTCAGTTGTTCGTTGTCAGGGGGGGCTTGGCCAATTCAGTGCGCATTACTGGTGTGTCACTTCCTCATCTCCCCACGAAGTAATTTTAACGGATGACGCAGATTTCACAAATGTTTCCGCTGCGCGGAAGCGGCATAGTTCGCGATGGCAAAGTCCGGCCCCGAAAGCATTCATCCGTGACATCTGTGGTCCAAGATCAGCCATATCCCCTATACCCTGAGGACTGGCAGCTCCAAGCGATGTGCTGCACAGAACTAGCCAAGCGCAAAAAGCCGCTGCGCCAGTCCTGACAACGAACAACCAACAACTGACAACTGGAACTCAAACCGCCACCTCCTTGCCCTCGCCATCAAAGACGTGGAACTCGAGGTATCTGCTGGAGCCTTGCGGTACCACCTTCACCCACTTCTTCCAGCGCCACCACCATTTCATCTGCATGCTGGGGAGGCCCTTGGTGAAGTATGCCGCCACGAACGGATGGACGTGCAGGCTTACGCCGTTCATGTCCTTTTCGGAGAGCAAGTAGTTGAGGCCGTTCTCGATCTCGTCCACAATGAGCACGGGAGCACTTACCTCGCCGGTTCCTCCGCAGGTGGGGCAGCTCTCGCTGGTGTCGATCTCGGTTTCCGGGCGGACGCGTTGGCGCGTCATTTCGATCACGCCGAACTTGCTCGGAGGAAGGACGTTGTGCTTGGCCTTGTCGTCGGCCATGGCGTCCTTCAGCACCTTGTGCAAGGTGCGCCGGTTCTCCGATTCATAGAGGTCGATAAAATCCACACAGATGATGCCGCCCATATCCCGCAGCCGCAATAGCCTTGCGATCTCCTTGGCGGCTTCCACGTTGATCTCCAAGGCGTTCTGCTCCTGGCTGTTGCGCCCGCCCTTGCGGCTGCCGCTGTTCACATCCACCACGTGCATGGCCTCTGTCTTCTCGACGATGAGGTAGCCTCCGCTGGGCAGCATCACCTGTCGGCCGAAGGCCTGCTTGATCTGTTTGTTGATGCCGTAGTTATCGAAGATATCGAGCTTGCCCTTGTAGTGCTTTACGATATCCACCCGATCGGGCGCGGTCTTCTCCAAGGTTTCGCGAACTTCCTCATAGACCAGTTCATCGTCAACGATGATGCTGGTAAAGTCCTTGTTCAACACGTCGCGCAGCACGGCACTGGTGCGGTCGATCTCGCCCAACACCTTCTTCGGTGGGATGCCGTTGCGCAGATTGCGGAACATCTCGTCCCAGCGTTGCAACAGGCTTTTCAAGTCGGCCTCCAGGTCTTCGGTCTTGCGGCCCTCCGCGTTGGTCCGGATGATGACGCCGAAATTCTTGGGACGGATGGCCTGCATAAGGCCCTTGAGGCGCTTGCGCTCCGTTTCGTCGGTGAGGCGGCTGCTGATACTGACCTTGTTGATGAAGGGCACCAGCACCATGTAGCGCCCGGCCAGCGTCACTTCCGCTGTAAGGCGTGGTCCTTTGGTGCTGATCGGCTCCTTGGCTATCTGCACCAGTATGCTCTGGCTGGCACTGAGCACTTCGGCAAGCTTGCCGTCCTTGGTGATGTCCTTTTCCGGCTTCCAGCCTTCCAGTAACGAGGTCTTCACCGTGCCTGAAACGGCGCCCTTGGCGAATTTATAGCTGTTGAGGTACTGAGGGCCCAGGTCGTAGTAGTGCAGGAAGGCGTCCTTCTCGTGCCCCACGTCCACAAAGGCCGCGTTGAGGCCGGGCGCCACTTTGCGCACCTTGGCCAAGTAAATATCGCCTACGGCAAAGCCCCGCTCGGTGCGCTCGCGATGAAGCTCCATAAGGAGCTTGTCGCGCAGGACGGCGATGGCAACTTCGCTCCCTTGGGAGCGGATGATCAGATCTACGCTCACGAGAAATAAGAAATAAGGTGAAGCGCCCAGTGGGGCGCGAAATCCCTGCACGCATGCGCCCGCGGTCCGTCATTCCACGGACCGGGGCCATGCCGGGCTTCAACGCCTACTTCTTCTTCTTGTGGCGATTCTTGCGCAAGCGTTTTTTCCGCTTGTGCGTAGCCATCTTATGGCGCTTCCTCTTTTTACCGCAGGGCATGTGTACTTAGTGTTTGTGCTTGTTCTTTATCTCGGTGATGTACCGGTCGGCCCCGTTGATCAGGGCGGTATCGGTCACCAATGTCTTGTAGGTCTCCAGTACCTCGACAGCCTTATCGGCACTGTCCAAGGTGGCGTAGGCTTGGCCCAAGTAGGCGTATGCATCCGGATAGCCTTTGGGATCCAATTCGATCACTTTCTTGAAGCGCTCCATGGCCTTGTCATACTGGTTGGTCTGCCAACTGAAGAGGCCCATGTGGTATTGTGCTTCCACGTTGTCCGGCTCTTCATCGGCGAGGTCACGCAGCTTCACGATGGTCTCCATGGGAGGCTTGCCAGCTGCCAGTTCGCTCAGGATAGCGGATACTTTGGGGTTGGAACTGGTTGATCCTTCGCGTGGTCCGTCGGCACGGGGGGTGGACCCACTATTGGGATCCTCGCTCACGCGTGCAGAGGTGGCATTCTTATCGGATCGGCCGGATGGCGTGCGTGGTGCCAATGCCAGCAACACGACCACCAGTACGGCAGCCGTGATCATCATCCAGTGCTGGCGCTTCAATCCCATCAGATGGTCTTTTTAGGGCGGTTCTTCACCTTGTCCACAAAGACATCCGCCGGCTTGAAGAACGGGATGTCGTGTGCAGGGATGATGATGGTGGTGTTGTTCTTCAGGATGCGCCCCGTTTTCTGTGCGCGATGCTTCACAAGGAAGCTGCCAAAGCCGCGCAAATGCACGTCCTCACCGCCCTCCAAGCTGTTCTTCACCTCGTCCATGAACGCTTCCAACGTTCCAAGGACCACACCGCGTTCAATCCCTGTGCGCTTACTGATATTGCTGACCAATTCCGCCTTCGTCATAACCTGACCACCGTTTTTGGGGCTGCGAAGATAGCACTTAGCTCGGCATCGGCAACGCATCTTTGTCCCTGTATGTCAAGTCGTTCGTGGTTCAGTCGCAAGCTCCTGCCCTGGTACAGGGTCCATCATCGGCCTTTGCCATGGCGTGAAACCAGCGACCCGTACCGGATCTGGCTCAGTGAGGTGATCCTGCAACAGACCCGTGTGGACCAAGGGCTCAGCTATTATCTGCGCTTCATCGGGCGCTGGCCCAGCGTGGCCGAACTGGCCGCTGCGGATGAGAACGAGGTACTGAAGGAATGGCAAGGGCTCGGCTACTACAGCCGGGCGCGCAACCTATTGGCCGCCGCCCGGCAGGTGATGGAGGAATTCGACGGGAAATTCCCCGACAGCCATGCCGCATTGCTCCGCTTGAAGGGCGTGGGGGACTATACGGCATCAGCCATTGCTTCCATCTGCTTCCACCGGCCGGAGGCCGTTGTGGATGGCAACGTGTATCGCGTGCTGGCCCGCGTGTTCGGCATCAACACGCCGATCGATAGCACGGCAGGGCGCAAGCAGTTCAAGGAGCTGGCCACGGAATTGCTCGACCCGAAACATCCCGGCGACCACAATCAGGCGGTGATGGAACTGGGGGCGACCGTCTGTACGCCCAAGAGTCCGGATTGCGCCCTGTGCCCGCTGCAAAAGGAATGCATCGCAGTAGCTACCGGAAGCATTTCATCCTTGCCGGTGAAACAAGGCAAATCGAAGACGCGCGACAGATTCTTCAATTACCTGCACATCGCTGCGGGCAACGCGATCTACATGCGCCAGCGGACCGGAAAGGATATCTGGACCGGGCTGTACGAGCTGCCGTTGCTGGAAAGTGGAAAAAAGCTAGGGAAGCGTCCGCTGGGAGCATTACTGAACACCACGTTAGGACCGGGATGGACCATCCTCCACAAAAGCGAAATGGGCCGGCATGTATTGAGCCACCAAGTGATCCACGCTATTTTCTGGGAAGTGGTGCCACCTAAAACCTATGCACCACCTGGTGATTGGGAGCGTATTCCGCTAAAGAAGCTGGATGCATTGGCCGTGCCGCGGTTGATCGAACGGTGGTTAATGGAAGCCATGTAAGGGCTCCACAGCACGGGGCTGACACCTTCTTGGCCGGGAAGAACGATCGTACTGTTATCTTCGCTCGCTCAATACCCATCCCCATGAGCGGCGTGAATAAAGTGATCCTGATCGGCAACCTCGGCGCCGATCCCGAAGTACGGCATCTGCAGAACGATGTAACCGTGGCCAACTTCAACCTGGCAACCAGTGAATCCTACAAGGATCGCCAGACCGGCGAAAAACGCGAAGTGACCGAGTGGCACCGTGTGGTGGTGTGGCGCGGCTTGGCGGAAGTAGTGGAGAAATACGTAAAGAAGGGCAGTAAGGTGTACGTGGAAGGCAAACTGCGCACCCGTAAGTGGGAGAAGGACGGCATCGAGCGGTACACCACCGAGATCATGGCGGACAACCTCACCATGTTGGATCGCCCCACCAGTGACGGTCCTGCGCAAGGAAGCGCACCGCGTCAAGCGGAGGCTGCCCAACCTGCTCAACCCGCTACACAATCAGCCGATCCGGGCGGTGATGACGACCTTCCCTTCTGAGCTTTGAAGCGACGCAGCCGACCTTCCCGGCCGCAGGAGACCCCTGCGGCGTACCCTGAACGATCCCTGCTGTGATGGGGAATTTTGATCCGTTGACCCTTTCCGCATGGATCGGTATTGTGCTCTTGCTTGCCTTATCGGCCATTACATCTGCGAGTGAAGTGGCGATGTTCTCCCTGAACGCCACCCATATGCGCGACCTGAAGGAGCGCGGTGGCACGAGCGGTGCCAATGTACTGGAGCTGCTTTCCAAGCCACGCAAGCTGCTGGCCACCATCCTGGTCACCAACAATTTTGCGAACGTGGGCATCACCGTGCTCTCCACCATTCTGGTGGCCAACCTGATCGACACGTCGTTGATGAGCGAGAAGTTGATGTTCCTGATCCAGGTGATCGCCGTTACGACCATCATCCTGCTGTTCGGCGAGGTCTTGCCCAAGGTGTACGCCACCAGCCATCCCATCAGGGTGGCGCAGTTCTTCAGCACACCGCTCCTGGGCCTGCGGATCTTCTGGACCCCGGTGACCAAGCCGCTGCTGGGCTCCACCTCCTTCATTGAGAAGCGCTACAAGAAAAGGGCGAAGAACGTGGATGCTGAATCCTTGGGACATGCCTTGGAACTGACCAACGATGCCAGTACCACGGCGGAAGAGCAACGCATCCTCAGCGGCATCGTGAAGTTCGGCAACATCGAAGCGCGGCAGGTGATGCGCGCCCGTACCGAGATGACCGCCTTCAACAAGGACATCAGCTTCAAGGAACTCTTGGATGCCATCATCAACAGCGGATTTTCCCGGGTACCGGTCTATGAGGAAACCGCTGACCGCGTGGTTGGCGTGCTCTACATCAAGGATGTGCTACCGCACATCGAAGTGCAGGACTTTGACTGGAACAGCCTGTTGCGGCCCGCGTACTTCGTGCCGGAGAACAAGAAGTTGGACGAGCTGCTCAAGGAATTCCAGAAGAAACACGTTCACCTGGCCATTGTTGTGGACGAATACGGTGGCACCAGCGGGATCATCACCTTGGAGGATGTGATCGAGGAGATCGTGGGTGATATCACGGACGAATACGATGACGTGGACCTGATCTACAGCAAACTGGACGACCGCACCTACGTGTTCGAGGGCCGTGCCCCGCTCACTGACATGTACCGCATCCTCGGGATCGATGGCAAGTTGTTCGAGGAGCACAAGGGTGAGAGTGAGACCTTGGGTGGATTCGTACTGGAACTCACCGGCCGCATTCCCCAGAAAGGTGAACGCGTGAGCCTGCACAACTTCAACTTCACCGTGGAGAGCGCGGATAACAAACGGGTGCGCCGGGTGAAGGTGCATATGCGGGATGAGGTGGCTTAGGGGGTTAGTAGTCCGTTCCCAGTTGTCAGTTGTCAGGAGGAGACTGGGGCTGACTGCTTGTCTTGGTTTGGTGCTGCTTATGACGCTTACTACCAGCTGTACGGAGGATCCCGTCCCCAAGCCTCGTGGCTATTTCCGGATCGACCTTCCGCCGGACAGCACGCACACTGTTCCCAGCCATTGCCCGTTCACGGCGGAAGTGCCGGTGTACGCCCGCTTGGTGGAAGGCAAGGGGATCGGCCCGGATGATGGACGCACGTGCTGGACCAACATGCTTTTTCCGGATCAGCGAGCCGCGGTACACATGACATGGCGCCGGGTGGAGGGCGACCTGCCGGAGCTGGTGCGGGATGCGCACGAATTCAAGCAGAAGCACCAAGTATTGGCCACGCGCATCAAGGTAGAGGAAGTGTTACGTGATAGCGCCCGTGTGTTCGGTACCATTTTCGCCGTGGATGGCAATGTGGCCAGCCCCATGGTGTTCTACCTCACCGATAGCGTATCGAATTTCCTTTACGGCGCACTCTACTTCGATGTGCGCCCGAATGCGGACTCACTGGCCCCGGTGACCGAGCGCATCCGCACGGACATCCGCAGCTTCGCGCACAGCCTTCGCTGGAATGATCCGGCCGGTGTGGTGCAGCACGTGCAGTAGCACCGATAGCAGCAGCAGTGCACCCAACTGGTGCAGCACGCCCAAGGGCAACCACACCTGGGTGATCAGCGTGAGCACGCCGAGCGCGAACTGGATCACCACTGCGAAAAAGAGCAGGCGATCCCCGCCCTTCAGCGCCTTGTTCCTGCGGTTGGCATAGCCGAACCAGATCACGGCAATGGCCACCACCCATGCGAAGTTGCGGTGGATGAACTGCACGCCGTCGCGGTGGTCGGTGAAGTCCTTCCAAAGGCTGCCGAACGCAGTGACGTTGGTCGGCATGAACTCACCGTTCATCAGCGGCCAGGTGTTGTAGATGCGCCCGGCATCGAGACCTGCGGTGAACGCTCCATAGATGATCTGGAACAGTACGATCACCAACAGCCACCGCGACCACTTGGCCGCCGATGTGCCATCGCCCAAAAAGCTCCTTCGCCCCCATTGGATGTCGAAGATGGTCCAAAGCACAAGGCAGAAAACGATGAAGGCCGCGCAGAGGTGGATGGCCAACCGGTATTGGCTCACGTCGGGGTTATCCTCCAAGCCGCTTACCACCATGAACCAGCCCAGCGCTCCCACCAGCCCACCGCCGATCAGAATGCTCCAGCCACGGCGCATCAGCCAGCCTTTCAACAGTCCTTTCCGCCAGAACCACACGAAGGGCACGATGAAGACGATGCCCATCAAGCGGCCCCAATTCCGGTGCAGGAATTCCCAGAAGAAGATCTCCTTGAAATCATCCAGCTCCATATGCTGGTTGATCAAGTTGTATTCCGGGATCTGCTTGTACTTATCGAAAGCCTCATGCCATTCGGCCTCGTTCATGGGTGGCAGCGCCCCAATGATCGGTTTCCATTCGGTGATGCTGAGGCCGCTGCCGGTGAGCCGGGTGATACCACCGATGGCCACCATGCAGGCAATGAGAAAACAACCGGTGAGCAGCCAGATCACCACTGGCCGGAGCGGATGCGCACTTGCATTGGACATGGGGCGCGAAATTAGGCCCGGAGTCAATGGGATTGATCAGCTCATCATCCTCACCTGCCCATTACTCACGATCCCCATCACCTTCCCGGTAAAACGATGCCCGACGAAGGGTGTGTTCCGCGAGCGGCTCAAAACGTCCTTCTCGGCGAACATCCATTGGTGTTCCGGTGCGAAGAGGGTGATCTCGGCCATCTCGCCTTCCACGAGGTGCGGCACGGAAAGGCCCAAGGCAGCACGGGGGCCTTGGCAAAAGCGCTCCACGATCTTGCGTGCGGACATCCGGCTCTTCAAAGCGGTGTTGGCCACGGCATACGCCGTCTCCAGCCCGATGATGCCGAACGCCGCTTGCGCAAATTCCACCTTCTTGTGCTCGGTATCCTCCGGCCGGTGATCGCTGACGATGCTATCGATGGTGCCGTCCTTCACACCCTCGCGCAGCGCCTCCATGTGCTCGAGGCTTCGCAAGGGCGGCATCACCTTGTAGTTGGTGTCGAAGCCGCGCAGGCTGCCGTCGTCCAGCATCAGGTGGTGCGCGGCTACGCTGGCTGTTACCCGCAGCTTCTTGGCCTTGGCCTGTCGGATCAGCTCCACGCCTTCCGCCGTGCTCACCAGGTCCACGTGCAAGCGCGAACCGGTGTAGGCCAGCAGTTCCAGGTCGCGGGCCAGCCGCACTGCTTCGGCCATGGGCGGAATACCGCGCATACCCAGCCGGGTGCTCATCACTCCTTCGTGCATCTGTCCCAGCGCTGCGAGGTCCACATCCTGTGCATGGGCCATCACGCGTCCATCGAAATTCATGACGTACTGCAATGCCAGCAGCATCACACGTGCGTTCCGCGAGGGCGCAAGATCATCGGTGAAGGCCACGGCACCCGCATCGCTCATATCGAAATGCTCGGCGAGCTGCTCTCCCTTCAATCCTTTGGTGATAGCGCCAAGCGGCAACACCCGTACCGCATGCCCTTGGCCCTTGCGCAGCAGGTATTCCACCGCGGCCCGCTGGTCCACTGGCGGGTTGGTGCTCGGCAGCACGGCCACCGCTGTAAATCCTCCGGCCGCAGCGGTGTCCAACCCGTTCAACAGGCCTTCCTTGTATTCCTCGCCGGGATCGCGGAAGTGCGCACGCAGGTCCACCCAACCGGGGGAAGCGTGCAGCCCTTCCATGGCGATCTCCTCCCCTTTTCCCTTGGGCAATTTCGCTCCGGCCTTCACCAATCGGCCGTTCTCCATCTGCAGGTCGGTAACCGTATTGTGCAGCGGACCGCCGGGGTCCAGCACTTTCACTTGGCGAAGCAACAGGTCTTTCATCGGATAGTGCGGATCAAGAGGATCTCCAGGATCAAAAAGATCAGGGCGGCCAGGATGAACCATTTCCAAAGCTTCGGGCCTTGGCCGAGGTCCTTCAGGCTGGCGGCAAGTTCGTTGCCGGATTTCTCCAGCACGGAAATAGTAGTGAGTTCGCGCTGTACCAATATCTCCTGCAGTTCATCCGCAGTGTAGGCACTGAGGTCGCCCTCCTTGCGGGAAAGATCCAATGCAAGGATGGCGATCGTATCGTCCTCCACCGTTACGGCATAGGGCCCGGGCTTCAGGTCCTCATCATGCAGCACCAGCGATACGCCACCCACGGTGCGCCGCACTTCCGGGATGATGTCGATCCCTTCGGGTCCCTTCAAATGAGGAGGAGCCTCGCCTTGCAGATCGGCACCTTCCAAGGGAATGGCGCCCTCATCGCCGATGATGTGGTAGAGCGGACCCATGGGGCGCGCCAGTTCGGCCATGCGCAACATGGAAGTGACGAACAAGGCGTGGCGGCTGAAGGTGCCACCCGAAGCATCCAGCGGGGCGGCGCTCAAGTACACGCGGCCCTTGCCCTGCGGCGTGGAGCTGAGGAATGCCGCACCGCTCTGCAGGCGCAGCAGCACATCGGCCGCCGGTGCCGGGGTGATCGCATAGCGCGTCCGCACCATCGGCAGATCGACGTTGGCGGGCATGCTACTGAATACGTCCCGGAAGAAGGGCGAACGCAGATCGATCCGTTCCACCTTGATGCCGGTGGTATCGCGTGCACCGAATCCTGCTCCGAACTGGGTCAGAGCCGCGCGGTACGAGGCTGCTTCGGCATTGGTCGCAGGGAATATCGCAACGCTCCCTCCGCCTTCAACGAACTCCTTCAGCTCATTGGCCAAGCCACTGGGAATATCCGGCAGGGCATTCAGCACCACGAGGTCCTGCTTGGCCAACTCAGCGAGATCGATCTGGCGGTACGGCTGGCTGGTGAAGGCATGTACACTGTCCCCGGCGAACACCGCCGTGATGTCCTTGTCGCTGATGGCCTGCCCCCCGCTCACCAGTAGCACGTGCAGCTTTTCCGCCGTTCGGTAGGCGATGTGGAAGTTGTTGTCAAAGGTGATCGGTCGGTCATCGATGGAGACCTCGCCCCGATGGTAGCCGGTAGCATCATTAGTGAAATTCAGCACAGTATCCACCAGGGTATTGGCACCGATCCCGAAGGTGGCCATCGCGCGCTGGCGTCCGTCTATCGTGAGCTTCAGCGGCACGTTGCGCAGCTCCTGCTTCCCATAGTTCCGCACGCGGACGTGCAGATCTTCCACTTGCCCCAGGCGGCGCACCGGGTTGCCGAACCAGACCGAATCGATGGCGAGGTTGTCCGCATTGGCAGCCTCCAGCGGTACGATCACGGTATGCACCGTGCTGTCGTTGGTCCATTCCTCCACGTCGGTGGTCACGCGCTGAAGATCAGTGAAGAGGAAAGCCCGCTTCGCCGGAGCATCGCTTCGAGCCAAGGCCTCGCGTTGGCGTTCCATCACCTGTGAGATCGGCCGGGCGTAAGGCCCCACCTCCACCTGTCCGGCAGCGGCCAAGGCTTCATCGCGCCCCATCAGCAACTGTTGGCGACCCTCGAAGAGGTTGGTGAGCACTTGGAAGCGGTCCGTGGGGTTGTGGCCCATCACGGCGTCCTGTGCATCGGTGCGGGCCTGGTCCAAAAGTCGGCCACCGCTGTTCTGGCCGTCCATGCTCCAGCTATCATCGAGGTAGAGGCTTACGGCGCGTTCTCCCGCCTTCACGGCTCCGTCATCGGTCTTCAAATAGGGCTGCGCGAAGGCCATCACCAAGCACGCCAGCGCCAGCAACCGCGCGAGGAGCACCAGCCAATGCCGCACCTTCTTGCGCGAGCGGGTCTGCTGCGTCACTTCTTGCAGAAAGCGCACATTGGGGAAGTCGATCCGCTTGAACCGCCGCAACTGGAAGAGGTGAATGATCACCGGGATGGCCAGCGCAGCGAGCGCCCAGAGGAAGGAGGGATGGAGAAAAGCCATTGGCGGCGCAAAGGTGGTTGATAGTTCCGAGTTCCCCTTAGTTGTCCATTGTCAGTTGTCCGTTGGCAGGACTCTTGGGTAGTTCAGCGCGCAGATTGAATGCTTCACTTCCAACAATTTCCGCTTCGAAAACCAGCGTGGAGGCAGTCAAGAGAACCGAACGAGCCACATCGCAAGACAGCTTAGAGCCACATCGGCAGCCGGACAACTAACAACTGACAACGGACAACTGATACACGACAACTAGCCTGCTCTGAGCTTACTATGCCTGCGGCTATACAGGAAATACACCAACAAGCCCAAGGCCATCCAGCCGAAGAAGACCTCCCAGCTTGCTGCGGGTATCTCTGTCATTAAGTAGGCGCAGCTGAGCATGCCGATGCAGGGAATCAGCGAATAGCGCCTGCGGAACGTCTGCACCGCCGTGCCCAGCGCGAAAATGGCGAAGCCCGCCATCAGCACCGATTGCCGATCCAGATGCATGCTGGTAAAGGCCATCCATAAGCGCTCATGGTCCAGGTAATAGTAGGACAGTACCAACAGCGGCAGGAGGTAGCGGCCGTTGATGTAGGGGATCTGGAAGCGCTTGCGGCCTTTGCTATCCAATCTGTTCGCCCGTGGCAGAAGAAGCACCCCGCCGCAAACGAGCGTAAAGGCGAACAAGGTGCCGATGGACGTGAGGTCGGTGATGATGTCGCTCGGGGCAAAGAGCGCCGGAATGCCCACGAGTACACCGGTAACGATGGTGGCGAAGGCCGGCGTGCCGAATTTCCGATGCAGGTGTCCGAAGCGCGGGGGCAACAAGCCATCGCGGCTCATGCTCATCCAGATGCGCGGTTGGCCCAGCTGGAACACCAGCAGCACACTGGTGGCCGCGATCACCGCACCCACACTTATGGCAAATCCGAAGGCAGGCAGGTCCACCTTGTTGAACACGTACGCCAACGGATCCATCACGCCCTTGAACTCCGTGTAGGGCACCATGCCGGTGAGCACCAATGCCGTGATGCAGTAGATCACCGTGCAGATGATCAGCGCATACATCATGCTTCGCGGCAGGTCGCGTTGCGGGTCCTTGCATTCCTCCGCCGTGGTGCTGATGGCATCGAAGCCGATGTAGGCGAAGAAGACCGCACTGACGCCGCGCAGCACGCCACCCATGCCATTCGGCAGGAAAGGCACATAGTTGGCCCCTTTGATGTACCACAGGCCCACCAGTGCTACGGCACCAAGCAGCACCAACTTCAAGATCACCATGCCGTTGGCGGCCTTCTTGCTTTCCTGGATGCCGATGTATACCAAGGCGGTCACGGCCACCACGATCAACAGTGCCGGAATGTTCATGATCACATGCCAGCCGCCGATCACCGGTGCGGTGGCCCAGGCCAGCCCCTCGGTGGATGCGCCCATCAGGGTCGCTTCGTCAAAGGCGGCCTTGGCGCTGAGCGGATCCGCCGTGAGCCAAGTGGGCAGATGAATGCCGAACGCCGCTAAAATGTTGGTGAAATAGCTGCTCCACGAGATGGCGACCACCACGTTGCCGATGGCATATTCGAGGATCAACGCCCAGCCGATGATCCACGCCACCACTTCGCCAAAAGCCACATAGCTGTATGTGTATGCACTGCCACTCACCGGCACGCGCCCCGCGAATTCCGCATAACAAAGTGCAGTGAAGCCGCATACCGCCGCCGTGATGATGAAGAGGAAGACCACCCCTGGGCCGCCCTCGTAGGCTGCCGCGCCCACCGTGCTGAAAATGCCCGCGCCGATCACCGCCGCCACACCCATGAAGGTGAGGTCGCGCACGGTGAGGGTGCGTTTCATGCCCTGATGGCCTGCCGCCTCGCGCTCGGCATGATCGAGCATGATGCGCTCCACGGATTTCTTGCGGAATAGCGGGCTGGACATGGGTGGGCAAAGTAGCGCAAAGGGCGGGAAGTGGGCATAGGGAATATGTCCCAGCCGGAATTATCCCTCGCACATTCAAGCAGGGATCAAGAACCCTGTTCCTCAACAATACCATCGCCGAAATTCAACGAGCTCCATGCGTGCTATTCCTGTTGCCTCCCTCTTCGTTTCCTTCGCCCTCGTCAGCTGTAGCGGACCGGCATCCAAAAGATCCGATCCCGCTGATGCCATCTACTTCGGAGGGGATATCATCACCGTGAGCGATGCCGATCCCGAAGCGGAGGCCATCGCCATCAAGGACGGTCGCATCCTGTTCGTGGGCAGCAAGGCCAAAGCCATGGAACTGCAAGGGGATAGCACCGCCATGCATGACCTCCAAGGACGAACCTTGATCCCCGGTTTCGTGGATGCGCACAGCCATATGTCACAGGTCGGCGTACAGGCCATCTCCGCGAACCTATTGCCACCGCCGGACGGCCCTGCCACGTCCATCCCGCAGATCCAGGAGATCCTCCGCTCGTTCATGGCCACCAGCAGCATGGTGAAGGACCATGGCATCCTGATCGGCTTCGACTACGACGATTCGCAGCTTGTCGAGCACCGCCACCCCACGCGGCAGGAGCTCGATGCCGTTTCCACCGAGATCCCTGTTTTCGTGATCCACCAGTCGGGGCATCTCGGCGTGTATAACACCAAGGCGTTGCAGATGGCCGGCATTACCGCAGCTTCCAAGGATCCCGATGGCGGAACGATCCACCGCGAGCAGGACAGCCGCACACCCTCCGGCCTGCTGGATGAGAACGCCCATATCGGTGCACTGCTGACGCTAATGCCCAAGTTCAGCCTGGAAGAGGCGATGGACCTGATCACCTCGGCGCAGGAGATCTATGAGCAGAACGGTTTCACCACCGTGCAGGATGGCCGCACGGACGGCAACTCGTTGCGCGTATTCGCCGCCGCAGGCAAGCGTGGAAAACTGCAACTGGACGTGGTGGCGTACCCGGACATGGAGATGACCGAGGGCGATACCATGTTGAACGGCCCGCTGATGGCGCGTGTCTATACCGATCACTTCCGCATCGGTGGCGTGAAGTTCTCATTGGATGGATCCCCGCAAGGGAAGACCGCGTGGTTCACCCAGCCCTACTTCCAACCGCCCCATGGCATGAAGGCCGACTACGCTGGCTTCCCGATCTTCGCGCAGGACAGCACCTTGGAGCGCCTCATGGCCCAGGCTTTCCAGAAGGAATGGCAAGTGCTGGCACACGCCAATGGTGATGCCGCGATCGATCAATTCATCCGGGTGGTCCGCAGCGTCTCGGAAAAGTATCCGGGAAAAGACCGCCGCCCCGTATTGATCCATGGCCAATACCTCCGCAAGGACCAAGTGCCGGAGTTGAAGGAGCTGGGGATCTTCCCTTCGCTCTACCCGATGCACACCTTCTACTGGGGCGATTGGCACCGCGAATCCGTGGCCGGGCCGGAGCGCGCCGAGAACATCTCTCCCACCTGTTGGCTGCTGGCGGAGGACATGCGCTTTCAGCATCCACTCCGATGCGCCGGTGACCTTTCCGAACTCCATGCGCATTTTCGATAGTGCCGTGAACCGCACCACCCGCACCGGCCGGGTCCTGGGGCCGCAGCATCGCCTAACGCCCATGCAGGCCTTGAAGGCCATGACCATCGATGCCGCCTACCAGCATTTCGAAGAGGCTTCCAAGGGTTCGCTGGAAGTGAACAAGCTGGCGGACCTGGTGATCTTGGACAAGAATCCGCTGAAGGTGGAACCCGCCACGATCAAGGACATCCAAGTGATGGAGACGATCAAGGCAGGGAAGAGCCTGTATAAGCGGGACTGAAGTTGAACGGTCCTTGTTCAAAGGAGATTGGTCTATCGGCACGGAGGAAGATCACCACGGTGTTCCGTTTCATGCAAGTGCGTTCCAGAAGCCCTATTGAGCGAAGAAACCGTGAGAGCACACTTCCGACCCAAACTACTGGTGACGAGCCAGCTTTGAAAGTTTGGCAGCGGGAGGAAGAGCCGAAAGCACATGAAATTGCTCATGATTACCTTTGAGCTATACCCGCATTCCATGTCATTCGACACCACGGCCAAAGTTTCCATCACGCTCGATCAATTGCTCCAGATCGTGGACCAGCTATCCGACAAGGAAGCGGATCAGGTCGCAGCGCGTTTGGCACAGAAGCGGAAGAAGGATGCCGTAGCTCGGATGTCTGCCACCATGGGTAAGGTCAAGATGACCCCGCGCGAGATCGACCAGCTCGTGGAGGATGTTCGGCAGGATCGGTATGACAAGCACAACCGAGGTGCGGCTGGTCGTTGACATCAACGTGCTGGTGAGTTCGCTGATGCATGGCGAACTTTCGGGGTTCTCCCCGGTCCTTGCGGATCCCAGGTTCCAAGTTTTCACCTCCAATGAACAGCTAGCGGAACTGCTCGATGTGGTGGAGCGCCCGAAGTTTCGCAAGTACTTCCCCTTGTCTGAGGCCAGGGAGTTCTTCGCCGACTTCTGCTTGATAACGGAAGTCGTCCTAGTTCGAGCACCGCTTCTGCCGGTTTGTCGCGACCCCAAGGACGACTACTTGCTCGCGCTGGCCAAAGCCGCGAAGGCTGAGATCTGATCACAGGGGAAGCTTACAACACGAGGAGGAGAGCGGTAAGGATGCTTGTAATGATCTTCATGGTTTATTCTTTTTAGCACGCTAAAAGTAGGGTAAACTACTCAAATCAGCCAACTCAGCTATAATCACTTATTCGGTGCTCGGCTCCTTACAGAGTGCCATGCCAGCAGGGTTTCCGGTCGATAACAAATAGCATCCGGTTCAAGGGTTTTCCCGCTTCCAGAACACAAAGCCTGTAGGCTGGGACTTCACCGCTCGCGTGAGCGGAAGTTCATTGTTTGGCTTGCTTTTTTTCATATCGCTTCCTGAAACGCTCCACGTTCCACAGAAAGCCGCAGTAACTCGATTGATATTGTCGCTCTGGGTCGAATCCAGTGCTTCTTTCGAGCACTGTGTATTTGTCACCTCTCCGCACTTCAATCAGAAAGGGCTTATTCAGGTTGGTCTTTGTGAAGTACGTGACCTCTTCATTCTCTGCAGCGTGCAGGGATTTAATAAAGGCCTTGGCATCCCTCCTGTTCAACCTGAAGTCAAGATCGAGCGTGGTCCGACATTTCATTGAAGAGTCGATCATGGTTTCGATGTATCTGATCTTCGGGTCGGCATCATCATCCAGGTCGATCTCATAGAACTGAATCCTAACAGGCCCGTGAAAACCTCCGTCGATCCGAGTTAATCTGATCACATCGCTCGCGGGCACCTTGGAAATGTCTTGGAGATGAAGGCTGTCCTGTGCCGTTGTATAGATCAGCTCGTTGACAAAAGGAGTCAGATCATATTCTTCCTCGTACGTATTGATGAAGCTTTCCGGTCCGGTAATGAATGGCATGAACCTGCTCGTCGAGCGAATTTCATTGGCCGTCCAGTGGAAGGACGGTTTATAGGTTTTTACTTCCAGCGTGTCTTTCCTTTTATGTTCGCCAACAATCGGGCTCATGACCATTGAAAGCGAATCATCTACATGGTCAAATCCTTGGCCGAAATAGAAGAGACCATCCGGTTCCCTGAACAATGTATAGTCGTAGATTGAGTCGGCAATGTTGAAATAGACCCTTGTCATCATAACAGGCCAGTCGAAGATCTTTGGTTTGCCATTCTCTAACACTGCCCTGTATACCTGTCCCTCGGAGGAGAAGCAGATGACGCAGAACAGCACACATGTGGTCAGCTTTCTCATCAGGACTGAATGACAGCAATAAACTGAGATGTCATTGACATGACGGCAGCCCCGGTACTCAAGGTGCTTGCCGCTTCCAGAAAACAAAGCCATTCTTCCGGCCGATCTCCTTCAGCGTCGGTATCGTTGCCACTTCTTCCGCACTGGTCACCTTGCACACCACGTACACCGGCCGGTCCACCTCGCCGTGCAGGAGCCATTCCTCACTGTACGCGTGCGGGTCCGTGAGGGGTGGCGTGAGGCTGTAGAACCACTGCGCGTAGCTCTTGTAGTTCTTGGTGATCACATAGCAATTCTCTCCTTGTCGCTGCTGGAAAAATTCCACGGCGGCGCGCTGGGAATAGCCTTCGATGTTGTTGATGAAGTAGTACAGCGTGATGGTGACGAAGAGCGCTGTGCCACCGAACAGGGAGATGATGCCGCTCCGGTATTCTGCCCTGGAGAAAAAGCGGTGGCCGAGGTAAAGGATCACCACCATCCATACGCCCGCCAGGGCTTCCCAGCCCGTCCAGTGTACTTCCGCCATCAGATTGCCCTGGGCGAAAGCATCGTTCTTCAGCAAAGGCGCAAGCAGTTCCGGGTGCATGCCGAGGTAGGGCAACAGTAAGGTGACCAGCGCGAAGAGCGTTCCGATGGCGCCCATCAGCAATCGCGACCAGAGCGTGGCCCTGCCGCCGTTCCACAGGTGCTCCAGTTGCAGTGCGGCAAGGAAGGTGAGCGGGAAGTACGCGAGGCTGCTGTAGTGGACGATCTTGGTCTGGACCAGGCTGAAGAGGATGAGGACCACCCAGAAGAGGATGAGCATCCACTTTCTGTAGTTGTCCCCTTCGACTGCGCTCAGGGCAGGAGTTGTCAGTTGTCGGTTGTCAGTTGTCAGTTGTCCGTTGTCAGGCTGTCCGTTGTCAGGCTGCTGTCCTGCTGCTTGCGCCCCCTTGTCAGTTCGAGCGCAGTCGAGAACCGACAAGGGGGGGCGGGCACGTTTCAACATTTCCTGCAAGGCGAAGATGGATGCTGGGAAGCAGCCGATCAGGAGCACTACGAAGTGATAGCCGATAAAACCTCCGTGGCCGGCATCTTCCGAGGAGAGCATGGCCACTTGGCGCCAGAAGAAGGCCGTGATGAAGGTGGGACCGTTCTGCAGCAGGTCCGCACCGAACCAGATACCGGGGACGATGAGCAGCACGGCGAACATCAGCAGGACGCGTGGGATGGAAACGTACAGCCTGAACCGGTTCATCACCCAATAGACCAGCGCACCGAGTGCTGGAATGAGGATGCCGACCGGGCCTTTGGTGAGCACGGCCAATCCGAGCCAGAGTCCGGCCAACGCGGCGGCGATGTTCTTCTGCCGGGAGGAAAGATCCGCACTGACAGCCGTGTCGCTCATGTGGATGAAGGCCAGGAAACCAAGGAAGATGAAGAGGTTGAACCACGGGTCGATGATGCCGCTGCGGAAGTAGAGATGCGGCAGGATGGAACCAACGTAGGCCAGCACCCAGAGCAACCCGAACAACCGACCGCGCATGCGCATACCGATGCGGAAGAGGACGAGCAAGGTGATGATGCCGCAGAGGGCGTTCGGTAAGCGCGCAGCGAACTCGTTCACGCCGAAAGCCGACATGCTGCCGGCCTGCATCCACATGAAGAGCGGTGGCTTTTCATGGAAGGGCACATAGCCGATCTGCGGTTGCAGCCAGTTGTTGGTGGCCAGCATCTCCCGAGCGATCTCCGCGAAATTGATCTCGTCCCAATCGAAGAGGTGTACGGCGCCCAGACCGGGGATGAAGAGCAGCGCGGCGACGAGCGCGATCATCAGCTGGACCTGTAGTTTGGATAGCTTCCGCATGAGCGGCCGAAGGTAGAGGTGGGATTTAACCGCAACGGCGCTACGACGCAAAGGGATCGCAACGGATCTTTACCGCAAAGGACTCCTGTACTCTTTTACCTCCTTCGCGCCACACCCCTGTGTCGCTGCGCCTCCGTGGTAAAAGCGCTTGTGGATCACCGCTTCCCCAGCAGCTTCCACCCCATGATCCCCGTACGGGCCAGGAAGTACCGCCACGACACGTTGAGCACACCGAAACCATACGTCATGCTACGGCTGAAATTGATGGAGCTGGCCTCGTCAAAATACTTCGTTGGGCAGGTGACCTCTGCGATCTCGAAGCGGTTCCAGAAGATCTGGCCGATCATCTGGTTGTCGAAGACGAAGTCGTCCGAGCAGCGGTGGTATTCGCATTTCCGCAGCACATCGGCCGAATACGCGCGGTATCCGGTGTGGTACTCGCTGAGCTTCTCACCCAGGAGGATGTTCTGGGTGAGCGTGAGCAGCCGGTTGGCGATGTACTTGTACATGGGCATGCCGCCTTTAAGTGCACCACCACCCAGAATACGCGAACCGAAGACCACCGGGTATACCCCGTTGCCAATGATGGATACCATGCTGTGGATGAGCATCGGCGTGTACTGGTAATCCGGGTGCAGCATCACAACGATGTCGCCATCCAGTTCCAAGGCCTTGTCGTAGCAGCTCTTCTGGTTGCCCCCGTAGCCCGTGTTCTTTTCATGCACGACGATGTGCTTGATACCGATGCGCTTGGCTTCCGCTACGGTGTCGTCGGGACTGTTATCGTCCACGAGCACCACCTCGTCCACGATGTCGAAGGGGATCTCATCATAGGTCTGCTTCAGCGTATGCTGCGCCTTGTAGGCCGGCAGCACCACGATCACTTTTTTGCCTTGGAACATCCGGGCAAAGATGCGTAGAGAGACCGGAACCCAGACTCGCGTCTCCAAGCTCATGACTCAGGACTCAAGACTCCCGACTCAAGACTCAAGACCCAGGTCTCGACCACCTGAAGCCTCACCTCACCCGCGTTCCCAGATTCACCATGTACACGCCGAGCAGGATCACGCCTACCATCAGTAGCTGCATGGGAAGCATTGTTTCACCATCCAACACACCCCAGCCGATGGCCACGATGGGCATGAGGTAGGTGACGGAAGAAGCCCAAACGGCCGAAGTGCGTTTGATCAAGGCATTCCATAGGATCAGCGAGATACCGGTCCCGAAGACGGCCAGCACCGCCACGTAGCCCATGGCATGCCAGGCATGCGGGTTGGTGGCCAATGTGTGGGGTAATCCCGAAACGAAGATCCCGAGAAGCCCCAGGGGCCCTACAATGCTGATGGCCAGGACCGAGGTGGCCGCTGCGGGAAGCATGTAGAGCCAATGCTTGATGATGTTACCACTGAGCCCATAGCACAAGGCGCCGAGAATGGGTAGCGCCGCATAGATGCTCCAAGGAGGAAGATCATCGTTATGGCGGTACATGATGGTTCCCACAGCCCCGACCAAGCCGAGTAACACACCCACCACGTTGATGGCGCGCACGCGCGAACGGAACAGCAGCACGCCCACTACCAAGGTGAAAAGCGGTGCCAAGCTGTTGAGCATCCCGGCCAACGAGCTGTCGATCCGGCTCTGCGCGAATGCGAACAGATAGGCCGGTATGCCGTTGCCCAAAAGCGCCGTTCCCACCAACGGTTTCCAGTGGGCAAAGATCAACTTCGCATACTTGAACAAGAGCGGGCTGAGCACGAGCCAGGCGATGAAGAGACGGGCGCTGGCGAGTTGAACGGGTGAAAGGGCCGGTTCACCGCCTTGGTAAAGCCCGCGCTTCATCAGGATGAAGGAGCTTCCCCAGACCAGCGAAAGCACCGCCAGCAGGAGCCATTTGACCCGATCGTTGGTGGTTGTGATCTCCATGCCCGCTGGCGAAGGCGGCGAAGGTAGAGGGAGCCGACATACCTGCGCACGCCGATGTTGGAACTAAGGCTACTTTTGTACGGCAATACCGACTACCATGAAAAAGCAGCTTTCCCTTCTGTCCCTCATTTTTCTCGTCGCGTGCGGCCAAGGTCCTTCCGGGGACCAAGCCATGGTGGTGGCCGATCGCACGGTAAAGGAGGTTTCCATTACCGAGGGTGAACCCATGGCCACGGCGGACATGAGCATTGGTGGCATGAGCTGCCAGATGATGTGCGCGAACATGATCAAGAGCACGCTGGACAAGGTTCCCGGTGTTACCACGGCCGAGGTGATCTTCCACGATGGGGAGGAGATCGGCCATGCCAAGGTGACCTATGACCCCGCGAAAGTGAATGATGCCCAATTGGTGGGTGCCGTGCAAGCGTTGGCGGATGGCCAATACAAGGTCAACTCGATCGCGATCGTGAAGCAGGTGAAGAGCGGCCCTGCGGCGGCCACGAAGTCCGAAAAGGAACATGATGAGGTCTCCGCCTCCTTGATTCCCGTGGTGGCCATGCCGAACCTGGTGGCCACATTGATGGCCTTGGTGCGGATCTGAGCTGAGGGCTTGAAGTTGAAAACGGGAAAGCGGAAATAGGCTGGAAGCGTTTCAGCCTTCGGCTTTCAACTTTTCCAAAAGCTCCTGCTGGATAGCGACGCCCTTGTTGGCCGCATACCAGCCGTGTACCTTGGCGTAGAGCTCCTCTTTGGGCAGCTGCTGTGCTTCCGGAAGTTCCTTGTTGGCCCATACCAGGTCTTGCGCAACCTTCGGGCGAGGACCCCATGTGAACAGTTCCTCTCCGTGTGGATCGATCGCGATCAGCTTGGGGATGCTGCGCCCACCGTGGGTGAGGTAGCGGTCCATCAGGTCCAGGTGCTCATCGCGCAGCACCACCCGCATGCGGATGTTGGGCGCCGCATTCGCCATCAGGCCGAGCACCGGCATCACTTGCGAACTGTCGCCACACCAGGGTTCCGTGATCACCAGCCAGGTCATCTGCCGCGCATGGGCCAATGCTTCGCTCACCTCGGGTAGCAGCTTCACGGTCTTCTCGTTCCGTACGGTGCGTGCCAAGTTAAGCCGGGTGTAGGCCACCATTTCCTCCCCTTGATCCTCGCCGGTAGTGCGTCCTTCCTTCACGAGTTGCTCCAAGAGCTTCCGGAAATCCGCCGGGGTCATGGAGAGCGATACAGCTGCCAATAAGGCCTCTGGAGTGGCCGTTTGTTGATCGGTCGTGCTCATGCTCATTTAGCTGCTTGGGCAGCCAGGCTATCCGCGTTCATCGCCTCGAACCGCTGCATCAGTTCCTCATCGGTGTACTTGAGGTTCTCGATCATCTGCTCGGCATCCTTGGCAAAGCGATGGTCCGGAAATCGGTTGATCACTTCCGTATACGCCCGCTCCGCCTCGCCGCGCTGGTGTAGCCCGTTATCGATGGTGAAGGCCTTGAGGTAATAGGTATCCGGTATTTTCCTCCAGGACCGGAAATCGCGGATGATGCGGTCGTACAGCACGATGCTGCCCTGGGGATCGCCCAAGCTGCTCTTCATGCCGGCAGCGCGAAAGAGGTATTCCGGCGTGAGGGAATCCAACGGATGCACCTTGGCATAGAGCAGATATACATCCAACAAGGCCTGGGCGCCCTTGCGATCCACGCCCGGCTTGGCGTACAGGGAATCCTCCATCGCACGGATACGCTCGGCAGCCACGCCATCGGCATTGGTATCGGTCTTATCCGTACTGCTTCCGCCGCATGCGGAAAGGAATGCCAGTGCGATCAGCACGGCCATGCAATTCAAGGTGGTCCTCATTTCACTGGGGTGAATCTCATTTTGTATTTCACATCCGTCTTGCCCATGCTGATGTCGCGGAGCTTGCCTTTCAACATGCGCTTCCGCAAAGGTGGCAACAGTTCGGTGAAGAGGATGCCGTCCAGATGATCATGCTCGTGCTGCAGCACCCGGGCGGCAAAGCCATCGAACTCCTCTTCATGCTCCTTGAAGTTCTCGTCCATGTACTGCATCACGATCTTCGGCTGGCGCTCCACGTCCTCGCGGATGCCGGGGATGCTCAGGCAGCCTTCCTCAAAAGGCCACTCCTCCCCTTCCTCCTCCACGATATACGGGTTGATGAAGACCTTCTTGAAGTCCTTCAAGTGCGCATCCTCCGTGGGATTGCCGTCCTCATCTTCCGCAAAGGGCGAACAATCCACCACGAAGAGGCGGATGCTTTCACCGACCTGCGGAGCGGCCAAGCCAACACCACTGGCGGCGTACATGGTCTCATACATGTCGGTGATCAACTGCTTCAGGCCGGGATGGCCGGGCTCGATGTCGACGGCCACTTTCTTGAGCACGGGATCACCGTAGGAGCGGATAGGTAGGATCATTTGAGAGCGCGAATTTACGGCGGGAAGGATGGAACGCAGATGACATTGAAAGAGCGGATATCCGCTAATAGGGTGACTGGTGACTGGTGACTGGTGACTGGTGAATGGTGAGTGGTGAGTGGTGAGTGGTGAGTGGTGAGTGGTGACTGGTGACTGGTGAGTGGTGAGTGGTAAGTGGTGACCGGTGACCGGGGTGGGCGGACTCGAGACTCAGGACTCAGGACTCAGGACTCAATAACGTCTTCGATCCATCCAGCTTTGCAGAATGATCGTCGCACTGATCCGATCCACCGTGCCCTTGTTCCGGCGGGCCATCTTTCCGATGCCACTCTCGAGCATGGTGCGCTGGGCGATCGTGGAGGTGAAACGCTCATCCACGGTCTCCACCCACTGCCTTGGGAAAGCTTCCTTCAGTGCTGAAATGAAAAGCACCACGTTCTTGGTGATATCCGTTGGCGTGCCATCCAAGTTGCACGGCATGCCCACCACAAAGCCCTCCACGGCTTCCTTGGCGACATAGCGTTTCAGGTAGGCCATCAGTTCAGCGGAAGGCACGGTGTCCAAAGCCGATGCGATGATGCGTGCTGGATCCGTGACGGCGAGGCCGGTACGCTTGAGGCCGAAGTCGATGGCGAGGACACGCATTTCGATCAGATGATCAGAAGATCAGATCCCCGATACATATCGGGGCAGAAAATGGAATACCGGCCTTATTGGAAGGCGAACGGGAACGCGGATGACGCTGATCTAGCGGATTCACGCTGATCTGATGGTTGTAAGGATGGCTGTTCGGTTGTTGCCGTTGCATTGGGTCGATCCGTTCTACAAAGGTCGGTACTTCCTGCGGAGTCGAACGATCATCCGATCGTCTGATCTTCTGATCGTCTGATCCGCTGCCCATCTTTGTGCCATGCATGAATTGATCGAAAAGGCTTGGGTCCGATACATATCGGACGACCGCACGATGCTCGCGGATGAAGAGGTGATACTCGCCATCGAGGGGGTGATCGAACAATTGGATCGTGGAGAAATTCGCGTGGCAGAATCTGATGGCGGGAAGTGGAAGGTGAACGAGTGGGTGAAGAAGGCCGTGCTGCTCTACTTCCCGATCCGCAAGATGATCACCATGGAAGCTGGACCGCTGGAATTCCACGACAAGATCCCCTTGAAGCATCGTTATGCCGAACTCGGTGTGCGCGTGGTGCCGCATGCCATCGCGCGCTACGGCAGCTACCTCGCTCCCGGCGTGATCATGATGCCGAGCTACGTGAACATCGGCGCGTACGTGGACGAAGGCACCATGGTGGATACCTGGGCCACGGTAGGGAGCTGCGCACAGATCGGCAAGCATGTGCATCTCAGCGGCGGTGTTGGCATCGGAGGGGTATTGGAACCCGTGCAGGCTGCGCCGGTGATCATCGAGGATGGTGCCTTTATCGGCTCGCGTGCGATCGTGGTGGAGGGCGTGCGCATCGGTCGCGAAGCGGTGCTCGGTGCCAATGTGGTGCTCACGGCCAGCACGCGCATCATCGATGTTTCAGGCCCGGAGCCGAAGGAGATGAAAGGCTACGTGCCGCCGCGATCCGTGGTGATCCCCGGCACCTTGCCGAAGCAATTCCCGGCGGGCGAATACGGCGTGCCTTGTGCGCTGATCATTGGCCAGCGCAAGGAGAGCACGGACCGGAAGACGTCGCTGAACGAGGCGTTAAGGGAGCACAGCGTGGCGGTATAGCCGATGGAGATCCTGATCATCGCGCTGCTTACCCTGCTGAACAGCTTTTTCTCATTGAGCGAGATCGCGCTGGTATCGGTGAAGCCGAGCCGCATACAAGCACTTGCGGACCAAGGGAGCAAACGCGCGAAGACCATCTTGAAGCTGTTGGCAGAACCCGAGGCCTTCCTCAGTTCCGTACAGGTCGGTATCACGCTGATCGGCATCATCGCTGGTGCATACGGTGGTGCTGCCCTTACCGGTGATCTCGAAACTTTCCTGCTTCAATGGCCCCTTCTGATGCCCTACGCGCACACCGTGGCGTTGGTACTGGTGATCGGCGGCATCACCTACTTCACCATCGTGGTGGGTGAACTGGTGCCCAAGAGCATCGCGCTGAACAGCCCCGAAAAGGTCGCCTTGTTCACGGCACCCATCATACGGGTGTTCACCCTGATCACCTTTCCGCTGGTGCGCATACTCTCCGGCTCCACCTCGTTGATCCTGAAATTGCTTCCGCTTGACAAGAGCCAGGACGAACCGGTGAGCGAGGACGAATTGCGCGCCATGCTACGCACGGCCAACCTGCAAGGGGTGCTGGAAAAACAGGAGACCGAAGCGCACCAGAACCTGTTCCGCTTCACCGACCAGGTGGCCAAGACCCTGATGACCCACACCCACGAACTGGATTGGGTGGACAGTGAAAAGCCCTTGGCCGAGATCATCGACCAAGTGAAGGAAAGCCGCCATTCCAAATTCCCCGTGTGCAAAGGCCGCATCGAGGAGGTATGGGGGATCCTGAGCTTACGCGATCTGTTGGACCATTCCCGTGAACCGGGCTTCACGCTCCAGGACGCTGTCCGTCCCCCGATCTTCATTCCACTGAGCACACCCGCCTTTACCATTATCAACCGCTTCAGAAAGCACAAACAGTACGCCGCCTTGGTCATCGACGAACATGGCTCGCTCAAAGGCATGGTGACGCTGCACGACCTCACCGAAGCCATCATAGGCGACCTGCCTGATGACGATGAGGATGCCATCCCGGAGATCGTGGAGCGTGATGATGGCAGCTATATCGTGGGTGGCCAAGTGCTCATCGGCCACCTCAACCAACATACCGGAAAGCTGCTGATGGATGAGGATACAAGTGCATATGCCACGGTAGGCGGGTTCTTCCTCAACCGGCTGGGGCACTTACCAGTGGTCGGTGATACGATCCAAGACGAACGATTCATCGGCGAAGTACTGGATATGGATGGCAACCGCATCGATAAAGTGCTGATCACGGTCAATAGCGATCAATGAAAAGCGTGCTCATCATACAGACCGCTTTCCTCGGTGTTGTGGCATCGATCCATTCCTGCACGGGAGCTGACGTCGTGGAGCAACGTGGCGTTTTGCCCAGCAGCACGCAGACAATGGCATTCAGCGGCGACACTGTTACAAGTACTGATGACAAGGTGATGGTCATTTTCCAGGATTCGCGTGATGCCTTTTGGTTCGGGGGCGGCGACAGTGGCGTGTACAGATACGATGGCAAGAGCCTCATTCGGTTCAGTACAAAACATGGCCTCTGCAGTAATACCGTGCTCGGGATCCAAGAAGACAAGGCCGGGGATCTGTACTTCGATACGCAGGACGGGGTCTGCAAATTCGATGGGAAAAGCTTCACGACGTTGCCTGTGATCAAATCCGTGCTGAACCAATGGAAACTGGGCCCGGACGACCTGTGGTTCCGCATGGGCTGGAACAGTAAGCGCGGCCCCTATCGCTACGATGGCAAGCACTTGTACCACTTGGAATTCCCCAAGACCGCGCAAGCCGACACGTTCCATTCGGAGTACCCGCAAGCCACGTACGACCCCTATGGCATCTATTCCATGTACAAGGACCGCAAAGGCAACATGTGGTTCGGCACAACAACGGTCGGGGTGTGTCGCTTCGACGGAAATACCGCAAGCTGGCTCTATGAAAAGCAATTGACGGATACGCCGGAAGGCGGCTCGTTCGGCATCCGCTCGATCTTGGAGGACAAGGCCGGCAAGTTCTGGTTCTGCAACACGCAATACCGTTACGATATAAAGCCGACCAGCACGGTGGTGAACGGAACAAGGCTCGTAGACTATACGCGGGCGGACGGCATTGCTGCTGCTGAAGGCGAGGAGAAGTTCCCGTACTTTTTAGGTATGACGGAGGATGACAAAGGCGAGCTGTGGATGGTGACCTTCGATGATGGTGTTTGGCACAGCGATGGGAGATCGCTGGTCCGCTTTCCGTTGGAAGAAGGAGATAAGGAAGCCTTGCTATTCTGCATTTACAAAGACCAGCAAGGTGGGCTTTGGGTCGGTTCGCAGAATGCGGGAGGTTCCGGCTGAAGGGTGATGCGTTCGTGCCGTTCGTTCCTTGAAGGGGGCATTGGTGAAAGATCAATAAGTCCGCGCCATCTTCCCGCAGGTTTGTGGATCTTCGTCCGGAAACATGAAAACAACCGGTAGAAAGTCGATCCTTGTTGTGGAGGATGACCCACGCCTTTCGCGATCGCTCTGCGAGCAGTTGGAGGGTGCCGGATTCTTGCCGCTTCCGGTGTTTGATGGCAACATGGCCATACGCGCCATCCGCAGCCGCACGTTCGACCTCGTGCTGCTGGACCTGAGCTTGCCGGAACTGGACGGCTTTAAACTTTGCCAGGAGATCCGGCTGAAGGACCGCAACACGCCCGTGATCATCCTCACCGCTTTTGGCGACATCGATAGCAAGCTCAACGCCTTCAAGCTCGGCGCGGACGACTACTTGGTGAAACCCGTACACTTCCAAGAATTGCTCGCCAAGGTCAACGTCTTTCTGAAACGCGCCGAAAGCCATCCCTTGGCGGTGGAGCATATCGAGGTGGCGGACCTGCGGATCGATCTGCAACGCAAGCAGGTATCGCGCGGCGGAAAAGCGATCGAGCTGACACCCAAGGAATTCAACCTGCTGGCCTGCCTGGCGCGCAACCGGGGTCGCGTGCTGAGCAAGGACGACCTCGCCGAACAGGTGTGGGACAACGCCTACGGAGTTTCGTCCAACACGATCGAGGTGTACATCAGCTTCCTGCGCAGTAAGGTGGACAAGGGTTTCGATCGGCCGCTGATCCACACCAAGCATGGCTTCGGCTATACCCTCGACGATCGTGATCCATGACCACCCGCGTTCGACTCTCCCTGCTCTTCGCCGGCTTTTCGCTGGTGCTGCTGGTGGGCACGTTGGGCTACATCTACTCCTCCAACGCGCATTCCCGACAAAGTGAATTCTTCGAGCGCTTGCGCAAACAGTGCTACCGCACCGCCACCTTGCTCAGCGAGGTAAGGGCCGCCGACCGCGATCTGCTGCGCGTGCTGGACCACAACACCATCCATCGTATGCTCGATGAGAAGGTGCTGCTCTTCAATGAACACGATGACCTGCTTTACAGCAGCTTGGACGATGAACCGATCCCCTATTCCCATGCCCTGCTGGAACGGATCCGGAACGAGGGCGATATGAACTGGCGCGATGATGATGGGGACGAAGTGGTGGGCGTACACTTCACGGAGAACGGCGCGGACTATGTCATACTCGCCTCCGCATACGACAAGTACGGGCGGCGCGAGCTGGAGAATCTCCTGCGCACGCTGATCATTGCCTTGGTGCTGGGCTCGCTCTTCATCTTCGGTGCGGGCTACTTTTTCATCGGCTTGGCCTTCCGCCCTCTGGAACGGCTCAGCCATGCGATCGACCACATTGACATCCATCGGCTGGACCAGCAACTGCCCGTGCGCGGCATCAAGGACGAGATCGACCGATTGGCCGTGAGCTACAACGCCATGCTGCTGCGCCTTCGCCACGCCTTCGAGCTACAAAAAGCTTTTGTGAACAACGCCAGTCATGAGCTGCGCACGCCACTCGCGCGGATGAACGCCCAAGTGGAGCGCGCACTGAACCTCTCCACCAACGACCCAGAGGTAATGCCCATCCTGCAAACACTGCAGGCCGACATCGCCGAGCAGGGTGGCCTGGTGGAGTCACTCCTACTGCTGCAACGCCTGCGCACCGACATTCCAATGCCGAGCAGTGCGGTCCGTGTGGACGAGGCCTTGTTCGCGGCCATCGCCGAAGTGCGTGCCGCCCATCCGGACCTGCAGGCCACGGTGGACATGGCGGACAGCATCCGCTCGGAAGCGCACCTGGTGGTGAACATGAATGAAATGCTGTTACGCACCGCCCTGCGCAACCTGCTTTCCAACGCTGCCAACTATTCCCCTGACCAACGCGTGGCGGTGGAACTTTCACATACTTCCGATACCGTTCAGGCGCGCTTCACCAATGCCGGCCACACAGCGTTGCCGGAGGATCGTTTGTTCCAACCCTTTTTCCGTGGACCCGAAAGCGCTCGCACTCCCGGCAGCGGCCTCGGCCTCTCCATTGTGCAGCAGGTCGCTGAGCGCACCGGGGGAAGCCTACGCTACGAATACAACGGCACGCATGGCTTTCTGCTGACGCTGCCCTTGGCGACTTAAGGAAGTTTTAAGGTCGACCCCAAGGAAGCCTTAAGACCAAAGCGCTGCCTTTGCAGCATGTGGACCCGTTCCATCGGCCTGTGCGCCTGCCTTTCCTTCCTCCTTTCCGTGAATGCACAGGACACCTTGCGCGTCACGATGCGCCAAGCGGACAGCCTGCTGATGACGCGCTCGTTGGCCTTGGTGGGCCAGCGTTACCAGATCGACCAGGCCGATGCGGAACGCGTGCAGGCCCGGCTTTTTCACAACCCCGAGTTCAGCAGTGAATGGGTGGTGGGCAGATCGGGCGAACCTTTGATCAATGTCGGGCCGGACGGCCAGAAGGTGCTTGCCGTGGAGCAACTGTTCCGCATTGCCGGGCAACGCTCCTTGGCCGTGCGCACAGCGGAGCGGCACAAGCGAGTGAGCGAGGCTGAATATGCCGAGTTGGTGGCGGCCTTGCGACTGCGCCTGCACAGCGGGGCCTACGAACAGTACTACGTACAACGATCTATCACCGCCATCGGCTCCCAGTTGGCCTTGCTGAAGGAACTACAGGAGTCGTACGGGGAACAGTACGAAAAAGGCAACGTCTCCTTGAAGGCCGCGACCCGGTTGCGCACCGCTTTCTTCGCATTGAATGAACAGCGCGTCGATCTGCTCCGGCATCTCAATGCGCTCCAGCAGGAACTTCGTCAATTGCTGGTGGAACAGCGCGTGGTGATCATCACCCCTTCCCCTT
Organism: Flavobacteriales bacterium; assembly: GCA_019638085.1. Taxonomy (GTDB): domain Bacteria; phylum Bacteroidota; class Bacteroidia; order Flavobacteriales_F; family PHOS-HE28; genus PHOS-HE28. The sequence continues at coordinate 147,501 of JAHBUL010000003.1, read as the reverse complement.
CGGAACTCGCACTACCACCTGCGCCCTCGCTCCCCACGGATACCTTGATCGCCTTGGCCCAGCGGTACCGGCCCATCGTGCAGGCCGCCAATGCCGCCCGGGAGGCTGCTGAGTTGGACCTCAAGCTCCAGCGCCGCATGGCCGTGCCGGACCTGGCCATCGGAGCGATATATGATCAGGCAAGCGGCATCCATCCGCACCAAACGGCAGTGACCCTGGGCTTCTCCATCCCGCTCTTCGATCGCAACCAAGGCCGCATCCGCTGGGCCGAAGCATCCGTGGGGCAAGCTGCAGCAGCTGCGCAAGGAACGGAACTGTCCGTGCTGAGCGAGGTATTGCATGCCTTGGAGAACCTGCGCGTGCTACAAGCGCAATACAACGAGGTGAGCATCGGCTTGGAAGAACAGCTTGATGAACTCAGCGAAAGTCTCGTGGAGAACTACGTCAGGAACAACATCAAACTCCTGGAGTTCACGGACCTTTTCGAATCCTACAACACCACGATCATCGCTTTGAACCAGTTGAGGGCCGATCTACAGAACGCTTATGAAGAACTTGAATTCGCTACGGGCCAGCGCCTTTTCGATCGCTAAAAACTTCCGGCGTGCGCGAATGCATGCGACCGTTCTCCTGCTTGCTGCCCTGCTGGCGGCCGGCTGCGGCGTGGCTGAACCGCCCGTGGCGGATACCAACGCCTTCGTGCTCAGCGATACCATGCTCCAACGCATCCAGTTGGATACGGTGGTGATGAAGCAAGTGGAGAACGTGATCCACCTCTACGGACGGATCGCCGCCGACGAGAATAAGCTGGCCTCGGTCTTCGCCATCATGAGCGGACAGGTGATCAGCGTGGATGCCGAGCTGGGCGACCGCGTGAAAAAGGGACAGACGCTGGCCAAGATCCGCAGTGGCGATGTGGCCAAAATGGAACGCAAGCTCATTGAGGCTCAGAGCGACCGGGAAGTAGCCGAGAAGAACCTCGCGACGAAGGAGGAACTCTTCAGCTCCAAACTGCTGAGCGAGCGCAAACTGGTAGAGGCCCGCTACGACCTGGAGAAGGCAAAGGCCCAGCTGCAGCGCATGAACGAGGTCTTCTCCATCTACACCATCGAGGCGGGATCGCGCTATGTGCTCCGTGCCCCCATGGACGGCTACGTGATCGGGAAGTCGATCACGCGCGACATCACCCTTCCGGAGGATCACCCGGAACCCGTTTTCACCATTGCTGAGCTGAATGAGGTTTGGGTGTTGGCCGATGTGTACGAGAGCGACATCGCCCGGGTGAAGGAGGGCATGGATGCGCAGATCACCACGTTGAGCTATCCCGATAAAGTATTCCGTGGAAAGGTCGATCGCATCTTCAACGTCCTCGATCCGCGCACACGCACCATGCGCATCCGCATCACGCTGCCCAATGAGGCCGTGTTGCCGAAACCTGAAATGGTGGCCCATGTGAAGCTCACCTTCAAGAAGGAGGAAGTGTTACCGGCCATCCCTGCATCCGCCGTGGTTTCCGACAACAGCCGCCACTATGTGATGATGTTCAAGGACCGCTACAATGTGACCACCCGTGAAGTGGTGCCCGCCTTCACCACCGGCAACATCACCTGGCTCCAAGAAGGCCTGGAGCCCGGCGAAGTGATCGTTTCCAAGAACCAACTCTTCCTCTACGACGCCCTCAACGACCGCTGACATTAATTCCTAATTCCGGATTGCTGATTCCTAATTCCATCCTGTCCGAATTAGGAATTAGCAATCCGGAATTGGCATCAACCTTCCATAAGTCTCCGTAGTCTTCCATGGCTTTCATCCGGTCCATTATCACGTTCTCCCTCAAGAACCGCTTCTTCACCTATTTCTGGGTGACGATACTGGTGATCGCAGGGGCGGTCAGTTTCAAGAACACCCCCATTGAGGCCTTCCCCGATGTGACCAATACGCAGATCGTGATCGTTACCCAGTGGCCGGGGCGCAGTGCGGAGGAGATCGAGCGCTTCATCACCACGCCGATCGAGATCAGCATGAACAGCGTGCAGCGCAAGACCCACGTGCGCTCACAGAGCATGTTCGGGCTCAGCGTGATCACCATCATTTTCGACGATGACGTGGAGGATTTTTTCGCGCGCCAACAAGTGAACAACCAGCTTGCCACGCTGGATATGCCCGATGGCGCCGCACCCGACGTGCAACCGCCCTATGGCCCCACCGGCGAGGTCTTCCGCTACACGCTCCAAAGTCCGACACGGGATTCGCGTGAGCTGCTCACCATCCAGAACTGGGTGATCGACAGGCACCTGCGGCAGGTGCCCGGCGTGGCCGATGTGGTGGATTTTGGCGGAAGGGAGAAGATCTACGAGATCGAGGCCGATCCCGGCAGGATGATGCAGTACGACCTCACCCCGCTGGAGGTCTACGAGGCGGTGAGCCGCAGCAACATCAACGTGGGTGGCGATGTGATCGAGAAGAACGGACAGGCCTTCGTGGTACGCGGCATGGGTCTGCTCACCTCCATCGAGGACATCGTCAACATCATCATCGAGGAGCGCGATGGCGTACCCATCCTGGTGAAGAACGTGGCCCAAGTGAAGGAGGGCGACCTGCCCCGCGTCGGGCAGGTGGGCTTGAACGCGGACGATGATGTGGTGGAGGGCATCGTGGTGATGCGCAAGGGCGAGAACCCCAGCGAAGTGCTCGGTCGCATCAAGGACAAGATCAAGGAGCTGAACACCAAGATCCTGCCCAAGGACGTGAAGATGGTGACCTTCTACGATCGCGATAAGCTGATGGCCTTCTGCACCGAAACGGTGATGTACAACCTGCTGGAAGGCATCATCCTGGTCACGGCCATCGTGTTCCTCTTCATGGCCGATTGGCGCACCACGCTCATCGTATCCATCATCATTCCGCTCTCCCTGCTCTTCGCCTTCTTCCTGCTCCACATGAAGGGCATGAGCGCCAACCTGCTCTCCTTGGGCGCTATCGACTTCGGGATCATCATCGACGGAGCCGTGGTGATGGTGGAAGGGATCTTCGTGGCCATGGACCAGCTCGCCAAACGCGTAGGCATGGCCCGGTTCAACCGCATGAGCAAGCTGGGCCTGATCAAGCGGGTGGCCACGCGCACGGGCAAGGCCGTGTTCTTCAGCAAGCTGATCATCATCACCGCGCTCATCCCCATCTTCAGTTTCGAGAAGGTGGAAGGCAAGATGTTCTCACCCTTGGCCTTCACCCTCGGCTTTGCCTTGCTGGGCGCGCTGATCTTCACGCTCACCTTGGTACCGGTGCTCTGTGCCGCACTGCTGAACAAGAACGTGAAGGAGAAGGAAAGTCGGACGGCCCGCTTCTTCGATCGCTGGGTCTTCCGTGGCTTCCGCTGGGCCTTCGACCATCCCCGCATCACCTTCACCACGGCCATCGCCGCACTCCTACTTTCACTCGTTTCGCTGAAGTGGATGGGAACGGAATTCCTGCCGGAACTGAATGAGGGCGCGCTCTGGGTGGAAGCCAAGATGCCCATGAGCATGAGCCTGCCGGAAACGGTGAAGATGGTGGGCACGCTGCGCGCAAAGCTCAACGAATTCGAGGCGGTGGACGGTGTGCTCAGCCAGACCGGCCGAAGCAACGACGGCACCGACCCCAGCGGTTTCTATTACGTGCAGATGCAGGTGAACCTGAAGCCTCAGAAGCAATGGCCCAAGGGCATGGACCGGAACGGATTGATCGATGCCATGGATGCGGAACTGAAGCAGTTCCAAGGCATCAACTACAACTACTCCCAGCCGATCATCGACAACGTGGCCGAAGCGGTCGCAGGCATGAACGCCAACAATGCCGTGAAGCTCTTCGGGCCGGACCTGAACACCTTGGACAGCCTCGCCGACGCGGTCTACCTGCAGATCGAGAACGTGGAAGGCATCAAGGATCCCGGCGTGCTGCGCAACCTCGGCCAACCCGAGATACAGATCCGATTGAGCGATACCAAGATGGCCCTGTACGGCGTGAGCACCGCCGATGCCCAGGCCGTGCTGGAAATGGCCATCGGCGGCAAAACGGCCAACGTGATGTATGAGGGCGAACGCAAATTCGACATCCGTATCCGCTTCCCTTACGAGTACCGCAAGAGCGAAGATGAGATCGAAGCCACCTTGGTGCCCACGCTCAGTGGCGGCCGCATCCCCTTGAAGGAGATAGCTACCATCACCAGCCACACCGGGCCAGCGTTCATCTACCGCGACAACAACAGCCGCTTCATCGGCGTGAAGTTCACCGTGCGCGACCGCGACCTCGGTAGCACCATCGCCGAAGCACGCAGGAACGTGGAAGGCAACGTGAAACTGCCTCCCGGCTACGCCATCCAATGGTCCGGCGAATTCGAGAACCAAGTGCGCGCATCCAACCGATTGGCACAGGTGGTACCCATCAGCCTGGTGGCCATTTTCGTGATCCTTTTCATCGCCTTGGGGGATGTGCGCAATGCAGGGCTGGTGCTGATCAACGTGCCCTTTGCCCTGATCGGCGGCATCGTCGCACTGCACATCACCGGCGTGAACTTCGGGATCTCCGCCGGTGTGGGCTTCATCGCGCTCTTCGGCATCTGCGTGCAGAACGGCGTGATCCTCATCACCGAGTTCAACGACAACCTCGCGCTGCGCATGCCGATGGACCGCTCCATCATCGATGGTGTTCGCGCCCGCATCCGCCCCGTGGTGATGACCGCCCTGATGGCCGGGCTGGGCCTGGTGCCGGCCGCCACCAGCACGGGGATCGGCAGCGAAGGCCAGAAGCCCTTGGCGGTAGTGATCATCGGCGGCTTGGTGAGCGCCACATTCTTCATCCTCTTCGTGTTCCCCATCGTGTTCCGCTTCTTCCGGAGCCGCACCATACGCCGGAAAGAGCTGGCTCCTGCGAGGGCGTGAAGGGTTTAGCGAGGCTTCCAGCATCTTTGTAGCCGGAAGCCCTGCCCGACGCTGAAACAATTCCTCATCATACAGACAGCCTTTTTAGGCGACGCCGTGCTAGCCACCAGCATCGTAGAGGAGCTGCACGCGCACTACCCGGATGCCGCCATCGACCTCGTGGTACGCAAGGGCAATGATGGTCTCTTCAAGGGGCATCCATTCCTACGGAAGCTCCACGTCTGGGACAAACGCGAAGGCAAGACGCGCGCGCTGTTCAAGCTGATCGGCACGATCCGCAAGCAGCGCTACGACCATGTGATCAACGCCCAGCGCTTCTTCAGCACCGGCCTGATGACAGCGCTTTCCGGCGGAAAGGAGACCATCGGCTACGACAAGAACCCGCTGAGCTTCCTCTTCTCCCGCAAGCTGAAGCACCAGATCCCGGAGCCGAAAGCACTCCGCGATCATCCTGTGAAAAGCGATGCGGTGGTCATCCACGAAGTGGACCGGTTGAACGACCTGATCGCGCACTTGACGGATGCGTCGCGGCCCTTGCCGAAGCTCTACCCTTCGGATGAAGATCGAAGATCAGTTGATCATCTGATAACTCCCGCAGGGTCTCTCTTAGAGGACCCTGCGGCTCCTGGAGCTCCGCAGGTCCGATATGGATCGGACCCCGGGGCGGAGACCCTGCGGGAGCAACGTGTGGTCTACATCACCATCGCGCCCGCCTCCGTCTGGTTCACCAAGCAATGGCCCGCCGAAAAGTGGATCGAGCTGATCAAGCTCCTACCCAAGGATCAGCGCGTATTGCTCATCGGCGGTCCCGGCGATGCCGAACTGTGTGAGCGCATCGCCAAGGAAGCCGGTCGTGGTGAGGTCCTGGCCGGGAAGCTCTCGCTCTTGGGCACCGCCGCGCTGATGGAAGGCGCGACCATGAACTACGTGAACGACAGCGCGCCATTGCACATCGCCAGCGCGATGAACGCCCCTGTCACCGCCGTGTTCTGCAGCACCGTGCCAGCCTTCGGCTTCGGACCGCTGAATGCCAACGGACGCATTGTAGAGCGCATGGAGCCGCTGTACTGTCGGCCTTGCGGGCTGCACGGCTACAAGGCTTGTCCGGAGGGGCATTTCAAGTGTGCGTGGGAGATCGATGTGGAGCAGTTGGTTGATTGACCGACTCTTCCGGGGTACACTTTACCACTTACGCATTTTGTGTATTTCCAGCTCACCTATAACTTGGGCTGCCCTGCGTACTTTCGCTCTCATCTACTCAACCCCAGCGAGATGTGTTGCTTTGCCTTGGACCGGACTTGCGTATACTGTATCGTTGTGGCTAATATTGACCCGTCCTGAAAAAAGTACATAGTTATTTACGCTACTAACAACTAAAAACTAAATAGGAACAAACTAAAAAGTATAAAATGATACTAAAAACAAAAAGCTTAAAAATTATTCAGTGTGATGAAGAAATTTTGAAAGAAGCCATAAAAGGCAATGCCAATATTGCCTCAAAGTTGAATGTGAAAGTACCAGATAATTGGACAGAATTTGGCAAGGAAGCCTTACAATATGCACTTAATAAGTTAGAAGAGAATAGCTCTGAAAGTGGGTGGTGGACGTATTTACCAATATATAAATCCGAAAACAAACTAATAGGAATCGGAGGATATAAAGGCAAGCCGACAATTGAAGGTGAGGTGGAAGTTGGTTACGAAATTGCTCAAGAATACAGAAGTCAAGGTCTAGCTACTGAAATGACTAATGCCTTAATTGAAAATGCTTTTAAGAATCATCAGGTTAAACTAGTTTCTGCACATACTCTAGGAGAATTTAACCCTTCTACAAAAGTGCTAATCAAATGTGGGTTTGAAAAAGTTGATGAACTAAATGATCCAGATGAAGGAAGCATTTGGAAATGGGAGTTGCAAAAAAACAAATACATTAATCTATGAATACTAAATCCAAATATTTTTTATTTGCAAGTCTCTTCTTAATAGTCTTTCTTGTGGTTCAATTTACAGATATGTATGGGAACTCTAAATGGTTTAAAGCATTTTTATTAATTATATCTTTTTCATTTATTGTAAGTGGAATATCTAAAAGTAATAAACCAAAAAGTTAATACTATTAGTGATTATGATAGAAACAAAAAGGACAATTTTAAGACCTATGAAGCAAGAAGACGCTGAAGCGGTATTTAACTATAGATCAGATTCTAAAACAAATCAATTCCAAGGTTGGATACCTAAAAGTGCAGAAGATGTAAACGAATTTATAAATAAAAACCCTGATGAGTTTAATGTTCCTGAAACTTGGTTTCAACTTGTAATTATTGAAACTATTTCTGATAAAATAATTGGAGATATTGGCATTCACTTTTCTGATGAAAGAAATTTACAATGTGAAATTGGATGTACTTTAAATAAAGAATATCATAAACAAGGATTTGCATCAGAAACACTCCAGGCTGTGATAGATTATTTGTTCACAAGACTAGAGAAGCATAGGATTTTTGCTTCTTTAGATCCTAAAAATGAAAGTTCAGTTAACCTAATGAAAAGGCTTGGGTTTAGAAAGGAAGCTCATTTCAAACAAAGTTTGTGGCTTAGAGGGAATTGGGTTGATGATTTAGTGTATGCAAAGTTACAAAGCGAATGGAAATAAAAAATACTAGCCACAACAATGGCTATAAGTAATTGCTTCTACTCGCCTACATCTGAAAATCCGCGAGGATTTTCAGTTTGGTGTGTACTTGCAAAGTTAAGTGCTAACCCACGCAACTACTCATAGCCGAGACCGTTAGCCCCGCTCTCATGGTGCGCTCCGAATAGGCACGGAACCCATTCCCGGAAACGAACGGTTTGTACATTGCTTCTCGCAAGCAAATCCATAAAGCCCCACCTCATGTCACATTCATTCAATCACAAAACCGCTGTGATGGCGCTGATCACCGGCCTATTGATCGCCAGCACCTATGCCTTCAGCCCCGCCCCTGCCGCCGTCGTACACGGAGAGCATGAGAACAACCTCAAAGTACTGCCCAAGGATATCTCCCATGATGAACTGATGCAGGTGATGCACAGCTTCGAGGTGGCCCTCGGACTTTCCTGCAAGGACTGCCACGCGCGCTCCACCTCCGACACCACCAAGCTGGATTTCATGGCTGATACCAAGCTGAAGAAGACCGCCTTGGGCATGATGAAGATGGTGCAAGAGGTGGACAGCGCACATTTCGCCGTGAAGGGGGATTTCAAGGAGAACTACCTGACCTCGCAATTCAAGGTGACCTGCATCACTTGCCACAACGGGCACGCGAAGCCCATCAACACGGTAGCCATCCCCATTCCGGATCCGAAGTGGGAGAAGAAGAAGTGAGTTTCAGTTGTCCGTTGTCTGTTGCTAGTTGTCAGGTCCGACCCTTAGGCTCTTGCCTCCGGAAGTTGTTCTGTGCTGCTTCAAGCCACGTAGGGCTCGCTATGCACGGTATCAGCTCGAAGCACCCTGACAACTAGCAACAGACAACTGACAACTAGCAACAGACAACTGACAACTACTCCCCAATATCCTCATTCCAAAGCTCCGGCTTCGCGGCGATGAAGTCCTCCATCATCCGCACGCATTCCGGCAGATCGAGGTCGATCACTTCCACGCCGTGCTCCTCCATGAACTTGCGTGCTCCCGGGAAGGTGCGGCTTTCGCCCACGATCACCTTGGGGATCTTGAACTGGACGATGGTGCCGGCGCACATGTAGCACGGCATCAGGGTGGAGTAGATCGTGGTGCCTTTGTAGCTGCCGATGCGGCCTGCGTTGTTCAGGCAATCCATTTCGCCGTGGAGGATCGGGTTCTTCTCCTGCACGCGCTTGTTGCGTCCGCTGGCCACCAGTTTTCCGTCCTTCACCAATACTGAGCCGATGGGGATGCCACCTTCGGAAAGTCCCTTGTGCGCCTCGTCGATGGCGGCTTGCATGAATTCGTCCATGGTGTTCGATCTTCGGGGTGAACGCGCTTGGATGTTAGCGCGGTGCAAGTGTACCGGCTTTAAACTATTCCAACAGCCCTATTTTCGCGCCCCGTTCACCGGAACGTCTTTTCAACGTGCCTGCACAAACCGAACATACCGTGGACCCGGAGCGCCTCATAGGTGTACTGGACCAACCGCTCTTCCAAGCTGCGGAACGCGTGGCCGCGCGCATGGGCGTAAAGGCGTACGCCATTGGCGGATATGTGCGCGACCTGCTGCTCGGAAGGCCGTGCAAGGACATCGATATCGTGACCGAAGGTGACGGTATTGCATTCGCCGAAGCAGTGGCCAAGGAACTGGACGCGGGCCATGTACACGTCTTCAAGAATTTCGGAACGGCGATGTTCATGCTCGGTGATGTGCAAGTGGAATTCGTTGGCGCGCGCAAGGAGAGCTACAGTCGCAACAGCCGGAAGCCGGAGGTGGTACCGGGCACCATCCGCGACGACCAGGAGCGCCGGGACTTCACTATCAATGCCTTGGCGATCTCGCTCAATGCGGAGGACCGTAGTGCGTTGATCGATCCATTTAATGGTGTACACGACCTGGAACGCGGCATCATCCGAACGCCCTTGGCGCCGGACGTCACCTTCAGCGACGATCCGTTGCGGATGCTGCGTGCCATCCGCTTCGCAACGCAACTCGGCTTCTTTATCGACGCGCCCACCTTCAAGGCCATCCAGCGCAACGCCGAACGGTTGGACATCATCAGTGCGGAGCGTATCCATACCGAGCTGAACAAGATCATCCTCGCCAAAGTGCCCAGTATCGGTTTCAAGCTGCTGCTGGATAGCGGACTGCTGGTGCGCTTCTTTCCGGAGATGATCGAGCTGCTCGGAGCTGAAGAGAAACACGGCATCGGCCACAAGGACAACTTCTACCATACGCTGCAGGTGCTGGATAACGTCGCGGAGAAGAGCGACGACCTCTGGTTGCGCTGGGCTGCGATCCTGCACGACATCGCCAAGCCGAAGACCAAGCGCTTTGAACCGGGCCACGGGTGGACCTTCCACGGGCACGAGGACAAGGGTGCGCGCATGGTGCCGGGCATTTTCCGCCGGATGAAACTGCCCTTGGACGAGCAGATGCGCTTCGTAAAGAAGATGGTGCTGCTGCACCTGCGCCCCATCGCCCTCACCAAGGACATCGTGACCGACAGCGCCGTGCGTCGCCTGCTTTTCGATGCGGGCGATGATATCGATGCACTGATGATCCTGTGCCAAGCCGACATCACCAGCAAGAACGAAGCGAAGAAGAAGCGCTACCTCGCCAACTACGAGGTGGTGATGGAGAAATTGAAAGAAGTGGAGGAGAAGGACCGCGTGCGCAATTTCCAGCCGCCGATCACCGGCGAGGATATCATGCAAGCCTTCAACATCAAGCCCTGCAAGAAGATCGGTGACATCAAGACCGTGATCAAGGATGCGATCCTGGATGGCAAGATCCACAACGACAAGGCCGCCGCTTGGCCGGTGATGCTGGAGGAAGGCGCCAAGCTGGGATTGACCGTGGTGGAGGGGATGGAGGTACCACCGATTTCGGGGAGTTCCGAGGAAGTCGGGAGCCAGGAGTCGTGAGTCCCGAGTCCCGAGTCTCGCGCGCGGTGGTCCAACCACCAGTCACTAGCCACCGATCACCAGCTACCTCGAACTCTCCGGTTACTTTCGCGTTCTCTGGAAACCACTAAGTTCCTTTCCGCATGCTCATTTACCGCTTCCGTGTCCTGATCGACGATCCCAGCGAGGCTTTCCGCGATATCGAGATCGGCTCTGGCCAGACGTTCAAGGAATTCCATCAGGCGATCAAGGAGGCGTTCGGCTTTACCAGTGATGAGATGGCGTGCTTCTACGTGAGCGATGCTGAGTGGAGCAAGGGCATTGAGATCCCGCTAGCGGACATGGGCTTTGCGGAGGAAGGCACGGTCCCTTTGCTGATGGATGACGTGGAGGTGGGCGACCACGTGCGCGATCCGGACCAGCGCTTTGTTTATGCCTACGACTTCCTGCACATGTGGATGTTCATGGTGGAGCGCATCGGTACGGATGATCCGGTAGCGGACCTCACCTATCCACGGGTAAGCCTCAGCGTGGGCAAGGCACCCGCAGAAGCTTCCCGGGCAGGTCTTTTGGAACAGGACCCGCTGGAGGTGTCGAACGGGGAGCACACCGATCACGACCCGTATGGAGATGATGATGACGACGAGCATTACGGCGGCAGCATAGACGACCTCGGCGAGGAGTATCTATGACGAGCAAAGGTCTGCTGGTAGTGATCGGCGGCCCCACGGCGAGCGGCAAGACCAAGATTGCGGCCATGGTGGCCAAGCACTACGGCACCGAGGTGATCAGCGGGGATTCCAGGCAGTTCTACCATGCGATGCGCATCGGTACGGCGCGGCCGCAGGAGGCGGAATTGCTGGGCGTGAAGCACCACTTCCTCGGGCACTTGGACCTGAGCGAGACCTGGAGCGCGGGTGAATTTGCGCGGCAGGCGGAGCCGGTATTGCAAGAACTACTTTCCAAGCATGGGATCGCGGTACTCGTTGGCGGCAGCGGCCTGTACCTTGATGCCTTGTGCAACGGATTGGATCCCATGCCGATGGTGGACCATGCGGTGCGTGAGAAACTACAGCACCGCTTCCAACAGCACGGGCTACCGGACCTGCTCGCAGAACTGGACCGCTTGGACCCCGCCATTTCCACGGTGATCGATCGGAACAACCCGCAACGTGTGATCCGCGCCTTGGAAGTTTGCCTGGTAAGTGGCAGGCCCTTCAGCGCACAACATACCGGCCAGCGCCAACGCACGGACATCCGTCTCCTGCGCATCGCCATGGACGTGCCCCGCGCTGAACTATACGCCAACATCGACGCCCGTGTGGACCGCATGATCGCAGATGGTTTGGAGACCGAAGCACGCTCCCTCCTGCCCCATCGGGAGCGGAACGCGCTGCGCACCGTGGGCTACCGCGAATTCTTCGAACACTTCGACGGGAAGCTCTCCCGCGAGGAAGCGATCAACCTGATCAAGCAGCACACGCGCAACTATGCCAAGCGGCAGGTGACCTGGTTGAGGCGGGAGAAAACGTGGAAGTGGATCAAGCCTGCGGACCTGGAAAAGACCAAGCAGTGCATCAATGAGGCGAAGTGACCTCGTAGCGAAGGCTGTATTCTGGTGCATCATCCTGCTGGGTCTGGTCGATCGTGTGCATCTACTCCACATCACCATCGGCTATGCGAGCGACGACCTCACGGTGGTGTGGATGGCCGCTCGGGACTATGCGAACGGCATCTTCCATGAGCCTTTCTTCTATGGGCAGGACTACGGTGTCATGTTGGAGGCCTTGCTGGCCGCCCCGTTCGTGCATTTTGGCACCGACCCCATCGTGGCCGTGCCCGTGGTGATGGCATTCCTGGCCATGATACCCTACTGGTCCTTCGCCTTCTTCCAATACCTCCACTCGAAGCCTGTCGCCGCCACGCTTATTGCCGTGATCCCTATCCTGCTGCCCGTGGAGCATGGCCTGCAATTCACGAACCTGAACGGCTTGGCCATCCTCGCTTTTTATCCTTGGGTTGCGGGCATGAAGATCTCCGTACGGAGGTCCGCGTTGCTCGGTGCCGTGCTCGCAGCAGCCGCCTTCGTGAACATGAACACGCTAGTGGCTGTTGCGGCATTCGGTACGTTCTTCCTTTTCAACCATGCAAAGGACCGTTTTCAATGGCTTTGGGCCGGCTGTGGGGCACTTCCCGTTCTGATGTTCTGGTGGTGGTCCATGCACTTTTACGCGATCCGGAGCGAACATTTGGTTCACACCGTCTTCGACTGGCGCATGGTCTTCCATCCCGAACTCATACCCGAGGCGCTCGCTCGGTTGGACGCGCATTTCGCGTGGCTTTGCCCTCTGTGGTGGCCCAATGGACATTTAGTGCTCTGGCTTCTGGGCGCCGTAATGGTGGCCTTGTTCCGGTTGGGCAAAAAGTCTGCGGCGTGGGCCATCCTCGCCGCCTTGTTGACGATCTTCTTCTCGTTCGGTTTCGCGAAGATCCATGATGGTACTTCGTCCATTCTCTTTCCGTTATCGCGCATGTACCTCGCTGTTCCTCTGCTCTTGGGTTGGGCGCTGGCGCTGTTGGAGCCGTATGGGCGTGTTCGTCCTTATCTGGTTCCTATCATGGGTGTGGCATCCGTGGTGACCTTCTCGCTGCGCTACGAGCAGGCATCATCGGTTTGGACGAAAGCACTCGCGAACCCGGACGGGGCTCCGATACATATGAAAAAGATCAGCAACGTTCGGCTCGAATGCAAAACCCTGATGCGCTACGCAAAGGAGACCTCAGCCGAGGTGGTGGTGTTGGTCCGTAACCCCGATGTCGGTGAGGCCTTCTTCATGAACATGGGTTGCCCGGTCTGTGAGCCGGACCTGCCGCCCACCTACATGCCTGATGGGGACAGAAGGGCCTGGCGAGTTCGAGAAGAATCCCGCATGCGTAGGCGGCAGATCCTGGTCGTAGGAGGGGATCCGGTGATCTGGGCCAAAGCGATGAACGGATCTTTCGATGTGCAGGAAATAAGTACCGGGAAACCACTTGTTCACAAGGTCATCGGGGCGGAACTCCCGGTGGATTCGCTCATGCGGCGCTTAGGATTTGCAGTGGACCGCTAGTTCCTCTGGACCGGGTACTCACACTTGAAGGCCAACCAAAAGCACATCATCCACTTGTTCATGTACGCCCCACCTTGATCCTTGCTCACCAAGTTAGGCGTTGATCCATCATCGACAAGTTGTGCAAAGCGGCTCGGCGCATGTCCCAGAAGATCCGTTCCGGGGATGTAGGCACCGCCGTGTCGTTGTAGGTTTGCAGCCCTCCTATTCCGTCCCTAGGGGACGAATATCAAACATGTCCACCGACCGCCTGAATCAACTCCGCTCCATGCTCGCCGAAGAACCGGGGGACACCTTTCTCCGCTATGCCATCGCGCTGGAGCGCAGGCGCGCCGAAGACCGGGCTGGAGCGGCGGAAGACCTGGAGACCTTGCTGCGTGAGGACCCGACCTACATCGCGTGCTACTACCAACTGGCCCAAGTACTGGCGGAACTGGGCCGCAATGAAGATGCCGTCCACACCTGTGAGGCCGGGGCATTGCAATGCCTGGTGAGCGGCGATCGCAAAACAAGGTCGGAGTTGCTGGCCTTGAAGGAGGATCTGGAAGACGCGTGATGCGAACGCCCCCCCGGAAGCGATCAAGGATCCTATGGTGGATGGTGGCCGGCCCGCTCGTGGTGCTGGCAGCGATCGTCATCGAAGCATTTCCCTACTTGGCCATCACGGAGCTCAGTGGTGCCAAAGTGATGGTGGTAGAGGGGTGGATGGACCCGGCACCCATGCAGGAGGCTGCTGAACTTATACTCGATAGCAATTACACCCGGGTATACACCACCGGAACGGTGCGTCGATTCGCACATTACCTGTCGCCTGATGAAGGGATCACCGTACAACTTCACATCCCCTTTCAAGGTGAAGTCCGGATCAATGTGAGCGGGACGGCCGGAGCCGGTTTCCTATTGATCGCCGGTACGGATACCCTGATGGACCAAGCGGTCACTCCACAGCCTCAGCTCTATAACGGCCATGTGCCCAATGCTGTGGATCGGATCCGCTTGGTGGCATGGCATCTCCCGCTGGAAACGGGGACCCCTGAGATCTACGTGGCATCCCTGACATTGAACGGCATGAACATCAATGTACTCCAACGCCGCTCGTGGTTCACCTTTCCGGATGCGGTGGCGCAGCCGGGCTGGCCCACCTATGCGCAGTCGGCACGCAGCGAGCTGATGAAGCTCGGTGTTCCCGGTGATCGGATCACGGCGGTCCCTGCCTATGGCAAGCCCCGCAGTCGCACATGGGGCAACGCACACGCGTTCGGGATCCAAGCGCGTGAGGACGGCATCACCGCATTCGATGTGGCCACTGTGGGCGTACACGCCCGCCGCTCCCGTGACCTGTTCCGAACAGCTTGTGGTCCGGGGGTCCGCGTGGGCGTGATCGCCTTGACGGATCCGTACTGTACCCAAGCAAATTGGTGGCGTTCCTTCCGCGGATGGATCACCATGCTGAAGGAGGTGGTCGGAGCATCGGAGGCCCAGGCAGTGGAACTGACCCGATGATCACCATTGCCCCCCGACCCTATGAACGTCGACCTGCGTCAGTGGGAAGCGTACATTTATGCTGATGAAAACGATCGAACGGCCGAGACCTGGTGATTATCCGGCCTATCACGGTGCGTATTTGCTTGCGGCCCAAGGCGAACATCTCGCCTCGGCCTTCCGCCACGCCACCGAACAGGAGAAAAAAACGCGCGCTTTGGTACCTGATGACAAATGGGAATACAGATATGCCCCGGGAAAGTGGACGACCAAGGAAGTGTTCCAGCATATCATCGATACCGAACGGGTGTTCGCCTACCGGGCACTGTGCATCGCCAGGAACGAGCGGGCCGACCTGCCGGGCATGAATGAGGATGCTTACCAAGCGGAAGCACGCACGAGTGTCCGGCCGATCGATGACATCATGCGCGAGCTGCGCGCCGTACGAGAGTCTACGATGGAACTCTTCGAAGGGCTGGACCCCATAGCACTGGGGCGCAGTGGTACCGCCAATGGCAAGCACGTCACGGTCCCGGCACTGGGTTGGATCATCGCCGGCCACTCCGAACATCACCTGCGCATCATCCGCGAGCGCTACCTCACCTGAACTACGTCCCATGGCTGCGCGTACCATTCAACACCTATTCGATGAATACGGCGAAAGCCATCGAAATCCTACCAATGTGGCCGTGCATTGGATCGCGGTGCCGCTGATCTATTTCTCGATCTTTGGCCTGTTGTATTCCATTCCCGCACTTCACCTCCCGTACTGGGGCCGTCTCACTGTGGTATCTGTGGTGCTGTTGGCCGTAGTGCTATTCTATCTCCGCCACTCCGTGGTCTTGGCCATCGGCATGGGCCTGTTCACAGTGTTGTGCGTTCTGGTAGCAAAAGTGTTGGACAACGAGGTTGCATGGCCGCTGTGGGCCATCTCGATCGGCATCTTCGTTCTGGCCTGGATCGCGCAGTTCATCGGACATGGCGTGGAAGGCCGGAAACCCAGCTTCCTCAAGGACCTCCAATTCCTATTGATCGGCCCGGCCTGGCTGCTTGCAAAGGTTTACCGCAAAATGCGGATCCCTTATTGAACCGGCTTGAAATATACCGGCTTCCGATCTCCTGCTTGCGCGGGATGGAAGATGTCGATCAGATCCTTCAAGACCATTTCGGGCTCCAAGCCAGCTTGTCCGAATAGATCGCTTGTTGCGCTATTGGCATAAAAACAACCTCCTTGCGTGAAGGCGGGCAGAGCCATGACCCGGCTGTCGCTACCAGCCACATCCGCTTCCTTCACCGATGTCTGTTGGTCGAGTATGCGGCCCCAGAATTCAGCCTTTGCACCCACTTGTAATACCATCTCCAGGTCGAGGTCGAGGTTTCCTGGAGCCTCGTGATCCGCGAACAGGTAGTGTCCGCCCGCATCGGTGATCAAACGTGCCATGTAGCTGTTCCCCGCAGGCACCGACCATGTGCCTTTCCATGCACTTCCGAAGAATACATCCGGTGCTACCGCACTCCGCGGTACGGATGCCCTGGTTTCTTCATACCGATGTACGATACCCGCGTACAAGCTGTCCGCCAATGGCTCCTTGCCGAACAGTACCCCGAATGCCCGGATCCATTCCGCCCGGCCCAGCGGATACTTCTCCAGGTATTCAGCAATGGGGATCATGGGCAGTTGGCCCGGCAGGTTCGCACTGCCTTCACTCCCGTACGGATAGGTGAACAGCGCATCCGGTGCCAGCATCAGGATCCGTTCCCGGTCCACGCCTTCCGCGCTGGCGATCTCCACTAACCGGCCTGCCTGTGCCATGGCGATCACCAAGGGATCGCGCAGTCGATCGGTATAGGCGCAGCCTACCACGGCATCGGCTCGGTCCAATGCCGAGATGAAGGAAGCATGTGTGGTGCTCAGCAGCGCCACACGATCCAGCGGTTGCTTGAACACAACCGCCTTGCTGCCCTTCCCTGCGCTCAGTTGATCGTGCCCGACGATGAAGATGCCGGTAGTGTCCGTGGTGCCCCCGGGTCCGAAGGTGAGCAACAGCCGAGCTTGTTCGTGCTGCCAAAGCTGGAAGAACTCCGCAGAGTGCACGGGTATGCGCTCCCATTCCTTCCATGCTCCCGGCGTGGAATTCCCTCCACAACCCAGAACACCGATGGCCAACAACCCTAAGAATGGTGCCTTTCCCCTACCGCGAAAGGCACCCCTCATTGCATCTCCTCGATCAGGTTCAGCAGGGCTTCGCGCACGGTGTCCTTTCCTTGGGCCAGGTCGGCGGTGCGCTGGGGTACACGGTAGTTCGGCATTTCACCGCGGTCTGCCGGACCGTCCGGTATTCCTTCAGGCTCGTAGCAGTTCAGAGGAACATGGAGCACACATCCGCTACGTGGCAAGGTGACCTCCATGACGTTCCCACCGCAGAAACTGAAGGCATTGGAACCCACTTCCTCGCCTACGATCCGGGCACGTCCGGTTCGTTTGGCCATCATCACGAAAGCAGCCGCCGCACCCCTGGTGAGCCCATCGGATACCACGTACACCTTCCCTTGAAATGCCTTGGAGAGCGGTAGGATCTGCTGCAGTCGCGGATCATCTTGTTTCAATTCGCGACGTCCCTTTGCTTCAGGCATGTACATGCCACCTACTGAAGCGAAAAAGTCCGGCGAGGGCGTGGCAAAGCGGTAGGAATCCGGCACGCGCCCACTCCGGATGGATACTGATTTCACGACACGGTATGGTTCGAGTCCAATAAGACTGAACACCTGCTCTGCCAAGCCAAGGTCCTGACCATTGGCTCCTCGCATATCGATCACCAGCGTGGAGGTATTGGCCTTGTTCAAGGCATCCAGCACATTGGTCAGGAAGCGTTCCGGAGTGATCCGCTGCCGTTCCAGCTCCGAAGCGTCCAGCGTAGCCATAGTAAGCCAAGCTGAGCTGGTAGCGGGGAACTCCTCCAAACGCCATGGGAGCATATCGTACCCTTTGGGCCGATAGGATCGGCGCATCTCATCCTTTGTCAGTGCGAACAACTCGCGCTCATCCGTGAACCCTTCCGCAGTGCGGAAATTGATCACGAATTTCTCCGCCCGCTCCACGTATCGCCGATACATCTCGGGGAAATTCCGCTCGATCCGTCGATCCAGCAAGGTGGTGTCGGACCCTTCCGGGACTTGCCCGTTTCTCAATCTGGCCAGCACTTGGGCTGCCGGCCGCCCATTGATCGACAACAATTCGCACGCTGTAGGCAGGCTTCGAAAGCCTTTCAGTTCCTCGTCCAAGTACAGGCGGTCGCCGATCACAGCGACCGTCACAGGTATCAATGGTTCGGAATGGTCGTAGATCTGTTGCAAGGCCCGGGGCGGGCTGAGCATGGTACCTGCATCGCCGATGGCGCGAAAAACCGGAAGCGTCGCTTGGATGAACTCCTCTGAAGTGATCGGTACAACGAGGGAGGTGGCGATATCATCGAATAATTTATCCAACTCGGCCTTGCTCCTGTACCGATAGGGGTCCGGATGGGCCTGCTCCACGGTCTGGCGGATCACGGCGAGGTCCTCCAGAAGGTCTTCCGGGCGGTTCACCTTGGTCAACGCATTCTCCTGCGCACTCGCCCCTAACATGGCCAGGTACGCAACCCACATCAATATCACTCTCCACTTGCTCATCATTGGTCACATCACCAGCGGCACGAAAATATGAATGCCCGCACTGGATGGGCGCGGGCATTCAAAAGTCGGGCCGGAAAGGTCAGGCCTTCACCCGGGCGGCAGGTTCCGCCTTGATGATCTCGGCACTGGCGTTATCCCGGTATTTGTTGAAATTGGCCTGGAACGCATTGGCCAATTCATCGGCCTGTGCATCGTAGGCATTCTTGTCCTTCCAAGTGTTCCTTGGATCGAGGATCTCCGTGGGTACATCAGGACAAGTTGTGGGCATGCTCACCCCGAATACCGGGTGCACGGAATATTCCACCTTGTCCAGATCGCCATGCAGGGCCGCGTTGATCATGGCCCGGGTGTGGCGCAACTTCATGCGTTCACCTGTGCCATATGCCCCTCCGCTCCAGCCGGTGTTCACCAGCCAAATATGTACATCATGCTCCTTCATCCGCTTCCCCAACATATCCGCATACTTCGTGGGGTGAAGCGGCAGGAAAGGTGCGCCGAAGCAGGCGCTGAAAACGGTCTTCGGCTCGGTGATCCCCGCTTCGGTGCCGGCCACCTTCGCTGTGTAACCGCTGAGGAACCAGTACATCGCTTGGCCCGGACTGAGCCTGCTGATCGGAGGCAACACTCCGTATGCATCGCATGTAAGAAAGAAGATATCCTTCGGATGGCCACCCATGCTCGGTATCGCGTGGTTCACGATGTGTTCGATCGGATAGCTCACGCGGGTGTTCTCGGTCTTGCTGCTGTCGCTGAAATCCACCTTGCTCTGGCTGTTCTCCTCGAAGCTGACATTCTCCAGCAAGGCTCCGAAGCGCACAGCATCCCAGATCTCCGGCTCCTTCTCCTGGGAGAGGTCGATGCACTTCGCGTAGCATCCGCCTTCGAAGTTGAACACTCCGTTCTTGCCCCAGCCGTGCTCGTCGTCACCAATGAGTTGCCGCTGCGGGTTGGCGCTCAGGGTGGTCTTTCCAGTTCCGCTCAGGCCGAAGAAGACCGCCGTGTCACCATCCTTACCGATATTGGCTGAGCAGTGCATGCTGAGCACATCATGCTCTTGCGGCAATATGTAGTTCAGCACGCTGAAGATGCCCTTCTTGATCTCACCGGTGTATGCTGACCCCCCGATCAGGATCATCTTCCGGGTGAAGTCAACCGCCGTGAAATTGTGTTGGCGCGTACCATCCACCTTGGGATCGGCCAGGAAGCCGGGTGCACAGATGATGTTCCACTCGGGCGAGAAGCCCTTCAGTTCATCCTTGGTGGGCCGCAGGAACATGTTGTTGCCGAACAGGGCACCCCATGGAAGTTCCGCTACCAGACGCAGGTTCAGCCTGAAGGCCGGGTCGGCGCAGGCATAGGCATCGTGTACATAGGCATCACGGCCCATCATATAGGCGCCCATGCGTTCGCGCAACCGATCGAAGGTGGCGGGATCCATCGGGATATTGATGTCGCCCCACCATACGCTGTTCTCCGTGGTGGCGTCCTTCACACAGAATTTATCCTTCGGGCTACGGCCGGTGAATTCGCCGGTGTCCACTGCCAAGGCACCACTATCCGCCAGTACACCCTGCCCATTAACGATGGTGTGTTCGACCAGCTCGGCTGGTTCCAGGTTCCAGTAAATGTCACCCATGTTACTCAGGCCGATCTTGGAAAGGTCTGCGTTCTTCGGCTTCAGTCCGAAATCATTCATGATCGTAATGTTCACTTTTAGGAAGCGCAAATGTAGGGAACGAGGCGGGTCATGTGTGGGGTTCCACGTGATCAGCCCTTGCGGAAGGAGCCGACCAGGATCACCGCCCAGCCGGCAATGAACATCAGCCCGCCAAGTGGCGTAATGGGACCCAATATCCGCACAATGCCTTGAAGACCAAGCAGATCCCTGGCTGCTAACAGATACAGCGAACCGCAGAAGCAGAGGATGCCCAAGAGGAAAAGAATACGAACAAAGCTCACCACGCGGGAGGTCAGCCGGCCACCCAAGGCGGCCAGGCCCAACAAGGCCAAACCATGGTAGAACTGGTATTGGGCCGCTGTGCTCCAGTTATGATAGGCCTGCGCATCCACGCGGTCCTGTATGCCATGGGCACCAAAGGCTCCTAAGGCCACGGCCAGCAGTAGAATGCCTGATGCCCAGGCCAAGGTGCGTTCGTTCATGCGAGGTTCCATGCTGCGCAAAGTTGGTGAATGCTTTCGGAGCGCGCTACTGGGACCGGAAAGCTGCGCTTACTTTCCCCGTGACTTACGCAGCCTTGCCTTGTCCGGGTCTTCGTGGAAGTAGTAACGCAGGTCCGCGGTGAGGTAGCTTCCGCTCAGTAATGTGGACATTTTATAGGGCCGATAACCCGCATAGCGGTCCAGCCAAGTAACGTCGGCTTGCGCCATATCGCCGAAGGGCCGGTGGAAAGTGGCCCCTAAGTAGAAATAGCCGCTCTTCTCGGTCCTGTATTCCACGCCGATGTTCCCCACCACCCCGATCTGGGCCCAATTCCGCCTGAAGAGATAGGCCTGTGCGAACTCCAGTTCCTTCTTGGCATCGCCAGGGTAAAAATCGATGCTCACACCCAACGCATTATTCATCCAGGTGCGTTCGCCCAAGCGGATGTACACCAAACACGTGATCGGTACCTCATAGCCAACGAAGCGCAAGCTTCCCGAGTCGGTGTATCCGCTAGTATCGTTCGCGATGCCGAAATCATAGCGGCGTGTGATCTGGTCAATACCCGCCTCCAGCGAAATGGACTTGCTGATCCCCGTGCGTACGGTCATCCCGAAGGCCAGTCCGCCTTGCAGCTCCAAGGTGCCTGTGAGGTGCTCCTGTTGCAAGGTGGTCACAGGGTCGAAAAACCCGAATGGGATCACCGGCTTCAGCTGCAAGCCGAACGTGGTGACCCCGACTTGGGCATGCACCAAGCTCAGACCCACAAGGACAGCAGAAATGAGAAGAAATGCCCGCAAGCGCATGGGGCCAAAGTTCGTCCATCGGCTCCGGTCCCCGGATACCGGTCGTGTACAGTTGCCCTCCTGTCCTCCTTCAGGTTGTCCATGGTCGGTGGTTGATGACCTTTTGCAACC
This sequence comes from Flavobacteriales bacterium, assembly GCA_019638085.1. Taxonomy (GTDB): domain Bacteria; phylum Bacteroidota; class Bacteroidia; order Flavobacteriales_F; family PHOS-HE28; genus PHOS-HE28. The sequence goes on along the minus strand of JAHBUL010000003.1, from coordinate 125,675 downwards.
CTGTTCGGGTGCGTAATCACAGCGGGTAGTTTTCGGCTGTGCAACGCCCTATCCGATATCTGCTTCCCGCCTTCCTGGTCTTATCCGTGGGTTGCAACTCGACACGCAATGCGCCGAAGTATGGTTGGCTACGGAGGCAAGGGCCGGTGCAGACCGATAAGCGCTCTACCGTTCCCCTTCCTACGGTTGTGGAGGCTAATGTCCGTTCGATGCCACCCGTGAGCGAACCGGATCCGGTGCCTCTCAGCGCCTCCTGTTCCACCGATGCTTCCTCGCTCGCTACCGGGATCAGCTCGAACGCACCTGGTTCACTCGCGGGCACCGAGGATCACATGAAGGCTACCGCACAGGACACCTCCTACTATGCCCCGGAAAAACGCAGATGGAATGTGAAAGCCATCTCCTCCTTTCCCATTGCACTCACCACCGTGATCGTGGGGATCGCTACCCAAAGCATCTACTTGCTCCTCATCGGAGGAGCCATCGCCTTCGCATTGGGATTGATCGGTAGCCGCCAATGTCGCGACCGCGAAGACCGCGGAAAGGGCTTCGCGATAGCGGGCATGGCCTTGGGTGCGGCAGCCTTGTTCTTTAGCTTGATGGTACTGATCTGGGCAGCATAATAGCCAGTGAGCCAACGCTTATATGGAACGAGAAAGCGGGTCGTATACACGGATTTATGCCATGGACGGGCTCAAGGACATTATAGTGGACGTTCTAATGGACATCTTTATGTTCATGTTTTGATTAACTGCTTCATACTCATACAGCCTCATCGTCCATAGATTTGGACATTAATGCCGACATCTAAAGAGACACCATCTTGGATAAGTTTCCAATTCAGGCCGGATCAAGTGCCGTTTCCTGTATGGATCCATCTCGGGGAGGCCACCTTGGCGTGTCACTACATGCGTGAAGCGGCCTTGGCTGTCCGGGAGGGGGATCTCATCGGTTACATCTCCACCCTCCAGGGCATCGTCGCGAATGCCTCTTTGGACGGCAACGGCCTCAGTGAGGATCAGGTGGATCGCCTTTTGGAAGGGAGCCTACAGCTACCTCCCTCCCAGATGTTCTTGGAACGCGAGATCCGGAATCTGTTGAAGGCCGTGAACTGGACGCAGGCCCGAAGCCGATCGGGGGATCCGGATACTGGTCCATGGGTTATTCAAATGCTCAATGCGCAGGTGCTGAAGGAGCTCCCTTCCACCAATGGATCCACCGCCGGGGAATACCGGGTGAAGACTTCCTATGGGAAAGTTCGCCCGGAGGATATCGCACCGCTGATGGAGCGCCTGCATGCGTGGACGGAAAGCGAGCTCTTCCGGCCGGAGAACGAAGAGGAACGGATGGCTTTCTCTATCATCCGTGCTGTACTTACTCATCTCTATCTGCTGTGGATCGAACCTTTTGCCGAGGGGAACGGGCGTACCGCACGGATGGTCGAATTCCAGTTGTTGTTGAATGCGGGTATCCCCGCAGCTGCAGCCCACCGCATGGCCATGCATGTTGCCACCACGCGGAACGAATATCTCCGACAGGTGGCCCAGGCCGCAGCGCCAAATGGCGATGTGATCCCCTTTATCACCTACATGGTCAAAGGCTTCACGGATGGTGTGAAGGCATTGCTCGCCGAGGTGTCCGAAGCCCAATACCAGCTCCTGGCAGAAGAGGAACTGCGGAACCTCGTGGATCCTACGGCATCCTCGAATGGAGAGCGGCTACAGCGCTTGGCCCTGGGCCTGCACGCCCATCGCGCGAATATCGCCACCGCCCAAGTGCCGCAGCTTACACCGGAACTGGCACATGCTTATGCTCGGCTGAACGCCAAGACCTTACAACGGGATCTGGCACAATTGGAGGAACTGGGACTGGTGGAACGAAGCCGTGGCCAGGTCCGTGCCAAGCCACTGGCGGTCAGGCCTTTCGCCACGAACGTTTGAACACCCCTTAAAGCGATTCCCCCTTCAGTCGGTCTGCCAGTTGGTGGATTGCGTGCGGATCTTCCCCTGCCAACCGTGCCTCCTTCAAGGAATCCGCGCCGTGGGATTTTGAACGTTTCGCGCCGTTTTTGTCCAACAACAGCGGATGGTGTAGAAAAAGGGACTCACTGAACGAACCCAAGCCCAGTAGCTCGGCCAAGTACAGTTGTATCGCCGTGGAATCCAGCAGGTCCGCACCCCGCACAACGAGGTCGATGCCGAAGTCCACATCATCAGCCAAAGAAGCGATCTGGTACGCCGGGCGCCCGTTGCGCTGCCGGATCACCGGAGCGGGCATGTCCAATGTCGCTTCGTGCTGCTTTCCATCCGGCCAAGTGTTCCACGCCACCTTTCCCGTTTGGGGTAAATGCAAGCGCCACGAGCAATCCGGATGGTCGAAAGGCAGGGCCAGCGAGCGGCAATGCCCATCATACTCGCCGGAGCCGGTGCGGTCCTGCACCTCCTTCCGGGAACAGGTGCAGGCATACAGGTGGCCGCCTTCGCGCAGCTGTTCCACGAGTTCGCTGTACCGCGCCATCCGCAGGTGCTGCGACCAAGTGTTCTGTAGTTCCTCCGCGTTCCGAGGACCTTCATCCCAGTCCACGCCCAACCAGTGTAGGTTTTCGAAGATGTCCTCCACGTATTCCGGCCGCACGCGCTCGGCATCCAGGTCGTCGATGCGCAGCAGCAGTTTTCCGTCTGCTTCCCTCGCCAGCTTCCACGCCAACACAAAGGCTGCGCCGTTGCCCGCGTGCAAGTAACCGCTGGGTGTTGGGGCGATGCGGGTTTTCATGAAAGCAATTGTGCCCGGGGCGGGACTTGAACCCGCACGGCCCTTACGGACCAAGGGATTTTAAGTCCCTCGTGTATACCATTTCACCACCCGGGCGGGCGGGGTGCAAAAGAACGCAATCCCGGTTGATCAGAGGATCAGACGATCAGAATATGAGGCTCTTCGGGGGGAGCACTTGGCGTGATCGTGCCAACTTGCCTGACCCCGCTGTGCAACGGGGCGCGACACGCAGGTTCGCGTTGACGGTGCGTTGAGGCGATTCCCCAGACGAAAAAATGCCTCCCCGGAGGAAGGCATTTTGGGCGAGAAACGGGACTCGAACCTGCCTACGGCAGGCAGGCCCGCGTTCAACACTCTGCCTTCAACCAAAAAATGCCTCCTGTGAGGGAGGCATTTTGAGCGAGAAACGGGACTCGAACCCGCGACCCCGACCTTGGCAAGGTCGTGCTCTACCAACTGAGCTACTCTCGCTTGAGGGCTGCAAATATAGCGGTCTTAATGATCGGTGCAACAGGGCGAGAAATGGGAAGGCCGGGAAGCGGTGCTCCTCCTACCATTTGGAAAGGTCACGCCCGGTGAATTGCACATTGAACTCCTGTACCTGCACGCTGTCCGGACCGTTGTTCCAGACGTACACGCCCACTTCTTCATCGGCATAGCGCAGCTCGCGCAGGTTGCGGACCACGAAGGCCGTTTGGACGCTATCCGGGCCACCGCCGCGCGGAAGCGGAAAGCTCTCGTAGTCCATTATTCGGTCGTGCCTGCGGCGCTCGATAACAACTGTTGGTTCCGCCGCCCCTGTGTGCCGATAGGCCACCTGCACCACCAGCGAACCCGGCGCGTGGTCCAAGAGCTCGGAGGCCGGCACACGATAGGCGGCCGTCCATGGAGCGGCTTGATCGAGCCATTCACCGCCTTCCTTTGAGCCATCGTGAAGTTGCGTCGCATGCAATGCTCCTTCTGCCGGCACTAGGAGCACGGCATCGAAGCCATCGGCACGTAGCACCCTATCCACCTGATGATGCTGCAGCAGCGCGGCCCTTACTGCCGGTGCTGCGGGTAAGCCGGCATCCACCCACCAGAACTGATTATTCCCATAGCCTTGCACCAAACGGATCACTTCCGCTGTGCGTTGCGCTTGCTCTGCGCGGATCGGATGTACCTCCCCACCATGGAAAAGGTGTTGCAGCGCGGGGTATCTTCCAGTATTCACCACGATCGGTGATGTCCTTTCGCCGGTGGCCGCGATCTGGTCCAGTAGGCTTTCCACCGCTTTGGGAAGTCGTTCCGCCTTGGGGCGGTGCGCGAAAATGGACCAGCCGATCGCCAAGGTGAGCAGTACCAGTCCGAGCTTAAGCACGAGGTTGGAAACCGAGGCGGAGCCCGTGAATGCGAAGAGAAAGCATGACCCGAGGAAAACGAACAGTGAAATTGCCAGCAGCCACGGTACCACGGGCTTTTGGAAGCGGAAGCGCAACTGATGCTCACCGGCCGGAAGTACGATGCCGAAGAAGGCGATGTTCGCCTGTAGGATCGGGGCAGGAACACCATCCACCGTGGCGGTCCAGCCGGGATACCAAGCTTGTTGGAGCATGGCGAAGGTGGAATTTTCGGTCTTTACGTTCAAGGTGATGCCCTGTTGGTCAAAGCCCATCACCTGGACCTGGTCGCTGGAGCTGTGCTTGAGTGGCGTGTTCATCACCTCTCCTTCCGCGAGGAGCACAAGCGTGCTGTCCTTGTCGGGATCCACAGCTGCGGGATCGTACTGTTCCGCCGGCACCACACGATCGGTGAGGTAAACCATGGGCTGCCGCTTCATGGCCGCGAACAGTCCCGGATGCTCTGCTGCGATCCGGTTCGCATCCTTCAGCCAGAATGAATTGAAGCCGTCGTGCGAGGGCTTGCCCTCGAAATTCTGGACGTTGCGCCAGATGTACTTGAGCGTGGCGGAGCCATCGGTGTTCAGCCCCATGGGCCGCAACACCGGCCACACCGGTCCTTTGGGTTGTTCATCAATGCGGCCCTGGAGCGCGTCGGGGGAGTAGTCACTGAGGGCGGTGTTCCATTGCGCGAGCGTGGTGGCCCAGCCCATTTCCAGAAACACCAAGGCCAAGAGCGGCCACCACGTTCTCTTTTCGGCCCGGCCCCAGAACCAGAGCCCGATCAGCGCCAGCAGCGTGACCGGCGCCGCGAGCAATACCCGGTGCCAACGCCACATGCCGGTCAGCTTTTCATACAGCGTGTCGCCTTGTCCGAATGGTGGCTCAAGGCTGTGCATCAGCCAAGCGCGGATAAGCAGCCCACACACTATCAGCGCTGTGACGCCGATCAAGGCCATCACCATGCGTGGTCGTTTTGCCATCAGCACCGGCCATTGTGCCAAGGTGCCTGCCGCAAGTATGAGGATCGCAAGGGTGGTGAACCACTGGTAGTAACTAGGAAAACGGAAAAGATCCAAACCGGGCACTACCGACCACAGCCAACCGTGGACGGGCAGGGCCGAACCAAAGGAAGCCAAGGCGCACACGATCCCGAAGCCGGCGATCACGTTCTCCACAACGGATCGCTTGCGAAAAAGTGCGAGCACGGCCAAGGGTAGCATCAGCACACCCACGTAGCCGTTGGCCATGGTGGGGTCCGTGCCAAGCCAAGCCACATCGGTGCCCACGGCATAGGGAAAGAGGTAGGACCAGGCCGCATGCCACGTGAAGGGATTCACCGCAGCATCGGCGTAGGACATACCGTCCGAGCGTGTGAGGAACGGGGACACCTCGATCCACGCGTACATGGTTCCGCAGGCCATCACCAAGGTAAGCGCCGCGAACAGTGCCTCATAGCCCAACAGCCGGATCACGCTGGAGCGCCCACTCTCACGCCAAGCCCGAACGGCATGCACGGCGATCAGCGCCAGGAAAAGCCAAGTGCCGATGAGGGTGAACGTGTGATTGCCACCGGTAAGCAGCAGCGACTGAAAGATGGCCGCCTCCACCGCCGGTCGCCATGAGGGGCGCTCGATAAGCCGCAACTGCGCGGTGATGAGCCATGGCAAGAGTGCAGCACTGATCACCGCATAGAAGTGCATCTGGTGCGCGGTGAAGAAACCGCTCAAGGCATAGGCCAGGCCGATCACTAGCGCGATACGCGCATCCATGCGGAGCTGGCGCACCAGCCGCATCATTCCAACCCCACCCACGATGATGTAGCCGAGAAAGAGCGCCTGCAAGGTGTACACGGTATGGCCGATGGTGCCCGCCAGCGCGATGGAAAATGGATACCAGGCCGGCCCTTGCAGGTCGGCGAAAATGGGGTAGCCCGATTGTGCGTAGGGATCCCAAAGCGGGAAATGGCCGTCCTGCATGGCCGATGCGATGAACCAGCGCCACGGCAACCAGCAGTCAAGCGTATCGCCTTGCGTCAGCCCGAAAGTGAACGTGCTCAAGGGCCAATAGACGAACAGGACCGCTGCCGCGATGATCGCCCAGCCCCAACGTTCCGCCCAGCGATCGGCTGACGCCGGCCCTCCCAATAGGCCGTGGATCATGCCTTCTTCAGCCTTGACCGGCCCACCCCGGCCATGCGTTTGATCTCGCTGAGCTTCATCAGCGCTTCCACGGGCGTGAGGTTGTTGATGTCCACGGCCTCCAATTGCTCGCGGATGCCTTCCAACGCGGGATCATCAAGTTGGAAGAAGCTGAGTTGAGGCTCCCGGCCGAGGGTGGCGGTATCCGCGCGGCCCACTTTCGGGGCCTTGGTGTCCGGGGTTTCCTCAGGGAGTTCTTCACCCAGGTCACCGGCATGGGTGCGTTCCAAATGCCGCAGCACGCGCTCGGCGCGTTCCACCACGTGGTGAGGCATGCCTGCCATGCGTGCCACATGGATGCCGAAGCTGCGGTCGCTGCCGCCGGGCACCAATTTGCGCAGGAAGAGCACTTTGCCATCGGCCTCACGTACGGCCACATTGGCGTTGCGGATGCGCGGAAAGGTCTCCGCCATGTCGTTCAACTCGTGGTAGTGCGTGGCGAAGAGCGTCTTGGGACGCATCGGGTGCTCGTGCAGGTACTCGGCGATGGACCATGCGATGGAGATGCCATCATAGGTGCTGGTACCGCGGCCGATCTCGTCCATCAACAGCAGGCTGCGCGTGCTGAGGTTGTTGAGGATGCTGGCCGTTTCGTTCATCTCCACCATGAAGGTGCTTTCCCCCGTAGTGAGGTTGTCGCTTGCACCCACGCGGGTAAAGACGCGGTCCACGATACCGATGTCGGCCGCGCGTGCCGGAACGAAGCTGCCCGCTTGGGCCATCAGCACGATCAACGCGGTCTGGCGCAGAAGGGCCGATTTACCGCTCATGTTCGGACCGGTGATCACCAACAGTTGGGCCTGCCCCGGATCCAAGGTCAGGTCGTTGGCCACATAGCTCTCGCCCGGTGGCAACTGTTGCTCGATCACCGGGTGCCGACCGTCGCGGATCCGCAGCACTGAGCCATCATTGATGGTGGGGCGCGCGTAGTTCCATGCGGCGGCATTGATCGCGAAGCCGCGCAGCACGTCCAATTGAGCCACGGCCGCAGCCACCGCCTGAAGGACAGCAATGCCTTTACAGACTTCCTGCACCACTTGTCCGTAGAGTTGTGCCTCCAACGCCAGGATCCGTTCCTCGGCGCTGAGGATGCGCTCCTCCAGTGCCTTCAGCTCATCGGTGATGTAGCGTTCCGCTCCGGTGAGCGTCTGCTTGCGCACCCATTCAGGCGGCACCTTGTCGCGATGGGTGTGCCGTACTTCCAAGTAGTAGCCGAACACGTTGTTGTAGCCCACCTTCAGCGAGGTGATGCCGGTGCGTTCCACCTCGCGGCGCTGCACTTCCATCAACAGTTCCTTGGCGTGCGTGGTCACATGGCGCAATTCGTCCAGATCGGCATCCACTCCGCTCCGGACCACCCCACCCTTCTGGATGTTCACCGGCGTTTCCGGCTCGATGCTGGCTTCGATATGCGCGGCGATGTCCACCGGCACTTTCCATGCTCCAGCGGACCGGGCCAATATGCCATCAGCCGCAACCATGGTGGTACGCACCTGTTCCGCAGCGCGCAATGCTCGGCCCATCTGTAGCAGTTCGCGCGGATTGATACGGCCCACGGCAGCCTTGGCCGTCAAGCGTTCGAGATCGCCCACGGCGGAAAGATCCTCACCCAGGCCTTCGCGTAGGGCGGATGCTTCCACCAATGCCTGCACATGATCCAGCCTGTTCTCGATGGCCTTCTGATCCACCAAGGGGGAAAGCAGCCAACGGCGCAACAGTCGGGCGCCCATGGGTGTGGCGCAGCGGTCCATGGCGGCCAGCAGCGTGCGACCTCCCTCGTTCACCGGGGCCACCAGTTCAAGGTTCCGCACGGTGAAGCGGTCCAACCAGACCTGGCCGTCGTTGGCGAGCTTGGAGATGCGGCCCACGTGACCCAGACGATCATGATGGGTTTCGCCCAGGTAGTGCAGCACGGCACCCGCAGCGCGTTGTGCCAAGGGCAGTTCCTCAATGCCGAAGCCTTTCAGCCCGGCGGTGTCGAACTGCCGTAACAGTCGCTCGCGGGCAAAATCATCCGTGAAGGCCCACGGTTCCAGCGCAAATCCGCGCCATCGTTCCGCCTCTTCCGTAATGAAGGCATGCTTGGTGCCACGCGGGTACAGCAGTTCGCTGGGGCCATGGCTCTCCAGCGCCTTGGCCACGGTGGCCCGGTCACCTTCACCAGCCAGAAATTCACCTGTGGTAACATCCAGGAAAGCGGTGCCGAAGCGATCGCCTTCACCGCAGATGGCGGCCAGCCAATTGTTGCTGCGACCATCCACCACGCCATCGGCGAATGAGACGCCGGGTGTGGCCACTTCAACAACACCGCGCTTTACGATGGACTTGGTCAGCTTGGGATCCTCCAATTGGTCACAGATGGCCACGCGGTGGCCGGCGCGTACCAACTTCGGCAGGTAATTGTCCAAGGAATGATGAGGGAAGCCGGCCAACTCGATGGTGGCCGCACCGTTGTTGCGCTTGGTGAGCGTGATCCCCAGCACGGCAGCTGCGGTAATGGCATCCTCCAAGAAGGTCTCGTAAAAGTCGCCAACACGGAACAGCAGCAAGGCATCCGGGTATTGCCCCTTGATGCGCATGTATTGCTTCATCAAGGGTGTTTCGGCTGGAGAGGCTTTGGTCATCGGTGCGAAGATCGCAATACCATTCGGGCAGCCCGAAATGTACCTACCATTTCACGTCCTTTGCAGCATTCACCTCCTGTCCTTTATCAACAACCTCTCCATGCCACCACAGGACCGCAAGCTCACCATGGACGAATTGGGCCGTGTGGGCCCCGCTGAATACAAGGCCATGTCCAAGCCCCGGCTGCGTTTCGTGCTGGATGATGTGCGCAGCCGCCATAACACCGGTTCCATTTTCCGCACTGCGGATGCCTTCGCCATGGAAGGGCTGGACCTCTGCGGCTTCACCCCGCTTCCTCCGCATCGGGAGATCGAGAAGACCGCCTTGGGTGCCACCCTATCGGTACCATGGGTGCACCATGAAAGAGCGCTGGATGCCGTGCGCAAGCTTAAGGCCGAGGGATGGGAGGTATGGGCTGTGGAACAAACCATGCATGCGATCCCCCTCACCGATTGGAAGCCCGAGCGAAAGAAGGGACTGGCCTTGGTATTGGGTAATGAACTGCACGGTGTAAGCGATGAAGTAGTGGCAGAGTGTGACGGCGCGATCGTGGTGCCGCAAGGGGGGACCAAGCATAGCCTGAACGTGTCAGTGTGTGCTGGCATAGTGGCCGCATGGGCCGTCTTCAACTCCTGACCACGACTACCAGAGGTAACCCATCCACAATGGGTTCGTTATAGTGTCATCCCGCGCCACATCAAGCGCTTGGCTCGTTCGTCTATATTTGGCACATATCGATCCGGAAGTGCGCTCCACACACACCCTCCTCATATTTTTGGTCCTCTTCGGGTTGCTGGGGTTCTCCTCCACGTTGAACGCTCAGTACTTCAGGAGCTCCAGTTATTGGAAAACGCACCGAAAGGAGCTTTCGCTGGGCTTGGGCATCTCCAACTTCCTCGGAGAGCTAGGTGGCCGGGACCAGATCGGATCACCTTTCGTGTGGGACCTGGAGTTCAGCCAGACCAAGCCTGCCATCAGTATGGGTTATCGCTACTATTTGGCCAAGCGAGTTGCCCTCCGAGGCACCGGCACCTATGGCATTTTGGCCGGAAACGACAACCTGACCGCTGAACCCTTCCGGCAGAACCGCAACCTGAGCTTCAAGACGAGCATCATTGAGGCCCAAGTATGCCTTGAATGGCATCCCTACCTCGAGCAGCCTGGACATATGTATGATCTACGCGGCGTGAAAGGGATGGCCCCTAGTCGTGTGGGTCTATACTTCTTCGCTGGCATCGGGGGCTTCCATTTCAACCCGAAAGCCCAATTTGATGGCACATGGGTAGCGTTGAAGCCACTTGGCACGGAAGGCCAAGGTCTGCCTGAGGGGCCGGAGGAATACTCCCTGACGCAGATCTGCATTCCCATGGGCGTGGGTATTCGTAAGGCACTGAACAAGACCATGACCATCGGACTGGAGATCCAGTACACCAAGACCTTCACCGATTATATTGACGATGTGAGCGGCGTGTACTATGACCGGGCCGCGCTGAAAGAAGCCCGGGGTCCTTTGGCCGCCTACCTTTCCGACCCCAGTTTGGGCATGATCCCGGGCCAGACCAATGTGGGGCAGCAGCGGGGCTATTCCAACCATTACGACGGCTACGTTTTCCTGAAGGCGCAGCTCCACTATAAGCTGTACAAATACCGCGCGAACAACAAAAAGTACCGTTCGCGCTCCCGCAGGCAAAAAATCGTGTTCTAATACCGACCCCCGTCCGAAAGGTCGGAAAGTGAGCGCTAGTCTGGCATCTGTGGCTTCCTGTGAGCGGAAAACAAACCGTTCCAAGCAACCCATTCAAGGTTCCTTCGTCAAGGAAATGTGTCATCCGCAGCCCATGGTTGATTCCTACTTCTATATTTGGGACCGATCGAAACCAAAGTGCGCTCCACATTCACCCTACCCCTGTTGGCCCTTTTGGTATGCTTCAGCTTGCCAAGCCTTTTGAACGCGCAGTATTTCCGGCACTCCGATTACTGGAAGACCCACCGGCAAGAGATCGCTGTCGGTATGGGCATCTCCAACTTCCTGGGTGAACTCGGTGGTCGCGATCAGATCGGATCCGCTTTCATTTGGGACCTGGAGTTCAGCCAAACCAAGCCTGCGCTGAGCCTTGGTTACCGCTACTATGTGGCCCAATTGGTCTCCATACGCGTCAACGGAACCTATGGTATTCTCGCCGGCAATGACAACTTGACCCAGGAGCCCTATCGCCAGAACCGGAACCTGAGCTTCAAGTCCGATATTCTCGAGGCCCAGCTCTGCGTCGAATTCCACCCCTTCCAGGAACAACTTGGACACTTCCATGATCTCCGAGGGGTTAAGGGGACCAAATCCACTCGGATGGGCCTGTACGTTTTTGCCGGGGTCGGGGGCTTTTATTTCAACCCGAAGACCCGGTTCGATGGGAAATGGTTGGAGCTCCAACCGTTAGGAACGGAAGGCCAAGGGTTACCTGGCGGGCCGGAGGAATATTCCCTTACGCAGATCTCTATTCCCATGGGCCTTGGTGTCCGCAAAGCCCTGAACAAGACCATGACCCTTGGGCTGGAGCTGCAATACACGAAAACATTCACTGATTACATCGATGATGTGAGCGGGTCGTACTATGACAAGGCTGCCTTGGAGGAGGCCCGGGGGCCGGAGGCCGCCTACCTTTCCGACCCGAGCCTGGGAACCATTCCAGGGCAGACCAATGCGGGTGAACAACGCGGCTTTTCCGATCACAACGATGCCTACCTTTTCCTCAAGGCACAGATCCACTTCAAGATCTACCAGTTCCGCTCCAGTAACAAAAAGTACCGCACGCGGATCCGGAGGCAGAAGATCGTGTTCTAACAGGATCCCAGGTAGTTGTACTCACACAAGGTGAGTCCGATCATGGCATTTCCGACCCTCCGTCTCGGGAGGCTGGCACGTGGGCCTCAACTTGAAGACCGTCAGGTTTCGTTTGCATAACGACCTTGCTATCGGGTCCTGCATCCACGGTACGGGCATTCCCCGTAGGTGGACCCGATCGGTGTAGACTAAGACCGCCACGAAAAATCAAACCATGAAAACCCGTCTCGCCTCGCTGGCCATCCTCGGAGCGCTGGCTTGTACTTCCGCCCCAAAGGGCAAAATGGGAACCACTCTGCCCGCAACGACGGAAGCGGTTGTACCAGTAGACATGCACGAGGCTTGGAACGAACTGCTGCAAGCCCATGTAAAGGACGACCGGGTGGATTACAAGGGGCTGGTAGCAGAGAAGGACAAACTGCACGCCTACTGCAAATTATTGAGCAGCACTCCGCCTTCCGACGATTGGAGCAAGAACGCTCGACTCGCGTTCTGGATCAATACCTACAACGCCTTCACCGTGCAGCTCATCGTGGACAACTATCCCGTGAAAAGCATCAAGGACCTGAATCCGTCATTGAGCATGCCTTTGTTGCACACCATATGGACGATCACCCAGTTCGAGATCGGCGACAAGAAGTACAGCTTGGACGATGTGGAGAACAAGGTGCTCCGCGGCGCGTTCAAGGAACCCCGCATCCACTTCGCCATCAACTGCGCTTCGATGAGCTGTCCTCCGTTACGGAACGAGGCCTTTGTCGGTGGCCGCGTTCAAGCCCAACTGGACGACCAAGCACGCCACTTCATCAATGATCCACGCTACAACAAGATCGAGAAGACGCATGCAAACCTTTCCAAGATCTTCTCGTGGTTCAGCGGTGATTTCGAGAAGAACTGCAGCATCATTGACTTCATCAACACGTACAGCACGGTGAAATTGGCGGCTGATGCGAAGCTGAGCTACATGGATTATGATTGGAGCTTGAACGAGCAGAAGTGAGAAAATGGCGGAACGCGGATCGCACGCATGAGGGCTGATCGCTGAGCGCCCGAGAAACGAACAAAGGGCCCGAAGGCCCTCTGCCGGTACGCATCGCACCCATGGTGGTGGGTGGATACACTATTTCCGCATGCTGTTGAGCACCGTGTAGATCTCATCGCTGTGGTGCATGTCCGAATAGCTGCCCAACTTCTTAAGGAAGGCCTTGCGCGCGGTCTCATCAGGCCATGCCGCTTTTTCCAGCGCTTCAAATTCATCGCCGAACTTGTCAAGGTCCTCCCACTTCTCGAACTCCATGGTGCGGACATACGAACCGCCGAGACTGCCCCAAGCATGGATGTACATGGAGAAGTGCTTTACCAATTTGCTCTTGGCGATCACCTTGTCGTAGTACTCTTGGAAGGCCCCTTGTACATCCGCCCTGGTGGTGCCTTCCGGCATAACGAATTTGACCGTGGTCTGCGCGACGTAACTGATCGCAGGTGCTTCTTGCGCAACAGCGCTGCTGCTGGCCACGCAAGCAGCAGCGAGCACGGTTGAAAGGGCGAGGATCTTCAGCTTCTTCATGGTGTTGGGTTTTGGTGGTTGGTGAACGGTTATTGGTGAATGGAACGCTGATGACGCGGATCGTTATGATTACCGCGGATCTGTCGTCGAGTGGTGGATTTTTTCCTGCGGTAAAGGTCCATTTGCTGCATGAGGTAGGACCTAGTGGAAATACTGGATTTTGGATGATCAGAAAATCAGACGCTCAGATGATGAAATGCCGCTCTTCTCGCCAGTTCTCGGAAAGAGGAGAGATCGAAACGCTCGGGAAAAGGAAAGCTGGCGGTGCTCACACCACCGGTGCGGGTACGCCCAGGTCCACTTGAATTCCACCGCTTTTTCCCAAGGCCTTTCGCGCAGCGCGTTCCGTGAATGTTTCCTCCAACTTGTCCACGGAGTCCCTGTGTTTTGCCAAGCGCATGAATTGCCACAGTAGCAGCGCACCCACCAGCATTGCAGCCAGAAAGAGGAACATGCCCGACCAGCTCAGGTGTGCGCGCAATGGACCCAGCAATACAGCGCCAAGGGCAACGCCTATGTTATTGCACACCATGTAAAGCGTGAATTGCGTAGCGGCTATGCGCGACCAGCACAGGTTCATGGCGGTAGCGAGAACAGCCACTATGCAGAAGGTCTCCAGGAATTGAAGACCATATATGAACCCGGTGATGTAACCGGATGTGTTCCAGTAGGGAGGTGTGAGAGCCAAAGTCACCCACGCTAAAGCCATCAACACAAGATAGATGCTGATGATCCTGACCTTGCCTACGCGATCGGCCAGCCATCCGGCGAAAAACATGGCGGCTATCGCACCTATCACGTTGGCTCCCGCCACCAGGTTCGCATAGGCACTGTTGTCCCAACCCAGTTGCTGTATGGTAAAGATCGGTAGTTGAGCACCCGCCAATCCATTGACCAAGCCTCCGATGAGTATGCACAACCCACCGATCAAACTGTAGCGCAACAGGAATACGCTTTTCAAGGTGAACAGGATGTCGCTCCAGCTCTCAACCTTGAGACCTTTCGCCTCCGGAGAGATGGATCCGGAAGTCCACGGAAAGAGCCGTTCACCTTGCCTTTCGCGCAGGATCGAAGGCAGCGCCAGAACCAGCAACATCGCGAAGGCCATACCGATCACCGCTGCCTGAAAGCCATACGTATTGATGGCCCATGTACCCACGGTCAACGTGACCCCGATACCCACCACTTTCGAACCCCACATTACGCCGTTCGCTCTGGCCTGTTGGTCATTCGGTGTGATGTCCACGGCCATGCCATCGGTGGCCACATCCTGCATGGCGCCGAAACAGTTGCCAATGAAGGAAACCACCATGAAGAGGCCCATGTCATGCAACGGGTCCGGCACCATGGCCAATACGAGCATCGTGATCAACAACCCAAGGCCGGCGCTCAGTAGCCATGGCCTGCGCCGCCCCATGGGCAGGTAGCTGTAGCGATCCATCAGCGGGCCGGCGACGAGCTTGAACGCCCACGGTAACGTGCAGATGGCCACGTAGCTGCCTACCACCGGGGCCTCCGCGCCGTTGAGCGCCATCCACGCCGGGATCGCATAGAGCTGCAAGCCTTGCGGAATGCCTTGGGCGAAGTAGAGCGTACCGAACGTGAAGTAGCGCAGTGGGGCGCTATCGCTCAATGCCGGAGTGCGGTGGATCTGCATGGTGGCCAACTTGGCCGAAAGTATTATGCGCCGCTACTTGTTCGCTGGGGCCGCTGGAGGTGCTATGCCCAACTGATCGTACACAGACAGCATATCGTAGTAGATGTAGGCCCTTAGTAGCTTGCCGTCCTTCAATTGGGTATCGAAGAAGAAGGGAACTACAAAACGCTTTCCCGTGGCCTTGTGCGTGGCTTTGTACTCGCCCCAGTAGTGTACCCAATCACCCTGCCACTCGCCACTCGCATGGCGGATCCCTTCCACCGCGTCCATGGTAAGCTGTTGATCGGTGCGTGTGGAATCCATCGCGACCCAGTCGAAGATCACCTTCTCCGCATCGCTGGAATCGATCGGTGTTGTTTGCAGCAACTCATGGTATCCTGGTGCCATGGCAGCACGCATGCCCTCCACATCGGCTTTCACGCAAGCGTTCAAGAAACCTTCCACCACCGCGATGTTCGCGTCCGTTTCAGGAGGAACGGAAAGCAAGCTGTGGGTGAAGTGCTCCGGTGCCGGTGGGCAAGGTTCCGAGCAGCCGAAGAGCAAGGTGGAGCCGAGTGCGGCAAGGAGGATGTATTGTTGTAGGCGCATGTAGTTCTTGGTTGTAGTGAATGGTGAATGGTGAATAGTGAATGGTGAATTGTGAATGGTGAATGGAACGCTTATGCTACCTGCAGCGGCCCGTGACGCGGATGGTAATGATCATCGCAGTTCCGAGATCGACATCATCAGTGAATCGAGTCCGTCGTTGAACTTCTTGGTGACGTGGCTGCCAATGAATCCGGCGTCGCCGATGTTGCCTACTGTCTTCATGTTGTTCAGTATTGAGCGGAATTTGATCGGTGCTTCCTTGGCTCCCAACAGCGGCGAAGCAGCGTGTACAACCATGCGCTTTCACCCTCGTGCATCAAGCCACGCTCTTCAGCCGCTGTCAGGTGGACAAAGCTCCGGGTCCTTTATCGCGAGGCACCCCGTGGAAATACCGGTTCTTCAGTGATCGTCGGTCACTGTCGCCATGGCTGGTTTCTCCAACGCCTCCACGGTCTTCTTCGCTTTCGCCAGACGCAATTCCACATTCTTCTCCACCAAGCGTGTGGTGGCCCACTTCTCCAAGCGATGATGCAAGGGGACCAGCAGTGCCGCGATGCAGACCAAGGCCAACAACATGAGCCAGGGCGTGTGATGCGTAATGGAGCCGATGACCGGATGCAATACCAGGTTGAGGAATTCAAAGACGATCAAGAGCGCCACCACGCTTAGGAAGCTGATGACCTTGGCGCTGGCGATGTAGCTGCGGCTCAGTACCAGGAAGAGCAGGATGAACACCACGATGCCCAACGCGATCAATGCATATTGGATGTTCGCATGGCGCTGTTCGTCCTCTTGCGCCTTCACTACCGCGAGCTCCTGTTGACGCGCATCCTCCTCGAAGGTCATGAGCTGCGTTTGCTGGATCGCCTTGAAGTTGTACAGACTGTCGTTGGCCGTTTTGTACATCTCGGAATACTTGAAGGCGCTGTCCACGGCCGTGTTGCGGTAGAGTTCCGTGAGCAGTTGCGCGGGCTTCATCACCATGGTGGAGAAAGGCGTGCCTTGCACCACATCGATGGCCTTCTTCGCGTAGACGATGGCAGAATCATTCCGGCCCGCCGCCGCGTGGTACTCGGCGAGTGCCGTATAGGGTAGGTTGATGTACTTGGCCGAACCGATGCGATAACCTTCCTCCACGGCGAGCTGCATGTAGCTCTCCGCCAGTTTGGGGTCGCCCATGCGCGCCTGGATCATGCCGAGCTGCCCATAGATGGCGCCGAGGTAGTCCTTGATGCCGCTGCTCATGGTGAGCTCATAGGCCTGCTGCGTGAAGATGAGCGCGGAATCCAGCTTGCCCGCGGCCAGGTAGGTCTCGCCCAGGAACAAGGGTCCCACGACCGTGAAGAAGTTCACCTCGACCTTGGCGGCGTTCGCCATGGATTTTCGCCCGTAGGCAATGGCCGTGGGGTATTCCTGCAGATCGAGGTAGTTGGTGGTGATGCCGGCATAGGCCGCCGAAAGCAGCCGCGGATCGCCGGTCTCCTCGGCCAACGCCAGGCCCTTGATGTTGTACTCCAGCGCCTTCGCAGTGCTACCGCACTCCCGGTAGTCGTAGCCCAAGCAGAGCAGGCCCAGGACCTGGGAGACCTTGTCCCCGGTCATTTGCCCGTGTACCAGCAACACATCGGCATTGTGCATGTCCAGCACGGGGTTGGTTTCCGAAACCGTGAGGCCACTGAAACCGAGGTAGAACCGGGCGCTGTCGTTCTTCTCCGCTTGGATCTTCGGCAACAGCTCCTCCATGCTCTGGGCGAAGGCGCTGCTTGCCTGCAGTAGAACAAGTACACACGCAAGTGCGGTAAGGGTGTTCGATCGGTGTTTCATTGGGAAGGGCTTTGATCCATTCTAAGGCCAAAGCTCCATGACAGCTACTTTTCGGCACCTCGTGGAAATACCGGTTTTCATCAGAGCTCGTTGGCATCCGCCCCACGCCAGGGAAACCTTGTTAGACGTCCACCTGCATCGAAAGGATGACGGGGTCCAGGACCGTGTGCTTCTTCTTTAGTTCAGCGGTCGCAGGGTCGTTGATGATCGCCGCGAGCTTTTCCAAGTCATTCACTTGAAAAACGATGGCAATGGAGTTCGGGTCACCCGCATCCTGGAACGTCTGGAAGCTGGAAACAGCCGGTGCGAAAATCCGCTTGCGATCTTCATGGCCCTTGAGCCAGGTGTTGAAATCGCCTACGCGGTGTCGGCCAATGACGGTCTTTGACATGTGTGTGGGGTTTTGGTGTGTGTGATTATTCGGGGATCCGGACTTGATATCCGGCGTGGTTCCTACTTGTATGCGATCGCCGCGCTTGTGGGCCCGGCAAGTGGCATGAGTTCCGTGCGCGAGAAACCCACGGACTTCGCCCAACCGGTGAAGTCATCGAAGGTGTAGTCGAAACCGGTACCGGTCTCGATCAGCATGTTCAGGCTCAATAGCATGCCGAAGCCATTCTGGCGTCGTTCGTTGTCGATCACATTCTCCACGGCCACGAAGGCTCCACCAGCGGGCAGTGCCTCGTATGCCTTCCGCATCAATATCAACTTCTTCTCCTCGTCCCAATCATGGAGGATATTGCCCATGGTGATCACATCCGCTTTTGGCAAAGCATCGGCGAAGAAATCTCCGGATGCTGTGGCGATCCGATCGCTCAGGTTGAAGTATGCGATGTTCTCCTTGGCGATGGGTTCCACGGGTGGCAGGTCGAAGCTCGTACACTTCAAATGTGGCTGGACTATTGCCAACATAATGGACAGATGCCCACCGGATCCGCCAATGTCGACCAGGGATTTGTACGCGGAGAAGTCGAACCTCTGCCCCAATGCCATGAAGGCCCCCATCTGCACGTCGGCCATGGCGTTCACGAATTCACGGAGCCTCACGGGATCGCTGTAGAGCACCCCGAAGAAATCCTCACCGGTCTTTGCTTCGTTCTGCTGTTCTCCTGTACGAATGGCTTCCTCGAGATTTCCCCAGAACGAATAGAGCCGGTTATTGGCCATGGCAAGGATGCCGGCCATATAGGTGGGCTTTTTCCTATCCAGGAAGAAGTCCGCATCCGCGCCGTTCGTATAGACCGCAGTTTTCAGCAGACCCTCGCGTTGCAGGAAACCGAAGTGGGTAAGCGTATCCAACAGGTCATACAGATGGCGGTCCGTACACTTCAGGCCGAGCCGTTGCTTCAGCGCAGCAGCGGACATTCCGCCATTGGCCGCAAGGATCGTGAAAACTTCAAGCTGAACAGCGGTAAGTAGCACCTTCGATGCCATAAAGCCCATACCGATCTTCATGATCATTTCGGGCGAGTGCGGTGCGGTCTGACCCTTGATGTTGGTGTTGGTCTTGGGGGGCGCGGTAGTTTCCATGGTGGATGTGCTTGTTCGAAGTTCAGGACAAAGGTGCCATCCCGCATTGATCGATCTACTGGTAGGAATACCAGTTTTATCGGGCAATCGGATGATCGGAAAACGAACAGCGCCCCAGCGCTTCAATGCAATCCCAGCACCCTGCGGATCGCTTCCTCCAGCTCCTGTCGCTTGAAGGGCTTGGGGATGAAGCCGTCCATGCCCGCATCGGAACACTGCTGCACTTCGGCCCGCATCACGTTGGCCGTCATGGCGAGGATGGGCGTTAGGGCTTTCACGCTTTTCAATCCACGAATGGCGCGTGTGGCCTCGTAGCCGTCCATCACCGGCATCTGCACATCCATGAGGATGAGATCGTAGGTCTTCGCTTGCAGCATTTCCAGTGCGACCTTCCCGTTCTCGGCCACGTCGATCATCACATCCGGGATCGCATCTTCCAACTCGACCTGCGCCACCATCACATTCAACTTGTTGTCCTCGACCAAAAGAATGTGCAGCCCGTTCAATTCCTTATCCGCCGACTTTCCTTCCGATGGTAATACTGGTTCCTCCGGTGGAGCGAGCGCATACGGAATGTTCACCGTGAATACGCTCCCCTTGCCCACCTCGCTTTCCACAGCAATGGTTCCGCCTTGCATGTCCACCAAGCGTTGACAGATCGTGAGGCCCAAGCCCGAGCCGCCATAGCGCCGGGTGTGATCGCTCTCGGCCTGCATGAACTCATCGAACACCCGCGCCAAGCGATCGGGCGCGATGCCGATGCCGGTGTCCTTGACAATGCACCGAAGGCCGACCATTTCGCCAAGTGCAGCCTTGTCCTCTATATGCACTTTGGCTGCCACTTCCATTTGCACTTCCACGGCTCCAATATCGGTGAACTTGATGGCGTTCCCTACCAGGTTCATCAGCACTTGGCGCAATCGCGTTGGGTCACCGATCACCGCTTCCGGTACGGCATCGTCCACGTGGGAGGTGAACATCAGACCTTTCTCCTTTGCACGGTAGAGCATCACATCGATCACATCCTTCAAGTTCGCCCGTGGTGAGAAACGGACCTTCTCCATTTCCAATCGTCCCGCCTCGATCTTGCTGAGATCAAGGATCTCGTTCACGATACCGAGCAGGTTCTCACTGCTGCTGGCGATCGCGTCCACATAGCGATCACGCGTACCGGGATCCGTAGGCGTATTGCGACGCAAGGCGTTGCTCATGCCCACGATGGCGTTCATCGGCGTGCGGATCTCGTGGCTCATGTTCGCCAGGAATTGCTGCTTGATGCGCTCGCTCCGCTCCGCGCGTTCCTTGGCGGTGCTGAGCTCCGCGGTACGTTCCTGCACGGTGTCCTCCAGGTATTGCTTTTGGTGCCGCTGCCTCCGTATGTACAGTATGACCGCACCGCCCAACGCCAGTGTGCAAAGTGTGAAGAACCACGGCGTGCGCCACCAGGGTGGCAGTACTTCCAACTTGAACGATGTGCCCATGGTGTCCCAGATCCCATCACGGTTGTCACCCCGCACGTGAAAAGTGTATTTGCCGGGATCGAGGTTGGTGTAGATGGCCGTGCGTTCATGGCCGGACATGATCCAGTCCTTGTCGAAACCGTCCAGCTTGTATTGATAACGGTGCTCCGCAGGTGCGGAAAATTCCATGCTGGCGAACTCGAAGGTGACCATGTTGTCGCTCATCGGAATGGTCATTCCTTGGCAGAGATAAGCCGGTGCCTTCAGCGGTGAATCCGCTTCGCGATGGTCCAGCACCTTGTTGACCAGCTTGATGTTGGTGATGCGGATGGGACTGGCCGTACTGTCGTCCACGATGTCCTTCGGGTTGAAATAATTGAACCCTTTCACCCCGCCGAAAACGAGCGTACCGTCGGAAAGTTTGCAATACGCATCCCGGTTGAATTCATCGCCTTGCAGCCCATTGCTCGCATCGTAGTTCCGGAAGCTGCCCACTTCCGGGTCGAACTTGGAAATACCCTTGTTCGTGCTTAACCACAGCGACCCGGCGCCATCCGCCAACACGCTGTATACCACATTGTTCGGCAGGCCATTCCTGGTGGAATAGCGCACCACTTGGCCGGTCCGCAGATCCAACTTGTTCAAGCCACCACCATCGAGCCCCAGCCAGAGCACGTCAACGGATCGCGGGTCTTCCTCAATGGAGAGCACGGAATTTCCGGATAGCGAATTCGCATTCTTCGGATCATGCGCATACAGCTTCCACAGTTCCGTTCGGTGATCGAACCGCAATAGCCCGTTGGGTGTTCCCAACCAGAAAATCCCGTTATCGTCACGATGGATCACATTCGTAAAATGATCGGATCCATCCGTGGTGATCAACGGACACGGGTAGTAGGTATAGGAGGAATTGCGCCGATCGTAGCACCCGAACATCCGATCGCCGCCGAACCAGATCAGGGAATCCCCTTCCATGAGAAGTGGCAACGTACTCACTTCCCCAGGAACCTCTTGGGCTGCCGTAGGGCGGTGCGCAACCGGACCATCATCACCTTGGGTGTAACTGACCAGACCGGCCCAGTTGAACCAGATTGTGCCGGATATGTCCTGCTCGGTGCTCATGCCCCAATTGCTCGGAACATACATGCTCGGATGGTTGAAAAAGCGCTTCCCATCGATGGCCAACGTGTAGTTGCGTTGATCTGGGTCGTACACTTCCAGGAATGACCCTGTCCGCGCAATGACCAATGTGCCGTTATTGCCTGGCGATAGGGAACCGACGCTTGGTCCCGGTACTGTGTGGAAACGATCGATACGCGGATCGTAGGTGAATAACCCATACCCTTTCGTACATACCCAGATCAAGCCATTGCGATCCTGGTACATATTACCGCCCCGGTCCACCACCGCTCGTTGATCCTGTGCGATGGATGTGATCTTCTTCATTGCCCCGGTACGCGGATCGAAGCGGAATAGGCCACGGTAGAATCCGAACCAGATCATTCCTTCGCGGTCAAGAATGGCGTTCGATGTATTGATGCCACCATCGCCCGGGGGCATTTGGAAGAGCAGTCTCGCGTGGCCAAGTCCATCACTGATGTCCACCAGGCGGGAGGCCTCGATCATGTAGCGCTTATTCCGCAGCGTGTCATCCAACACCAACATCACCGCCTTGTCGATCGACTTGAACAACCCTGTATGCCCCGTAGGGATGCTGCTCAAGTCCAAGGTATCCACATGCTCGTTTCCTCCATGTTCCGGCTGGATCCGGAAGTTGAGATGGGGCATTGCAAAACCCCACAGTGCGCCATCCGTATCCTTACATACCCGCGTTAAATTGCTGGTGAACCGCCTCAACGTGTATGACGGCGGCATATCATTCACAGAAGCGCTATCCGATCGGTCCAGGGTTAGTTTAACGAGCCCTGCTGAGCCACCCATCCAAAGGTCGCCGTGGAGATCCTGTACCATGCACAGTGTGTTGCCATTGTCCAAGGGGGGCAAATGATGGAACGTTTCCGCCTTTCGGTTGAAGAGATCCACGCCGGTGTTGGTGCCGATCCACAAACGCCCTTCGCGGTCCTCGAACAAGGAATGGATGAAGTTATCGCCTATCGAAGTGGGCACTTCCGGATCATGCCGAAAAACGGTGAACTTGTATCCATCGTAGCGGTTCAGGCCGTCCTTGGTGCCGAACCACATGAAGCCGAATTTGTCCTGCACAATACTGGTGACCATGCCTTGTGAAAGGCCGTCCTCGATGGTGAGCGTGCGGAACCGCAATGCAAGCGTGTCCCATTGCGCGTTCGCATTGCCCGCGAACAAGACGAGCAATAATGCGAACAAAGGGACGAGCCGTTCCATCCCGGAACATGCAACTGGACTTCTACTACGGCGCGGCCCCGCTGCATAGCGGGGCGCTAAGGCAGCATGCGCTTCGCCCACATTCCCTTCGGCAGAATAGCTTGGGCTATTCCTTCTCAGTGAAACCGTCCCTGCCATTGCTCTTTCGATCCTCGCGACGAACCCTATTGCATGATCCGGGATCATAGCGGAATGTAATGGCCGTTGGCCATGGCATAGATCACCAGCCCGGCGCTGTTCCGCGCTCCGGTCTTCAGCAGCAGGTTGTTGCGGTGGAACTCCACGGTGCGCGGGCTTACGAAGAGCTTCAGGGCGATCTCCGCAGTGGTGCGTTCCTGGCAGATGCCGCGCAGGACTTCCAGTTCGCGCTCGCTCAGCGGGTCGATGTCGGCGAAGGTGGGCTTCACCTTCTTTCCCTTCACCAGGCCGTGCAACATGGCGTTGCTCACCGTGTCGCTGAAATAGTAGCCCGTTTGCGCCACGGAGCGGATGGCCGTGTCGATCTCATCCGGCTCCGCGTTCTTCGGCATGTATCCGTTCGCGCCCAGTTCCATCAAGTGCTTGATGACGTTCTCGCCTTCGTGCGAGCTCAACACGATCACCTTCACCCCTTGGTGTTCCTCGCGCAAACGATGCATGGTCTCCACGCCGTCCATCACAGGCATTTCCAGGTCCAGCAGCACAATGTCCACAGCGGTTTTCGTCAGACCGTGCAGCAGCTCCTCCCCGTTGGCGCACTCCAATACCACGTGTGCACCGGACATGTCGCGGAGCAACATGAGCAGTCCCTTTCGGAACAATCGTTGATCGTCAGCAAGGGCCAGCTTGATCATTGTGTAAAGGTCGATAACACCAAGGCAGTTGCCGCCTCGTATTTCCACCGGTTCTTTTCACGGGCCAAGTACCTCAGACTGCAGCTCTGCCGTCACCTGTCTACCCAGGTCCAGTAGTTCCTCCACAGCTTGGGCGCATGCCGCGACACCTTCCGTACCGGCCTTTTCGCCGATCTGGATCAAGAGTTCCAGCATGCGTGGCGCACCGAGATAGTGCGCCTGGGGGCGTAGTTCATGCGCCGCAGCGCTCAGCCCGCTCGCATCGCCATTGGTCATGCACGATTCCACGCGTTCAAAATACCCGGGAGCCTCCTCGATGTAGAGCTGGACCCATTGCACCACCTGCACGCGATCGCCCTTGAACAGGCGATCCAAGGTGGAAAGGTCAATATGAATTTGTGGCATTGGGCTTGAAAAGTAGGGAAACTCCGCATGCAGGGTCCGCTTGGCATCGGAGATACGGGTTGGCGTGACCCTGCGCGGACTCCCATCACGAACCCAGTTTCCCCGCCAAAAAGCCAGTGGTCCATGCCGCTTGGAAGTTGAAGCCGCCGGTGATGCCGTCGATGTCCAGCACCTCGCCGGCGAAGTAGAGCCCCGGCACTTTTCGGCTTTGCAGCGTATGCGGATCCACTTCATCCAAGGAAACCCCTCCCGCAGTGACGAACTCTTCCTTGAACGTGGTCTTTCCGGCCACCGAGTAGCGGTCGTTCGTCAGCAGGTCCACCAAGCGGTTGCGGTCCTTCTTACCGACGTCGCCCCACGCCTTCTCCAATGGAATAGGTGCTTTTGACAACAGGAATTCCCAGAGACGGCGCGGGATGGCGAAGGGATTCGCGTTCTGCGCCTGCTTGCGTTGCAGGTCGTCATGGGCCATCGCCGTGCGTACCCCTTCCTCCCCTATTCCATCGAGCCAATGCAGTTGCAGCGTGAAGCGATAGCCCATGCCTTGCACCTCGCGTGCGCCCCATGCGCTAAGCTTCAACACCGCGGGACCGCTCATGCCCCAGTGCGTGATCAGCAACGGCCCATTGCTCTCCAGCTTGGTTCCGATGATGCGCGCACGCACCGGATCCGCCACCACGCCCATCAAGGAACGGACCTCCTCGCCGGGCATGTTGAAGGTGAAGAGCGAGGGCGCTGGTGGAATGATGGTATGACCGAGCGATTTCAGCCATCCGTAGCTCTCCGGCTTGGGGTGCCCGCCGGTGGTGATGATGACGCGATCGGCCTCGAACGTTCCACCGCTTTCCATGTTGAGCGTGAAGCCGCCTGCGGGCTTTACCGCGATGGCCTTTACGCCGGACTGCCGCATGATGCGCACGCCGCTACGGTCCACTTCATCCATCAGGCAACGGATGATCGTTCCCGAATCATCGCTATCGGGGAACATGCGGCCATCGGCCTCGGTCTTCAATTGCACGCCGCGTTGCGCGTACCACGCAATGGTGTCCTTCACGCTGAAATGCTCGAAGGCCTTCCGCAAAAAACGCTCCCCGCGCGGATAGTTGGCCGAGAGCTTGCGGGTGTTGAGCTGATGGTGTGTGACGTTGCACCGGCCACCGCCACTTATGCGCACTTTGGAGAGAAGCTTGTCGCTCTTCTCCAACAGGAGCACCTCGGCATCGGGGTGGTGTTGTTTGGTGCTCAAGGCCGCGAAAAAACCTGCTGCACCTCCGCCGATGATGATCACGCGCATGGGTCAAAGATGGTGTGGGGTTGGTCCACCACGGAGGCACAGAGGGTACAGAGAAGAAGAAAGTTCGCCTTGCTCGGTCAGCTATCCTCCTCGCTCCACGAAGTACATCTCCATTTCCCCTTTCCCTTTTGCTTGGATCTTTCCGCGTGGGGTGAACGCGAGTCTTGGAGCGTTCTTCACTTGTGCGTATGTCGCTCCGCTGATATTCACCTTGCCTACTTCCCCGGAAGTTTCCATGCGGCTGGCCGTGTTGACGGTATCACCCCAGAGGTCGTACTGGAATTTTTTCACCCCCACTATGCCGGCCACGACAGGGCCGGTGTGGATGCCGCAACGCATCTCGAAGGCAAGTAGCCCCACGGCCTCGCGTTCCAGCTTGCGAGCGGAGACGAAGGCTTGCATCTCCAGTCCGGCCATCACCGTATTGAGCGCGGAATCGGCGCTGGGCAAGGGCAATCCACCGGCGCACATGTAGGCATCGCCGATGGTCTTGATCTTCTCGATGCCGTACTTCTCCATGATGGCATCAAAGGCCGTAAAGCAGGCGTTCACTTCCTCCACCAAGTGCGCCGCATCCAACTTTTCGGAGGTGCGGGTAAAGTCCTTGAAGTCGGTGAACAGGATGGAGACCAGGTCGAAATCGCGAGCTACCGACGCCCCGTTCCGCTTCAGTTCTTCCGCGACCTCGGCCGGTAGGATGTTCAGCAGCAGGTCGTCCGAGCGTTCCTTTTCCCGCTCCATGCGCACCTTCGCCCTTTGCATGTAGCGCATCCGACTGAAGAAGCCGCTGGCCGCCACCAGCAGCAGCAACGCACCACCGATGAGATAGTCCCGCGTCCTATCAAGCATGGCGACTTCGGCCTGATGTTCCATCCGCGACCTCAGGATCTCCTTTTCCTTTTCCACGGAATCCGTGGCGAGCTTCACTTGGTATTCCCGGCGAAGTGATGAATTGGAGAGTTCGTCCACGCGCATCTCCTTTTCCAATTCCACTACTCGATCGTTGTAGTGCAGGGCCTTTGCCGGCTGGCCCAGTGCCCGATATGCCCGCAGCAAGCTGGAGCAGGCATCATGCTGGGTGCGCCGATCACCGATCCCGTCCGCTATCCCGAGTGCTTCCGTACAGATCGACACTGCTTCATTGTACCTGCCGTCTTCCACCGCCAGGGTACCCAAGGACACTTTCATCCGTGCCCACCACTCATCGTTCCCGATCTGCTGCGCAATGCGCACGCCCGCGGTGAAGTCCGACCTGGCCTCGGCCGATCGGCCCAGTTGCATCTTCTGCTCCCCGATGTAACACAATAGGGTCACTTCGTCCAGCTTGTTGTTCTGTTCTTTAGCGAACACCAATGCACTTTCGTAGTACGTGATCGCATGCGCATGATCACCGTTGGCCACCGCGATATCGGCTTTGAACGCAAGTGCGTTGCGCTTGGCCTTCATCGTATCCCCCGTCATGGTCAAGTACTTGTTCATGTACTCTTCAGCCATGGAGCTCAAGCCGATATCGAGATAGAGAAAGGCGATGTTCAAATACACCGATCGGTAACCCAGGCTATCCACCGTGGACCGCTGATCCAGCAGCTTTTGCACCTCGATATACTGACCCAATGCGCCATTTCTGTCGCCTCTTCCTTCGCATATGAAGCCCAAGATCATTTGCGTAGAGGTGACCTTGGTGGTGTCGTGCAGCCGCTGGGCCAACCCCAGTGCGGTGTTCAGTGACGCCTCCGCATGATCGAACGCTCCCTTCTGGTGCAATGCAGCACCTTTTTGATACCATCCTTCAAGTTGGATCAACGGGTCCTTACTGGAAATACCACCCGCTAAAATGCGGTCCGCGATGAGGAGCGCGGAATCCGGTTTGTTGTACAAATACTGGTCTTCGATGGCCTCCACGGCGCGGTTCACCAAGGCTGGGTTCCGGGGATCTGCACGGAATGCACTGTCCCATCTTACGAAGTTCCATTGAGCGCTTACACTGGGAATGAAAAAAAGCAGAAGGAGGATCACATGCGCCGCATGTGCCATGGAAGAGCGAAGGAGCAAGGAGGTCCTACGCGGCAATGCGCCCCTCATCGTGCGCAACCCGTACTGCTTCCAAGTTCTCCCCTGCATATCCATCTTGGCACGGGACAGATCCGGCCAATGTGGTGCAAGTTGGTCGGTTCCACCAGGCCAACACCCCGTATTTCCACTAGTTCGGTGTACGGGTGCTCACCAATGGCATAGCGGCCAGTACTTAACCACCGTTGTTCACGAAGTACATCTCCAGTTCCTCCTTTCCCTTCGCCTCCACCATGCCGCGCGGAGTGAAGGTGAATGCGGGCACCTCGTTGCCATCCTTTACCTCCTTTACATCTTTCAGAATGGCATAGGTGGTACTGCTGATGTTCACCAGCCCTACTTCACCGCTGCTTTCCATGCGGCTGGCCGTGTTCACGGTGTCACCCCAGATATCGTACTGGAATTTCTTCACGCCCACGATGCCTGCCACCACCGGACCGCTGTGGATACCGATGCGGACCTCGAAGTAGGGTAGCCCGGCAGCCATCTTCCGCGCCTTGCCTGCGGCCACATAGTCACGCATCTCGAACGCCGCACGGACCACATCCTGCGCGTGCGTGGT
Organism: Flavobacteriales bacterium; assembly: GCA_019638085.1. GTDB lineage: Bacteria > Bacteroidota > Bacteroidia > Flavobacteriales_F > PHOS-HE28 > PHOS-HE28. The sequence continues at coordinate 97,705 of JAHBUL010000003.1, read as the reverse complement.
ATTCGGTAGCGGCAGTCCACCCGCCGCCATGTAAGCATCGCCGATGGTCTTGATCTTCTCGATACCGTACTTCCCCGTGATCCCGTCGAAGGCGCTGAAATATTCATGAATGGCATGGACCAGTTCCTTCGGTCCGAGCTGTTTACTGATCTCGGTAAAATCCTTGAAATCGGTGAACAGGACAGTGACCTGCTCAAGGAGTTCCGCATGGGCAGTGCCGGTTGATTTCAGTTCCTGCGCCACTGCTTCCGGTAGGATGTTGTGCAACAAGGCTTCGGAGCGTTCCTTTTCGAAGTGCAGGTCTGCTGTTCGATCCATCACCTCCACATCCAGGTCATCACGTTGTCGGCCGAGCATGCGTGCGTTGAGCACCGAACGAACGGAGAGGTACACCGTGATGGTGATCGGCATGGTGAGGTATAACGAGAAGCGCATATATGTGCGGAGTTCCTGCGGCATCACCAAGCCGAGGAACTGATAGAGTTGCTCCAAGAGGACCCCATTGAAAATGAACAGGACCGCGCCGATGCCGACTATCCAGGCCCCTCGGACCTTGGCACGCACGGCACGAATGGATTGAACCGCTACCTCGAAGAAGAAAACGAGCATCAGCCAGCCATCGTAACGTCCGTCCATGCCGGGAAAGTGGTACGTGAGGAAGCCGGAGCCCACCAGGACCAAGGTGATCACGGCAAAGAACAACATGCCGCGCCAAGTAACCTTGGTGAACAAGGAGCGGATCACCAGCACGAGGAAAAGAAGGGCGAACGGGTACGCAATGAAGTTCAGGTACTTCATCCATTCCATCAGGGCCAGCGAGAAATTCGCCGAGACCTTGGGCGCGGTGTTCGTGAAGGCCACCAGCACCATGAAGAACGAAAAGAAGGACATCCGACGCCAGCTTGCATCCCGCGGCCTGAGGGCAAGGATCACCAGGGCCAACAACATGATGATCAAATTGATGCCCAGGAATACACCATACTGAAGCAAGGTGGCACTCTCGACCCGTTCCATCCGTCGGGTTTCAGCGGGGAGCTGCACGGCCACCTTCAAGGGTTCCACAATGCCGGTGTCCCGATCCTTGACCGGCTCGTAGAGGTAGCGCAGCGCAATGGTCTCCGGGAGTCCGTCCCGTGCGAAATGCAGGCGCACTGTGCGGCGCGGAACAAACGGCGCAGGGTGATAAGTCCGCTCCTGCCCTACAGGGGGTAACGTGCCGAAATGGTCCACGGCCTTCCCGTTCAGGTAGATCTCCATCGCACCTTGTGAGAAGAGGCTGAGTTCCAGGCCATCGTCCAAGGTGTCACCTGGATCTTCCTTTGGAAGGATCAGATCGAACCTGACCCAATGGACCTTACCGCGTTCAAAGCCGATATCTGCGGTACTATCCATTACGGGCCAAGCAGTATCGTCGAAATCGCGTGCGGCGAATTCCGCCCGGTCCTCACGGATGTATCGCGGGTGTGCGGCCCTTACGAGATCGAGTCCCGGAACGGGAAACACGAGGTTGCGCGCAACGAACCGGCCGTTCCGAAGTCTTTCTGCGGTAATGATCAGTGGTGGGGCTCGCCCTCCGGACCGGAATCCGTGCTCCGGCATGATCACGGCTGTTGCTGGAGCAAGCGTATCCGGCGATGCCATCGTGGGCGGAAGCCTTCCTGCCGCAAGCGCCAAGAAAAGCCACAGTCCGTTGGCACCCCTTTTGATCATGCTCCACCCATTGCCCTGAGTTCTGAAAGTTCATCGTCGCGGCAGCACCTTGCCGGACCCTTGTGAACTCAAAAATACAGCGAAGAACCAGAAGCGTTGAAATGGGTCGCAGATCCAGGCCTGTTCGCTCCTACCACATGGGGGCCTCTTGTGCGAACGGCCGAATGGCAGGTTGCTCACCCGTAAAAAACGCCTGTACCGGAAGTGGAAAGTACCACCCTATGCGGTCGAGGCGCTCGGTGACACGCTGGCGTGGCTCACGAAGTACATCTCCATCACCCCTTTGCTTTTCGCTTCCACTTTGCCACGGCCCGTAAACGCGAGGCCCGGCTCGTTCCTTACCAAAAGATAAGTCGCCTCGCTGATGTTCACCTTCCCTGCTTCTCCAGCTCTTTCCATGGCATTGGCGGTGTTCACGGCATCGCCCCAGATGTCGAATGCGAATTTTTTCAATCCCACTACACCGGCCACCACGGGGCCGGTGTGAATGCCCACGCGCATCGTAAAGGCGACCAGCCCCTTGGCCTCGCGCTGGGCCTTGCGCTGCGCCACGAACTCCTGCATTTCCAGCGCTGCATGCACCACATTCGCAGGAGTGGCCGGTGCCAGGTCCGGTAGGCCGCCAACGCACATATATGCGTCACCTATGGTCTTGATCTTTTCGATGTCGTGTGCGACCATGATCCGATCAAAGGCCTTGAAGCAATGGTCCAGCTCTTCCACTAAGGCCTGGGCATTCATCGATAGGCTGATCCGTGTGAAATCCTTGAAATCGGAGAAGAGTATGGTTGCTCCGGCATACTCACGGGCCAATGCCTTGCCGTTGTCCTTCAATTCCTGAGCAACCGATGTTGGCAGGATATTCAGAAGCAATCGTTCCGAGCGCTCTCGCTCACGCTGTATCCTTCCTTTTGACAAGCGCATGAAACGCAGGCGGCTCCACAGTGCCCCTGCAAGCAAGAGCACGGCAAAGCTGGTGAAGAGCGCAATGTTCCGCCCCTCCCGTTCCTTGGCCACTTCCGCCTGATGGAGCATTTCTTCTTCCACCTGGCGCTTCGCACGTGTGAGGCTGTCAGCAAGTTGTTTCTGCTCGAAATCATGATCCATTTCGATACGGGTCATGTTCTTCACCTTCGCTTCCCCGAAAAGAGCGTCCCGTAGTTCCACGGCACGGCGATAGTACTCCAATGCAAGGCCTTTGTCGCCCATGGCATCGTAGGTCTTGTACAGGCAATCACAGGCCTCACTTTCCAATAACCGTGCTTGCAAATTCATGGCGATGGCAAGACCTTCTTTGCAATACCGTAAGGCGACGTGCTGCCGTCCTGCCCGGTTCTCGTTCACGCCGTAGTTCACTTTCGTTATGGCCATCAGATACCCCTTGCTGTCGGCATCCTGATCGTGCATGCTCTGCTCCAGGAAGTATTTTGCCGAATCCGTCTTGCCCAAGAGACCGTAACAGGTCCCCATGTGCATGTAACTGACGGCCGCCCAACCGGTGTTGCCCAGTTCCTGCCATATCCCAAGAGAGCGCCGGTGAAAGGAAAGTGCGTGCGCCGGGTCGCCCATGTCCTCGTACAGGGAACCCATGTTATTCCAATATTTCCCTGTCTTCTGTTTCAACCCCAATCGCTGGTAGATCGCTCCGCTACGGTTGTAGTATGCCTCGGCCTTATCAAAGTTCTTTTGGTTGTGTTGAATGGTCCCAATGCTGTTGAGCACTTCGGCCATGCTCAGGCTATCACCTGACCGCTGCACCTCCTGCATGGCTTCGTAAAGCATGGACAATGCCCGACCGCTCTCACCCCTCGTTTCCAACAAGGCGGCCTTCTCTAACATCACTCGTCCCAGGACCGTCGCATCGCCATGGTAACGCGCCATCACTTCGGCCGAATCCAAAAGGACGGAAACCTCGGATAGATGCCCAAGCTGTTTCAGGCTGTCCACAACCCTCATGATGCGCAGCAGATCAGCAGACCCTTCCGATCTGGCTGCTTGGATCGTTCCCGCAGTGAACAAAAGCGCCGGGAACAGCACGATGCGTAAGGTCATGAGCCACCTCCGCCAATGCCACTTGATCAATGGCTCCCGCTTCAACATCGGCCAAAAGGTAGGGTTGGAGGTGGATCCTTGCCCCGATTCCCGACATTTCAACCTGTGGAACCATCCCGGTCGACATGTCTCATCGAGCCGGAAAATCACCGTGCTCCGGCAGCCACCGATCCCCGATGGATCGACTCATCGGCTGTCCAACATGGATCAGGGAACGGACTGAAAGAACCGGTACAATTGAACTCCCGATACCGATGCGAACAGCAAGGTTCCCGTTATCCAAAACGCATACCTTCACCACACAAAACACACCGGAACACCATGCGTTCATTGATCTCCGCAGCTCTTCTTGTCCTGTTCATCCCGGTTCAACAACTCACGGCCCAGGAGTCCTCCGGAATGGATGGTAACCCAGCGGTATCCGCTGCCGGGTTCGAGGAAGCACTCTTCGACGCCCCCACCCTCATCGAGATCCTCAAGAACGAAGAGGCCGTAGGTATCCGCTTTTACAACGTGCTGGTGCCACCGGGCAATGCAACCGGCAGCGCCATGGCTGTCGGCATCCGGGCAGACGGAAGCGAATTGAACAGTGGCAAGGCGTATGGCCTTAGCCTCGGCTTCGTGGACGGGAAGATCACGATGGACAAGCTGCGCTCAAGGCCCGCAGGAAAAGCGTGTGAAGCCATGCAGCAGTCGGGGCATGCATCCTACTCCGGCTCCTTCACGCGCACTGACATGGAAGCGTTGCTGGAATTGGAGGGCTGCGAGGCGATACGCGCCACTCCTGATGTGACTGAAGGGAAGGAAACCACTATGCTCATTACCGCCATGAAGATCATCGGGGCCAAAGCAGAGCCATTGGGTTCGGATCCGAAATTCGTGCGGCTATGCGGCCATCCGTGCCCATCCGTGTGCGGCCCGGACAAAAACTACGTGTACCGGTTCAAGCAGTAGGCCCGCATTCTTAGCTAGATATCCGGTGCTGTGGGCAGCACCGGAGACCGCGCATGTGATCAGTGGAAAACACACTCCACCTTCAGGAGTGCATCACTGATCAACCCGTTGGGTCAGCCAACTACAACTCCGGACATGCGAAGGGATCGCTCGCATTCGGCACATTGTTGGACCCGCTCTTGCCCAAATAAGGTCACACACTGTGCGCCGTAAAGAGCGTCAGGAGGGTACGGTTTTGCCAATGACTTGATCATCGCCTCGTCCGCCTCGGAGTGACTCTTTGCCATACGCAAGGAAGTTACCGTGCGGGCCTTCACTCCGTAGCGCATGGTGCGCAGGTCGGAAGGATCGGATCCATCCGCTCCTTCCGAGGCAACCTGTTCGCCCCCGTCCGTTTAGTAAGGTAATGCGAGCCTTCATTCCATCTCAGCATCGAGCGCATAAGGTGGAACATCCTCGGAATACCCTCCTACCCTTGCGATCGATCTATCTTTACTAAGGCAACGCCACACGCCTGTCAACATCTCACATCCTCTTAACCCGTCACACATGAAAACACATTCCACCATTTTTGTAATGTGCATGATCGCAGGCGGCCTGCACGCCCAGATCAACCTGGACTCGGGCCTTGTTGCCCACTGGGAGTTGGATGACAATGCGCTCGACCTGAGCGTAAACCTCTTTAACGGGACACCTTATGGTCCCGTGGCAACGAACGATCGATTTGGAACGAGTACCAGTGCCTATCAATTCAATGGCACATCTGATTACGTCGCACTTCCTCTACTCTGGGCCACTCCTCCACATGCGCTCACTTGGTCCGCTTGGTTCAAGGTACCCATAACCTACCCCGAGGGCAAGTTGATCCACTATGGGGATAATGGCGAATTCCAAATGTATACGGACAGCAACACACTATGGGTAAGCGTTCATTTGGGAAACGACCTTGCTACGGGATGGCTCTCTGCCCAACAGAAATTCGTGGATGATCACTGGCACTTTGCCGCTGGTCGCTGGGAGATGGGCCAACTACTGGAGCTGTACTACGACGGCATCATCGTTGACTCCATTACCTCTCCTGCAGAACCCCTGATGGACGTGGGACCCTTGTTCCCAGCGGCCTTGGGAAAGTACCGCTATAGCAATACCTCGCACTATGCCGGGGAACTGGACGATGTACGCATATATGACCGCGCGTTGAGCAATGCGGAATTGGATTCGCTGTTCGGCGATATGTACGCACACGTTCACGAGCGGCCCACTGCCTCGGTCCTGGAACTCTTCCAGAACCAACCCAACCCGGCCAACGGTTCCACCACCATCTCCTTCAATCTCCCCTCGGCGGGGCCGGTCTCGCTGCGTGTGTATGACCTGCACGGGAAGCTGGTAAACGAGTTGGTGAATGGCTCGATCTCCGCAGGCAGGCACAGCTACACCATGGATCTGAGCGGGGTGGGAAGCGGTGTGTACTTCTATGAATTGCGCAGCACCGGCTCGACTTTCACACGCAAGTTGATGGTGGATTAGTGGACCGGCCCTTCCGTGTATGATCATCATCGTCCACCAAAGGTTTCCGACGGGAAAAGGGAATAAAGCAGATGGAGCAGCAAGCAAGCAGGGGTGATGGGGCGGCCGATCTGAAGGTTCCTCCTACGCACGGACTGGTCCTCTCCGGTGGTGGCGTGCGGGGCGTGGCCCATATCGGTGTGATCAAGGCACTGGAAGAACATGGGATACATCCCGAATACATATCCGGGGCCAGCTCCGGTGCTATCGTGGGTGCCTTTTATGCTGCTGGGCATGGTTGGGAAGATACGTTGGGGTTCTTTCGCAGTGTTTCTCTCTTCACTTGGGGGAATTACGCCCACGGGAAACCCGGAATGCTCGATGCCGACAAGTTCCGCGAAGGTTTCGAGAAGTACTTTCCAGACGATCGGTTCGAGGCGCTGCAGAAGAAATTGTTCGTCGTCGCATCGGATATTGTAAAGGGTCGCTCCCGGGTGTTCCATGAAGGTCCGCTCATCCGTACCCTCCTTGCCTCCTCCGCCGTGCCGGGCGTGTTCTCACCCGTGGTGATCGACGACTCGCTTTACTCGGACGGCGGCATCACCAACAACTTTCCCGTGGAACCACTGTTGGCACCCTGCGACCGGATCATCGGGGTGTTCGTGAACCCCCTGAAGCAGGTGACCGCCCACGAGCTCCGTTCCTCATTCGCCGTTCTGGAACGTGCTTTTTCCATGGACCGATCGAGCCGCTCCATCCAGAAGTTCGATGATTGCGATCTGATCATCAGCCCGGAAAGCCTCTCGGCCTTCGGCACGTTCAGCACCAAACATGTGGATGCCATCTTCCGGATCGGGTACGAAGCTGCCTTGCGGAAATTGGAGGAGTATGATCCGCGATAGTATGGTCGGGATGCCGCTCCTGTTCGGTACGCAAGAGGCAATGAGGTGTACTATGGAAGGACCAGGACATCCTGCAGGTCAACCCCTTTGCCAATGCCCGCCCCGCTGCTTTAAAATGCTGACCCCTCGAAGCCTCGGGCACGAGCGGATCGGCCTTTGATCAAGCGATCTTGCTGGTGATGATGCGAACATCCGTGCATCTGCCCTGTTCTACCTTTATCCCATACCACAAAACAGCAAAAGCAACCATCATGATCCGATCGAGCAAGGCCATTTGGAAAGGAAGCGGCAAGGAAGGCGGAGGCCTATTGACCAGTACCAGCGGCGTATTGAAGGACACGCCCTACTCCTTCACCACCCGCTTCGTCAGCGAGGACGGCAAGGCGGGCACCAATCCGGAAGAGTTGATCGCGGCCGCGCATGCAGGCTGCTTCACCATGAAATTGAGCTTTCTTTTGGGTAATGCAGGCCATACGCCAGATGAACTGGACTGCACTTCCGAGGTGAAGCTCGGTCCAGTGGAAGGTGGCACCGGCATCGTCGGTATCAACTTGGTATTGAAGGCGAAGGTGCCCGGCATCAGCCAAGCGGACTTCGACGCCTGTGCTGAGGATGCCAAAGTGAATTGCCCCGTGAGCCAAGCGCTGAAGGCGGTACCGATCACCTTGAGCGCGACCTTGGTGGGCTGAGCAAGGGCCATTCGAGAGCCGCCAGCGACCCTCCAAGCCTATTCGTCCATCACGGCCACGGACCTCCGTTGCTCTCCGAAGTGACCCGGTCAACATCCAGGGATCCTAGCGGTGGAACGGGTGGAACACTTGCGAGATCGGCGGTAGTTCCTGGTTCGGCGCGGGGTAATGTGGTGATCTTTGATGCGGGCGTGCTGCTCGTTCGCGCAGTGGTGCGTTCACTGCGTGGAATTGTTCATCAACATCCCCATCCAAAATTTATTTTCATCACAAAGGCAACCCGCTCCCGGGTGCCCACGTCTACGTGTCCAAATGCGGAAGCTGCACACATACCGACCCACCACGGACCAAGGATCCAAAACAGATCCAGGGCGACCTTGAAGTGTAGCTGAACACAGTGAACCTTTACATCGCCCGGGCCAACAACCCGGGCTTTTCATTTCATGAAAGAAAAATGAGCGGAACGAAACGACATACATCAGAGCAGTATCGCATAGCGAGCGAGCGGACAGGCTATGCCATGCCCAAGCAGCAACTCTTTGATACCAACAGGATCCGGTGTTCCTATCGATGATGTGAACCATCACCATCGCAACGAACCCGGTCCGCACAAGGCCGGGTTTTTTGTTGTCCGGTGTCACAACGCAACAGGACGGGGGTCTCCGCATTCGGAAGGAAGTCCGGCGGGAGCAGGACCGCGGAGACCCCCTGAACGATGAACGTTCTTTTACATACTGTGCTTTCAGCACAAAACATCTTGTCCTCCGTACGGCGGACAAGCACGAGGAAAGGCCGGTCGCGTCGGACCTGATGCGGGTTTCACAAGGCCCCATGGTACCGCTGCGTTTCGCACGCTGTATGCCGCCGAACGGTCGTTCTGTTCCTCCCACATCGGAAGTCGCAGGTTCGATCCCTGCTCCGCCTTAAGGCGGATAGCTCAGTTGGCAAGAGCACCGATCCATGTGTCGCGGGTTCGAATCCCGTCCTTGACCGCAAGGTCAGGTTAGCTCAATCGGTAGAGCAATGGACTCTGTCACAGAGGAAGGAAGCCGGGCGCTTCCCTAAAAATGCCCATTCGCTGAAAGCGATGATGGATCCACCGGTCCCGCGCGCAAGCCACGTTACGGCGAACGCAACGGACGACCCGTGTTCATCCTGTGAACCTCGCGCTGCTCATCAACGGCACCAAGGTTCCCGTCGCCCAAGTGCATTTGGATGGCGACTTTTAAAGGTCGTCACGATGATGTGCAACGGTGAGCGGAACCGCGGAAGCCCGCGCATGGCATCGATGTCCCCGCTGAACGCAGGTGGCGTTTCCTCATCGCTTTCTTACTCAACACACGAGCACTTTTCGCTCTCACGATAACCCGGCAAGGTGCCCACCGGTCAACGGGCATCCCATTCCCAACGCATGGCGCGGTACTGCTTTGCGAAGGCCAACACAACAACGTACCATGTTCAACATCCAACGCATCACCGAAGGCAAGGTCGGCCTGGTCTTCCGCTTCGGCAACTACACCCGCGTACTGAAGCCGGGCCTGCATGTGCTCGCCCCCTTCGACACCGTGCGCGTGTACAACCTCGCGCTGCCCTTCACCCCGCCGGTGGAACTCGACATCCTGTTGCAGGACGCCGAACTCGCCGCACGGCTCACCGTGGTGGAAGTGCCGGACAACCGCATCGTCCTGATGTACCGCAACGGTAACTTCCAGGAAGTGCTGAAGCCCGGCCGCTACGCCTTCTTCAAGGGTTTGGTGAAGTACGCCTTCATGGAGGTGGACCTGGCGCAAGCCGAGATCCCCGCCAACGTGGACCCCGACCTGCTGATGAAGCCGGCGCTGCTGCCCTACATCCGTGCATACAACGTGGAGCCTTACGAAAAGGGCATCCTCCTGGTGAACGGTGAGGCGCAACGCATGCTCGATCCCGGTACGTACTTCTTCGCGAAGAACAGCATCGTGATCCAGGTGCTCAAGGCCGACACGCGCCAGCTCCAGCTGGAAGTGAACGGTCAGGAGATCCTCACCAAGGACAAGGCCGCGCTGCGTGTGAACTTCACGTTGCAGTACCGCATCACCGACATCCGCAAGGCGCTGTTGGAGAACAAGGAGAACGAAAAGCAGCTCTATGTTCTGGTGCAATTGGCCCTGCGTGAATTCATCGGCACGCGCCTGCTGGATGAGGTGCTCGCGGACAAGGACGCGGTAACGGCCTACGTGAAGGAGAGCGTGAGCGCGCAGGCCGAAGCCCTGGGCATCGCCATCAATGCGGGTGGTATCAAGGACATCATCCTGCCCGGTGACATGAAGGAGATCATGAACCAGGTGCTGGTGGCGCAGAAGAAGGCGGAAGCCAACACCATCATGCGGCGCGAGGAAACGGCGAGCACGCGCAGCTTGCTGAACACCGCGAAGCTGATGGAGGAGAACACCATGCTCTTCAAGTTGAAGGAAATGGAGTACGTGGAGAAGATCGCCGAAAAGGTGAACACGCTTTCCATCAGTGGTAACGCCAAGGTCCTTGACCAATTGAAGGAGATCTTCTCTCCGGGCAAGGCTCCTTGATGGAATGACAAGGTGAAAGGTGACGAGTGTGGCGGACGCGCCGTGCTCTTCACCAAACACCAATAGCCATCAGTAGCTCAATGGATGAGCACCGCCGTGCGAAGGTGGAGGATGAAGGTTCGAATCCTTCCTGATGGTCAAAGTGCGATAAGAAAATGGAACGCTGATGACGCGGATCATGATGATGAAGCGCTGATGAATGCGAATGATAAACACTGGCTTGGAGGTCGTATGGAAGACTACTCGGCTCTTAACCGAGGGGTGCGGGTTCGAGTCCCGCCGGGCCAACGAAGGCCGCCGTCGTCCCCCTATCGGCGGACTATGGCGACCGAAGGAAGAGCAGCTCAAGGGTAGAGCGGCGGTCTGAAACACCGCAGGTGATGGTTCGATCCCATCCTCTTCCACACGGAAGTGCGCCAGTGTTGGAGAGCTGGGCAGGTCTGTAAAACCGGTGCCTTCGGGCTGATCAGGTCCGAATCCTGCGACTTCCACTTACGATCGAAAGAAAAGGCCATCTTTAGAACAACGAATATGAAACGCCTCAAACTCCACGGCAAGGACCTCATCGCCATCGGCTTCCACGAAAGCCGCGCGATCGGTATTGCGATCAATGTGATGGTGAAGCATCACCGCGGGATGAAGAAGGAGGACGCGCTCGATGTGCTCAAGCAGATCTTGGCGGAACCCGACTCATTCAGTGAGCACGAACACTACGCACCCATCGCGCATGCGTTGACCGGCGCGGACCGCAAGACCGCGGACCAGCACGAGCTGCTTCCCCGGAAAGAGCATCGCATTTACGGAGCGGAACATATCGAGCAGGGTGCCATCCAGCAGATGGAGACCGCCATGAAGCTGCCCATTACCGTGGCCGGTGCGCTGATGCCCGATGCACACCAAGGCTACGGGCTGCCCATTGGTGGCGTGCTGGCCACTGAAAATGCAGTGATCCCCTACGGCGTCGGCATGGACATCGGTTGCCGCATGAGCCTCAGCATCTTCAACATGGCACCCGAAAAGTTGGAGCAATACCGTGCCGACCATAAACGTCTGCTCCTCGAGCACACCCGCTTCGGGCGCGCTGTGCATGAGGTGCGGATGGACCACCCCGTGCTGGAGCGCGCGGAGTTCGACACCATCCCGATCGTGAAACAACTGAAGGATCGCGCATGGCAGCAGATCGGGTCCAGCGGCAGCGGTAACCACTTCGTGGAATTCGGTGTGGTCGCGATCACGGATGTACACAACGAATTCGGCCTGCCCGTGGGTGAATATGTGGGGCTGCTTTCGCACAGCGGATCGCGTGGGCTGGGTGCGAACATCGCTCAGCACTACACGCGCCTGGCCAAGGAATTGTGCAAGCTGCCGGCGGAAGCGCAGAACCTCGCATGGCTCTCACTGGACAGCGCCGAGGGACAGGAATACTGGGCGGCGATGCAACTGGCGGGCGACTACGCCTCGGCCAACCACCAGCAGATCCATGCACGCATCTTCAAGGCCTTGGGCGAACGGCCCGTGGCCACGGTGGAGAATCATCACAATTTCGCCTGGAAGGAAATGCATGGTGGCCGCGAACTGATCGTACACCGCAAGGGCGCCACGCCCGCGGGCAAAGGCGTGCTTGGCGTGATCCCCGGCAGCATGACGGCACCCGGCTTCATCGTACGTGGTACCGGCAAGGCCGAAAGCATCGCCAGTGCCAGCCACGGCGCAGGACGTACCATGAGCCGCACCCGGGCCAAGGCCACCATCACTTCCAAGGAAGTGAAGCAGATGTTGAAGAAACATGATGTGGACCTGATCGGTGCCGGGCTGGATGAAGCGCCCATGGCCTACAAGGACATTCACACCGTGATGAACAGCCAACGCGACCTGGTGGAGGTGATGGGCACCTTCACGCCCAAAGTGGTGCGCATGTGCGGTGACGGAAGTCCGGCGGAAGATTGAGGCCTACTCCATGAGCAACCCATTACTTTGCAACAACAACGAAAAATAAAGCGGACCCATGGCCAAGAAAGCAAGCCAGCCGAAAAAGGCGGCGAAGAAAAAGGACACCGTGACTTCCGATCTGTATCGGAACGGCATGGATGCCATGCACGACCTGCAAAAACTGTTGGCCAAGCAGGACTTCAAGAGTGAAGCCGATATCAATGCCTTCTTCGAAAAATTCATGGCCGAACCCATCCCGGAGTTCGAGCCGGAGACCGATGCGGAGAAGGCCGAGGAACTGGCGATGAGCGCCTATTCGCTTCCCCCCGCGAAAGGCAGGAAGGTAGTGGAGCAGGCCCTGGACATGGACCCGGAGTGCATGGTAGCACTTGAATACTTAGGCGACATGGAAGAGCATCCATCCATCGCCATCGCATTCTACGACCGGGTGGTCACCATCGGTGAGGAGCGCTTTTTCCTGGACCCGGAGGATGTGGAAAAATACACGGGCCGGTGCTGGGGCTTTCACGAGACAAGGCCCTACATGCGCTGTTTCCAGAAACTTGCCGATCGCCTGTACTTCACGGGACGCTTGGATGGTTCCATTGCAATATGGGACCACCTGCTTATGCTGAACCCCATGGACAACCAGGGCGTGCGCTATCCGTTGAGCCTTTTCATGGCTGTTACCCATCCGGAAAGGTTCCGGGAGATCGACAAGCAGTTCGATGAGGAGGAAAGCGCTTTCATGCGCTTCAACAGGACGCTGGCCAGCTTCGTTTCCGTAGGCCCCGGCCCGGCGACCACCAAGTTGCTCAAGCAGGCCATGGCCGAGAACCGGCACATTGTCCCCATGCTATTGGCACCGGAGGAACCCAAGGAGATCGCATCGAACTATTCGCCGGGCAGCTATGAGGAAGCGCTGGTCTATTGCCATTACGGCTGGGTGGCCTGGATGTATGCGGCGGATGCGAAGGAATGGTTGCGGAACGTGTGAGCACCGTAGCCGCCGGCGTTGAAACGCGGTGGATCGATCTCCTGACCTTCTAGACCCGCCTCCGCAGGACCGCGATCACTATCAGCGTATAGCCGATCACACCGGCGATCAGGCGTTGCACGTGCAGCTGCCACCAGCGGTCGCGCAGGGCTTCCCATGTAGGCGGCGGGCTATCCACCGTCCAGCCCATCACCTCCGCATCAATGGACTGGTTGCCATAGTGCGTGATCAGCCCGGCGATCAAGAGGAAGCCAGTGGCCACAAACAAGATCACCATTTGGCTGTGCCATGCGCGCTGCAGGTAGGCCAAGAGCAAGGTGAGCAGTATGGTGTCCAAGCCAAGCACGGGGACCACCATGTTGAGGCCCCGCACTGCAGCTTGGTGCTGCTCCACGAAGGTGGTGTATGAAAAACCGCGCGGGTCCGCACCGACCCAAATGGCGAACAGGGTGCCGACCACCATCGCACCTGTCAACAAGAGCAGGAAGCGCACAATGGGAATGATCATTGGACGAAAGAATGGACCGGAAGCGTGATCGTGGTTCGACACTTTGATCTTGATGTCTGGATCCCGTGACCTTATGCGTCAGTTCAGCATCTTCTTCAACTCACCCAAACGCTGCTGCTCCGCTTTGTTGGTTCCATAGAACGCGTCAGCGATCCCGGAGGCCGTTTTCAGGACCAGCTCCTTCATGGCCTTGGTGAAACGTTCCGGGGCGAGCCTGTACTGATCACGGAAGCTCTGGAAGGCCCTGTCGGCATCCATCTCCTCGGCCATGGCGAAATCGAAACTGATAGTGATGTAGTGCGCGGAATCCGTGCCGAAGTCGTCGAGGCTGGCCTCCAACGGCAGCCAGTGCTTATCCATCTGCTGCTTCAGCTTCTGCTTTTCGGCGGGTGCGATCTTGCCGTCGCTGGCGGCAATGCTGTAGAAGAGATAACCGATGCTCGCGTAGATGTCCTGGAAGGTCGTGGCAATGCCCATGATGCTGTTGATATGATCGCGCGTGAGCGCAGGATGTGTTTGGGATATGATTCAAAGCTAGTCGCTTGTTGCGGTATTCAGGATGAGCTTCCTCCTTTGTGGTGATGAGATTCGTCAATGCCGCTCGTCCGCTAATTTGTATCCTTGTCCATTGGCGGTCCTGATGGCGGCCAACTGACACATGACACGGATCCTTATTCCCACGGACATAAGCGAAGGCTCCCGCAAGGCGGTGCTTTTCGCTCTGGATGCTTATGGCATTGCAGAAACTGAATTCATCTTCCTGCTCACCATCGGCGATGCACCGAAGATGGGCCTGTTCCCGGAGTTCAACACCCATATGAAGCGCTTGGCGCAAGAAGAACTGAACGAACTGACAACGGAGATCCGCGCACTGCATCCCGGCGAAACGATGCACATCAGCACGGCTGTGGGTACCGGAAGCGTGTTCTCTGCGATCCAGGAATACATAGGCACCCATCCCGTGGATATGATCGTGATGGGTACACGCGGCGAGGGTGGTGCCTTGCAGTGGGGCAGCAATGCTGAAGTGGTGGCACGCAATTCCACCGGTCCGGTGATCGTGGTGCCGCCGGATTGGAAGGCCGGCCCCATCCGGACCATCCTGTACGCGGATGACCAGGAAGAGGTACGTGACCCGAAGGCGCTGGCTCCACTGGCCCAACTGGCCAAGCGCTACAGCGCCAGCGTGGAGTTCGTTCATGTGATGAAGGAGGGAAGTGACTCCGGGCCCATGCCGGTATTACCGCCTTTTCCGAAGGTGTTCGAGGGAGTGGACTGCATGAGCTCGTCCATAGCAAGCGGTGATGTGACCGTGGGCCTGATGCGTTCGCTGGATAGCGGGGACTATGGTATGCTCGCAGTGCTGCACCGTAAGCTGGGCTGGGTGGATGGCCTGTTCCACCGCAGCGTGGCGAAGCGCATGGCGCTGAATACCACGGTGCCGTTGCTGGTGATGTACGAGTAGCCTTCTTACCGAAAAGCCAGTGGGCAAGGCTGTGGAGCACACGCTCATGGGTTCCATCCGCACATGGAAGATGAAAAGAAGAAAGCCCCGGCAACGTGCCGGGGCTTCATGTATCAGGAACAAGGAGGGCACTAGGCCTTCTGCACGTTCACTGCGCTGAGGCCTTTCGGCGTCTGCTCCACTTCGTAGGTCACCTTATCGTCCTCATAGAGCGCTGCCTGAGTACCGGATTTATGCACGAAGACGTCCTCACCACCTCCATCGGGAGCGATGAAACCAAACCCTTTTTCCGGGTTGAAGAACTTTACTTTACCACTTGCCATACTTACTGAGAGTTGATCTCCGGCAAAAGCACCGGAGCATGTTGGCTACAAGGTAGTCACCATCACACCGCAGCCGACGTGGTGTTGGGAATAAACACCGCTATTCGCCACCGAGTGAATGTAAATGGCCATAAGGCCAAGCTCCGAAATCAGCCTATGCAGGACTGCGCCCCGTGAAAGCGGAGACGCTACGGATCAACCTTGTTCCTCCTAGGAAGGCAGTCTGGCCGCTCCTTGGCGGTCGTCCAACCTGCCGAAGCGGGTGCGCAGCTTGTTCGCCAGCCGTTCCGCCGCACCGTCCACTGCTTGATGGACATTGGCTGCCTTGTGCGTGGCGGCAAACGGGTCCATGCCATTGGGCCGCGCCTCCATGGTACAGGTATGATCATGCGTTCCGCTCTTGTCAGCGTTCTCGTCGCTCAGGTGTACTTCCACCCGGGTGATGCGCTCGGCAAAATGTTCCAAGGCCTTCTCCACCACAGTGCGCACGTGGGTGGCCAAGGCCTCGTTGTTCTCAATGTTCCTATCGGTGTTGATCTGGATATGCATGCACTAAAGATAGGGTGGAAACCGCCCTAGTTGTGCTGCAGTAAGCACATTTCATACGAACGTGCCGCGAAACGGCCGGCTCGGCCTGAACCCCTCCCGTCAATTCCCGTAGAAGAGCAGCGACACACCATGTGCAATGATCAACTCCGGAATGACCTTGGCCGACATCGCCGCCGCCCTGCGCAAGGACGTGCTGGTGCTGCAACGCCATGTGGCGGAGCGGTTCGCGGACATGGAGCGCCACCACAGGAGGCGTGGCCGGGGCATTCGTGTGGAGTCCGGCGAATTCACTTCTCCCGATGAGATCCAGTGGCTGTACGTGCTCACCATCAGTGCTACCAAGACGGTGCTTTACCCATTGGCCTGGTACCTGACCAAGGATGGCGTACACGCCATGCAGATCGATGCCGAAGGCCCCATGACCTACTTGCGACCACATGTGTTGGCGCGTTATCTGGAGCGATACCTCGAGGATACCGATCTGATCGGAGGTTTGAAGCGAATGCACCTGCGCAACTACGACAAGGCGTGCGAGCCCAGCCGCTACAAGGGCAGGCCGGCCGTGGCCAGCGCCGTGGAGGATGGCTATCTGTTGGGCTGCATGATCTTCCGGGACACAGTGGTGGACATATCCACCTTCTATGACGAAAAGATGGCGAAGAAGAACCCCTTCCTACGCCGCTTGCGGGGATTCCTGGAGTTGCGCCGCTACTTCACGGCCACCAACCCCACTTCCGCGAAGTCGACATGTAACCGCTACGTCTCCTGGGGTCAAGGTTTCCCGGTCCGCTTGGAGCGGCTTCGCCGTGCAGTCTAAAGAGGAAGCATACCCCTTCCGCAGGCTTTCGGACCTCCTCCTTCTCCCCTGGCCTTCCTTCATCGTACCACGCGGCGGAAGATCCACGTAGCCAATAGGCCGAGCAGCGCAAAACCGGCCAGCACCAGGAATACCAACTGGTGGCCCCGTACGCCGGGGTGGTCATCCAGCAACACGCCCATCACCGGGCCCATGTACACATCGGGGAGGAAACCCACCACCGAGGCCACACCCACGGCGGTGCCGGTCACCTCCATGGGGATCTTGCCCTCTTCCATGATGGCGAAGTAGAGGCCGCGCAACGCGAACACACCGAGTGCCGTGGTGATCACCGCGAGGTACACCGGCACCACGGGGTCCATCCCCAACGGCCCGAGGCCAATGAGCAGGCCACTGCCCAGCAGCAGTGCGAAGCAGAGCAACGTCATGCCGGAAGTACTGAAGCGGTCCGCCAAAAGGCCCGCACCCACGGCGGCCACCGGGCGGATCCACAAGGCCATGGTGGCCAGGCCGGCCGCGCTCACCTCGTCGTAGCCCAACAGATCCTTCGCCAGCAGGGGAAAATCGTCCGCGATGCGATAGCCGCTGTATGCGCATACGATGATGACCGCCTGCAACCACACGGCAGGCAGGCGCAACACCCGCCGCAGGTGTTGCCATGCACCTTCCACAGGGGCACGTTCCGCGACCTTTTCCAGCGGCCACAATAGAACAAGGACCAGGAGCGCGGAGCCGAACACGCAGGCGCTGAAGAAGAGGATGACATCCCGGAAAGCGGCGGTCCGTTGCGCTGGATCCACTGGGCTAACATCCGCCGGAAGTGCATACGCGAACACGGCCACGGCGAGCGAGCCCACCACCGCAGCAACCAGTCCGCGCCCGCCATCGAGCATGCCGAAGGTGGTGCCTTGCGCTTGCGTACCGCCCAGCACGCGCGTGGCCCGCATCATCGCCGCCCAGAACAGCAGGATGGTGGTGGCGCCCCAGCAGCCGTAGAGCCAGAACATGCCCGTGGGGTCGGGCACGAAGTAGAGCAGCAGCCCGCCCATGGCCGTGGAGGCCAGTGCGATCGACATCAGCAGCCGCGCCGGATACCTGTCCGCCACGGGGCCGCCGAGGAAATAGGAGACCATGGCCACTACGCCATACACGGAAAAGAAGGCGCCCAGCTCCAAATTGGTGATGTCGAACACTTCCAAAAAGGTGGGGCGGAACACGCGGGGAATGACGAAAGGCAGGAAGAAGATCGCTTCACCGGAGACGATCAAGGCGAAGAGCATGCTTGCGCGGGCCCGTGCGCTCAGTTGCGGCGTTTCCTGCATTTCGGACCGCAACGTACGGCGATCGGTGGAGGTGCAGGAGCTGCGCTTGGTCCAATGGTCAGTGATCGACCACGGCGATCACTTCACCAGGAACGCCTCACTCGCGAAGGGCTCCATGTTACCACCCATGAAGAGCAAACGGTAGGTTCCCGGCGCCGGTTCCTTCTTCCCTGCCGGTGCACGTACACTGAGCCAGTAGCCCAGCGAAAGAACAAGGGTGCGTTCCTCCCAATCCCCCCACGGTAGACCACAATCCATTTGGACCAACTCCAATGGTAAACGTTCCACCCATCCGCTATCGGTGCGCATCTCCATGCCAAAGAGCGGCATGCTGCTGGAGCAATCGCCGGTGAGCATGATGCGGCCCGTGATGCTGACCTGCACCGTGTCCCCGTTCACGTTCACGATACGGGCTTCCTTCAACGGCGGCTGCTCTGTCCAGAATGCTGCCCATTGTTCCTCCGTCGTTGGTGACGGGATGGTTGGCTCGGTCGGCAGAGCTGGCGGTGGTTGGTCGCGGTAGTATTCAGCCAGTTCAGCAAGCCGCTTCATATCGGCCGCTGCTGTGGCATCCTTGATCCCGGCCGCGAGGCGTGCCTCCAATTTCCCGTACCCTGCTTCATGCGCCAACTCCGCATAGGTGAAGCGCCCGGATCGGAAGCGGATCACCTCCGGCGATGGATCGGAACCCGATCGTGCCATCACGTGTTCGTATAGTGCGGTACGCTCAGCACCAGGATCCGGCAGGTCGATGCGCATCGTGGATGCCCCTTGCCTGATCACGAAGTATTGGTCCGTGCAATAGCAATCGAGCACCGCGAACTGCACGCGATCCTTCCGGTCACCGGGTACGGGTGTGGCGGGAAGGAACCAATGTTCCTGCCCACCTATTTCCTCATCGCCATAGGGATAGTCCTTCGACACGGTGAAATACATCTCCACGGACCACGGTACGGCATTGGGCTTGTGCTTGATCCCCCGTAAGGCCTCCAGGTCGATCAGCGGTCCACGCATCGGCCTACCCTGTGCGTTGCGCACCACCGTGAAGGTGAGATCCGGGAACTGCGGTTGCGCGTGGGCTGGCCCTGTTACGCACATCACAAGCAGCAGAGGAAGGATGCGGTGCATGGTCAAGTTCAGTGGATGGCTAGGTACATGCTAATCCTTCCGCACCCGCAGGTAAACATGCCGGTAGTTGTATGCCGTGAAGAAGAGCGTATCCCCGTTCAGCTCCATGGTCCGATCGCTCTCGGATATCCGGAGCAAGTTGCCTTTCCTGCTGTAGTGCAACGAGCCGATGATATCGGACCCCGGCAGGGTGAACTCCGCGCTGTTCGTACCGTTGAATTCGACATGACCCGGGTTACCACAGCCTTCACAACCTTCCTGAAAGGTGGCTTCCGACGTGCCCTTGTAGTTGAGGCCGGTGAGCACGGAAGGCGCTTGGGCATGCACGCCGGAAGGGCCCATGCAGCAGAGCACCAAAGCGATGGCAGTTGATCGGAATTTCATCAGAGGGATAAAGGTCGGTGTGAAGTGGATTGAACAGCGGTACACCGCAGCTCCGGTCCGGTTCATGTGGATCTACCTGCCGGTGTGTACCTCGTCCCGATCCGAGCAGGTCAACGGAGCGGACACACCACAACAAGAGCACGCGTTCATGAAGCCGTTCTTCTGGAACTCCAGCCTCATACGAACCGAGGGCCGGAACATTGGTTTGCAGCGCGAAACCCTTGCTTTCCACCAAAGCAGAAGAGCGGCTCACCCTCCATTCGGGTGAACCGCTCTTTCACATGGACCGTGTTGAGGATGATCAGTTGGACAGGATCATCTTGAAGGACTTCTCCTTGGCCGCGTTCTCGAACACGGTGTAGGCCTTCTCGATCTCGTTCAACTTGAAACGATGCGAGATCAGCTTCTTCGGCTCGAGCTTTCCGGACTCCACCGTCTTGAGCAGCATCGACGTGGTGTTGGTGTTCACCAGCCCCATGGAGATCGTGATGTCACGGATCCACATGTCCTGAAGTTGCAGGTCCACCTTTTGCCCATGCACACCGATGTTGGCGATGTTCCCGCCGGAGCGGACGATCTTCTGGCAGATGTCCCAAGTGGACGAGATCCCCACGGCCTCCATGGCCACATCCACCCCATGCTTGGTCTCGGACATGATCCGCTTCACTGAAGTTCAAGAAAGGCGACCTGGTGATCGGATCCAGCGCAGAGTGCGCGATCCCTTGCCGGCCTTGTCCGCGTTCGGGATTCGCTTGCCCAGTTCGGGCAGTTCCCACCCGTTCCCTCTTCGCAGGAAACCGTGAAGGGTTCGTTCCCACCGTGTGCCCGGCCCACCGAAAGCTCGAGGCTTTCACGGAACGGGAGCGATCCACCACAACGCGAAAATGCAGAGCACCGTGGCTACCGCAACCACGCCGAAGCCCAGACCCACCCAGCGGAGCATGGCCTTGTGGCCGAAGAACACCACGATCAGGAATTTCATCACCGCGTTGGAGAGCGTGGCGAGCAGCACCGCTATCGCAGCGGTCATGAGCCCAACGCTTTCAGCACTGCGGGCCACCGATAGCGTGATCACATCCATGTTGGTAGCACCGAAGATCAGGCTGGTGGCGTAGAGCCCCTTGTCGCTTTCACCCGCTGCCGCAAGGTCCATCAACCAAAGCACGGTCATGTACAATACGGCGAACTGGATGGCCACCTTGAAGTTGAGCGGGTTCCGGCTCGGTATGTCCGCACTCGTGCCTTGGCGTCCTTTGCGGGAAACAAGGTACGTGATCCCGAAGGCGACCAGCGTGATCAGGATGATGGGCACGAGCATGCGCATGGCCAATTCCCGATGGATCACCCAGATGATCAACCAGACGCGCGGATACAGCACCGCCGTAGCACCGATGATGCTGGCGGCGGAAATGACGTGCGGTCCATCGGGCTGTTTCCGGGAACGCTGCGACAGGCTCAAGGTGACGGCCGTGCTCGATACCAGGCCACCGATGATGCCGGAGACCAGCGTGCCCTTGGAGGAGCCCAGGACCTTGCTCAGTAAATAACCGCCGAGGCTGATGCCGGTGACCAGGATCACCATGATCCAGACCTCGTGCAGGTCCCACACCCCGTTCGGGCCCATGGGCTCCCGCGGCAGGAAGGGCAGGATCACCGCCGAGATGATCACGAACTGGATGAAGGCCCGGATATCCTCGGGGGTCAGCTTCGCGATGAAGGTGTGCAACTTCACCTTCAACGAGAGCAGCGCCGTTACCACCACCGTGGCGATCACGGCAAGGAGCACTTCGCCTTGGAACACCACGGCGCCGATGACCCAAGCCAGTATGGCGGTGAGCTCGGTGGTCATGCCCAGTTCGCCTTGTTTGGAGGACATGACGTAGGCCGCTACCAATAGCGCTACCAAGCCGCCCAGGCCCGCGACCGGGAACCAGGGGCCATGGGTTTGAGCGAGGTAGGTGCAGAGAAAGCCGAACAAGGCGATCAGGGTATAGCTCCGTACCCCGGCGAAGGGCTCATCCTGGTCCGGAGCGCGCTTGGCGTGCTCACGTTCCATGCCGATGAGAAAGCCGAGGGCCAAGGCGATCAATAGCCGTTGGAACAATCCGAGCAACTCTTCACTCATGCCGCAAATATCGCGCTCCGGGAGCGTTGTACGCTGCGCTTCGAGGTCCGATAGCAAGCGGGACGGGATGGGTGGAGCGAGCGTGGCGGAGCGGGGACGAAGTCCCCCTCACGGTGTCCGATGAGTTCACGTGCACGAGACCTCCGCTCTCTGGAGCGCATGGTACCGGAGGCGGAAGTCGCGCGCCATTGCGGAGCGGATCCAGTGATCGCCCCGCTGGCGAATCAGCATCAGTGCTTCACCACGCGCTCCACCAAGGGCGTGCCGTCGGCGGCATGCCAGCGCAGGATGTAAGCGCCGGGCCGTAGCTCGGGCAGGCCCAATGCCGTGGTGCCCGGCAGCAGCCGACGGCTGTGTACCACGCGGCCGGTGGCATCGATCACCTCCAGTGGTGTGCTGGCATCCACCGATACGAAGAGCTGATCACTGAACGGGTTCGGCCAGGCTTCCACGGCCATTGCGTTCCGCTCGGTCATGGCCGTTGGGAAGTCGGTAGCTGAGAAGGCCCGTGCATACACGCCGTCCGCATCGCCTTGGAAGCCATTTCCATTCCACACCATGATGAAACCGCCCTCGGGGAGTTTGGCCACCGCCGGGAATTTCTGCACCCCACTGCTGGTCGTGCTGGCGATCTGGAAGCCCGTAAAGGATGAACCGAGGTACAGGCCGTAGTTCGCTCGCACGCAGTAGTCCTGCGGATCGCTCAGTCCGGTCTTGTAGTTGTTGGTGAGCACCACGGCCCCACCATCATACAGTTCGCAGTCGGAGTAGTAGTATGCATAAGGTGCGCTCATGCTGCCTACACTTGCCACCAGTTGGTTGCCGTCCGCATCCAGTATGCGGCCCGCGAACACATCGGTGCCGTTCACGCCGGAGCGCGCATAGATCAGCAATTGGTCCTGCGCATTGATGGACACGTTGATCACCCCCAAGGATCCATTGACGCTGTACACGCTGGCCTCGGGTGTTTGCGCGAGCAGATCGGAGTTGAAGGTCTTGCGATAGATGTGGTGAGGGGAAGGAGAGCCTCCGCGGTATACGGCCACGATGCCGCCCGTGCTGGTCCAGCGCACCTGGGGAAGTTGGTAGTTGGCCGCGGGTGCCTCGCTGGCCTGCTCTGGCGCAGCCATCCATTCATTGGTGATGAGGTCCCATTTGCGCAATCGGATGTGCTGGTTGGAAGTGTAGGCCACCAGCAGTTCATCGTGGCGGATGTCGATATTGAAGTCGGCGCCGATGGACAGGTCGTACACATCACCCAAACCGTCGTCGGCGGCCAGCACGCGCATCTTGGTCAGGCTGCCCTGCAACCAAACGATAACGAAGCGCCCTTCGCTCCAACGGTACACATACGGCCGGTCCGAAGAACCAAGCCCAGTGGCCACCACGAACTCCGGGGTGAGCGCCACGTGGTCCGCACCGTAGCGGCGTGCCCAGATGCTTCCGCCGGTGCTCCCTTGGTTCCAGCTGCGCCAAACGATCACATAGCTACCCGCAGTGTCGCTCGCCACATGGGCCAGCGATTGCTCATTGGCCGTTACTTGGTTCACCCGGAACTCGTTGCCTATGGGTGTCAGGTCCTGGGCTTGGAGCAGTGGAGCGAAGAGGATAAGCAGCGAGATGGTGCCAAGGCGGAAGTAGGACATGTGGAGCAGGTTGATCGGATCAGTGGGACAAGGATAGGATTTCGGGAAGAAGAATGAAAGGCCTCACCCCGGCGCTCGGGTGTTTCCCGTGTGCCCCATCAATTGCGGTCTCCGGCCATGATCGATCACATTCTTGAGGGCCCCTTGGAATGAAGTGTTGGAAACCGCCGTCCTTCGAGGGCCTCAAGGGCTCGTGGATGAATGGCCGGGCATAGCCCCGGAGGCGGAAGGCTCGCGCCGATGCGGAGCGGGGACGAAGTCCCCCTCACGGTGTCCGATGAATTCTCAGGCACGAGACCTCCGCCCTCTGGAGTGCATAATACCGGTGGCGGAAGTCTCGCGCCCAAGCGGAGGCGGAAGTCACACGCCCAAGCGGGGCTACCCTGCTCCTTGTTGTGGCCGCACCACGGCGAACACCACTAGGGCGTAGCCTATCGTGCCACTGACCATGCGCACCAAGTGATAGTGCCACCATTCGGCGCGGAGGACCTCCCAATTGGTCGGGGCGGAGGCGGGGGTCCAATTGTCAATGATGGCATTGATGGGTTGGCACCCGAGGCGTGTGGCCAGGCCGGCGATGATCATGCACGCCGCTGCCACGAACAACACGGTCATTTGACCCTGCCAAGCCCGTTGTAAATAGGCGATGAAGAAGGTGAGGACAATGGTGATGGCTGCCAATGCCGGCACCAGTACGTTGAGCCCGCGCACGGAATTCTGGTGCTGCTCCACATAGGTGGTGTAGGAAAAGCCGCGCGGGTCGTAACCGGCCCATACGGCGAACATGGTGCCGATGACGAGAGCACCCAACATCAGTTGGAAAAAGCGCGCGATGGAGAGGACCATGGTGGTTCGTTTTGGAACCTAAAAGTATAGCGTCGTTCAACATTCGGCAAGAGCTGATCACCGCTTCTCAGAACAGATCGAACTGCCGTCTTGCCAGCGACGCGGAAGGAACATTCGGGAGGGCGTGTACGCAGAGCGGAGACGAAGTCTCCCTCATGGTGGCCAATGAGTTCCCGGGCACGAGACCTCCGCTCTCTGGAGTGCATGGTACGGGAGGCGGAAGTCTCACGCCGATGCGGAGCGGAGACGAAGTCTCCCTCATGGTCTTCGTTGAGTTCTCGGGCACGAGACCTCCGCTCTCGGGAGTGCATAGTCCTGGTGGCGGAAGTCTCGCGCCGATGCGGGGTTCAGGATACTTCCTCCGAGCTCGCGAACTCCTCCATGCGTGTGATCAGGCCGTTCTCCACGGTGTAGATCTGCACCCACTGCTGCTTCAGCTCCCGGCCGGAGCGCTTGATCCGCTGATGTTCCCGGCCCAGCACCACCACCATCTTCCCTTCAACGATGTACTGAAGTGGCTCGAAGCTGATGATCTCGGTGAGCTTGAGGATGTTGCTCAGGAAGTTGCGGGCGCCTTCCTTCTTCTCAAAGATCGATCGGGGAATGATCTGGGTGCCGTGATAGATCCAGACCGTGTCCTCGGAAACCGTGTCCGCGAACTTGTCCAGGTCTCCGCTGCCGAATGCGGCGAACATCTTCTCCACTACGGCCTTCGGGGAATTCTCCATGGGGTGCTTCGTTTTTTCTCGGGTCTGTCCCAAAGGTAGGTGGCTCGATCCCTGGCGAGCTGAGGGGACACGAGCGGGACGCTCACGTCAGTACGAGGGCCACATGGATAAATACCACGATCACGTGCCAT
The DNA here is from genome assembly GCA_019638085.1 of Flavobacteriales bacterium. GTDB lineage: Bacteria > Bacteroidota > Bacteroidia > Flavobacteriales_F > PHOS-HE28 > PHOS-HE28. The sequence continues at coordinate 72,430 of JAHBUL010000003.1, read as the reverse complement.
CGCGAAGCATGGTCCGTGTCCATCCGGGTGAATCCGTGGTTCCTCTTTACAGCCCGATAGTCTGGGATGAGGGGACACGAGCGGGACGCTCGCGTCAGTACGAGGCAGCGTTCACCCGCCGAACTGCGTCCTTATGGCAGGTAGTACCATTCACCCCTGAAACCACCTGCCATGCGAACAACCCTCACCCTCATTCTGCTCTTCCTGTTCAGTGCTCCGATGTACGCCCAGCTCACCGCGGGTGAAGTGCCCGATGGCAGCATCGCCTACGACGTGAACATCAACCTCTCCGTGAGCCAGCAGTTCGCCAGCGATACCGCCGACGTCGAACTGGATTGTGACGATTTCAGGGACGCGCAGGTCGCGTTGATGCGCGGCGCCCCGGAGGTGGATGCGCCCCATGTGGCCTCGCTTCTTTTCACGGATGATGATATGGAAGTGTGCATGAACATGGCCCCCGGCTTCCAGCAGCGGCCCAAGTACCATGCGTTCGGAGAGGCCTTGGACTGCAGTGGCGATTTCGACTGGCAGGTCGCCGACCAGCTCGTGCTCGGTAGCTTCGGCGGTATGCTGGATGTTGGGCCATGGGCGATCGACAGCCTGTACCTCGCCTACCGGCGTGGAGGCGAGATGGGCTGGATCCTCCTTTCGTTCGACCTGACGGGAACGGATGAGCTGCACTTGCAGATACACCGGATACTGCCCCTTTGCCAAGGCACCACGGCCGTGGCGGAGCAGGAGCGCCCGACACCGGTGACCCTTTTCCCCAACCCCGGCAACGGCGGCACGATCCACGTGGAGAGCACACAGGCCCTGCGCCAACTTGAAGTGCTGGACCCCACCGGAAGGGTGATCGCCCGGTACGGCGGCAGCGTACGCACGATAGCCGCTCCGCAGCACGCGGGCAGTTACCTCGTACGGGCCATATTCGCCAATGGCGGAACGTCCGTTACGCATTTCTCGCGGCAGTGAGTTGTGGGGGTGTTTACGAGGAGTCGATCATCAACCTTCTCCTCGCGGTGCCCGCCGAAGGCGGATCGAGCATCAGGCACTCGGCAGAGCAGTGGGATCACTCACAAAGCCGAGCGCCGGGGGTGGGTCGAGCATCAGGCACTCGCCATTGCCTTGGGATCATTCGTCAAGCCGAGCGTCGGCGTCAGGGGCGGAGATCCCTGCGCGAAGTGAGGATCGTCACCTCCGCATCCCCCGTGTTCCGCACCTTTATGGAACCTTAGCGATCGCTCATGACCCATATCCTCCTCCCCACCGACTTCAGTGATACCGCGCGCAAGGCCGCCCAATTCGCCTTGGACCTTTACGGCACCCGCGATGTGCGCTACTTCCTGGTGAACAGCACGCCCATACGCGCTTCCGCCGATCCCCTGCTGCCTGACCTCACCCGCATGATGGAGCAGCAATCGCTGAACGGCCTGCGCCAAGAGGAGCGCCGTTTGCGGAAACGCCCGGACCATGTGTACGTGGCGAAGGTGTCCACCTATGCTCCGTTGCCCCAAGCGCTCAACCACATCGCGGAGCGCAAGGGTGCCGACCTGATCGTGATGGGTACGCAGGGCAAGAGCAGCAAGCGGCGGTTCGGCAGCAACACGTCCACCATCGTGAAAAAGACGCAGCTGCCGGTGATCACCGTGCCGGCGCATTGGGAGCCGGAAGCCATCCGGCGCATCCTGCTGACCATGGACAACGAGGCCATCGATGCCGACACCTTCCTGCCCTTGCTCGACCTGGTGCGCCGCTGCGGTGCCGAGGTGGTGGTGGCGCATGTGCGCACCAATGCAGTGGGCGCCAGGAAGGGCGTGGACCGCGCCGCGGTGAGCAAGGCGCTGAAGGGCATCAAGCACAGCTTCATCACCGCGCATGGCGCCAATGTGGTGGATACCATGAACGAATTGGCGGCCGGTGGCCGCATCCAACTGGTGGCCATGGTACAGCGCAAGCGCAGCTTCCTTGGCGGCCTCTTCCACAAGAGCAGCACCCGGCAGATGGCCCTGCACACCAAGCTCCCGCTGTTGGTGCTGCGCCACGCGTGAACCGCGGAGGACCGTGATCGCGCCGAACGGCGCTCCCCTGATCTAGCGCGAGCGTCCCGCTCGTGCTCCACTCACCTACCGCGATACACAACGCATGACCTGCCGGAGGCGGATCATGCATCAGGCACTCGGCATAGCGATGGGATCACGCGACAAGCCGAGCGCCGGGGTAAGGATGTATTTATCCGTGTCTATCCGTGTGGCTCCGATATGTATCGGCGCGTGGTTCAAACCAATGGGCCGCAAGGCCCCATAACCTTCACCGGTACTTCGGCCCGAAGCGATCCGAGGTGGCGCGGTCCAGCGCCTCGCGGTGGTCCGGGTGGGCGATGCTGGTGAGCAGCTCCGCGCGCTGGCGCAGGCTCTTGCCGTAGAGGTTCACGATGCCGTGCTCGGTGGCCACGTGGTGTACATGGGCGCGGGTGGTCACCACGCCGGAACCTTCCGCGAGGAAGGGCACGATCTTGCTGATGCCCTTGCGCGTGGTGGAGGCCATGGCGATGATGGGCTTGCCCCCTTCGCTGAGCGCCGCCCCGCGCATGAAATCCATCTGCCCGCCCACGCCCGAGTATTGCTTGGTTCCGATGCTGTCCGCGCAGACCTGCCCCGTGAGGTCCACCGCGATGGCGCTGTTGATGGCCACAACCTTGGGATTCTGCTTGATCACATGGCCGCTGTTCACGTAGGCCGTGTCCAGGAAGGTGAAGATCGGATTGTCATCGAGGTGGTCGTAAAGGGCCTTCGTTCCCAATGCAAAGCTGGTGACCACCCGCCCGGGGTACTTCCGCTTGAAGCGGCCGGTGATCACGCCCGCCAGTAGCAGTGGCAGCAGCCCATCGCTGAGCATCTCCGTGTGTACGCCCAGGTCCTTGTGGTCCTTCAGTCCGCGCAGGATCGCATCGGGGATGGCGCCGATGCCCATCTGCAGCGTGCTGCCGTCCTCGATCAGCTCGGAACACAGCGCCCCGATGCGGGTTTCCGCCGGGCCGATGGCGCTGGCGTAATCCACTTCCGGCAGGGCCTCGTCCACCTCCACCATCGCGGCGAAGCGGCTGCTGTGTACCATGCCCTCGCCGTGGGTGCGCGGCATCCGCGGGTTCACTTGGGCGATGAGCACCTTGGCGGTGCGCGCCGCCGCGCGGGCCACATCCACGCTCACGCCCAGCGAGCAGAAGCCGTGCGCATCCGGCGGCGACACATGCAGCAGCGCCACATCCAGCGGCAGCACGTGCTGATCGAACAAGCGGGGGATCTCGCTGAGGAACACCGGCACGTAATCGCCATGCGGCCCGTTCACCGCCGTGCGCACATTGTCGCTCACGAACAGGCTGTTCATGAAGAAGGCGCGCTGCACTTCCGGCTGCTGCAGATCGAGGTCCCCGATAGTGCTGATGCTCACCAACTCCACCCGCTCCAGCTCTATGGCCCGCGCAAAAAGGGCGTTCATCAATACCAGCGGCGTGGCGGCGCTGCCATGCACGAACACGCGCTGCCCGCTCTTCACCAAGGAAACGGCCTGCTCGGCGGAGACGTAGTTGCTCATGGCGCGAAGGTAGAAGCAGGAGGCAGCAAGGGGCAGAAAGAGGAACCACGCTCCGATGCCGATCGGGAGCGCACGGATGGAAGACCAAGGAACGCCGGGCACCGGATCAGGGAAACCACCTTCCTGCCGGGCGCGGTCAATGTGCTACCACCACCCTTACGGGTATGAAGTGCCGTGCTCCCGGAACGGAAAGGATATAGATGCCATCACTCAGCGATGATACGTCCAAGGTCGCCGATGATGCATGCACTGTTCGTTGGATCACACGTCTCCCTTGCAGATCGAACAGGGCCAGCATGGCCCCGCTGGGATCGAGCCCTTCAATCACAAGATGATCATTGGCCGGATTTGGGAACACCTTGACCTTCACCAATGTCTTTTCCCGAACGGGAACGATGCTTGAATCCGGTGAGATCGTGCCGGTGGTATCGCCATTGATCACAGTGCCGACCAACTGATAACGCTCACCGATGATGCCGAGACACAACCACATATATTGCTCAAGGCCGATGCCTTCCACATAGTTCCGTATTGGGTCACACGCAACGCACCTACCGCATGCGCCCAATGCCGAAAGCGCCTGAAGAAGCCCACAGGCCTGAAGCCGCCGGGCCGAACAACGCCGATGCCAAAAAAAGCCGGAAGAGCCGAAGGCCTCGGGCCGGAACAGGAGGAATGGATAAAACGAATGGCGAGTTCGTTCAAGGCCTCTGGATCTTAGACCGCTTCGGGTGCATTGAATCCGGGGCTATCCCTCCACTGCCCCTTGATATCCTCCATCCAACTGGCGGTGCCCGCCGGAGGCATATCGAATTACAGGCGCACGTATACGGTATGCAGGCACCCGACAGCGCAGTGGGATCACTGGTCAAGCCGAGCGCCGGGGGGGGCCGGCGGGAGAATAAAAGGTCGCGTCCAACCCCTACTTCGCTGCCGTGTAGTGATGCTCCGTGAAGCGGTTCCAGCCTTTCTTGTTCTTCGACTCCACCGCCCAGTGGAAGCCGCCCTCCCCGTCCGGCCAGTAGACCTGCCGGGCCACGCCCGCCGGCATGTGCGCCTCGAAGCAGATCGCATTGGCATGGATGTCCGCCGCGCTGGTGAGCACGCCGATGGAATGCTTGCCATCCGAGGTGTAGGACCAGCAGGTGAGCATGCCATCGTCCACGCCGAAGATCGCGATCTCGGTGTAGCTGTTTTTTGCGAACCGCCAATCGGTGTTCAGTTGCATGTACTTCCCATCCAGCACCGATGTGAATTCACGCGTGCAGCGCAGCTTGCCCATGGGGCTATCCGCCGTGGCTACCCAACTGCCGAGCAGCGGGGCCAATGGCCCGAGCTTGCCGCGTCCTTTCTTCCAGTTCATGTTCCAGGTGTTGCTGCTGCGAAGTTGGGGAAGGAACGCCATTACCCAGAACGCGAACGCCCCCGTGCGGCGGCACGGGGGCGTATCCAGCGTAGAAGGATGTGGTGGCCTCAGGCCGCACGGGCCAACAGCGGCTCGCTCTTGCTGGTCTCACCGGCGGCGCCCACGGCGCTCACGGCGAACCAGTACTGCGTGCCTGACTTCAACTTCTCGGCGTTGAACTTCCGTTTGGTGGTGGTGCCGATCAACTCCCACTGGAAGGGATCGTTGGTGGCGCTCCGGAACACGAGGTAGGTGTCCGCACCTTTTTCACCTTGCCAAACGATGCTCACGCGGCCCTCCATGGTAGTGAAACGGGCCTGAAGGTTCACCGGCGGGTTCAGCTCACCGAGCGGCGTGCTGCGCTTCACCAGTTCAAAACCACTGCTGAGGATCTTGTCGGCATCACCCCCGGAGGTGGCTTGTACGTATGCCAGCAAGCTCTTCACGTCAGCCTTCACCACTTTCAGCGCCTCGCGCTTGGCCTGGTGCTCGGCCTTGCCCCCGTTCACGTTCGCCGCTGCATTGGCCGCCGCCAGTGCATCGAGGTCCGCTTGTATGGTAACCAGTGGGGGCACTGGATCCGTATACAGTACACTGGTCTTGAGCTTGTCAAGTATACCCTGTACTTTGGCCACGATCGCCGTGGCGGCGAGGCCGATAAGGCCCATTTTTCCTGTTGCCATTTTCATGTAGTTTGTGGCGTGGCACGCCTGGTTTTGGGGATTGAAACGACCCTTCCCCGGCGATGGATATCGGCCATTTAGCCGAGATAACAACTATCTCGCAGATAATCAAGGACTTAAATTGAGCCGAAAGCCGAAAAACCACGCCAACAAGGGCCTTGGACGCTGAAGACAAGGCTGCCCCGCAGCTCAACGCGAGCAGGTTTCCGGAAATCTTGAACAGGTTTGGGGGAATCTTGAACAGGTTTCAAGGAATCTTGAACAGGTTTTCAGGAATCCTGAACAGGTTCCCGGAAATCTTGAACTGGTTTCAAGGAATCTTGAACAGGTTTGGAAAAATCTCGAACAGGTTTTCAGGAATCTTGAACAGGTTCCCGGAAATCTTGAACAGGTCTTCAGGAATCTTGAACAGGTTTTCGGATATCCTGGACAGGTTTCCAGGAATCTTGCACAGGTTTCAAGGAAACTTGAACAGTTCTCCGAAGACCCTGAACATCATGCCGCGCATCATCACTGTGAACTCGGTTGCCCGGCCCGAACATCGGCGGGTTCCGCCTCGCTGGACCGATAGGCACTCCGTAAGGTAAGCTCAACGTGCGGCCGCATCGGCAGCGATCCGCTCCTGCCCTGCTTGGCAATAGCAAGGCACCAGCCCCAGCCGCACCGCCTGAACCAGCAATTCCTGGCGGTTATGCACCTTGAACTTCCGGAACAAATTCTCCTTGTGCGACTTGAAGGTGCTCAACGTCATGCCCAGCAGGTCCGGCATCTCCTTCTCCAACCAGCAGGCGATGTCGCAAAGCAGGTGCAGCACCTGCAACTCCCTCGGCGTCAAATGGGGCACGTTCATGGATGGAGGATGGGTGGATCTGCACGCGAAGATGGTAGGGGCCTCCAGTACCTGCAATACCCATAAAGGGGGATTTTGCAGGGGCATGGGCATACAGGCCGCGAAGCGGGATCGGCCCTCTTAGGCGAGCTGGTCCTATACCTTATATATACAGGTGGGCTGCTGAGCACGGCTCCCAGGGGTTTGGCTTCCTCGGCTTTCGGCCCTTCGGCCAAGGCATTCGGCTTTCGGCGGCTTCAGGCCCCTTGGCGGTTGGCGGCTTCAGGCTCTTTCGGTTGAAGAGGTGCTTTCGGTGAACGGTGAGGTGCTCCAGCGCTGGGCCCGCCGCCTCGGCGGGAAAGGCATTTAAGGCACCGATCATTTCCTCATCGGTGCGCGCACCTATCTTGCTCCGCATGCCAGGTCCGCTACTGCCCGACTACCTGCGGTTGAAGCGGGCCAATGGTCGTGCGCCCCATAAGCCCGTGCTCTTGCTGGCCGTGCTCAAGGCCATCGATGAAGGGCTGATCACCGAGAACCGGATCACCCCTTCCGCTGAACTGATCAACCTCTTCAATGGCTACTGGGCGGCGTTGGTGAAGGACAGCCCCTATCAACGACGCTTCTTCCTTCCCTTCTACCACTTGAAGAACGAGCACTCGGGCCTGTGGAAACTGCATACGTTGCCGGGCTTCGAGCACGGACTTACCCGCTCCAATTCCATCAAGAGCCTCAGCGCGCTCATCGCCTTCGATGCCTATGCGGAATTGCGCGCGGATGTTTTCGACCGCTGGCAAGATCGGGCGCATCGCGCTGCCGATCAGCTCATCCTTGTAGCGAAATACTTCACCGGCCAAGCCGTTCCCAACGCGTTGCCGGACCACCTCCGCGAGATCGAACGCCAGATCGAGCACGATACACCGGAAGCCTATGTGGCACGCCAACTCCAACACCTGCAGGAAGAGGAGGAGGAAGAACAAGTGCTGCGCGGTGCCGCCTTCAAGCGCAAGATCCCTGAACTATACGGCTACCGCTGCGCCATCACGGGCCTGCATATCCAGCACAACAAACGGGCAAGCTTGATCGATGCTTGCCACATCGTTCCATGGGCCGATTCCTATGACGACACGATCACCAACGGCATCGCACTTTGCCCCAATATGCACCGCGCATTCGATCGAGGCCTCATCAGCATCGCAGCGGACTATACCGTGATCGTGTCCAACGAACTTCGGGAAGCGGATACGCCTTATGCCATCCGGCCCTTTGCCGGGAAGCGGTTGATCCTGCCGGATCACACACTACACCATCCGGCGTTGAAGAACTTGGCGATGCATCGGGAACGGTCCGGGTTCAATTGATGTAGCGGTCAATCACACGTGCCCATCTCATCCCGTGTACCTTCCTCGAAGATCATGACACGATGCCATGCCAAGTACTCTTCGCCGGGGCCGTCCGACTCCGCAGGTACCCGCAAGGCTTTGCCTTCAAAGGCCTTGAAATTCCGAGCTATCTCTTCTTCACGGAACCGTTTCCGAAGATGCTTGCCGCAAACCATGCGGAGATCGGGATCGAAGGTGACCAGGCCGCGATCGAAGGCTTTGTCGTGGAGGGCGTTGAGGGCGATGTTGATTTATCAACAACACTTGGAAGTCACAATGCGATCGACTAATATGTCATCCGCCAACTGACATAAATTCCGTCAACCATGAGAACCTCCGACTCCTGCATCCCCAGCAATGAACGGCAAGCACTTCAATGGCTCATTCCTGCGCTGGACAGCCCACTAAGTGACATGTCCCACGAAGATTTCCTCAAGGCATGGTTTTCAATCGGCTACCTCTATGGAGGGCTCCATCCCGACGAAGCCACTGACCATGGCACCGAGATCAGCATGAAGGCTGAAGGCCCGGATCGCTTCCGCTTGATCGAGCCTCGTTTGATCGCACCGTTCTATGTACAGAGTGGTTGGCCGGTGGTGCTTGCTCCGCTTGCGGACGAAGCATGGGCACGCTATGAAGATGGCCTACTGGAGGATGATGAGCTTTACTGCTATGAGGCACTCCAACACGGACTTCTGAAGCGCATCCTTATTCCTAGGTGATACGACCACAATGATGTGTACAAAATGAAGCGACAGAGTATCGGCAGATGCCCCCTATGGTTCTATGTTCGCAACGACCACTCAGGTCATCCATTCCAAGAACTCAGCCGCACATGACCTATCGCGATTCAACAATCGGCGTAACTACTGTAGAAGACGGTAGTTCCTTGTTTCACGGAATAGATGATTGGAGAACGAGTACGTTCGAAAACCCGAAAGCCACAATTAATGTTGGCACTTCTTTCAGCGGAATAGGAGCTATTGAGCATGCCTTTCAAAGGCTCAATTTGAATCACGAGATTCTATTTGCAGGCGACATCGACAAATTTGTCAAGCAGAGCTATTTTGCCAACTATGAGATAGGGCATAGGCATTGGCACTCAGATATTCACGACCTATCCGCTAAGAAATTCAACCAAAAAATTGACCTCCTGGTCGGCGGAAGTCCTTGCCAAGCATTTTCCATGGTTGGCAAGCGGCTTGGCTTAGAGGACACTCGGGGCACATTGTTTTATGAGTTTGCACGGCTCGTCAACGAATCAAAACCCAAGGTTTTTATTTATGAGAACGTTCGAGGCCTGACTAACCATGATGGAGGTCGGACATGGCAGGTTGTAAAGGATGTATTCCACGACCTTGGCTATAAAATTCATTTCGACTTGCTCAACAGTAAGGATTACGGTATTCCGCAACATCGCGAGCGAATTTTCGTGGTCGGCTTTCTTGACCATGACGTTTCATTCAACTTTCCACAACCAGTGGAGTTGGAAAGGACGATGCAGGACTTCCTCGAGGACTATACTGAATCGAAGTACTACCTGCGGGAGAAGGGAATCAAGTTCGTCACTAGCACGAAGAATAGACTTAAGCGCTATACCCAAATCAATGGCGCTGTTGCCCTTTGTCAAAAAGCGAATCAGCAATTCAACTGGCATGGTGACTTTGTGTTCGATGATCGAGAGCTCAAAACGGACTTCGACGAATTCGTTTTTGACGTATCTGAAGTGGAGGAGAAGTACTACCTCTCGCCTAAGGTCAGCAAATATGTGCTCGCCGGTGGCACTAAGAACTTCAAGACAAGCACAGAAACAGATCTTGCTGTAGCTCGACCATTGTTGCAATCGATGCATAAGATGCACCGCGCAGGAGTAGATAATTACGTAACTCATCGATATGGTCGCATTCGGAAACTCACCCCACGCGAGTGCCTACGACTTATGGGATTCAGGGACACCTTCAAAATCGATGTTAGTGACACACAGATGTATCGTCAAGCGGGCAACAGTATTGTTGTTGATGTATTGATTGCGATTTTGAAGCAGATGGACATCACGAAGTTCGGGCGATAAGCAGCTATTCATGGCCGATGAAATACTGATTGAGGGGAAGCGCTTCGCGGTTATAGACGCGAAGGAGAAGATGACCATTGCGGATTCTTTCGTTATGCCCAGCAACAAACTTGGCAGTGGTAACGGTGAAGCCAAGTTTTACGTCGGTAATGAAGGGACTGAGGTTCGTGACTTTTTCGGACCTCACGGCTTTTCGATTAACTGTTTCATGTTGCGCGATGACCTACTTAAATACCTCGAGGCAACAGAACCAGAGTATCGAAAACCAGAACAGCCATACCGTCGAGCTGAAAATCTCCCTCGTTTGTGGCAAGAACGTGTGGAAAAGATTCGCAGACTCCCCGAGATTATCTCTTTTCCTGCGCAAGAGCAAATCCAAATCAGCGGTCCAAGGATTTACATAAACTCGATAGGGAATCAATACTATTCGCTCATTCGTGAAGTGTCGTTGCCGAACATCACGTATATAGCCGCAATCAAGCTTCGTGATTCAGTCGGCTCAATCAGCTACTACTTGCGATTGTTTGTTGACTACTTCGGTAATCAAGAGCACCCTTCCGAAGTTGCTGATGCAGCCGCTAAAATTGCCAACGAGAACATACCTGCGACAGAAAAAGAGCAACTTTCTAAAGCTCGTATAGGCCAAGGAAAATACCGAGATGGTTTATTACACGAGTGTCCATTCTGCCCTATTACTATGGTATCAGATGATCGGTTGCTAATTGCGAGTCACATCAAGCCTTGGAAAGACTCCTCCGACGTCGAACGTATCGACTCGAAAAATGGGCTCTTGCTCACCCCCACCTACGATAAGCTATTTGATTTAGGGCTTATCACGTTTGACAATGACAAGCGCATGCTTGTGTCTCCGTTTCTTTCTCGAATGACCTGCTCAAAGCTGAGCCTCGTGGACAAGCGCGTTATCACACACCTGCCCTTGGAAGGACGAAAGACATATATGGAATATCACCGAGATGTGAAGTTCAACCGCGCCGGTTGAAAGATTTTAGGGAGAGTACAGAGTCAAGAATTGGATTGAGCACACAGCTGAGCGTGTGAGTGACTTGCACACATAGTGATGATCGATTAAATTCTTACTGAGGAGCGACTTGAACATTGCGATATCGGAGGCACGCCGGGCACAACGCGAGAATTCGCCATTATGACAGTTCTGTGACGAGTCGTTCTGGCAGACATATTAAGGCATTCACTAACATCTGCGACCCAGATCAAGTGCTCCGCAAGTTTTCACGTCATCCGATTGATAGCATCCCTGGCGAGTTTCAGGATGGTTGCCTCGCCCAAATATTCAGTTATCCACGATAGATCTAACCTGACACACAGTTTTGCTGGAGTTGATCGGCATGCCACTTGGTAGTGCTGAAAAAACCGCATCGCTCACTCAGATCCCTGCGGCATTCCACCAAATGCAAAACGCATGGACCCATATTCTACGCTTGAAGTACCGCACACCGCGACCATAGAAGAGATCAAGAAGGCCTACCGACGGTTGGCCAAGAAGTGGCATCCTGACAAGTACAACGGGAACCTCGACGCAGCGGAGATGTTCCGAAAGGTCAAGGCGGCCTACGACTGTCTGGTCGATCCGATTAAGCGCGAGACAGAGGACCTGAAGTGTAAGCAAAGGGAACAGGCCAAAGCGGCTAAGAAAGCCGAGCGCCAAGCAGGACAATGGGCCAGCGCTCAGTCCACGTCAAATACGGCAGGCATTAGCCTGCAGGCAATCGGACTTATAGTCATTGCCCTTATCGTTTTCCTCGCGGCGTTGTTCGGGAGCGATGAGCGCACTTCCCATCCATCAGCAACTGCATAACCTCAATACCAAATTAAACTCTATCCAGTAATACCGAACAACCATGGCAGACATTACACAAGCAACAGCAACCGAAGACACTGACACCGCGTCAAACGCACCAGACGGCGGCAGTAGCCCTGAGACTGTGCCCAACGATCTTCAGGCCCTGCGCCGAGACTTGTTGGAGGAAAAAAACCGACTTGGCTCACTGGCCAAGAAGACGGAAGCCCAGCTTGGGGAGGTCGGCGAGAGCCACAAGCAAGCGGATGAGCTCCTGAAGTCTCTCCGGGAAGCACTGGATCAAGTGAAGACAGTCACTGGTCAGGTCGAAAAAACGACATCGAAAAGCCAGGCACTGGAAGAGAAGCTGAAGGAGCTCGAGACCAAGGCTACCTCCTTCGTGGAACAGGTAAATGGGACCGATGGCAAGGAAGGTTGGTTAGGTGCGATGGAGGGTGCCAACAAGCAGATGAAGGAATCAGCGGATTCGTTCGCAGCCCATCGCAAGGATCTCTCCGACTTCCATGACTTGGTCATGGGAAACGAAGAACAGAAGCTGAAGGGTGCGCGTAAGGAGTTCGAAGAAATCCGGGAGCAATATCAGGCCGATCTGAAAAAGCAACAGGTGGCTTTCGAGGCCTTGACCAACAGAATTGAAGGGCTCCTTCCAGGTGCGACATCAGCGGGTCTGGCCTATGCTTCCAAAGAACAAAAGCGTGCCTACCGGCTCCCCATCTTGATATCTGCGGGAGTTGCCGTGGGGATACTTCTGACGTTGGTGATTTACGGGATCGCCACCGCGGAACCAGTCATCAATTGGTCCGGAGCACTGCTTCACCTCATCTCCCACATTCACATTTACGGCCCGGGGATCTGGCTGGTGATCATCGCATTACGCAAGTTGAACCAGTTCACCCGTCTAGAGCAGGAGTATGCGCATAAGGAGACCTTAGCCAACACCTATGTAGGGTTCATCCGTGAAGTGGAGAAGCTGCCTGAGACCGAAGGCAGCAAGGCCATGCGCGAAGAATTGCTCAACAGCGCGATCGCCTCCAGCAGCTACAACCCAAGCACCACCCTCGATGGTGCAGGACATGATGAGCGCCCACCAGTGTTGGACAAGCTCGCCGATGTTCTCCCGACAAACAAGAAGTAAGAGACGCTCGAAGTATCCTTCTCAATCACATCGCACATGTCCATCAACCATATTGGAGACAGCGAGCTTCTGACCGACCTGCTGGTCAGTGGGAACGGGTACTTCTACAAGCGCATGCAGAAAATTCCGAATCAAGCCATCGAAAAGGTGTTCAGGGACGTGGCCGCCGATAAGAAGGGATCGAAGCCACTCGTTCGAGTTGTGCGCAACACACACGTTGTAGGCAGCAAGACCATCCGCTATTCAATATGCGTCCTCAGATACCCCGACCAGCCGAGCTTTCTGAGAAAGCCACTCACTGGTTGGCATGAAACGAAGTACGCGTTCCTTCTAATCGTAGAGGTCGATGACAACGTTGCAGTTTACAAGAGGAACGCGTCCAACATGGGTGAGCTGGACGCATACATCGAACCGTTGGACTATGTCACAATCTCGCGTCTGTTCGTAGACGGCGGGACGCAGTTTGAGAAGTTCTATGTAAGCCAGCTGAGCACCGCAGAGCATGCCATTCGCAACCAGTCAATGGAGGCGAACAATCTGGCTGGTGTGATACCACGGCTTGGAGCGCCGAAGAAGATTGTACAGAATCTGCGAGTCCTAAACGGTAGTGATCGGCGATCAATCTCCTGCAACACTTCTCGTATCAACAACTTGAGCGAGAAGAACGATCTCAACGCTTTCTTCTCTTGGGTAGTCAGCACGTTTAGCTTAATTGATGGGTTCAAGCCGAGGGCAACGTACCTAGACAATTTCTCCACACCGGTTAGCTATTCAGCTCATCGAACCAGCCTCCATCCATCATCGATCCTGATTAAGCTTGATAAGCTGAAGGATGATGTCGAGAGACAGCGCATCAGTCACATCTACCGGGTTGACGATTCAGGTGCCTTTGACAAGAACTTATCGCTTTCTGACCTGATCGAAACTGTTGAGGGCGCCTTCGAAGTTGTGCCCGATGGCATCAAATGGAAAATCCAGCATGGGATTTACGATGACTTGGAGTTGAAGTTGTATGAGAAGTCCATGGGGATTCGATCGGCGAAGTTGAAAGCGATTCGTTTGGATTTCGATGGAGACGAGCAGGACCTATTGGGGTATCTGAACCACAGGCATGACTTCATCGTGAACTTCTTCAACGTGGAGTTTGTCTATACAATGCGCAAACTCTGGAAGGACCATCGACTACTAGAGGATCTGGATGGCTTCATGTCTGTTTTCTCCGGTCATGCTGAATTGGCGGGTATGAAGAGTGAGAAGGGCCTGTTCTCGATGGGGCAAAAGACCTTCGATTCCAACTCGACGTTTGGGTTTATTGTAGAGAAGCTCGCTGCGAAATCTCAGGTGCTGATCTGTGATGACCAAGCGACGGAGTGGGCAGACTTCATTGGAATTGATAAGGACAATCTCTCCTTCTATCACGCCAAGTATGTGAGTGACCCAGGTCTTTCAGCATCTAAGCTTCATGAGGTCATCGGGCAAGCCCACAAGAACATAGGCTTTCTTGAACCGGACGATGCTGTACTGAGCAAGAGAATGTCGAAGTGGGGTGAGGTGTATTCAAATGATGGTGTGAAGACCGCAATACCCCGACTGGTCATTCCGCCTCCTGGGGGGCATCCAAGCTTGGCTGCGTTCTATTCTACCAGCCTCGGCCGACCCAATGTGAAGAAGAAGGTTCATCTTGTCATCACGTCTATCTCTAGGAGTCAACTCGTAAGCGCCCTTGCGCAACTCAAAGCAGGAGCATCCTTCGGTAGAAAGGCTGAGACGATTCAGATTTTGTGGTTCGTTTCTTCCCTGGCCGCCAATTGCCGCGAGTTGGGAGCTGAGCTGCACGTTCACTGCTTGCCTTGAATACACGCTCAACGGAATAGACAGTAGCGGCAGCCCCACGCTCCCGCAAGTGTTCCAGCCACCCACTGATCTCCGACCCATCCCGGCTGGGTCACTTGTGGGTAGGACTCCTGATCACTCACCCCAGCGGTCCGCAAGAAGTCTTCGGACTTCATTATCCCGGCACCCCGGGCAGCATAATTCCCTGCTGCCGCGTCCATGGTTCATGTACCACAGTTCTACCTTGTCACCATGAAACAACTCCTGACGCTTTTTTCCCTGCTCGCTGTTTCGGCGGTGCCCGCCCAATGGACGCAACGCACCAGCGGTACCACGGAGGCGTTGTGGGCCGTGCAGTTCCCGGAACCCAGCACCGGCTTTGCGGTGGGGTATTACGGTACGGTGATCCGCTCGGAAGATGCGGGGCTTTCGTGGACGGTGCTGCCCTTTCCGAACCCCGGTGATCTGCGCAGCGTGTATTTCCACGATGCGCTCCACGGCTTCGTGGCCGGCGACAGTGGCCTGTACCGCACCGTGGATGGCGGGGATAGCTGGAGCACGGTGGCCACCCCGGTCCCCGGGCCGTGGCGCTGCGTCACCTTCACTACGCCGTTGACGGGCTTCTGCGCCGGGGGCGATTTCGCCGCCGGGAGCTTGCTGCGCACCGATGACGGCGGCACCACATGGGCGGCCGTGGACCTCGGCCAAGTGAACCCGCTGAGCAAGGTGTTCTTCGCGAACACGGAGGTGGGCTATGGCACCTTCTATGGCTACGAATGGTCGGTGCTGAAGACCACGGACGGCGGGGTGAACTGGAACACGCTGCCCATCCAGCCGTTGAGCGGCCTCACCAACATGGAGGGCGTGTACTTCCAGGATGCGGACACGGGCTATGCGGGCGGATGGTATCTGCCCACCTTCATCCGCACCACGGACGGAGGTGCCACGTGGAGCGAGGTGGACCCGCAATTCAACGTGAACAGCATTGCGCTGCGCTCCCCTGCGCAAGGCATCGCCGTGGGTTGGCAAGGCTCCATCCGCCACCTGACGAACGGCACGGACTGGACCGATGAGACCTGGGGCGACGGCACGGCGGTGCTCTACGGCGTCACCTACGCCAGCGATGGCGTGGCGGTGGCGGTGGGCGAGAGCGGCCTGGTGTTGCGCTGGGCGTCCGATGGTACCGGTATCCCGCCCGTGGCGGTTGATGCCCGTTCCATCACGCTGCGGCCGAACCCGGCCACGGACTTCATCGAACTGCAGGGTACCGCGGCGTTGCCGCAGGCCGCCACATTGGAACTGCTGGATGCATTGGGCCGGGTGGTGCAGCGGTCGCCCGTGCGCAGGCAGGCGCCGATCGATGTCTCCGGACTGCAGGCGGGACATTACAGCTGGCGCTGCGTTTCATCGGAAGGCGCGGCAGCGCAGGGCACGCTGGTGATCGAGTAGGACCGTTCCGCTCACAAGCACAGGGTCAGCTGCGCGAGACCCTGAGCGTGCCTACGCTTCGGGATCGCTTCGTGCCTCGCAATGACGGCAGGTGCGAGGGAGGAACACCCGGCGGCGGCTCAGGATGCGCCCCCGTTGAGCCGTCCTTTCTCGCTGAGCAGCACGGCCACCCAGCGCGTGCTGGGGATCTGGGCCATCACCAGCACCAGCACCACGGTGATGGGCACGGAGAGGAACATGCCCACGATGCCCCAGAGCCAGCCCCAGAAGGCGAGCGCCAAGAGCACCACCAGCGGGCTTACGTTGAGGGAATTGCCCATCAGGCGCGGTTCCAGCATGTTGCCCACCAGCAGCTGCACGGTGCCCACGCTGCCGAGCACCCAGAGGGCGGGCCCGAAGGAGCCGAACTGCACGGCCGCCACCAGGGCCGGGAACACCGTGGCCACCAAGGAACCCACGGTGGGGATGTAGTTGAGCAGGAAGATGAGCATGGCCCAGAAGAAGGCGAAGTCCACGCCGATGATGAGCAAAGCGATGTAGCTCACCACACCCGTCAGCAGGCTCATGCCGGTCTTCAGGGTGACGTAGTGGCTGAGCGAGGCGTCCACGCGCTCCAGCATTTCCCGCGTGCGTTCGATGCCCGCCCCGTTGTGCATGGCCAGGAGCTTTTCCCGGGCGTGCCGCTCCTCCAGCATGATGAAGGCCACATAGATGAGCACCAGGGTGCCGTTGCCCAGCAGGGAGGTGAGGGCGTTGAGCATGAGGGTGAGCACCTTGCCCACGTCCATGCCGCGCAGGTAGATGTCCAGTTTGCGGCCCAGGTCGAAACCCGTTAGTTGCTCCACTTGGGCGCGCATGGCCGAGAGGTTCTGCTCGTAGTGCGGCAACACGCCCGCCACGTTGTTGATGTTGGAGATGAGCAGGCTGAGGAAGAGGGAGAGCACCCCCGCAATGGAGGCGAACGCCAAGGTGCCGCGCAGCCAGCGGGGGAGCACCCTGCCGTTGATGGTGATGCGCTTGATCCGCACCTGCACCAAGCGGATCATGTACCAGACGATCAAGGCCATCACGAAGGGCAGGAGGACCGCCTGGGTGTAACTGAGGATCAGCACCGTGGCGATGATGACGAACAACCCCAGGGCAAGACGTGTGAGACCCATGCGGCGAAGGTAGGGGCGGCGGGATGCGCTCCTGCTTGCCTTCCTTCACTTGGCCGTTGAGCTGGCGCGTGGCTTCATGCGCCCCCTGCAACCGGCACCGCGCTGCTGGCATTCGGCCCCGATCGGGGGCACGATCGCCCCACAGCCCCACCATTTTGGCCCGGTCACCTGGTTGAGGAGCAAGGGGTTGGTGCCATGGCCCCGCCCTTGCGATGGGACCGACCATCAAATGACCGAACACATGCGCCATCACCATCTCGCACTGCTCCTCCTTTCCCTTATCGCCACCAGCGCCACCGCACAGAAGTGGGGCCTGGGCGTCCGCTTGGGCGACCCCAGCGGCATTTCCGTGAAGAAATACGGCGAGGGCCATGCTTGGGAATTCAACTTGGGTCGAACCCACCTCTTCAATGGGCATCGCTACTTCAACAACCGCTATGCCTATTGGTATGACCATCAACACTTCGATCATAAGGAGCATGAATTCATCGGCTATAGTGCCTCCGTACCCTTGGGCCTGCAGGTGCATTACCTCTTCCAGAAGCCGGTGAAGAATGCCGAGGGCCTTCAATGGTACTGGGGATTTGGTGGGCAGGTCCGCACGCAGCGGGTCTCCTACGCCTACCGGTACAAGGTGAAGAATGGTCCGGACTGGGTGGTGGTGAACGATGCGTCCGTGCAGGAAACGAACTTGGGCTTGGACGGCGTGCTCGGCTTGGAATACAAATTCAAGAATGCCCCGTTGGCCATGTTCCTCGATGGCACCCTCTTCATGGAACTGTACGACCAGCCCTTCCTCTTCAGCCTGCAAGGCGGGTTGGGCGTGCGGTATACCTTCTAGCCGGGGCAGCGGCCATCTCGTTCCACCTCAGTTGGCCTTCCTCGGTCTGGTGCGAGCGCCCGATGGATAGCGCTCCCTCAACCCACGGATCCCGCCTGCAGCCTGTAGACGGGATCCGTGTTCGGTAGTTGTAGGCCCACGGCCACCGCTTAGGCGCGGGCCTTGCGCCAGATGGAGCCGTTGCGCGTATCGAGGCGCTCCAGCTTACCTTCCTTCACTTGGCCGTTGAGCTGGGCCGTTACCGCTTCCGGCGTGGTGGCCAACATCAGGGCGGCCTCCTGCGCGCACCAGCTGGGGTGCAGGGCGAAGAGCGCATCCACCGTGGTGGGCAGCGCGGCGGCTTGAACGCCCGGCGCTAGTTGCTTCAGGGCCTGCTCCATCTGCTCGTAGGAGCGGGCACCGTAAACCACCTGCCGCTGGCCTTCCGCGTTGCTGAAGAGCATGGTCGGGAAGCCGCGCACGCCGGAGGCCCGTGCCAAGGCGAGGTCGGCCTTGAAGAGGGCATCGCCCGCGCCCTTCATGTCGCTTTCCAGGCGCACGGGGTCCAGCCCCACTTGGGCCGCTGCCTCATTGATCACCTCCTGCCGCGCGATGTTGCGCTTCTCCATGAAGACCATCTCGCGCATGCGGCGCATGAAGGCATGGGCCAGGTCCTTGTCCTGCAGTTCCGCGGCCTTGAAGGCGATGCTGGGCGGGTAGCTGCTGGACAGGGGATCCTCCAGCCACACATCGCCGATGATGGGCATCTTGTAGTGCTGGCTCATTTCATCCCAATGGGTGGCCACGTCGCCGGGCTTGCTGATGCCGCCGCCGTTGAAGCCATCCCAGCCGGGCAGCAGGCCGCCCATGTGGTATTGCATATCCACGGCCGCACCGTACTCCACCGCCAGGCGGCGCAGTTGCGGCTCGATGCCCCAGCAGCTGGAGCAGATGGGATCGGTGAAGTATTGGATGGTGACGGTGCTGCCGGCGGTGGGCTGCACGGGGGCCTCGTTCACCGCCTCTTGCGTGGCGGCACCGGCGACATCACAGGTTCCGGTCTCGATATCACAGATCAGGGGATTCTCGCTTTTCATGGTCTTATCAGGTGTTTGGGCGCATGCGCCGAACGTGGTGAGCAGAAGAAGAAAGGGGATATGGCGTGCCATTTCGTTAACTTGCCCACAAAGGTCGCCCTCCATGTCCGGCATATCAATAAGTCAGAAAAAGCTGACCACTCCCCTACGCACCGCGGACTGCCCGGCGGAAGCCCTGCTGCAAAGCGTTTCGGGCAAGTGGAAACCGGGCATCATCCTGCTCGCCTCGCAGGGCCCCGTGCGTTTCAGCCAGCTGCTGCGCAAGCTGGAAGGCAGCAACAAGCAGTCCATCACCACGGCCCTGCGCGAGCTGGAGGAAGATGGCCTGCTGGATCGCGTGGTGATCCGCCTGAAGCCGTTGCACGTGGAGTACACGCTCACGCCGCTCGCGCTGCAGTTGGTGCCTTTGCTGAAGGGAATGGAGGGGCTGGGGTGAGGGCGTACGTGTGGTCCTCCTTGCCTTGGTCGATCAACACTTCAACTTTGCTCCTGCTCCCCGCGACCGACGCACTTTTCGTCAACCACGTTCGGAAAAGATAGTGGCGGGGTGGTGTGTGATGGAGGCCTGTTGAGCTCGGATCACACTTTCAACTGGATGGCGAAGTTGGACGGGTGTTGCTCACTCAAGTTTACTCCGTCGCCTCCATCAGCACCGCGCACCTGTTCATTTCCGAGCTCCCGGTTTCGCATGGGCGACCACGCGGGTTGCCGATCCT
Organism: Flavobacteriales bacterium; assembly: GCA_019638085.1. Taxonomy (GTDB): domain Bacteria; phylum Bacteroidota; class Bacteroidia; order Flavobacteriales_F; family PHOS-HE28; genus PHOS-HE28. Next base: position 52,422 of record JAHBUL010000003.1, on the reverse strand, counting down.
TTCGCTCGTATCCGCAATGGCTTGGGCATCTTGGGGAGCTTCCCCGTGTAGAGCGTCTCGAAGCGGAAACACATCTCCCAGTCGTCCCAGTACACATCCACGTTGCGGTGCAGCTTGAACTGCCGGAAGCGCAGCACATCCAGGTACTGGCTGTTCATGGGATTCTGGCCTGCTGCGCTCAGGAAGGGATGGAAGTCGATCTCGCTCACGTGCCCATCGGTGAAGGTGAAGCGGATGGTATAGTCACCCACGTAGGTGGCTTTCTTGATGCGGATGTCCTCGGGGATGGTCATTTGATGCGGCGGGTGATGCGCTCGGGCTTGATGCGCTTGTGTTCGACATAGAAGGCGGTCCACTTGGCCACGATGTCGTCCTTCATGGCCCGGACGAAGGTCTCAGCCTCACGCTGCTCCTTCTCGTTCAGCATGTCGGCGCCCCGCTTGGCCCGCCAGCGCAGTTCCACCAGCTTGCCTTCCACGATGATGAGCATGACGATGCCTTCGCGATCGCCATGTTGTACATGCAGGTGCATGGGGTCATGGTCGTCGCTGTAGAATAGAAAGATGAGGCCGAAGTATTCGTACAGCTTGGGCATTGAACCAAAGGTAACACGCCCCGCCGGGCCTTACATATTCCTCCGATACTGCCCCCCCACCTCGAACATCGCCGCCGTCAGCTGCCCCAGGCTGCAATACTTCGTCGCCTCCATCAGCACCTCGAACATGTTCTCGTTCCGTATGGCCGCCTGCTGCAGGTCCTTGATCGCCTTCGCCGCTTCCGCGCTGTACGCCGCGCGCAGGTTCTCCACCGTGGCGATCTGCGCCTCCTTCTCCTCCTCGGTGGCCCGGATCACCTCCTTCGGAAGAATGGTCGGTGATCCTTTCGAGCTCAGGAACGTGTTCACGCCAATGATGGGATACTCGCCCGTGTGCTTGAGGGTCTCGTAGTACAAGCTCTCTTCCTGGATCCTGGAGCGTTGGTACATCGTTTCCATCGCTCCAAGGACACCGCCCCTTTCCGTGATCCGATCGAACTCCGCCAATACCGCCTCCTCCACCAGGTCGGTGAGCTCTTCGATGATGAAGCTGCCTTGCAGCGGGTTCTCGTTCTTGGCCAGGCCGAGCTCCTTGTTGATGATGAGCTGGATGGCCATGGCGCGGCGCACGCTCTCCTCCGTGGGCGTGGTGATGGCCTCGTCGTAGGCGTTGGTGTGCAGGCTGTTGCAGTTGTCGTAGATGGCGTAGAGCGCCTGCAACGTGGTGCGGATGTCGTTGAAGTCGATCTCCTGCGCGTGGAGGCTGCGGCCGCTGGTCTGGATGTGGTACCGTGGGTGCCACTGTGGGCCTCGCTCCGGCATCACCGCCTTCGGCGGCCCTTCGGGCGAGCACGCTCCTTGCGCCATACGTCGTTGCTTCCTCGGTCAGCTACCGGTGGCGGTGGCCTCCCTCGTCGCGCCTTGTCTGGCACAAGGATCATTTCTCGTGCCTGCCGTTCGAGGCCCACAGAGGCACCCTGGCATCTGGCTGCGCTCGTCGGCGCCGTAGCGATGCTTGAGCGCCTTGGCCCAGAGGCGGCGCGCCACGCGGCCCATCACGGCGTACTCTGGGTCCATGCCGTTGCTGAAGAAGAAGCTCAGGTTGGGCGCGAAGGCGTTGATGTCCATGCCCCGGCTGAGGTAGTACTCCACGTAGGTGAAGCCGTTGGCCAGCGTGAAGGCGAGCTGCGAGATGGGGTTGGCACCGGCCTCTGCGATGTGGTAGCCGCTGATGCTGACGCTGTAGAAGTTGCGGACCTTTTTGTCGATGAAGTACTGCTGCACGTCGCCCATCAACCGCAGCGCGAACTCGGTGCTGAAGATCGTTGTTCTGCGCCTGGTGGGTATGCCCGCCCTGAGCTTGTCGAAGGGTTGGGCGTGCCCCGGCTCAAATGCAGCCGGGTCGCGTGCTGCGCTGTAGCCGGACTTGTCAGGGCCAGCGGTTGCGGCACTCCGGGGTCACTCCTTCGTCGTGCCTCCTCGTTGCTCGCATCCGCAAGGCCATGCCTGCGCCGGGCTGCCGCTTCGCCCGCTCACGCATAACCCAAGCGCTATCGTACAACGTTTAAAGCCTACTTTTGTCCCGATGCGACCCCTATTCGCCCTCACCCTCGCCCTCTACGCCTTCAGCGTATTGGACCTGCACGAGTGGGCGCATGTGCCAGCCACCGTGGTGCATTGGGTGGAGCACCACACCGATCTGGGCCACCACGACGAAGAGACCGGCCACCACCACGACGAACACGGCGACCACGACCCCTTCGGCTGCGATGAGCATGGCACCTGCACGGCCTTCGCATTCATTGGCTTCGCAATGGATCCACACCCGGTGGTCTTGAGCGTACCTATGATCGATCGCCCCGCAGCGATCGTCGTTGACGAAGGCGCACTTGCCGCTTTCTCCGGTTCCAAGTGGAACCCTCCTAAGGCTTGATCTAGTCCGCCTTTAGGTGGACGACATCCGCCTGTGCCATCGGCACGGGCCTGTCCGCTTTCGCGGGCGTTTTCCATTTCGTTCCACATCGAAGTCAATTCCTCATGATCGACAAGGTCATCCAGTTCTCCATAAAGAACAAGGCCATCATCGGGCTCTTCACGCTTGTGCTGGTGCTCTACGGGGCGTATTCGCTATCTCAACTGCCGATAGACGCCGTGCCCGACATCACCAACAACCAGGTGCAGGTGATCACCACCACCCCAACGTTGGCAGCGCAAGAGGTGGAGCAGTTCGTAACGGCCCCTATAGAACGCGCCATGGCCAGCTTGCCGGATCTGGTGGAGATCCGCTCCATCAGCCGCTTTGGGCTTAGTCTAGTGACCATCGTATTCGATGAGGATGTGGACATCTACTTCGCTCGTACACTGGTGGACCAACGCTTGGGCGAAGCGACCGCATTGATCCCTCCGGGAGTTGGCACACCCACCATGGCACCGGTGAGCACTGGCTTGGGCGAAGTGTACCAGTATGTACTGCATCCCAAACCCGGTTTCGAGGGCAAGTTCAGTCCCAGCGAGTTGCGTACGATCCAGGAATGGATCGTCGTGCGCCAATTGCTGGGCACCCCCGGCGTGGCCGAGGTGAACAGTTACGGTGGTGAGGTGAAACAGTATGAAGTAAGTGTGGATCCGAAGCGCTTGTGGAGCATGGGTGTCACCATTAGCGACTTGTTCGCGGCGCTGGAGAGCAACAACGAGAACACGGGAGGGGCTTACATCGAGAAGCGACCCAACAGCTACAGTATCCGGGGCGAAGGGTTGTTGCGCACCCTGGATGACATCCGCAACGTGGTGGTGAAAACGCCCCTTGGCGGCGTGCCCTTATTGGTAGGCGATGTGGCCGAAGTTGGCTATGGTGCCGCACCACGTTATGGCGCACTTACGCGCAATGGCGAAGGCGAGGTGGTGGGCGGTACTGTGCTGATGTTGAAGGGAGCCAACAGTGCACAAGTGGTCGAGGACATCGAAGCACGTATTCCTACGGTGCAGAAAGCATTGCCCGAAGGCCTGATGATAGAGCCCTACCTCGTGCGTAGCGACCTGGTGAAGCGCGCGATCGGTACGGTGAAGACCAACCTGATCGAGGGTGCCCTGATCGTGATCTTCGTGCTGGTGCTCTTTCTTGGAAACTGGCGCGCGGGCCTCATTGTCGCATCGGTGATCCCCTTGTGCATGCTCTTCGCTGTCATTCTCATGAACGCTTTTGGAGTGAGCGGCAACCTGATGTCGCTTGGTGCCATCGACTTCGGACTTATCGTAGATGGGGCGGTGATCATCGTGGAGGCCACTCTTCATCATCTCCATTCGCGTTTCAAGGGCAGGATCCTCTCCCGGGAAGAGATGGACCGGGAGGTGTTCGTAAGCGCCAGCAAGATCCGGAGGAGTGCGGCTTTTGGCGAGATCATCATCCTTATCGTGTACATCCCCATCCTTACGTTGGTGGGCATCGAGGGCAAGATGTTCCGGCCCATGGCCCTCACGGTGAGCTTCGCCATCCTCGGCGCATTGCTGTTATCGCTCACCTATGTGCCCATGATGAGTGCGCTATTTCTGCCGCGCAACACGGCGCACGCCCCCAACTTCAGCGATCGCATGATGGACCGTTTCCAGAAGTGGTACGATCCGATCATCGGCTTCGCGTTGCGCAACCGGCTTAAGACCGTGGGTGTGGCCGCGGCGCTCTTTGTCGGATCGGTCTTTCTATTTGCACGCATGGGTGGCGAGTTCATCCCCACCTTGGAAGAGGGCGATTTCGCCTTCCATAGTATCCTGCCACAGGGGGCGTCGCTAAGCCAGAGCATCGCCAACAACGCCAAGGTGGAAAAGATCCTGCTCCAGTTCCCCGAAGTGGAACAAGTGGTGGGCCGTACCGGTAGTGCGGAAATACCGACCGACCCGATGCCGCCCGAAGCCACAGACCTTATGATCGTATTGAAGGACAAGGACGAGTGGACCACGGCGCACGATCGCGAGAGCTTGCAGGACACCATGCTACAAGCATTGAGGCAAGTACCCGGCGTGTTCTACGAAGCCACGCAACCCATTCAAATGAGGTTCAATGAACTGATGACCGGCATTCGGCAGGACGTAGCCGTGAAGATCTACGGGGAGAACATGGACACCTTGGCGGTGATCGCGGAACAGGTCGCGGGCATCATAGGCGAAGTGCAGGGCGCCGGTGAACCGCAGGTGGAAAAGGTAGTGGGTCTTCCACAGATCACCGTCACCTATGACCGGAACCGTGTGGCCCAATACGGCCTCAACATCCGCGAGCTGAACCGCACCCTGCGTACGGCTTTTGCTGGCGAGGCTACGGGGGTGATCTACGAGAACGAGCGCCGCTTCGATCTTGTCGTGCGCTTGGCACAGGAGCAACGGCAGAGCATCGATGATGTGCGAGCCCTCTTCGTGGCCCTGCCCGGTGGTGGACAGATCCAGTTGCAACAAGTGGCGCGCGTGGAACTCGAACCCGGCCCAGCACAGATCAGTCGGGAAGATGCCAAGCGACGGATCGCTGTGGGTGTCAACATCCGCGGTCGTGATGTAGAGAGCTTTGTGGAGGAGTTGAAGGGGCGTCTCGATGCTGAAGTGCGCATGCCCACCGCATACTTCTACACCTTCGGCGGAACCTTTGAGAACCTGCAAGCTGCCAGCAAGCGCTTAATGGTGGCCGTGCCCGTCGCGCTCGGTCTCATTTTCATACTGCTGTTCTTCACGTTCAACAGTGTGCTACGCGCCCTGTTGATCTTCACCGCCATACCGATGAGCGCGATCGGTGGGGTGTTGGCGCTGATGGCCCGTGACATGCCCTTCAGCATAAGTGCGGGTGTTGGCTTCATCGCCCTCTTCGGGGTGGCGGTGCTCAATGGCATCGTGCTCATCGGCACCTTCGACCAACTGGAAAAGGAAGGCATCTCCGACCTGAAAGAACGCGTGTTGCAGGGAACGCGGATCAGGCTGCGGCCGGTGTTGATGACGGCCGCTGTGGCCTCGCTCGGTTTTTTGCCGATGGCCTTGAGCGGCAACGCGGGCGCGGAAGTGCAGCGGCCCTTGGCCACGGTGGTCATCGGTGGGCTCATCACCGCCACGGCCCTCACCCTCGTGGTACTGCCGGTCCTTTATCTCTTGTTCATGGGTGCGGGACGGAACCGTAACAACGAAGAAGGCGGCACATCGAACGCGCCTCTTGTACTCACCACCTTCCTGCTCCTGTTCGCTGCGAGCAGTGCCATGGCGCAGGACCGCATAACCATGGATTCGGTGATCGCACGCACCTTGCGTTCGCACCCGAGCATGACGGCCGCTGACCTACGTGTAGAGGAGCAGGATGCACTGCGCAGCACGGCCCTCGACCTGCAGCCGCTCAATGCGCAATTCTCTCAAGGCCAGACCCAGGGGCCATATCGCAAGGACATTATCCTGCAAGCCACCACCGGTTTCGCCTTTCCTACCACCATTGCAAGGCGTGCAGCCTACCTGAAAGAGAGCTTGCAATTGGCCGAGAGCGAAAAGTTGGGTACGACCGCCTATGTGAAAGAGAGCGCCGGGGGCGCATACCTGCAATGGGCCATGGGTCTCGAACAGGTCCGCATGCTGCAAAAGCTGGACAGTGCTTATTCATCCATGGTGGCCTTTGCAACAATGCGCTTTGAACTTGGAGAGACGGGGCGGCTGGAACAGACCAGCGCGCAAAGCCGAACCGAACAAGTGAAGGTGCGCTTACGTCAGGCCCAAGCCGATCTGCGCGCCTTTCAGGCCGAAGTGGAACGCTGGGCAGGCCCGCTCAATGGTGCCATACCACTCCCGGAAGAATTGTTGAATACAGCACGGGCACCCGATCCGGGGGGGGGCAACGATCCGCTCTTGGGCGCCATGGAACAACGTGCGCAGGTGGCCGAAGCGGATTGGAAACTCCAACGCAGCCAGTGGGCACCCAACCTGCAAGGCGGTGGCTTCTACCAGACCTTCGATGGCAAAGCACCCTTCACCGGCTATTTGATCGGCGCATCCGTACCGCTCCCCGGCAGTGGGCAAGGTGGGCGCACCAAGGCCGCACGCTTGCGCAGTGAGATCGTTGCAGAGGAGTTGGATGCCCTTCGCCGCCAGCGGAGCAGCGAACTTGCCAACACCCAAGCACAGCTCGCGCAACTTCGCGTAAGCCTGGACTACTTCGAAAGCAGTGTAGCCGCTTTGGCAGCTAACCTGTTCGATGATGCCGACCGTGCCTACCGCGCGGGCCAAGCCGATTACTTCCAATTCACCCAAGGCACAGAGCAGGCCTTTCAACTCAACGCCGAGCATCTGCGCGTGCGTTACGAGCTCGCCCTTACCGTCCTTCATCTACGCGCCCTGCAAGGGCTTTAACCTTCCATGAACATGAGATCACAGCAGATCGATCGTGCCATTGCACATCTGACCCACAGTTTGGGCCTCCTTCTTATCACACTTTTGTTCGTCGCCTGTGGTGGCGGCGCGGCCACCGAAGAAGAAGGTCAAGGCCACGCAGAAGAGGAAGGGCATGGCGGTGGCAGCACCGTTACCGTAACACCGCAACAGTTCGCCGCCATAGAAGGCAAGCTTGGCGTGGTGGAAATGAAGGACCTTACCACCGCATTGAAAGCGACCGGCTTTTTGAAAGTGCCCCCGCAGAACATCGCCGATGTAACGGCTGCACTTGGCGGTACGGTACGCGAAGTGTTGGTACAAGAAGGAGACCATGTGAAGAAAGGGCAGGCCCTTGCTTCGATCACGGACCCATCGATCATCGACCTCCAACGCGATTACCTTGATGCCAAGGCGCGACTGGTCTTTGCCAAGAACGACCTGGACCGCCAGACTGAACTGGCCGGTGCCAATGTGAGCGCGCAAAAGACCCTGCAACAGGCCACCGCCGAGCATGCCTCACTACGTGCCAGTATGAATGCCAATGCAGAACAGTTGCGCCTGATCAATATCGACCCGGAGAAACTCAACGCCGACGGCATACGCTCCACCGGTAACATCGTGAGCCCCATCGATGGTACCGTGGCGCACATTGCCGTGAACGTGGGCAGCAAGGTGAGTGGTGATGCCACCATGTTCCGCGTGGTGAACAACAGCAAGCTCCATGTGGACCTCTTCCTGTACGAACAGGATATCGCCAAAGTGAAGGCCGGTCAGCAGATCGACATCAGCCTCACCAACCTGCCCGGCAAGAATTACACGGCCGAGGTATTCGCGATCGGCAGTTCCTTCGAGAGCGAAACGAAGACCATCCCTGTGCACGCCGAGATCACGGGCGAAAAGATGGGTCTCATCCACGGCATGGGGGTAACCGCACGCATCGATGTCGGCAACGCAACTACAACGGCCGTGCTCACCGAGGCCATTGTGAGCATGGAAGGCAAGGACTTCGTGTTCATAAGGACGGAAGGTGAGGAAGAGCACGGGCATGAGGAAGAGCCCGCGCATAAGGAAGAACCGGCGCACAAGCACACCGAAGGCGAAGCGCACGACCACGCGAAGGAGAACAAGGCCGCGCATGCCAAAGGTGAGGACCATGGCCACGATCACGGCGAAGAGGCAGAGGGCGAACACAAGGAAGGAGATGGCCACGACCATGGCAAGGAGAAGGGCACGGGCCACACCGAAGGCGAAGGCCACGACCATGATGCGGCCGCGGGCAGCATGACCTTCCAACGCATCGAGGTGAAGCGTGGAACCACAGACGGCCCCTACACGGCGGTGACCTTTCTGCAGGCCGTACCACCCAACGCCGAAGTGGCGGTTGGCGGCGCCTACTACCTGATCGCGATGATGAACACCAGCAGTGGACACGAACATTGATCCGCTTGATCCAAACGAAACTGAAACCTCAAACCCCAAGATCCAATGAAACGCCTGCTCGCACCTCTTGCCCTCGCCACCTTGCTCTTCGCTTGCGGCCAACCCGCCGGTACCGATACGCCCAAACATGAGGACGGAACCCCCCATACCGATGGCGATGTTCGTGATGCTACCAAAGCCCACGATGAGAAGGACGGCCACAACCACGACGATGGCCATGCGCATGATGAAGCCGCGCACGACACCACCGCCGGTCACAGCCACGAAGACGGACATCAGCATTGATGAACCCGCACACTGCCCGGCGGGTCTTGTTCTGCCGAGCAGTAGTGCGAAACTCCCCATGAACATGCGCATACATACCAAGTTCCGTATCGCTTTGGCGGGCACCGCACTTACATTCAGCGCTTTGGTTTCCGCCCAGGACCAAATGCCTAAAGCTCCTCACGGAGGCATCCTTGGTGATGCAGGTACGCACTACATAGAAATGGTCGCGGCCGGGGACGAAGCACGCTTCTACCTGCTGGATACACTGGGCAACACGCTACCAGTGGACGGCTTGACCGGCACGGCCTACATCCAGTTCAACAACCGCACTACGGCCAACCCCGAAATGGTACCGGACAAGAAAGGCTATCTGCGTGCCGCGCTCAACAGCCCGTATGGCTTTACCGTTGTTGCCAGCATCAAGCTGCCCAGCGGCTTCGTAAGCGTGCAGTTCACCTCCGGCCCGCGGGAAGTTCCGCAGCCGGTGGAGCAGCACAGTCCAACGGACGGACACCAGCACTGAAGACCCTCGGTTGGTTCATCCCCGCTCGCACTCATGACCATCGACCCCAAAGCCGTACTCGCCGAATTCGGCATCGACGTGAACGGGAAGGACCCGGACGGCCAGTACCAGTGGAAGATGCTCTCGCTGAAAGCGGGATCGCCGGAGCGGCAGCGTTTGGAGAAGGCTTGGTCGGCGTTCGTGTTGGGTCGCAAGGCGGTGGACGTTCCGAAGCCTGCCAGCGCAAAGACAGGTCCGGGCGCACTGGACTGGATCAAGAAGCGCTGGATGGTGCTCGTGCCAACCGTGCTCGGCTTGGGTGTGGCCGGGTGGCTGCTGTTCGATCATCTTGGTCACCACGATGGGGCGGGTACGGATGCGAGGCAACAAGCCTCGGCAAGCGAATGGCGTGCGAAGTATGAGGCGGTCAAGACCATGTTGGACACCAGCGGCCATCAGAGCGCGCACCACGAAGAGTTCGTGTTGCTTGCCGAAGCCACCAGGTCCGCGATCCAAGCGGGCCAGGGTGCGGCCATGCTGGAACGGATCCACGCCGACCTTGCTGAGGAGGGCAGGCAAGCTGGCGATCGGCCCATCAGCGAATTGGCAGAGCACAAGGACCAATGGAAGCTCATCATGCAGGCGCTGATCATGAACAAAGCCGAACTGCTCGATCACGAGAAGTTGGAAGGGCATCACGAAGGAGAGCTTTAACAACAGACCCATGAACTATAGAAGGTCCTCGGTCCCGGCAGCGTTCCTTTTCACCGTGGCGATCCTGGCCTTGGGCTATGCCGCGTTCGGCATCTGGACCGCCTTGGTCTTCACCTCTGGCTTCATGGGTGGTTTCCTGCTCTGGATGCTTGTACACACGACCGTACCCTTTGAGGCCATTCGTGTCCCCTTCTGGATCGCCTTCGCGCTCTTCCTGCTCCACCGCGTCGAAGAGAAGGTGTACGGTTTCTTCGATCGACTGGCGTCCATTACGGGCACACCAGTGCCGGAGATCGATTCCGTCCCTGTCATCCTGCTGATCCTGCTATCCGTTGGTGCTTGGCTCGCCGTTCCCGCTCTGGTGAAGCGTGGGTACGCCTTCGGCTACTACCTGGCCTGGACCTTCTTCGCTGCCATGGGCATCACGGAACTCGCGCACTTCGCACTGCCCTTGTTCGAGGATCAGCCGTACGACTACTTCCCCGGCATGGCCAGTGTAGTGGTTCTTGCGCCCTGCGCCTGGTGGGGCATGTACCGGCTTTCCCGCAGTAACGGTCCAACCTTCTGATCCAAACACCATGAGCTCCGACCACGATCACGCTGGCACACCCGCCCAGGAACCAAGCATCAGTGCATGGCGCGCCTACCTGCCCGCCATCGCCTCCTTCGTCCTGCTCCTTGGCGGCATTGCCATCGACCAGCTTGCACCGAAGTTCTTCCAACCGGAATGGAAGCGGCTCGCCTGGTACCTCGCGGCGTACCTGCCCGTGGGCCTTCCCGTGCTGGTGAAAGCGATCAAGGCGATCGCAAAGCGTGATGTCTTCAGCGAATTCTTCCTCATGAGCCTCGCCACCATCGGCGCGTTCTTCATCCAGGAATATCCCGAAGGCGTGGCCGTGATGCTCTTCTACGCCGTGGGCGAATTGTTCCAGGACGCCGCTGTGGACCGCGCCAAGCGCAACATTCAAGCGCTGCTCGATGTACGGCCCGATACCGCGAACGTGATGCGTGATGGTGTCCCGGTGGAAACGCCCGCCGCCGAGGTGAAAGTCGGTGACATCATCCGCATCCGCGTGGGCGATCGTGTGCCCCTGGACGGCAAACTCCTTAGCGACCAGGCCTCCTTCGATACTGCTGCCCTCACCGGCGAGAGCGTGCCGCGCACCATCGTGAAGGAAGCTCCGGTGCTCGCCGGCATGATCGCCACGGACAAGGTGGTGGACATGGAAGTGACCAAGCCCTTCGGTGAAAGCAGCCTCGCGCGCATCCTCGATCTTGTGCAGAACGCCGCGAAGAGCAAATCGCCAACGGAACTCTTCATCCGCCGCTTCGCGCGGATCTACACACCTATCGTGGTGGCGTTGGCCGTGGGCATCGTTTTGGTGCCCTTGCTCATCGTAGAACCGTACGTGTTCAACACCTGGCTGTACCGCGCGCTGATCTTCCTCGTGATCTCGTGCCCGTGCGCCTTGGTGATCAGTATTCCGTTGGGCTACTTCGGCGGCATCGGCGCGGCAAGCCGTAAGGGTATCCTGCTGAAGGGCGGCAACTACCTCGACGTGCTCACGAAGGTGAACACCATTGTGATGGACAAGACCGGCACGCTCACCGAGGGCGTGTTCGCCGTGCAAGAGATGAAGCCCGCCGCTGGCATTTCTGAATCCCGGCTACTCGGTGTGATCAAGGCGATGGAAACGCACAGCACGCACCCCATCGCGCAAGCGGTCATGAAACATCCGCAGGGCGATGCCGTGGGCGAGGCGACGAACGTGGAAGAGATCAGTGCACACGGCATGCGCGGCACTGTGAATGGTGAGGAAGTGTTGGTCGGCAACGCCCGGTTGTTGCGCAAGTTCAACGTGCCCTACCCGGCGGAAGTGGATGCCGTAGAGGACACCATCGTGGTGTGCGCTATCGGCGGTGCGTACGCGGGCTACCTCACCGTGGCCGACAAGATCAAGGACGATGCGAAGGAGACCATCAGCCTGCTGAAGGCTCAAGGCATCCGCGAGATCGTCATGCTCAGCGGCGACAAGACAGCCATTACGCAGCGCGTGGCAGCCACGCTCGGTATCACCAAAGCCTTCGGGGATCTGCTGCCCGAGGACAAGGTGACCCGGATGCAGGAAGCGAAGAAGGACCCCACGGCCGTGGTGGCCTTTGTGGGCGATGGTATCAACGATGCTCCGGTGCTGGCCCTTAGCGATGTGGGCATCGCCATGGGCGGTCTGGGAAGTGATGCCGCCATAGAGACCGCCGATGTAGTATTACAGAATGATCGGCCCAGCAGCATCGTCGAAGCGATCCGCATCGGCAAAGCCACCAAGCGTGTGGTCACCCAGAACATCATACTCGCCTTTGGCGTGAAAGCCATTGTACTCGTGCTTGGCGCCGGTGGTTTGGCCACGCTCTGGGAAGCGGTGTTCGCCGATGTGGGTGTGGCGTTGCTGGCCATACTGAATGCGAGCCGGATGCGATGAACGCCCCGTAGATAATTGCACGACATGAAGATCCATTGGACAATGCCGACACCGGTCAGACCGTACTACGAAGCGGAGTTGCGCAATAGCGAAGAGGCTCGCTTGCGCGGCGACCTGCAACACGAATGGCATCATTTGGAGCGTGCTCATATCCTGGGGCAGCGCTGGCCCCGTGAACACAATGCCGTGCATTGGCGCATGCTCGTGTTCGGTTTCCGGACCAAGAACACGCGAGAGATCATCGGGCAGTTGCCGCGTCTGATCCTTGGCGGGGTGAAGAGCTTCGTAGGCACGGTGCCGATCGGGAATACGGGCGGAGCGAATGTGCCGGCGCTGAAGCCGCTGGCGTTACCAGACGACCTAGCAGCGATACTCAATGACACCTTTGCCGTGTGATCGATAGTGCGATCACCGTGTCCGAGAGTGAATGGAGTATCGGGCCCTTCGCGGGTCACATATTCCGCCGATACTGCCCCCCCACCTCGAACATCGCCGCAGTCAACTGCCCGAGCGAGCAATACTTCGTCGCCTCCATCAGCACGGCGAACATGTTCTCGTTCCGGATGGCCGCTTGCTGCAGGTCCTTGATCGCCTTCGCCGCTTCCGCGCTGTAGGCCGCGCGTAGGTTCTCCACCGTCGCAATCTGCGCTTCCTTCTCTTCCTCGGTGGCGCGGATCACCTCCTTGGGCAATACCGTCGGTGAGCCCTTGCTGCTGAGGAAGGTGTTCACGCCGATGATCGGGTATTCGCCCGTGTGCTTGAGGGTCTCGTAGTACAAGCTCTCTTCTTGGATCCTGCTGCGTTGGTACATCGTTTCCATCGCTCCCAAGACACCACCGCGCTCCGTGATCCGGTCGAACTCGGTGAGCACGGCTTCTTCCACCAGGTCGGTGAGCTCTTCGATGATGAAGGAGCCTTGGAGCGGGTTCTCATTCTTGGCCAGGCCGAGCTCCTTGTTGATGATGAGCTGGATGGCCATGGCGCGGCGCACGCTTTCCTCGGTGGGCGTGGTGATGGCCTCGTCGTAGGCGTTGGTGTGCAGGCTGTTGCAGTTGTCGTAAATGGCATACAGCGCCTGCAACGTGGTGCGGATGTCGTTGAAGTCGATCTCCTGCGCGTGGAGGCTGCGACCGCTGGTCTGGATGTGGTACTTCAGCATCTGGCTGCGCTCGTCGGCACCATAGCGATGCTTGAGCGCCTTGGCCCAGAGGCGGCGCGCCACGCGGCCCATCACGGCGTACTCTGGGTCCATGCCGTTGCTGAAGAAGAAGCTCAGGTTGGGCGCGAAGGCGTTGATGTCCATGCCCCGGCTGAGGTAGTACTCCACGTAGGTGAAGCCGTTGGCCAGCGTGAAGGCGAGCTGCGAGATGGGGTTCGCGCCGGCCTCCGCGATGTGGTAGCCGCTGATGCTGACGCTGTAGAAATTGCGGACCTTCTGCTCGATGAAGTATTGCTGCACATCGCCCATGAGGCGCAACGCGAACTCGGTGCTGAAGATGCAGGTGTTCTGCGCCTGATCTTCCTTCAGGATGTCGGCCTGCACGGTGCCACGGACCTGCGCGAGGGTATCGGCCTTGATCTTGGCGTAGACGTCGGCGGGAAGGACTTGGTCGCCGGTGATGCCGAGCAGGAGCAAGCCTAGACCGTTGTTGCCTTCGGGGATATCGCCGTGGTACATGGGTCGCAATTCGTTACGGGTTGACGAGTTGCGGGTTGCGGGTTCCGCGTTCGCACCTGACCAGCGTTCCGCGATCTTCTTCTCCACCTCCTTCTCCAGCTTGTGTTCCCGGATGTACTTCTCGCAGTTCTGATCGATGGCGGCGTTCATGAAGAAGCCGAGCAGCATCGGCGCGGGCCCGTTGATGGTCATGCTCACCGAGGTCTTCGGGTCGCTGAGGTCGAAGCCGCTGTAAAGTTTCTTGGCATCGTCCAGGCAGCAGATGCTCACGCCGCTGTTGCCCACCTTGCCGTAGATGTCGGGGCGACGACCGGGATCGTGGCCGTAGAGCGTTACGCTATCGAAGGCGGTGCTGAGGCGCTTGGCGGGCAGGCCATGGCTCACGTAGTGGAAGCGTTTGTTGGTGCGCTCCGGTCCGCCCTCGCCGGCGAACATCCGCGCGGGATCTTCGCCGGTGCGCTTGAAGGGATAGATGCCTGCGGTGTAAGGGAAAAAGCCGGGCGTGTTCTCCTGCATCGCCCAACGCACCTTGTCTCCCCAGCTGCGGAATTTCGGCAGTGCCACTTTCGGGATCTTCAAATGCGCGAGGCTCTCTGAATGGTTGGGCACCTTGATCTCCTTGCCGCGCACGGTGTAGGTGTAGAACTCGCCGCTGTAGCGCGCTTCCTCGGACTTCCAGCCGGTGAGCATCTCCCAGAGGTGCGGGTCGAGATCTTTCTTGAGTTCTTCGAATTTCTTGGTCAGTGAAGCGATCTCGGAGCCCCGTTGCGAGTTGACGGGTTGACGGGTTGCGGGTTGCCCGACGTCCGCAACACGTAACCCGCTAACTCGTAACTCGTCAACTCCTTCAGCGGAAAGCAGGTCCGGTCCACCGAACGTCAGCACCGCACTGTACAAGCCATACAGCTGATCCGCGATCTCCGCTTGGGCATCCGCCTTCGCATCATACCTCCGGTTGCTCTCAGAGATCTCGCTGAGGTAGCGGCTCTTCGCCGGCGGAATGATCCACACCTTCTCGCTCATCTCGTCGTGACCGTGGAAGGTGCTGTGGAAGTCCGTGCCGGTCTTCTCCTTGATCTTGCGCATCAGCCGCTCGTACAGCGTGTTGGTGCCGGGGTCGTTGAACTGGCTGGCGATGGTGCCCACCACGGGCAGGTCCTCGTCCTTCGCGTCCCAGAGCTGGTGGTTGCGCTTGTACTGCTTCTTCACGTCACGCAAGGCATCCAGCGCGCCCCGCTTGTCGAACTTGTTGATCGCTACCACATCAGCGAAGTCGAGCATGTCGATCTTTTCCAACTGCGTGGCCGCGCCGAACTCGGGCGTCATGATGTAGAGCGATACGTCGCTGTGGTCGAGGATCTCGGTATCACTCTGGCCGATGCCGCTGGTCTCGATGATGATGAGGTCGAAGCCCGCCGCCTTCAGCACCAGGATGGCCTCCCTCACCTGCTTGCTCAGCGCGAGGTTGCTCTGGCGCGTGGCCATACTGCGCATGTACACGCGCTCGCCGCGAATGCTGTTCATCCGGATGCGGTCGCCGAGCAACGCCCCGCCGGTCTTGCGCTTGCTCGGGTCCACGCTCACGATGGCGATGGTCTTGTCCTTCTGGTCCAGCAGAAAACGGCGGATCAATTCATCCACCATGCTGCTCTTGCCCGCCCCGCCCGTGCCGGTGATGCCCAGGATCGGCGCGGTGCTCGCGGCGGCCTTCTTATGCACCGCATCGGCCACCTTCTCAAACACCTCCGGATGGTTCTCCGCCGAACTGATCAAGCGCGCAATGGCCGGCCAGTTGGTAGTGGAAAGCTCCTTCACCTCCCCATGCAACGCATCGCTGTGGTCCACGTCGCAGCGCTCCAGCATATCGTTGATCATGCCCTGCAGCCCCATCGCACGGCCATCATCGGGATGGTACAAACGCGTGATGCCGTAGGCCTCCAGCTCCTCGATCTCCTCCGGCAGGATGGTCCCTCCGCCCCCACCGAAGATCTTGATGTGCCCCGCGCCCTTCTCCTTCAGCAGGTCGAACATGTACTTGAAGTACTCCATGTGCCCGCCCTGGTAGCTGGTCATCGCGATCGCCTGCGCATCCTCTTGGATCGCGGTGTTCACCACCTCCTCCACGCTGCGGTCGTGCCCCAAATGGATCACCTCCGCGCCAGAACTCTGGAGGATGCGCCGCATGATGTTGATGGAGACATCGTGGCCATCGAACAGCGAAGCTGCGGTGACGATGCGGATCTTGTGCTTAGGGACGTAGGGCTTGATAACGGGATGGGACATGCTTTGCTCGCCGAAGCGGGTGCGTAGGTGAGGCGCGAAAATACCGGTCCGGGAGCGAATGCCGGTGACTGGTGATCAGTTGCTGGTGAATGGGGCCGCCGAATGGGCTGTCCGCTGTGGTGTCCTCGTCCGGGCTCGCGTCACCGGGGCTCCGGGGTCCCTCCTATCGTCGGGCCTCCTCGCTCCATGGTGCCGCACGGCCCGGCTTTCGGCCAGCCGCCGCTACCATCACGGGCGGAGATCAGGGTCAAGCACCTTGCACAGAATGATGAAAACTATGGCGGAAAGGTCGCATCACCTTTTGCTCAACACGCCGCATTCTTCTTGAAACTTCACGAGCACGGAATCACCGGATGCAATGATCGAGGGAGGATATTGAGCCACCTTATTCACCAAACAATCGCAGAACTGCTCCGGATCGTACTCCTTGTCGGAGCCTTCCTTCCCCATTTTAGTGATGCAGTCCTTCTTAACCTGTTCCACCATGCCCTCCGTCCATTTAGCCCCTTCGCTTTCCGCCATGCATTCGGAAAGTGAGACCATATCGAAAGAGGGATCGTTCTTCAACTTCTGAACTAACTGAGTCATCCGTCCTGCCGTGAGACTGGTCCTCTCGTACTCTGTCAATACGTTGGAACTAGCCAACTTCGTTGCCATGCATGTGCAGAAGGAGATTTGTTCCTCCTTCGTTGAGAACATATTGGCAGACCCGTTTACGCAATCATCAATGGGGATCCGCAGGCCATTCACCTCAACCACATACTCGGTGGACCTCGGTATCGAAGTGACGAACTCGATCAGTTGCCCGAGGATGCTCATGGCAGCCACGACTCCGATCACCGTCCAGACCACCTTTGACCCTTTGGAAAGTGAGAACGATGGATCACGTCGTCTAAAAGCGCTCCTCAACAAGAGCCCGCAAAGCAAAGTGATCAGTAAGACCGCAATGGCAAGCGACAGTGGATCCCTCGTTTCCCTCCACATGTTCGCCGCCTCGCTTCCGCCGGTTAGCAAAACAAGAATGGCAAGAAGGATCTTACCGATATGCATGCGCTAGATCTTTGGTTCGCAAGATAAAGGGAGGAGGAAAGTGAGGATGTCTGCGTCGAGCCGCCGCTCCCATCCCGGGCGGAGATCACCGCTGGGTCATTGCTGATCGTACAACCCCATGTAATGGTTCATAGCGTCCACGTAAACATCTGCCAAATAAGAATCATCCGGATGTTTCGACAGGAAATGCTCCATGAACCAGATAGGCACCTGTTCAGCTTGTATGCTCCAGACGATTCCGGATTCCGGCCGTTTCATTTCGCAGAACAAGGTACTCGCACCTTGTTTCGAATTGTCCCAGACGTACGCGTGATACGCGATGGCCATCGCCTCATTCAGGTGAGCCATGGTCCGATCGTAGCGGCTAATGATCTTATCCGTAGGCACATCGTGTCCACCTTGCTTCACACGGATCTCCTTTACGCGTTGCACATTGATCGTAGCGTCCTCGGTTGAAATAAAATACAAATAGACTTTGTAGCCAAGCGCCTTCGCACGCTTCATCAATTCCAACTTTCCAGGGTGACTGAACACCGTTTCGAATGAGAACTTGCGTTTGGCTTTTAGCAATTCATCGTACAAGAATTGCGCGATCAGTTGCGCTACTCGATCCTTGGGCAATCCCGGCTTGGAACGGACCTTATCATTCTTCCATATCAAACCCGAGCTTAGCATTTCCAAGGACAGGTGCTTGTTCACCAAGCCCGAGCCTTCCGCAAAGACCAAGAACACCACCTTACCCGTATCCAGTTCAAAGGGAGAGAGATCATATCCCTTCGTCAATGCTTTTGCGATCTCATCCGCATTGATGTAAACGCCAAAATCCACCGGTTTGCCGTTCACGCGCGCCTTTCGCACTGCGTCGATAATGGTTGTCTTGCCGGACCCGTTCGGCCCAGCGAAGACCCTCAAGCGCAACGGCCCCGCCATGTCGGGTTATGCTGCGGGGAGTTTGATCCGCTTCACCCGGCTAATGACTTTCCCCTTCTTGTCCACCTTCACCAACCAACCCTCCTTTACAACCAGCAATTCATCAACCTCATCAAAGGCCGATCGGCTTGCAGCCTTGGTGGCAGATTCGGAAACTCGGCGCAAGGTCTTGCTCGTAAGTGGAGCCTTGGCTGCCTTGCGCGGTGATCCTGCGGAAGTGCTCTTCGTAGCCATGGCATAAAGATAAGGAATGGGGGCCGTGTTCGAAACTATGCCTGCGGTACGGTACTGATGCCAAGCTCCTGCGCCGGGCTGCCGCTTGCAATCCGGGCGGAGATCGCGGTTACAACCGGATAACCACCGCTTACTACTTCTGTCGGCGAACCCTTAACTTCGCAAAAGCCATCCTGCCATGAACATCCAAGCCCTCAAGCTCACACTGGACCAGCAATTGGTTGGCACAGACGATGCTAAGGTGTTGACGAAGTTGAAGCGATTGTTGGACGTTTTGCGTTCCGGACCGGAAGGCACTTTGGCGGAACGTGACGAAGAACTGCTGGCCGCAGCCAACCTTTTCGGCACTACCGCATACAGCGAATATGAACCCGACATCAACGAGCTGGTAGTGAAGGAGCGGACCCAAACTACGGCGGATGAGGCCGGGTGATGTGATCCAGTGGTCATTCTACAATGTGTTCTTGCTGGCTGAACCGACGATGATAGTCCCGAAAATCTGATCATCTGATCGTCTGATCGCCCCCCATGTCCCAACAAGGAAAGCTCAAACGCTACCTGCTCATCCTGGAGCGGCTCCAGCACGCCCCAACGCTCGCGGAGTTGAGCGAGCACTTGACGGACCAAGGCTTCGAGCTGAACAAACGCACCATACAACGCGACCTCGCCGAACTGCGCGACGAATTCGGTGTGGATACCGTGTACGACCGAAGCCGCAACACCTACCGCATCACCGGAGATGAAGAGGACCTGCCGGGTCTGATGCAACTGCTGGAGCGCGCCCAACTGCTGGAACTGGTGCGCGATGGTGGCCAAGGGCTCGGTGAGTTGCGACGTTGCATCCACTTCGAGGAGCTGGGGCGCTTGCGCGGCATCAAGCACATCGCGCCACTGCTGCGCGCTATCCGCGAACGGAGGGAGGTGAAGGTGCTGTACCAGAAATTCTATGCGGATGCCGCCAAGGCTTTCCGGATCCAGCCGCATTTGCTCAAAGAATACCGTGGCCGTTGGTATGTGCTTGGGCCGAGCGCGGAGCATGTGCGCCCCATCGCACTTGGCCTGGACCGCATCAAAGAGATCACCGTGCTGGCCAAGCGCTTCAAACGGCACGATGGGAAGATCGCCGAACTGTACGACCAAACGATCGGCGTGGACACCAGCCCAGAAGTGCCCGAGCGGATCGTGCTGCGCTTCAATGCGATGCAGGCGCCATACGCGAAGGCGCTGCCGCTGCATCCTTCCCAACAGGTGGAACAAGAGGACGAGGACGGAGCCACTATCTCGCTGTTCGTCATGGCCAACTTCGAGCTGCGTCAGATCATCCTCGCCTTGGGCAATGCAGTGCGCGTAATGGAGCCGAAATACTTGGCCAAGGCGATCAAGCTGGCGCACTTGGAAGCCGCCCAGCAGTACGGATAGTGACCGCATTTCCATACCACGACATGTTTTGTCATGGTGGTGTCTGAATCTTGCGGTATGCACACTTCACCCATACCCGCCAGCCTCGCCGATCGCACCGCCAACCTCAACGGACTGTTCGATCGGCTACGCACCGATCACTTCGGCATCGATGCGGAGATCCAGCGCTTGCTCGATGCCTTCGCGCCATGGTACCGCTTCGCCGAAACCCAGTCCCGCCCGCAAGTCATCGGCCTCTGGGGCATGACCGGCACAGGAAAAAGCAGCTTGATCCGTTCCATGGTACGCGCTGCAGGATTGGAGGACCGCACCTACTGGCTCGATGCCGGGGAATGCCGAGACAGCTACTGGCTTAGCTGTTTCAAAGACCGTATCGAGAAGCTCCAGACAGGCACCCCGTTCATACTTGTTGTAGATGAATTTCAACATGCCCGCACAAAGAAAAATGGTGTTGAGACCGAGGAACCAACCGCGCTTCGCGAATTATGGGAACTCTTGGATTCAGGTCGCATCGTCACTTGGCCGCACTTCGGCAATGAAATGGAGCTGGTCTATTTCAAAGATCGGCTCATTCGTGCGTTGGCGGCAGGCGTGCGGATCCGTAATGGCCGTGTTGTAGAAGGACAGGAGAAATACAACGAAGTGATGGAAGCCGGATCATCTCGCCCAGGGAGTGCAGGTTACGCCGTATCCCCAAATACGTTGGAACAGTTCCGGCACTTGCACCATCAACCACAGCCATCGCTCATTGAACTCGAACAGCGGCTGTCCATCTTGTCCGGGGACGGGATCCTTCTTTGGATAGATGAGCTGCTCCGCAAAGCTTTGACCGCACGGGTGGTGGATGCCAGTAGGATGCTCGTGATCTTATCCGGCAACCTGGACGAACTCTACACTTCCGAAAAGGAAGCACTGGCAGAGTTGGATCCCGATGTGCTTCTGCACCGCCACCGCGACATCGGTCTGGCCGGTGTGCAGAATGCATTGACGGAGCTATTCCGCATCGAACAGGTAGGAAGATTAGGCGCATCGCACGTTGTATTTCCGCCGATCGGAAAAGCCACGGTTGATGCGATAGTTCAGTCCACAGTGACCGAACTCACCGACAAGCTCTCGGCACATTGTGATCGCACCATCACCGTGGATGCCGCGCTGGTAGACCATCTGCGCAGCACTTCCGCCATCGCCGTGCTGGGAGCGCGGCCCGTAGTGCAAGCCGTCCAGAACACCGTGCCTCTGCTGCTTTCCCAAACCATGGACCTGCCTAGTGCGGAAGCTGCATCAAGCATTGCGTTCGGCATTACCGATGGCCGCTACGTGGCCCGCCTTACCGTGGATGGCAAGGAACACGATGCCGTACTTCCATTACCCGTGATCCGCCACGAACCGCACGACACGGGAGAAAACCAGATCACGCGGACCGCTGTGCATGAGGTGGGCCACCTCCTCTGCGGTGTGCTGCTCTGCGGCAAAAAACCCTTGCAGGTCTGCGCCCGCACACGGGACCCGCAGGTGGTCGGCTTCGTGGCTTGGGACCGTCGCCCCAAGATGCCACGCCTGCGTTCGGAGATCATTCCGGAACTGGCGAGCCTGTTGGGCGGATGGGTCGCCGAGCGGATTCACTTCGGGGCTGATGGCGTGTCTACCGGTAGCACAAGGGACATCCAACAGGCCACGGATTTCGCACTGAACATGGTAAAGAACCACGGCATGGGCGGCATGCCGCTGTATTTCGCGGAGCATCCCTCGGCAGATTCTATCGGAGGTATTCGCACGGCACAGGCGGCGGTGGATAGGCAAGCCCGCGAATGGATGGAAGCTGCCGAAGACATGGCGATCGCCACCTTGGAAGGGCAGCAAGAACTCTTCGACCGTTGCGTGGAGCGCCTGCGAGCAAAAGGTTCGCTGAACATGCGCGAGCTGGAGGAACTGCTGAACCCTGCTGAAGAAACTCAATACATTGGAACCCTCAATTTGACTGAAGCATGAAAGCGGAGAAATTCATTGAGGTGTGGAAGGAGTTCGTCGGACAGGAGAAGTTCCTTGTGGGGAAAGAAATCTGGCAGCAGGCATGGTACAAGAACAAGGAATGGACGGGCAGGACCATCGGTTACGCATGTGCTGTGCCTTATCGCCCCCCAACACCAACAGAAATTGAAAGTGAAAATGAAAGTAAAAACGAAGGCAATAGCCCGTTAGGCAAATTCCTATTGGCTGAACTAGGCCCCGGCTGGCGCTGCCAGAAAGAGTTCAAGCACGTCGATCTCGTGATCGCCAGAAAAGAGAATATCCGGAGGCCCTATTCTTGGCAGGCAAACGACCAAGTTGAATGGGATAGCCGCTTCCATCCGATAATACCCGAGATTTTGATCGAACAGGAAAGTAGCTGTGGAATAAGTTGGCAGGAAATGGAGAAACTGATCCTGCTGCGAAGCAGGCTGAAGGTGCTCATTACTTACACCTCGGATGCCGATTCCAACGGAGTAAGCCAGAATCACATCGACGAAACCCGCAAGCAACTCAAGGACATGTTGGAAGCCGCTTGGCACAAATGCCCGGAGTTTGAGGAAACGGAATACCTGCTGATCATTGGGCAATTGGACGAGAGCCAGAACAAGGCAAACTGGCACTGCACCATTTTCTCCCCCAGGGGAACAAGGGTTCCTGATGAAGCATGGATGAATTTTTCAACACCATCCGAAGACGCTTGATCACACATGTGTTTTGAACGCAGAACAATAACCGTTCTGCGACAGGCCGGAGGCCTTAGAATGCGCTCACATCCCTACGGCATGCAGGCTCGGCAAAAAGCCGAGCGAGAGCCCACATTGAGATACGCGATCGAATGCAGTGACCCCATTATCCCGGTCCTGCCGGCCAGCAATCACCCCGGCATTTGGAGTACACGAAATCCTCCCTCACGTGGAATTGTCGTACCTTGTGTTCCATGAACAAGCTCCCACCCTTCTACGTGATCGGTTCGGTCGGACTGGTCGTTACAGCGTTGTTGCACATCTTTATGGCACTGGTGATCGGCATCCAAAGCGTGCATGCCGGCTTCGTGGGCCTCTACCTCCTCTTCATCACGCTTTTGGCCATTGGCACAGGCAAGCTGCAGCCGATACGGGTGAAGAGCAGCCGGAAGTAGTTGATCGGCCTGTATTGAAAAGGCCCGACCGAACGTATTTCCATAGTCCCTTGAACGTAGCGCTCGTCCCGCAGATGCTGTTGAAAAGCATCCGCATCTTGTGCCCGATCAACCCCGCCCCACATGGCCAAGCACAAGCTGGACCTGCACGAGATCTTCAACAAGGGCATCCAGATAGACCGGGCTCTGGATGAGGCCATGCAGCATTGCGTGGATCGCCGGATCCCGCTCTTGGAGATCATCCCCGGCAAGGGCAGTGGCCAGCTGAAGAAGAAGGTGATCCGCTACCTGCAGCAACCGGAGGTGAAGAAGCTCTTCCACCGCATCGATAAGGACAGCACGAACTTCGGGCGGCTCTTTGTGCGCTTCAAGACCTGAGCATCCGGACCACCATCCGGTGATTCAGTACACGAAGCGCTTGCGTTCCGGGCGTGCATTCTCCGCAGCCAGTTCCACGATGTAGGCCGCATGTGCCAAGCTGCTCATGTCGAGCGTTAGTGTTGTGCTCCCGCGCGGCATCCGCACTTCGCGCAGCAAACGGCCGTCCATGCCGATCAACCTGACCGTGGCATCCGTGCCCAGCTCGGAACCCAACATCAGCTGCATCTGCGCGGAACCCGGACCGGGCGCAACGATGAAACCGTTAGGGCGTTGCGTGACCTCCTGAACGCCCACCGAGAGGCAGGCCGCCGGAATGTCAAAGGCCTCCACCTGATCGTTCGAGGAGAGGGAATTGCCTTGGCTTGAACTGTACCCGAGGCCGCGGCGGGCGAAGGCTTTCCAGATGAGGCAGCCGTGTACACCACCGTAGTTCAGTTCATCGGCCAGCAGGATCGCATCGCGTCCATCCACGAAGCCCGGTTCGCAGGGTTGCAGCTTCAGGCCATCCATCACCAAGCGCATGGCGGTGTTGTTGCCGCCGGTACCGGTGTACATGTTCGGGTCGAAGCCTTCCTCGTCCACCAGGTCCCATGTGAGGTCCCAGAGCATGGTTGCCCATACAAAGCCACGTGCATGCACGCCTTGGAATCCACTGGTGTTGGTGATGCCGTAGGTGTACGGGTTCACCGCCATGTCAGTGGAATAGGGCGCCGGCCGGATGCCCGGGCCGTCGGGCCCCTCAGCCTTCACGAAGGTGCCCACGCCGCGGCCTGTTTGCGAAAGGTCGCCTGCTTGCATGGTGAGCACCATACCCATCCAATCGCTCCAGCCCTCACCCATCTGTTCATCGTTCCCGAGGCAGTCCACATTGTTCGGGCCACCGGTCAGGCGGTTGGAGACCCCATGGCCATACTCGTGCGCAATGATGCCATTGTCGAAGTCGCTATCGCGCAAGCTCTCCAGGCCGGCTCCTTTCAGCGTGCCGTTCACCGCCCCGTTCACCATGGCGTTCTTGATGGTCTGCCCGTTGGCCATGGATACCATGACGGACGGAATGGTGATGCCGCCGGGATCGGTGCCGCCCATGGTGATCGGTGCTCCGCCCACATTGTTCACCACGATCACGGCGATGGCGCCAGCAGCTTCCAACGCCAGTACTTTGCTGACGAAGGTGCAAGTCCCGCGATCCACCACGGCGATCTTGCCGGACAAGGCCGCCGCATTCACGATGGTCTCGCAGCCATCAGTTGCCGGGGCGGTATCATCCTGCACCAGCATCAGGTCGGCCGTAATGCCGGCGGACGTTAGCGTAGGCCCGAAACCTCCCACCTCGATGGTATAATCACCCGCGATCGCCATGGGGCTGTTCACGATGAAGGAATCGGCCTCCGTGGTACGCCACAGGTACATCTGCATCGCCCCGGGAGATCCGTCCTCCGGCGTGCCGAAGTTGGCGTTGTTGGTACCGCTGCCATCCTGTGCCTGTGCATAGACCGCATCCCCGCCGAGACCGGTACCCGTGTAGTTGGTCTGCTGGAAGTTCCCGCTCTCCTCATCGAAGCCGTAGTGGTACCACACGTCGTGCAGCACGTTGCAGGTGTAGAACAAGTTGGTGATGGCCGCATCGATGTAATCATCCGGATCCTGCGGAGGTGTGTACGGGAAATCGAAGTTCAGGCCGTTGCCACCATCCGGACTGTAGCCGATCACGTCCGTGTCGGCCCAGTCTTCACCAGCGTACACGTTGTTACCTCGGGTGATGGTGTATTCCGCGCCGGGCATGCCGTCGGTATCGTGCCAGCCATAGGGCGAAGCCACCGGGTCCGCGGGATCATTCACCAGAATGTGCGGGCCATGGCCGGGACTTTCCGTAGGGAACGGGAACACGCGATAGCCGGAACCATCGGGCGGGGGCATGGCTGCCGCAGCGGGCACCGGCGGCGCGGCCTGCACCAGGTCCACCGCCGCATTGTATCCCGGCCGGCCCAAGCCCGCGGGTACGGTGCAGCTTACGATCCAATCGATCTGACGGAGGATCTTGCCGCTTTGTGCATCCACCGCTACATGCCACCAATGTTCGCCGCCGAGCTCACGGATCACCAGGTCCCACGCCAAGGGGATCGCTCCTTCATCCACTACTTGATAGACCAGTTCCGCAGGAATGGGATCGCGGGAAATACCGCTGGGGCCAAGCACTAGTTCAGTGTGCGAAATTCGTTCCGTCACACGCACATCTGTCGCGGTAAGACCCAGCTGGCGTGCTGCCGAGCGCACCGCATCCGCCACATGCATGCCGGGCGATGAAGAACCCACCCTGCCGGAAACATCGGCTTGGAGCCGGTTCCCG
This sequence comes from Flavobacteriales bacterium, assembly GCA_019638085.1. Lineage (GTDB taxonomy): Bacteria > Bacteroidota > Bacteroidia > Flavobacteriales_F > PHOS-HE28 > PHOS-HE28. The sequence continues at coordinate 26,633 of JAHBUL010000003.1, read as the reverse complement.
AAGCTGATCACCGCGCCGTTCTTCAGCGCGAAGTTGGCCACGGCTCCGTGTACCGGTAACCCGTTCGCTTCCTGGCGGATGTACAGGTAGGTGATGCCGCGCTTATCCGTGGACTGGTCGGTGATGCGCCAATCCGCCGCATCCTTTTTCGTGAGGCCATGTTCGGCATAATGCTCCTGCATCCAGTACCGTACGGCGCTTTCGCCGTTCTGCGCGAAGGTGAATGCGCTGGTGATGGCAACCAGAACGATCAGAAGGACACTGCGTAAAAAAGGGGTCATCGGCACGAGGGGTTTGGGTGGCGGAGCTCGGCAGGAGCCATCGAGGCCATCGCAAGGTATTGCGAATGATGGAGAATAGCTCCGGGCGCTTTCGATCCACCCGAACAACTTCGCTCCTTCTTTGAATGCTAACTGCGCACTACTCCCGCCACCACCGCTCGTGGAAAGCTCCTAAGGAATCCAGCGCGATCACGTCGCCAATGCGCGGTGTGATGATCGGCACCTGCAGCTGATCCGCACTTTTCGTCACGCGCTCCACCGGATCGGTCCACGTGTGCATGGCCAGTACGAAGCTGCCCCAGTGGATCGGCATCATCACTCTCGCTCGCACGTCCAGTGCGGCTTGAGCGGATTGCTCCGGCATCATGTGGATGTCGGCCCACTTCTCGTTGTACTGGCCGCACTCGATCATCGCAAAGTCGAACGGTCCGTACTTGGCACCGATCTGTGCGAAGTGCGGACCGTAGCCGCTGTCCGCGCTGAAGTAGATGTTGTCCCTTTTCCCTTGGATCACCCAGCCGCCCCAGAGCGTGGAGAAGCGGTCCGTAAGCCCGCGGCCGGAGAAGTGGCGTGCCGGTGTCAACGCGAGATGCAAGTGCGCAAGTCCGGTCTCATCCCACCAGTCCAGCTCGTGGATGCGCGAAGGCTCGATCCCCCATGAACGCAGATGCATGCCCACCCCCAAGGGCACGAAGAATTCCTTTGTCTTCGCCTTCAGCGCCAAGATTGAGCGATAGTCCAAGTGGTCGTAATGATCGTGCGAGAGCAGGATGGCATCGATCTGCGGCAGGTCGGCGATGGCGATGGGCAATCCGTCAGTAAAGCGCGACCGGCCCATCCACGGATAGGGCGCCGGTGTGGAGCCGAACATGGGATCGATCAGCAGGTTCAAGCCGTCGATCTGGAACAGGAATGCCGAGTGCCCGAACCAGACCAAGCGGGTGCTCCCATTGGGCGAAGCGATCACCTTCGGGTCCGGATGCCGCACGTGGATCTTCTCCTTCGGTGCGCGCCCCTCGCCTCCGGCAATGAACCCCGCGATCGTCTTCATCATGTCCTTGGCGGACATCGACATGCTGGTGGGCAGCAGGTTCTGGAACTTGCCGTTCTCGAAGTTCGGGGAGGAGGCGTAAGGCTTGTTGGCCATGGAAGTCGAATCTCCGTCAGCATCAATGTTGCCGCATTAGGCTATCCATGGAAGTGATGCGCAGGAGGGAGTGCAAAGCTATGGACGGTCGAAATGAAGGAACGAGTGAAAGATTGGTGATTGGTGGCTGGTGGCTGGTGATTGGTGGCTCGTGATTGGTGGCTCGTAATTGGGTCCGACGTACACCGGAACCTGCGGTTCTCATCCATTCACTATTCACCAACGACCATTCACCCGTCACCTCACCGAAAGCAAAAGCTCCCCGGAATGATGCCCGCGTGGAAGGTGCCCAGCAACGTGCCATCGGGCCGGTAGCGGTAGATCACGCCGCGCTGCACGTAGTCCACGGCATCGGCGAGGTAGAGGGTGCCGGTGTTCGGATCGATGCCCAAGCCGTAGAGGTTGCGGCCGTCGGTGGGGATGAACGCCGACACGGGCGCCGCAGCATCGGTGATGGCCATGCGGTACACACCACCTCGAAGGAAGTACAGCGTGTCGTTGCTGCCGTTGATCCGCAAGCGCCACGGGTTCGTCGCTGAATTGGAGAAAGTAAACGAGGCCTCCACTTGCGCCGTTTGTGGATCGATGCGATAGAGTGCCGGGGGCGTGCCGCTCCCACCGGTGCAGGCCACCCAGAGCTTTCCGTTGGCATCTTCTACAATGGAGTTTCCGCCTCGGCTCACCGGCACACTGTCGGTGATCGCATCGGTGGCGGTATCGATCACATACACGTAGGCCTTGCTTTCATTGGTGACGAACGCCTTGCCGTAGGCCAACACCAGCTCCTGCGTCATGCCCGCGCAAGGGATGCTGCCGGTGATGGTATGGGTGTTCAGGTCCACCACGCGCACGGCGTTACCGGACAGCTCGGTGGCGTAGGCCTTGCCGTTGCTCACCGGCAGGAAGTAGCGCGGCGAGGTAAAGCCGGTGATGGTGGCCGTGGCAACGAAGGTGTTCGGATCCACCACTACCACTTTGCCCGAGTTGTTCACCACCACGTACCCCCTGTTGTTGAAAAGGACCATCGATTGGCACACGTCGCCGAGGGCAACGCCGTTGGCGGGCTGGTACAGGTCCTCGGTCGCGTTGTCCGTGGCGATGTCATAGTAGCTCACCTTGGCATTGCCCCACTGGAAGTTGCCTTCGTTGGTGATGTACACGCCGTGATCGTTGCCGATGGTGATCGGCGTTTCCTCCGGTTGCTCCGGCTTGTCCTTCCGGCAGGCGGAAAGCGTCGCGAGCACGAACAGAAAAAGCGCGAGCGGAAAGGCCTTGCCCAGGAAGTGGTTTCGGATCATGGCTGTTCTTCCGGAGTTGAATTGGCTTGGTTGAATCGCACGCTGAGGCCGATCTGGAAATTCCGCAGTGGCATGGGCCGGCCCAGCATTACTTGGTAGTCCGCATCGAAGAGGTTGAAGCCCTGCAGCATCAGGTCGGCGACGTACTTCTTGCCTGCAGACATGCGGTACGAGACGGATGCGTTCACCAGCACGTAGGGATCGAGGTATTCACGGTTGTCCGTGCTGGTGTACCGATAGCCGGTATAGTTCACACCCGAAGTGGCGAGCAGGCCCTTGTAGCGCACCGAGAGCTTGCCGTGCCCACTGTAGATCGGCACGTAGATCAACTGCTTGTCCACGGAAGCATCGTTCACCGTCTTCGCTGTTTGGTTGGTGGAGACCACGTAGTTGGTCATGGCGGCCAGCTTCATGGTGGCTCCGCCTATGCGCCATGCCAGTTCGCCGCGCAACTCCACGCCCCGGCTCCATACGTTCATGATGTTCTGCGGACTCCAGTACGCTCCGGCAGGTAGCCAGATGATCCAGTTGTCCATGGTGCGCTGGAAGAAGGTGCCCTCGGCGGTGGCCTTTACGCCCGGCCGCAGTTGCCCTTTCGCGACCAGCCCTGCCTCGCCGCTGTAGCCGCTTTCCGGCAGCAGGTCCGGGTTTCCGCCGGGCGTCCAGTACAGGTCGTTGAAGGTCGGGATGCGATACACACGCGCCACGTTCGCTTTCGCGGTGAGCCATTTCCGCAGCTCGTATTCGCCGCCCAATGACCATGTGAACGGTACGAGTTCCTGCGCCACCATTTCCTGCCGGAGCGAGAGCGTGGTGTTGGAGCGCTCGTTGGCGGTGTTGATCCGGTACGAAGCGATGAGTGCCGTGCGGTTCTGTTGCTGTCGCTCAGGAAAGCCATCGGAGCGCGCCTCCGCGAAGGTGTTGTTGAGCCCGATGTTGATGCGTTGCCCGCTGGCGATCCGGATGCGCATTTCCGCTTCGGCGATCAGGGTGCGCGACCGGCTGTTTGCCACGCTGTCCGTGCTGGTGCCGTACCACTGCAACCGTTCGTCGAAGTAAGCGGCGCGCACGTAGCTGTTCACCTTGGTGCCGAGCCGTTGCCATTCCGCGGTGGCGCGGTAGCTCTGGTCCAGTTGCTTGGCACTGCTGTTGGCCTGCACCAGCATGGCGGGAATGTTGCGATCGCTGTTCTGGTACCAGAAGCGCAGGCTCAACCGCTGCCATTGGTTGATGCGGAAATGGTTCTCCGCGAGCAGGCCATATTGTGCCAGTTCGGCGTTGCGCTGCCGTTGCTCGGGCGCACCAAGCAGCTCCGGGTTGGAGTAGAGAAAATCATTCCGTGCAGCCGTGTTGAAGAGACTGATGGACGAGATCCATTTCGGCGTGCTGCGCACAAAGTGAAGGTGCTGCCGCCGGTCGCCGAAGCTGCCGAACGAAGCACCGGCATCCACGGTGAGGCCGCTGTCGAAAACGGGCGTGCTGTTCAATAGCACCGATCCACCGACCGCACCGCTGCCCCAGAGCGCGCTGGCACCGCCGTATTGGATGCTCACCTCGTCCGCGATGCCCACGGGTACCAGCGAAAGATCGATCTGCCCGTTCATCGGGCTGCCGATGTTGAAGCCGTTCCATAGCACCGCCGTGTGGTTGGCGCTGCCGCCGCGAAAGGAAGTGGTGGCCAAGCTGCCCAGCCCGTAGGACTTGATGAAGATCGGGCTTTCCATCTCCAGCAAGTTGCCGAGGTCCGCCGAGCGGTAGCGGGCCATGGTGGCGCTATCGATCGCCTGCGTCTTGAGGCCGGATGCGAAGTCGGACAGTCGAGGAGCCACGATCACCACATTGTGTAGCGCGATGGTATCCAATGTCTGCTGGCCACGCACCTGCGTCCCGGCAAGCAGGACGAACAGCGGGAACAGTAGGCAGGAACGCATCGGAGGGTGATGAGGTATTCAGCTGGGCGTTGGGAGCACGCCGCATCGCGCGCTCCCCACCCTTTCAATTATTGAATTATGATGGTGCGCTTCACCTCGCCGGTATGCAACACATAAAGGCCCGGTGCCAAGCCACGCACATCGATGGAGGTGACCAGGCCGCTGGTCTGCCCTTGGTACACGCGTGCTCCGGTGAGGTCATGGATCGCCACTGGCTGTTGGCCCGGTGCGGTGGTGCTCACGTTCACTGCGTCCGTGGCGGGCTGTGGCCATACCTGCACGTGCGCAGCAGTGGCTTCATGCATGCCGGTGGTGATGGATGCGGCCACGGGCGTACCGGGGCGAAGCGCAGGGCTGAAGTCGGTGTAGGAGCAACCGAAGAGGTGGCCGTTGCTCAGCTCGGTGCCGATGCCCAGGTTCATGCTCCAGTTGCTCAGGTCCGTGCCGCTCCAGGTGGACCAGTAGTTCGGGCTTCCGCCGATGCCCGCATGTGCGCCATAGGTCACGTCACCGAGGAAGCCGCCCGTGGTGACCACTGCGAATTCCGGATCGGCAGCAGCGATGTCGTTCAGCATTGTTTCCGCCGTTACCACGCCCGAGTACAGGTAGCCCCATGCAAAGGAGGAGGCACCCGTGCCGTCCTGGAAATCCACCACCAGCACGGTGGTATCCGTTCCGGTGCCCACCCAGAATGTGACGTCCGCAGCAGTGAAGCCGAAGGGATCGAACGCAGCGATGGGTTCCGTGGGATTCAATGCGGGATTGAAATCGGTGTAGGAACAACCGAACCAATCGCCGTTGCCGAGCTCTCCTGAGAGGCCCATGCTCGTCTCCAATCCAGCCAAGCTCGGGCCATCCCACGTGGACCAATAATCCGGTGACCCGCCGATCCCTGCATGGCTACCGTAGGTGATGCTGTTGAGGAATCCGCTGGTGATCTCCACGTTGAGGTTCGGGTCCGCTGCCGCGATCGCGTTCACCATATCCTCGCCGGTGCCGCCGTTGTGCAACCAGCCCCAGGCGTAGCTGGCATCATCGGTGCCGTCCTGGAAATCGATCACGAGCACGGAACTGTCCGCGCCTGCGCCGATCCAGTATTGCACGTCAGAGATGTTGAACTGCGCGTGTGCCGGGGTGCCGACGGCGATAGCGAGAAGAGCGAAAAGGTGTCCGGTTGTTTTCATGGTATTCCTTGTTGAGGTTTCTTGTTACAGGACCTCCAGGAATACCGGTGCTTTTGTGCCGAGGGGACGGTGGCACAGGAGCACGCTTCTTTCCTGGAAGCGATCATCCACTATGCCGGTGACAGGTCTTCTGGCTCGCCTCCCTCCCCGACGCCTTCCCATCTTCCTTGCGGTTGACAGTGGCTTTGTGCCGGTTCGGTACTCAGGCTTACAGCTTCAGGAAAAGCCCAGGAATTGCACCTGGTTCCCTTTTAACCCCGGTTGTTAAGACGGGGATCATCAGCGCGGCGAAGGTAGTTGAAACCGCGGATGTGCGTTGCGTTCGCTGGCACTCGCGACACGCAAGCGCCTGCGAACGGATGCTGATCGGCTGATCTGTGGATGAGATGATCGATCCGCAGGCACTCGCGACACGCGAGCGCCGGCGGAGATGGACGCAGATAAGGCCTGCCGCCATTCCCGCACGTCATCGCGGGCCCGCTCCGGGGCAAAGCGTAACGGGATCATCTTGCGGAGCCTAGTGATCATGGTCCAGAGGGCGCGTACACTGACGCCCTCTTTTACGGGATCGCGTCGCAGAGCCTCGCGATGACGAAAGAGGAAGGTGAAGGAGGTATCACTGCCCCTCACTCCTTCTCCTCCAACTCCACCCGCATGCGGTCATCATCCGGATGCCGATCGAAGAAGAGATGGTCCGGATCGATCACCACCGCCGAAGGCTTACCTGAAACAGTGAAGGTGAGCTTGTTCTCGCCGGAGTGGAGCTTCACGCGCTCCTGCACCAGCGGCACATCGTTCAGCTCCTTGTTCTTCCCATAGCTGGGCCAGCGTTCCACGGCGATATCCATCCAATCATCCATGGGTATGGGTGTGCCTTTGCCAAGCGAGTCCGCGTGCTCCTTCTCGGCTGTCAACTTCATCGTCACGGTCCATGTGCTGTCGGGGTTCATCTTCCCCTTCGCTTCGATCACCTTGTTGTCATACAGCGTGATGTACTTGATCCCATCCTCCAGCAGGTAGTTCAGGCTGTCCGGTGTCACCTGCATCACGGCGCGGTACCAATCGAGCGAGGTGGGCCAGGGCGGATCGGCATAGCCGAATGAATCCACCAGCGACCTGAAGGCGGTGTTCAAGGTATCCTCACCCAGGAAATCGCGCAATCCGTAGAGCACCACGCTGGCCTTGTTGTAATGGATGTAGCCCTGGTTCTCCACGGTCAGCAGCGGCATTTCGCCCAAGGCTTCCGCCCCGCGTGCGTTCTGGTACTTGTCCCCTTCGTACTTCAGGAACTTCCGCATGTGGGCCTTGCCGTATTCCTTCTCCATCACCATCAGTGCGGAGTATTGTGCCATGCTCTCGCTCAGCAGCGTGCTGCCCTGCATCACCGCCCCGATCACCTGGTGCGCCCACCACTGGTGTGCCATTTCGTGGGCCACCACATAGAACACCATGTCGATGTCCTCCTTCGCCGTAAGGTCCGTGATGAAGCCGATGCTTTCACTGTACGGCATGGTGCCTGGGAATGCTTGCGCAAAGGAGAAGTAGCGTGGGAACTCCACGATCCGTGCCTGCTTCTGCTGATATGGACCGAAGTGGGCCGTGTAGTAATCCAGCGACTTGTGCATGGAATTGAGCATCCGTGGCACGTTCACACCGTGTTCCTGCTGGTAATAGACCTCCAGTTCCACATCGGGTGCCTTGCCCAAGGGATCCTTCCAGATCTCCCGGGCCACTTCATAGCGGGCGCTCAGGAACGAATAGAAGTTCAATGCCTTATGATCAAGCTCATAGGTGAACCAGCGTTTGCCATTCTCCGTCCACTCCTTCTTCAGGGAGCCCGGTGCCACGGCGATCTGGTCCGGCGCGGTGCCGATGGTGGTGCGCACGTGTACCCAATCGCTGTTCCGCATCAGGTAGTTGTTCATCCGCAGGGCCGGGTCATCGCTCAGCTTGGCCATGCGCTCGTTGGGCGGTAGCCCATGCTTGCGCCGCTTCTCCCGGTCGTTGATCTCGCCGCCGGGGTCGTAGCCGATCGAAGGGATCAGGTCCATGTTGTTGAAGAAGCTGCCGTTGTTCACCAGGCCGGTGAACTCCACCCGATTCGGTATGCCCTTGGCGCGCCAGCCGCCCTTAACGGTGATATGGATGCTATCGCCCGGCTGCAGTGATGTGGCAAGGCGGTACATCCGTTGGTCCAGGGCAGTATCGTTCAGTACCAGCTCCGCACCCGGGATGTCCATCTGCACATCCATGCGGTGCGGCACGTTGAAGTAGAGCGTGTCCATGGCCACACGGTCCTTGTTCTGAAGGGTGATCTCCGCGGTGTAGGAGATCGCGCGCGCTGCGGGGTCGAGGTCGATGTGGTAGGAGACATCCGTGTAGTGCGGCTGAAGCATGTGCTCGTACCTCTTGTAATCCTTCTCGTAGCGCACCTGCAGCTCTTCCTGCTCGTCGCTGGTGGTGTAGGTGTTCAGCACCTTGGTGTTGTAATAGCCGAAACCCGCCATCACCAGCCATGCGCCGCCGATGAGCGCGGCCACCGGCCACGAGCCCTTCAGCCGCCCCATCGCGTTGCGGATCCGCCACTTCCAAGCGGTGTCGTTCCCGCGTACCACGAACAGATAGGATTTGTAGATCAGCAGTGCAGCGAACAACAGCCAGTAGCCCTTGAAGAAGAGCCAGCCCTTCAGGAAAGGACCGAAGCCGTTCATGTCCGAATAGGTGAGGCCCGAGGTGGAATTGAAACGCACCAGGTTGGAACCCACGTCCAGCGCCTGCCAGCCGAAGATGTTCAGGATGAAAAGGAGGATGAAGACGAAGTAGCCGAGGTACTTGTTGTTCACCAGCACGTGTACCAACATGGCCAAGGCCGCCCAGATGGCGAAGTTGATCGTGCCCGGGAGGATGAAGTACGTGAGGTAGACCCCCGGCTGTAATCGGCTGTAGCCATTGATCAGCTGCGTGACCATGCCCGCCATGGTGGCAAAGAGGTGTACCACGAATACGATGCTGATCAGCGCTGCCAGCTTGGCGAGCAGACCGGTGCGTGTAGCCATCGGCAGCGCGTTCACGATGCCGTCCATCTTCGGATCACGCTCCTTCCAGATCAGCTGGCCCGCATAGAACGCCACGATGATCAAGAGGTAGATCGTGAGCGAGCCATCCATCATGTCCACCACGCTGTAGGTCACCGGGTAGGTGGTGTTGCCGTACATGCTGGTGACGAAAGCCAAGGAGAAGAAGAGCTGGATCAGCCCGAGCGTCATGATGATGATGAAGGGCGTGCTCTTCAACATACCGAGGAAGTCGTTCTTGAAGAGCGTCCGGAACTGGAGCCTGTGTGCCCGGCGATCGTGCTTGATCTGCACTGCGGGAAGCGCTACGCTGGTGATCGCAATCGGGAGATGCTCATCGGTATCCAGCGGTTTGGCCTTTTGTGCCCGTTCCGTGAAGCGGAAGCGGAAGTAGCCGAAGAGGAAGACCACCACCGACACGCCGATCCAGAGCAAGCGGTTCCAAAGCAGCACGCCATCCAAGGGCAACAGGCGCGTGTTCTTGTCCTCCACGGACCAGTACTTGGTGATCAGGTCCGTAGCGGCGCCACCGAAGGGATCCAGCATGGCACCAAGTGTCTGGTTGTCCAGGTCGCTCATGAAGCTGGCGGCCACGGAATAGCCCACGAAGAGCGCAATGGCCGTGATGAAGGAGGCCATGGTGGAACGCACCAGCACCGCCACCGCGAAAATGATGGCCGCCGAGAAGAGGATGTTCGGCAGGCCGATCACAATGAAGGCCTCCAGATGCGGAAGCACCAGGTTCGGCCCCAGCCGCAACGGATCCACCGAAGGCCACCAGCTACCGAGCACCATACCGAGGCTGACGCCCAAGAGCGGCAACGAAGCGATGAAGGTGCTGCCGAGGAATTTGCCCACCAGGTAGCTCCGCTTGGAGACCGGTGTGGAGAAGACGATCTGCGCGGTATCGCTGGTGAAATCCCGGATCGCCGTACCGTTCACGAACGCGGTGACCATCAGGATGGCGAGGAAGGACATGGCCCCGTAGAACTGGTAGGCCACGTACGGAGCGTTCTTGTACACGTTGCCGATGCCCCCACCGATCTGCACGTTCTCTGAAATGATAGCGAAGAAGGGCAGCAGGCCGAGGATCACCAGGAAGATGTACACCATGGGCTGCCGCAGCCAATAGCGCACTTCGAAGAAGAAGAACTGCCGGGTCATGCCGTTACGGTTTCAACGTTGCTGCGGTTGATGGCTCCGAAGAAGACGTCCTCCAGGCTCGGCTCCACCAGCACGAAGCCCGCACCGGGCGGAACGTCGCTCAACAGGTGGATCACCGGTTGCCCGGCCACCAAGCGATTGCTGATCAGCTGACCGCCCGCCGCATAGCCCTCCAGCTCACTCTTGGCAATGCTCTTCTCCCACACCTTTCCATCGATCCCACGCAGCGATTCATCCGGCGAACCGGCAAAAAGCAGCTTGCCTTTATGGATGATCGCCATGTTGCTGCACAGCTCCTTCACGTCCTGCACGATGTGCGTGCTGAGGATCACCACCACGTTCTCGCCGATCTCGGTGAGCAGGTTGTAGAAGCGGTTGCGCTCACCGGGGTCGAGGCCGGCAGTGGGCTCGTCCACGATGATCAACTTCGGCTCGCCGATCAGGCTTTGTGCAATGCCGAAGCGCTGCTTCATGCCACCGCTGAAGCCACTCAGGCGCCGCTTCTTCTGGTCCCACAGGTTCACCCGCTGCAGCAGTGCCTCCACCAGGTCCTTGCGCTCGCTCTTCACGGTAACGCCCTTCAGCAGGGCGATGTGATCCAGCATCTCATAGGCGCTCACCTTGGGGTACACACCGAACTCTTGTGGCAAGTAGCCCAGCGTGCGCCGCACTTCATCCTTTTGCTTCAGCACGTCGATATCGCCCAGCATCACGCTGCCGGCATCCGCCTCCTGCAAGGTGGCGAGGATGCGCATCAGCGTGCTCTTGCCAGCGCCGTTGGGGCCAAGCAGGCCGAACATGCCTTTGGGAATGTGGAGGCTCACGTTGTCCAGCGCCTTCACGCCGTTGCCGTAGGTCTTGCTGAGTCCTTTGATGATCAGGTCCATGGGGATGGGTTTTCGGTGGCAAGATGCGAAAGGATGCGCAGTCGCTGGTGAGGATCACATGAGCGGTCCGATCAGCGGCCTTGTGGTGGGACGGCCAAGAATGGCTTTGGTTACACCCTGAGGGAACGACCCGTGCACGGACTCCCGACCCACGACTCCAGACTCCCGACTCAAGACTCACCGACTCAAGACTCACCGACTCCAGACCCCGGACTCACGACTCCAGACTCCCGACTCACCGACTCAGTACCTTGGCACCATGCCCCTTTCCAAAACCTTCCCCGGCACCACCCGCTTCATCGGCCACAAAGGCCCCATCTATGCACTCTGCCCCGATCCCGTGGCCGGTCTTTTCCACAGCGCCAGCGGCGATGGATCCGTGGTCCGCTGGAACATGAGCGACCCCGACCAAGGCCTTGTGGAGGCCCGCGTGAACCGCGCCATTTTCGCCCTCCACCGCCCCAGTGAAGAGCTGCTTTACATCGGGGATGAAGATGGTGGCCTGCACGTGGTGGACCTGGTGGAACGGGAGGAAGTGCAGCTGGAACGCGCACATGTAAAGGGCATCTTCGACATCCAGCAACTGCCCGATGGCAGGTTGGTGGTGGCCGGCGGCGATGGCTCCATCTCCATCTGGACCACCAGCGGCGAAGGCGAGCACCGCATCGCGCTCCAGCGCAAGATCCCCCTAACGGATGATAAGGTGCGTGGCCTCGCCCTCAATGCCGACGGCAATCTGCTGGCCGTGGCCTGCGGCGATGGCAGCATCCGCATCCTCGACCCCACCGACCTCAACGAACGCTTCACCCTGCCCGGCCATGCTATCGGCGCGAACTGTGTGGCCTGGCACCCGGGCAAGCCCGTGCTGGTGAGCGGCGGCAAGGACGGACACCTCCGCCTTTGGCGGACCGATGCCGACTTCAAGGCCCTGCAAGCCTTCCCGGCGCACAAGGACACCATCTACCGCGTGGCCTTCAGTCCCGATGGAACACAATGCGCCACGGCCAGTCGCGACAAAACTGCGAAGCTCTGGGATGCCGCCACCTTTGCGCCGCTGCGCCGCATGGACCGCAACACCGGCGGCCATGGCTACTCGGTGAACGCGCTGCTGTGGATGAGGAACGACCGGTTGATCACCGCCGGGGATGACAAGGGGATCGTGGCGTGGGAGGTGGGGTGAGGTTGGATGCGTTGCGCTCCGGTTCTTCAGCTTTCAGGCTCTTAGATCAACGCTATTCAGGCGCGGTCAGCCTGACAACTGACAACTGACAACTGACAACTGACAACTGACACAGGCGGTTCCAGGCCTCTTGGTCTGTTCAGGCTCTTCAGGCATTCGGTTGAGCGGGGCAGGTGGCTACAGGCCTCTTCAGGTTCTTTGGTGCATTTGGTTCTACAGGTCGTTCGGCATTTCAGGCTCTTCGGTTCTCTTGGTCTGTGGCCGTATTTGGCATTGCAGGTTTTTCGGCATTCAGGCTCTTCAGGCCAGGGGCAAAGGTCTCTTGGCCCTTCAGCAGCAGGCACGCTGCTATCTTGCCCCCCATGTCCCGCATAGCCTACCTCGTAGTTGCCTTCGCCCTCCTCAGCGCCGGGTGCAAGAAAGAAGAACCCGAACCGCCTGCCGCGCCCGCTGCCACCACGCCGCCGCCGGTGCCCGCCCCCAACGATCCGCTCACGATGGGCAACCCTAGCGGGGCCATCGCCTCGGTGGTGCTCGCCAACAACTACCTCATCGAAAGGCCGCAGTTCAGCTTGGCCTATGACAACAGCCGGGGCACCGCCAGCTGGGTAGCCTGGCATCTGAGCAGTGAGTGGCTCGGCCCGGTGCCGCGCTGCGATTGCTTCTCGCCGGACCCCTTGCTGCCCAACGGCTACTTCACGGCCTACACGTGGAACTATACCAATACCGGTTTCGATCGCGGGCACCTCTGCCCCAGCGGCGACCGCACCGCCACCGACTGGGACAATATGCACACCTTCTATATGACCAACATCGCGCCGCAGGCCCCCGTGCTGAACCAGCAGACGTGGGCCTATATGGAAAGCTTTTCGCGGGACCTCGCCTATGATGGCTACGAGCTCTACATCTACGCCGGCGTATATGGCAGCGGCGGCTCTGGCTCGCAGGGCGGCACCACCTATACCATCGCCAACGGCAACATCACCGTGCCGGAGCGCTGGTGGAAGGTGATGCTCATCCTCCCCGTGGGCGATAACGATCTACAGCGCGTGACAAGCGATACCCGCGTGATCGCCGTGGATATGCCCAATACCCAGTACGCCAACAGCCAGCCGTGGTATGATTACCGCACCAGCGTGGACGAGATCGAAGCGGTTACGGGCTTGGACTTTTTCAATGGCTTGCCCGTGGCGTTGCAGGCTTCATTGGAGGCGGGGGTGGATGCGGGGGCGGTGCATTGAGGGGGTTATAGTGGCCACAAGTGACCCACGGCATCCCGGATGAAGCTCTGGGAGCGCGAGGAACACTTGCGACAACGGGGGAATGGGAAAACATCACTGTCGTCCTGCCTGTATTAGGTCATCGAGCATTTCATCGCGCTTTGCACCGTGGCAATCACGATAAAGTTGCCCACTTCTGCAAAGGCATGGCGAATTTTCATTGTTCCCCTTCCCGAGATAGTCACTGAGAATAGCCAAATGACCCTCAGTTTTCTTTACTAGGAACATCTTCTCAGCAGTCATCCGGAGAAAATTCCCTTCATACTTCCCAGTCGACTCGATACATTCTTTAGCATATTTGAACGCAATGAAGTCATCTATCACTCCATTGTTTTTATAGTTGACTTGCCTTGATGGGATTACCTTGTCTTCGTATACGATCCGATCATCAGGGACGAACATGATGTGCGAATTTTTGAATACCGAAGGCTTAGGTGTGATGTCTCTTGCTTGCCCCGATTTATCTATCCAAACGGCATGAAAGATCGCTTCATAGAGTAGATCCGTCTTCGCTAAGTGCCATCCAAGTTGAACAGCACCACCTTTCTCTTTCTGCATTCTTTGCACGTTCAAAATGCAGTCATCCATCACAGCCCTTCTGTCAACACGTAAAGGAATTAGAATAGGTTCAAATTCAGCATCAAGTAGGTCAAGCAATTGTTGGACATATGAATCGTCGGGCTTGGGCGTACGGATGAACGAATCAATCATTGCAGTGGAATTATTTCAGAGGCTACAAGATAGGATGTCCGAGCCCTCTGGCTGGCGCGAGCGCCTGTGCTCGTGCCAGCTTCACCGAAACTCATCTTTGTGTCTTGCGGAGCCAACCTAAGTTTGTGATGAACGATACTGGAAGTGCACGAGCGGTGAAGCTCGCGCCAGAGTTGGGGATTGGGCGTAGTCTTTGGGCCATGGTGCCGGTTCAAGTCTACTCCTCTGTCTGGGACCTGTACAAATTAAAAAAGGCTCTTTCCATTTGAGGGTCGCGCCGGTTCTTTAGGTACTCGGAGAGCATGTCTTTGATAATACCGTGTTTGCGGATTTCATTAAGATAGTGCACGGTCTGATGCGCAGCTACCCACTTCACATTGAATTGGGAATAATTGAAACCGCTCATATCCAACAGCCAGTCGTAATAGCTATCAAAGCCCCGCAAAACAGAGAATTTCTCGTGCCGTAAGTCGATTCCTTCCTTAAAGCACAGATTGATGAACATATCCAACATGGGCCGTCGCTTATCCTTCTCCCCGGACATTGCCTCTCTAAAACTAGGTTGGTCGGCTACAGGCTGCGCATCTATGAGTAACCAATCGAAGAAGTCATTCTCCAGGTCCAAGACATCATGCATAACAGCTGCATAGTAAAGTTCTGGTCGGAAATTCGTTCTTAGTCGAGATGTAATGCTCTGTTCAAGAAGCTTTCTCCCTTCACCATTAGAAACGCGGTGAATTGGAATTAACCATTCAATCGGGTGCTCATGCATACAAAGGGGACATTTTCCGGCGGTCAGGTCAATGAAGCGTTGGACCTCAATTTTTGAGAGGTTTACTTCGGCATGAGGACTCAGTGCTTTCGATAGAGCACTGAGCAAGTCACCATGATGCAACTTTTCGGACTTGGGAACGATAAGTAACAAGGCCTTCAGTGTCTCCTTATCAATGAGCATCCCCTTCCTTTGAATGAAATGCCAAATTTGCTCTACAAAGCCGTGATTGAGCAGCGTATTAGATCGTAGGGTTTCAGGTAGTTTGGATGCGATTAAATTCACATCCTCGGGGCTTATATTTGAGATGGCCGCAAATACGATGAGGTTGCTGGCCAAATTGTTGTACTGCTGAATAAAAGTCGTATTGGTCTTGCCAAACAATTTCTTAAATGCTTTGGCCACTGGTTTAGCATCAGCGAGAATTCGTAGTAACACGACCACAAATGGTTCTCCAGATGAGACCGATGACTTATACTGAATCTCATGTAGATGGTGGCGATGGAAGTGTTTCAGGAGTCGGCCAGGGTCGCTGTTCCATGCGAGCTTTTTGATAAGCCAATCATCAAAATGACCTAATCGACTCTTCTGTTCACCTCCAATTGCGTGGGACGCGAAAAGTCCCTCACTGAAGACGTCAACAATTTGACGGTATTCATCAAAGCGATCGAAGTACACGAAGTCCTTGCTCAGGAATTCGTCCAAGTCGGCGAATTCTTTGATGAGGTCGCTAATGTCACCATTCGAGCTCCAACCGCCTTGAAGCTGGCTGTGGTAGTGGTCACGAATCTTGGATACGGTTTTGTATAATTCATACATCGTTTCCGAATGAAAACGCCCCTTATCCACCCACTCATGAAAACGACTGTTCTTATCCTTTGGCAAGGACATGCGAATCGTAGTCACGTCATTCATGGCGAGCCTTTCTATGAGCGCAGTAGGCGACTGCTTACCCCAGTAGTTGGTACGTAGGTGTGTTCTCAGCTTAGACAGGCTGTATGAAGCGAGAACATGCTGTGACCATTCATGGTTGCTTCCATGCTCCACATTGGCTACTTCAAGCAGCTCTGCGGACTCGATGAAATTCCCCACCTTGTAATGGGAGTATGCCATGAGCTGGAGGTTGTTCGTTTTACCAACTCCGGCTGACATCGCATCGAATGCTCCCCGAAAATCCATTCGCTCTATTTGGCATCTAACACAGGCACACTGCTTGCCAACGTTATAGTACACTCTCGCCCATTTCCGGGACTTGTGTCCAACGATATAGAAAACGTGGCTGGCCGACAGACATCTGAGTATGTATCGAATCTTTTCCAGTGGCTTTGTAACACCAATTATCCAAGAGGAGTCGGTGCACTCCAATTTCCCTAGTTCGTTAATCTTTACTGCCTGGAACAGTTCAACCAGATTTTCATTGTCGATCGTCAATGTGAACTGATCATGCCATGGATGAAAGGAGTCACTTAGTCGGAACGGATAGCTCCTTGTGAAAAACTCGCTTGGCATGTGATGCAGTTCACCAAAGCGTTCCATCATGTAATGGTAGAGTTGTTCCAGCAGTGGCTTACTATGATCCACAACGATCGCTACAGCATCCTCACCAATTTGGGATCTGTTGCGTTCCTGAAGTTGTCGTGTGAAAATCAGTTGAGCACTTACTTCAACATCTTTCAGAAGAAGCCCCAAGCCACCAGTTTTAGCTTTCCCATTCTTCCATAAGCATCGCTTGGGGTCGATGCGTATTTGTATGCTCCCGTCATTCTTCCCCTTGGTTCGGCTCCCATTCTTGATAGCATTAATTTCTTCAACGTACCGGTTGTAGTCAATTTGAATCGGACACCAATAGACAGATTTGTTAGTTAGGTCGCACACGGTGATCAGGCAAACGTTGTCATGATCTTCTGCTAAGTATGACAGCGTATCCGGCTTGTCAATTGGGTATGCAATGAACCCTTTATTCGGACCTTGTACTCGAACATAGAGCTTATTGTCTGTTCCCTTATTCTGGATGAATAGGGTGCGTTTTGAGGCAGGGTCTGGAAGACCTTCTGTGGTCTGCACAGTTGTGCGCTGGACCTCAATCGAGAAGTCTATGCCCCGTTCGTTATGATGTTCATTTGGGCGAAGCTCGCTCTTCGTTAGTCTGAAATGCGCGTCAAGCACCGACACCATTAGAATGTTGGCCGCTCTCTCAATTTCTTGTGTAGATCTCTTGCGCAGGTTGCTGCGTTGCTGTACCATGGTTTGTTGGTCTGACGGCTTAGTCGTCATTCCGGAGCATGCAATTTAGTCCGTGCATCGCGTGGTCTTTAGGGGCGTTTTTCAACAACGCCGCGCGTTTATCCACGATCGCTTGCATGCGCCACTACCCCGTTACCTTACCGTCTTTTTTTCTTCCGCATCTTGCAAGCCATGTCCATCCCCGAATACCTCGCCGCCGTCGATAAGCTCTACCGCAGCGGCCGCGCCACCGAGCATAGCTATCGCGGCGACCTGCAACGCTTGCTCACGGACCTGTGCAAGGGAGTGTCCGTTACCAATGAACCGGTGCGCATCGAATGCGGCGCACCGGACTACATCCTCACCAAGCGGCAGATCCCCGTCGGCTATATCGAAGCGAAGGACGTTGGCGTGGACCTCGATGCCAAGAGCCTGAAGGAGCAGCTCATGCGCTATCGCAGTGCGTTGGAGAACTTGATCATCACGGACTACCTGGAGTTCCGCTTCTATCGCAACAGCGAGCCTACCACCAGCATTTCCATTGCGGAAGTGGTCGGCGGCAAGGTGAAGCCCATCCCTGCGAACTTCGAGAAGTTCATTGCGTTCATCACGGACTTCGCGGCGTGGCAGGGACAGACCATCACGAGCGCGAAGAAGCTCGCCAGCATGATGGCCGGCAAGGCGCGCCTGCTGGCCGATGTGATCGAGCAGGCGGTGAGCAGCGATGAACAAAGCCAAGCGAACACCGACCTGCGCCAGCAGTTGGAGGCCTTCAAGGTGATCCTGATCCACGACATCACGCCGAAGGCCTTTGCCGACCTCTACGCGCAGACCATCGCCTACGGAATGTTCGCCGCGCGCTTGCACGACCCCAGCCCGGACAGCTTCAGCCGCGAAGAGGCTGCCAAGCTGATCCCCAAGAGCAATCCGTTCCTGCGTAAGCTCTTCAACAGCATCAGCGGCAACGACCTCGACACGCGCATCGAATGGATCGTGGATGCGCTGGCGGACATCTTCCGCGCCACCAACATCGACAAGCTCCTCAGCAGCTTCGGCAAGGGCAGCGGCCGCGAGGATGCCTTCATGCACTTCTATGAGGACTTCCTCGCGCAGTACGACCCGAAGCTGCGCAAGAGCCGCGGCGTATGGTACACGCCCGATGCCGTAGTGCGCTTCATCGTGCGCGCCGTGGACGATATCCTGAAGACCGAGTTCGGCCTGCCGATGGGTTTGGCCGATGCCAGCACCACCCAGATAGAGGTGGATACGCAAATGACGGATAACCGGACCAGCACCGGCAAGCGCAAGGAGAAGCGCACGGTGCATCGCGTGCAGGTGTTGGACCCCGCCACCGGCACGGGCACCTTCCTCGCGGAGGTGGTGCGGCAGGTATACAGCGAATTCGAAGGGCAGCAAGGCGTATGGCCGCAATACGTGGAGCAGCACCTCATCCCCCGCCTCAATGGTTTCGAGCTGCTGATGGCCAGCTATGCCATGGCCCACTTGAAGCTGGACCTCGTGCTGCGCGATACCGGCTACGACATGGGCCAACCGCACGGCACGCCCAATGCCAAGAACCTGAGTGCCGAACAGCAGCGCTTGCGTGTGTTCCTCACCAACAGCTTGGAGGAAGCGCACCCCGATACCGGTACCCTCTTCGCCAGTTGGCTGAGTCAAGAAGCCAACGAGGCCAACGCCGTAAAGCGCGATACGCCCGTGATGGTGGTGCTGGGGAATCCGCCGTACAGCGGCATCAGCACGAACAAGGGCGAATGGATCAGCGGCTTGATCGAGGACTACAAGTATGTGGACGGTGAGCACTTCGGTGAGCGGAAGCACTGGCTACAAGACGACTACGTGAAGTTCATCCGTTTCGGTGAGCATTTCATTGAGAAGACCGGCGAAGGCGTGCTGGCCTATATCAACAACCACAGCTTTCTGGACAACCCCACCTTTCGGGGCATGCGCTGGCACTTGCTCAACACGTTCGACAAGATCTATGTGATCGACTTGCACGGAAACTCCCTCAAAAAGGAAGTTGCACCGGATGGAACAGCGGATGAGAATGTGTTCGACATTCAAGCAGGCGTGAGCATCAACCTATTCGTGCGCACTGGTCAGAAAAAAAAGGGGCAGCTAGGAAAAGTCTACCATGCAGACCTCTTCGGCAGGCGAGATACTAAATATGAGGCCCTCACTGATAGCAATAGAACGGGGATCGGGTTCAAGCAGATTACGAGTGTCGCACCGTACTTCTTTTTCCAACCGAAAGATGAATCCGGGCGCGAAGAGTACTCTAAAGGGTTGGCGCTGAATGAGCTCTTCCAAGTCCTTACGAATGGAGTAACGACCGCACGAGACGGTCTCGTAATCGACATAGAACCGAAAACACTTGAGGCAAGGATCCGTGACTTTTCAGATCCTAGGCAATCAGATACTGAGATCCGATCGAAGTACTTCGGCGAAGGAATGAAGGGGAAGTATGCACGCGGTGATAGCCGCGGTTGGAAGCTGCCAGAAGCTCGGCGAAACATCGCGGAGTTCGACCATCATTCTATTGTCCGTCCGATCTCCTATCGCCCATTCGATCAGCGATCGATATACTACCACGACAACATGGTGGATTGGGGACGGGAAAAAGCTATGCGTCATTTTCTGGATGGCCCCAACATCGGGATGGCATTCCGCAGGCAACAACTGGATGTTCGACAGACGTACTACTTCATCGCGAAAGAAATGATTGCGGATGGCTACATTCGGTCAGACAATAAGGGTGGAGAGAGTATTGCACCCCTGTACTTCTATCCCGCCACCACAAAGCAGACCAGCGCCGTAGCCCAAGGCGTACAGCCCAACTTGGATGCAAAACTGGTGGAGCAATTGGCCACAGGCGTGGGCCTCACCTACACCTTCAAGCCCGAAGCACTCTTCGCACACGGCAGCGGCAGGGAGCTAACGCCGCTGGATGTACTGGACTATTGCTACGCCGTGCTGCACAGCCCCACCTACCGGGACAAGTACAAGGAATTTCTGAAGAGCGACTTTCCGCGCATTCCATTCCCCACCGATGCAAAGAAGTTCCGCGCCTTGGTGCAACTCGGTGCCAAGCTGCGGCAACTGCACCTGTTGGAATGGGAGGGCATTGATAAATACATCACCACCTATCCCATCGCAGGCAGCAACGAGGTCACCCGGAAGATGAGCAAGAAGAGCATTGGTTGGGAAGCCACCAAAGGCGGCAAGGGCCGCGTATGGATCAACGACGAACAGTACTTGGATGGCGTGCCCGAAGTCGCCTGGAACTTCTACATCGGTGGCTACCAACCCGCCCAGAAGTGGCTGAAGGACCGCCACGGTCGCACACTTACTTTCGATGATATCCGGCACTACCAGCGGATGATCGTGGCGCTGACGGAAACGGGGAAGGTGATGGAGGAGGTGGATGAAGTGGGGGTGTTATGAAAGAAGAAATCGATCCAAAGCTCAGACCATTTCTAGCCCATCTGAAAAGATTCACACTCCCGCAGGGTCTCCGCCTCGGGATCCTGCGGCATAACGCCGGACAACCAGCATGCGGCCGTCATGGCAGTCCTATCGTCATCACACTCCCGCAGGGTCTCCGCCTCGGGACCCTGCGGCATAACGCCGGACAACCAGCATGCGGCCGTCATGGCAGTCCTATCGTCATACTGGCTCGTTGAGGTGGTCCGCCGCTTCAAGAGTTCCCCTTAAACATCGTAAGTATCTGATACAGTGCGAACGTGGGTGTAAAGCACTTAACAACGCGTACAAAGGCCCATCTCACAAGCACATTCCACTGGCTATGAGCCAAGATCCATTCTTGCCCAAATCGGTTATGCACGACAGGCGGCTCAGAATGCTCCTGAATGATCGGAAGCACATAAGGCGCATCAATTTCAGGCTGTAGTCTGCCACCCGCACGGCTCGAAGGATCAAGCGAACCTTCACTTGAATTGAACGGTAAGCAAAGCTGTTCTCGTGGTACCTTTCGTTTCTTTCGCTTAGTCATTGAATTTGAGTTTGGGTACTCTTAAAGCGGGATATAGGTGCTCTGGGTTACATCCCAAAGAGTTGAAAATAGATGAAGGGGCATTTCGTGCGCATGAATGGCCTCTCAACTCGGCTGAGTCATATTCTCTTCACCTTGCGCAACCATTAATACCAGTGTTCTAAAGCACATACAAGCACGGTCATGACCAAGCAAACAGACTATCAAGACCTCGTAGTAGAGCGCAAGAAATGCGTTGCCTGTTCCGAAACAGGTTATTTGAATCAAGCCAAGCTGGGTTTTGATACCGCCCAGATCGGTAACTATAGCACCTGGGCCAATGACCTGAATGCCGATCTGATGATCGTGGCGCAAGATTTCAGCAACCACGAGATCTATGCGCGCGACAAGGGCCGGATCGAACCAAAGCCTTTGACCGATGCGGCCAAGGCCAATGATTATTCTACCGCCACCAACTTTTACCTGCGAGAGCTCACCAAGCTGATCGGCCGAGATATTGGCCTACCCACCGGGAACACCGGTAGAGGCATTTTCATTACCAACGCCGTGCTCTGCTTAAAGCCGGGGGCCATGAATGCGGCCAACCCGGCCCCGGTGATCACGAACTGTGGAACGCGGTTCTTGAAGCCACTGGTGGACATTGTGGAACCCGAAGTGATCGTCACATTAGGTGTGGTGCCTGCGCGCTCGGTGTTGAAAGCTTATCTGGTCAACAACCCCGCATTAGTAGCGCTACTAAAACTCCCGTTCGGTGAGTTATTCAAGCAAGGTCCCATAGCGCTTGAGCCCAAGGGTCCCCTGCTTTTTCCCATGTACCATCCGGGGCGGTTAGGGCAAGTTGGGCGGCAACGCGCCGAACCCAACAACGGTAGCGGGTGGGAATTGATGCAGGAGGATTGGCAGCGGTTGCGGGCGGCGTTGGAGCAGTCACGGAGAACTGGAGTCCAACCTATCTGCTAACCCATGTGGTTCCAAGAACTCTTCGGCTTCGAGGAAGAAACACCCGAACAGGTCCGCGAGAACTTGGTGCTGCAAGGTGAAGTGCTGCATTCCAACGTGAACGGGCGCAGCTTCCAATGTGGCACCTTGGAGATAGCGACCTTGGAAGAATTACGAGCCAAGGCACCACGACCGGGAGATTTCACCGATGCCATCCACATCCGTGAATTCGTGGGCGATGTGCAGGACCTGCACTGCATCAAAGGAAGCCGCCATGCCTTGTTCCAAGCGGCCTCCCAGTTCAACCTGCTGGAAATGGTCAGTCCGCAGGTGACTCCGGAGCAAGGCATAGGCCGCTACATGTACGACCGGACGCAAGGGCCTGCGTGTGCCATCGCCTGTGGGGCGGGTACGGCATACCGGAACTATTTCGTGCCCGTGAATGGCCAACTAGGGCAGACCAAGGACGAGCAGATCGATTGCCTGGACCTGATCGGCGCGGCGCTGGGCAACAAGGAGCTTGGGTTGTGGAAAATGAGCAATGGCTACGTGATGTCCAATGCAGCGGGATTGCAGCACATCGGCAAGCGGCTCAACGCAATGGGCCCGCACGGCAGGGAACAGGTGAAAGGAAAACTGAAGATCGGTTTGCAATGGGACACGGAAGTGACCTTGATGGGCAACGGGCAACGCGTTTCACAGGCCTACTGCTCGGCATTGCCGGTGGCCTATTCGCATGTGGAAACCAACCTCTGGGAGCCATTTGCACGCTTGATCCTGGAGGCGACCTATGAAGCCACGCTCTACGCGGCGCTGATCAACATGGAGATGCGCGGCTCGAACATCGTATACCTCACCTTGGTGGGTGGCGGTGCCTTCGGCAATCCACCCGCATGGATCATCGATGCGATCACACAAGCTTTTGGGAAGTTCAAGAATGTTCCGCTGGACGTGCGGATAGTGAGCTACGGGAGTTCCGACCCCATGGTGAAGTCCGTGGCGGATGGGTCCCGCAGTGACGACGTGTGAGCATCGTGCCGTCCGTCATGGCGGTTGTCCGTCACGGCGGGCTTGCCCCGCCATCCCGGTTCTCCGTCATGGCGGGCTTGACCCGCCATCCCGGCTCATTAAGGCCGATCGACTGAGCGTGGCCTTGCATGTGTTGCTGGGTAACCGGGACTGCGGGTCGGGGCCCGCAGTGACGGCGTGTGCGCATCGTGCCGTCCGTCATGGCGATTGTCCGTCATGGCGGGCTTGACCCGCCATCCCGGCTCATTAGGGACGATCGCCTGAGCGTGGCCTTGCATGTGTTGCTGGGGTAACCGGGACTGCGGGTCGGGCCCGCAGTGACGAAACGCATCCTCAACTTACATTCGCTACATGCAACAGTCCTGGGTATACATGATGGCCAACCGGTGGAACAGCGTGCTGTATACAGGTGTCACTAGCGAACTGCCCAAGCGCGTATTGGAACACAAGCAGCACAAGTATCCTACCTCTTTCACCGCGCGGTACAATTGCGAAAAGCTGGTTTGGTACGAAGAGCACAACGACATTGACGTCGCTATTGCCCGCGAAAAGCAATTGAAGAATTGGAAGCGCGCATGGAAGGATGCGTTGGTGGTGGAGCACAACCCGGAGTGGAAGGACTTGAGTGAGGATTGGTACTGAAGAGGAACCGGGACTGCGGGTCGGGGCCCGCAGTGACGACGTGTGCGCATCGTGCCGTCCGTCATGGCGGTTGTCCGTCATGGCGGGCTTGACCCGCCATCCCGGCTCATTAAGGCCGATCGCCTGAGCGCGGCCTCGCATGTGCTGCTGGGTAACCGGGACTGCGGGTCGGGGCCCGCAGTGACGACGTGTGAGCATCGGGCCGTCCGTCATGGCGATTGTCCGTCATGGCGGGCTTGCCCCGCCATCCCGGTTCTCCGTCATGGCGGGCTTGACCCCCCCTGCACTCGCTCGCGTGTCTCCCCACACGGGCACTCGCTCGGCTTTTTGCCGAGTGAGCGAGCCTGCTAGGCCTCCGGCCCGCCCCCTAAGCACGCCTGCCTGCGTTGCTACCTATGATCGGGTGCGAAAGGGATCTGCGCTTATGGAACCGACTATCAACAACAGGTGGTACACTCTATAACAGGGCCAAGCCCGTTCCGATCCCGATGGCTGGTCCTCGGCGGTTCGGCTTTGGGCTCAGGCTTTTGGCCCCGCTCTGGCGCGAGCGTCACGCTCGTGCCTGTGAGGCATACACCACACGCACAGCTCCGGGCCCCGGGATCTCAACGAGCCTTCTCCAGTTTCATCCGCAAGCGGTTCAACTCCTGCTTCAGCTTGCCCAGTTCCGTATGTGCCGATCTGCGTTGCTTCGCTTCCCGCTGGATGAGGTCCTGCGTGCGAAGTTCAGCTTTGGCCAACTGACTTTTGAGCTTCTGGATCTGTTCGTGCATCTCCACCAGGGCAGCACGTTGCTCCTCGATACGCCGTTCTTTGCTGGCCACTTGAGAGTGCCGCATGTTCTCCAGGGACTTTAGCTCTCCTTGCAATGTCCTTATGGCTGATCCATGTTTCGTGCTTTCCAATTCCGCATGCAGGTCGGCAATGTCCTTTTTCAGCATGGCCACGTAGGTGCATAGGAAGCGCAGTTGCTCTGGCGCTGTCAAAGCATCGTGCACGAACAAGCGGCTCTCAGGCGGCAGCTCTTGCACCGGCGGCAATTCGCTAAGGCGCTCCACGCTGCTGGTGATATACGCCCAGCGGGAAACCCATGTGCCCGCTTCCATCACCTGGCCATCCTGATAGGTCCATCCATCGGCATAGCGCATGGCCACGTAGCGGTGATGCTCGCCCCTATGAAAGAGCAGCACCAAGCACAGCTCTTCCGGATCATCGGGCAACTGCGGAGGACTGTGCCATGGACCTGTTGCGAACGGCATGCGACGTTGAAAGTAACAAGGATCATACGTTCCCACAAGACTGTTGAAGCAGGCTATTTCACTCGGACCACCATCGCAATGGAAATCAATACCAAAACGAAAAGGTCGGTTCGACTTCCATCTCGGTGCATCCATCGCCCTACCTTCGCACCGGATGTCCCGAAACTGGATCTTGGCGCGTGCCCGAAAGGGACCGGTGGCCTGACCAGTTGTCGGGCATCTTCCGCACAAAGTACCAATTGCGTGAATGCGCCTGAATACCGAATGCACCAAACGGCCTAAATGCCGGGTGTGCCGGAGGCCGTGGTCCAGTTGTCAGCTAGCCGTTGTCTGTTGTCAGGCTGGCCTGGCCTGAACCCCAAATGCACTTGGAGGCCTGAATGCAGCCTCCCCCGGTCGGCGCCCGGGGCCACAAGTTTGACCGGATGCACCGAGAAGCCTGAATGCAGCCGTAAGCCAGAAGCCAACAGCCGCAAGCTTGACCGAATGCACCGAGAGGCCTGAATGCAGCCAAAAGCCAACAGCCAATGCGCCCCACGCTAACCCGACCAGAGCGGGCCTTGCGGCTGCTCGGTATAGGCCTCGAAGCTGAAGCGCTCGCGGAGGCAGCAGCCGCAGGGGCTTTCATCGCGCCAGCGGACCAGCCGTGCCCACTGCTCCGCGAGGGTCCAGTTCGGATGGGCCACCCAGCGGAGGTGGTTGCCGAAGGGATGGTGGCGGGGTTCGCTGCCTTTGAAGTGCAGCAGCACGGGATAGGGATAGAGCGGCTGGGGGGAATCCACATAAAGCTCCACGCCGAGGTGGCCGCACAGGTTGCCGTGGGGCAGGTGGAGGCCGCCGTTGGGCAATTTGGCACTGAAGAAGTGGTAGGGCTCGCGGATGAAGGGGCCCAGGTGCAGGCGCTTGGGTCGGCGCTCGCCCCGCTGGCGACGGTCCTGCTCCAGCAGGGCTTTCATTTCGGGGGTCATCGGTACGCGCAGCGGGAGGTGGTTGCGGTGCAGGGCCAAGCGGAAGAGGCGCACCCCGTCGTACAGTATCCAAGCGAAGACCAATGGGCGGGTGCCGAGCATCATCGGCAGTTCAGCCCCGAGCTCCTTGAGGCACATGGGCCGAAGATCCCGAGCTGCCCGAAGCTTTACAATACCCACTTGTAAGGATTTTCCCGGTTGAGGGCCTGCTGCACGCGCTTCAGCGGCCCCTTGGGGGTGCCCTTACCGGAGGGGGGGGCACCCCTCCCCTTGAATGCCCCTATATATAAGGTATAAATGCAGCTTGCCTGAGGGGTGCCGGAAAGGTGGCCGGACCGTGCGGCAGCCTCCCTACGCAGGGGGCCTCACGCTCCGGGTGCCATGCGCCTCGTGTGGGTGGGTGACCCCGTGTGCGTCGGTCCGTGCGGCAATTACCTCTAACATCGCCGCAAGTACCTCTAACAACGCGGCAAGTACCTAGGACAATGCCGCAAGTACATAGGTAAACGTCGTAAGTACATAGGTAAATGCCGCAAGTACATAGGTAAACGCCGCAAGTACATAGGTAAACGCGGCAAGTACATAGGTAAACGTCGTAAGTACATAGGTAAATGCCGCAAGTACATAGGTAAAC
>JAHBUL010000029.1 GCA_019638085.1 Flavobacteriales bacterium | reverse complement strand
TGCGCTTGCCGCAAGCCGCCATCGTCCCGGTGCCAACTCCTGTTGCAGGTTTGTACATTTCATCCAGGAACAAGCACACAAAAGGCGGCCTGCGGCAAGCGCAGGTCCGTTGATCCCCATTCCGCCAAAGCGCGGAACGGTGACCAACATTGAATGACCACGCTGTTCAAGACCCTCGCGGAGTCCATATCCTCGGTCTTTAACCAAGTACGCTACTCCCGCCAGCTCACACTCACACCTTGGTCAATGCGTTGCCTTTGTGCGCTGCGATGTGATCGGTCTTGTCGCTCTTGATCTCGTATTGCGGATCATCGCTGCTGGCGTGATGCGTATGTCCCTTGTACTGGAAGTCGCTGTGATGCACCTTGATAATCTTCCCGCTCACGTGTCCTGCTTCGGAGTTCCATTTCACATGGTCCCCCACTTTGAATTTCGTTTCCATGGTGATGATCTTTCGTGATCCTCTTTGGAAAAGAACGACCTTCAGTGTTCACCGGTTCGATTCCTCAGAAGTAGAGCCAATGCCCCTTCACGCCTCCATTGCTGCGGAACTCGAGGGTGGGTGCGGGCATCTTCAAGGCATCCAATAGGAAGAGGAAGGTGCGCACGGCCTTGCTGCGCGTGGGGATGCGTGAGAAGGAGATGTCCGGCGCGAAGAGGAACTGGCGATACGAGCCGGGGTTGTCCCGTGCGTTGAGCATGCCATCCGCGCTCATGCCTGCGGAGAAGTTCAGCCAGACGGGCATCTTCTTCCAGCCGAACGCATGTGGATTGGCGCTGAGCCAGACCGTGGTGCCGTTGTAGTCCTTGAGCAAACGCTCGGACACGGTGGAGCCGAGCACATCCGGGCGTTGCGGCGCATGATCCGTGAGGTGCGCGGACCATTTCAGCAGGATGCGCTGATCGTGCCAACCTAGCTCCTGCCCGATGAAGAGCGCGGTACCCGCTGCATTGGCGGCCATGTCCCAGCCGCTGAAGCCCCATTCGGAAGAATAGCCGTCCAAATACTCGATGCCCGTGAGGTAGATGAGGCCGACGGAACCGCCCAGCCATGTGGAGGTTCCCGGCTTGAACCCGGCCCAACGGAAGGCTGCATGGCCCGCGCGGCCCAGTTGGTAGGCACTATTGGCATGGCCCAGTTTGTCCATCTGGTACCATTCATCCCCATCGTTGAAGAAGTGGAATTCGGTACGCTCATGTCCTTGGTACCACGCCTTGTCCAATGCGATCAGTGAGCCTGCGGTGAACGCCACTGTGCCGCCGGCAACGAGCCAGGCACGTCCGGTGTGAAGGCTGTCCGGAGGTGTTTGGGCCGTGGCGCTCAGGATCACTCCGCTGAGGACGGCTATCGCGGTGGTTTTGAACCGCAGATGATGCTTGGCGGTGAGGAGATTTCCGAAGAGGCGGCCTGACGGCCTGCTGACGGCTGCCGAATTGAACCACGCTCCGATACATATCGGAGTCACACGCTCCGATATGTATCGGAGAGACACGGATGATACCAGCGGAAAAGAGAATAACCGCCGATTACACAGATGGCGCAGATAATGCCTTGGATGCGAGGAGGGCCACCGATGTGCCTGACGGCACTGCGGATCATGCGTCAGAGGTGTGGTCCCTGCAAACATCGGCCATGGCGCTTGTGTTCTTCGCGCCGTTTGGTTCTATGCACCGATGGTCTTGCGGCAGGCGGTGAGGATCTTTACGGCATCATCCATGGTGGCCCCACCGGCGTAGAGCCGCAGCACGGGCTCCGTTCCGCTGGCGCGGATCATCAGCCATTCCTCGTTGTCGAAGAAGTACTTGTAGCCGTCGAGCGTGTCCACCTTGCGCACTTGGTATGGCCCGAAGCTCTTGTACTCATCCGCTGCACAGGCCTTCAGCACTTCCTGCTTCAGTGACTCGGTGATGTGCAGGTCGTTGCGCTCATAGGCGAACGGCCCCGTGATGGCATAGACCTCTTGCACGAGGTCATCGAGGCTCTTGCCGCTCTTGGCCATGAA
Organism: Flavobacteriales bacterium; assembly: GCA_019638085.1. Taxonomy (GTDB): domain Bacteria; phylum Bacteroidota; class Bacteroidia; order Flavobacteriales_F; family PHOS-HE28; genus PHOS-HE28. The sequence goes on along the minus strand of JAHBUL010000029.1, from coordinate 16,567 downwards.
CTCCCAGATGGTGAGGCCCATCCAGATGCCATCGCGCTCGGGGATGTGGCCCTTGATCGCAATGCCACCGCTCTCCTCCCCGCCCAGCAGCACATCGTCGGTGATCATGATCCCCGCGATCCACTTGAACCCGATCTTGGTCACTTGGTACTCAAGGCCGTAGTGTTGGCACATCTTTTCAACTTTCGGCGTGGTGCTGGTGGCCACTACCACCTTGCCGGTGAACTTCTTGTACTTCACCAAGTAGTGGATCAGCAGCAGGATGATGTGGTGCGAATCCACGAACTCGCCCTTGGAATTATAGAGGCCGATGCGGTCGGCATCGCCATCGGTGGCCAGGCCGCAATCCAGTTTTTCGCTTTTGATCAGCTTGGAGAATTCGATCAGGTTCTTGTGGATCGGCTCCGGCGCCTGCCCCTTGAAGGACGGGTTGTAGTCACAGTGCAGGAGGGTGGCCTCGGGCAGGATGCGCGGGATCACGTTCTGGCCCGCTCCGTACATGGCGTCATAACCGAGCTTCAGGCCGCTCTTGCGGATAGCGGCGAGATCGAAGCTCTTCTCCACGTGCTCCACGTACATGCCTTCCAGATCGATCGCCTTCAGCAGTCCATCGGCCACGGCCTTGTTGAAGTCGACATTGGCCAGGTCTACACCGTGCTCCTCCGGGATCAGGTCCTCCACCTCTTGCACCTGCTCGGGGATGAGCGGGCCACCATGCGAACCTTTCAGCTTGTAGCCATTGTAGCTCGGTGGGTTGTGGCTGGCAGTGATGACCACACCCATGCTGGCCTCTTCACGCAGGGTGCCGAGGGATACCATCGGGGTGCTCACGAAGTCCTTGGCCAAGTGTACTTTGATGCCATGGCTCACCAGCACTTTCGTGGTGACCTCCGCGAAGAGTTCACCGGCGAAGCGGCAATCGTGTCCAACGACCACACTGGGGTTGTCGGGGAAATTCTTCTTCAGCCACAGGGCTACGCCCACGGATACCCGGGCGACGTTTTCCACGGTGAATTCCTGTGCGATGATGGCACGCCAGCCGTCCGTGCCGAACTTGATCTTGGTCATGATAGAATGGAAAGGGGCGCGAAAATAGGGATTCGGGGGTAGTGGGGTTGAACCGCAACGACGCAACGGTCCGATACATATCGGACGCAATGAGAACGCTACGAAATGCGGGAGACCAGGGATGAAGAGGAAAAACCGCCGATGACACAGATGTGCCAAGCGGCACTGCGCGCGAACTCAGCACACCTGACAACTAACAGCGGACAACCGACAACTAACTCAACGGTAGATCCCCCGTTTGTTCAGCGCCTGCTGATATCGGCGAGCATTCACCTGGTGCTGCTGATAGGTAGTGCTGAAATTGCTGTAACCGCTGAGGTCCTCACGAGCGCAGAAGTAGAGGTAGTTGCTTTTGGCCGGTTGCAGCACAGCGTCGATGTAGCGGGCCTCGGGCAGGTTGATCGGTCCGGGAGGAAGACCCGTGTGGGTATAGGTGTTGTAAGGCGAATCCACGAACTTGTCCACGTGCAGCAAGCGGTTCAAGGTATCCATGCCCAACGCGTACTTCAACGTCGGGTCCGCCTGGAGGGGCATGCCGATACGAAGGCGGTTGAGGTAGACGCTGGCGATCATGGGAGCATCTGCGGCTTTGCCGGTCTCGGCCTGCACGATGCTGGCCAAGGTGCTCACCTCACTTTGGGAGAGCCCCAACGCACGCGCTTGGGCCTGCCGTTCCGGGGTCCAGAATTTCTTGTACTCGGTTGCAAAGCGATCGATCAGGTCATTGGGCGTTACCGTCCACCAGACCTCATAGGTGTTGGGCAGGAAGAGCGAGATCATGGTGGCCCGGGTAAAACCCAAGCGCTTCATGTTCGCGGGATCATCGATCGCGTTGATCATGGAAAGCGAATCGGTCTCCAGGTACTTGGCGACCTGCCCTGCCAGTTGCGGGATGTTCTTGATGTTGGAGAAGGTGACGCGCACTGGATCCTGCTCCCCACTGCGCAGCTTGTTCACCAATTCGTTCATGGACATGCCGCTGGGTATCACGTATCGTCCGGGGCGGATCTTGTCCCCGTATTTCTTCAACTCGGCGACCCAATGGAAGACCTGATCATCCGCGATGATACCGGTCGCCTTCAAGCTGTCGAGGACTTGGTCCAGGTTGGCACCGCGTGGGATCAGTAGGACCTTCTCCTCGGCGAATCGGGAGCCGGGGCCGAAGACCTCCTTCCAGAGCTTCCATGCGAAAAAGCCGGCGATGACCGCAGCGATCAGGATCAAATACAGCAACACCTTCTTCATAGGGAGATCTCAACAGTTCCTCGGAACACTTCCAAAACCGGACCACGCAACAGCACCTTGGTGAACACGCCGTTCTCCCGCTCCGCATTTACGTGCAGTTCCCCTCCGGGTGTGATCACCTTACAGGCTGCTCTTCCCTTCCCACGCGCCATGGCGCTGAGCGCTGCAGCAGTAACACCGGTTCCGCAGCTGAGCGTCTCCGCCTCCACGCCGCGCTCATAGGTCCTCATCTCCACTTGTCCGTTCTGCCAGCGTACGAAGTTGACGTTCACGCCCTCCTTGGCGAAACGGGTGCTATAGCGATGTGCGTGCGCCTCGGGTATAATGTCCAGGTCAGCCGGGTCCTCCACCCATACCACCAGGTGCGGTGAGCCGGTATTCACCAGGTCCATTGCTGGTCCGAGTTCCTCGATCGCACCCACATCCCGCATGGTGATCTCCACCTCGTCGTTCACCCAACGGGCCTCATGCACACCGTCGATCGCAGTGAATCGGGCCGGTGAACGATCCTTCACCAGAACACTTCGGAAAGCGAACGCACAGCGACTGCCGTTCCCGCAGAAACTCTTGCTTCCATCGGGATTCAGGAACTCCATGTGATAGTCCATGCCCGGTTCCTTCGTCTCGCGAAGCAGGATCAGCCCATCGCTCCCGATGCCGAAATGGCGGTGGCAAAGCTGCCGCGCCAGCGGTGCTGCCTCAACAGGCATCACGCTTTGGCGATCATCCATCAGGATGAAATCGTTGCCGGTGCCGTGCCACTTGGAAAAAGGAATGATCGCCATTTCGGCAGCAAATATCGCCTTGGCACGCTACTCGCAAGCCACGATCGACGCAGGAAAGCGGGTTTTATGTGATCAACACATGTTAACAGCGGAACAATGAACATGCCTCCGGCCCCTGCGTTGCTATAACGTCCAACGAAAAATGAACAACAACAACATCACCATGAAACGGGTACTCGGGTATTTTGGGATGGCATTGGCCGGCGGGCTTTTGGCGCTTGGCCTGCATGACGGTTTCAGCAAGGACGAGGCATCCCTCAATTCCACCGACAGCACCACCGCACCCGTGCATTACGTGAACCTGCCCGGCCCAAGTGGCACCGTGGTGGAAGCGGCGGACTTTACCGAAGCAGCGGCCAAGAGCATTGATGCCGTGGTACACGTGACCACGCAGGCGACGGTGCAGCAAGCTCCCATGTCCAGCTTCTTCTGGGGCTACCAGCAACGCGCTCCGCAGCAGGTCCGCGGGGCGGGTAGCGGTGTGATCATCACCGATGACGGGTACATCGTGACCAATAACCATGTGGTGGAGAATGCGGACAAGATCCAGGTACATCTGAATGACAAACGCAAGTATGATGCGACCGTGATCGGTAGAGACCCCAGCACGGACATCGCGTTGATCAAGATCGATGCGGATGACCTACCCACGCTGGCCTTCGGGAATAGCGATGAGGTGAAGGTGGGCCAGTGGGTGCTGGCGGTGGGCAATCCAATGAACCTCACCAGCACGGTGACCGCTGGGATCGTGAGTGCGAAGGCGCGTAACATCAACATCCTTCAATACGATCCGAGCAAGGACATCTTCCCCATCGAGAGCTTCATCCAAACGGATGCAGCCGTGAACCCCGGCAACAGTGGCGGGGCCTTGGTGAACACCAACGGCGACCTCATCGGCATCAACAGCGCCATCGCCAGCACCACGGGCAGCTATACCGGGTATTCCTTCGCCATTCCTTCCACCATTGTGAGCAAGGTGACCAGCGACCTGATGGAGTTCGGCAGTGTGCGACGCGCGTACTTGGGTGTCACCATCAGTGATATCGACCAGGACATGGCCAAGAGCCTTGACCTCAATCGCCTGAATGGCGTATACGTGAAGGAGGTGATGGACAAAGGCGCGGCCAAGGCGGCCGGCATGAAGAACGGGGATGTGATCATCAAGGTAGGTGCCATTCCCGTTGACAATGTGCCTCAATTACAGGAGCAGATCGGCAAGTTCAGCCCTGGCGATAAGGTGGCCGTGACATTGGTGCGTGAGGGGAAGGAACAAGTAAAGGACCTGACCTTATTGGCACGCAGTGGCGAAGAGCGCGTTGCCGCCAAGCGGGAGCTCGTGCTGCCCTCACTTGGGGCCGAGCTCGCCCCGGCCAGCAACGAGGAACTCAAGGCCTTAAAGCTCGCGAACGGTGTGAAAGTGACGCGGCTGAGCGGCGGAAAGCTTCGCAGCATCGGTATCCGCGAGGGCTTCATCATCACCAAGATCGACCAGCAGCCGATGAAGGACCCAAAGGACATTGAAAAGGCCCTGGAGGACAAGCAAGGTGGTGTTTTGATCGAGGGCGTATACCCGAACGGCATGCGCGCCTACTACGGCCTGGGCGTCTAACATCCTTTCATTCAGCAACTTAGGCAATTTACTTGCGATCCTCAGCATCCCCCACTTGCCGCGAGCATGGGGGGGATGTACCTTCGCGGCCTGACCGAACGAAGTACCATGTTGGCGTGTTATCAACACGGACTCGATTCCTTCAACACTCACATTCTCCACCAACTTAATACCCCCGACGCCCGTGACTAGCAGAATGCGCCAACTCAAGATCACCAAGTCGATCACCAATAGGGAGAGCCAGTCTTTGGACAAGTATCTCCAGGAGATCGGTAAGGAAGGTCTCATCAATGCTGAAATGGAGGTCGAGCTCGCCCGTAAGATCAAGAAGGGTGATGGGCAGGCCTTGGACAAGTTGGTGAAAGCCAACCTGCGCTTTGTGGTCTCCGTGGCCAAGCAATACCAGAACCAAGGGCTGAGCCTTCCCGACCTGATCAACGAGGGCAACCTCGGATTGATCAAGGCCGCGCAGCGCTTTGACGAGACCCGTGGTTTCAAGTTCATCAGTTACGCCGTGTGGTGGATCCGCCAGAGCATCCTGCAGGCCTTGGCCGAGCAAAGCCGTATCGTGCGCCTTCCACTGAACCAAGTGGGTTCGCTGAACAAGATCAACAAGGCATTCGCCAAGCTGGAGCAGGAATTCGAACGCCCACCCAGCGCGGACGAACTCGCTACCCTGCTGGAACTGCCCCCTGAAAAGGTGGCGGATACCATGAAGGTGAGCGGTCGCCACATCAGCATGGACGCCCCCTTCGTGGAAGGTGAGAGCAACAGCTTGCTGGATGTGCTCCCGAACCATGACAGTATGCCTGCCGACCGGGTACTGATCAATGAGAGCCTGTCCAAAGAGATCGATCGTGCCCTGAGCACGCTAACCGAGCGCGAACGCGATGTGGTGAAGCTCTTCTTCGGCATCAACATCAATCACGGGCTCACGCTCGAGGAGATCGGTGCCAAATTCGACCTCACCCGTGAGCGGGTGCGTCAGATCAAGGAAAAGGCCATTCGTCGCCTACGGCATACCAGCAGGAGCAAGCTGCTAAAGGCCTATTTGGGCTAAGCATCGTTGTGAAGCATATTTCGTTCCTACACCCCCTACCATGGAGACCTTGGAAAAGAAGGCCAGCTATGAGGCTGGACTAAAGGATTATGTGAACCGCGAAAAATCCGCGGTGGACCTGTTGAGCTCAGTGGGCCAACTGATGTTCGAGCATGGTGTGGAGCTGGTCTTTTTCCGGAACCACTTGCTCGATATCAACACTTCGGAAGTGATCAAGCTGTTCAGCTACGCCAGCGACGTGGTGAACAAGCCGATCGACATCGCCACCACTGCGGAACTGGCCCGGACCCTGCTCACATTGGGTCTGGCACCGAGCAAGATCGACATCGGCCGCTTGTCCCATGAGTACAAGGCATCCGGTAGTACGTCCACCACGGATTTCCTGAGCAAACAACTGGACCGTTTCATCGGTCTGGACAAGCACACCTTCAACCCGCAGGATGTGGTCCTGTACGGCTTCGGCCGCATTGGTCGCATCGCCGCACGCGAGCTGGTAAAGCAGGCTGGTAAAGGGCAACAGCTACGTCTGCGTGCCATCGTTACCCGCACGCTCAATGAAGCCGAGATCGTGAAGCGCGCTGCCTTGTTGCGTAACGACAGTGTCCACGGAGCCTTCAAGGGTACCGTTGTAGAGGACGTGGAGAACCAGACCCTAACGATCAACGGCCAAAAGGTGCAGCTGATCGCCGCCTCAAATCCGGAGGAGATCGACTATACCAGCTATGGCATACAGGATGCCTTGGTGATCGACAACACAGGCGCATTCACCAACCGGACCGCATTGGAGCGCCATTTGAAATCCAAGGGGGTGAAGAAGGTGTTGCTGACAGCGCCGGGCAAAGAGATCCCGAACATCGTGTATGGCATCAACCAGAAGGAGTTCGATATCGAAAAGGAGCAGATCTTCAGCGCAGCCAGCTGCACCACCAACGCGATCGCTCCCATCCTGAAGGTAGTGGAGGATGGATTGGGCATTGAAAAGGGGCACATCGAAACGGTGCATGCCTACACCAACGACCAGAACCTGCTCGACAACTACCACAAGGGACCACGTCGTGGCCGTAGTGCCGCGATCAATATGGTGATCACCAGCACCGGTGCCGGTACCGCCGTAAGCAAAGCCATCCCGAGCCTGAAGGACAAGCTGACCGCCAATGCGGTGCGTGTGCCTACGCCGAACGGATCCCTCGCCATCATGAACCTCACGGTGAAGAAGGATGTCACACTTGAGCAGATGAACGAGTTGATCCGCCATGCTGCACTGAACGGTGAACTCGTGAACCAGATCCACTTCCAGATCGACCCCGAGCTGGTGAGCAGTGACATCATTGGCGATACCTGCTGCAGCGTGTTCGACAGCAACGCTACCATCGTGAGCAACGATAAGCGCAACGTGGTTCTATACACGTGGTACGACAATGAATTCGGATACACCAAACAGGTGATCCGCTTGGCGAAGCATATCTCCAAGGTTCGCCGTCTGGTCTACTACTGATCTATTTCCATCGTACACATGCAAAAGGCCATCCTGTCGGGATGGCCTTTTGCATTACGGTAGTGCCGCTTGCTTATCCATCAGTACATCACCAACCGCACCACGTGGCGCTGGCCGTTGGCGCCCACCTCTACCGAGTAGTTCCCTGCACCTATACTTCGGGGAAGGTCCAATGCGAAATGCGCCTGCTCCCCCACTGGTGTGGCGGTGGTTCGAAGGATGATGCGGCCGGTGATATCACGAACCGTGATCAATACCGTTCCCACCACAGGCGATCCCGGTATGTTCACATGTAGGATACCCGTCCCGTTCGGATTGGGATAGATCACCAGACCCGTGTTCGGGGCATCCACATGTCCGATCCCGGTAATAAGTGTGCCTTCGCAGACGCAGTCCTCCGTGATCACATCATCTTCGGTCCCCGGATCACCATCGTCGCAAGGATCACCTATCACACCCTCCAGCAAAGGGCAATTGTCAATGCAATCGGCCAAGCCGTCGTTGTCCGTATCGACGTCCGGGATCCCGCAGCCACATATTCCGGGCGCGATCTTGTTCGGGTCGGTAGGGCAGCCATCAATGCAATCCTCGGTACCGTCGTTATCCATGTCCGTGTCCGGGATCCCACAACCGCACACGCCGGGATCCACTTTTCCGGGGTCCTCGGGACATAGGTCACCGGCCAGCGCGACATGGCCAGCAGGTTGCTCGCAGGCAAGCTGGCTATCGGCATCGTCCCCTACTCCATCACCATCGGTATCCGCGTACCATATAGTGGCTTGGGCGATGCTGACCTGAGCGGTGGTGGTGAAGGCGGGGCAACCTCCGCTGGAGGCGATGCCGTACGTTACGGTGTAGCTACCTGGATCACTGTTCGCAGCATTGATAGCACCACTGTTCGCGTTGAGCGATAGACCACTCGGCGTTGCACTGTACGTGCCATTGGCAGAACCTGTGCGGGAAATGTTCACCGTACCGGCAGTGGTGCAATACGGAGAGGAAGCATAGGCGATGGTAGCTGCAGGTTGGGCCGTAACAACCACCGAAGTACCGGTGCTGAAGGCCGGACAGCCTCCACTGGCCGCAATATCATAGGCCACCGAATATGTGCCTGCCGCACTGTTCCCTAGGTTGATCGCGCCGGAGTTCGCATTGATCGACAGGCCGGTCGGGGTGGAACTGTACGTGCCACCCGAGGTGCCCGCCAGGGTGACACTTGCCGAGCCACCGGAAGAGCAGTACGGTGAACCGCCGTAGCTGATCGTACCCGAAGGCCCCGCATTCAGTACCACATTGGCAGTGGTGGTGTAGGTTGAACAACCTCCGCTCGCAGCGATGGTGTACGTGACGGTATAATTGCCGGTCGAACTGGCCCCCAGGTCGATCGCCCCGGTGTTCCCGTTGATCGATAGACCACTTGGGGTGGAACTGAACGTGCCGCCCGAGGCACCTGTTCGTGTGACGCTTACCGAGCCGCCCGATGCGCAATAGGGTTGACCGCCGTACGTGATCGTCGCCTGCGGTCCGGCGTTCAGCACCACACTGGCAGTGGTGATGTAGGTGGAACAAGGTCCGCTTCCAGGTATGGTGTAGGAGATAGTATACGTGCCAGCAGAACTCGCTCCCAGGTTGATCTCGCCGGTGCTCGCATTGATCGACAGTCCACTGGGGTCGGAACTGTACGCACCACCCGTGCTGCCCGTACGGGTGATCGTCGCCGTGCCACCGGAAGTGCAAAAGGGTGAACTGCCGTAAGTGATCGTCGCCATGGGCGCCTCTTGCACCTCCACGGGGATGGAGGCGGAAGCATTACCGCATGCGTTCGAGACCGTCACTGAATAGGTACCCGTTGTTGCTCCGCTAACCGCCACGCTTGCGGACCCGGCATCCGGAGAAAATGTGCCCGAACCGGACCACGCATAGGTCAAAGGGCCGGAACCTGTTGCCGTTACGGACAAGTTCAGGTCATTGTTGGAACAAACCGGGCCATTGTTCGATGTCCCGGTGATCACAGGTGAAATGCAACCCGTCCCAATGCAAACACAATCAGCCGACCAAGTGTCAGCTTCGGTATTGGGGTCGCCATCATCACATGGGGTACCGGGAAGTGCTGTACCACCGGCAACACCCAAGCAATCGAATGCGCAAACACCTGCATCCACCGGCGCACCGGTCACCACGCCGGTCACGTCATGTCCGCCCATGGATATGTAGAAATCGCGGTTCGTGATGTCCGTGAATGCATCATTGCCGAGGGTGAATGCAGTGCAACCACTTCCACCTACAGGGATCGTCGTGATGGTGTACCACTGTTCAGGGACGAATGAGATGCCGCATCCCCCATCGGAAACAGGGTCTTCCAGCCTGTTGACCCCAAAACCATTGTACGTGCGATACGCTATGCCTCCATTCGTTACTTCGGGAGAAGGTGTGAAGGCACTCCATGCACTACAGAAGCTTGTGCCGGCACCGAGCGACATACCCGATGCGACATCATATCTGATGGTGATGGTGAGCGCACTTAGGATGCCACCGAAATCACCGGTGCCGTGGATCTTCAACTGTATGAGCAATTCATCGGAGGAAGCTCCTTGGACCAATCTGGCATCGACCGATGAAGGGAAGATATCCATTTGGGCTCGCGCAACGCCGATTGTCAACACAAGCGCGATGAGGCTCAACGCCCGAACTCCTCTTTCTGTAATTGATCTGGGTCTCATCATTGAATATCGTTCTTGGCCCTGCACTGAACCTTGGTATCCGTGGGTCCCGAAGTACACATGTACTTCAGTAAGTGCTGGTATAGGACTGCTCCGCTCCCGGGAAAACAATCAGGATCGCACTCATTTTTCCTCTCTTGGCCCCCACATTCGGCGGGGTACGAAAATAATACCCTTTAACGGTCTGTAGTTGACCAATTCCAAAATGCTGAGGTCACGTGAATCATATGTACCCAAGCGCAGCTATCGGCCGTTGACGGCTTTACCTCCATGAAGCCCAATTCGCGCATTCCACAAGGAAGCCGGAGCCGGAAGAAGCGGGCCCCTTCCCTTGCGGTACGAGGCCTGCTCATGTCTTCTGGTTGATTGTCTATTGGATCACCAAACGTTGGAGATAGCGCTGAACTCCAACGCTTGCTTTCACCATGTAAAGACCTTGGGAAACCTGACCTGAAAGGTCCATTCGGTGGTCGAGCGTACCGCCTACTGTCGGGACCGTCGCTTGGTAAACGCGTCGTCCCGCAGCGTCATGCACCTCGACCAACACCGTGCTTGCATCCTTGGCCAAACCTTCGATATGCAAGGTCACCAGACCCGTGCGGTTGGGGTTCGGGAACAAGGCAACCGATACACCGGAAGTTCCTCCCTGATCAATAATTCCTTCATGTATGTCACCTTGGCAAATGCAGTCCTCGGTGATCATGTCATCCACGGTCAATGTGTCTCCGTCATCGCACGTATCACCGAAGTTCGCCTCCAGATCAGGGCAGTCGTAGATCGACGTGCCCACGCAAGCGCAATCCACCGTTACCATGTCATTCTCGGTCGTTGCGTCGCCGTCGTCACAGGCATCGCCCACGTTCGCCTCCAGGTCGGGGCAATCGTAGATGCTCGTGCCAGCGCAGCTGCAATCAGCGGTGACCACGTCATTCTCGGTGCTGGCGTCGCCGTCGTCGCAGGCATCACCCACGTTCGCCTCCAGGTCAGGGCAATCATAAAAGATGGTGCCTACACACACGCAATCCGAAGTGATCACATCATTCTGGGTGACCGGGTCGTTATCGTCACATGCATCTCCGACCTCGCCGGGCAAGGATGGGCAGCTATCGATGCAATCCGCGATACCATCCCCGTCCGAATCGATATCCGGTATGCCGCAGCCACAGGCCCCAGGCGCGATCTTGTTCGGGTCCGTCGGGCATCCGTCGATACAATCCGCGGTTCCATCACCATCCGTGTCGGTATCCGGTATGCCACAACCACAGGCTCCCGGCTCCAGCTTGTTCGGGTCATCGGGACAAGCATCACCGCTGGTAGCGACATAACCCGATGGCTGTTCGCAGGCAACAACGGCATCAGCATCGGAGCCAACGCCATCACCGTCCAGATCGGCATACCACACTGTGGGTTCCTCCACTACGATCTCCGCCGTCGTGGTGAACATCGCACAACCTCCATTGGCATCAATGCTGTACGTTACCGTATAGGTTCCAGCGGTGCTCGCATCCAGATCTACCGTACCGGTAACCGGATCGACCTCCAGTCCGGATGGTGCTGAGACGTAGCTCCCGCCCTGCGTGCCGAACAGCGTCACTTGTGCAAGTGCACTGGTAGTGCAGTATGGTGACCCCTCGTATTCGATCGTTGCAGAAGGAGCGGCGTTGACCACCACTGTTACCGTGGCATTGGCACTGCCACAGCTATTGGAGACCGTTACCTGATACGTTCCCGTTGCAGCACCTGACACGGCAACATGCTGGGAAAGTGGGCTAGGGCTGAATGAGCCCGCACCTGACCATGCATAGCTCAGCGGTCCTGTTCCGCTTGCGCTCACACCCAAGTTGAGTTCAGTCCCGGTGCAGATCGGTGAATCACTTGTGGTCCCCGTAATTGTCGGAGGAACACAGCTCACTGTGCCCATACATTCACAGTTCGCAGTCACCTGATCGTTCGAGGTGTTCGCATCACCGTCGTCGCAGGCATCACCAATGTTTGCTTCAAGCACAGGGCAATCATAGATCACCGTACCAGCGCATTCACAATCGGCCGTGATCACATCGTTCGAAGTGTTCGCGTCGCCGTCGTCGCAAGCATCACCGATGTTCGCTTCAAGCACAGGACAATCGTAATCCACAGTGCCAACGCATTCGCAATCGGCAGTGATCATATCGTTCGAAGTGTTCGCGTCGCCGTCGTCGCAAGCATCACCAATGTTCATCCCCAGGGCAGGGCAATCATAACCCACCGTGCCAGCGCAGATACAGTCACTGCCGTAGGTATCACCAACTGTGTTCGGGTCTCCGTCATCACAGGCACTGCCGATCGTTGCTGTACCACCCGGCACGCCTTCGCAGTCCAACGCTTCGCCTACACAATTACAGTTCGCGTCGTAGACATCATTGCCTGTGGTGGTATCGCCATCATCGCAAGCGCTGCCGATGGTCGCTGTTCCACCCGGCACACCTTCGCAGTCCAGCGCTTCTCCTACGCAATTGCAATTGGCATCGTAGACATCGTTGCCAGTGGTGGCATCGCCATCATCGCAGGCGCTGCCGATAGTCGCTGTTCCACCCGGCACACCTTCGCAGTCCAGCGCTTCTCCTACGCAATTGCAATTGGCATCGTAGACATCGTTACCGGTGGTTGCATCGCCATCATCGCAGGCCGTGCCGATCGTTGCGGAGCCGCCGGGCACGCCTTCACAGTCGCTAAGCTGTCCAGCGCAAACACAATCACTTCCGTAGATATCCCCAACGGTATTGGGATCACCGTCATCGCAAGTGGAGCCGATCGTAGCGGAGCCGCCAGGCACACCCAAGCAGTCCAGCGCTTCTCCTACGCAATTGCAGTTCGCATCGTAGACATCGTTGCCAGTGGTCGCATCGCCATCATCGCAGGCAGTGCCAACGGTCGCGGGGCCGCCAGGAACGCCCAAGCAGTCCAGCACTTCACCTGCACAGTTGCAATTAGCATCGTACACATCGTTGCCGGTGGTCGCATCGCCATCATCACACGCCGTGCCGATCGTGGCAGAGCCCCCGGGCACGCCTTCACAGTCATAGAGCTGTCCAGCGCAAACGCAGTCATTTCCGTAGATATCGCCACCAGTATTGGCATCTCCGTCATCACAGGGTGTGCCGATGGTCGCAGAGCCACCTGGTACACCCAAGCAGTCCAGTGCTTCTCCCACGCAGTTGCAGTTGGCGTCGTAAACATCGTTGCCGGTGGTGGTATCTCCATCATCGCAGGCGCTGCCGATCGTATCGGAGCCGCCAGGCACACCCAAGCAGTCCAGCGCTTCGCCGACACAATTGCAGTTCGCATCGTAGACATCGTTGCCGGTGGTGGCATCTCCATCATCGCAGGCAGTGCCGATGGTTGCAGAGCCCCCGGGCACACCTTCACAGTCAGTGAGCTGTCCGGCGCAAACGCAGTCACTTCCGTAGACGTCACCAACGGTGTTCGCGTCACCATCATCGCAGGCGCTGCCAATGGTTGCGGAGCCGCCGGGTACACCTTCACAGTCCAGCGCTTCACCTACGCAATTGCAGTTGGCATCGTACGCATCGTTCACGGTATTCGGATCACCATCGTCGCAAGCATCACCTATTTCCCCGGGGAGCAACGGACAGCTATCGATGCAATCCGGAATGCCATCGCCATCCGTGTCCGTATCCGCGGTTCCACATCCACAAACGCCTGGCTCAACCTTGGCTGGATCATTCGGACAGTCATCGCCCGCCACGGCCACGTAGCCAATAGGCTGCTCACAAGCCAGGAGCGTGTTCAAGGGGTCTCCCGCACCATCTCCGTCAGCATCCGCATACCATACCGAGGCTTGGTCTACTTCCACTTCCGCCGTAGTGCTGAACGCATCACAACCGCCAGAGGCAGCAATGCTATAGGTAACTGTATACGTCCCCGCTGTACTCGCGGAGAGGTCAATGTCTCCCGTTGCGGAGTTCAACGCCAGCCCGGTCGGAACTGCTGAATAAGCGCCACCAGCACTTCCGGAACGCGTGACATGAGCAACACCATCGGTGGAGCAATAGGGCGTTCCACTGTATCCGATCGTGGCAAAGGATGCCGTCCCCACCACTACTGGGGTGGTCGTACTGAAAGCCGCACAGCCTCCGCTGCCGGCAACACTGTACGTAACCGTGTATGTGCCTGCAGTGCTCGACCCGAGGTCGATCGCACCGCTGCTTGCATTGATCGAAAGGCCACCTGGAGCAGCATCGTATGTTCCGCCGACTGTTCCGATGCGGTTCACGTTCGCTGTTCCAGAACCGGAGCAGTACGGCGAACCATCATAGTTGATCGAGGCGGAAGGAGCTTCGCTTACCACCACGGATGCACTCGTTGTGAACGCCGCACAGCCCGAGCCGGCAGCAATGGTATAGCTCACCGTGTATGTTCCGGCGCTACTTGTTCCCAAGGTGATCACTCCACTGTTCGGATCGATCGTCAATCCTGCCGGACTCGCGCTATATGTGCCACCCGCAGTACCCGCATGGGCCACTCCCACAGTACCTTCATTACTGCAGTACGGGGAACCGGTGTAGATGATGGATGCTGATGGCGCTTGGTTCACCACCACTCCGGCGGAAGTACTGAAAGCAGTGCACCCCCCCCCGGCAGCTATCGCGTAGGTCACGGTATAGGTACCGGCAGCGCTGCTGGCCAAGTTGATGGCACCAGTGGCGCCATTGAGGGACAGTCCAGAAGGAGTGGCACTGAAAACCCCTCCCGGTGTTCCTGTGCGGTTCACGGTAACGCTTCCGCCGGAAGTACAATAGGGTGATCCGCCGTAGCTGATCGTTGCGGAAGGTGCAGCACCGATGGAGACCGGAGTGGTGGTACTGAACGCTGAACAGCCTCCGGCCGCCGCAATGGCGTACATCACCGTGTAATTGCCGACCGTGCTGGTCGCCAGGTTGATACTTCCTGTGGCTGCATCGATCACCAGACCGGCCGGTATGGCGCTGAAAACGCCACCCGAAGAACCGGTGCGCGTCACATCAGCTTGTCCTTGGGATGCGCAGAAAGGTGTACCACTGTATACGATACTGGCCGAGGGTGCCGCACCGATCGAAATTTGCGTGGTGGTGGAATAGGCCGAGCAACCTCCATTGGGCGCGATGGAATACGTGACCGTATAGGTCCCGATCACGCTTGCACCCAGGTCGACGGTTCCCGATCCAGCGTTGATCGCCAATCCGCTCGGACTCGCGGTGAAGCTTCCTCCGCTGGTGCCCGACAAGGATACCGTGGCCATACTTCCCGAGGCGCAGTATGGCGAACCCGGATAAGTGATCGCGGCTGTTGGTGCCTGACCGACCACGATCACTGCCGTGGTGCTGAAGGTTGAACAACCACCTGAAGCAGCGATCGAATAGGTGACCGTGTACGATGCAGCCGCACTCGCGCCCAAGTTGATTGTTCCGCTGTTGGGGTCGATAACAAGACCGGACGGTGTTGCACTATATGTTCCGCCGGAATTTCCGGTGCGTGTCACGTTTGCCGTACCTCCGGAAGTGCAATACGGAGCTCCCGTGTATGCGATCGTCGCTGTTGGAGCGGCCTTGATCACGACCGCTGCCGTGGTGCTGAACGCAGCGCAACCGCCTGAGGCCGCAATGCTATAGGTCACCGTGTAGGTGCCTGCGCTGCTCGCGCCCGGGTTGATCGCGCCCGTGCTGGAGTTGATCGACAAGCCGGCCGGGGTGGCGCTGTATGTACCCCCCGTGCTACCGTTTTGCGTCACGCTCGCCGTGCTAACCGAAGTGCAGTACGGTGATCCCACGTAGTTGATCGTCGCCGAAGGAGCCGTGCTGATCACCACGGGTGCCGTAGTGCTGAACGCAGCGCAACCACCAGCAGCTGAAACACTATACGTCACAGTATAACTGCCAGCCGTGCTGGTAGTCAAGTTGATCGCACCCGTGCTGGAGTTGATCGAGAGACCGGAGGGAGTTGCGCTGTACGTGCCGCCAGAAGTCCCGTTACGCGCCACATTTACCGTACCCGTGGAAGAACAGAAAGGAGAGCCGGCATAGCTGATCGCCGCCGAAGGTGCCGAGCTGATAACCACCGATGCCGTTGTGCTGAAGACGGCGCATCCTCCTGAGGCAGGAATACTGTAGGTCACGGTGTAGTTACCTGCCGTACTCGCTCCTAGATCGATCGCGCCCGTACTGGAATTGATCGACAAGCCCGAAGGTGTTGCGCTGTATGCGCCGCCCGTGCTGCCGGTGCGCGTCACGTTCGCGGTTCCGCCCGATGTGCAGAATGGAGAACCACTGTAGGAGATCGTTGCTGATGGAGCCGTATCGACAACCACCGATGCTGTCGTGCTGAACGCAGCACATCCGCCCGATGCCGCAATGCTGTACGTCACGGTATAAGTGCCTGCACTGCTCGTGCCCAAGGTGATCTCCCCCGTGCTGGAATTGATCGACAGGCCCGAAGGTGTTGCGCTGTACGTACCGCCATTACTGCCGGTCCGGGTCACGTTCGCGGTTCCACCTGAAGTGCAGAAAGGGGAACCACTGTAGGAGATCGTCGCGGATGGAGCCGTACCGA
>JAHBUL010000028.1 GCA_019638085.1 Flavobacteriales bacterium | reverse complement strand
AGGGGGCGGAAAGTTGTCAGTTGCTGGTCGTCCGTTGTCAGGAAGCTTTTGGCTCGTTATGAGCTACTACGCTTTTGGTGCATTGTTCAAGACGTTCAGGCGACGTGCGCAGGAGCATGTTGATGCTCTGCTTCGCCGCTTATCGTGGACTAGGACGATAGATCGCACGGAGCATTGGGCTACGGAAGGACAAGCAGGCCCTATCCTGACAACTGACAACTGACAACGGACAACTACCCCTTCAGCTTCTTCAACACCCCCGAAGGGATCCCTTTCTTGTTCACCATGAACGAGGTGGTCTTGTACCGCACGTAGTTCTTGCTCATGTACAGGTAGCCCTCGTAGTCGTTGCCTTCGCCCCATGAGTTCTTCACCACGTACCATTCGTTGCCGTCCTGGTCCTTAGCGATACCGGTGATCTGCATGCCGTGGTCGTCCTGCGTGGTGTAGTTGTCAAACGCTTCCTGGCGTAGCTCCGGCGTGATGGCCATCTCGGGCTTGGGTCCGCTGAAGAGATCGGCGCGTTGCTCTTTGGTGAGTTCATCTGCCGGCGTGGTGGGCACGTAGGCGATCCCGTTCTTCCAGCTGAAGGAAGGCTCGCTCACATCACCACCCCAAGCCACGGTGTAGCCGTTTTGCAGTGCATTGTCGATGGTGGCCATCATGTCATCAAGCGGGAGGTTCCAGCAATACTCAAAAGCCCAGTTGTCAGGCACCATCATCATGGTCTTCTGCCAGTACGGGGCGTTGGTCACCGAAACGAATTCCAGGTAGTCGGTGGGATCGATCTTTACCACGTCCTTGGCGAACGTCATGGGCGTATAGCTCTTGCCGTTGTACGTAAAGGTCTCCGGCACGGGACCGAGATAGGCATCCAGGACATTGCTGAACGCGGTCTTCCATACGGGTGTAAGCTTGCCGCGGTTCGGTGCCTTCACCACGGCCTCCAGCATGCCCTTGAGCACAGCCTGCATTTCGCCGAACTGGTTCTTGGTGGTGCCGTAGTTCAGCCCGGTATAGTGCTCCTCGGGCAGGGCACCGTACTTGGCGAACATGTTCATCACATCATGCGGCTCTCCCCCATCGCCATAGCTGATGCCGCCATGCATGCGTACGTAGGTATCGGCCTTCTCCTCGTAGGATCTGCGTGCCGTGTAGATCTTGGAGAGATGAATGGCCGGTCCGCCGTTCTTGATCATCTCCGACTCGATGAAGCTGTTGGCGGCATAGCTCCAGCAGGTCCCGGATGAAGCTTGGTTCTCCACCGGGGTGGCTTCCGCGCTCACCACGGTGGTGAAGCGGTACGCGGCCAGCGCGCTATCGCTCTGGTACTGGCTCGCCTTCTTCACCAGGTCGTCCTGGGCGTGAAGGCTTCCGATGAGCAGGAAGGGAATTAGGAGGGCAATGGAGCGGATCTTCATGGGATGGTTCTGTTCGTGCGCATTCAAATGAGGGCTGCAAAGAAAACCCCGGTTTCCAGATCGAAGCTGACGCTGGAAGCTGATCGCAACATTCATCCTTTACAAAGCCTTGAATTTCCTGCATACTTGGGTTCCTAGCCTTAACGATCGTTCACGGATCAGTTTCATTTGTAACTAATTCCGCCTCACCTTTGCACCTTCCAAAAATGAACAAGGAACGTTCCCTCGGATTCTGGTGCTCCCGCATCGGGCAGCAGTACTTGACCTTGCTGAGCGAGCGCCTGAAGCACTTGGGCATCGATCGCAGCTACTTCACGCTCGTGCTGATCGTGGAGGCTGAAGGGCATGTAAGTCAGCAGGAATTGGCGGATGCGCTGCACATGGACAAGGTGGCCATGGCCCGGTCGATCGATCATTTGTGCGAGCGCGGCTTCGTGGAACGCGTTGCCTGCCCGGACGACCGCCGCAAACATCACTTGAAGGTGTTGCCCAAGGCGATCCCCGCCGTGAAGGAGATCAAAGCGGCATACGCCGCCTTGGACCGCATGGCCTTGAAGGAGCTCAACAGCAGCGAACGCGGCCAGATGATCCGCAGCCTGAGCGATGCCCTGGACAGCCTGCATGGAGCCAGTTCCACAATGGACAAAACAAAGAAATTGCGCACTACCTGAACACATGGTGATCCAGCGAAACACATTTATCCCGGTCCTTCTTGCGGCGGCAATGCTCACCGCGTGCGGCAGCGGCGAGGACAGCGGCGCACAACGCGGCGGCCACGGCCCCATGCAGGTGAGTGTGCAAGTGTTACAGCCGCGCGTGCTGGAGAACATCATCCGCACCACCGGCAGCCTGTTGGCGAACGAAGCCATCGAGGTACGTAGTGAAACCTCGGGACGTGTCACCCTGATCGGCTTCAAGGAAGGCGGCACGGTGACCAAGGGGCAGATCCTGGTACGGATCAACGACGACGACCTGCAGGCCCAATTGCGCAAGACCGAGTTGGCCGTGCAATTGGCCAGCGACGACGAAGGCCGCAAGAAGCAATTGCTGGAGGTGAGCGGTATCAGCCAGCAGGCTTACGATGATGCGCGGATCAAGCTCCAGAGCGCCGAGGCCGATCGCGCGAACCTACAGGCCCTGATCGCCAAGACGGTGATCAAAGCACCCTTCAGCGGAAAGATCGGCCTGCGCCAAGTGAGCGAAGGCGGCTACGTTTCGCCGAACACCTTGATCACCGACCTGCAGCAGGTCTCCCCCATCAAGGTGGACTTCTCCATTCCCGAGCGCTATGGCCGGGAGATCGCCGTAGGCAAGACCATCACGTTCACCCTCGATGGTGACACAGCGAACTATTCAGCAGAGGTATATGCCGTTGACCCCGCAGTGGACCCGGTATCACGCACCATCGGCGTGCGGGCCCATGCCCCGAACAAGGATGGCTCCCTGCGACCGGGTTCCTTTGCCCACATCATCGTGGAACTCTCCACGGCGCCGAGCGCGTTGATGATCCCCACGGAAGCGTTGGTCCCGGATATCAAGGGCCAGAAAGTGCTCCTGATCAAAGGCGGCAAGGCCGCGGCCGCCCGTGTACACACCGGCATCCGAACGGACAAGGAAGTACAGCTGGTCGATGGGGTGCAGGCAGGCGACACAGTGATCACCACAGGACTGCTGCAATTGCGCGAAGGCATGGAGGTGAAGGCGGCGCCGCCGGAGGCGAATGGCGTTTCAATGGAAGAGGATAGTTCAGCTGTTGAGCCGGAATGACCATGCTCAGGTTCACCACGGAGGCACGAAGGCACGGAGAAATGCGATCGATTGATCGGTATAGTGTACCGAGTACCGAGTACCGGGTACCTGGTACAATGCTACGCGTGGCGGCAGCTACTCGGTACTCGGTACCCTGTACTCCGTACCCAACGAAAAAACTCCTCTGCGGCTCTGCGCCTCTGCGGCTCCATTATCCACAGCCCTTTAAATGAACATCAGTTCCATCAGCA
This sequence comes from Flavobacteriales bacterium, assembly GCA_019638085.1. Lineage (GTDB taxonomy): Bacteria > Bacteroidota > Bacteroidia > Flavobacteriales_F > PHOS-HE28 > PHOS-HE28. The sequence goes on along the minus strand of JAHBUL010000028.1, from coordinate 19,382 downwards.
TCAACCGGCCCGTTCTGGCATCGGTGATCTCCATCCTGATCGTGCTCTTCGGCATCGTGGGCTTCACCTACTTGGGAGTGCGCGAATTCCCCAGCGTGGATCCCCCGGTGATCACGGTGACCACCAACTACACGGGTGCCAATGCGGACATCATGGAGAGCCAGGTGACCGAGGTGTTGGAGGAATCCATCAACGGCATTTCCGGCATCCGCTCGCTCACCAGCATCAGCAGTGATGGCCGGAGCAACATCACCGTGGAGTTCGAGCTGGACGTGGACCTGGAAGCGGCAGCCAACGATGTACGCGACCGGGTGAGCCGTGCCATCCGCAACCTGCCTCCCGACGTGGACCCGCCCATCACCGTGAAGAGCGATGCCGATGCCGGTTCCATTGTGAGCATGACCATCCAGAGCGACCAGCGGGACCTGCTGGAGCTCACCGACATCGCCATCAACCAGTTCAAGGAGCGCTTGCAGACCATTCCAGGGGTGAGTACCGTGCAGATCTGGGGGGAGAAGAAATACAGCATGAAGTTGCTGCTGGACCCGATGAAGATGGCGGGCTTCGGCATCACCCCGTTGGACATCCGCAATACGCTGAACCGCGAGAACGTGGAGTTGCCCAGTGGCAGCATTGAAGGCACCAACACCGAGCTCATTATCCGCACCTTGGGCAGGCTGGTCACCGCAGAGGAATTCAATAACATGATCCTGCGTTCCGAGAACGGCAGGGTGGTGCGCTTGCGCGATGTGGGCGTGGCCGAACTGCGACCGGAGAACGAGAAGTCGCTCCTGCGCGGTGATGGCGGCGTGCCCATGGTGGCCGTAGCCGTAACGCCCCAGTCGGGAAGCAACTACATCGCCATCGCCGATGCGTTCTACGAACGTGTTGAAGAGATCAAGAAGGACCTTCCGGACGACCTGCGCTACACCATGGCGCTGGACACCACCACCAGCATCCGCAAGGCCATCAGTGAAGTGGAGGACACCATCATCATCGCTTTCCTGCTGGTGGTGATCATCATTTTCGTCTTCCTGCGCGACTGGCGCACCACGCTGATCCCCGTGCTGGCGATCCCCATCTCGCTGATCGGCGGCTTCTTCATCATGTACGTCGCCGACTTCAGCATCAATATCCTCACGCTCCTCGCCATCGTTCTGGCCACGGGTATCGTGGTGGACGATGCGATCGTGGTGCTGGAGAACATCTATGCCAAGATCGAAGGCGGCATGGACCCGATGGAGGCCGGCCACCGGGGCAGCAAGGAGATCACCTTCGCCATCATCAGCACCACGGTCACGCTGGCGGCGGTCTTCCTCCCGGTCGTGTTCCTCTCCGGCCTCACCGGCCGACTCTTCCGCGAGTTCGGGGTGGTGGTGGCGGGCACCGTACTGATCAGCGCGGTGGTCTCGCTCACGCTCACGCCCATGATGAGCGCGCGCTGGCTGAAGCACAATACCAACCCGAGCCGTTTCTATAGCAGTACCGAGCGCTTCTATGTCCGGCTCACCGACGGCTACTCCAACCTGCTCGCCAAATTCCTCAAGCGCCGCTGGCTCGCCTTCCCCATCATGGCGATCTGCGTGCTCATGATCATCTTCATCGGCAAGGCCATCCCCAGCGAACTGGCGCCCAATGAGGACAAGAGCCGCTTCATGATGATGAGCACCGCGCCGGAGGGCACCAGCTTCGATCGCATGGACGATTACCTCTCGCACATCATCCAGCTCACCGATACGATGAAGGAGACCGAGAACGTCCTCTCCGTAACCGCACCGGGATTCGGGTCATCGGTCAGCACCAACACCGGGTTCGTGCGGGTCTCCCTGGTGGACCCCAGTGAGCGGACCCTGACCCAGGACGACCTGGCCAAGCGCACCACCGCCTTGGCGCAGCGGTACAATTTCGCGCGGACCTTCGCCGTGCAGGAGGCCACCATTGGCGGAGGGCGCTTCGCAGGCCTACCGGTGCAGTACGTGATCCAAGCCCCCGACTTCGAGCGGCTGCGCGAAGTGATCCCGAAATTCATGGAGGCCGCACAAGCGGATCCCACTTTCTCCGTGGTGGACCTCAACCTGAAGTTCAACAAGCCGGAACTGAACGTGCAGATCGACCGCGACCGTGCCCAGGCCCTGGGTGTAAGCGTGCGCGACATTGCCGAGACCTTGCAGCTCTACTTCAGCGGCCAGCGCTTCGGCTACTTCATCTTCAAGGGCAAGCAATATGAAGTGATCGGCCAAGCATCGCGGAGCGATCGCGACAAGCCGCTGGACCTCACCAGTGCCTACGTGCGCAACAACAAGGGCGAGCTGGTGCAGATGGACAACCTGGTCCACTTGGAGATGCGCAGCAACCCGCCGCAGCTCTACCGCTACAACCGCTATGTGAGCGCCACTGTAAGCGCGAACCCCGCCGAGGGTCAGACCTTGGGCGACGGCATCGAGGCCATGGACCGCATCGCCAAGGAGACCCTGCCCTCCAACTTCAGCACCTCGCTTGCCGGTGTGAGCAAGGAATTCGCCGAGAGCTCCAGCAGCTTGGTCTTCGCCTTCCTGCTCGCATTGGTGCTGATCTACCTGATCCTCGCCGCCCAGTTCGAAAGTTGGGTGGACCCCTTGATCGTGATGTTCACCGTGCCGCTGGCCATGGCCGGTGCGCTCTTGAGCCTCTCCCTCGGCGGCCATACGCTGAACATCTTCAGCGAGATCGGCATCATCGTCCTGATCGGTCTGGTCACCAAGAACGGCATCCTGATCGTGGAATTCGCCAACCAGCGCCAAGAGCATGGCCTGCTGCGTACCGCCGCCGTGGCCGATTCCGCCCGCCAGCGATTCCGCCCCATCCTGATGACCACCTTGGCCATGGCGCTCGGCGCGCTTCCCATCGCTTTGGGACTGGGTGCAGCTGCCAAGAGCCGGGTGCCGATGGGCATCGTGATCGTCGGTGGCCTGCTGTTCTCGTTGGTGCTCACGCTCTTTGTGGTGCCCGCACTGTACAGTTGGATGGCCAGTGGCTCCGACACCCCGAAGGAGGACGACGTGGCCGACGACCTGGATGAACCAATGCCACAACTGGACGCATGAGACGCATAACCATCGCCATCACCATTGCGCTGGCCCTGCCATCGGCCGCCCAACAGCTCACTGCGGACGAGGCCGTGCGCATCAGCTTGGAGAACAACTACGGGGTCCGTATTGCACGCAATGCGGCCGAGCAGGCCAAGCTTGCCAACAACCCGGGTGCAGCCGGTATGCTACCACGATTGGATGCTTTCGGTGCATACAGTGTGGACAATGCAAGTACCGAGCAGCAATTCTTCACCGGTGAAAAACGTGAGGCTGACAAAGCCAATACCAAGGTGATCAACGGCGAGGTGGTATTGAACTGGACCTTGTTCGACGGCCTCTCGATGTTTGCTGCGAAGGACCGCTTAGAGGTCTTGGAACGACTCGGTGAAACACAGCTTCGCCGTGAATTGGAAGGCACCATCTACGATGTGCTCACCTCCTATTACCAGCTGGTGCAACTGGAAAAAGCCGTACTGGTGCAGCGGGAAGGTTTACAGACCTCGCAGGAACGACTGAAGATCACCGAGACGGGGGAGCGCGTGGGTGCCGCCTCCGGACTGGAATTGATCCAGGCACGCTTGGACCTGAGCGCCGACAGTGCCCAGATGCTGAACCTGATGCAACAAACCGTGGTGACCCGCAACGCCCTCAATACGCTGCTCGCCCGCGACCCCGATATCCAGTTCGCGGTGGATACCATGATCCCCCCGACCGGGCCCATGGACCTTGCAGCCCTTCGGCAGGCCACGCTTTCCGCCAACACCACTTTACAAGAGGCGCGTGAAACTCGCATAGTGGCTGACCTATCCGTGAAGGAACTGCGTGGCATCCTGTTACCCCAGTTGGACGGCTTTGCGAACTATGGCTATTCGAAGCAGACCTCGGAGGTGGGTTTCCTGCAAAGCAGTCAACGGCTCGGTCCCCAATATGGGCTTACACTGAGCATTCCGCTCTTCCGCGGTGGGAACATCAAAGCGGTGAAGCAGGCCAAGTTGGTCGGCGAGCAGGCGGACCTCTCCCTGCAGCAGACCCAACTGCAGCTGGAACGCGACCTGCTGAACACGTGGAGCCAGTATGAGAATGCGCAGCAACGGGTGGCCTTGGAGGAAGGCAACCTCGGGGGCACGCGCACACAAATGGAAGTGGCGCTTGAAAGCTATCGCGTGGGCGTAAGCACGGCCGTACAACTGCGTGATGTGCAGCAAGGGGTGATGAACGCTGAAAAGAGGTTGCTTACGGCACAGTTCGAGGCCAAGGTGGCGGAGCTGCAATTGCGCTGGCTGGCAGGCAAGCTGCTTTAACGGTCGAATATTACTTTCGCCACCATCAAGCCGCTCCCCATGGTCCGGACCACCATACCCATCGCAATCATCCTGCTGGGCGTGGGTTGTTCCTCCCCTCAGGTGGAACAGCTTTCGGAAAGCCCCATCAGCACCACTACCCCAGCAAGCGCGTTGGCTGAGGACAGCGTGCAGCAGCAGGCGGCTACTTGGCGCATCCTACCCCACGAACCGGGCACGTTGATACTTGGAGGGAAGGACACCCTCAAGACCGGCCTACATGATCTGCAATTACTAAAGGAGATCAAGGCCCCCTCGGGTGTACCGTGGTATGTTTTCCGGGCCCGTTCCTCCGACCGGCCCAAAGGGGGGAAACTGTCCCTGTATGTTTTCTGCCCGGATGATCAGATCTGCGCCAAAGCCATCGAAGAGCCTTGGTACATGCCGGGTCGCTTGTTCGATGGCCCGGATGATGAAGACTATTACGAGGCAGAGGTTTTTGCTGGTGAAGTGCTGCGCGACACCATCGGCGTGATCTGGTATGATCGTTCGCTGATGCCCGATGGCAATTGGCGGCAGAACACGGTACTGCTCAACCTCAACGCCCCCCAGCCGGATACCTTGGTGCTATTCGGGCACGAACGTAAAAGCTCCACCATCGACCTCGCCTTCCGGGGCAAGTGCGTGATGCTCGAAGGCATTGACCAGCATATCCGTCCTTGAGCCACCCAAGATCTGCGATCGCGGGTGGCGACTGCAACTCAGGAGGGCGCTCGCGTGTCGCGCATGTCACTTCCATCAGGCACTGTCTCCGGCTCAGGATGGCGCTCGCGTGTCGCGAGTGTCACTCCCATCAGGCACTGTCTCCGGCTCAGGATGGCGCTCGCGTGTCGCGAGTGTCACTCCCATCAGGCACTGTCTCCGGCGCGAAGAGTTCCCGTGCCAACCGCGCATCATGCCCATACACATCATCCCGGAAATTCAGGCGCCCTCCGGCATCCACCCAAGCGGTGAAGTAGCCAATGGTAACAGGCATCGGTGGCCGCAGGTTGATCACCTTCTCCTTGCTTGCATGCATGGCCTTGTCAATGGCATCCGGCGTCCAGGTGGTATCGTTGCGCAAGAGATAATCAGCCAGTTTCTTCGGCTCGCTCAAGCGGATGCAGCCATGGCTGAAGGCCCGCTTCTCCGGTAGGAATCGGCTCTTGGCCGGTGTGTCGTGCAGGTAAATACTGTACTCGTTCGGGAAGAGGAACTTCACCAGTCCCAAGGAATTGTTCGCCCCGGGACGCTGCCGCACACGGTACGGACCACCGCCTTTCCACGTGTTCCAATCCACACTGTTGGTGGGCACAACCTCGCCTCCGCGGACCAATTCCATGCGGTGCTTCGCGAGGTAATTGGCATTGCGGCGCATGGCGGGTGCTATCTCATTCCGCACGATGCTCGTCGGTATGTTCCAATAGGGGGCAAAAGCGATCTGAGAAAGCTCACCACTGAAGATCACCGTGTGCGTGGCCGTGGCACCCACCACCACCATCATGCTCCAAACCTCTTTCCCTTCCTCGAAAACATGCAGGCGATACTCCGGGATGTTCACCAACAGTTGGTCCGCTGGCGGATTCGGATTCACCCATCGCAACCGCTCCATGTTCACCAGGATCGTGCGGATCCGTTGAGCGATCGGCACGTTCAGGACAGCGGCTAGCTCCGCATCCAGCTTGCCGTTTCCCGCCATGCCATGTCTTTCCTGGAAATTGACCACACCCTTGAGCAGCACACTGTCCATCACATCGGACCGGACATATGCATCCAGGTCGCCCAGCAGGAAAAGCCGGTGCCGCAGTTCGTGAAGTACAGGCAGTGAATCCCCGATCACAAGGGGGGTCTTTCCGAAATCGATACTGTCCAAGGGTCCTTCCGCCTCCGCTTCATAATAACGTTGAAGCCGGAGCTTGAGCGCTTGGTATTGGGGATGCACCGGTTCTATCGGCGAAAGGTCGGTACGGCCTGCCACCAACGAATCCAAGAGCATGGTATAGTTCTTCTGCCTCCGTGGGATATACCAACCGAGTTCACGCAGATCGCCCTGCACATAACCGCCATACTGCTTCTCAGCTGCGCGGAAGAACTGGGCTGTGAGGCCGAGTTCCACCTGTAGGCGGATGCTATCGTTCAGCGGCGAATCCGCTCGGCCCTCCGCGATCAATTTCTTCCACGGTTCGGCTTGCTCCCCCTGGCCCGTGGGGTCCAGCAGGTTCACCATGGCATCAGCAGCGGTGGAAAGTGAATCGTTCACGAACCAAGCATATTGCTGGCCCCGGCTTCTATAGAAGTCACGTAGCTCCGCAGAGTCCCGCTGGAATTGCGGATTCCGCTCCAGAAATGCGAGGACGTCCGTACTATCCAAACGCCGCGTGGTATACGGCTTCGGGGTTTCAAACACCGCGTTGATCTCCACCGCCTGCTCCGCGATGGTAGGCGGCGGCACCGCTTTCTTCTCCCCACAGGAAGTCAGTAACAACACGGCAAGGCCGATCAAGGGAATACGCATCCGTTCCATTTGTAAGAGGCGGCAAAGGTCGTTCAGGTTGTTCTGCCCACCGATCACGCTTGACCTGCAAAAAAAATGAGGAACCACGCTCCGATACATATCGGAGGAACACGGATGAACACGGATAAATGCAATACACGCTTTCGGAGAACGGCATTCCGGCAGAAGGCCACATCTGCGTTATCCGTGCTATCGGCGTTTTTTCTCAACGACAAGTTCTCCATGCAAGTCCGGATCCGTGTGAATCCGTGGTCCGATACCTATCGGACCAAAAAACCGAAGTGAGCGACCGCAGGTCGCGAAAGCCCCAACCAACCAAAAAACCTCCGTGGGAAAAATACCGGGCTACTTCGCGAAGACGAACAGCAGCTGTCCTTCCAGCAGGTCCACCACCTGTGGCATTACCTCCGGGGCCACTGCAGGGCAACCGAAGCTGCGACCCAAGCGGCCGTGCTTGGCAATGAAATCAGCGCCCACATAATCCGCGGCATGGATGATGATCTCGCGTTGCTGGGCCGCGGAATTCACACCGGCATCCAAGCCATGTAACAGCAATGCATCCCCGTGCTTCGGGCTGATGATCTTCTGCCCTACCCGGTACAGCCCCTTGCTGGTCTGCAGGGATCCACTGGTATTGCTAACCGAGGTGCAGTACAGCTCCCCGGAATTCTTTCCGTGGGCCACCCAGGTGCGGAGCAGCAACTTGCGCGAATCGAGGTCGATGATGAAGAGACGCTTCTCGTTGGAAGGCCGCGTCATGTCCGCCACGGCCATGATGTTGCCTGCGGCGTGGTGTGCAACCCGACTTTGGAAAGCTTTCAGAAAAGCGGTTTCATTGAGAGCACCCTTCAGGCCGCAATCCACATAAAGCGCTTCGGCCGACGTGCTCGGAGCCTCCTCCACCACCGGGGTGGAAGGCATCGGCGTAGTTGGAACCGACGCAAAGAAGCTTGCGCAACTGATGAGGAGCAGAAAGGATAACGTCATTCGAAGGAGCGCGAATCTAACGATCGAATTCGCAGCGGCTTGCCTACGTCGACCAATGGAGGAAGGTTGTCGGCGAACAAGCGCAGGAGGCAGTGAATACCATTTCGCCAATCTGATCATTTGGTTTGACCATCTGGTCAAGATGTTTTAATTTTGCGCTCTCAATGGAACCAACGGACACGGAAAAACGCATCCTAAAAGCAGCAATGCTCGTGTTTGAGCGCGACGGCTTTCTCGGTGCGCGCATGCAGGTTATCGCAGATGAAGCCGGCATCAGCAAGGCCTCGCTACACTACTACTTCAGGACCAAGGAAAAGCTATTCGACCGCATCTTCGATGACTATACCGCGAGCATCATTCCATTGCTCAGTACGTGGGAGGATGGCACGGATGACTGGCAGCCGAAAGTGAAGCACTTCGTGAAAGAGCTCATGCGCGTATTCAGCGAAAGCTCATTGCTCTTCATGGCCCAAGAGCTGCACCGCGATCCGAAGAAGCTGGAGCCGCGCATGGCCAAGCGCCGCACCGGTCCTAATCCCTTCCTCACCTATTACGAGAGCCTGCGTGCCAAAGGGCTGGTGCGCGATACCGACCCGCGCCCCTTGCTGGTGGCCATGCAAAGCCTCTGTGCCTACCCGAGCATGAACCCCAAAATGTTGGCCGGTTCCCTGCGCATGAATGCCAAGGAATACGATGCCTTCATCACCTCCTATGCGGACGATGCCGCTGACCTGTTGGTACGAATGATGCAAAAATGAACGGCGTAAGGCCACTCTTCCTCCTACTCGTACTGAGCGTCGCCACGCTTTCGGCACAGCACACCATTACGCTGGAGCAGGTGCGCCAAGCTGCGTTGGCCAACTCCCCCAACACCACCGACAAGCAGCTCTTTCTTGAAGCCGGAGAACTGCGCGCAAAGACCGTGAACAATGCATGGCTCCCCCAAGTGAAGGGCGTGGCACAAGGCACCTACCAGAGCGAGGTCACCGAAATCGATCTCAGCGCCATGGGTTTTCCCGCCATCACAATATCGCCGGACCAATACCACGCCGGTTTCGAGGTTCAACAGACTATCTATGAGTTCGGCGCCACCAAGGCCAAGCACGACCTGGAACTGACCACGGCCCAAGCACAGGCGGCCCGCTCCGATGTGGACCTCCTTAGCGTGACCCAGCGCATGGATAAGCTTTATGCGACGTTGCTGCTGCAACGCTCCGGGCTGGAGATCCTCCGCTCGCGTGCCAAAGATCTGCACGCCCAACTGGAGCAAGTGTCCTCCGCCGTGCGGAATGGCGTATCGCTGAAGAGCAACGAAGAAGTGCTGAAGGCTGAATCCTTGACCACTCAGCAACAGATCGTTACCAGCGAAACGGGCCTTGCCCAGACCGTCAGCGAGCTTTCGATCTGGACGGGATTGACGCTGGATACCACGATGACCTTTGTGCTTCCCCAAGCACCCGCCCCGGCCGGCATGGGCCAGCGCCCGGAACTACGCGCCTTCGAGCTTCAGCGTAGCGGGCTGGACGTACAGGCCAAGCTGCTGAAAAAGGGCAACCTCCCCCACCTCGCGGCATTCGGTAACGGCTACTACGGCCGCCCCGGATTCAACTTCCTCAACAACGACTTCCGCACGTACGGCATCGTGGGCGTGGGCCTGAATTGGAACCTCGCGGGCTATTACACCCAAGGAAAGCAACTACAAGAGAACACCGTCCAGCAGAAGCTGATCGATGACCGCAAACGGATATTCGAGCTGCAGCAGGCCACCGACCTGGAGCGAGAGGCCAAGGAGATCACCAAGCTGGATCGCTTGGCAGAACTGGATTCCTCCATCGTGGAGAGCAAGACGTTCGTCCGCAAAGCCGCCGCCAGCCAGCTGGAAAACGGGGTGATCACCGCGCAGGATTACGTGACCTACCAGAACGCACAGGACCAGGCCAAGCTCAACTTGGAGTTGCATCGCATCCAAGCGGTGATGGCCCGCATCGCCTACCAATTGACACAAGGAAACTGAGCCGCAACGAGGGACATCACATGGCAACGCAAGAAGAAGCACAAGTGAAGAAATCCGATCCGAAGCGCAAGAAGCTGCTGATCGGGCTGGGCGCAGTGGCGGTGATCGTCGCGGCTGGCCTCATCATCCTCGGCATCGGGCATGAGAAGACCGACAATGCGCAGCTCGATGGCAACATCGTCCCGGTACGTGCCAGCGTGGCGGGCTACGTCACGGACGTGCGCTTCACGGACAACCAGCGCGTACATCAAGGCGATACACTGGCGACCATCCGCACCGACGACTACGCCGCGATGGTGGCACAAGCGGAAGCCGGATTGGCCACTGCCAAGGCCTCCTTGGAAGCCGCGAAGACCGGACTGACGATGGCGGACCAGAACGCGCAGGCCAGCAGCCTCAGCAGCATGGCCTCGAAGGAAAGCATCTCCACTGCCGAAACGCGCCTGTGGAAAGCGCAGCAGGACATGGCCCGCGTGGATGCCATGGCCAAGGACAACGCCGCCACCCCACAACAGGTGGATGCCATGAAGGCCGAAGTGGAAGTGGCCAAGGCCCAAGTGGAAATGGCCAAGAAGCAGACCGATGCGGCACAGGCGCAGGCCAGCGGATCCCGCTCGCATGCCAAAGCACAGGAAGCACAGATCGCCTTGGCACAAGCCACGGTGGCACAGCGAGAGGCCGAATTGAAGCTCGCACAGATCCGCTTAAGCAACACCGTGATCACCGTGCCCTTCGATGCCGTGATCAGCAAGAAATCCGTGGAACCGGGTCAATATCTCAGTGTCGGAGCACCCATCTGCGCTGCGGTGAACGAGAATGATATCTGGGTGACAGCGAATTTCAAGGAGACCCAATTGACCAACATGCGCGTGGGCCAGCCCGTGAAAGTGAAGGTGGATGCCTTTCCAAAGCTAAACCTCACCGGCCATGTAAGCTCGCTCAGCGGTGCCACGGGCGCACGCTTCAGCCTCCTTCCACCGGACAATGCCACAGGCAACTTCGTGAAGGTGACGCAACGCCTCAGCGTCCGCATCGATCTTGACAGCACGGCACAGGACAGCACCTTACTGCTCGCCCCGGGACTGAGCGTAACCGTAGACGTGAAGACCAAGAGCTGATCGATGGCCAAGGTTGAAACAGCGGAACGCGAGGCGGAATACCCGCCGGGGCTGGCGCGCGGCATGGTGGTTTTCGCCGCCATCATCGCGGCCATGCTGCAGCTCATCGACATCAGCATCGTGAACGTATCGCTGCGCGAGATCGCCGGCAGCATCGGCGCCACCACCGTGGAGATCGCCTGGGTGGTAACGGCCTACGCGGTGAGCAATGTGATCATGATCCCCTTGGCCGGCATGTTCTCCGACCTCTTCGGGCGGCGGAACTATTTCACCATCAGCATCATCATCTTCACGGTGGCATCCGCTCTCTGCGGCATGTCGCACAGCCTGAACGAGATCATCCTCTGGCGCTTTGTACAGGGCTTGGGTGGCGGCGGTCTGCTCACCTCCGCGCAGACCATCATCGTAGGTGCCTATCCGCCGGAAAAGATCAGCATGGCCAACGCCATCTTCGGCATGGGCGTCATGATCGGCCCCACCATTGGCCCCACGCTCGGCGGCTGGCTCACCGAGAGCTTCAGCTGGCACTGGATCTTCCTGGTGAACATCCCCGTGGGCCTGCTGGCGGGCTTCCTCTCCTGGAACTACGTACACGACCGGCCCGGCGCGGTGAAGCCGAAAAAGATCGACTATTGGGGCATCGCCTTCTTAGTGATCGGCGTAAGCACCCTGCAGTACGTGCTGGAGGAAGGCGCGAAGGACGATTGGTTCAGCAGCAGCCTCATCGTGGTGCTCAGCATCATTTCCGCGCTGGGCCTCGTTCTGTTCGTATGGTGGGAATGGAACACGGCGCACCCCGCGGTGAACGTGCGTTTGGTGATGGAGGGCAACATGCCCATCGGCACCATCCTCAACGCGATCCTGGGCCTGGTGCTCATGGGCACCGTGTTCGTCTTCCCGCTCTTCGTGCAGATCGGTCTGGGCTGGACCCCGTTGATGACCGGCATGTTCATGATCCCTGGCGCCATCGCCACCGGCGTATCCATGGGCCTGGTGGGCCGCTGGCTCGGCAAGGGCGTGGACCCTCGCCTCATCATGGGTTCGGGGATCGTGATCGTCTTCGTCTTCGCCTACCTCATGGGCCGCAGCTCGCCCGGCAGCAGCGAGGGCAGCTTCTTCTGGCCGTTCATCCTGCGCGGCGTGGGCATGGGCATGATGATGGGCCCCATCCTCACCATCTGCCTGCAAGGCATGAAGGGTGCCGACATCGGGCAGGCCGCAGGCATCACCAACATGGTCCGCCAGATCGGCGGCGCAGCGGGAATAGCGGGACTGAACATCTTCCTCACCGATCGCGGCGCCGTACACAACAACGCCCTGCTGAGCAACGTGAACATCTACGATCCCGCCACACAGGACCGTCTCGCGGGCTTGACGCACAACTTCCTAGGCTCCGGCTATTCCATGGACCAAGCCCAAGCCATGGCCTACCGCCTGCTGGACCTCACCGTGTGGAAACAGTACAACCTGATCGCGTACAACGACGTGTTCCTGCTGGTGGGCGTGCTCACGCTGGCGTGCCTACCGTTGGTGTTCTTCGTGAAGTACAAGAAGCCGAAGGTCGGGGTGAAGGTGGTAATGGCGCATGAGTAGGTGTGGTCCGCCCTTCAGGTTGCGGGCTTGGTTGCATTATCACTTGGCCATTTATCAGCTGAGGTAAGGAAAGACCACCACCAACATGAAGGCATAGAGGATGACCCGGAGCAATTGGAAGGTGGGCGCGGCCCAATCCGGGTAAAAGCCCGGTAGGGTTAAAACACCTCGCTCCACCTCGTTGCGCAGGAAGCCGAGGCCCTTGATCACGTAGTGGAAAACGAAGAAGATCACCACGATGGTGATGAGGTTCGGGAGAAAGTCCCACAAGGCGTTCAAGATACCTCCCACGGGCCGGGTCACATACCCGAAGAGCGTTGCTGCAAGGCCTTGGGTCCACGGGAAGATCCCGAATAGCACGGGCAAAGCGATATAAAGGATGAACAGGACCGTGAGCCAGCGGAGCACATTATTCAGGAACAACAAGGCATTCACGGACCGATCAGCGGTGAACAATTCATAGTCACGGATCACCAGTCCTTTGATGCGTTTGCCATTTTGGTCGATAAGCCAGCTCCGGGTCCACCTGAAGGCCCTCGCCACCACGCGCAGCACGAAGATCAGGATCACGACAACCACCACGGCGAGCCCTATTTCCTTGACCCACGTGGTCCACTTCACCGACTCGCGATGGGCCTCCATCGCCTTGATGATCCGGTCTCGATACGCAACCGCGAGTTCATCCGGCGACCTCCCTTGCGCTAGGGCATCGTGTTTGGAGATGCTCATCAACACCACATCGCCATAGACGATATCATGGGCACCTTCGACCGTATCAATGCGAGGAGAATCCGCTGCTTAGAAGGGCGCAGAGCCTACCTGCAGGATACGCTGCACGATCGCTTCGGCACGTGCCTGTGGGCGAAAGCTGCCAGCACGAGTAGTGATGAAGAACAACGTATCACCATAGGGTGCCACGGGGGCACCGAGTTTTTTGGCAGCGGACACACTGTCCGAAGTCACATCCTGCCCCACTTGTGCAGGGGCATACACGCCCGTTAGGAAGAGTATTGCCGCAAGCAGCATGCGCATGCTGGCGGTACGTATGATTGAATGCTTCATGGTGCCTGCTTGTGCCGGGTGAGGAAACGGTAGGAAAGACCGAGGTTCATGAAAAGATCCGTATGGCCGTTGTTGGCATCACCACCACCATAGATGTCCCACTGTAGATCATTGTTCGCCAGATAAGACACCCCTGTATCCCAATGGCCGGAATATCCGTTGCCAAAGGTGGCGTAATTCTCCAGGAAAGTGCTCCACTTCGCGTTGATGGAATAATTCACATTCACCACGTAAAGCCATTCAGGATCTGTGGTCCACTCATTGTGGTCTCCGCCAATGTTAAGCAGGACACCCCATTGTTCCGCGATCCTTTTGCTTGCCGTCAATATGTACCGAGGGTTTGGTCCTGTGGCGTCGGACCCTACGTCAGAGCGGATCGGCAGTTTCATGCTGAATTGAAAACCCAGAGCCGGGAGATCGCCATGACCATCACACAAATTGGTGCGAAACCCAATGGCGGAAGCCGCCACTCCTGATGATGTTACTCCATCGTCCCCGTTCAATGTTCGCTGCTGGCGCCATGCCCAGAATGTATTCACTTCCCATGAGCGCCCGATCCCGTATCGGATCACAGTACCTGGTTCCAAGTAATGCTGCTCCACCTCGTCCCGGTCAATTTGTCCGTACTGGATGCCTGACTGGAGCTGGAACACGTTCGCGCCCACGGCATATGGTCCTATTGCCTGACCTGGCCGACCCGTGCGCACAACTTCGTTGTACTGGCTGCAACACTGACCATGCACAAGGAGCGTAATATAAACAAGGAGAATGGTCCTGTGGAACACATACATGAAGTTGGTCTGTGGTCGGCCACCATGATCAAAAGTACTCCAGGACCGTAGAGCGTTCACTCCCCCAACACCCGCCGCAATTCCTTTTCGAACTTCTCCGGATGTTCGATGTTGGCCACATGTCCGGCTTCCGGAAAAATGACCAAGTGGTCCGCGGGCAAGTTGTTGCGCCGCGCGATGCCTTTGCCCACGTGTAGCGGGATCAAGCGGTCGCCTTCACCCCAGAACACATACACGGGCATGGGCCTGTTGTAGGTCTTATTGGCGTATTGATCCTCTCGTTTCAGCAGGTCCTGCAGCAGTGCAGAGGTCTGCGGGGCTTTCGTCTTCATCATTTCATTGATCTGCCGGAACGCAAAGCCCGGTGCCTTCACCGGCTTGTACATCACCAATGAAAGCAGCCGCTTCTGCTCCTCCTTGTTCTGTGGGTTGAAGAGGTCGGCGATGTCCTTCGCTCCTACCGAGCGCGCCACGCTGTCGGCCATGGCCGCCGTGTAGTCGCTGGCGGGGCCATCCTCGATCACCAAGACCTTCACGCGGCCCGGGTGCTGCTCCGCGAAATTCGCAGAGATGGCGCCTCCGTAGGAGTTGCCGACCATGTAGACGGGCGTATGAATGCCCAAGCTGTCGAGGATCAAATCCAGATGCGCCACTTGTGCATCCACGCTGTTGCCGCTCCATTGCGTAGTGCTGTGGCCATGACCGATCAGATCCGGGATGATCAGGTCGTAGTCCTTGGAAAGGTTCTTCACGTTCTTGGCCCACATCAAGCTTTGGCTGGTGATGCCGTGGACGAGCACCAGCTTGGGCCGGCCATCATCGGCGCTGTGGGGTGCTGTGCTGCTCCACACATAGTGCGGCCCGGACTTATCGGTGAAGGTATACGCCTGCAAGCCACTCTTCTCGAAGACCTTGGTATCGTGGCGTATGCCCATTTTCACCACGTTGCAGGAGGCGAGCAGGATCGGTAAGGCGATGGCCAGGAGACGCTTTTTGAGGGGCATGGCGGAAAGGTAGGAAGCGGATCAGCTGATCACATCCTTACCTCCGGGAAAACACCGCAGCTTTGCCCCCATGGAGCCCAACGTCCACATCGAGAAGACCTTCACCAAAGTAAAGTGGAGTCATCAGCACGTCCCTGAACGCGAATTCGAGCAATGCACCTTCACGCAGTGCGACCTTTCACACAGCGATCTTGCTCGTAGCAAGTTCGCGGAATGCACATTCATCGGCTGTGACCTATCGATGATCAAGTTGACCGAAGTGGCTTTGCGCGACGTGACCTTCAAGGAGTGCAAACTGCTGGGCGTGGACTTCAGCCTGTGCAAGGAGATGCTGTTCAGCGTCTCGTTCGATCAGTGCATGATGGACCATGCTGTCTTCCATAAGCGAAAAATGAACGGCACGCACTTCACCCGCTGCACCATGAAGGGCGTGGACTTCGAGAACGCTCACTTGGAGAATGCGGTCTTCGAGCGCTGCGACCTGGAACGGGCCGTCTTCGTGAATACGCGCTTACAGAAGGCGGATTTCAGCACGGCCTTCAACATCGCTATCGACCCGGAGCGGAATAAACTGAAAGGTGCCAAGTTCTCCGTGGAAGGGGCGTTGGCGCTGCTTGCGAAGTATGGGGTGGTGGTGGAGTGAGGGAATGTCAGATCAAGGCTCCAGGTTCAAGGGAACGGACTTCACGAACCGGCCTTGCTTGTAGGTGTCCTTCCTGACCGGGGTTCCATTGCTGTTGTAGTAAATGAAGTCGTCCACCGGCAAGCCTGCCCTGTACCAGCCGACCACGGAAAATTGGCCATCCATACGCCTGCTGACCATCTTGCCTTCAGGGCGGCCTTCCACACAATGTACCTGCATCGATCCACCCGCGGGGCCCTCTATTAGCACATTACCGTTCGCCGCTGCACCTGTTGTGTCCCACACCATCCATTCGCCGGACATACGTCCGTCCTCATAGGGTGCAGTGATCGCCACTTGGCCATTGGCATGGTAAACCTTCAACGTGCCGTTGGCCTTACCTTTTGTAAACGGGGTCTCCCTCCACGCCTGCCCGTTGTTCCAATAGTCGGTGGACACCCCATTTAACTTGCCGCTTTGGGCTATGCTCTTTCGTTGGAGAACACCCGTGGAATCGAAGTACTCCACAAGGCCCTCCCACTTGCCGCGGTTGGCTGATCCACGCATACGGACGGTTCCGGCAGAGTCGAAATACTCCACGTGGCCTGAATAAACCCCTTTCTTGTTATGCACGCCCACGATATAACTGTACACGCCGCCCGCAGGCAAATGCACCGTATCCGGTTGTTGGGCGCTGGCAACGATCACCGTAACGAGCAAAGGGAAGAATAGGCAGGTCCGCATCATGACAAAAGTATGCTTAGCCATACTCCCTTCCTCCCGCTGGATCTCCGCCTCGCCCCCCTGCGGCTTCGCTGTCCGTCAGGGCGTTTGCCGCACGCCCGACAACTGAGAACAGAGAACCAACAGCTCTTTCACACTTTCACCTCCGCCGGTGCCATCACCCGTTGCAGCACCTCCACCGCGCGGTCCACTTCGGCCTCGGTGTTGAACTTGCTGAAGGAGAAGCGGATGTTCGCTCCGGTACGTCCGGGATAGAGCGCCTCGATAACATGGCTGCCCTTGTTGCTTCCGCTGCTACAGGCGCTGCCACCGCTGCATGCGATGCCCTCGATGTCCATGTTGTAAATGAGCATCTCCCCTTTTCCGTCATCGGGAAAGTGAATGTTCAGCACGGTGTAAAGGCTATCCGGGGAAGGATCTCCGTTGACGCTGCTATCCGGAATGGCCGCCAGGACCTTTTCGCGCATACGGTCCTTCAGCCCTTGCACGTGGCTGATGTGCTCATCCAGGTCGCGGTAGGCCACTTCCATCGCCTTGGCCAGTGCCACGATGCCGATGATGTTCTCCGTGCCGGCGCGCATGTTGCGCTCCTGTGAGCCACCTACGAGCATGGGCTTCAGCACCGAACTGCTGCGCATGTATAGGAAACCCACGCCTTTCGGCCCATGGAGCTTGTGTGCGCTGCACGTGAGGAAGTCGATGGGCAGCTGCTCCAGATCGAAGCGGTAGTGCCCCATGGTCTGCACGGTATCCGTGTGGAAATGGGCGTTGTACGTACGACAGAGCTTGCCGATCGCCATCAGGTCGTTGCGGGTACCGAGCTCGTTGTTGGCGTGCATCAGCGAAACGAGAACATTGTCATGTGCCTTCAGCAGCTCCTCCAAATGAGCGAGGTCCGCTTTGCCATCGGGCATCAGGCGGATCCAGTGCACCTGTGCATTTCCGCTTTGAGCGATCTCCAGTGCCGCATGTTCCACCGCATGGTGCTCGATGGGCGAGGTGATGATATGCTTCACGCCAAGGTCGCGGACGCTGCACATCAGGGCCATGTTGTCGGCCTCGGTGCCGCAGCTGGTGAAGACGATCTCGCCGGGCGCGCAATTGATGAGCTTGGCCACCTGCCTGCGCGATTGTTCGATGCCGGCACGCGCCTTCCGCCCGAAGGCATGGATGGCGCTGGGGTTGCCGTAATGCTCGCGCATGTAGGGCAGCATGGCGTCGATGACCTCGGGGTCGAGTTGGGTGGTGGCGGCGTTGTCGAAGTAGATGCGTTCCATTGGCGATCGTGGTGAAGTGTCGGCAGCAAAGCTGCAAAAGTACGGAGAGGCACGGGAGGCGGGCTATTGGCCAGAGGCAGCACTCGGCCTAATTCCCCTGCCAAAGGCAGGCAGGCGCACCAATTGTTGGGATGGATCAAGTCCGATCACAATGCCAGTCGCCATCTATCCTGTTCTTTCCTGTGATCCTGTCCATCAGATTTTGGGAATACCAATCGGCCTGTGCCCTAAATTGCTCTGGCATAGTCCACTTCATTGCTGCATCAGATGGGATCCAACAACGTTCAACACCGTCATTTCGGCACTGTACTTCTTGCTCTGCTTTTCGGTGTCACGATCACCTCCTGTGCATGGAACAAGTCGTTCTTGGAACCTGAACGGATCCCGGCCACACCCCGTACGGGGCGGAGCATCAACCCGGCAACCGGGGACACGATGCTGATCCACCTTTCCGGAGCAACGCTCCAACCCGGCTTCACACATACGAACGGGGACACAGTGCCCATGCCTTTTTCCATGGAAAGCGTATGGTTCGGTGACCCGAAAGAACCGCTCTACGGGTTGATGATGAAGCCTGAAATCCCTTCCGACCTTCCGCTGGTCACCCTGTTGTTCCTGCATGGGAACGGAGGGAACGTGTTCACGGAATACCCGGCAATGCTGCCGTTCCTGGACCGGGGCTTCCAAGCGTTCATCTTCGACTACAGCGGCTATGGCTTGTCCGGCGGGAAGGCCACCCGGACCCATGTTCTGCGCGATGCCGAGGCCGCATTGGCCTATGTGAAATCCCGACCCGACGTGAGCGGAACGCCGTTGGTGATCTATGGTCAATCGTTGGGCGGGCATACGGCGGCATTGCTGGCCGGGGAAGTCAAGGACACCTTGACACCCGTTGTTATTGAAGGTGGCTTTACCACCTTCCGTGCGATCGCCAAAGCGGTGACCCATACCGGCCCTTTGCCCTATCTTTTGGTGAAGGAAGGCCCGCGTACCAAGCGTTCCCTGAAAGAATTCAAAGGCCCCTTATTGATCATCCACAGCCCCGATGATGAAGTAGTGCCCTTCGCGATGGGCAAGGAATTGTTCTCGTGGGGCAATGGGCCGAAGCAGTTCCACGCGATCAAGGGAAGGCACATCGAAGGTCCGTTGCTGCAGCCGGATCCCATCGCGACTTGGATCAGGGGAATGGTGAAATGAGATTGGAATTTTCGCACGGCATGGCCGGCACGTATCATACGACCAACCGATACGTGCTATCTTTGTGTCAT
>JAHBUL010000027.1 GCA_019638085.1 Flavobacteriales bacterium | reverse complement strand
TTCTCGGTTGTAAACATATGTGGTTTATTTCTCCTTCAGTTCGTGAGGGAACTTCGGCAGTAGGTCACTATTGAGGACGGTAAAGCCACATGGGCCAATCCACAACTGGCGCGAGCCACCGGCAGAGAAAGGCCGAGCTCGTGCCTGCTTGGTTGTTCAGGGTGCATGGGGTGCCCGCGCATGAGGCTAAGGTAAGCGCGCCTGGTTGATGAAAGCACGGAAGTGAGCACGAGCGAACTCCGATATACATCGGAGGCTGGCGCAATAACAAGGAGCTCATCGCCGGCCCTTTCTTATGATCTTCATTGCGCGGCCGTACATGATATCGGCCAAGTTCCAGTTGTACATCTTGGGGTCCGTGGTGCTGGTGAATTGGACCACCACCGCATCGATGTCCTTGTGGTATTTCGCGATGCTCTGGTAGCCGGGCACCCATCCCTTGTGTTCGTACTCATAGATGGACGAGTAGATCTCCTGCTCGCCGGCATCGAACAAGGATCCATCGTTCAAGGCGCGGAGGAACAGGCCCACGTCCTCCGCCGAGGCCACCATGCCGATATCGTCGGTCTTCAGATCGAGAGGATAGCCGACATGATAACCGCTCATCACATCCTTCATGTCCACATCACCGACCGATCGGAAGGTGTGTTTGAGCTGAAGCCGGTCCAGGATCCTTTCCTGGATGAACTCAAAGTGAGGATGGTCCAGCACCTGGTCCATGATCTTGGAAAGCAAGAGGTAATTGGTGTTGCAGTAGGCGTAGCCTTCGCCCGGGGCGAAGTCGGCCGGCAGGCCGAGGATCAAGTTGAGCTTCTCCGCATAGCTTCCTTTCGGGCTGGCCCAATAATCGGGGGCATCGGTATAGTTGGGGATCCCGCTGCGGTGCTGGACCAACATCCGCAAGGTGATCCTGTCGGCATTTTCGATCCTGCCGATCAGCTCAGGCAGGTAGTCCGCCAGCGTCTTGTCCAAGGACAGCCGGCCATCCTGTACCAATTTGGTGACGGCGACAGCGGTGTACAGCTTGCTGATGCTGGCGATCTTGAACAGTGCATGCGGGTCCGCGGGTATTTTATTCTCACGGCAATGCCAACCGGCGGCAAAGAATGCAGGTGGCCTGCCCGCTTGGTCCACATAAACGATGATCCCGGCAAAGCCCTCGTCAACGGCTTCCTCCAACTGCTCCTGCACGGTATCGGGCAATGGTAAGATCCACGCTTTCACCAGGATCCATGGCACGAAGAACAAGGAGATGACCGTTCCGGTCAACAAGACGAACTGGATTATTCGTTTTGTTCTCTTCTTGGACATTTAGTTACTGCTCGGCTGTCCTGGGGTTGGCCATTCTCCTGCCTTCTTCTGGTCTCCAGGTAGGAGTGGCGTTCATTCCAGATGCCAAGGTAAGGGCCTTGGGGGAAGGGAACACGCGAGGAAGTTCGCCCCCCGAACTGGCGCGAGCGTCACGCTCGTGCCTACAACTACCAGGTAGCACGAGCGTGACGCTAGCGCTAGAGTAGGGTTCCTTGTTTGCAAGGACGATCGTCCATGTTAGCAAGGACACAAATGCCGAAAAGCCGCGCTGGGCGGGCCTTCCTGCTGTCCATGTAGATCCCGGCCGATGGGCGAAAAAATCCTCCGCAAGCCCGTTTTGCCCTAAAACCCGAACGACATTCGGCAAAACCCGAACGACATTTGCCGAAACCCGAACGACATTTGGCAAAACCCGAACGACATTTGGCAAAACCCGAACGACATTTGACAAAACCCGAACGACATTCGGCAAAACCCGAACGACATTTGCCACAACCCGTCCGACATTTACCAGCATACGCCTGCCATCCGGCGTAAGGCAGCAGCTTCCGGGTCCTTTGGCTTTCGTAGGTCTCCGGCCTCTTCAAGCCTCAAGCCTCAAGCCTCAAGCGCATTCGGCCTTTGGCCTTGGCTCCGGCTGGGGGCAACAGTAATAAGGTATAGGCCTTCGGCTCTTCAGGCCGTTCGGCTATTAAGCTCAGCGGCCATCGGCTGTACCGGCCGAACAGGCTTAAAGCCAAGAGGCCGAAAGCCTGAAAGCGACGGACAGACCAAAGGCCGAATGCACCAAAGGATGAAGCGGCCAACGGCCTGAATGCGCCATCAGCCTGAAAGCCGGGACCGGCCGAAGCCGAATGCGCCTGAGGCCTGGAAACCTCCAACTGGCGCGAGCGTCACGCTCGTGCCCACAATTGCCTTCAACGCACTTGGAGCATTCGCTCATGATGCCAAGGTAAGCGCGTGAAGAAAGCACGAGCGTGGGGAGGGGTCTCATGCTGGTCCCCCCGGCTTATTCTGCCAGCTTGATGCTGACGAAGCCCTTGGTCTTGGGGGTCAAGTTGGTGTAGCAATCGCAGTCGATGATCGATTCGGGATTGAATTCCCAGGACATGAAGCCGCGGATCTCCTCCTCGGGCAGGAGTACCATGCGCCTGTCCTTCCCGTCGGGACCCACGGCGATCGCCATCGGCACTTCCGTTGTGTTCGTCATCTGGACGGTCTGGAAGGCTTCTCCGGCCAGTACCTTATCCACCTTTCCCTTGGCAATGCCGGACATGCTGAAGGCTTGGCCTTTGTATAGGAAGAAGGAGGGGTTGTTCCAGGCCAACATGTGCTCCCAGGCCAAGGAGCTTCCTTGGTCGATCCGCGCCAGATAGGTGCTTTCCTTGAATAGCATGCTCACATATACGTTGCCCGCCTCATCGACCACGGCGGATTCCAATGCTCCTTCACCGCTCACGGCCTTCGCCGGCCCCCGGCCCACCATCACCGGGCTAAGCCCGTCATCCAGCCGGAGCACCACCCATTCCGCGGTGATGTCCTTCCCGGAACCGGTGGTCCGCAGCCCGGCCAGCATGTTGGTGTTGCCGTGGTTCGCGAAACTCAGGTTCCAGCCCACTTCGCCATCCTCTGTATCGGGCTCCCATTTGTTGAAGGTCTCGCCGAACATTTCGTACCAACTGGTGCGCATGTTGCGCCAAGGCATCGCTTGGGTGCGTAAAGCTTCCGTCCCGTCCTTTTTCTCCTTGGTCTTCACATCCTCCAGCCCAACGGCCTTCACACGCACATGGACGTGTCCGTCGTTGGCCAGCCAGGTGCTGGTGCTGCTGCCCAGTGCCACCACGGGAATGCGGTAAGCGCCGCTCCACAGGAGCTCGCGGTTCTCGTCCACCACCCAGTACATGCCCAGCTTGACGCTTCCCTGCTGGATATCATCATAGTAAATGAGGGTCTTGGTCCGGTCGGCCGAGTGCTTCGTGGACAGCAGGATCGAGGAGCCGTAGTAGCTCTTGGGGTTCAAGGGTATGCTGCCCAAGGCCACGGGTGGGCCCTCGGGATCCAGCGCGGGGGAATAGGCCTGCAGGGACAGTTGGAGCACGCCCGTCTTCTTGTCCCAATCGTCGTACACGATGCAAGGCTTGCCCCCGATCATCACGAATGCATTGAACGCATTGTGCTTCTTCTTGTGGGGAAGGACAAGCTCCTTGGATCCCGTTTTACCGTCCGGGGCCAATTTGATCAACTGGGCGCTGATCGGCTGGGAGAACCATCTGGATCCGTAGACCGTCCCGTCCGCACAGGCCAGTTGCGACTGGTACGCATTCTTGTTGAAATCCGGGATCTCCCTGGACCATTGGGCCGGTTGCGGCGTTTGGGCGGAAAGGAGGATGGAGAGGCCGGCCAGGCCGGCCGCAGCGGTGGTGCGAAGCAGGTTCATGGAGCCAAGAAAGGAATAATTCTTTGATCAACATCACCGTTCACGCAGTGTCCGATACGTATTGGAGCGATTCAGTGCCCCCCCGCTGCCGCACCTGTTCCAGCCTTCCCCCCAACTGGCGCGAGCGTCACGCTCGTGCTAGAGTTGGTGCCGGGAAGACTATTCTATCCCAAAAGCAAGCATGGTGTTGAGTTTTTTTCAGGCATGAGGACTCCAGCCATGAACCAAGGGCGTAGTCACCCCTGGTCCATGTTCTTGGCCGTCGTCATCGCCCCTATCCCTGGCAGGTTGCTCTCCAGCAGTGCCTGCTCCCGTTATCACCGGCAAAGCAAAGATCGAGGAACGACCAAACCAACAACCCGGCGAAATGCCGACCTTTAACAATCCGCGTACCTGATCAGGGGAAGCTTACACATCAGCTAATCGATCACATCAGCTAATCAGCTAATCAGACCAAATCTATTTCACCACCAAAACAGGCACCTTCACCCGATGCCGTACCGCATCCACGGTAGCGCCAAACAGCAGGTCCTTCAAACCGCGGTGGCCATGCGAGCCCATCACCAGCAGGTCGGCTTCTCTCTTGTTCACCAGTTCGGCGATGGCCACTACCGGGCTGCCTTGGCCCACCACGGCCTCTGCGTTGTAGCCGGCGGCGCGGAGTTTCTCGGCATAGTGCTCCAGGTTGGTGGCATCGTCCAGCGCCTCGCGGTCGTCGGTAAGGGCACCCAAGTAGCGGGCGGCGGCGCTTTCGGTGATGTGGATCAGGATGTATTCCGCCTTCTTGCCGCCTTGGGCGATGGCGGCATTCAGCACCCGCTCGTCCAGCGGCTTGAATTCCAAGGTGACGGCAATGCGTTTGTGGGCGGGCTGCTCCTGCAGGTGCAGCTCGGGCAGGGTGGCGTCGATATGGTGCTTGGCGGGCCTCAGCTTGGCAAAGAACGGCTTTACGGTGATGTAGAGCAGCAGGCCTACGGCCAGGAAGGCGATGGGGATCACCAGGAATTCCACCCAGAGCACATAGGGGCCATCGGCCGCGAGCCAGCCGCGGATCTCGTCCACCACCAGCTTGCCGTTGAGCACCACGATGATCACGGCGGTGAGCCAGGCGAGCAGCTGCACCCACGGCTTGATGGCGAACTGCCCCATGGTGAGCTTGTCCGAGGTGAAGTGGATCAGCGGGATCACGGCGAAGCCCAGCTGGAGGCTGAGGACCACCTGGCTGAAGACGAGCAGTTCGCCCAAGGAATCCGGCCCGAAATAGATGATGCTGACCACGGCGGGGATGATGGCGAGCAGGCGGGTGATCAGGCGCCGCAGCCACGGGCGGATGCGGAGGTTCAGGTAACCTTCCATCACGATCTGGCCGGCCAGCGTGCCGGTGATGGTGCTGCTTTGGCCGGCGCCGATGAGGGCGATGGCGAAGAGGGCCGGGGCCATGGTGCCGAAGAGCTCGCCGAGCAGCTCGTGCGCCTGGTCGATCTCGGCCACGTCGTAGTGCCCGGCCGTGTGGAACGCAGCGGCCGCGAGGATGAGGATGGCGGCGTTGACGAAGAAGGCGAGGTTGAGCGCGATGGTGGTATCGAAGAAGTTGAAGCGGATGGCCTCGCGCATGCCGATGGCGTTGCGATCGAAGCGGCGGGTCTGCACCAAGGAGCTGTGCAGGTAGAGGTTGTGCGGCATCACGGTGGCACCGATGATGCCGATGGCGATGTAGAGCGCCTTGTCCGAAAGGGCGGAAGGCACCAGGCCTTTGATCACCTCGGTGACATCGGGTTTCACGATGAACATCTCGGCGACGAAGGCCATGCCGATGAGCGAGACGATGGAGAGGATGAAGACCTCCATGATGCGCATGCCGCGGTTGAGCAGCAGCAGGATCAGCAGGGTATCGGCGGCGGAGATCAATACGCCCCAGATCAGCGGCAGGCCGAAGAGCAGGTTGAGGCCGATGGCCATGCCGATCACTTCGGCAAGGTCGCAGGCGGCGATGGCGATCTCGGCCAGGAAGTAGAGCGGGATGTTGACGATGGGCGGATAGGTGTGCCTGCTGGCCTGCGCAAGGTCCAGCCCACGGACGATGCCGAGGCGGGCACTGAGGCTTTGCAGCAGCAGCGCCATGAGGTTGCTCATCAGCAGCACCCAGATCAGCTGGTAGCCGAAGGCACTACCGCCGGCGATGTCGGTGGCCCAGTTGCCGGGGTCCATGTAGCCCACGCTGATGAGGTAGGCGGGCCCGAGGAAGGCGAGGATGCGCCGCCAACCCTTGGCCTTGGGGATGGCTACACTGGAATGGACATTGCCCAAGGAGCGCCGGTCGTCCATGGCTCCTTAGGGCTTGCTTTTGCCTTTGGGCACCACTTCCACCAGCAGGTGGGCGGCCACTTTGGCGGAGAGCGCGATGGGGCTGCCCTTTTCGCCGCTGAGCTCCAAGCTGCCATCGAAGTCCTGCAGCGCGGTTACCTGCATGCGCATGCCGATGCCCAGCCCTTTGCGGTCCAGCAGGTTCAGCAGGGGGTCCGTGCCATCCTTCACCGCCGCGATGCGCACGTGGGTGCCGATGCCGCATTCGGTAAGGGGCTTGGTATCGCGCGTTTGCATGCGCCCGTTGCGGTCGGGGATGGGGTCGCCGTGCGGGTCGAAGGCGGGGTCGCCCAAGTATTCCGCGAGGTTATCGGTGAGCTTGGTGCTGCGTACATGCTCCAGCTGCTCGGCCACCTCGTGTACTTCATCCCAGCCGAAGCCGAGCCGCTCCACCAGGAAGGTCTCCCACAGGCGGTGCTTGCGGACCAGCTTCAGGGCGGCGGCCTTGCCCTTGGCGGTGAGCTTCACGCCGTAGTAGGGTTCGTGCTTCAACAGGCCTTTCTCCGCGAGCTTCTTCAGCATCACGGTAACGCTGCTGGCCTTGATGTTGAGCTTTTCGGCGAGGTCCTTGGTACCGGCCGTGGCGCCATCCTGCAGGAGGGCATGTACGGCCTTGATGTGGTCCTCTTCGCTGCGGGTGAGCATGGGTGCAAAAGTAGGTCTAAATAAAATGATTAGTTGCGTCTAAGTATCGTTCGTGGTCCGGAATGCGCGGGGAGTTCCGTGTACAAAGATGCCGCAGGCCCTTCAGCCCCCATGCGGCTGCGGGTCGCGAAGTAGCGAACGGGTGAATGCAGTTTGATGCGTGTATCAATGATAATTAGATAAGACTAAAAATAGTTCGTTCCTTTGCGGCATGAAATGGATCGCAGCGCTGGGGAGTGCCCTGCTCCTCCTCGGCACTACGGCATGGGCGCAACCAGCCACCGTAAGCGGCCAGTTGGTGGATGCGGACGGCCCGGTGGGCTTCGCCAATGTGGCGGTGCAAGGCACCAAGGCCAGCGCCTCCACCGGCATGGATGGTCGCTTCGCCCTCGAGCTGAAGGCCACGGGCACTTACAATTTGGTGGTGGTTGGCATGGGCCATGCCCGCAAGGAACAGTCCTTCACCTTGGCCTCGCTGGCGGACATGGACCTGGGCATCATCACCCTCACACGCGAGATGCACGACCTGGAGGAAGTGGTGGTGACGGGCACGATGAAGCCGATGTCGCGCAGTGAAAGTCCGGTCTCCGTGGAGGTGATCACCCCGGCGCTGTTCCGCAAGAACCCGAGTCCTACGCTGTTCGAAGCCGTGGGCATGGTGAACGGCGTGCGGCCGCAGATCAACTGCAGCGTATGCAACACGGGCGACATCCACATCAACGGCATGGAAGGCCCGTACACCATGATCCTGATCGACGGCATGCCCATCGTGAGCGGCCTCAGCTCGGTGTACGGCCTGAGCGGCATCCCCACCAGCCTGATCGAACAGGTGGAGGTGGTGAAGGGGCCGGGTTCCTCGCTCTACGGCAGCGAGGCCATGGGCGGCATCATCAACGTGATCACCAAGGATCCCGTGCTGGCACCCCAGGCCTCGGTGGACCTGATGGCCACCAGCTGGCAGGAGTACAATGCCGACATCGGCGTGAAATTCGGCGAGAAGAAGGTGACCGATCTGCTCGGCGTGAACGTGTTCCACTACGATGATCCGCGCGACAACAACGGCGATGGCTTCACCGATGTCACGCTGCAGAAGCGCATTTCGATCTTCAACAAAGTGGACCTGCGCCGGCCGGACCGGAAGGTGGCCAGCCTGGCGGGGCGCTATGTACACGAGGACCGCTGGGGCGGTGAGATGGATTGGACGCCCAAGTTCGGCGGAAGTGACAGCATCTACGGCGAATCCATCAGCACGCGTCGCTGGGAGTTGATCGGCCAATACCAGTTGCCGGTGCCGGGGAACGTGGTGCTGCAGATGAGCGCCAACGGGCACCAGCAGCGCTCCTTCTATGGCGATACACCCTACGACGCGGACCAGGAGGTCTACTTCGGCCAGCTGTACTGGAGCAAGCGATTCGCGGCGCGGCACGATGTGCTCGGCGGCGTCGCGTACCGGTATACACAGTACGACGACAACACACCGGCCACCTTCGATTTCACGGAAGGAGCGGAGCGGAATGCACCCTCCAAACGGCCCTTGCCGGGGCTTTTCGTGCAGGATGAATGGAGCATCACCGATGTACACAAGCTCCTGCTGGGCTACCGCTTGGACCACGACCGCGATCACGGCCTGGTGAGTTCCCCGCGGGTGGCCTACAAATGGGCGCCGAGCGGTCGCTGGGCGGTGCGCCTCAACTTCGGCACCGGCTTCAGCGTGGTGAACCTGTTCACGGAGGAACATGCCGCACTGACCGGTGCCCGCACGGTGATGATCACCGAGGACCTGCGTCCGGAACGCTCCCTGAACGGCACGTTGAACATCGTGCGCAAGTGGCCGGGGGAGAAGCGCTACTTCGGCGTGGATGGATCCCTCTTCTATTCGCACTACACCAACCAGATCCTGCCGGACTACACCACCGACCAGGACCTGATCATCTACTCGAACCTGAGCGGCTACGCGGTATCGCGCGGGGTGAGCCTGAACACGGAAGCGCGCTTGGGCAAGCACCTGCGGATCCTCGCAGGAGGCACGTGGATGCAGGTGTTCAGTGAGCAGGAGGGCGTGCGGGAGGACCTGTACTTCGCACCGAAATGGTCCAGCTCCTTCACCGTGAGCCAAGAGCTTCCAAAGGACTGGACGTTGGACCTCACCGGCCAGGTCTATGGCCCGATGCGCCTGCCGGTACAACCGAACGACTACCGGCCGGAGTATTCACCGGAGCATGCGCTGCTGAACATCCAGGCCACGCACAAGATCAACGAGCAATGGGAGATCTACGGCGGCGTGAAGAACCTGCTGAACTTCGTACCGAATGACCCCCTGATGCGGCCCTTTGATCCCTTCGATAAAGCAGCTGATGATCCGGTTGGGAATCCGTACGGGTATACGTTCGACCCCTCGTATATCTACGCGCCTTTGCAGGGTGTGCGTGGGTTTTTGGGCGTGCGGTGGGTGCTTGGTTAGTGAGGAGTCGTGAGTCTGGAGTCTTGAGTCCGGAGACTTGAGTCGTGAGTCGTGAGTCTTGAGTCTGGAGTCTGGAGTCTGGAGTCTTGAGTTTTGAGTCCGATCCTCAGGCACCAAAAGCACTATGCATTTCTCTGCGCCTCCGCGCCTCCGCGTCCCATTCACGCAACTTACTCCAACGCCACTTCTTCCGGCCGTGCCGCTCCCAAGCCGGTGTAGAGCTTTATCGCGGCCACAGCGAGCAGTAGGATGAACACGTAGTTCCAGTTGGCGGTGAGGTCGAAGAGGCTGCCCGCGATGAAGGGTCCGGTGGCGGCCAAGGAATAGCCAATGGCCTGGGCCATGCCGGAGAGCTTTGTCGCGGTCTGCGTATCGCTGGAACGCACCACGATGAGGTAGAGCGAGAGGCCGAACGCACCGCCGAGCGCGAAGCCGATCATGGCCACCCAGAGCTGCACCGGCCCGATGCCGGGGAAGATCAGGCCGAACAAGGCCACCACTTCCATGGCGATCAAAACCAGGATGATGGAGCGTTGGTCCGGGCGCTTGCCCGCCCACAGCGGGGTGAGCAAGGAGCCGAGCACGCCCGTGGCCTGTGATAGCGAGAGCATCCAGCCCGCGAAGACGGCGTCCTCGCCGCGCCCTTGAAGCATGTCCGGAAGCCACGCCAGCACCACGTAGAAGGCGAGCGATTGCAGCCCCATGTACAGCGCCACGTTCCACGCGAGGCGGGAGCTGAGCAGCTGCTTCATGGCCTGCTTGTAGCTGCCCGGTGGCCGTACATACTTGGAGCGCGAAAGTTGCGGAAGCCAGATCAGGAGCGCTGCTGCTGCCAACGCGGCCCACACGGCCAGGGCGCCGCGCCAGCCCCAGGACATGCCTTCCGCCAGCGGCACCGTGATCCCGGCGGCCACAGCCGAACCCAGGCCCATGGCACCGGAGTACATGCTGGTCATCAATCCGAATTTCTTGGAGAAGCTCTGCTTGACCAGACCGGGCAAAAGCACGTTCCCGAAGGCGATAGCGATGCCGAGCAGCAGCGTGCCGATGTACAGCGTGAACACGGCAGGGATGGAACGCAGAAGGATGCCGATGGTGAGCAGGCCCATGGCAGCGCCCAACATGCCGGGGATGCCGTAGCGCCGCGTGACCAGGGGCGCCACCAAGGAGATCCCGGCAAAGGCCAGCAGCGGCATGGTGGTCAGTAGGCCCAGCATGGTATTGGAGAGCCCCGTGCTGTCGCGGATCATGGCCACCAACGGACCCACCGCAGCCAGCGCGGGCCGCAGGTTGACGGCGATCATCATGATCCCTGCGATCAGGAGCATGTCCGAGGACCGCGACGCGGCAGGGGAGGCAGGCGATCGAAGGTCGGTCATGGGTGTTCCGGAGGCAAGCGGATGCCAAGCAAAGGTTGTGCGCAGCCAGCTTGAAGAAGGCCGGCGAAGGTAGAGGGACGGCGATCTGATGAAAACAGGAAACAGGAAAGCGGAAACAGGAACCGTATTCGCCGGAGGTAAGTCCTCAGATCAGAAGCCATAGCGTCAGCAGGTTCAGCGCAAAAGCCTCAGCGGCGGTACGTACTCGGTACCCCGTACTCGGTACCCTGTACCCTGTACCATCCACACCGATCACTCCACCGCACCAACTCCCCCCGGACCCGCACCATGCAGCCCCGTGGCCTCCCGGATGGCCTTTTCATCCAAGGTCTCTCCATCCAGCAGTGCTTTTGCCAAGGCATCCAATTGGGGCCGGTATTCGGTAAGCACCTCTGTTGCCATGGCATGGCTCTCCTGAATGATCCGCCGGACCTCCATGTCGATCAGCTCCGCCGTGTGCTCACTGATGTTCTTGCTGCTCATCTGGCCGTAGCCGCTGCTGAGGTAGGGGTTTTCGCGAGCGGCCAATTCCACCATGCCGAGCTTGTCGCTCATGCCCCAGCGCGTCACCATGCGGCGCGCGATGCCGGTGGCTTGCTCGATGTCGTTCTCCGCTCCCGTAGTGCGGTCGCCGTAAACGATCTCCTCGGCCACGCGACCGCCCAAGAGGCCCACCACCCGTGCCTTCAGGAAGCTTTCGGGATAGTTGTAGCGCTCGTCATCCGGCATCAGGTAGGTGACGCCGAGGGCCTGCCCACGCGGCACGATGCTCACGCGCTTCACGGGATCGGAGCCGGGGACCACCAGCGCGAGGATGGCATGGCCGCCCTCGTGGTAGGCCACGCGTTCGCGGTCCGCAGGATTCAGCAGCAAGGCACGGGCGGGGCCCAGCAACACTTTCTCCAACGCATCCATAAAGTCGACCTGCTTCACCATATCCTGCTCCCTGCGTGCGGCCAGCAGTGCCGCCTCGTTCACCAGGTTCTTCAGGTCGGCACCCGAAAGCCCCGGCGTGGCCTTGGAGACATTCTCCAGCTTCACATCGGGATCCAACGGCACCTTGCGGGTGTGTACTTCCAGGATCGCCTTGCGCCCCGTGCGGTCGGGCAGGTTCACCACCACCCGGCGATCGAAGCGCCCGGCGCGCAGCAGCGCTTTGTCCAGGATGTCCGGTTGGTTGGTGGCGGCCAGTA
The DNA here is from genome assembly GCA_019638085.1 of Flavobacteriales bacterium. GTDB lineage: Bacteria > Bacteroidota > Bacteroidia > Flavobacteriales_F > PHOS-HE28 > PHOS-HE28. The sequence goes on along the minus strand of JAHBUL010000027.1, from coordinate 16,648 downwards.
CGATCACGCCGGTGGAACTGGAGAAGCCATCCATCTCGGCGAGGATCTGGTTCAGCGTTTGCTCCTGTTCCTGCGCGCCGCCCATGGCCGTCATGCCGCGTGCCCGGCCGATGGAATCGATCTCGTCGATGAAGATGATGGACGGTGCATGCTCCCGGGCCTGCTTGAAGAGGTCGCGCACACGGGCCGCGCCCACGCCCACGATCATCTCCACGAACTCCGAACCGCTCATGCTGAAGAAGGGCACGCCGGCCTCACCAGCAACGGCCCGTGCCAACAATGTCTTTCCCGTTCCGGGCGCTCCCACCAGCAGCACACCCTTGGGTGCGGCACCGCCCAGCCGGGAGTATTTTTTCGGGTTCTTCAGAAAATCCACCACCTCCACCAGTTGGTCCTCCGCATCGTCGATGCCGGCCACATCCTCGAAGGTGACCTTCTGGTCCTTTTCGGTATCGAAGCGGCGGGCCTTGCTCTTGCCCATCCCTGTCATCCCGCTCATGCCGCCCATGCCGCCGAAGCCTCCCTTGCGCATCCGGCGGAACAGGAAGAGGTAGATGCCGACGATCAGCAGCACCGGGCCGAACATGTAGAGGAAGCCGAGGATCGGGTTGGTCTCCTCCATGATCGGGTCCGCGCTGATCTCCACGTCATGATCGATCAGCAGGGTCTCCAAGTGCGTATCGGCAAAGGCGGGTAGCACGGTGCTGAAGTACTTCACCTCGGTGGGGATCTCCCGGCGGCCCAGTTCCACCACCGTATCGCGCGGCCACAGCACGGGCTTATCGAACGTGCCGGTGATGTGCTCCCCTTTACCATAGACTTCTTTCACGTTACCCCGTTCCACCTCCGTCTTGAAGAGGGTATAGGGAACACTCACCGCCTGATCGACCCCCACACCAAAGAAGGCGCGGGCGAACCACACGTTCACGATCACGAGGAGCGCGATCCAGAGCCAGAAGCGTGGCGGCAACTTGGGTTTATCTCCCGGCTTGGGGGTTCCGGAAGGGGAGGAAGCGTTCTGCTTCGGTTGTTGTGCGGACATGTCCGCCAAGGTATCCATTGGAAGCCTGACGGTAACTGATGGATGACGGAGCTCCACCAGGGTCTCACGAATTGGACCCTGATGCACACATGAACCCGGCTACTTTTGCCGGCCGATGTACAAACTGCTCCGTCCGTTCCTCTTCAGCCTCTCTCCGGAGCAGGCCCATCACCTCACCTTCTCGCTGTTGGAAGTGGCGAAGCGCATACCCGGCGCACTGGCTTTGGTGGGTGGCAAGCGGCCTTCCGCCGCAGCCGCAGTGGAAGTGATGGGCTTGAAATTCCCCGGTCCGGTGGGCCTTGCGGCAGGCATGGACAAGGATGCCAAGCACGTGGACGCGCTGTCGCGGATCGGCTTCGGTTCCGTGGAGATCGGCACGTTGACGCCCGTGGCCCAGCAGGGCAATGAGCAGCCACGGCTCTTCCGCCTGAAGGCCGATCGCGCGTTGATCAACCGCATGGGCTTCAACAACAGCGGCGTGCAGGTGGCGGTGGAACGCTTGCAGAAGCGCATGTCGGGCATCATCGTGGGCGGCAACATCGGCAAGAACAAAGTGACACCGAACGAGCAGGCCATCGATGATTACGTGAAATGCTTCGAGGCACTTCATGACGTGGTGGACTACTTCGTGGTGAACGTGAGCAGTCCGAACACACCGGGTCTTCGCGCATTGCAGGAGAAGGGGCCGCTCTTGGCCATCCTGAATGAATTGAAGAAACGTGATGCCGCGAAGCGTGTGCATCGCCCCATCCTATTGAAGATCGCGCCGGACCTCACGGATGAGCAGTTGAACGACATCGTTTCCGTGGTGAAGGAAAGCGGCATTGCGGGCGTGATCGCCACCAACACCACCATCTCACGGGAAGGCTTGAAAATGCCGAAAGGCGAAGTGGACGCGATGGGCGCGGGCGGCGTGAGCGGAGCACCCGTGCGCGAACGGAGCACGGCGGTGGTGAAGTACCTGCGTGAACGCTTGCCGAAGCCGATCGTGATCATTGGCGTGGGTGGCATCGATAGCGCCGAGGCTGCCATGGAGAAGCTCGACGCCGGTGCTGATCTTGTGCAGGTGTACACGGGTTTGGTGTATGAAGGACCTGCGCTATTGAAGAGGATCAATAAGGCCTTCGCTGCGCGAAGTAATTTGATAACCTGACGGCGAAGGACAGTAGTTGGATAGACCTAATGGACCCGCGCTGTCGAATTGGCCGCGCCGATCACATCAGCTATATTTTTCGTCTACATTCGTCTGTAAATAACCTACACATGAGAGTCCTTTTGTTCTTCCTCGCACTATTGGCATCAGTGGTGTGCCAATCACAGTGGTCGACCCATCCAACAGGTAGTGACGCCTTCTTCAGGTCCGCGGATTGCGTCGGACAAGTGGTTCTGGTCGTTGGGGATAACGTCGTTTTTCGAAGCACCGACGGTGGCACCACATGGACCTTCACCTTGAGCATACCCCCACAATCTCAAGGCCACGGTTTTAATGGGGTTGCGTTCGCGGATGCAAATACGGTATACTGTGGCGGTGGCGAATTCGCATTCAAAAGCACTGATGCAGGAGCCACTTGGACGCAACTCAACACGCCACCCCTTGTGGATGATATATGGTCGGTCGAAGCCCCAAGTCCGAACAACGCCTTTTTCGGTCGAGATGGATCCGACATTTTGCGCACCACTAATGGCGGTGGAAGTTTCTCATCGCTCTATTTGCCGGGGAGTGGGATCCAAACGAGCTGGTCCATATGTTTCACAAGTAACTCCATCGGATTTGTCACCACAGGGACTTCGGTCTATCGGACCCAGAACGGGGGTGTCACTTGGACCGAAGTGGATCAGGGCCTTGGTCGCCAAGCAGTTTACTTTCCGGATGCCCTGCATGGTTGTGTCGTGGGTCAGTTCGGTACGATCCGTACCACCTCGGACGGTGGTACTACCTGGGTTTCCCGTGTCTCGGGCACCTCCAACTACCTGAAGGCCGTGCATTTCTTCGACGCACAGCATGGCATCGCCGTAGGGGCGAATTCGATCATTGTGCGCACGAATGATGGTGGGGTCACTTGGTTCACCGAACCTCCTCCGACAAGTGATGATTTTGAATCGGTCGTTATGGTCAGCCCCACTTCGGTCGTCATCGGTAGTCAGTTTGGCACCATCTACAGCAATAGTTCATTAGCATTAGGAGTTCCGAAGCACGATAAGCCTGATCTTTTAGCGATCCATCCGAATCCGGTCTCTGACATTGCTGAGATCACTCTTCCACCCGAATATCAAGGAGCGCTGGTTGAAGTTGCGATATGGGACCAACTTGGGCACCAAGCTTTCCATAAGCAAATACAGTCTGAATTCAATGAACTTACCTTGGATCTCTCAGGGCTAATGCCCGGGGCGTATAACGGTGTTGTGCGGGGAAAGAACTCCATTCTGGGGCATTTGCGAATAATGCGGATCCCGTAGGTGCTTTACAGTGTTTGCGCAGCTCTCGCCGGTGTTGTTGAAATGGCACGGTAGACTATTGGCAAATCCGCCAAGGTGGCAATAGCCGCTCCCCCCTGGGCCATCTGTGTAATCTGCAGGGAAGGAGTCAGCTTGCTTGGAGTGTTCCAGTGCATGGTTGTACTGCGTAAAATCCCTTGTTTGTAAGTTTCCCCGGACCTTTGCCTTCTTTATACGAGCCATGCAGCCGCAAGTGAAACTGATCGAATGCCCGCGCGATGCCATGCAAGGCATCCATCAATTCATCCCCACGGATGTGAAGGTGAAATACCTGAATGGGCTATTGCGCGTGGGTTACGACACCATCGATATCGGCAGCTTCGTCAGCCATAAGGCCATACCGCAAATGGCCGATACCGCCGAGGTGCTCCAGCGCATCGACCTGTCAGGGACGAAGAGCAAGCTGCTGGTGATCGTTGCCAATGAGCGCGGCGCGGAGGATGCCGTGAGGCAGGAGCACGTGCGTTACCTCGGCTATCCCTTCAGCATCAGCGAGACCTTCCAACAGCGCAATACGAACACGAGCATTGAAGGCAGTTGGGCGCGCACGGCACACATCGCGGAACTCGCGCGGAAGGCGGGGAAGGAGATGGTGGTGTACATCAGCATGGCCTTCGGAAATCCGTACGGTGATCCTTGGAATGCGGAGATCGCGCATCAGTGGACGGAGCGCTTAGTGAAAGAGCTCGGCGTGCGCATCATCGCGCTGAGCGATACCGTGGGCGTGGCGAATGCGGAGGACATTACAAGGATGTTCAGTGCGCTGGTCCCGGCGATGCCGGAAGTGGAGTTCGGTGCACACCTCCATGCGCGCTTGGACAATTGGAAACCGAAGACCGATGCCGCTTGGAACGCAGGTTGTCGCCGCTTCGATGGGGCGCTGAAAGGCTTTGGCGGCTGCCCCATGGCCGAGGATGACCTTGTGGGCAACCTGGCGATGGAGCAGTTCGTGCGGGACCTGGAAGCGCGAGGCATCCGCACAGGGCTGGACCTGGAGCAGATGGAGCGTAGCGTGGCGGAAGCGGGCACAGTTTTCCCTTAGCCCTGCATTCCCGGCGCCACGCCGCCGATGGCATGCTCAGCGCCTCCGCGTCTCTGCGTTGAATAATTCCGGTTTTATTCCTTGACAGGAACCTCGTCATTTGGAATCCGGTTATATCGTCAATACATTTGGCGCACCAATCCATTGCGTCATGAGCCCCAATCCCTTTTTTGGACCGAATCTCAAGTTGCTCCGCGCCCGTCGCGGTCGTTCACAGGAAGAAGTCGCTGTCGGCCTCGACGTGAAGCGCTCCAGCTGGAGCGGTTACGAGAACGGCAGCGCGGAGCCACCCTTGGACCTGCTGGTGCGCATCAGCGGCTACTTCAAGGTGAGCTTGGACAAGCTGCTGAAGGATGACCTCACCCAGCTGAGCGAAAGCCAGCTCGGCATCCTGGAGCGCGGCGGCGATGTGGACTTGAGCGGGCGGCGCCTGCGCGTGCTGGCCACCACCGTGGACAGGGATGATCGCGAGAACATCGAACTGGTGAACGAAAAGGCCAAGGCAGGCTATGCGTTGGGCTATGCCGATCCGGAATACATCAATGTGCTGCCGGCCTTCCAGATGCCCTTCCTCAGCCGCGACCGCAAGTACCGCACCTTCCAGATCAGCGGCGACAGCATGCCGCCCGTGAGCGAAGGTTCGTGGGTAACGGGCGAGTACGTGCAGAACTGGCAGACCATCCGCGACGGGCAGCCGTACATCATCATCACCAAGGAGGATGGCATCGTCTTTAAGGTGGTGTACAACCAGCTGAAGACCTCGGGCGGGCTATTGCTCTGCAGCACCAATCCGGCCTACCAGCCTTACGAGGTGCCTATTTCAGAGGTGTTCGAGGTCTGGAAGTTCGTCCACTTCATCAGCCACGAACTGCCCGAGCCGAACCTGAGCCGCGATGAACTTTCGCGCAGCGTAGTGGACCTACGCAAGGAGGTGGGCCAGCTGCGGATGACCTTGGAAAAGCAGGGACGGCTCGCGCTGTAAGGTTTCCTTTGGATCTACTCTGTTAGCCGCAAGCCATAAGCTACAGGCCACAAGCTTGAAGCTTATGGCTTGTAGCTTGCAGCTGGCTTGGCTGCGGATACCTTTGGCGCTGGTCATCACCTCTGTCTATGAAATCCCTCATCCGATCCTTGCGCCCGTCCAGAAGTTGGAGCTTCCTTGCCGTGATCCTCTTCGCCACGGGTTGCATCACCATCGAAGAACACTACACCTTCAAGAAGAACGGTTCCGGCACCATGGAATATGTGGTGGACATGAGTTCCATGCTCGGGCTGAAGGATGTTTTTGACAAAAGCGGCGACCGCGGGAAAGAGCGGAAGAAGGATAAGGGCACGAACGATGGCCCCATGACCACCGGTTTCGATGAACGGGCGAAGCAATTGAAGGGGTTGGAAGGGATCAAGCGTGTGAAGCAGAAGAATAAGAAGGACGGTTTTGTACAAAGCCTCTCCTTCGCCTTCGCTGACGTGGATGCGCTGAACCGGGCACTCAATGTGCTGATGCCCGACAGCACCGGAGTCCAACAGACCTTCTTCCACTGGGAAGGCAACACGTTGGTGCGCACCAATAACCAGTACGCCAAGGAGCTGGGTGGAGACATGGCCGGCGATCCGGACTCCAACGACCAGAGCGACATACTGGAAAGCATGAAGTACACGTACAGCTTCAAGTTTGCGGAGAAGGTAAAGGAGGTGAAGCGGGCAGAAGGTGTGACCCAGGAAAGCCCAAGTGCCAAAAAGCTTGAGCTGGCCACGGACTGGGCGGTGATCATGAAGGACCCTGAGGCGCTTGACCTACGCATCACCTTGGATAAATAGCCGCAGCCATGGAAGAGCACCTGTTGGAGAGCGCGATCCGCCTTGCCGCCAAGGTCCACAGGGGCCAGAAGGACCGCGCCCACAAGCCCTACATCCTGCATGTAATGCGGGTGATGATGCGCGGCCAGGACCTGGAGGAGCAGTTGCTGGGCGCCTTGCACGATGTGCTGGAGCGTTCGGAACTTACCGTGAAGGACCTGGAAGAGAAAGGGATCCCGCCCCGGGTGCTCAAGGCCTTGGATCATATTTCGCGCCGCCGTGATGAGGACTACATCGGTTACATCGAACGCGTGGCCTTGGATGGGCTGGCGGTGCGCGTGAAGTTGCACGACCTCAGTGACAAGATGGACATCCGCCTGATGAACGAACTCGGTCCGGCGGACCTGAAGCGATACAACCGGCAATTGGCCGCTTACCATAAGCTACGGAAGGTGGCCGAAGAGAGCCGTTCAGGGGCATCGCGGCCCACGGGAAAGAACCGTTCGACGGCTTGATCCCGATCCGCTTCGGTGGAACGTGCTGTTATATTCGCCGCCTCCAAGATCATAATCCATGCAGCGCCTTCTCTCCGCTTTCCTCCTTCTCCCCTTGCTCATCTCCTGCGGCGGTCCCGATAGCGGATCCAGCAGTTCCAACACGGCGGACACCTTGGCCACCGACACCTTCAAGTGGGAGGTGGACCAGTTCGGCGATGTGCGCATCCTGCGTTACCAAGTACCGGGCTGGGAGCAGCTTTCGCTCCAGCAGAAAAAACTGGCCTACTACCTCACCATGGCCGGCCTCAGTGCCCGCGACATCATCTGGGACCAGAACTATCGCCATAACCTCACGGTGCGGAGGGCGTTGGAAAAGATCATCAAGGATTACAAAGGCGAGCGTTCCGGAGCGGAATGGGATGCCTTCATGGTCTACGCGAAGGAGATCTTCTTCGCCAATGGGATCCACCACCACTACGGCATGGACAAATTCACACCGGAATTCCCACGGGCCTACATGGATACCTTGGTAGCGGCCAGCGGTGCGAAGTTGCCCAAGGAGGTGGTGGACATCCTCTTTGACCCCACCATAGATGCCAAGAAGGTGAGCCTGGACAAGGACAAGGACCTGGTGCTGGCCTCGGCCGTGAACTTCTACGGCGATGATGTGAACGCAAAGGAGGTGGATGCCTTTTATGCCGCCATGGAAGTGAAGGGGGACACCACACCGTTGAGCTACGGCCTCAACAGCAAATTGGTGCGCGGTGAGGACGGCAAGCTCATGGAGCGGACCTGGAAGATCGGTGGCATGTACGGTGCGGCCTTGCAGGAAAGCGTGAAGTGGCTGGAGCAAGCGATGGACGTGGCCGAGAACGACCAACAACGCAAGGCGATCAAGCTGTTGATCGAATACTACCGCACTGGCGACCTGAAGACCTGGGATGATTTCAACGTGGCTTGGGTGCAGGACACTGCAGGTACCGTGGACTTCATCCAAGGTTTCGTGGAGGTATACAACGACCCGTTGGGCAAGCGCGGCTCCTATGAATCCATCGTGGAGGTGAACGACCCCATCGCCACCAAGAGCATGTCCGTGATCCAAGAGAATGCGCAGTGGTTCGAGGACCATTCCCCCTTGCTTCCGGAGCACAAGAAGAAGAAGGTGGTGGGCATCACCTACCGCTTCATCAACGCCGTGGGCGAATCCGGCGACGCAGCACCCAGCACACCCATCGGGGTGAACCTGCCCAACGCCGACTGGATCCGCAAGGACTACGGGAGCAAGAGCATCAGCTTGGGCAACATCATCGATGCCTACGACAAGAGCTCCGGCCAGAGCAGCCTGAAGGAGTTCTGCTACGATCAGGCGGAGATCGACCGGGCGGTGAAGTACGGATCCCTTGCGGGCAACCTGCATACGGCCTTGCACGAAGTGGTGGGCCACGCCAGCGGCCAGATCGAGCCGGGCATCGGTGGCCCCGATGCCACGCTGAAAAGCTATGCCAGCACCTTGGAGGAAGGCCGCGCGGATCTGGTGGCCCTGTATTTCATGATGGATCCCAAGATGGTGGAGCTTGGCGTAATGCCCTCCCTGGATGCGGGCAAGGCCGAATACGATGGCTACATCCGCAACGGTCTGATGGTACAATTGCGCCGGTTGAAATTGGGCAATCAAGTGGAGGAGGCACACATGCGCAATCGCCAATGGGTGAGTGCTTGGGTGTATGAGAAGGGCCAGCCGGACAGCGTGATCGTAAAGGTGGAGCGCGACGGGAAGACCTACTTCCACATCCGTGATTACGAGAAGCTGCGCATTCTATTCGGCGATCTGCTACGCGAGGTGCAACGGATCAAGAGCCAAGGCGACTTCAAAGCCGGGCACGACCTGGTGGAGAACTACGGTGTGAAGGTGGATCCCACGCTCCATGCCGAGGTGTTGAAGCGCGCGGAGAACATCAAGACGGCACCGTACGCGGGCTTTATCCAACCGCGGTTGGTGCCCGTGACCGATGCGTCCGGTCAGATCAGCGACATCAAGGTGGAGTACCCGGACAACTTCGTTGAGCAGATGCTGGAGTACGGTGAGCATTACAGCTTTCTGCCGGACATCAATTGAGCGATCGCACTTCGCGGAAAAATTGAACAGGGACATGCCCGGATGGGCATAGGTCCGTTATATTTGCGCCCCCGTTCGGAAGAGCGGGAACTTACCGGAGTGGCGGAATTGGTAGACGCGCACGTTTCAGGGGCGTGTGACCTTAGGTTGTGAGGGTTCGAGTCCCTCCTCCGGTACGGACAAAGCGGCGCAAGCCGCTTTGTTGGTTTCAGGAGGTGGCCAAGGCAGCTGGCGGAAACGGGTCGGGGAATGCGGCTACCTTTGATCGGCAACCCATGTCAGTCAAACGTTTTTACAGTCGCCGCTCCAATCGGGCCTTGGTATTCTGGGGAGCGTTGGGTGCCTTCCTGTTGCTGCTTGGCCTGCTCGCATTGGACATCACCGGTTCGGATGCCCTGATGATCGTGGCCGGGGTACTGGTGCTGCTCTGCATTGTTGCCGCCGTGGTGGCCAGAAAGCGGGAGACCATTGAATACGAACTGGGCAAGGATAGGCTAGTGCTACGGCGCGGTTTGGATGAGGAGCAATTGCTCCTGCACGATGTGATGGATGCGAACCTCGTGGACCTGGTCACCGCCAAGGGTTATGTACACGAGCGGCAGGAGGCGGGGCACGGGCCCAAGGATGACGAACAGGACGAGGCGCGGCGGCTGCTCACACGCTATTGCGGTGTTCCCCTCAGCGGCATCGCAGCGTTCCGGACAGGGCTATCGCGCCTCAGCGCACGGAACTTCAGCAGGACCTTGGTGCTGCTCCGGATCCGTGATGGGGGAGCGGTCATTCTCTCGCCGAGGTACAGCGAAAGCATGGTCTCCGCCATCGGAAGAGCGTTGGATGGTTCCCGGCACCACGGCTGACCGGGGAAGGGCTCATCGGATGCGCAGGTGCTGCCCCACACGCAATGTGCTGCGGGAGCTGATCTTGTTGATCTTGCAGATGCTGGCCACCGGCACGCCCGTCCGCCGGGAAATGGCGTAGAGCGTGTCGCCCTTGCGTACCCGGTAGCTGGAGGTACTTCCCGAAGTGGGGCTATGGAAGGTGCGTGGGTTGATCGAGTACCGGTTCGCACGCAGTACGCCCTCCTCCATATCGAAAAGCTTCTCGGGATCGATCGGATGGCCCAGGTAACGGGTCTCGAAATGCAAATGACTGCCGGTGGAACGTCCGGTGGAACCGCCGAGGCCGAGCACATCACCCGCCTCCACTTCGTCCCCCACATCCACCAAGCGCTTGCTCATATGGCCGTACAACGTCTCCAATCCATTGGGGTGGCGCACCACCACCACATTGCCGAATTCACGGTGATATCGGGAGATGCGCACCTTGCCGGCGAAGGCGCTCATCACCGGGTCGCCCGTCTGCAGCTTCAGGTCCGTGCCGTAATGGTGGCGGCCGTGGCGGATGCCGAAGGGGGAGGTGATGCGGCCGCAGATCGGCATGTAATGATCACAATCCTCCCACGCCAAGTGGAGGTCGATGGTGTCGGTCACTGCGGGGCGGCGCTCGAAGATCTGGTCGGTGTTCCAGTCCCCGTAAGTGGCATAGGCGGGGATGTGGAAGGCGGAATCCGCAGCGGTCCATATATCCGAGGCCTCCTCGTCCACGATCAGACCGGCACCGGTCTCCTCGTACCCTTCGCTGTCCACTGCACCACCGATGGCGCTTACATCCTCTTGCCCGAAGGCCGGTAGCTGCATCGCCGCCCAAAGCCCGAGGGCCCACGCGATGGAGTTCATTTTTCCGGTCATGGCGCGCAAAACTATCCGCCTCGTCCGGCCTCACAACCCCTAGGGGTGTTAACATGGCCAACAATGCAATGTGTCCAACTTCCATTTGTGAAGATTCCCTTGATCCTCGCACGCATCCGGCGCAGCCACCATCTTTGCACCCACCGGTTAAGTTTCGTTAATCATGCTTTCCACCCTCCGATCGCTCCGTTTCGCTCCGCTCCTGCTGCTTTTCGCTTGTGGATCACCAACCGAAGGACCCGAACCCGATAGCTTGGGTGTGGACAAGGCCAAGCTGGATGCGCGCGTTCGCCCTTCGATCTACGTGCCCGTGGAGCTTACGGCCGACCTCTCCACGCTCAGCGAAGAGGACCGGCAGATGCTCCCCCTGCTGATCGAGGCGGCGCAGCTCATGGACACGCTGTTCTGGTATGAGGCCTGGGGCGCACCGGACAGCATTCCCGTGAAGGAGCCGTTGGCCGATCTGCGCACCTTCTTCCACATGAACTACGGCCCTTGGGACCGGCTGGATGGCAACAAGCCCTTTGTGGATGGAGTGGGCGAGAAGCCCAAGGGTGCGCGCTTTTATCCGGAGGACATGACCGATGCCGAGTTCGAGGCCTGGGATGATCCGGCCAAGAGCAGCCTCTATACCATGGTGCGCCGCGACAGTACCGGTAAGCTGATCGCCATCCCTTACCACATCCATTTCGCAGCTGCCACGGAACGCGCTGCGCAATTGCTCGGCCAAGCGGCGGAGCTGGCCAAGGACGCGGGGTTGAAGAAGTACCTCGCAGCACGTGCGCAAGCGCTGCGGACCGACGCCTACCACGCGAGCGATATCGCTTGGATGGACATGCGCACCAACGCGATCGACCTCATCATCGGCCCGATCGAGACCTACGAGGACCAGCGCTATGGCTACAAGGCATCGCACGAGAGCTATGTGCTGGTGAAGGACAAGGAGTGGACGGCCAGGCTGGAGCGTTTCGCGAAGCTGCTGCCCGGCCTGCAACGCGGTCTGCCCGTGCCCGAAGCCTACAAGAAGGAGAAGCCGGGAAGCGATGGCCAACTGGGCGCCTACGATGTGATCTATTACGCCGGTGCTTGCAACGCGGGCGGCAAAACGATCGCTGTGAACCTGCCGAACGACGAATCGATCCAGCTGCAAAAGGGCACACGCCGCTTGCAGTTGAAGAACGCGATGAAGGCCAAGTTCGACAAGATCGTGGTGCCCATCGCGGACATGCTGGTGGCCGAGGACCAGCGCAAGCACATCACCTTCGATGCGTTCTTCCAGAACGTGATGTTCCACGAGGTGGCGCACGGATTGGGGATCAAGAACACGATCAACGGAAAAGGCACGGTGCGAGACGCTTTGTTGGATGAGGCCAGCGCGCTGGAAGAAGGGAAGGCGGACATTCTCGGCCTGTACATGGTGGAGCAGCTCCGGGAGAAGGGCGAGATCGGTGAAGGGGCCAGCATGGACAACTACGTCACCTTCATGGCGAGCGTCTTCCGCTCGGTCCGCTTCGGTGCCAGTTCGGCACATGGGCGTGCCAATATGCTGCGGTTCAATTTCTTCATGGAGGCCGGTGCTTTCCAGCGCGATGCCGCCACGGGCACATACCGCGTGGATGCCGGCAAGATGCAACAGGCCATCAGCGACCTCAGCGCGGTGATCCTGAAGTTGCAAGGCGATGGCGACCTGGCAGGCGTACAGGAACTGATGAAGGAAAAGGGGAGCATGAGCGCGGAACTGACGCAGGACCTGGATCGCCTGAAAAAGGGCAAGATCCCCGTGGATGTGGTCTTCGAGCAGGGCTTGAAGGTCCTTGGGCTGAACACGGCACGATGATCGCGACCCGGATCTGATGTCCACGAACGGCCCCCCCAACGGGACGGATGCTCCAAGGAGCAGCTTGGTGCAAGCAGCATTCCAGTTCCTGGTCGCGCTGGCAGTGACCTTGCCGGTATGCATGTTCCTTTGGCCGCACCTGCCACTGATGCAGGTGCCTGCGATAGGAGGGATGGGCCTGGATCGCTTGGCACTCTTCCTTGTTGTGTTGATCGCGCTGGTAATGCTCCTGCGCCGGTTGCCGCTGTTGAGCTACGGTACGCTCATCGTGGCCATCGGGGTGATCACCTTCCAGGGTCTTCGGGGTGGCTATGGTTTCAGCAACCTCTTCGCGGACTATGGCACCGCCATCGGCGCCATGTCGCAGCGCACCAAGGCCTTGCCGGATGTAGCTGAACTAAGGCCGTTCAAGGGCGCTGAGGAACTCCGTGCAGCAATGGACTTCAAGGATCCCTTGGTGCGCTCCTTCGCCGTGCGCGCGGCCACCACGTATTTCAACGAGGAGGCGGCCGAAAGCGACCATACCATGATCCAGGCGTTCTCCATCTTCAAGGTGATCAACTCCGCATGGGTGTATGTGAGCGACCCGGCCGATGACGAATACTTCGCCACGGCAGCGGAGAGCGTGCCGCTCTTGGCGGGCGATTGCGACGATCATGCGGTGCTGATGGCGGCCTGTATAAAAGCGATCGGCGGCAAGGTCCGCCTGGTGCGCACCACCGGCCACATCTATCCGGAAATGAGCGTAGGCGATGCCCAAGGCATGCAACGTGCCGCCTACCTGATCCGCAATGTGTTGTTCCCGGAAGAGGCGCGCTATGCCGACCTGTACTACCATACCGATGCCAACGGCGACCGCTGGATCAACCTGGATTACACGCGGCATTACCCGGGCGGGCCGGTGATGAACGAGAAGATCATCGGGATCCTCCACGTGTGACCGGATCGGGTAGCCCCTACATTTGGCCGTATGGCGGAGGAGCGCAAATTGATGCACCCGGCGGAGCTGGCAAAGGCCAGCCACATGAAACCGGGTGACCCACGGATCGCCGTGCTCGCTGAGGTGAGCGGCCTGAACCGCTTGGAGCGGTTCTACAACGAGATCACCGTACTGCCGGGCGAGGACTTCATCGCGGCGCTCTTCGCACATCTCGATCTGCGGCTGGAAGTGGATCCCGTGGACCTCGAACGGGTGCCCAAGGAAGGCGGTGTGGCCATCGTGGCCAACCACCCTTATGGTGCCATAGACGGGCTGGCGATGTTGCATGTGTTGCGCGATCGCCGCCCGGACCTGAAGGTGATGGCCAACTTCATGCTCCAGCAGTTGGAGCCGCTGCGCGATCGCTTCATCGGCGTGAACCCCTTTGAGCAGCTCACCACACGCAGCAGCTTCCAAGGCATGCGGCAGGCCCACCAGCACCTTGCCGAGGGCGGCGCCTTGGGCGTGTTCCCCGCCGGCGAGGTGAGCAGCTACCGCAAGGAACTGGATGCGGTGGCCGATCCCCGCTGGAAAACGCCCGTGATCAAATTGATCCGCCACGCGGGCGTTCCCGTGGTGCCGCTCTGGTTCGATGGCTCCAACAGTGTGCTGTTCCAGATCCTGGGGATGATGCACCCGAGCCTACGCACGCTGCAATTACCTCGTGAAATGCTGCGGATGCACGGGCGGAGCGTCCGCCTGCGGATCGGAAAACCCCTGACGGAAAAGGAGCTTTCGCAGTTCGCCTCCATGGATGACCTGGCGCGCTTCCTGCGTGCCAAGACCTACGCCATCGGCAGTGGTGTCACCGTGAAACGCGAGCACTTCAAGCCGCTGTTCTTTCCGCGCAGACCCAAGGCCATTGTGGAGGCCGGCCCCGTGGAAGCGATGGAGCGCGAGCTCGCCAAGCTCGGGGACAAACTGCTGAACACCCAAGGTGAGTTCGACCTCTACCTCGCACCCAGCGGCCGCATCCCCAACATCCTGCGCGAGATCGGCCGCCTGCGGGAGGAGACCTTCCGCGCCGTGGACGAAGGCACCAACAAGGCCATCGACCTCGACGAATTCGATCACTATTACGATCACCTCTTCCTTTGGGACCGCGAAAAGCGCAAGCTCGCCGGGGCCTACCGCGTGGGCGATGGCCAGGTGATCATGGAGCGCTACGGCAAGCGGGGTTTCTACCTCAACACGCTCTTCAAGCTCGGCAGGCCCATGCGGGATATCCTGGCCAGCAGTTTCGAACTGGGCCGCTCCTTCATCGTGCCGGAATACCAGCGCCACCGCCTACCGCTCTTCATGCTCTGGCGCGGGCTGCTGTTGCACGTCACCTCCCATCCCGATCACCGCTACCTCATCGGCCCGGTGAGCATCAGTGGCGGCTATAGCAAATTCTCCCGGCGCCTCATCACCGAGTTCGTGCGCAAATACCACTACGACGAAGCGCTCGCCAAGCATGTGAAGCCGCGCAACCGCTTCTACATCGGCATCGACAAGGAGGATGGCGGCGCCCTGCTGGAAGCCTCCGGCGAGGACATCAAGAAGCTGGACCAGGTGATCTCGGACATTGAGGCCAGCGGCTCCGCCGTGCCGGTGTTGCTGAAGCGCTACCTCGGGCTCAACGCGAAGATCATCGGCTTCAACCGCGATCCGCATTTCAACGATTCGCTGGACGGGCTGGTGCTGCTGGACCTCTCCAAGGTGCCGCCAGCCACCATCGAAGGGTTGCGGAAGGGGATGTGAAGGGAGCATGTGATCGACCTCATATTCCGTTCCTCACCTCGCGCTAAGATGGGTGTGGGGACGAAGTCCCCCATCCATCGTCATCCATTCGTTGGATGGCACGAGACATCCGCCCACTGGAGCCGTGCCTACGGCAGGCAGGCGCATAGTTCTGGAAGCGGAAGTCTCGCGCCGATATGAGCGGTATCGCCTACTTGGCGAGCGGCTTCCAGGATACCGCTGGCGCGCACCGCCTCGATCCCTTCCGCATAGTCGCGCTTCGTTCCCGCATCCGCTTTTTTCTCAAAGGCGGTCTTACGGCATCGAGGGTGTCTTGCAGCGGTATGTAGCGCATCGTGTCGTTCGTTGAGGCTCCGGTGTGGACCGGTGCGCGTTCGTTCGTGCAGGCAGCGAACAGGAGGGGGAGCAGGAGCAGGGAATGGCGCATGGCAACAAGGTCGGCAGAATAGGTTAGACCTGACAACGCATACCGTTGGTCCCACTTGCTCACCGACCATCGGCAAGCTCCCGGCCGCGGATGCCCGGGAGACGATGCTCTTAACATACCTCTAAACCCAGCGCTGGGTAGGAGTTCAAGCCGCACGCCCGCATCCATGGGGCGGGATGCTCCGAGGACCTGGGTCAGTTCGAAAGCGGAACTAACCGGCCACCCGCCCGCCGCAGCACCGCCACCAACGCAAAAGCCCCCGGTTTCCCGGGGGCCAGTGCTTTGCAGAAGGATGTAGTTCGTGTGCAGCATACCACTTACGCGGCCTTCGCTGACACTATCTCGCTCATCGGACCTTCCCCCACTACGCCGAGGGCGGCCACTCTGAACGAGTACATCTTGTCCGTTTCCAGACCGGAAACCGTCAGCTTGGCCTTGGTGGATGTACCAGCCAAGGTCCACTTGCCGTCCATCGTGGGGTCGCCGTCGCAGATGTACGTATTGTACAGCCGTCCGCCGCGCACGCCTTTCCACCGCAGGGCGATCTGCCCTTTGATGGTGCCGCGCGCACCCTCTACTTTGGTCGGAGCATCCAGTTTATCGATCGGATCCGGGGTCTTGCTAAGTTCGAAGCCGCTGCTCACCGCCACGTCCACGTCACTGCCGGCCACGCTGTTCACATAGCGGGCAAGTTGGACGAGCATGCTGGAGAGCTTCTTGGCAGCTACGTTCTTGCTGGCGATCGCTGCGTGTGCACCACTTGTGGCTTCCGCGATAGCGGCCACCAGGGCGGTACGAGCGGCGGTCACATCGGCAATGGCTGGCGAGGGAGTGGCGAAATTCACGTTACCGGTCATTCGCTCTTCCACGTGCATGCTCTTACCGATCAGCTGGGAGGTTGTAAAACCTTTAAGTCCTGCTTTT
>JAHBUL010000026.1 GCA_019638085.1 Flavobacteriales bacterium | reverse complement strand
GGCGTTTGGCGCAATGGCGGGTGACCTGGTTAATTGAACATTCTACCTCGCATCAACTTTTGTGGTGTACTGACAGTTTTGTGCTCCGAAATCCGCCACTGCGCCAAGCGCCAAAACGTTGACCGCCATTCCGCCAAAGCGCGAAACGGCGTTCAACAGGGAATGACCACGCTGTTCAAGGAACTCGCGGAGCTTGTCTAGTTCTGTCCGCTATCGGATAGAAGGGAAACGCTGAGGCAGGAGTTCCTCTCACCCCTCCTTCAGCACGCTCCGGCCGATCACAATGCGCTGCACCTCGCTGGTGCCCTCGTAGATCTGGGTGATCTTGGCATCGCGCATCAGGCGCTCCACGTGGTATTCCTTCACGTAGCCGTAGCCGCCATGCACTTGCACCGCTTCCACGGTGGTCTTCATGGCCACTTCGCTGGCGAAGAGCTTGGCCATGCTGCTGGCGCGTTCATAGTCCAGGTGCTGGTCCTTCAGCCAAGCTGCTTTCAGGCAGAGCAGCCGAGCGGCTTCGATCTCCGTGGCCATATCCGCTAGCTTGAAAGCAATGGCCTGGTGCTCGCTGATGGGCTTTCCGAAAGCCTTGCGCTCCTTGCTGTAGGCCAAGGCCAGTTCGTAGGCACCGCTTGCGATGCCCAAGGCTTGTGAGGCGATGCCGATGCGGCCACCACCGAGCGTCTTCATGGCGAACTTGAAGCCGAAGCCGTCCTCACCGATGCGGTTTTCCTTGGGCACCTTCACGTCCTGGAACATCAGGGTGTGCGTATCGCTGCCGCGGATGCCGAGCTTATCCTCCTTCGGCCCCACCACGAAGCCAGGCATGCCCTTTTCCACGATGAGGCAGTTGATGCCCTTGTGGCCCTTGGCGGCATCGGTCTGGGCCATCACCAAGTAGGTGCTGGCGGTGCCGCCGTTTGTGATCCAGTTCTTGGTGCCGTTGAGCAGGTAGTGATCGCCCTTGTCGATGGCGGTGGTGCGCTGGCTGGTGGCATCGCTGCCGGCCTCCGGTTCGCTCAGGCAGAACGCGCCGATCACCTCCCCTTTCGCCAAGGGCACGAGGTACTTCTGCTTCTGTTCCTCGTTGCCGAACTCTTCCAATCCCCAGCACACGAGGCTGTTGTTCACGCTCATCACCACGGAGCAGCTGGCGTCCACCTTGCTGATCTCCTCCATGGCCAGCACGTAGCTGATGGCGTCCATGCCACCGCCGCCATATTTGGGGTCCACCATCATGCCGAGGAAGCCGAGCTCGCCGAGCTGCTTGATCTCTTCCTTGGGGAAGCGTTGCTCACGATCGCGGTCGATCACACCGGGCTTCAATACGTTCTGGGCGAAGTCACGGGCGGCATCGCGCACGGCTTTCTGTTCTTCATTCAATTCGAAGTTCATACCGGAAGCTGAATGGTCTTGCATAGGGATAGGGTCTTTTTTCAAGGACCGCAAATGTAGCGGATACCTTCGCGTCGGGTTCAACTCGGCCTGTAGGGAAATGGAAGACATCGAACGTGTGATCGGAGTGATGAGCGGAAGCTCGTTGGATGGGGTCGATCTGGCCTTGTGCCTCTTCGAGACGCATGGAAAGGGCTGGACATTCACCATTGAGAAAGCGGAGACGGTGCCTTACGCGGACACGCTGCGGGAAAGACTGCTGCACATCACCGAAGCGGATGCGCTGGACTTGGCCCGCTTGCATCGCGACATCGGTATTACCATCGGCACGGCATGCAAGGAATTTCGTCAGGGAACAAAAGCCCGACTGGTGGCCAGTCATGGGCATACGGCATTTCATAAACCCGACGAAGGCCTCACAACACAAGTGGGCTGCGGCGCACATATCGCAGCGATCTCGGGACTGCCCACGGTCTGCGACTTCCGCACCACGGATGTGGCGCTGGGCGGTCAAGGTGCGCCCTTGGTACCGTTCGGCGAGCGCATGCTTTTCCCAGGCCATCAGGCCTTCGTTAACCTCGGTGGCATCGCCAACATCTCCATCCATCTGGGAAAAAGGCCCTTGGGCTACGATGTTTGCGTCTGCAACCAGGCTTTGAACTTGTTGGCCTTCGAAGCTGGCATGAGCTATGACGATGGAGGCCAGTTCGCACGCAAGGGGCAGGTGGACTTGGACCTGCTGGCCAAACTGAACGGCCTGCCTTTCTTCAGCCAGCAGCCACCGCGCTCACTGGGCCGGGAATGGTTTGATGAGCAGGTAAGGCCCTTGATCGGCGGAAAGGCACCGGTGGAAGACCGGCTCCGCACAGTAGTGGAGCATATTGCCTCGCTGGTAAGCGGGGAATTGGACCGTGCCAAGGTGGATGTGGCGCTCTTCACCGGTGGCGGGGCGCACAATGCCTTCCTGATCGAGCGCATAGGCGCAATGGGCAAAGCAAGACCGGAGGTACCTGATGCCCGCACAGTCGATTTCAAGGAAGCCGTGATCTTCGCTTTCCTCGGCCTGATGCGGTTGCGCGGCGAAGTGAACACCTTGGCCAGCGTGACCGGTGCCACGCGCAACAGCGTCGGCGGAGCGATCTATTTGACCAATTAACACGGCAGGCAGGATAACCCGTTCGGCACGGGGCAAGCGGACCCTGCCACACCTGTAATTTTGGGCACCCGCAGGGACAGTAGCATGAGGAAAGCATTGAAGGAGTTCGAGGAGCGCGCCCCCGAGATCGTGTTTGAGTGGAACGACGCACCAACCGGCGCACATGGCTGGGTGGTGATCAACAGCCTGAGAGGTGGTGCGGCCGGTGGTGGCACGCGCATGCGCAAGGGCTTGGACAAGCGCGAAGTGATCAGCTTGGCCAAGACCATGGAAGTGAAGTTCACCGTAAGCGGACCAGCCATGGGCGGTGCCAAGAGCGGCATCAATTTCGACCCTTCAGACCCACGCAAGGGTGAAGTGCTGGACCGTTGGTTCAAAGCGGTGATGCCTTTGCTGAAGAGCTACTATGGTACCGGCGGCGATATGAACATCGACGAGCTGCACGATGTGATCCCGATCACAGAGCGCTATGGCCTCTTGCATCCGCAGGAAGGCGTGGTGGTGGGCCACTTCGGCATGGATGAGACGGGCAAGGCCCGGATCATCGAACAGCTGAGGAAGGGCGTGAGCCTTCGTGTGGAGGACCCCGCCTTTACGCCGGTCCCCGGAAAATACGCGGTGGCCGACCTGATCACCGGCTGGGGCGTGGCCCAAAGCGTGATCCACCATTACCGGATCCAAGGAGGCGGTGTGAAAGGGAAGCGCGTGGCCGTACAAGGATGGGGCAATGTTGCTGCCGCCGCAGGCTATTACCTCAGCCAAGCAGGGGCGCTCATCGTCGGCATCATCGACCGTCACGGAGGAACACTCTCCGAAAAAGGATTGGAAGCTGCGGCCGTTGAGAAGCTCTTTCTGGAGAAGCAAGGCAACACGCTCCACGTGCACGATATGCTGCCTTTCGACACCATCAACGAACGCATTTGGGATTGCGGTGCGGATGTGTTCCTCCCCTGTGCTGCCTCCCGACTGGTGACCCGTGGCCAAGTGGATCGCCTCTGCGCAGCAGGCTTGGAATTGATCGCCAGCGGTGCGAACGTCCCCTTCGCCGACCTGGAGATCTTCTACGGGCCGATCGCGGAGCATGCGGATGGGAAAGTGGCGGTGCTCCCGGACTTCATTGCCAATAGCGGCATGGCGCGGGTATTCGCCTACTGCATGGCGGATGGTGCCGACCTCACCGACCAGGCCATCTTCAACGATGTGAGCAAGGTGATCGGCAATGCCTTGGAAAAGGTACATGCCAAGAATGGTGGCAACACCCACATTACGCGTACCGCCTTCGAGATCGCCCTTGCACAATTGAACTAGGAAAATTTTCGGGGCGCTTCCCCGTTCCATAACCAGCAACAACCTTCCATGCAATTTCCGCTTTTCGCACAAATACAGGACAACGCCGAGGCTGCACGCCAGCTTCTGGAGCAGACGGCGGCCACACCGGCCGTGGTTCCAACGGAGGAGACCATCTCGGTCTGGGAGCTGATCCAGAATGGTGGTTGGTACATCATGGGTCCGCTGGGCATCATGTCCCTGATCGCTGTTTACATCATCATTGAACGGAGTTTGGCGATCCGCCGCGCCCTCAAGGAAGAGAAGGACTTCATGGAGAAGATCCGGGACTACATCCACGATGGCAAGATCGATTCGGCACACAACCTCTGCGCGCAGAACCCTGCCCCGGTGGCGCGGATGCTGGACAAGGGCATCAGCCGCATCGGCCGGCCCTTGAAGGACATCGAGGTGAGCATTGAGAACGCCGGGAAGCTCGAGGTGTACAAGTTGGAGAAAGGCCTGAGCGTATTGGCCACCATCTCCGGTGCGGCACCCATGCTGGGCTTCCTCGGTACGGTGATCGGGATGATCGTCACCTTCCACACCATGAAGATCAGCGGTGCCGGCGTGGAGATCAGCCAACTCTCCGGCGGCATCATGCAAGCCATGGTCACCACGGTGGCCGGTCTGATCATCGGCATTATCGCATACGTGGCCTACAACACGCTGGTGGCACGTGTTACCAAGGTGGTACAGAACATGGAGGCCACCACCATCACCTTCATGGAGGTACTTGAATCCCCCGCGAAATAGATATGGGATTGCGCAGCTCACATAAGGTGGATGCCGGGTTCAACATGAGCTCGATGACCGATCTGGTCTTCCTCCTGCTCATCTTTTTCGTGATCCTCAGCACCTTGGTCAGCCCCTACGCACTGCCGGTGGACCTGCCTACGAGTGCCAACAAGACCAAGGACAAGGCCAAAGTGGCCGTGCGGATCGATGCCGACCAGCATTACAGCGTGAACAACAACCTGATCGAACCATCACAGCTCGAAGGTGTACTGCAAGCTGAAATGGCCAAGAACACATCGGACCAAGCCATCGTGCTGCACGTGGACCAAAGCGTTCCCACGGGCGTCACCGTGAGTGTGCTGGACATCTGCAAAAGGAACAAATGGAAGATCATCTTGGCTACGAAACCGAGTTGAGCTTTTCACCACCCTTCGACGCTGCTCAGGGCAGGCAGAGGCACGGAGGGCACGGAGAAGAGAGAGAGAGAGAGAGTAAAGGAGTGAAAGAGATTGATCAGGAGCACATGTCGGCAGCCTGACAACGAACAACTGACAGCTGACAACTGGACCGATCGGAGAACAGTGTTGGAAATGAGCAGCATTACCCTCAAACAGGAAGCGAACGACAAGCGCACGGGCGTGATCATCACGATCGTGTTCCATATCCTGTTGCTCATCCTGTTCCTTTTCATCGGCTTGACGCAGCCCGACCCGTTGCCCAAGGACGAGGCGATCGAGCTTTCCTTTGAGGATGCCGGCGGTCTTACCGGCGGTACTACCACGGCACAACCCACCACTTCGCAACCACCACCCACTGCGGCCGAACCCACACCCGCCACCGAAGAAGTGGCCACAGATGTGGAGAGCGAGGTCGCCATTCCAAAACCCGTGAAGCCTACCCCGCCCAAACCGAAGCCGGAGCCTGCCAAGCCGCAGCCCCGTAAACCGGATCCAAATTCCCTCTTCGCACCCTCGTCCACGCCGAGCAACTCCAGTGCCCCGGCACAAAGTGGTGGCGGGCCGCCCAGCAACACGCCGGGAGATGGGGGGTCAGGCACCTTCAAGGGCAAGGCATTTGAGGGGCGCTTGGCTGGTCGCGGACTCGTACGCGGGCCGAACATCTCGGAGAAGCCCACGGAAGCGGGGAAGGTGGCCTTGGACATCTTCGTGGACCGCAGCGGCAAGGTGACCCACGTGGCCATGAACCTGGACCGCAGCACCACAACCAGCCAAGTGCTCTTCAACTTGGCCAAGAAGGCTGCCATGCAATGCACGTTCAGCCCCAAGCCGGACGGCCCAGCGGAGCAGAAGGGTGACATGACCTTCATCTTCATCCTTGAATAAGGTGGACTACGCGGAAACGCTGGCGTACCTGCACGCGCGGCTTCCGATGTTCTCGCGGATCGGGAAGGCCGCATACAAGGCAGACCTGTCGAATACCCATGCGCTGATGAATGCCGTAGGCCACCCGGAGCGGGGCCTGAAGTGCGTTCACTTGGCAGGAACCAATGGCAAGGGCAGCACCGCCAATATGATCGCCAGCGTGTTGCAGGAAGCAGGTTATCGCACGGGCCTGCACACCTCGCCGCACCTGAAGGATTTCCGGGAGCGCTTCCGGATCAACGGGGACATGATCCCGCAAGCGGCCGTCTCCGCCTTTGTAGGGCGCTATCGCACAGCTTTCGAGCCGGTGGAGGCTTCCTTTTTTGAATGGGGCGTGGCGCTGGCTCTCCAGTGGTTCCGCGAGCAGCACACGGACATTGCCGTGATCGAATGCGGCTTGGGCGGCAGGCTGGACAGCACCAATGTGGTAACGCCGGAAGTGAGCGTGATCACCAACATCGGCTGGGACCATGCGGACCTGCTGGGTGATACGCTGGAGAAGATCGCCGGCGAAAAGGCAGGCATCATCAAGCCAGGCATTCCCGTGGTGATCGGTGAAGCGGAAGGCCCTATCGCAGAGGTGTTCCGGAAGCGGGCTGCTGAAGTGGGTGCTCCGATCCATTTCGTGGACCATCACGCGCCACTCCCATATGCCTTGGATCTATCAGGTACTCACCAACAACGGAACGCACGTACGGCATTGCTCGCTTTGGAAGCGCTTCGGCAGAGCGGTTGGTCCATCAGTGAGGCGAACATTGCCGCAGGTCTGGCGCATGTGCAGGCCAATACCGGCTTCGCAGGACGCTGGCAAACCTTATCCCTGAAACCGTATACCATCGCCGATATTGGCCACAACGCGGATGGATTGAAGGTCGTGAAGCAGATGTTGGACCTTACCCCGCATGATCTGCTCCACATTGTTCTGGGAACAGTGAACGATAAGGACATCGGCCGGATGCTGGCCTTGCTGCCCCAAAAAGCCATCTACTATTTCTGCAAGGCGGACATTCCGCGCGGGCTGGATGCTGTTGAGCTGAAGGAGTTGGCTATGCGGCACGGCCTGAGTGGCAATGCCTTCCCTTCCGTGAAGAAGGCCTTGGCAGCGGCACAGCTGAATGCCACCGGGAACGATCTGGTGCTGGTGACGGGGAGTGCTTTTGTGGTGGCTGAGGTGGTGTGAAGGGTTCCGATTCACACGATATCTCCCGGCGCTCGGATGATTTCCCAGTGCCTGGGGCCTCGGCGGATCCAGTGATCTCACACAAAGACCGGCGGCGCCCGCCAGAGGCGGGGTAAGGAGAGGGCACTCGGGAAAAAACCGAGTGCCAGCGGAGGGTTGGGCACTCGGGACACCCGAGCGCCGGTCTAAGTGACGAGCGCCGACGTATGGCAGCGACTGCGTAGGGACCATCCCCCAAAAAAAACAAAGCCCTCCAACTTGCGCTGAAGGGCTTGATCTCGTTGGGATGTGGGACCTACTGGATTCGAACCAGTGACCTCATGCGTGTGAAGCATGCGCTCTGAACCAGCTGAGCTAAGATCCCAGTATGTCAACGTCCGCTTTCGCGGAACCCGGCGGACCGGAGTGGGAGCAGCCGGATTCGAACCAGCGACCCTCTGCTTGTAAGGCAGATGCTCTAAACCAGCTGAGCTATGCTCCCATTAACGGGGCGCGAATATACACTTTGCCCGGAAGCTGGGACATCTTTTCCTTTGAAGGTGATACCCCGGGCAGCACGATCTTTGGCGCCCATGCTCCGCCAGCTTCGTCCCTTCATCATCCTCGTCGGCCTGTTCGTACTGGCCAGCCTTGTGATGGAACATGTGAACGGTCGCTTTTGGATGAATGACTTCAGGGTCTATTACATGGCCGCGGACAATATGCGGCATGGGCTTCCTGTATATGGCGAGGTATTCGGCGAGGACACGGGCCTTTACAAATATGCCCCGGTGGTGCTTTACTTCTTCCAGCCGTACACGTTGCTATCGTTCCAGATGGCCGGCATCATTCATTTCCTGGTGATCGGAGTGCTGGTGATGGCCTGCTTCGTGGTGATCGAAAAGAGCTTGGCGCATTTCGCGAACGGTCTTCCCAGGTTGGCCTTGCGCGCGATACTCGGGCTGCTGTGCATTGCGGTGTTGCTGGTGCGGGAACTGCACATGGGCAACATCAATATGGGCCTGATCCTACTGGCCGCCCTGGGCGTGGAACGGTTCATTGCCAACGACCGGAGAACGGCCGGTATTCTATGGGGCGTAGTTTGGTTGATCAAGCCTTATCTCCTGCTGATGATCGTGCCCTTGGTGATCCGCCGCGAATGGCGGGTACTGCGCACAGGAGCGATCACCATGCTGGTGGGCCTGCTGGTTCCGCTGCTGCTGGAAGGCCCCTCCAGCGGTTGGGAACTCATCCGGGAATGGGGACATTCCATGCTTTACCATACTCAAGTGATGGCAAGCCCTGATCATTTGACCGCCATTCTGGGCAAATACACGGGGATGGCTCCTTCCACATTGGTGGATGTCTTCTTCATCGCCGTGGCCGGGATCCTATTGACCACCTTCACCTGGCGGAACACCCGGCGCGAACCGGCTGAGGCTATTGGTAGGATGGACCGCAGCTTCGAGCTCTGGCTGGCCATGGCCATAGTGCCCAACCTCGTGATCACCGATCAGCAGCACTTCATGTTCTCGCTGCCGCTGATCCTGTTCATCCTGGGCTACCTCTTCACCCGCAGGGACCTATCGGTATTGGGGTTCTTCCTCCTCTCCATGGTCCTTTATGCCACCCGTAGTTCCGATCTCTGGGGAAGGGCCTTGGAGAACAAAATGGTGGGGTGGGGTGTTCTCGGATCGGGGAATATTCTCCTGATGCTCGTGGCCTGGATTGTTTGGCGGAGTTGGCGCAAACACATAGCAAAGCCGCAGCTGGACTGAGTTTAAGAACTTTTTGTCCGGAGGGTGCATCCTATGGGAATGGCATTTGCAATTGCCGGGAAGTAAAATCCCCATCGCCATGTCAACCCTTGATTTCCAGCAGCAACTTGTAGGACTCCGTCATCAACTATTCTATTTCGCGCTGAGCCTGACCCGGGATCGCGATGATGCCTATGACCTTACACAGGAGAGCATGCTGCGGGCACTCACGTATAGCGATAAGTTCCGGGAGAACACCAACT
Source organism: Flavobacteriales bacterium (assembly GCA_019638085.1). Lineage (GTDB taxonomy): Bacteria > Bacteroidota > Bacteroidia > Flavobacteriales_F > PHOS-HE28 > PHOS-HE28. The sequence goes on along the minus strand of JAHBUL010000026.1, from coordinate 36,869 downwards.
TCAAGGCATGGGTGTACACCATCATGAAGAACACCTTCATCAATGGGCACCGTCGTAATAAGCGCACGGACCGCGTGATGGACCATGTGGAGCGCGTGCGCGAACGGGTGAGCATGGTGGAAACACCGGCCACACCCGAGGCGAACGTGCGGATGAGTGAGATCCAAGGAGCGTTGGGAAAACTGGACGGCATCTTCCGGACCCCGTTCCAACTCCATCACGAAGGCTACAAATACCATGAGATCGCCGACCGGCTGGAAATTCCGGTGGGTACCGTGAAAAGTCGGATCCACCAGGCCCGCCATCGGTTAATGGGCATGCTATCCTGAATTCCTTTTCAATTCTTCTTTTCCAAACTCGGACGGGCCGCCAAATGCGGTCCGTCCGCATTTGAAGAAGCGTCGCAATCACCCGCAGTGGTGCGAGTTGAAGAGGACCGGTCTGGTTACTTTGAATGAGATTCTTTTTAATAAAGGATCATCTTGTTCAACTTTTTGATACTTTTGTTGAACAGGAGAACTCGAAACAATCTTGGCCACGCCCTCCATCATCATTATCGGCTCCGGTATTTCCGGGTTGGCCGCCGCATCCATCCTAGCCCGGGATGGAGTACGTGTAACCGTGCTGGAGCGGAATAACCAGGTCGGTGGGCGTGCACGTACATGGAATAAGGACGGCTTTACGTTCGACATGGGCCCAAGCTTCTATTGGATGCCGGATGTTTTTGATCGCTTCTTCGCCCGGTTCGGCACCAGCGCAGCCGAGCTCTACGCCCTGCACCGCCTTGATCCTTCCTACAAGGTGATCTTCGGGAAAGGGGATTCCTGGGATCTCCCCGCAGGACGTGAAGGTGTGGCCGCCCTCTTCGAAAATGAAGAGCCCGGAGCGGCAAAGGCGTTGGAGACCTTCTTGAACGAGGCCGCTGTCAAGTACATGTTAGGTGTGAACGATATCGTGTACACGCCGTCGCTGAGCTGGAAGGAATACATGCGGCCTGACCTGCTTTCGGGATTGATGCGGACCTCGGTGCTCTCGTCATTGAGGAAGCACGTCCGAAAACACTTCAAGAGTGAACGCATCCGGCAGGTGATGGAATTCCCTGCGCTCTTTCTTGGTGCAACCCCAGCCACCACACCTGCATTGTACAGCCTGATGAACCATGCCGATATCGACCTGGGCACCTGGTACCCAATGGGTGGAATGGGAAAGGTGATGGATGCCATGCACAAGCTGGCCGAGGTGAACGGGGCAGAGGTGCGCACCAACGCGGCGGTCACGCGGATCCAGGTCACGAACGGGAAGGCCACGGGCGTGGAGACCGCGAACGGTATCATGGTCGCCGACATCGTACTGGCCACGGCCGATTATCACCATGTGGAGCAGGACCTGCTGGGTCCTGAGCATCGCTCCTACTCCACTGGCTTCTGGGAGGAGCGCACGATGGCACCGAGCACCCTGCTCTTTTACATCGGCCTGGACCGAAAATTACCGGGTGCCGAACACCACACGCTCTTCTTTGATGAATCACTGGATGATCATGGCGATGACATATACCAGCACAAGCGCTGGCCGCGTAATCCCTTGTTCTACCTCAGCTGTACCTCGGTGACCGACCCCAGCACGGCTCCGCCCGGTTGCGAGAACCTCGTTGTACTGATCCCCATAGCCAGCGGCGCAGAGGATACACCCGTGCTACGGGAGCAGTACTTCCAGATCGTTGCCCAGCGCATTGCACTCCACACGGGTCTGGACATCCGTGCGCATATCCGCGTGAACCGCTCCTACTGTGTGAAAGACCTGGAGCATGACTACAAGGCCTTCCAGGGCAACGCATATGGCTTGGCCAGCACCTTGGCCCAGACCGGCCCGCTTCGGCCCAAGGTGAAAAGCCGGAAAGTAAACGGGCTTTACTTCGCCGGACAACTGAGCGTACCCGGCCCGGGCTTGCCTCCTGCACTGATCAGTGGGCAACTGACCGCAGACCTCATCCTCAAAGAACTCCAGAGCGCATGAACACCGTAGAACTTTATAATTCCGTATGCACGGAACTGAGTAGTCGCGTGGTGCAGCGGTATAGTACCTCGTTCTCCATCGGAATCCGCGCGCTGCATCCCCGGTTCCGCGATCCGATCAAGAGCATCTATGCGTACGTGCGCTTCGCCGATGAGATCGTGGACACTTTCCATGCGCACAACAAACGTCGCTTGCTTGATGAATTCCGTTCGGATACACAGCGCGCCATGGTCGATGAAATCAGCTTGAATCCAGTGCTGCACAGTTTCCAGCGTGTGGCACATGCTTACGGGATCGGACCGGATCTGATCGACCCGTTCCTGGACAGCATGGCCATGGATCTTGCGCAGGATTCTCACGATGTGGAGAGCTTCAACACATATATCCACGGTTCAGCTGAAGTGGTCGGCTTGATGTGCCTGCGTGTGTTCTGCGAAGGTGATGGGGAAAAGTATGAGGAACTGAAGCCCGCTGCCATGCGACTGGGCGCGGCTTTCCAGAAGGTGAATTTCCTCCGGGATATCCAGGATGATCACGCGGCCTTGGGACGTACTTACTTCCCCGAGGTGGATGTTCCTCGTTTGGATGAGCAGGCAAAGCATCGGACTGAATTGGATATGCAGGCCGACTTTCAGGCAGCTCTGCTAGGTATCAAGGAACTTCCCATCGGATCGCGCTTCGGTGTTTACGTGGCATATGCTTATTACTTGGCCCTTTTCAGGAAAATCAAAGGGCTTTCCGCCCAGCGGATCATGAGCGAGCGTATCCGTATTGGCAGACGCGCGAAAATGCGCGTGTTCACCACCAGCCTGCTGCGCTATCAGTTCAATAGCCTTTGATCACCATGAAGAACGCCGACAAGCATCAGTTCGTGATCCTCGTCAATGACAAGGATGAAGAAGTGGGCACCATGGAAAAGTTGAAGGCTCATCGCCAGGGCAAGCTCCATCGTGCGTTCAGCATTTTCCTTTTCGATAGCGAAGGCCGCATGTTGTTGCAGCAGCGCGCAACGGACAAGTACCACAGTCCTCGGTTATGGACCAATGCATGCTGCAGCCATCCGGTGCCAGGTGAAGCCATATCCGACGCGGCCAAGCGCCGGGTGATGCAGGAACTCGGTATTTCTCCTGAGTTGGATCCCCAGTTCAAGTTCACGTATAGGGCCGAATTGGAGAACGATCTGGTGGAACATGAGATTGACCACGTGTTCTTTGGTAAATGGGATGGAAAGGTGCACCCTAACCCCCGGGAAGTAATGGATACCCGCTGGTTGAGCATTGCCGAACTGGACGCCGAGATCGCCACGGCGTCCGAAAAATTCACTGCTTGGCTGCTGATCTGCTGGCCCCAAGTGCGCAAGCGTTGGGCGGGAACACTCCCGGTATGACGCCTCTTCCGAACATATCCATTCATTGGTTCCGGCGCGATTTGCGATTACAGGATAACCATGGGCTATACCGGGCACTGAAGGACCAAGGCAACGTCTTGCCGGTTTTCATCTTCGACCAGAAGATCCTTGGGCGTTTGGAAGATCCATACGACCGCCGTGTGGACCACATCCACCGTACGCTCATCGCTCTGAAAGCCGAACTCGAAGAGCACGGGTCCACCTTATTGGTAGTGCATGGAGATCCCGTTCAAGTTTGGCAACAGCTTTGTGAGCGTTACACGATCAAAGCCGTGACCACCAACCAGGACCATGAGCAATACGGTCAATTGCGCGATGCAGCGGTGGAGGAATTACTTCGGGAAAAAGGTATTCCACTACATGCTTTCAAGGACCACAGCATATTTGAACGCAGCGAGATACTGAAGGACGATGGAGCGCCTTACACGGTGTTCACGCCGTACAGCCGCAAGTGGAAAGCATCATTCACTCCGGAAATGGCCCGCGCTTTCCCCAGTGCGTCCCACTTGAATGGCCTATGGCAGTGCGCCCCTCTCCCACTTCCCTCTCTTGAGCAGTTCGGTTTTCTGACCACGGACGTACAGGTCCCACCCTTGGAGCTGAAACAAAATGTGTTGAAGAATTATGCTGAAACCCGGAACATCCCGGCGATCCCAGGCACTTCGCGCATGAGTGTCCACCTGCGTTTTGGGACGATCAGTCCACGCGCATTGGTGCGGGAAGCATTGAGCACAAGCGAGGTCTATCTGAATGAATTGATCTGGCGGGAATTCTTCATGCAGGTGCTGTATCACTTTCCTTGGGTGGAACATCGTGCATTCAAACCGGCCTATGATCAGATCCAATGGCGCAATAATGAGATCGAATTCGCGGCATGGTGCGAAGGAAGAACGGGCTACCCCTTGGTGGATGCGGGTATGCGGGAACTGGAGGCCACCGGCCTGATGCACAATCGGGTGCGCATGGTCACCGCCAGCTTCCTCACCAAGCACCTGCTGATCGACTGGCGCTGGGGCGAAGCTTGGTTCGCCGCGAAGCTTTTGGACTACGAACTGAGCAGCAATAATGGCAACTGGCAATGGGCCGCTGGGAGTGGCTGTGATGCAGTTCCTTGGTTCCGCATATTCAACCCCACACTTCAAATGCAGCGCTTCGACCCCCGGTTAAGGTATGTTAAGCGTTGGGTTCCTGAACTTGAAACTGCAAACTATGCACAGCCGATCATCGTTCATAGGTCAGCGCGCGAAAGAGCCATCCGGACCTACAAGGCCGGACTCGCCCAAAACGTCACGCGATAATTCATTAAAAGGACAAGTCAATGCCACGCAAGAAACGCAAGTTGATCCTCACACAACCGGTCCGCGAAGGACTGAAGACATTCAAGGTACGCCTCGACACCCGCACGGTGATCACCCTTGCCAGCAAGAAAGCACTGGAATTCTGGAAGGAGAAATATCCGAACGCGGTGATCATCAATTGATGTATGTGCTGGAGCGGAGGCAGCACCTGCCCATTCCGCTCCTGAAGGCCTGGGAGTTTTTTAGCGACCCGAGGAATTTAGCGCGGATCACACCCACGGGAATGGGGTTTGTGATCCGCGATCCTCTTCCCGATGGTCCCATCCATGAAGGGCAACGCATTACATACACCGTGCGGCCGATCTTGGGTATTCCGCTTAAATGGGTCACATTGATCACTGTTTCCGAGCCTCCCCACCGGTTTGTCGACACGCAGGAAACCGGTCCATACTCCTATTGGCATCATACACACACCTTTACGGCCGAAGGTGATGGCACGGCCATGCACGACCGTGTGGAATACAAGCTGCCACTTGGACCTTTGGGGAAAGTGGCCCATTGGCTTTTCGTAAAACGCCAGCTTACCGCCATCTTCGATCATCGGGAGCAGGTGATGAAGGAACTATTCCCTCCCAAGCAATGAGCATCTGGATGATCATCGGCATTGTGGTAGGGAGCTTCGCGGCCATGGAATTCGTGGCGTGGGCCACACACAAGTTCGTGATGCACGGCTTCCTCTGGAAACTGCACCAGGACCATCATCAACGCGACCACGACCATGTGCTGGAACGCAACGACGCGTTCTTCCTCTTGTTCGCTGTGCCTTCCATGTTCCTCTTCCTCATCGGCTCCATCCGCGGTTTGCATACGCCATGGCTGTGGATCGGTCTGGGCATCTTGATCTACGGCATCGCCTACTTCCTCGTGCATGAGGTCTTCATCCACCAACGCATCAAATGGCTCCGCAGCTCGAAGAATGCCTACTTCATTGCCTTACGCCGTGCACACAAGATCCATCACAAGCATCTTGGCAAGGAGAAAGGCGAGTGTTTCGGCATGTTGATCGTGCCGTTGAGGTACTATCGCGAGGCGTTGAGGTCCAAGAATGGCTGAACTACCAAATTCGCCGATGAACCACGTGCAACTTGCTCCTTGAAAGGAACTGATGTCCACCTACCTCTGGATCGACCTCGGCGCGTTGATCATCCCGTTCATCTTCAGCTTCCACCCACGGCTGCGGTTCGATCGCACGTGGCATGCACTGTGGCCGGGCATTGCGCTCATGATGTTGCTCTTCATCCCATGGGATGTGTGGTTCACGCACCTCGGCATCTGGGGTTTCAACACCGGCCATCTCGTCGGCATCAGCCTGCTGGGCCTACCGCTTGAGGAATGGCTCTTCTTCATTTGCATCCCCTACGCTTGTGTCTATACCTATCACTGTTTCCGCGCATTGGGCGTGAAGGATCATTTCGGGAAGGCCTCGAGCAAGATCACCTGGACACTGATCATCGTTTCGATGCTCCTCATCGTCTTCTTTCCCGGCAAGGCATATAGCACCAGCGCATTCGGCGGCTTGGCACTTTGGCTACTGATGTTACAGCTCTGGGTAAAACCGGCGTGGCTGGGCCGGGCCTACTTCGCATATTTGATCCTCTTGTTCCCATTCCTCCTTGTGAACGGGCTACTCACTGGTAGTATGCTGGATGAACCCGTGGTGTGGTACAACCATGCCCGGAACCTCGATGTCCGCATTGCCACTATACCGGTGGAAGATGTGTTTTATGGGCTCCTGATGTTCCTGGTGGTATTGACCGTGTATGAAGCACGGCTCGCGAAGCGCAGGGCGCTTGTTAAGTGATCTGTGGCTGATGATCGGAACGGCAACATCGACGAATGCTTTCCAGTTTTTAGTTTCATGTTTCAGCTTTCCTCTTCCCAAGAGGCTCCAATACCTTCGCCCGGCATGGCGCTCCTCTCCCATCCGGCCCGGGCCTATCTCCGGCATTTGCGTAAAGCAGGCAACCGACATGATGTGCATTCGCCCTTCGTATTCAAGCTGGTGGTGGATGTGCTACGGAAGCGCACTCCTCTTGAAGGGCATGCTGAAACGGAGCGACTGCGGAGTGCGCTCTTGAGGGATCTCCGCACCATCACGGTGACGGATCTGGGTGCTGGATCCCGAAGCACCAACCACAGCGAGCGGCGTGTTCGGGACATCGCACGCACGGCGCTGAAACCTCGCCGACAAGCGGAACAGCTGGCCCGGATCACACACTATTTCAACCCACGGAACGTGCTGGAACTGGGCACCAGCCTGGGCATCACCACACTGTACTTGGCGCGTTCCGTCCCCGAGGCACGGGTCCACACCATTGAGGGCTGCCCGGCCATCGCGACCATCGCGCAGGAGAATTTCAATACGCGGAAAACAGGGAACATCATTCCGTATGTGGGCTCCTTCAGTGATCAGCTACCACTGGTGTTGGACAGCATGGATTCCTTGGACCTCGCCTTTTTGGACGGACACCATGCTGCTGCGCCTACACTGGACTATTTCGAACGTTGCCTGGTAAAGGCCCACAACGACACCGTATTTGTTCTTGACGACATCCATTGGAGCGAAGACATGGAACGGGCTTGGGCAGCCATCAAGGCCCATCCTCGGGTCACGGTTACCATTGATCTGTACCACTTCGGCATCGTCTTCATCCGGAAAGAACAGCAACGCGAGGACTTTGTGTTGAGGTACTGAGATCGGTAAGTGGTTATCGGTGATCGGTGGCTGGAGACACCACTCAAGTCCGGGGCAGGCTGGCGGGCATTGCCGGAGTCAAAACTCCGTTGCATGCGTTCCAACTTTCAGTCTTCCAGTTTCATCTTTCAACTGGCAGGCGACTGATGAAAAAAAGTTCCTCCGATCACCAGCCACGAAAAGCTACCTTCGCGGAAATGAAGATCTATACCCGTACCGGGGATGCCGGTCAAACCTCCTTGCTCAGCGGGAAACGTGTGGCGAAGGACAGCCTACGGATAGAGACCTATGGCACCATCGATGAGCTGAACAGCAACATCGGCATGCTGCGTGACCTGCTGGAGGGCCACAACGCCGAACTGCTCACAGACATACAAGTAAAGCTCTTCGATCTGGGTTCCACACTGTCCGCTGGTGATGCTGCGACGATCGACAAATTCAAGGTGCCACAAGTGATCGATGCGGACGTTGCCGGCCTGGAACAAGCCATGGACACCATGGATGCCGACCTTCCGGCCATGCGCAACTTCATTCTTCCCGGCGGCCATCCGACTATTTCCCAAGCCCACATCTGTCGCACGGTTTGTCGCCGAGCGGAACGCTTGGCCATCCGATTGGCAGCTGACGAGGCCGTGCCGGAGATCGCCGTGCGCTACCTCAACCGCCTGAGCGACCTGCTTTTCATGCTGGCTCGCTGGACCGGTTGGCGGATGAACATTCCTGAAACCCCTTGGAAGCCCCGTGGATGAACAGATGAAAGCAATTCGAACAACGGTATTTCCTACTTCCGGACCCCACTCTTCCAGCCGATGGAGCAGGGTATCCCTATCCGGCTATATTTGCGGCCAATTTCAAAAAACCGTCTAACGCGGGCAGACATGTACTGGACACTTGAACTAGCATCCTATTTGGAAGATGCCCCTTGGCCCGCCACTAAGGACGAGCTGATCGATTTCGCCATGCGTACCGGTGCTCCTCTGGAAGTGGTGGAGAACCTGCAAGGCATCGAGGACGATGAAGAGGTCTTTGAGACCATCGAGGACATCTGGCCGGATTATCCGAGCAAGGAGGACTTCTTCTTCAACGAGGACGAATACTGACCGGACGATCCGGGAAACCGAAGCCCTGCCCATTTGGCGGGGCTTTTTCGTGGTGCTGGAACGCTCGCCCGAAATCGTGCGGGTGTTGAGCGGTTGAACGATAAAGCGTTGGACATGCAACGCGTGTTCCAGTCCTGAGGGATACGGTTTCTGATGAGCAATTGAGCACTCGGGGGGCAGGATCCATCCGGCCCGATGAGTGTTGCTCCCTGACGATCCGGCACAGCCGCTTGAACGGCACGGGGGTTGAAAGGCTCGATACCCGTTAACTTTGCATCCTTTCCAATTCGCGGACCTTGGGTCTCCCCACCGAAGAAGGGTTACTCCTTACCGGTATTCAGAAGTTCCATCACTCCGCACCATCTACGTCCCCGCCCTACATGCTCGGCAACATCATCAAGAAAGTCTTCGGCGATAAGACCTCGCGCGACCTCAAGGAAGTGCAGCCACTCGTGGAGAAGATCAAAGCGGAATTCCCCAAGTTGGACCACCTCAGCAACGACGAGCTGCGGGCCAGGACCGATGACTTCAAGCGACGCATCGCTGAGAAGATCGCCGATGAACAGGCCCGCATCGATCAGTTGCGGAACGAGATCGATGAAAACCCGAAAATGGCCATTGCCGATCGGGAATCACGGTACGAAGAGATCGACAAACTCGAGGAAAAAACCTTGGGCGAGATCGAGGAAGTGCTGCTGGAACTACTTCCGGAAGCTTTCGCCGTGATGAAGGAGACCGCCCGTCGGTTCAAGGAACATACCGAGATCACCGTGACCGCTCGGGACCTGGACCGCGAGATCGCCGCCAAGCGCGACGGAGTGCGCATCGAAGGTGATAAGGCGATCTGGAGCAATTCCTGGGATGCTGCCGGCACGCCGGTGAAATGGGACATGGTGCATTACGATGTGCAGCTGATCGGTGGTGTTGCCTTGCACAAGGGCAAGATCGCGGAGATGAGCACGGGTGAAGGTAAAACGCTTGTGGCCACGTTACCTGTATACCTCAATGCGCTTGCCGGGCGCGGGGTTCACCTGGTAACAGTGAACGACTACCTCGCCAAGCGCGATAGCGAGTGGATGGGCCCCTTGTATGAATTCCATGGCCTTCGCGTGGATTGCATCGACAAACATGAACCGAACAGCCCGGCACGTCGTGAAGCCTATCTGGCTGATATCACCTTCGGCACCAACAACGAGTTCGGCTTCGACTACCTGCGCGACAACATGGCGCATTCCCCGACAGCACTTGTGCAGCGAAAGCATCATTATGCCATCATTGACGAGGTGGACAGCGTGCTCGTGGACGACGCGCGGACCCCGTTGATCATCAGCGGTCCCACGCCGAAAGGCGATATCCATCAGTTCGACGAGTACAAGCCACGGGTGGAAAGGTTGTACAACGCGCAACGCCAGCTCGTTACCAAACTCCTCACCGAGGCGAAGGACCTGCTGAAGAACGGTGATTCCAAGCAGGACCAAGAGAAGGCTGGTCTTGCCCTGTTGCGCGCTCACCGCGGGCTTCCGAAGAACACGGCGTTGATCAAATTCCTGAGTGAACCGGGCGTACGTGCGCTCTTGCAGAAAACGGAAAGCCGTTACATGCAGGACCAGCAGAAGGAAATGCCCTTCGTGGACCAGGAGATCTACTTCACCATCGACGAGAAGCAGCACAGCATCGAGATGACCGAAAAAGGCCTCGATCTGATCAGTGGGGATGTTGATGACCCGAATTTCTTCATCCTCACCGATGTGGGTGGGGATGTGGCCGATATCGAAAAGAGCAACGCCTCAGTGGAGGAGAAGGCGAAAAGGAAAGATGAGGTATTGCGCGACTTCGGGGTGAAAAGCGAGCGCGTCCACACGGTGAACCAGTTGATCCGCGCTTATGCGCTCTACGACAAGGACGTGGAGTACGTGGTGATGAACGACAAGGTGATGATCGTGGACGAGCAGACAGGCCGGATCATGGAAGGCCGCCGCTACAGCGACGGTCTGCACCAAGCCATTGAGAGCAAGGAAAAGGTGAAGGTGGAAGCCGCCACGCAGACCTATGCTACGGTCACCCTGCAGAACTACTTCCGGATGTATCACAAGTTGGCAGGTATGACCGGTACTGCGGAAACGGAAGCGCAAGAACTTTGGGACATCTACAAATTGGACGTAATGTCCATCCCTACCAACCGACCGATCGCTCGGAAGGACAATGAGGACATGGTCTTCAAGACCAAGCGCGAGAAATACACGGCTGTGATCGATGAGATCGTGACACTGCAGGAAGCCGGAAGACCTGTACTCGTTGGTACCACCAATGTGGAGGTGAGCGAACTGATGGCCAAGATGCTCAAGATGCGTGGCATCAAGCATGACGTATTGAACGCCAAACAACACGCACGGGAGGCGGACATCGTGGCCCATGCAGGCAAAGCCGGGGCGGTCACCATTGCAACCAACATGGCCGGTCGTGGTACGGACATCAAGTTGGGCGAAGGCGTTAAGGAGGTCGGTGGTTTGGCGATCGTAGGCACGGAGAAGCATGAAAGCCGCCGTGTGGACCGCCAGTTGCGCGGCCGTGCCGGTCGGCAGGGAGATCCAGGTTCCTCGCAGTTCTACATCTCCTTGGAGGACGACCTGATGCGCATGTTCGGCAGCGAACGCATCGCCAAGCTCATGGACCGTATGGGCCTCAAGGAAGGCGAGGTGATCCAACACAGCATGGTGACGGCCAGCATTGAGCGGGCGCAGAAAAAAGTGGAAGAGAACAACTTCGGCATCCGGAAGCGTTTGCTGGAGTATGATGACGTGATGAACAAGCAGCGACAGGTGATCTACAAGCGCCGCCGCAATGCCCTCTTCGGCGATCGCCTGAAGTTGGATGTGCTGAACATGTTCTACGATGTGGCCACGCTCATCACGGAGGAATATCAGCCAGAAGGGGACTTCGAGGGCTTCAAGATGGAACTGTTCCGCAGGCTCTTCATCGAAGCGCCTGTGAATGCGGAAGCATTCAAGAGCGGCACGATCGCTGATATCTCGGAAAAGGTGTTCGAGCAGGCCCTGGAAGCGTATAACCGCCGTGGCCAACAGATCGCTGCCCAAGCCCTACCGGTGATCGGCGACGTCTTCCTCAATCAAGGCAAGCAATATGAGAACATCGTGGTGCCCATCACCAACGGCACCAAGACGATGCAAGTGGTGACGAACCTGGAGAAAGCGTACAAGACCGAAGGCAAGGACCTGATCGACAGCGTGGAGAAGTACATCACGCTTGCGATCATCGACAACGAATGGAAGGAGCACCTACGCGAGATGGACGACCTGCGACGTGATGTGCAGAACGCCAGCATCGAACAGAAGGATCCCTTATTGATCTACAAGTTGGAATCCTTCAAGCTGTTCGATGCGATGATCGATCGGGTGAGCAATGAGGTAGTGGAATTCCTGGTGCGTGCCGGACTGCCCAGTGCCGAGCCGACCGTACAGGAAGCACAAGAGCGGAAACCCACGCGCGAAGAGCAACGCATGCAGACCAGCCGCACCGAGGTACCAGCCTTCGCAGGGGGTTCCGACGGCGGCCAACCGCAACGTGCGCAAGGTCAGGCAGGAGCCGGTTCGCAACGTATGCCACCACCACAGGGGCCACGTCAGCAGGTCACACAGCCGGTACGCGTGGAAAAGAAGGTGGGCCGTAACGACCCTTGCCCCTGCGGAAGCGGAAAGAAGTACAAGCAGTGCCACGGTAAGGACGCTTGATCCCTTCCCAGTGAAACCCAATAGCAGAACGCCTCGGATGACCGAGGCGTTCTGCTATTGGGGGAATGTCGTTTGGTTCTTATTTCAAGGGCACTCGCATTTGTACGCGTACCGGTTGACCGTCCTGTACGCCTGCTTCCCAGCGTGGGGCAGAGCTGATGACCGTCGCGATCTGTTCCGCGACCTGTGGGTCCTCCGCACCCACCACCTGTAGGTCCGAGAGTTGCCCATCCTTTTCCACGATGAAGCTGGCCATCACGTTCCCGTGGGTTTTTCCTACTTTCTCCTTGATGTACTTCACCATCGCTTTATCACCACCCGGATACTGTGGCATCGTTTGGGCCAAGGTGTAGACGAGGTTCTTCAAAGGAGCTGCATCATACACCTTCTCGGCAAGCTCTCTTCCCCATTTATCGTTCCGCACCCATACTCCGTTCTTCCGCCCTTTCTGGTAGGCTCCTGCACTCTCTACTTTCCCATTGGGATAATAGAAGACAAAGTGACCGTCAGGAATGAGGTATTGCTCATCCGCATAACGCCCTTTTGCTTTCAAGACACCGTCCAAGCTATAGATCTGTGCCAAGTAGCCCCCCGTACCATCGTTGCCTCCGGGTTCCAGATAGTAGGCCGCCTTTCCTTTCGAAGAGGGTTCCAATACAGCGTCCAAGTATGATCGCTGTGCAAGGGTTGGATTTGCGACCAGACCGATCAGCAGGACTGTTGTGAGCAGGAATGACATCAGGTTTTTCACGGTATAGGGAGTTCTTGGGCATTGATACGTGGCAGGAGAGCCTGAGGTTTCAATCCCGTTCAAGCCATACATGTACCGATCCTGCACCAACGCCTCCCTCTAGCGGGCCCCACCATTCCATGGTCCGGACAAAACCCTCACGTTCATGAGTTAAGATCGGAACGCCAGCTGGATTTCCCGGCTGCCCTGTTTCAACTCGCCCAGCCCTCACGGTCCAAGCTCCGGTACTGGATCGCCTCAGCGAGGTGTTCGGTACGGATGTCGTTGCTCCCGGCAAGATCCGCGATGGTGCGCGCCACCTTCAGGATGCGATCATAGGCTCGAGCGCTGAGGCCGAGGCGTTCCATGGCCTTCTGCAGAAGCGCTTGTCCGGTTGCATCCACGCGACAATACTTGCGCAACTGCTGGGTGGAGATCTGTGCATTGCTATGCATTTTCGTGCCTCGGTAGCGCTGCTCCTGAACCTTGCGTGCCTGCACAACACGCTCCCGTACCGACTCGCTCTTTTCGGTCTGGCGTTCACTGGCCAATTCCGTGAACGCCACCGGCGTCACCTCGATGTGGATGTCGATGCGGTCCAGTAGCGGCCCGCTGATCTTGTTCAAGTACTTCTGTACCACTCCGGGAGCGCAGACGCACTCGCGTTCAGGATGGTTGTGGAAGCCGCATGGGCAGGGATTCATCGCAGCCACCAACATGAAACTTGCGGGATATTCCACGGTGAACTTTGCCCGGCTGATGGTGACCACGCGATCCTCCAGCGGTTGACGCATCACCTCCAATACCGTCCGCTTGAATTCCGGTAATTCATCCAGGAATAAAACCCCGTTGTGTGCCATGCTGATCTCGCCCGGCTGGGGGTAGGAACCGCCGCCCACGAGCGCCACATCGCTGATGGTGTGGTGCGGCGAGCGGAACGGGCGGGTGCTCAAGAGCGCATCATTCTGGTGCAGCTTACCGGCCACGCTGTGGATCTTGGTGGTCTCCAGCGCTTCGTCGATGTTCAGCGGTGGCAGTATGGTGGGCAGCCGCTTGGCGATCATCGTCTTCCCGGCGCCGGGCGGGCCGATCAGAAGGACGTTGTGTCCTCCGGCCGCAGCGATCTCGAACGCGCGCTTGATGTTCTCCTGTCCCTTCACATCGCTGAGGTCATCGATGTAGCTGCTGCTGTGTGCATCGAACTCTGCAGAAATGTCAACGCGCGTGGGTTCCAGATCACCGCGACCTTCCATCAGGTCCATTACTTGGCTCAAATGCTCCACACCGATCACGTCGATGCCTTGTACGATGGCAGCCTCTCTCGCATTGGCCAACGGAACGATCACTCCTTGAAATCCTTGCTTCTTGGCCTCCAAGGCGATGGGCAGCGCTCCCTTGATCGGTCGCACCTCGCCATCCAGCGAAAGCTCCCCCATCACCACCAGATCGCTGAACCGGGAGGCATCCAATTGTCCGCTCGCTCCAAGAATTCCGAGCGCGATCGGCAGGTCATAGGCGGTTCCTTCCTTGCGAATATCCGCAGGAGCGAGGTTGATGGTGATCTCTCGCCCACGGGGCATGTGAAAGCCGATGTTCTTAATGGCCGCGCTCACGCGCTGGTGGCTCTCCTTCACCGCATTATCCGGCAGGCCGACCATAAAGAAAAGTCCGCCGGATACGATGTTCGTTTCCACCGTGATGATGGTGGCATCCACCCCAAAGACCGCGCAGCCGAAGTTCTTTACAAGCATCGGGAGGTGAATTTTGACCTATCCATTAACCCAAGGCTCGTTCGATATGATCGATCAATGCATGGATCACCTTGATGTGTACCTCTTGCACGCGATCGGCGTAGCCTTGATGCGGTACGCGGATCTCCACGTCGCAGAGCGGGGCCAGTTTACCACCGTCCTTGCCGGTAAGGCCCACCACCTTCACGCCTTGTGCCTTTGCCACTTCCGCGGCCCGCAACACGTTCGGACTATTGCCACTGGTACTGATGGCGAGCAACACATCGCCCATTCGGCCATGCGCTTGCACGAAACGTGCGAATACCTGCTCAAATCCATGGTCGTTCCCTACGCAGGTAATATGGCTGGGATCGCTGATGCTGATCGCCGCGATCGGTGCACGGTCATCGCGGAATTTCCCGGTGAGTTCTTCAGCAAAGTGCATCGCATCGCACATGCTTCCCCCGTTGCCGCAACTGATCAATTTGCCTCCACTTCGCAATGCGTCCAGCATCAGATCACCCGCCTGCCGGATGGCAGTGAGGTTCTTGCTATCGGAGCGGAATCGTTCCAGGACGGAAGCCGCCTCTGAAAAATGACCTTCAATGCGTTCGTTCGCCATCGGTGTGGGGTGACCGCGAAGATGGGGAGGAATAATTGACAGTCGTGAGTCTCGGGTCGGGAGTCTGGAGTCCGGTGTTACCCACGACTCCCGACTCAGGACCCACGACTACTTACTCGCCCTGGCGTCCAACTGTTGCATGGCCTGTAGGCCGCGTTGCAGGAAGGCGCTATACTCATCTGCATCCGGAGTATAACCCACGGGATCGGTCAACAGCACTCCGTCCGGACTGAGCAGCGCATAGTACGGTTGGCTGTTGTTGATGAAGGTCTCCGTTTGCAGGGTGCTCCATTTATTGCCATGCGTGGCTATCCGCTTTTGCTTGCCGGAACAGGTGGTATAGTTCCGCTGTTCAGCTTCGGGCAATGCGGTCTTGTCGTCCACATAAAGGGAGATGAGCACATATTGTTTGTCGATCTGCCCATGCACCCCTTTCACGGGCCACACATGCTCCTCCATCTTGCGGCAGTTCACGCACGCATACCCCGTAAAATCAAGCAGGATCGGTTTGCCGGTGGCCTTTGCTTGGGCGAAGCCAGCATCCAGGTCGTGGTAGCAATCGAAGCCGCTTGGACAGTCCTTGGGCATGATCCAACTATAGCCAACAGGGGGTGCCAAGCCACTCATGAGCTTCATGGTGGTAAAGGTGTTATTGGTCTTGTCCACGCGGAAACCCATGGCAAGATAGATGGTGAAGGCGAGGAAGATAGCTGCGAAGCCCCATCGTAGCGGCGAGATCTTCGTCAACCGGCTGTCATGCGGAAAGCGGATCTTCCCAAGCAGATACAGCGTGATGCCCAAGGCACAGATCACCCACACGGCCATGAAGACTTCGTAAGGTATGATCTGCCATCCCTTCACCAGATCCGCATTGCTCAGGAACTTGAACGCCAAGGCCACTTCAGCGAAGCCAAGCACCACCTTCACGCTATTGAGCCAACTGCCTGAACGAGGCAAGGAATTCAGCCAGCCGGGGAACATGGCGAAGAGTGCGAAAGGCAAGGCCAGTGCCAGGCCGAATGCCCCCATGCCGACGGTGAGCTGCCATGCTCCTCCATCCCCGGTGAGCGCCCCAGCGAGCAAGGAACCGAGGATCGGGCCCGTGCAGGAGAACGAGACCAATGCGAGGGTAAGCGCCATGAAGAAGATGCCGACCCATCCACCAAAGCGGCTGGCATTGCTGTCCATCTTGTTCACCCAGCTGGCCGGCAGCGTGATCTCGAAATAGCCGAAGAAGGAAATGGCGAAAATGATGAAGATCACGAAGAAGAAGACGTTCAACCACGGGTTCGTGCTGATCTCGTTGAAGATCTCCGGGCTTACCGAGCCGATCAGGTGGAAGGGGATGCTGAAGAGCAGGTAAATAATGAGAATGAAGCCACCATAGGTGATCGCATTGCGCAACCCTTTGGCCTTGTCCTCGCTGCCTTTGGTGAAGAAGCTCACCGTGAGCGGGATCATCGGGAACACGCACGGGGTGAGCAAGGCTACCAGCCCGCCGATGAAGCCGAGGAAGAAGATGTTCCAGAGCGATCCCCCCTTGCGTACTTGGGTATCGATGGTCTCGGTATCGCCACGCAGCACGGGTGCATCCAGGTCCACATTGGCGAGCTTCAGATCGCAGCCTTCGCCGGTGGCGACCATGGTACTTGGCGTATCGCCAATGATGGAGGCTCCTGTGGCAGGAATGATGCTGAATTTGAGCGGATCCGGAAAGACACAACGCGTGTTGTCACAGGCCATGAAGTCGATGCTACCGCGGATGGGTTCCACGGGATCCAGGACCTGCACCTCACGGCTGTACGTCACTTCCTTCTTGAACTTCCGGACCACGATACCGAAAAGCTCATCCATGCCTTCGTGCATCTCGGGACCGCTTTCGGTGGTGGTGCCCAAGGGGACGGCCGTACCGGTTGTATCGAAGTTGATGCGAGTGGGGATGGGTCCTTCGCCGAAAGCCTCTTGCGAGTACACTGCCCACTGATCGTCGATGGTGGCCTTCAGGTCGATCCGCCATTTTCCACCACCCACATCCGTGGCAGAGGCTGTCCATTCCACGGGTTCCAACAAGCCTTGTGCAGGACCGGTAGGCGCTGTTGATGCCGTTTCCTGTGTGAACGGGATCCCGGCCATGGCCACTCCCCCGGAGGCGGGTGTAATGCTGAAGTAGACGGGATCCGGAAAGATGCAGGCCTCGTCATTGCAGGTCATGAAGTCGAAGCGGCCGGTAACGGCGGCATCCGGGGCATCCGTGCGGATGCGCTGCGTGAAGACGACCGATCCGGCGTACTTCTTCACCTTCATTTCGAAGACCGGGTCCATACCCTCCTTCATGTGCTTGCCTTCCTCGGTGGTCTTTCCTTCCAAGGTGAAAGTGGGCAAGGTGTCGAAGGCGAATGTGGTAGGCATGGGGCCAGCATCGCCGAAGTACTCCTGCGAATACACATACCAACCGGGATCAGCGGTAGCTGCGAAAACCAAGTCCCAAACCCCCGGCTGATGCTGCACGCTGGTAACGTTCCATTTCACGGGATCTTGTGCTGCTGGCGCACCGGGCTGCTGCGCAGAAGCAAGAAAGGCTGCAACGGTGAAGAATACGAAGGCTTTCGATCTCATAATTAACGGGATGGGATATCCAAGGTGAACTCCACCTTGGTCGGCGGCAAACAGGTCATGTCGTTACAAGCCATGTATTCCACGGAGCCATGGATGGTGAAAGCACCGGTAGAGTTGCGTTCCACAGGTTGAATAAATGTAGTTTTTCCCCCATGATACCGGACGATCATCCCGAAGTTGGGATCATTCTCCTCGATGGGCTTGGGTTCCAAGGTTACGCCGGCGAGCTGGTATTCGGGGCCTGCATCCACTTCGATCACCGTCGGTAGGGGGCCCTCATCGCTCGGTAGCGTCAATGCGTAAATGTGCCAGCCTGGTTCACAGGTGGCATTCATCTGAACTTCCACGGTATCGCCTTCGGAGGGTGCAGCGGCGAATACCCATGATACCGGCCCACCCGCCATGAGGGTGGACACGATGACCGAGCCAATGATCAGAAGGAGTGATCGTGGAGCAATGCGCATGATGGAATGCCAAAGCTACCTTTTGCACACAGTAAATGCCGTGCTGGAAACGCTAAAGATGGTGATCCTGATCCGGTTGAAGCGACATGCAGAACACCTTCTTCGTGCCCCTTCCCGGGGAATACCCCTCTGCAATACGATGGCCGACCAGCCAAACGATGGACGATCCGCTTACGAGCACATAGCTGCCTGCCTTGGCGCTGCGCGATGCTCCGGCATCGATCAGGATGTCGCTGACGAGCTTCGAGCCACTCAAGCCCACGGGCCGCATACGATCCCCGACCTGCCATGGCCGCATCCGCATGGGGAACTCCAGCTGGTCAAGGTCCAACCAAGCCGTGTTCATGCCTTGTGCCAGATCCACCTCGGAAACATCGCGGATGCCCCATGAAAAGTGGCCTGAATGACCATTCCCTGCTTGGGACGCGGAAATGGTGAAAGTGGGAAAGCCATCCTGTGGGCTATCCACTACCAATCGGTCCCTTTCCACGGAAACCTGGCGATCACCTATCCGGAAGTGGGCACCCGTGGACCGCTCGCGCACGGCCTCGAGCAGCTGGTCGATCAGGTCCGGATGTGGATCCAACCCGTGGAACAGCCGCATCAAAAGCAAGCGCGGTGCGGCACTTTCGGCCAATCGTTCGAATGGGATCTGCAGCATACCCTTCGTATCCATCGTCAGCCCTTCTGCTTCCCGCGCCAATTGTAGCTCGGCGGCTTTTGCCAGTTCATCCAATAGCTGGGTTCCCCGAGCCAAGGTGCGGCGTGCGCCGGGCCGCATGTTCTCCATTAGGGGAAGCAGTTCCGTGCGTACGCGATTGCGTAGGTAATGCGGGTCTGTATTGCTCGCATCTTCCCGGAACGGGATGTTGTTCGCCGTTGCATAGGTAATGATCCGCTCGCGGTCCACGGAAAGTAAGGGTCTACAGATCCGGCCTTCCTTCAGTTGGGTCACCGGCGGAATACCTGCCCAGCCGTGCGCTCCGATCCCGCGAAGCAAGTTCAGGAGCAGGGTCTCCACAACATCATCGCGGTGATGGCCCAACGCGATGCAGGCCGGTTCTTCCCGAAGCAATTCCTTGAACCAGGCATAGCGCAATTCCCGGGCGGCCATCTGCACGGAAATGCCTTCCGCACCAGCCTTCGGATCCACCCGTACTGATCGGAACGGCAACCCCAAAAGTTGGGCTTGCTCCTCCACGAATGTTCTATCGGCATCGCTTTCCGCACCGCGCAGGCCGTGGTCCACATGCGCTACCCGGCAGGGATGGCCCAATTCGCGAAGCACGTGCAACAGCACCATACTGTCCACCCCTCCGCTTACCGCCACCCAGAGGGGTTCTCCGGGTTCGAGCATTTGCTCGCGACGGATCGTGCGGAGTACTTCAGCAACCATGGCCGAAGGCATTCAGTACCGTGCGCGCCTTGTGTTCGCACTCTTCGAATTCCTGCATCGCGGTGCTACCGGCTGTGATGGCGCCACCGGAGATCAAGGAGGCTCGGCCGGTGGATGCATCCCAAGTGACAGTGCGGATCACCACGTTGAGATCGGCGGTGCCATCGGGTAGAAAAAAGCCGATGGTGCCGCTGAAGAGGCCGCGGCGCATATCCTCCACTTCGTCTATCAGTTGCATGGCCCGCACCTTGGGCGCGCCGGTCATGCTGGCCATGGGGAAGGTGGCCCGCAGGATATCCATGGGCGCGATCCCTTCACGGATGCCGGCACTGACGGTACTCACAAGCTGGTGTACGTTCATGTAGCTCTTCACCTCACAAAGCTCTTCCACCTGCACCGAGCCCGGCGCGGCGATCCGGCTGAGGTCGTTGCGGGCTACATCCAAGGCCATGATGTTCTCGCTGCGCTCCTTGGGGTCGTTGGCCAATTCCTCGACTAAGGCAGCATCTTCGGCCATGCTTCGGCCGCGTGGCCGGGTGCCTTTCATCGGCTGGCTGATCAATCGTCCCCCTTCCATGCGGATGAAGCGTTCCGGGCTGGCACAAAGCGCCACATGGTAGCCATCCCGCAGGAAGGCCGCGAAAGGGGCATTGGAATGGTCCAAAAGACGGGCAAATGCCGTGTAGCAATCGAATGCAGGCAAGTGGGCGGTGCGCTGGCTGCAATAGTTCACTTCGTAGATGTCGCCCCGTTGGATGTGTTCCAACAAAGCTGAAACTTGCTGGAGATATCGTTCCCTGGTAGTAGTGCGCTCCCAATTCGCCGGAGCCATTGCGGGGGCAGGTCCGGGATCGGCGAGGAGCCGCTTCAGGAAGTCCAACCCTTCTTCTTCATGCTCAGCTGCGGCATGCAGCACGGCCCTCTCCTTCTTCAGGTGGACCCAAAAGCGAGGAGACCACCATTTCGATAAAGCAAATCCATCCTGCTCCGGGTGTCGACTGTGCAGGCCCTCAAATTGGTTCTTCAGGTCGTATCCAGCATAGCCTACACAGACTTTCTCCCCGATTTTCGGTTCAGTGGAAAAAGGCCCTCCGACGCCCACGGCCACCAGCCACTCCTCGCGGTCGCGCACCCTTCGGGCAAGCACCTGGCGAAAAGGCTCCAAGGCCCGCCAATCCAGCGCTCCGAACCAAGGGAGGGTAATAGGTGATCCCACGATGCAAGGATACGGAACCAGAAGAGCACGGGGCCCAACCACAGGTCCTTGGGCTCACTTGGTCCTGAAGGGGTGGCCGGAACACGCAAAGTTATCAGCAAGGGGCAACCCTTGCCCTATCCGCTCGTCACTTACGTGACCCAACCCAGATCCCCGCTTGCGATGATCAATCCCAAGGAGCCGTGTGCTTGCATTATTAACACGTCCCTGTTCCAAAGATCCTCACCGACCGGAAAAATGTCCGTCGTGTGTAGCAGGTGTGGGCAATTCGTCTAACTTTGGCTTGCCCATGCCCAGAACCCTACTCCTTCTCCTTGGTACTTTTCTCGCTGTGCTCTGCCAAGCGCAAGCTGCGCGCATTGTCTTCAGCAGCACTGGAACCAATGTGAACCAACATCCTTTCGTGGTCTTCAATCCGGACAACAGTCCGGCGACGAACCCGGGGACGTACTTGGTGATCGACAACTCCAATGCCAACGCGATGACGCTTCTTGGTGTTACGGCGGATGTCCCGATCATCAAGAGCGAGACGGAACTCAATAAGATCCGCTGGGCCATCGGTACGGCCACTGGAACTTATGTGGTACCCTTTTCCACAGGGACCACTGCTGCTGGTTATGCCATGCCGCTCACCGTTCAAAAGACCTCAGCCGGTAGCGGGGCAGGTTCGTTGATCTTCTCCACGTACAACAGCTTGGGCAAACCGGGGGGCGGACCTGTAAATCTCGGATGGGACAACAATAACTACCGGCCCTCGGATGTCACGCATATGAACGACTACCTCACTGGTTCCGTGAACAACTCGGCGAATGCGATCGACCGGTTTTGGATCATCGATGCTGGCGAGACTCCGTACAATTACACGGCCAATCCCGCTGTAAGCATCACCTTCGCATTCGACCCGTCAGAGGCAGCGGTCAACGGCGGGAACACACCGCTCTTGTCAGCGACGCTCTTGGCCCAGCGCTTCAATTCCACACTGGGCAAGTGGTTCGATATTCCCCAAATGGGTGCACTCGGCACGGGCGTAACTACCAATGCGGCCCCTCCTACCCCTGCTGATTTCTATCGCAGTTGGACCTTGGCCAGTACGACCATGCCTCTGCCCATCACCCTCGTGGCATGGGAAGGACAGTGTGAAGGCAAGGTGATCCAATTGAAATGGACCACGGCATCGGAGCAGGACAACGCCTACTTCACCATCGAGAAAAGCCGCGATGCCAGTGAATGGGCCTCCATCGGCACTGTGCTTGGCGCTGGTAACAGCAGCAGCATGATCAACTACACCTTCACCGATGATGCTGCCCAAGGGCTGGCCTACTACCGCTTACGTCAAACGGACATCAATGGCACCACCACGGTGAGCAACACCATTGCCGCAGGTTGTGGGGCCGAAAATGGCACCGCCATTGTACATGCATGGGACGATGGCACCTATCTGAACCTCGTGGTCTCCTCGACGCTGGATGGGGTTTATGACCTTACCCTGATGGATTCGCAAGGCAAGGTGATGACCACCCGAGCCTCACAGGTGATCAACACCGGTTCAACTACGTTACAGGTGGACAAGCGTGGCATCGCCACGGGCATCTACATGGTGCAGCTGTTCAACAGCACCAACATGATGTCACGCCGGGTGCATCTGGATTGACACAGGTGGTGGCTGTGAGTGATGGGTGATCAGTGACTGGAACTCCAGACTCACGACTCACGACTCTCCTTCCTCCTCACCCCCATTCCTCCTGCCAACAGCAGTACCAATACGGAAGCTGCATAAGCGCCCTTCCCGATATAATCACCGTACTTCACATAGAACGTAAGGTCCGTCCGTGTATGTAAGGTTCCCTTGATGGTTGCCTTTACCCACCAACCGGTTCGTTGGTAAATGTCACCACGCTGGTCAATGAAGCAGGAGATGCCTGTATTCGCTGAACGGGCCACATCGCGGCGGGTCTCAACTGCGCGCAACTTCCCGTAAAGCAAATGTTGCTTATAGCCCGGCGTATCGCTCCACCACCCGT
Organism: Flavobacteriales bacterium; assembly: GCA_019638085.1. Classification (GTDB taxonomy): domain Bacteria; phylum Bacteroidota; class Bacteroidia; order Flavobacteriales_F; family PHOS-HE28; genus PHOS-HE28. The sequence continues at coordinate 13,751 of JAHBUL010000026.1, read as the reverse complement.
CGTTGGTCATGATCACAATGAGGTTGGCCCCGTTCCGGACGTGCGCAGCTACATGGTCACCGTAGATGCTTTCGTAACAGATAGTGGGAGCCACACCTACGCGCCTATCGGTATTCCAGATCACCGACCGCTCTTCTTGGGTACCCAAGCTGCCGGTTGTGCCACCGAGGTCCAAGGCGAGCCCTCCCAGCGGACCAAGTACATTCTCAAAGGGCATCAGTTCCACCCCGGGCACCAGCTTGGACTTGTTGTACATATCAAAGCTCCCGTCCGCATTGACCATCAGGGCGGCGTTGTAGGCATCGAACGCCCGGTCCATCCCTTCCAGGATACGTGCGGATAGGGGATATTCGGCATCGGGCGGATAAAGCCGAGCGGAGGACATACCAGCAATAAGAGATGTTCCGGGGTGACCCCTCAGGAAGTCACCGATGCGGGCCAAGCTCAGGCTGTTGCGCATATCGTTCTCCCAAAGACCGTGGAATACCAAACGCCCATTGTCGTTGGAAAGCGTTGGAGGCTCCTGCAATGCGGTCTCCGGCAACACGATCAGGACCGTGGAAGTGTCCACCAAAGGTTCCGCTTGGGCCAGCATGGCATCCAACTGCGCCAAGGGATCCACTGCACCGAACTTTTCCTTGTACGGATCGATGTTGGGTTGCACCACCACCACCTTGATCGGATCTCCCTTTTCCGTGAAGGTGACATAGCGGATCACGGAGATCAGCAGCGGTAGGGCGATCACCGCAACGGCCACCAAGGCCGGGCCGGTAATGAGCTTTTTCTCACCTGTGGTTCCTTTCAGAGCGACACCGAGTATGGCGATGTTGGCCACCCAAACCCAGATGCTTCCACCGAGATGTCCGGTGATCTCGTACCACTGCACCCAAGCGATATCACCGGCGAAGACATTGCCCAAGGTCAACCATGGCCAGCTGAGGTCCCAATGCATGTGGAAGCGTTCAAAGGCCAGCCAGAACACCATCAAAGCCCAGCGTGCCCATGTACCTCCGAGGCTGCGCCGTACGATGCGGAACAGCAACCAAGGGACGGACATCACCAACACATTGCCCACGTTGGGACCGATCAGGGTAAAGAGCCGTGTACCGAGGTGTTCACTCACGTAGAAAAGCCACCAAGTAGTGGCCAGGTTCCATACCAACAGGGCCAGCATTACATACGGCATGAAGTTGCGCGGCCGCTCTCCCCTTGCACTGTGGGCATAGGCTTCCTCTGCATAGAGCAATGGCACCCACGCCACGAAGATGAATGGGGTAAGTCCGCCAACTGCTGGCCACGCGAGTGCGAGCAATGCCCCGGTGAGGAGCGCGCAAAGCAGGTAGAAGGACCGATGCCGCATGCGGCCGAAAGTAATACCGGGACTTAGCTGGGGTCAGGCGGATGAGCGGGAGGGGAACAACCGCCGATGACCCGGATTACGCAGATCGGAAGAGGGATAGGAGGGGAATTCCCTACCGCAGCAAGTACATCTTCCCGAAGCCCTTCTTGAAATAGGACCCTGCTCCGCCATCACGGTATTCGATGTCCTGCCCGTTCAATTGAGCGATCACCCGGTACAGGTACACACCGCGCGCTAATCGGTCGCCGAACTGATCGGTTCCGTCCCAGGTGAAATCGGTGATGTTCCGCCCCACGTGAAGATGACCAAGTTCCGCCATGGATACCTCGCGCACCACACGGCCACTAATGGTCATGATCTGGATCCGCATGGCTGTGGGCACTTGACGGCCCGTAAGCGTGAAGACGAAGCGCGTACTGGTGGTGAACGGATTGGGGTAGTTCAGCACTTCCGTGATGGTGGGTCGGTTGATCACCTCGAAGTTCACGCTGTTGTCCCGGTCCCCGCTGTTGTTGCGGCTCTTATCGCTGGCGCGCACGGTGATCTTGTACTTGCCATCCTGCGTGAAATTGGGCCGGTAGAAGACCTTGCTCACGTTGGACGGTCCGGTGGCCGGTACGAACTGCAGCACCTCCTGGTTGCCCTCGCGGAAGTAGATCCGCTTCATGGTACCGGACGGGTCGGTGAGGAAGATCTTGAAGAACATCGTGTCACCGGGTTCATTCAGCAGCAGCGTTTGGTTTTCATCCTCCAAGGTCACTTGGATCTCGGGTTGTGCGCTCACGATGTCGCCGTCAAGAATGTGCATGCCGTCGAAAGTCACATCCAGGACGGGATTTTCGAGGTCTTGCAAGGTGAGGAAGCGCAACGTCGCGATGTTGTTGAAATGGTACTGTTCCGGCTGGTCATAGACCTGGGTGATGGTATCCACCGGATTGGCCTCGATGGTGATCGAGTTCGGCCCGGGGAACTGTTGCGAACTGAAGCGGATCGTATCCTGCAATATTCCGCCTACCGGCAACGGCGCATTCCGCTTGTAATGCACCCGGTGATTCTGGTTGTTGTGGTCGGTCACCCATGCGGTCATCAGCAGGCTGTCCATCGGAATTTGGCCGATGTTACGCACAGAGACCATCACCTCGTTCTGCTGGCCTTGGAACACACTGTCCAAGTGGGCAAAGAAGCCGGCGGGTGGATCGATCGCACATTCCGGGGCAGGCATGCCAAGGAGTTGCCAACGTTGTAATTGCGCCGGCCGTGGTGCAAGCAAGGTGTCGTTCCAGAAGAGCCCTTTCAAGCGGAGCTGCGGGTACTGTTGCGCAGTGAACAAGGGCTGAAGGTCTATATCACCGGCAAAGCCCGAAAGGTCCAACAGGGGTTGTTCCACGCCTTGTTGCAGGACACCTGACAGTTGCACCCTGCTGCTGTCGTCTGCCTGGATGGGTCTCATTTTCCAGCTCAGCGATTCCCAAGTGAGCGCAGTATTGCTGCGCGGAGCCTGTATGGAGCCACTTCGACTGCCCAGGTGGATGGGGGCCGACATCTCGATAAGTGCTGTGGCATTATCCCCCCATACTTCCTGAATCGAGGTGGGGTCGCCCTTCCGGCAGAAGAAAATGTACGGCACACTATCGGGCACGGTGCCATTTGCCAAGTTGGTGGCACCCAGAGCGGACAGGGCCGCCATGGCATTGGAATTGATCACAGGGTCCTTCAACAGGCGCAGATAGGTGTGGACCAGGACGAAATGCCCATCAGGTATGGCATTGGTGAGCATACTCGCCATACTGTCCATGTTCGCAGGGTTATACCAGAACACGAAATTCTTCTCCGGGCGAAGCCGGCCGCATGCCCCTTCATTGTTTATGTTGCCGTAGTAGCGGCCAACACCATTGTACTTGGTCTGCCAAGCGGTGAAATCAAAGGGATCCACCACACCCACGTTCAACGATGCATACTGCATGCACCCTTGTCCCTCCATCATCTCCAGGTCCTTCCGCCAGTAGCATTGTTGGAAATTGCTCCCCTTCACCTCGCAGAAGATCTCGTGATCACCGCCGAAGAATTCGAACGAGCGCGTGGGGCGGGCGAGTTCCATCAAGTTGTAATCATCGTCCTTGAACTGGAAAATGTGCGATTGCCCCCAGCCTTGCCTTCCGGTAAGATGCTGGAAGGAGAACTCGTGCCAGTTATACCCGCCTTGCCCCGCACTATCCAATGTGCAACGCCAGAAGTAGACCACGCTGTCTTGGGAGGAGTTGAGTGAATAGATGGATGTTGGCTGCCATTCCACCACACCACCGGGTGCAGTGAGACTGTGCTGCTCCATCACCGGGCTATTGTACAGGTCCGTGGTATCTATCTGGAAGATGTAGTTCCGCGGTCCTGCGAAGGGGTCTCCGGTACTGGCCTTCAGCTTGGGCGCAGGGTTCGAGGTGATGGCGAAGTTGTACGGTTCCACCGGCAGGAGGTCGCCCGTGCTGATGGACATGCGGAAGGTCACTTGGTTGTTCCCGAAGTCATCGATCTCGGCGATCAGGTCCGGGTCCAGATCAAGGCGTATCCGAAGGTCGTTGATGCCTAAGCCTCCCGCTGCGACCGTGGTGGGTAGCGTGAAGAAGACGGTGTCCTGGTAGGCGTTCATGCTTACCTGCTGGATCATGGCAGGAAGAGTGACACCCTCGGCCACAAGGTCGCGCTCCAAGGCCACATAGAAGGGCTGGTGCGTGCCCCTCCCGATATTTCGGAAGATCACCCTTACTTGGAAGGAATCCACATCGGCCGTTACCTGTTGCGGGATAGTGCTCACATCGGCCAATGTGATCTCCAGGTCCGGTAGCTCCGGTGAGTTCATGATCAGCGTGGGATCGCCGTGCAGGGTCATCGTCTCGGCGCTGTTCAATGATTCGATGTCGCCGACCGATAACTGGTTGAGCGCTGCGAAGCGCATGTGCGTACCGATGCTCTTGCCATAGTTCACTTGGCTGAAGCTCCGGTAGAAATCCCGGGAATATTGTTGTAGGTATGTGGATAAGCCCACGTCCACGGATGAGAGAAAGGCCACAGCGCCGGCGTTCTCGTGCAACACGAACTGCTCGCTGCTGCTCACGCCATCGAACAAATGCAGGTTACCTGTATAGCAGGAATTGCCCAGTATGGTGGGGAACTTACCATGCCAATTGTAGTTCGTGGGCACATCGATGGTGATGTCGAAGCCCCCTCCGAACGCATGCGCATAGAAGGTCATTAGCGTTACCCCGTTCTCGATCATGTCGGTGACACTGTCGGCCGCTGCCTGCTCTATCACGGCCCCGCCATCCTTCACGAATTTGGTGACGTTACCGAAGAAGGAGGTATCCTCGGCAAACACCTGGAAACTGTTCAATGCTGCATCGAACTGGATCCTTTCCTGCGCCGTGTTCCCACCCCGGAAGTGGAGGATGTTCTTCATCCATGCGGCAGGTGGCTGGCTTTCCACGGAATCCACTTTGGCCAAATAATCCAGCACCTGGGTAGGTGTCCTGGCGGCCAAGCGGCCTACCGGCACGGAGAGGTATGCGGGTTGGTTGCCCGATAGGTTCAACCCGAAAAGGATATCGCTTGATGGCCAACCCATGGTGGGTACCAAGCACGCTGCCGAAGCCAAGGGGTCTTTGCGGTAGCCTTTCTGGTAATCGAGGCCTCCAGTGGCCGGGGACTTAACGCTCTTGCCGATGAGGAACAGCGCTTGGGGTTTGGTGGGCGCATGGTCATACACATAGCGCAAATAGTTCCGGATGGCCAAGGGATGTTGGCGCACACCTCCCCCGAACTGGTCGTAGAGTTGCTCCACGTCCGCCACCACCGTGTTATACCGGTTGTGGAAACTGGTCTCCCTGTAGGTGGCATATTGCATGGCTGCAACCATCAGGGTAGGATGGGTAACGATCACCAAGGCCGAATCCGGAAGATCGGCACCCAGGTCCGGGAAGAAACCCGTACCGTTCACCGGTGCAAGCCCACTGATCGGCAGAATGCCAGCGGGCGCGCTGACGACCACCCTCATATCTTGAATGCTTGGAGGCAACACGGCATTGTGGGCGGCACCCGCTTGGGGAGTCACCTGCACCCTATGGATACCATTCGGCGCAAAGGCGTATACCACGGGGTTGGCCGAAGAAGTGAACGACATAAGTATGCTGTCCGTAGCCGTTTGGCCGGGGACCTCAACAACAGCCCCTGCCGCAAAAACAAATGTTCTTGGATAGCGGATGCTTTGCCAAGCCGGAGCGTATGCATCCAAGTAATCCGGGGCCAATTCTGAACATACCAGATCATGCACGGCTGTGGCGGTCACAATGGTATTGGTTCCTGTTACCGTACTGGGAGGGAACTGGAATTCATACTTCAACAGGCCATACCCCCGGAAAATCGTGTCCGCATAGGTGGTACCAGCATGCGTTACCCGCAAATGGTGATCGTTGCAGATGTTCCCACCTGAATTGTTCAAACTGGCGAGCACGAACCGATACGTGGAAGCGGGCGGATCCAGGCCGGTATACAGCTGTGGGAGATTCAAGGTATAGTTCACTGAGCCATCCGCAGTGACCGCGGCGATCACTGCGTTGTGGAAATACCCTTCCGCCTCATTGATCATGGACACGGAAGCACCTTGCGTTGTCCGCTTTCCCCCCTGATAGGTGTTCGCATAGGTGAGAAGTGTGGTGGCCCAGCACCAAGGCAAAGGCGTATGGGCAGCCCAATTGCTGCTCCCGGTCTCCGTCATCCTGCTCGCCTCGGCCAGCGGCCCCCACGTGAGGTAGTACCGGATGGTGTCGTTGTAAAGCGAGTAATAGGGGTTATTGATGTGGGCCGGATCATCCCAGAGGGTACTGTCCAACCAAGCATCGTTCTTGGCACCGTAGAATTCGATGAAGTCACCGCTGTTGAACACGCCGTCCTGCTCCCCTTCCACGTGGATAGGGACCTGGCGACCACGTGCATAGAGCTGGATGGTACGCGGATCCACCGTGGTCAATGGGAAACCTGCATCAGCGAGGGCGGTGGAATCGATCCGGCGGATACCGTCCTGCCATACCTTGAAGGACCAATACTCCCGGTCATGATGTATCCACTCATTACCGTAAGGCTGTGCAGAGGCTCCGAGGGCAAGCCCCAAGATCACTGCAATGAGTAGCGATTTTCTCATGAAGCCGGCCGTTGCTTGAACAGATCGAACCGCAGGGAGAAGACATTGGAATACAAGGCCACGCTGTTGTCACCGATGTCGGTGAGCGCATAGTCCAATGCCACGCTCTTGATCTTCAGGCCCACACCGATGTTAGGCTGGAAGTTCAGGGACTTTTTGTCCTTGATATCTGTTACGTACTGGAAATTGTTCACCCCGGCACGGATGTATACCACACGTGCATAGCCCACTTCGATGCCGAGGCGCGGATCACCGCTCCATGTACTGGAGGCGATCAGCGTATTACGCTTGCCGTCGAAGGTGTTCTCCAGGTTCGCTTCGGCGATCAGATCCACCTTGCTGCCGATCTTGAACTGCCGTGCTACACCCAGCACCAAACGAGGCAAGGTCACTTCCACCCCGTTCACCGGCAGCTCGTTGTTGGTCTGTGCGAACACGTCCTGCGTCCGCTTGTCCAGCGAATAGCTCCATGCATTGAAAGTGCCCGTTATGTCACGGCCCATGGCCGCAAAGCGCCACTGCCCATGATCATATTGCATACCGGCATCGAGGCCGAAGCCCCATGCCTTGGCGAAGGGTCCTACACTCCGGTAGATCACCTTGGCATTGGCCCCGAAGCGGAGACCGGGGATCTTCAGCTTGCGGGCATAACTGATCAGGAAGGCATTGTCCGCTGCGGAGAAGCTGGTGATGCGGTCGTAATCGAGGTTCCCATTGTTATCGATCAGCTCGGTGGTGTTCGGGATATCGTCCACCCCAAAGCGAATGAAGGACACACCGATGACACTGTTGGAATCGATCGGCTTGGCGATGGCGATGTAATCGTACTTGGCGATACCCGCGAAGTATTCACTGTGCATGGCCCCCACCTGCAGGTCACCGCGTACCCCTAGCAGACCGGCCGGATTCCAGTAACCGGCTGTCACATCATTCACGGCAGCGACGTGTGCATAGCCCATTCCAAGGGATCGTGCCCCTACCCCGATGGTAAGGAACTCGTTGCTGTACTTGGGCGCATCCTGTGCGCTGGCCAAAGTGAACGAACACAATGCGAGAGCGGCGACCGCCATTCTCCAGGAATACCCTCCAGCTAAATTCATGATCTGCATGTTAGACGCAACTGCTAACAGAAGGTGGCCTTAATTATTGCCCGAAATTACCCAACTTCGGCCCGCTTTGAAGCGCCTCCCCCGTTTACCCGACCTGATAACCACCGCGAACCTAGTTTGCGGGGTGGCTTCCATTCTCTTGGCCTCCCAAGGACAATTGACGATCGCGTGTTGGTTGATCTTCCTGGCGGCGCTTTTTGACGTGTTCGATGGGCTGGCGGCACGGGCATTGGGCGGAGGCACTCCGCTGGGTACACAGTTGGACAGCATGGCGGACATGGTAAGCTTTGGCGTAGCGCCGGCCTACGCCGTTTGGGTCCTTTCTGCCCCGGCCCTGCAAGCGGACCTGCTCTTGATCGGTGCTGCGGTGATCTGCATCTGCATCGCCTCTGCATGGCGCTTGGCCAAATTCAACGTGGATACACGGCAGAGCACCGGCTTTCTGGGCTTGGCCACCCCCGCCAATGGCCTCTTTTGGGTAAGCGTGGTGCTCATCGGCGTGGGCAGTGGCCTGCCGGACAATACGGTGGCCCACTCACTGGCCTCCTTGGCCAACCTGGCGTTCGTAAACCCGATCGCCATCTTCATCATCGCGCTTTTACTCGGTATCCTCATGCTTTCCGAGCTCCCTCTTCCGAGCCTCAAATTCAAGAGCAAAGGCTGGAAGGGCAACGAGGTTATCTTCCTGCTGACCGGCCTCGGCGTGGTGTTCGTGCTCCTTTACGGGATCCTCGCCGTTCCTTTGTTGCTCATTCTTTACGTGCTCAGCCCACTCTGGGGAAAAGCCTTCGGGTAAAGGTTCACCTCAGAGACATAGAGAAGGCAGAGTCGGCGGTCGTTGTCACTATCCCGATCGATCTTCAACAAGCACCTCCCACTTCTTTCCGAACTTCGCGGCCTGAGTGCCCTTTGCATTAGACCCTTCCGATCCCTCATTTCCCCTCCGTGTCCTCCGTGCCGCTGTGGTGACAAAACGACGAATATGAAAACCTTCAACGCCTCCATCCAAGTAATGCCCCACGATAACCTGCTGGACCCACAAGGGAAAGCGGTGAGTGGCAGCATGAAGAACCTGAACCTGGCCGAGATCACCAACGTGCGCATTGGCAAGCACATCACGTTGCAAGTGGAGGCCAAGGACAAGAAGACCGCCGAGGCCAAAGTGGACGAGGCGTGCAAAAAGCTGCTCGCCAACCTGGTGATGGAGAAGTACAACTTCTCGGTGACGGAGGGCTGAGTGCCGCAGGTGCTTCGCTTGTCCGCTGTTGCCGCAGGTAACCGCTGTCCTATGTCTTATGTCACATGCTTTGACCCCGGGTCAAGCATAAGACATCGGACAGTCAGCATAGGACAAGGCCGTAGCTCCGCTAATCTCCACAATTACACGGCTGGGAGAAGAAGATCTTCACCGACGGCAGTAGCGAGGTGATCCGGTCCATTTCACCCTGTGAATACTGGATCACGCGCAGGTCGAGGAAGCGGAGGGATTCCATGCCACTGATCTCGTCGGGGAAGTCCTCGAGGTCGTTGCTCCAAAGGTCCAAGGAGTACAATTCCTTCAATCCTCCCATGCACTTGGGTAGTCCCTCGATGCGGTTCTGGTGCATATCCAGCCGCTTCAGGTGCTTCCATTGGCACACGGCATTGGGGATCTTGGTGAACTTATTGCGCCCCGCGCTGAATTCCTGCATGTACTGCAGCTCGTTCATCCATCCGGGTAGCTCCTTCAGCTTGTTGCGGCCAAGGTCCAAGGCATTGAGATTCTTGAATTGGCGCACTTCCTCCGGCACCTCCTTCAGCTTCTGTTTGGAAAGATCCAATCGGTACACGCTATCCGGCTGTTGAAGGGCACGGTTCAAGCTGCGGAAGGTTCGCACTGAATCCAATGCTATCTGCGGCAACAGCTGGGCATGCGCGAAGCCGCCGACAAACAAATAGAATAGGAGGATCGAGAACTTCCGCATCATTCCATTTCACCAAGTACGCGAAGTGCGTCAACTTTATCCTGTGCTATCCGGTCCTTCATCAGCTCCATGCTTTCAAAGCGCAACTCTTCCCGAAGCTTGTGGTGCAAACGCACGGTGATGGCCTCTCCGTATATTTCGTTGTCCAACCCGAAGAGGTGTGCCTCCACGGTGCGCTCGCCGTTCTCCTCCACGGTAGGACGTACACCGATGTTCATCATGCCTTGGAACTTGCCTTGGGGCGTGGTGGCGGTAATGGCATACACCCCGTCGCCGGGGATCAGCTTGTAGGGGTCGATGGCACCGATGTTGGCCGTAGGCCAGCCGATGGTGCGGCCGATCTGCGCGCCTTTTATCACCACACCATTGATCATGTACGCATAGCCAAGCAGGGCATTGGCACGGGCCACTTCACCAGCCATCAAGGCCTCGCGTATCTTGGTGCTGCTCACTTTCACGTGGTCGATCTCCTGGGCGGGGATCTCCTCCACCTCGAAGTCATAGGCTTCACCGAGTTGGCGCAGCAGGCCGATATCCCCTTCGCGGTTGCGCCCGAAGCGATGATCATACCCGATCACCAAGGCGTGTACATTGAGTTGCTCAACCAACACATCACGTACGTACTCCAATGCATGCAGCCGGCTGAAGGAGCGGGAGAACGGCACTACCAGAAGATGGTCCAAGCCCGCTTGTTCAAGCAGGCGATGTTTCTCTGCCGGGGTGTTCAGCAGTCGCAGGTCGTTATCGTTGGGATAGAGCACCATCCGCGGATGTGGGTGAAAGGTGAACAGCACGCTTTCGCCACCAGCACGCTGGGCCACCGAACGAAGGCGGTCCAAGATCACCTGATGGCCCAAGTGGACGCCATCAAACGTGCCGGTGGTGAGCACGGGGTGCTTCACGCCTTGGAAATCGGAAATGTTGGTGTGGATCTTCATGCCCTGCGACGGTACGAACGTAGTACGCACCGTCGTTCCCCTGTGCAAAACTCGTGCGATCCGGCACTTCTTCGCTTGGAAGAACCCAAGATACTCTTCCGGTACCTGTTGATGGCGAACCCTTGACAGTCCTGGGAAACCACCTTCACCCACTGGCTCCCAAGGCCTTGACAAGCATATCTCTCCCATTGATCATCAACGATCCTTTCATCATTGAGGATCCAGCTCTACCTTCGCGCCCGCAAAAACAGGGTATCTGCCCTTCCATTAGAACATCATGTCCAAGCACATCGGTAAAGTCGTCCAGGTGATCGGTCCTGTGGTCGACGTTCGCTTCGAGTCCGGAAAGGACCTGCCCAATATTTACGACGCCCTGCACGTGACGCGTGAGGACGGCTCCACCCTGGTGCTGGAAGTACAACAGCTCACCGGTGAGGATACCGTACGCACCGTGAGCATGGAAAGCACCGACGGCTTGGCACGTGGCGTAGAGGCCGTGGGCCAAGGCCGCCCGATCTCCATGCCGACCGGCGACGGAGTGAAGGGACGCCTCTTCAACGTAGTGGGCCTGCCCATCGACGGTATGCCCCGGGTTACCGGAACCAAGGAGGCCTCCATTCACCGCGATGCTCCGAAATTCGAGGACCTCACCACCAGCGCGGAGATCCTGTTCACCGGCATCAAGGTGATCGACCTGATCGAGCCCTACTCAAAGGGTGGCAAGATCGGCCTGTTCGGCGGTGCCGGCGTAGGCAAGACGGTTTTGATCCAGGAGCTGATCAACAACATCGCCAAGGGCCATAGCGGCTATAGCGTGTTCGCTGGCGTGGGCGAGCGCACCCGTGAGGGGAACGACCTGCTGCGCGAGATGATCGAGAGCGGCATCGTGAACTACGGCAAGGCGTTTACCGAGAGTATGGAGAAAGGCGGCTGGGACCTTGAGAAGGTTGACATGGACGCCCTGAAGACCTCCCAAGCCAGCTTCGTGTTCGGCCAGATGAACGAACCCCCGGGAGCACGTGCCCGTGTGGCGCTGAGCGGACTCACCTTGGCGGAATACTTCCGCGATGGGGATGAGGAAGGCGGCGGACGCGACATCCTCTTCTTCGTGGACAACATCTTCCGTTTCACCCAAGCCGGTTCCGAGGTGAGCGCACTGCTCGGCCGGATGCCGAGCGCCGTGGGTTACCAGCCTACGCTGGCCACTGAAATGGGGGCCATGCAAGAGCGTATCACCTCCACCAAGCGTGGTTCCATCACCTCTGTACAGGCGGTGTACGTACCTGCGGATGACTTGACCGACCCCGCTCCTGCTACCACGTTCGCCCACTTGGACGCCACCACCGTATTGAGCCGGAAGATCGCCGAACTCGGTATCTACCCCTCGGTGGATCCCTTGGATTCCACCAGCCGCATCCTCAGCCCGGCCATCGTGGGTGATGTACACTACGACTGCGCCCAACGCGTGAAGGCCATCCTCCAGCGTTACAAGGAACTGCAGGACATCATCGCCATTCTCGGAATGGATGAGTTGAGCGAAGAGGACAGACTGGCCGTAAGCCGCGCCCGTCGCGTACAGCGCTTCCTCAGCCAGCCTTTCTTCGTGGCGGAGCAGTTCACCGGCCTCCCCGGGGTGATGGTTTCCATCGAGGACACCATCAAGGGCTTCAATATGATCATGGACGGCGAGATGGATGAGTACCCGGAAGCGGCATTCAACCTGAAAGGCAGTATAGAGGAAGTGATCACCGCTGGTAAGAAAATGCTTGCGGAGGTGGCGTGACCGTAGTTGTCAGTTGATAGTTGTCGGTTGTCAGGTCCGTTCTCCTCTCACCAACTTCTACTCACCGACCAGCAACACCATCCCGTCACGGCAACGCCTGACAACTAACAACTGACAACCGACAACTGAATGGACCTCCAGATCATCACCCCTGACCAGGAACTTTTTAAAGGCCAGGCCAAGAGCGTGACCGTTCCGGGTGTGGATGGCAGCATGGGCTTCCTGGACAACCATGCCCCGATGATCACCGTGCTGAAGGCTGGTGACGTGAAAGTGACCCTGCCGGACAACAAGGTGGAGGTTTTTGCTTTGAAGGGCGGCGTTGTGGAGGTGAGCCATAACAAGGTGATCGTACTGGCTGAGTAGTCATCCTTCCCCTTCCATTTGAACGGCACCCCCATCGGCGGGCCCTACGGTTCCGCTGGTGCGCCCGGCAATGTCGTCGTCGATCCAGAATTCATAACCGCTCACAGGCCCGATGCCTCGGACATACGCGCGTGTGAAGGGAACACTGTACTCCCCATCCGCATCCACGAACTGGATGGTGACAAAGTTGAAGTCCCGGTCCGTGGTGACATTGCTCAACAACCCGTTCAGTTGCAGGCATTCGGTGTGAGCGCCACGGTGGTCGTGGTGCTCGGGTCATTGTTCAACCAGTAGCGGTAGCCGGTGATGTTCGAGCTGGACCGCTTGAACACTTGCGTGAGCGGAGAGCTCCAGTCAGTGCCATCGTTGAACTGCATGATGATCCGGTGGAAGCCCGGTTCCAGTCCCGTGGTCGGGAGTGTGGTCGTGAGACTGAGCACCGTTGTCGCGGTAATGGTCTGCGCGACCTGCCAACCAGCACCCCATCTGGAGATCATCTGTTCACCATCCATTTCAAGGGTGAACCTCACGGATGGAGCGTACCATTGACAACGGAATTCAGTTTCTTCACGGTGATAGCGGAACTACCCGGTCTTACCAACGTGATCGTCTTCCCGAATCCCACGGTAGAGCAGATCGGTGTACGAATGACCACGGAAGGAACACGCCAGTTGGAGGTAAGTGTGCTCGATACAAAAGGTGTACTGGTCCAGCAGTTCCCTACATGGAACATCTCTGGCACTGCCTACCGGAACTGGAGTGTGGAAAGTCTGCGCTCCGGGAAATATTTCCTACAGCTCAGTGATGGGAGCAATAGCTGGACCACGCCCTTTGTGAAGAATTGAGCGTGGAGCGGACCCTGTGGTCCAACATCTTGCACAACTTGTGAACACCAGGTCGGGCCAATGCCTGATCGGGTGTTTGTTCTCTCAGCACTTCGTTTACCCCGATTGTCGCCATGTCGACCTCCGCCCCAGAGGGGACCAGAAGATCTTTTTCATGCCGATCGTTCACATCGTGCGTGGCTTCCCGATGTACAAGTG
>JAHBUL010000025.1 GCA_019638085.1 Flavobacteriales bacterium | reverse complement strand
CCGGGTCACGTTCGCGGTTCCACCTGAAGTGCAGAAAGGGGAACCACTGTAGGAGATCGTTGCGGATGGAGCCGTACCGATGACCACCGATGCTGTCGTGCTGAACGCAGCACATCCGCCCGATGCCGCAATGCTGTACGTCACGGTATAAGTGCCTGCACTGCTCGTGCCCAAGGTGATCGCGCCCGTGCTGGAATTGATCGACAGGCCCGAAGGTGTTGCGCTGTACGTGCCGCCCGTGCTGCCGGTCCGGGTCACGTTCGCGGTTCCGCCCGATGTGCAGAAAGGAGAACCACTGTAGGAGATCGTTGCGGATGGAGCCGTACCGATGACCACCGAGGCTGTCGTGCTGAACGCAGCACATCCGCCCGATGCCGCGATGCTATATGTGACCGTGTACGTGCCTGCACTGCTCGTCCCCAAGGTGATCGCGCCCGTGCTGGAATTGATCGACAAGCCCGAAGGTGTTGCGCTGTACGTGCCGCCCGTGCTGCCGGTCCGGGTCACGTTCGCGGTTCCGCCTGAAGTGCAGAAAGGAGAACCACTGTAGATGATCGTCGCCGCGGGGGCAGCGTTCACAACTACGGGAATGGAAGAAGAGGCGGTGCCACACCCGTTCGTCACTACCACTTGATAATTGCCGGTAGCTGCTCCCGTCACCGATACATTCTGAGAAGTGGAATTGGGGCTGAACGTACCGGTCCCCGTCCATGCATAGCTCAAAGGTCCTGTACCGCTGGCGGTGACACCCAAGGTGAGCGAAGAGTTCGAACAGAGGGGTGAATTACTGGAGGTGCCGGATATGGCCGGCGGGATACAGGTCGGCGTGCCGGTGCATTCGCAACCAGCGCTCCATGTGTCATTCGTGGTACCTGGATCGCCATCATCGCAAGCCGTGCCCGGAAGCGCGGTCCCGCCAATAACACCAAGACAATCAGGAAGGCAGTTACCCCCGTTCACAGGACCACCGATCACCAGCCCGGTGACATCAATTCCGGCCATCGAGATGTAGTAGTCCCTGTTCTCGGCACCTGTGTAACTGTCATTGCCCAAGGTGAAATTCGTGCATGCCCCACCACTTACGGGAATGGTCGTAATGGTAAACCAGGTACCCGCTGGAATGCTCAAACCGCATCCACCGTCGAATACAGGATCGGCCAGTCTATTGATGCCGAATCCATTGTAGGTCCGGTAGGCCACTCCGTTCGCTGTTACGACCGGGGAAGGGGAGAAGGAGCTCCAAGCGTTACAAAAACTTGTTCCCGCTCCCAAGGCCGCTCCAGAGGATGCATCATACCTGATGGTAACCGTCAACGCGCTGAAGATCCCTCCGAAGGATGCGGTGCTGTTCGACTTTACTTGGATCAATAATTCATCTGAGCTGGCGCCTTGCACCAGACGGATATCCACCGATGAAGGAATCACATCAACCTGTGCAGCAGAGGGTACCGTCCAGCCAAGTAGGAGGGCACCGAACAAAGCGATGCGGATGAGCGAGCGAGTGAACATGGATCGGGGATGCGCCATCAGATGATGTCTATTAGGTAGTGGCAAAGAAAAGGCACTCGACTCGACGTGTTCAGGGAAGTTGTTCCACCAGAACAGACGTTGGGGATGAGGAACCCACATTCATCAGGATCGGGTCGCGATCATTCCCCGTTCCGGTGAGCTTCACCACACCATCCAAGTTCACATCCGCCGGGTGATACCCTGCCACCGTTGCCGTCGGTATCATTCCACCCATGGCGATCACAACTGCGTCACGATCATTACCCGCTCCGGTGAATTTGACCTTGGAATCACCATTGGCCTCACCGGACCACATCGTGCGGGACGCGCCTACGGTCTTTCTCGCATTCGTCCCCCATGTTGATGTGGATGCCGAACGCAGATCGATGGTCGTAGCCGTACTGTTCAGTGCATGGGCAGAGGCTGCCATCACACCCAGATGGTTCCGGTGTTTCACTGCCAAGTGATAAGTGCCGTTCGGTGCAGGTAGGCTCACCGGGCTCTTTCCATCCAGGTCCACGATGTCGCCATCACGTTGCAACAGGGCAGCACGGGCCGACATCACATTGGACGGGTTGGAGGTGGAACGCAACTCCAACCACACCCAATCCACAATGGCATTGTTGCCGGTGATATTGAAAACGCCGGAAGCAACCCGCTGGGAGTAGCCCGTTGCAGTGGGCACATAGCCGAGGGCAGCATACGGATCCGTGTCCGGGATAAGCCCTTGAGCACGCAGGTCATCATTCATCAAGCCGCTGGCTTGCACAAAAGGTCCGTCCAGAAAAACCTTGGCAGCCACCATGGAGGTGCGGGTCTCCCCTTCCTCCACCGTGATGAATTGATCGGCTTCCAAGCCATAGTACTTATCGACGACCCCTGAAGGCCAGCGAACGATCGCAGAGTCTGCCACAGTGCTGGCTCCAAGACCGAAGTTGCAGGTGAACGAGCAAACGATCCCATAGCTCTCACCGGCCCGCACTTCGCGGATCTGCGTTCCCCACGCCCCATACAAGGTGACACGCGCGCCCACGCCGTCCGGGTTGCTTTGCTGACCGCGGAGGGTGAAGCTCAAAAAGTGGTTGCTATTACCGTCGTTCAAATACAGCTCATCATTTCGGGAGCTGCTGGGGCTTATATAGCCGGAGCCATAGCCGGCATAAACATCGATGAAGCCATCGCGATTCAGGTCACCCACAGCAAAGGTGTGCAGGTTACGAGCGGATGGCTCAGGCAGCATGTTCGGCATCTCCGTGAAGGTGCCATCACCGTTCCCGTGGAAGTAATGCTCCGCGCTTCCACCCAAATTTCCGCTGGTGATCAGGTCCAAGTAGCCATCATTGTCCAAGTCCACGAATTTCGTTTGCAGGAATGCCCCGGATATTTCGAGGCCGCTACCTGTGGTGGCCTCGGTGAAATGCCCTGTGCCGTCGTTCAAGAACAATTGCATGGACCTATTGTGGTTGGTGACCACCAGGTCCAGATCGCCATCGTTATCGATATCACCGAAATCCGCCGACCAGGATTGATTCCGATTTTCCAGCCCGAACTCCGCTGCGCGATCCGTATATTGATTGTTACCGTCGTTCACGAACATGCGGTTCCAACGGCGTGGGTCAGCCGGATTATTCACCCCTTGGCGGCAATGGCTAATGAACAGGTCAAGGTCACCGTCATTGTCGAAATCCGTCCATACGCTTCCATAGTTGCCCGAAGCGTCACTGGAAGGATTCGTGGTCCAGTCTATATAGTTGGAAAACGACATGTTTCCCGAACCATCGTTCATCCAGATCTTGGGGGCATTCGTGTCATGGCATGCAAAAATGTCCAATGCACCATCATTATTGATGTCGGCCATATTGTTGCATTGCATGAAGATATCGTCGTTGTTCAGGTTAGTCCAGCCGTTGGACTGCCCCCTGCCCGTGATCTGCAGAAAGTGAACCCCGTCAAAACTTCCTCCACTGAAGTAGTCCTTATGTCCATCACCGTTCACATCCCCCACTGACATCCCCCACTGTGATGAAGAAGAGACTTGCCCCATGTAATGGGATGTGAAGGTTCCGTTAGGATTCTGATAGTCGATATAGAGGTACTTGCTCTGGTGCAACAGGATCAGGTCATCATAACCGTCCCCATCCATGTCAGCGATGCCAACACAGCCTCCCGAACGAGCGCTCTGGTTGGAGAGGATGCTGGTACTTCGGGTGAACGTTTGTCCGAAGGTGAGAGCGGGTGCTAAGACCACAAGCGCAAGTAGGGTAGTCGTCTTTTTC
Organism: Flavobacteriales bacterium; assembly: GCA_019638085.1. Classification (GTDB taxonomy): domain Bacteria; phylum Bacteroidota; class Bacteroidia; order Flavobacteriales_F; family PHOS-HE28; genus PHOS-HE28. The sequence goes on along the minus strand of JAHBUL010000025.1, from coordinate 47,327 downwards.
ATGCTTCCATAGGAGTGAAGAAGTGCAAACCTACGCTTTAAGGCGGGCGGGGTCAACTTTCGCCGACTCCTCGAACGCCCCCGTCCTACCGATAACCAGCTTCGTCGAAAATCGCCGAGAGGTTAATGCAATGGTTCAAGGCAATTGTTCCTGCCGGGTTTGCGTTGGCATCACACCGCCGATGTTCAGCAATATGGGGTCCCGGTCGTTGCCTTCCCCCGTGTACTGGACCGCTCCGTCCATCGTACAGTCCTCCGGGAAATAACCTTGTATCATTCCTGTAGGGTTGTTGCCCCCAACGAGCAGAATGATCGGATCACGGTCGTTCTCCGCTCCCGTATAGCTCAACTTTCCATCAACCCATGCATTCCCCATCCAAAGCAGGCGCTCATTCCCAGCGGTCTGGCGGGCTTCGGTCCCGAAGGTGCCGGTGGAAGGCGAAGTAAAATCAACCGTGGTGGTCGTACCAGCCAAATTGATCGCCCCGAAAGTCATGCATCCCAAGTGGTTGCGGTGACGGACGGCTACATGGTAGTTTCCGGCGGGCACATCGAAAGCCACCGGTGAGCTCCCATCCACATCCACAATATCGCCATCACGTTGTAGCAACGCCTGCCGAGTGGCCACGATCGTAGCTGGTGTACTAGCAGATCGCAATTCAAGCCGGATCCAGTCCACTATCGCATTCGCCCCGGTGGTGTTGAATACTGTTGGGCTACACGTTTCCCCTCCCCCTGTGCCAACTTGGTCGAAACCCAGTGCAGTATAGGGTTCCATTGTCGGGATCAAGCCGAGGCTGCGGAGATCATCATTCATCAAGCTCCCATTAAAAGGCCCTTGCAACCAAGCTTTTCCGGCTACAAGCACCTGTTCGGGCGCCGTGATCGTGAAGTCCACATCGCTGACATCGTAAAAAATATTGCCATTGGCCCGGACCATTACACGGGCTTGGGTGGTTGCCACCACGGGGAGAGTGATGGAAGCACCTCCACTGTTGGAGGTGGCAGAGGCCAGTACGTACGGCCAGGTACTGCCGCCATCCACGCTCAAGACCACATCCACCAAGGAACAACTTACGGGGCTTGAAGACGTGCCGGCCACATCCCAAGTGACCGTGCGTGCGCTTCCACCGACCCAGCTCACCGGCGTATTGGGCTGGGTTACAACGAATGGACCCGAGCCGCCATCCACCGTTACCGTCACATCATCTTGCGCATTGCATCCGCCTTCCGTTGCATTGTCCCGAACGGTGATCCGGAATTTGAAGGTGCGGGACACATTCGCCAGTACCTCCCAGTTCGGTGAGGGGGCATTGCCGGAAAGCACGGTGCTCAACTTGGGGAACCAGCGCTCCGGGTCACTGGAAGGAAGCCATGGCCTGAAGTTCGGGCCCCTGTTACTGGTGGCCAGCGGCGGTTGAGCGGACGTTTGATAATCCATCTGTTCCCAGCTGTACGACAGCACGTCACCAGCATTCGGGTCGGAGGCCACGGCCGTGAGCACGAAAGGCGTGTTCCGCGGAATGGTGCGGGTCGGTCCGGCACTTACGGTGGGTGGAGCGTTGATCATAGCCATCGTTTGCGGACAACCGCTGCTATTCCCTGCCGTGATATTGGCATGTATCTCCTGAAGGCTATAGCCCCCGAACATCGCGATGCTATGGTCCTCCACATTCGGGGAACAAACACCTGCATAACCCATGATGGTGATCCCGCTTCCTACCTCTACGGCCGCATTCCCCGCCCTGTTGCAATTGTTGTTCTGCGTATGGTTGCCGCCATACTGATGGCCCATCTCATGTGCGACATAGTCAATGTCGAAGGGGTCTCCAACGGGGGATGATCGCCCGGTAACACCGCCCGCTTTATAACCCGTGCAGGGTGAATTGAGATAGGCCACACCACCGCCGCCAGTACTGAAGACATGCCCGATATCGTAGTTGGAACTGCCGATCACGGCATCGCATTTCGTCTGGTTCTGGCCGAGCATGGTGCCTCCATCGCTGTTCGTATAGCCATCCGTTGCGGGATCGGTAAAAACCAATTGGTCGTTGCCCGCCACAAGGACCATGGTCAAGGCGGCATCACGCTCATAGATCCCGTTCACTCGGTTCATGGTGGTGGCCATGGCGGCGATGGCCGGTGCCTTATTGCTTCCCGTGGCCCCAAAGAAATTGGCATACTCCCCGGTACAAGCCAGAGCCAATCGGTACGTGCGGAACTGGCAATCACCTACCCGGGCAGCTCCTATCTCCTCTATCCATTGGTCCGTTCGGGCCATTTCTTCCGGCACATCATTCGCTTCATCATACGTACAGCTCGATCCATTTTCCGCATGGGCTGGGCGCAGGTCACTCTTCCAGTATACCTGATGTTGAACGCTATTCCCCAGTGATACCGGATCAATGAAGGCATCCCCTTCCGGTAGCCCCGTGATCATTGCATGGAAGCCCGCTGGTGTCTGATCGAACTTCACTCGTATCCGTGGATCACGAGCATCAACACCGGAATAAGTGCGGATGTATGGGTAGCGCTCACCCAGGTCAGGATGCATCAATGGGGTCTCCAGAAAGAGGCACGAGATGAATTCTCCGTTGGGAAGCGGCAATTCCACCGTGGAAGTGGCCATCGCCATGTCCAGTACCGTTCCTCGGGCCACATGTAACAGGAAACCGCGCATGGCAGCGGTATCCAACTGGTAGCTTCGGGCGTGCTCCGGAACGATGTGGCGGCCTTCGCCTGCCACGGAGGTTAACGCCCGGGGCTGCCAGAATGAAGCGCTTTGTGAATTGACAATTGCCGTGAACCCGGTCGCGAAGAGGAGCAAGAAAATATAACGCATGGAATGTAGGGCCTTTCGGTATCTCGGTCGTGCTCAAGGTTCAGGCAAGAACGAGAAGCACGACGACCCGCAAAGTCGGAAAAAAAGCGATGCGCTCGACAAGGGCGGTGCATTGCCACCCCTACACCGCCCTGGTCATTGTTCAGAGCAGCTCCTTGATGATCCGCTCCACGGTAACGCCTTCGGCCTCCGCCTTGTAATTGCGCACCAATCGATGCCTGAGGATCGGCTCGGCCACGGCCTGCACATCCTCGATGTCCGGGCTGAAGCGTCCTCTTGTCAATGCGTGGCACTTGGCTCCTATGATCAAGAATTGGCTGGCACGGGGTCCAGCCCCCCAGCTCACATGATCCTGGATGATCTTCGGAGTGCCGGACATGCCCGGGCGTGTGCTTGTGGCCAGCTTCACGGCATACTCCATCACATTGTCCGGCACAGGAATGCGCCGCACCAGACCTTGGTAGAACAGTATCTGCTCTTGGTTCAATACAGGTTCCACTGTAGCTGTCGCCCCACCGGTAGTGGCCTTCACCACGGCCAGCTCTTCCTCGTAAGAGGGGTAATCCACCCAGATATTGAACATGAAGCGGTCCAGCTGGGCTTCAGGCAGCGGGTAGGTCCCCTCCTGTTCAATTGGATTCTGCGTGGCGAGCACGAAAAACGGGTCGGGCAATTTGAACGTGTTCCCCGCAGCCGTTACCGCCTTCTCCTGCATGGCTTCCAAGAGGGCTGCTTGGGTCTTTGGCGGGGTCCGGTTGATCTCGTCGGCCAAGATGATGTTCGCGAATAGCGGGCCTTTGACAAAGCGGAACTGACGGTCCTGGTCAAGGACTTCGGAGCCAATGATGTCACTGGGCATCAGGTCCGGTGTGAACTGGATCCGATTGAAGGAGAGTCCTAACGCCCCGCCAACGGTATTCACCAAGAGTGTTTTGGCCAAACCGGGAACCCCGACCAAGAGACAATGTCCACGGCTGAAGATGGCGATGAGCACATCATCCACCACTTTCTCCTGTCCGATGATCACCTTGCCGATCTCCGCTTTCAACTTCCGGTAATTCGCGCCGAACTCCTCCACTGCGCGCACGTCATTATTCTCTCCGCTCATCCTGTTCGTATTGGTGCTGAAATTAGGGCTGTTGCGTGGAAGCGCCCACCCAAGGGTGTTCGAACTTGCAGCCCTGATAGGCTGGTATGATGCTCACATACGTGTTCAGTAGTTTCTCTTTCACCCAAGTATCCACACTGCGCTGACGCAATTTGGCCTCGGCTGCCTGCTGTACCAAGGGATAGTCCTGTACCAGGTCCATGCGGTGGGGTTCGGTGTGCTTCAATAGCCGCAACACGCGGTAGCCTTTTTTGCCATCCGGATCCTCAAAAGCAATGGGCTCACTGATCTGGCCCTGCTTGAGCTTGTCGATCACCAAGAACATGCGCTGGTCCAGATCACCGATGGCCCAATGGGCGCTGTTGCTGTTGGGTTCCAACACCACCCCATTCGTGCCCTTGGTCTCTTCATCCTGATTATACTCGGTGGCCACCACGTTGAAATCGAGTTTACCATCCCTTACTTGGGTCATCAGGCTGTCCAACTTGTTCTTTGCGGCCTGCAGATCCGAGGCGGATGCCTTCGGGGTTAAAAGGATATGCCGTGCATTGTATTGATCGCCCTTGCGATCGATCATCTCCATGATGTGATATCCATACTTGGTCTTGAAGACCGGTGATATCTCGCCGTCCTTCAGGCTCATGGCCACTGCATCGAATTCGGGCACCATCACGCCTAGAGGTACCATGCCCAATTCCCCGCATTGCGCGGCGGAGCCGGGATCCTCACTGTACAGGATGGCTACAGTGCAGAAATCCTTCTCACCCTTCACGATGCCATCGCGGTATTCCTCCAGTTTCAATTTAACACGGCGATCTTCTTCCTCAGTGGGCCGGGCATAGATGGAGATCCGGGCAAATTCAACCCCCGCGTTGATGAACGGTAGGCTGTCCGTGGGTATCTCCTTGAAAAACTCCTCCACCTCTTTCGGGGTCACCCGGGCATTGCCTACGATGGTCTGTTGCATTTGCTGGCTGAGGAGCTGATCCGCTACCTGATCATGAAAATCGGACTTGATCTCCGTCACGCTCTTTCCATAGAACTTTTCCAGCTTGTCGCGCCCGCCGATCTGCTGCTCGAAATAGCTGATGCGGCGATCCAGCTCAGCGCTGATCTGTGCCTCATCAGGGATCACGCTATCGATCCGGGCCTGCTCGAGCAGGAGCTGTTGGTAGAGCAGGTCCTCGAGCTCATTGCAGGCAATGGCATCGGTAACCGTTTCACCGCCTTGTCGGGCCTGTTCCAAGCGGCCTGCCAAGTCACTGTACAGTATGATCCGCCCTGCGACATTACTGATAACACCATCGATATAGCGGCCCGGCGGCGCAGGCTCCTGCTCGCGCGCTTGGGCCTGGGCCGGCACTGTAACGCACCATCCGACAATGCCGAGCAAAAAGGCGATCGCTTTATGGAAATTGTACATCCTTGTTGGCCACGGCATTGGTATAGAGTTCTTCGCGCATGCGTTCCACAAGCTTAAGCTTGCGCTGGTTGATGATGATGGAGCGGATCTGTGCTTCCACCAGGTCGATCGGTGAAGTGCTGTCCTTTAACCGGTGATCCAGAAAGTTCACGAAGTAAGTGCCATTCGGGTCATCCACCACAACCTTTTGTTGTCGCTGGAGCCAATCGGTAGGATTCTCAGGACGGAGAGGCACCTGTTGTTGCAGGGTGCTGAACTCGATCCAATCATCGTGCGTGTCCACGATGGAGGTGCCCTGCCGGGCAAGCAACACCTCCAATTTATGGAGTTCATCCCGGTCGTTGCTCCGCCATAGCTGTTCCACACGTTTGGTCATCTTCTTGTCACTCCCCCGCAGCTTGAACCAACGGACCCGCACGATATTGTCCTTCAGTTGGAAGTTGGCGATGTTCTTATCGTAATACTCCTGCACCTGCGAGCCGCTCACCACGGTATCCAAATTCTGTAATACCAGTGCCTGCTCATAAGCGAAGGTGAGGAGCGATTCGCGATAGGCCTTTAGCTGCGCCTCCACATTGATCTGTTCCTTATCGAGGTTCTGCTCCGCCATGTGCAACATCACGCGATCCCGTGCCCAGTTGTCCAAAAACCGCCGGGCAATGGCAGCACTGTCCTCCGGGCTGGCGGCCACAGGTATCACAACGCGCAGGTCGCTCCAGTATAGTTTGTCGTTATAGGCTACAGCCACCACCTTGTCCGAGGCATCGCGGTCCGATGTACACGAAGCAAGGAGAAGGGCGGCGATGATCGCCGCCCTTCCCATGCCCCATGCTGGGCGCCTCGCACGGGCCAAGTGCATCATTTGATGCTGTACAGCACGTCGCGCTCCACCTTCACCGGGTACTTGGAACGCAGATCCTTGATCCAGTCCTTCTCCAACTGGTCCTGATAGGCTGCGGTCACCAAACCACGCGCTTCATCCAAGGGCTTGGGGCTGGGCTGGACCAACTGCTTCAAATTAGCGAAGACCACCTTCCCGTCCATCGGCACGTCTGCCGTCATTCCCGGAGCGGCAAGTTCCTTCAAGATGGGTTGCTCCTCCTTGGTGTAGAGGCCGCTCTGGATCCGGACAGCAGTGCTGTCGTTCTTATTCACGGCTCTTAGCACCTCCTCGTTCTTCTTTCCCTTTTTCACCAGGTTGCGCACCTGCTTGGCAACAGCAGCATTGGCACAAGTGTAGATATCGGCATCATATCGCACAGGATACATGAAGTCGGTCTTGTGTTGTTCGTAGTATTGCTCCAAGCCCACCGTATCCTTTACGGCCTTGCTCCATACCATCTGGTCGGTAAGCTCAAAAAGCAGGATGCCATCGCGGTATTCCTTCATCAACATCTTGAAGTCGGGATACTTCTCCTCCAAGCTCGAATCCTCAAATGCCAGTAGCTGGTCGTCCACGAAGCTGTTATACTGGTTCTGCACATAGGTATCCAAGGGCTGGATCGGCTCACGTCGCTGCTTCTTCTCAATATAGTCCAAGAGGTCCAGCTGGCTATAGCTCCTCCCATCGATGGTGAAGACCGGCTTGGTCAACTTGGCGTTGCGCTTATGATCATTCTTCCAACCTTGCTGCATATCGCGCACCACCACAGAGTCGTTCGGTGAGGGTTCGGCCTTTTCCTCCGTCCGGGAATAAGGGCTGACCATTTTACCATCCTTCAGGGTCCCCGTTATAGAACGGTCGTACTTCAAACCCTTTCGGACCACCTCCTTCTGCTCGGCATTCTTCCGCAACAAGGTATCCATCACCACAGCGCCTTTCTTGAACACGGTGGTATCCAAGGCCTTTTCAACGGCGACCATGTTTTTCGGGAAAGCCTTGTAGTGATACTCCGTCCGCAGGTTGTTCAGGAATTTCTTGCGCGTGATCTCCGCCCGGCTGTCGTGTGAGATCTTCGTCTTCAATTCAGCCTTGGCTTCTTCATAGCTCGGTGGTGGAGTATAGCTCAAGCGCTTTACGATATGCCAGCCATACGGTGTCTTGAACGGCTCACTCATATCACCATCGTGCTTCAATGCGAAGGCTTTGGCCTCGAACTCGGGTATCATCTTGCCCGTGGTAAAAGGTGGCAATTCCCCGCCTTTGGCACTGGTAGCCGCATCGTCGCTGTATGTCAGGGCAGCATCGGCAAAGGTGAGTTCGCCATCCTTGATACGCTTATAGGCCTCGTTGATCTTGGCCTCGGCCGCTGCCTTCTTCTCGGGGCTGTCGGCATCCACCGAACGGATCATGATATGCGCTGCCTTCAGTTCTCCTTGAGCTGGGCGGCGATCGGTAACCTTAATGATATGATAACCGAATTTGGTCCGAACCGGCTGGCTTACTTGGCCTACTGGGGTGTTGTAGGCTGCCGACTCGAAGGGATAGACCATCTGCAGCACACTGAAGTAACCCAAGTCGCCACCGTTCATCTTCGCACTGGGGTCATCGCTTCCGCCAGCACCTTCTGCCACCTTGGCAAAATCCTCACCTCCCACCACACGGGCACGCAGGTTCATGATACGTTTCCACGCCGCTGCGGTGTCCTCCGGGGATGCATCTTCAGGCACCGTGACAAGGATATGGCTGGCACGGATCTCCTCGGTCTTGCGGGCATAGGCCTCTTGCATCAACTGGTCGTTCAGGCCCCGATCGATCAGGTAGGGACGGGCCAACTGCGTGCGATACCCATCCAGTTCGGTCCTGAATTTTGCTGCCGTATCCATCCCTGCAACCTCCGCAGCCCGAACCTTCAGCTTGTAGTTGATGAACAGGTCCAAGTATTCATCCAGGGCCTCCTTGGTCACCGGCGCGTCCTTGTTGTTCTTCTTGTAAATGGACTCGAACTCGCTGCGGGAGACCGGCTGGCCGTCAACCGTCATTAGCGTGGGGTCGTTGGCAGCGGTCTGGGCATACGCCCCAAGGGTAAGGATGCCCAGGATCGCTCCGAACCAAATACGCTTCATCATGATGGGTTGCATTGAAAGGGCGACAAATGTAACCGCAATGCCTAGTGCCGAGCCGGAAACACCCCGTCTTGCAGCGTTAATTAGATCCAACTCCAACAGCATCAAGAGGCAGGTCGGGAATACCGCACGACATAGGGCAGCTCAGGAGCACGCCCCTTGGGATCATGAATTCCCGTTCCTTCGGTTCACTTCTTCCGGAAGAACACCCTGATCGGCACACCGGTGAAGTCAAAATGTTCCCGCAACTTGTTCTCCAAGAATCGTGTGTAGCCCTCCTTCACATACTGTGGAAGGTTGCAGAAGAATGCAAAGGCAGGAACAACACCGGGCAGCTGCGTTACATACTTGATCCGGATGGTCTTGTCCTTCACCATCGGCGGAGGTCTCCGCTCTATCTCCGGAAGCATTGCCTCGTTCAGCTTGCTCGTAGTGATGCGTTTGGCCCGGTTGGCATATACCATCATGGCCAGTTCCAGCGCTTTGTGGATCCGCTGCTTTTCGGTCACGCTGGTGAATACGATGGGCAGGTCCGTGAAAGGTGCAAGTTTCCTCCGGATCTCCTCCTCATAGTTCTTGGTGGTCATCGTGTCCTTCTCGATGAGGTCCCATTTATTCACTACCACCACCACACCCTTACCCCCCTTCTCGATCATCGAGAAGATGTGCTGGTCCTGGTGTTGGACACCATCCTGCGCGTCGATCAGCAACATGCACACATCGCTATCTTCGATGGCGCGGACACTTCGTAGAACACTGTAGAATTCGATATCCTCATCCACCTTGCTTTTGCGCCTTATCCCGGCAGTATCAAGAAGGGTGACATCGAAACCGAATCCTGTGAAACGGGTATTGATATTGTCCCTGGTAGTGCCGGCCACTGGCGTTACAATGTTGCGGTCGGTACCCAGCAAGGTGTTCACCAAGGAGGATTTACCCACATTGGGCTTGCCCACGATGGCGATCTTAGGCCGGTCATCCGGAATTGCCTCGGTCGGCTTGCTGAAGGTCTTCACTACTTCATCCAAGAGATCACCGGTCCCAGCCCCGCTCTGCGCACTGATGGAATACACCTCCCCCAGTCCGAATTTATAGAACTCAGCCGCATAGACCTCCTTCTCGTTGGTATCCACTTTGTTGGCCACTAGGAAAACAGGCTTTTCCGCCCGACGCAGCATATTGGCCACGGTCTGATCCATCCCGGTGATGCCCTGCTGGGTATCCACCAGGAAGAGGATGCTATCAGCTTCATCAATGGCCAGCTCCACCTGTTTGCGGATCTCCGACTCGAATACGTCATCACTGCCATGGACATAGCCTCCGGTATCCACCACCGTAAAGTGCTTACCGTTCCATTCGGCCTCTCCATAATGTCGGTCCCGCGTGGTGCCCGCAGTGAAATCCGTAATGGCCATACGGCGCTCAATGAGCCGATTGAAGAGCGTGCTTTTGCCCACGTTTGGGCGGCCGACGATGGCTACGATGTTTACCATTTCAAGAACGCCGCGATGCGGCAGTTTTCAATCGTATGTCTGGAAGCCAGCTCCGCTGGAGTACTGCAGCTTCAATGCAGCCCATCACGACCCGAAGGAAATCGGGTCGGATATTTTGCAGGTATGTGGCCGAGCAGGTCATCACTGTTCAGTATCCGTATTGCCGAAGTTTCCTGCCATCTCCCCTCCAACCCTCATCCACCTTCACCTTCAGGTCCAGAAAAACCTTGTTGGACACGAATTTTTCGATGGCTTTGCGGGCCTCAGTTCCGAGTTGACGAAGGGCACCCCCCCCCTTGCCGATGATGATCCCTTTCTGGCTGTCGCGCATGACGATCACATCCGCCTGGATCTTCACGATCTCGGCACTTTCCTCATAGCTGTTCACCACCACTTGGGCGCTGTATGGGATCTCCTGCTTATAGATGCTCAGGATCTTCTCACGGATCATCTCGCTGATGAAGAAGCGCATGTCCCGGTCGCTCATTTCATCCTTGGGGAAGTATGGCGGATGCTCCGGTAGCATGTCGATAAGCTTGGCTCGAAGCTCCTTGATATGCAAGCCATGAAGCGCGGAGATCGGCAACACCACAGCTTCCGGAAAAGCCGCATGCCACTCGTCAAAGGCGGTGTTCAGTTGCTCCTCATCCCCCAGGTCCACCTTGTTGATCAACACCAAGGTGCGCCCGGTGAACCGGCGTGCCCGTCGTAGGAGTTCCTCGGACTTAGCCGGGGTTTCGCCAAGCTCCACCATTACGAGCAGGACATCCGCATCACCCAACGCCTCATCAACGGCGTGCATCATGCTTTCCTGAAGCTTGTACACAGGCTCCAGTATCCCTGGGGTATCGGACAGGATCAATTGATGGTCCTCGCCATTGAGAATCCCCAAGATGCGGTGGCGTGTGGTCTGAGCCTTGGGTGTTACGATCACCAGCTTCTCCCCGAGCAAGGCGTTCAATAGGGTGCTCTTTCCCACGTTGGGTCTCCCAATGATATTCACATATCCTGCGCGGTGTTCCATAGTGTTCTTCTGTTTGCGAAGATCGGTAGAAGCTGGATGTCTGGCGTGAACTGTGCGTTATAATGTCGTGATCAGAAAACCAAAGGGGCCATCTCTGTGTGAGCTGGCCCCTTTCTTGGTAGCGGGGGTAGGACTCGAACCTACGTCCGCCGTACGGCAGATATGAGCCCGACGAGCTCCCATCCAGATCCCGCTTGGATTCTCGTCGGCAAAGATAGACCGAACGGGACACCAATCACTTTCTCCTCTCACAGTTTACCTGCCAAATTTTAATGTTCACTCACCATCACTGATGTCATTTTTGATGAGAGACCGGAGAAAAGCCTGACCAGCTCCTGATCTTAATTGCTTCTCACGCTTTCTTGCGGCCGATCGGCTTATACACTCTTCTCGATAAATGATCACCCAGGGTCTGTAGTGGATCGTCCAGCCCTTAGTGGCCAACTCATTGTGCGAAAGGAAGCGATCATCTACATCTGTTGATTCCCCGACATACACCTTGTCGTGCTTCTCGGAGTAGAGCGCACAGACCCAGAATCGCATGCGTTAGAACTAGCGAAGCCCGATCACATTGACCGGGCTTCCTTCGTAGCGGGGGTAGGACTCGAACCTACGGCCTTCGGGTTATGAGCCCGACGAGCTACCATCTGCTCCACCCCGCAATAGGGCGGCAAAGATACTCATTTCGGAGTAACGGTTCCAATTAAATCGGCGGGATGATCAAAATTGATCTTCCGTCGCTAATTCCTCCACTTGGGCTGCAGCAGTTTCCCACTCATTCATCACCTCGGCGATCTGCTTGGCCAGAACACCCATTTTCTCATATCCTGCCTGTACCTCTTCGGGTGAAAGGTTGCCTTTCATCACCTTGGCCTGCAGGCCCTTTTCTTCCTGTTCCAGATCGCTCAGGCGCTTTTCAAGTCGTTCCACGGAACTCTTCGCTTTGCGCAATTCCTTCTCCCGATCCTTTCCCACACGCTGGTCCTTACCCCCTTTGGGCAACTTCACCTCCTTCACGCGAGCGGAGCTTTTGCCGATGTCCGCACCTTGTAGTTCCTTCCGCCTTTCGATCAGCTCCAGGATGTCCATGTGCTGGTCGCGGATCCGCAGTTGGTCCAGTTCGAGCAAACGGTCCGTGAGTCCCGTGAGGAAGTCCCGATCGTGGCTCACGAGCAGGAATGTACCGTCGTAGTTCTTCAGCGCCTCCTTCAGCACATCCTTGCTCTGGATGTCCAAATGGTGCGTGGGTTCGTCCAGGATGAGGAAGTTCAACGGCTTAAGCAGCATGCAGCACAACGCAAGCCGTGCACGCTCCCCCCCACTGAGCACTTTCACCTTCTTGTCCACGTCCTCGCCGCTGAACATGAATGCCCCGAGCATGGCGCGAACCCGTGTGCGGTTGTCCTCACTGGCCGCATCCTCGGCAGTTTCAATGACGGTCCGCAAGGGGGACATGCGTTCCGGCATATCCTGGGCGTAGTACCCTATGATCACATTGTGACCCAAGCGTATTTCGCCTTCGTAGGATTCTTCACCCATGATCATGCGCACAAGGGTACTCTTCCCTGTTCCGTTGGCACCCACCAAGGCCAGGTGTTCACCTTTGGCAATGGTCAGCTCGGCGTTGCTGAATATCCGCTTGGGACCATAGGCCTTGGATACACCGAGCACCTCGCACACCAGCTTTCCGCTGGTGGGAGCTGGAGGGAATTTCACCAACATCTTCCGCAGGTCCTCATCGTCCACCTCGATACGATCGAGCTTATCCAACTTGTTGATCAGGTTCTGGGCAAAGGCGGCCTTGCTGGCCTTGGCCCGGAACTTATTGATCAAGGCCTCGGTCTCCTTAATGTAACGCTGCTGTTCCTTGGCAGCAGCGGATTGCTGTTCGCGCTCCACTTTACGAAGCTCCACATATTGGGTCCACGGCACCTTACGGTCGATGATCCCACCTCCTAGCACCTCCAACGTCCGCTTGGTAAGCTTGTCCAAAAAGGTCTTGTCGTGGCTGATGAGCACCAAGGCTGCGGGATAGGTGCGTAGCAGATCCTCCAACCACTGGATGGCAGGCAAGTCCAGGTGGTTCGTCGGTTCGTCCAATAGGAGAAGGTCCGGTTGCATGAGCAGGATCCGCGCCAGTTCCGCCCGCATCCGCCAACCTCCGCTCAGCTCCTTCAGGCTCCTGTGCAGGTCCTGGTCCACGAAACCGATGCCCTTGAGCATCCGCTCGATCTTCATGTCATGATCGGAAACGCCCAATGTGTTCAGGCGTTCGTGCGCATTGGCCAGCAGTGTGGCCAGGTCCATGGCCTCTTCGTCCGTTTTCGCCTGCTCGAGATCCTTGGCGATCCAATCAATGTGGGCATTGAGCTCTTGGGCCTCCTCAAATGCCTTCTCGGCCACCTGCCAAGGTGAGAGCTCAAGGTCATGCGTCATCTCCTGCGGCAGGTAGCCCATGGTGAGGTCCTTCGGCTTGCCGATGTTCCCCTTGTCAAAGTGCTGCTGGCCTGCGAGGATCTTCAACAGCGTGCTTTTCCCTGCCCCGTTACGTCCAACAAGGCCGATCCGGTCATCACTTCCTATGAAGAAGGACACGTTGTCGAACATCGGCCGCTCGCCGAAGTGAAGAAGAAGATTGTTGACGCTGATCATTTTTCGGGCGGCAAAGGTACGTGGATCGAGCTAGGAAGAAAGTACCCGGCATCATCCAAGGGCGTTGGAGCTGTTTACAGACCGGTTGAGGTGAAGAAAAAAAGACCAAAAAGAAGAAGGCCCCGCGATGGCGGGGCCTTCAAAATGCAGAATGGTCAAACCTCAGAAATTCCAGAGGTCGTGCTCGAAGTTGAAGAGGTCCTCTTTGATCTCCTCTCCTTGCAGCAATGCATCAATTCCGGTCTTGTGCTGCGCAATGTTACGATCGTACACGTTGCTCACCTTGGTGATGGTGCTATTGAATTGTCGTGTCCAGAACACATGGTCGAAGGAACGCCGCTCCGCATCATTCTCCCTGTTGAACACATCCCAGTTCACCAACACATAACGCAACTCGGGGAAATAGAGCCAGAACATCTTGGAGTATCCACGCAGCTCACCATCTTCACCAATGTTCTCGCGCAAGGGGCAAAGGCCGATGATACGGATATCCATCACGGACCGTTGGCGGTCAAAGATCCAGTCCTCCTTGATCAGGTACTTCCGGATGTTCGCACTCGCGATCTCGGTGGTGGTATAGACCGGAACCAATTCACCGGTTTCCAGATCCTCCGTCATCGTAGTATCCACACTGAACAGCATATCCTTCACTTCTGAAGGAAGCAGCGCCTTGGTGAATTCATCGTCCAGTCCGATCGGCCCTGGATCGTATGCGGTAATCGACCCATCCTCCAGGATGCCTTGCTTGATCACATCAAAAAGGCTTTTCCGATCGTTGATCGGTTCGGTCGGATAGTACAGCGGCAAGTTGATCTTTTCCCGCAGATCGATCTCGCGCCATACCCGCCGATACCACATCACATCCGCTTCGCGGATATAGGGATACGGCACTACGCGCTGGGTCTTTCCGTGCTCCTTGATGTAGGCACCATCCAGCACCGTCTGTGCCTGGCTTGTTCCGGCCATGCCGAGTCCCGCACAGAGCAGGGCGGCGAACAGTATGCTTTGAAGGTTCCTCATGTGGATGCGATTTAGCGGTGATCAAACCACCTTGAACGAGAGTGTCCCCAAGTTCCTGATGGTACCATCGGGTCCTTTGGCCCTGATGTTCTCAATGAATATTTTCTGACCGGACCTGACCCTCTCCAGGACGGCTTTGGCGTCAGCGCTAAGCGCTGGCCCAGTGCAGGGCTTTTCCAGCACGTTGCCCGCTATGGTGGTGGTCACGGTATAGCTCACGATGTCGAAACGAAGATCGAACTCGAAATTCTCCATCTTGGCGATCACTCCTTGCGCGGCAACGATCTCGTTCTTCTTCACCGTGTTGTCGTTCACGCCCTTGCCCGCGAAGTACGGGGTGGGGTTCGGTACGTTCTTCACGCGGAACTCTACGCCCTGCATGGCCTTCTTGCTGCCATCAGGATTCGTCACCGTGACGCTTATCACAGCGCTCGGACCGGCCCCCGGCTTCACCACGTATCCGTCCCTGTCCCTACTCAAGGAGCCATTGGTCATGCTCGGTTGGATATTGCTGGCGCTGTATCCCGCCACGCTGATGCTCACAGGATTCTCCACACCACGATAGAACACGTTCATCTTGGTGGGGCTTACCACGAGGCTCGGGGCTGCAACTTCATATTCAGCCCGGAATTTCTCGATCTGGAGTTCACCACCTACCGGCTTGAATTTGATAATGCCTGTCACCACTTTCAGTCCGGCACTCGTAGCTGGTTCTTCCAAGATAGCCATTGCACCTTCCATCGGCAGCTTCTTGGACTCGCCCACGATCACGGGAGGGCTTACCGTGGTATCCACGTACGCACCGGGACCGGCCACATATACTTCCGGAGCGTTCTGGTTATCGTAGGCGCCCAGAAAGATGCTGGCACGATAGACTCCACCTGCGGTAACGTAGCTGCTTTGTGGCTTGATGATGGCCGCCAAGGTGTTGAACTTGAAGGTCTTGGATTCCACGCCGCTCATCATGCGGCTCACCAGTTCGCTCTCCATGGTCCGAATGTCCGTTTGGATCTTTGAGAGCGTGGTGATACCGGCCACCACGGGAACGTGGTAGAAGTTCATGGAGGACCAGTTGTTCATGGTCCCACTGGCATCCCTACGGTCCTCAAAGTTGAACATCCGCTCAGCACTGGCCTGTAGCTTCTCATCACCTGCTGCGGCCACTTTTACCTTCTCCCGGAAACTCTCCAACATCCCACGAAGTTCACGGGCTGTGTAAGGGCCTTCCTTTGGCTTCGCCGGTTCGGAACCCACCATCATTTCCGTGATATGGGTGTTGTTATCCTTAGCGTTCAAATACTCCAAGTTCAGCACGGTGTCTACACCGTTATGCATGCCCATCACTTGATCCAATGGGATACCGTCCGTTTTGGAGATCAACATCCCTTTCAGGGTATCGATATGGGAAACCAGTTTGGTGGCGAGCTGTTGCACCTGTTGTGCATCATTCCACGCTGCTCCATACTTGGCCTGGTTCTCCTTCGCCAACTGCTCGAACTGAGCGTAAGTAGCATCCATCTTATCCTTGAACGTGGATTTGGTATTCTCCAAACCTTCGTTCACGATGATGAAGCTATCAAGGATCTCCTTGGATACGTTCAGCGCTAGCAGCGCCGTAAGTACCAAGTACATCAAATTGATCATTTTCTGTCTCGGGGACAGATTGCCACCTGCCATATTGGGCTCTGGATTTGGTCGGTTGGTTTATTTCAAACAGGTCGATCCTCTCATCGAACGGTCATGGCAGCCAACATGTTGCCATAAACGGTGTTGAGTTTGGCCAAGTTGTCACTGAGTTCGGAGATGTTCTCCTTGTAGCGCTTGGTGTCATTCACGCTCTCGCTCAGGTTGGTGAGCATATCGCTCATACCTGCGAACATCTGGTTGGCGGCTTCCAGCTTCTCACGGCTGGTGCGCAACTGGAGTTCGTACATCTCATTGAGGTCGCTGAGATTCTTGCCCATACGGCCCAAGTTCTCCCCTGCATTGCGGCCTGCATCCATGTTGTCGGTAAGGCCCGCAAGGCTCTCGCTCGCCCTGACATAGCTATCGCTCAGTTCACTCACCTTGCTGGAAGCTCCTTTCAAGCTCTCAGCATACTCACTGGTGGCGGAGGCGGCTCCTGTGATCTCGCCCATGGCACGGGCCTGATCGCTCAGGCTGCGCATACCGGCTCCGAGACTCTCGATCAGCTCCGGCTCGATCTTGGCGCTCTCGAGCATGTCGTCCAACTGCTCAGTGATGGAGCGCTGATCATCGGTCTTGAAATCCTGCCCGATGGCATGATCTGCCGAGGCCAATTCAGGGTAGACCAAGCTCCAATCCGGTTCCTCGTGTGGTGGTTCGAACGCCGAGAACGCGAAAATGATCGCTTCCGTTGTCAATCCGATGATAAGGAAGAAGTCGGCCATGGGCCAGTGCTGGATCTTGAAAAGTGCACCGACAAGCACCACTGAAGCGCCCAATCCGTACAACTTGGCCATAAAATTCTTCCACCTCTTGCTGCCTGGTTTCATCTGTTCTCCTTGCTTTTGGTTAGATCTGGGTTCTTCCTTTCTGAATGTTAGGATACGGCAGGTTCCAATGCCCTATCCCGACGGTCGTGTTTTTTACAGGTCTTCGGCGCGCACTGCCTTGCCACGACCGAGATAGGTCAACGCACTCCGGAAGCCGACATAGCACTTGGCCGTGTCCTGATACTCATATGCCCGCGTACCGGTCTGCAAATACAGCCCAACGTCCTTGAATGAACCACCACGCACCACCTTGCGCTTCATGGCTGGCGGGTCATTTGCCAACGCGTCGAATGAGTACTCCGGGTTCATGTCATGATCAAAATCGTACACGCTCTCATCAAAAGCGGTGCTGGTCCACTCGGCCACGTTGCCGCTCATGTTGTACAGCCCATAGTCGTTGGGGGAGTAACTATCCACGGGCACTGTATGGAATCCGCCGTCATCGGTGTAGTTGCCATGCAGAGGCTTGAAGTTGGCCAAAAAGCAACCGGAGCGGTTACGCACGTATGGACCACCCCATGGAAATGGCGAGAGGTCGAGGCCGCCACGTGCAGCATACTCCCATTCAGCCTCCGTGGGCAGACGGAAATGGTTGATGAAAGGCTCACCTCCTCTTTGGAGCCATGCGTTCATCATGTTCTGGGTGCGCCATACATTGAAAGCCTTGGCTTGGCTCCAGGTAACACCCACCACAGGGTAGTCATCATAGGCCGGATGCCAGAAGTAATTCTCGGTCATTGGTTCGTTGTAGGCGTAAGTGAAGTCATGGACCCACGTCAAGGTATCAGGATAGACATTGATCACCTCCTTGATGATGAACTTGCTGCGGTCACTATGCCCTTGAATGCTGGTCTTGCCACCCTTCACGTTGGTGTAACCGAGGTCCAGGTCCTTACCGCTCTTGCGGGCCGCCTCCTTCAGGTCGATCCAGTAGTATTCGAACATCAGCTTCCTGGTGTCGATCTCCTTGCGACGGTAGAATCGCTCACTTTCCGGGTAGTACATATCGAACAAGGCCTCCTGTTCCTCTTCCCCGTCCCAATAGATACGGGCCTTCCAATTAATCACAGGGGGATCGATCTCTTCGCCGAATTCGTCCTCCGTGATCACATGCTCACCGATATCCTCCTCACCCAAGATCTGCTTGGCGGTAGAGTCGATGACATATTCCACGAACTGGCGATACTCGTTGTTACTGATCTCCGTCTGGTCCATATAGAACGCTTGGATGGAGACCGTCTTCGATTTGGCTACCTGGGCGTATGGAGCATCTTGGTCGCTTGGCCCCATCACGTAACTACCCAGCGGGAGATAGTTCATCCCATAGGGGTCCACCTGGTACCAGGAGGGCCGGTTCTGGGCACCGATAAGCTGCCCTTGCCCGCCTTGCCCGCAACTTGCCAGCACGGCTATGCCGCAGAGATAGAGAATGGGACGTCGTTCCATGGTCTTCCTTGTTTTAACCGCTCCTGATCTGTCCAAGTTCCTTGCAGGGTTCCTTGAGGTCCAACCCCGGAGCCGGGGTACCTGTGGACAGACATGCAACGGAGATCTGGTCCTTTTGTTACGCTCGCCTACAAGAAACGGGGATGATGATAGATCTCATTCACCACCGGTTTCACTATTTTGAAGCAGTAGCTCAACATTACCTCATGGCTGCCACTGCTGTAGTTTTTCAATTCGGACGTGGTCACGTCGTAGCTGTATCCCAAGCGCAACATACTGTCGCCTTTGGGGAACTGATGTTGATAACCGATCATTGGAGCAATGGCATCCTCGGTACGATAGCTTGCTCCGATCCAGATCATGTTGTCATACAGGAAGAGCGCTCCAATGTCGAGCTGGGTGGAGGATGCATCACTCTTCAGGAGCACGCTGGGCTGGAGCGTGTACTTCTTGTTTCCTCCGATGGCCCAATCGTAGCCCGTCTGCACATAGTAGTGCCGCTTGTTCTTAATGCTCACGTCCTTCAGTTCGGTTTCGGGAAGCTGTGTGCTTGAGAGGCCCAACCAGAAATTCGGCGTCTTATAATAGAGTCCTGCACCCATATCGAAGCCACTGGCACTTTTCCCGCTGGTGGGGATGGCATTGTCATCCGCCACCGGGTCGATGGCGATCCACCGTCCGTCCAGTGCGCGACCGGACAGGCCCGCATAAATGCCCGCACTAAAAGTGCTTTGGGCCCCCACCTTGAAGTGGTATGCGTAGTGGAGCCTGGCGATGGTGCTCTTCTCTTGGCCCAACTTGTCGAAATACACGGAAAGCCCCAATCCGCTATTGATCTTGGTCAAGGGACCTTGAACGTTGATCAAGCCTGTTTTAGGGGCACCCTCGAAACCGGTCCACTGCTGACGCATCAATGCTGTGGCACAGATATTGCCGGTGCTGCCCGCCACTGCCGGATTCACCGACAAACGATCAAACATGTACTGGGTGAATTGTGGGTCCTGTTGAGCGAATGAAACGCTCCCGACCAGCACAAAGACCCCTGCAGTAATTATCCCCCTCATGCGGTTTCTTCTTGTTTGACGCGGCTTTCCGATGATTATGCCCGGAGCCTTGACCGTATTAACAGCCGCCAAAATAGCAAAAAAGGATACCGCTCGAACTTTTCGGCAAAATGAGTTCGCGCCAGCTTGCTTTTAAAATTGGGATCACGCTAGTTTTTGGAAGGTCCTCCACCATCGGTCCGGCACCTCTTCACGACATGCTGCCGTGTAGTCGCTGTAGGCACATGGAACCAAATGATGCCGCTCGAACCGGGCCTCCCGCTCTGCGCGGTAGGGAACATCCATCCACCACCGGTCACTCACGGTGCTCTTGTAGAACACCAACTCCTGTTCATGCCCCTTGATGGGTACATGGAAACGGGTGAACCGCTTGCGATCCAACCAGGGGAGATCGTTGGTGCGACTTCCAAAACCATCCAGGAAACACCAGATCATCTGAGCGGCCAGTTGCGCGGTTACCTGATCCTGATCCCGCCAAGGGTCCATTTCGTAAATGCCTATGGATGTGACCTTTTCGCTGATGCCGGCATAGCGCATGAGCTGGCACACCTCCTCACCATGGAAGCCGTTCGGTCCGGGCCGCGTGGTACCGGGCGCATCCGATCGCCGGATACTGGTCATGTCCACACTTACGGTGTCCGCATTCCGCAGCACCGGTTCCGCTTCGGTGAGGTCCGCCCGCAGATCGCCCAAACGATGTGCGTCAAAGAACAGCTTGTCCATCAGTTCGATACCGGGCTGGTCCACCAAATAGGTCTGGAAGCCCAGGTTGCTGTAGTTGAAGAGATAGTTGGGCTGACGTAGCACGATGTGGCTGAGGTAACTGCTCTCGGCCAGGCCTTGCCCGGGCTCCCCCAGGTCAAAGCGACCATCGATACAGGCCAGATTGGCCGTGCGTTCCAGTTTTTCGTAGGCAAGATATTGCGCGAAGGTGTGGGCCTGCCCTCCTCCGATGATCACCGGCATAATGTTCGAACGCACCAGCTCGGCAATGGTCTCGGCAAGTGCATGGCGGGTGTCCTCGGCCATATTTCCGGGATGAAGATCCCCGAGATCAGCCATTGCGAAGCTATTGGCCGGAACGTAAAGCTTGTATAGTTGGGCCCGTATTGCATCGGGAGCATCCACGCAGCCGCGTGGCTTCGCATGCCCAGGATCATCCAACACCCCGAAGATGGCCACCTTGACACCGTCCAGAGAGGGCATACCATTAGTGGTGTGAAAAACGGTGTGGTCACCCAAGGTATTGGCAGGCCATTCAGGTCGTCTATCGCCGTAGGCCTTGGAGGGTGTGAAGTAAATGCTGGATTCCATCCTTGGGAGGCTTGACCACCTACTGGGTGGATGGCGAAGATCGAGGCCAATTGCAGCGCTGGTGAACCGCGATCAGCACAAATGCGCACAGGTGCATGTTAGTCCTTTGCTCTCGCAAGTACGGGAAAGGCCATGGGTAAAGCTCCCAGAGACCTTGAACACCCATGATCCTTCCACTCGCCTTACCTAAGGCAGGAGCTGGGCTTCATGCTACGCGCTCTACTTCTTCTTGGTCGCCTTCTTTTTGGCCGCCTTCTTCTTTGGCGCAGCCTTCTTCGCAGCTGCTTTGCGCGGTGCAGCCTTCTTCTTTCCCTTGCGGGCAGGTGCGTCAGCCAAGAGTTTCGCAGCTTCCTCCAAGGTCACATCGCCCGGCTCCTTTTCCTTGGGCACATTGGCATTCTTGCTGCCATCGGTGATGTACGGTCCATAGCGGCCGGCCAAGATCTGGATCTCAGAGCCTTCGAACTCCTTCAATATTTTAGCACGTGCACCCTCCAACTTCGCCTTGATCAATTCGACCCCTCGATCCAGCGTTACCGTTTCCGGGTCTTCACCCTTGGGGATGTTCGCATAGACCTTTCCTTGGCGCACGAAAGGACCGAAACGACCACGGCCGACTTCCAGCATGCTCCCTTCGTATTCCCCAAGTTCCCGGGTCTTGCTCGCCGCTTTTTTCAGGTCGATCAGTTCCAAGGCACGTGGCAACTCAATGGTGATCGGGTCATCATCAGGTGTGAGACTTGCAAATACGGACCCGAACTTCACATAAGGTCCGAACCGGCCGACGCCGACGATGATCTCGTCCTCTCCCTGCTTGCCTAGGGTGCGGGGTAGCTTAAAGAGGTCCATCGCCTCTTCGAAGGTGATGGTGGCAATGCTCTGGTCCTTGCGGATGGAAGCGAACTTCGGCTTCTCCTCATCATCCACGCTGCCGATCTGCACCATGGGCCCGAAACGGCCGATGCGCGCCACCACGTCCTTGCCCGTCTTGGGGTCTTGGCCCAAAACACGGGAGCCGGATGCCCGGTCGGCATTTTCCACCACGGTACCGATGGTGGCATGAAAGGGCTTGTAGAAGCGCCCGATCATTTCGCGCCAGTTCTCCTTGCCCTCGGCGATCACGTCGAACTCCTCCTCCACCTTGGCGGTGAAGTGGAAATCCACTATCGTTGGGAAATGTTCCACCAGGAAGTCATTCACCACCATACCAATGTCCGTGGGAAAGAGCTTCTGCTTTTCCGCTCCGGTGTTCTCCAAGGCCGTCCGATCGTTGATGTCGCCATTGGTCATGTTGAGGATACGGTAGGGTCGCTGGGTACCTTCGCGATTCTCCTTCACTACATAGCCGCGCTTCTGCACCGTGCTGATCGTGGGTGCGTAGGTTGAAGGCCGGCCGATGCCGAGTTCCTCCAACTTCTTCACCAAGCTGGCTTCCGTGTAGCGGGGTGCCGCCCTGTCGAATCGCTGGGTGGCGGTCATTTCCTGGAGCGCGAGCATTTCCCCTTGCCGCATTTCAGGGAGAAGCCCCTCCTTCTCCGATTCGTCCTCATCGTCCTTTCCTTCCAAATACACCTTGAGGAAACCGTCGAAGGTGATCACTTCGCCTTGTGCCTTGAGCATATCGCCAGGGCGTGTGCTGATGGCAATTTCCACAACGGTCTTCTCCAGTTCGGCATCGGCCATTTGGCTGGCCAGTGTGCGTTTCCAGATGAGGTCGTACAGCTTTTCCGCATCGCGGTCGCTCCCGGCATTGCGGACCCTCATATCAGCTGGGCGAATGGCCTCGTGCGCCTCTTGCGCCCCTTTGCTCTTGCTCGTGAACTTGCGCGGCTTGCTGTAGCGTGCGCCATACTGGCCAGTGATGGCCTCCACTGCAGCAGCAATTGCGGAGTCGCTGATGTTCACGCTATCGGTACGCATGTATGTGATGTGCCCCTGCTCATAAAGCCCCTGGGCTATGCGCATGGTGCGATCCACGCCGTAGCCAAGCTTGCGGCTGGCCTCCTGCTGCAAGGTGGACGTGGTGAAGGGAGCTGCAGGTGTGCGTTTGGCAGGCTTCTTCTCCACCGCGTTCACAGTGAACGCGGCCCCAATGCAGCTCTTGAGGAAGTCCAATGCTTCGGGTTCCGTGGCAAACCGCTGTGGTAGATCAGCCTTTACTGCGGCCTTGCCAGGCGTGAGGAATTGTGCGGTGATCCGGAATGCACTCTTCGCATCAAAGCCGATGATCTCACGTTCGCGGTCCACGATCAATCGTACAGCAACACTCTGCACGCGGCCTGCGCTGAGGCTGGGTTTCACTTTGCGCCAAAGCACGGGGCTCAGCTCGTAGCCCACCAAGCGATCCAACACCCGGCGTGCCTGCTGGGCATCCACCAAGTGGAGGTCGATGCTGCGTGGCGAGGCCATGGCATCGGTGACGGCCTTCTTGGTGATCTCGTTGAAGGTGATGCGTCTCACCTTGCTGTCCGGCAGGTCCAACGCTTCCTTGAGGTGCCAGCTGATGGCCTCCCCTTCGCGGTCTTCATCAGTGGCCAGCCATACGATCTCAGCCTTGTTGGCCTGCTTGCGAAGTTCAGCGAGCTTGCCCTTCTTATCGTCCGGAACGATGTAGTTCGGCTCGAAGCCGTTCTCGGTATCCACGCTTAGGTCGCGCTCCGGCAGATCGCGCACATGGCCGAAGCTGCTGAGCACGGTAAAGCCGGGGCCGAGGTACTTCTCAATGGTCTTGGCCTTCGCGGGGGACTCCACGATCACCAGGTCGGTATGCTGTGCCATGCTCAAACGGTTTTGGGGGCGCAAAGCAAATGCCTTCCGGCGAACTAGCGGCACTTCATTTCCGGGAACGGGTCATTTCCCCTATGGGGAAGAAAGTTTTCAGGCGTCTGGATATGGAAGTGAAACTTGATTTTATGAGCGATGGGCCAAGCTGGAGTTTGCCGGTCCCGGCCGACCTTAGCCAGAGTTGGCATCGTACCTTGAGCCGGAGCGATCCAGAGGCACCCCGCATCCGCACTGCGGCATGTGCGGGGGCTTGCATGGGGATCCATCCAGATGCAACCGGATGATGTTCTGATGGAATCTCTTTGCGAAACACTCTGCCACATTGGCACGCCTCAACAGGAACGGTACCTTTGCGCCCCTTCCGGATGAGCAAGAAAGTATATATCGAGAGCTACGGTTGCCAAATGAACGTGAGCGACAGCGAGGTCGTGGCGAGCATATTGGCCCAGGATGGTTACGAAGCAGTGAACAATGCCGATGAAGCCGATCTCGTGCTGTTGAACACGTGCAGCATCCGCGAAAAAGCCGAGTACACCGTGATGCAGCGCATCAACGAAATGAACAACCTCAAGACCAAGAACAAGGACTTGAAGGTGGGCGTGCTGGGCTGCATGGCCGAGCGGATGAAGGAAAATTTGCTGGTAGAGAAGAAGGTGGTGGACCTGGTCGTGGGTCCCGATGCCTACCGCAGTCTGCCGCAATTGCTTGATGAAGTGGGTAGCGGACAGCGCGCAGTGAACGTGTTGCTGAGCCGCGAGGAAACCTACGGGGAGATCGTGCCGGTACGACTGAACAGCAATGGTGTCACCGCCTTCGTGACCATCATGCGGGGTTGTGATAACATGTGCGCCTTCTGCGTGGTGCCGTTCACTCGGGGCCGGGAGCGCAGCCGGGACGCTCATTCCATTGTGAACGAATGCCAGCAGTTGGTTGCTGAAGGCTACAAGGAGGTGACCCTGCTGGGGCAGAACGTCGATTCTTACAAATGGAAGAGCCGATCAGATGATCAAACGATCAGACGATCAGACGATGCCTCCCCGAGTGTTGAGCCAATTGCTCGGACCTCTGTCACCACCGATTTCGCGGACCTGTTGGAGATGGTGGCCACGGCCTGCCCCACCCTGCGGATCCGCTACAGCACCAGCCACCCCAAGGACATGACCGATAAGGTGCTGGAAGTGATGGCTCGGTATGAGAACATCTGCAAATACATCCACTTACCGGTGCAAAGCGGCAGCAGTGCCGTTCTCATGCGCATGAACCGGGGCTACGACCGGGAATGGTACATGGCCCGGGTGGCCAGCATCCGCAAGCACATGCCGGATTGCGCCATCAGTACGGACATCATCTCGGGCTTCTGCGGCGAGACCGACGCCGACCACCAAGCCACGCTGGACCTGCTGAACGAGGTGTGTTACGATATGGCCTACATGTTCAAGTACAGCGAGCGACCGAAGACCTTGGCCGCACGCAAGCACGAGGACGATGTGCCCGAGGAGGTAAAAGGAAGGCGACTTACAGAGATCATCGAAACGCAGAAGCTCAGTTCGGCCAAGCGGATGGCTTCGTACGTGGGCCAAGTGCATGAGGTGCTGATCGAGGGCGTGAGCAAGCGAAGTGAGGAGAACATGTATGGAAGGAATACGCAGAATTCGGTGGTGATCGTGCCGAGGTTCAGTAGTCAGTTGTCGGTTGTCAGTTGTCCGGCTGCACTGGGGGGCGAAGAAAAGTTGCAAGGCGGCGCCGCAGAATCCGGGAGCGCCCTGACAACTGACAACCGACAACTGACTACCAAAGAGCTAAAACCCGGTGATATCGTTCGGGTCCGCATTGTAAGTGCAACAGCAGGCTCGCTTCAAGGAGAATTGATCGAATCGACGAACGCATTTGTCACCGAAGCATGAACATCCAACCGATCAAACAACGCTTTGGCATCATCGGCGCCTCGCCCTTGCTGGACCGTGCCATCGAGATCGCTGCCCAAGTGGCACCCACGGACCTCAGTGTGCTGATCAGCGGTGAAAGCGGCAGCGGAAAAGAGGTGATGCCTCAGATCGTACACGCCTTTAGTGCACGAAAGCATGGACCGTATATCGCAGTGAACTGCGGTGCGATCCCGGAAGGCACCATCGATAGTGAACTTTTCGGCCATGAGAAAGGCTCCTTCACCGGGGCTCACGAAGCGCGCAAGGGCTATTTCGAGGTGGCCAACGGTGGCACCATCTTCCTGGACGAGGTAGGCGAATTGCCCTTGACCACACAAGTTCGTTTGCTGCGCGTGCTGGAAACCGGCGAATTCATCCGCGTAGGCAGTAGCAAGGCCCAAAAGACCAACGTGCGTGTGACGGCAGCCACCAACGTGAACATGTTACAGGCCGTGCAGCGGGGGAGATTCCGCGAAGACCTGTACTACCGACTGAACACCGTGCCCATACATGTGCCGGCCTTGCGTGAACGCAAGGAGGACATCCATTTGCTGTTCCGTTGGTTTGCACAGGAGGCCGCTTCGCGCTATAAGGCTCCTGCGATCACCCTTACCGGTGAGGCCCAGCAACTGCTCATGGCCTACCGCTGGCCCGGTAACGTGCGCCAACTGCGCAATTTGGTGGAGCAGATCAGCGTGATCGAAAAGGATCGGGAGGTGACCGCCACCACCTTGGCAAGCTACCTGCCCACGGAAAGCACCGCGTTGATACCGACGTCGCATGGCGAGAACGGGAAAACCGGCGAGGCCATCAACGAGCGGGAACTGATCTTCAAGTTCCTCTTCGATATGAAGTCCGACCTGAACGCCCTGAAAGAGCAGGTCAGGTTACTGAACAGCGGCCAACGCGGAATGTCCACACCGCCAACCACCCCCTTTCCTGAGAAACTCCTCTATGCACATGGCGCGGACAGTGGGATGAGCATTCGGATGCCCGGGGAGGCGGATGATGAGGATGTGGACCATACCGAAGTGGAGGAATCCTTGAGCCTCGAGGAAAAGGAACGGGAGTTGATCCAAAAGGCCTTGGCCAAACATCGCGGTAAGCGGAAGAAGGCCGCAGAGGAACTGGGTATCAGCGAACGCACGCTGTACCGAAAGATCAAAGAGTGGGACATCCAGTGATCCGGGCCCTGATCGGCACTGCCCTGTTGCTGGGCAGTTGCACGGTGAACTATTCACTGAGCGGAGGCTCAGTACCCGCTTCCGCCAAGACCCTTAGTGTAGCCAGCCTGGACGCTCGGGCACCGCTTTGCTCACCACAGAGCGCGCAGAACATCACTGAGGCGCTGCGCGATCTGATGCAAGCGCAAACACCTCTCAATCTCACCCCGCGGGATGGCGACATCGCATACGAAGGGGCCATTACCGGCTACGATGTGCAGCCCGTTGCCATACAGGCCAACGAAACGGCAGCGCTCAACAGGCTTACCATTACAGTAAGCATCCACTATACCAACAAGGCGGATAGTAAGGCCGATGCCGATTTCACCGTCTCCCGCTTCGCGGATTATTCCAGCACCCAGGACCTCAGTTCCGTGGAGGATGGACTTGTACAGGATATTGGGAAACAGCTGGCCCAGGATATCTTCGACCGGACTTTGGGAAATTGGTAGTACCGATCATCTGATCAACCATGGACCGCGACCGCCTCACCGAACTGCTCCAGGACCCTTCGCAGGTGGCGAAGCAGGACCTAGCAGCCCTGCGCACCATGGCTGAGCGCTTCCCTTGGTTCAGCGGTGCCCACCTTCTGCTGGCCGTGGGCGAAAGCGAGACCGGTGATGTCCTTGCAAACGACAGCCGTAGCCTGCCCGCCGCGTTCCTCCCTTCGCGCAGTGTTCTCTTCGACCTGGTCCATAAGGAGGAGCCACGCGAACCTTCAACGCTGCGCATAGTAAAGGATGAGGAGCCACTGGAGGAGTCATTTCCGACGAGCGGGATCCCAGCACCAAAAATTGCGGAGCCAACTGACGCCACGCGTCCCCTTCCGGCATCCTTCCGGAACGAACGCAGATCACCGGATGTGACGCATGTTCCGTTCGAGCAGGACGCGAACCCTCTGAAGGACGAAGGGAGCGTGGTGAAAGAAACTCCTGAGGCCGAGAAACTGGATACCGAACGCGAGGTCCTGGACCGCCAGATCGTGGAGGCCGTGCGTGCCAGCGGTTACGACCTGGGCCAACTGGCCGGACTGGTCCCACCCTCGGCACCGCCTGTTCCGAAAGTGAGTGTACCATCACTGGAAACCATAAAGTCCAACATTGAACCTTCACCACCAGCCGATCTACCCGGTCCTGTGCCGGAAGTTCGGAGCGAACGGCTTGCGCCGGGCCCAAATACCCGATTGCGATTCACGGATTGGCTGAGCCAAGATGCCTTTGTTCAACCTGAGCGGACTTCATCGACAGCCTCAAACACCGCCACGCCGAAAGAGCCGCCTACTTCCAGCCCCGCACCTCCCTCTTCCATCCCTGTTGCTTTGGACCAGAAGGAGATAATGGACCATTTCATCCAGCACTCCACCCCGGCTCGTTCCACGGAGAAAGCGGTTTTCTTCAACCCACAACAGGCAGCGAAACGAAGCTTGCAGGATGATGGCATGGTGAGTGAAACCTTGGCCCGGATCCACGAAAAACAGGGGAATTTTGCCAAGGCTCGGGAAGTTTATGATCGATTGGCGTTGAAGCATCCGGAGAAAAGCGTTTACTTCGCAGCCCTTTCAAAGGCCCTTGAGGCCCGATCGAACAAGTAGACCATGGTCGCCATCTCCATCATCATCATCATTCTGGCCGTATTGTTGGCCTTGGTCGTACTGGCTCAAAACCCCAAGGGTGGCGGGCTTGCGGCAGGTTTCACCGGTGCTTCCCAGATCGGCGGCGTGCAGCGCACGGCTGATTTCATGGAGAAGGCCACATGGAGCTTGGCAGGTGCCCTGATGGTGCTTTGTTTGGTCTCTGCATCCTTGCAAGGTCCTAGTGTGGCTACCAACAGCCTGGATGCACCGATCGTTCTGGATGAAAATCCGGACGCTGGGAGTGCAACCGTAGTGGGTGATAGCGAGGCCATCACCATCCCGAGCGAGCAGTCTCCTGAATAAGCTGCGGCCAGCCTGTCAGCCTTGGCATGACACAACTGGCCCGCCTACCACATCATGCCGAACTTTTGACAGTTCCCGGGCACTGGCACGGGAATCGCTAGCGGCGTGTACCGTTAACCAATTCAACCCCAAACAAGAATATGGCGACCCAAGTGAAGCCCCTGGCTGATCGCGTCCTCGTAGAGGCCGCAGCTGCTGAAGAAACCACCAAAGGCGGGATCATCATCCCCGATACCGCAAAGGAGAAGCCCCAGCGTGGCAAGGTCATCGCCATCGGCAACGGACGTGTGGCCGATGATGGCAAAGTGACCCCCTTGAGCGTGAAGGTGGGCGACGAGATCCTGTACGGCAAGTACAGCGGTACCGAGCTCAACCTCGAGGGTAAGGACTATATGATCATGCGCGAAAGCGATATCTACGCGGTGCTGAACTGAGCAAAGCCCAGTTTTCGTAAGGGCGCGAGATCTCACGCCCGACATTAAAAGAAACTCAATGGGCGCGAGATCTCGCGCCCCGATTCATCCCCCAGAAAATGGCAGCAAAGAACATCCAATTTGAAGTAGAAGCCCGCGACCGCCTGAAGCGCGGCGTGGACCAACTCGCTAACGCCGTGAAGGTGA
This sequence comes from Flavobacteriales bacterium, assembly GCA_019638085.1. GTDB lineage: Bacteria > Bacteroidota > Bacteroidia > Flavobacteriales_F > PHOS-HE28 > PHOS-HE28. The sequence continues at coordinate 17,932 of JAHBUL010000025.1, read as the reverse complement.
CCCTTGGCCCCAAGGGCCGCAACGTGATCATCGACAAGAAATTCGGCGCTCCCCAAGTGACCAAGGACGGTGTGACCGTGGCCAAGGAGATCGAACTGAAGGACCCCGTGGAGAACATGGGTGCCCAAATGGTGAAAGAGGTGGCCAGCAAGACGGCGGACATCGCCGGCGATGGTACCACTACCGCCACGGTGCTCGCACAGGCGATCGTTACCGCCGGACTGAAGAACGTGGCCGCAGGTGCCAATCCGATGGACCTCAAGCGCGGGATCGACAAGGCGGTTAACTCCGTGGTGGGCGAGCTCAAAAAGATGAGCAAGTCCGTTGGTGATGACAATGCCGAGATCAAGCAGGTGGCCAGCATTAGCGCCAACAACGATGAGACCATCGGCACCTTGATCGCCGAGGCCATGGCCAAGGTGAAGAAGGAAGGTGTGATCACCGTGGAAGAAGCCAAAGGCACCGATACCACCGTGGAAGTGGTGGAAGGCATGCAGTTCGACCGCGGCTACCTCAGCCCCTACTTCGTGACCAACACGGAGAAGATGGAGGCCGAGCTGGAGAACCCCCAGATCCTGATCTATGACAAGAAGATCAGCACGATGAAGGAGCTCCTCCCTATTCTGGAGAAGAGCGCACAGACCGGCAAGCCCCTGTTGATCATCTGCGAAGATGTGGACGGTGAGGCCTTGGCCACCTTGGTGGTGAACAAGATCCGCGGCGCCCTGAAAGTGTGTGCCGTGAAAGCCCCTGGCTTCGGCGATCGCCGCAAGGCCATGCTGGAGGACATCGCCATCCTTACCGGTGGTACCGTGATCAGCGAGGAGCGCGGCTTCAAACTTGAGAACGCCGACCTCAGCATGTTGGGTACCGCTGAGAAGGTCAGCATTGACAAGGACAACACGACGATCGTGAACGGTGCCGGCAAGAAGGAGGACATCGTTGGCCGCGTATCCCAGATCAAGGCCCAGATCGAGAACACAACGAGCGACTACGATAAGGAGAAGCTTCAAGAGCGTCTGGCCAAGTTGGCCGGGGGTGTGGCCGTGCTCTACATCGGTGCAGCCACCGAAGTGGAGATGAAGGAGAAGAAGGACCGCGTGGATGATGCCCTGCATGCTACCCGCGCCGCCGTGGAAGAAGGTATCGTACCGGGTGGTGGCGTGGCGTACATCCGTGCGCAAGCGACCTTGGACAAGCTCAAAGGTGTGAACGACGACGAGACCACCGGTATTTCGATCGTTCACCGCGCCTTGGAAGAGCCCCTGCGCCAGATCGTGGCCAACGCCGGACTCGAAGGCAGCATCGTGGTGCAGAAGGTCCGCGACGGTAAGAACGACTTCGGCTTTAATGCCCGCACCGAGGTATTCGAGAACTTGCTCAAGGCTGGCGTGATCGACCCGACCAAGGTGACCCGCGTGGCCTTGGAGAACGCTGCTTCCATCGCCAGCATGCTCCTTACAACGGAGTGTGTGATCAGCGATGAGAAGGAAGAGAAGTCCGCAGGCATGCCCGATATGAGCGGCATGGGCGGAATGGGTGGCATGATGTAAGCACATCCCCTTTAACTATGAGAGAGCCCCCGATCTGTAGATCGGGGGCTCTCTGCTTTAATGGAAGAATAGGGGATGGCTTTGCGCAACCTGCATCGGCTTGCTCAACAGTGATGTCTACACTTCCCTTAGGCCGTGGTTCGCACGATCAACGGTGACCACACACATGGGCTTGCGCACCAGTCTGCCGCAGGCCTCAATCTGGATATGTGACGCACATGCCATGTGGGCAACAGTCGAAGATCGCATTCCCTGCAGTCAGTGTTGATCGCGTGATCACTTGCCAGGAACAAGAAGCCCCGATCGAAAACGATCGGGGCTTCTTGTTCCTGGGTCCGAATTATTGGATCACTTGGCTGCGCTTTCCGAGCGACCAGCCATATACTGGTTCCACCAGGTGCGAACCTCGTCCACTTCCTTCAGCTCAGCTGCGCGCATATCGGCCCATGTGGCATCGGTTGCACCGCCCATTGCGGTCAGCGTGCGGTCCACACGCTCCAAGCCCTGTGCGAGTTCTGCGGCCCGTTGCTTGTTGGCTGCAGCCACTTCCTTATCCAAAGTACCGTCCTTCAGGGTCGCACGCACCTGTTCCAGTTCGGTGGTAAGCGTGCTGCGGATACCGTTCATACGCTCCATGGCATCGGTTCGCTCTTGTACAGGGGTAAGGATCACACCAGGGCGCAGTGTGCCTTCAGCGGTATAATTGCCGGTGGGGTCTAGCGTACCGGTGGCATTGTAGCGGTTACCCTCATCACCGGCCACTCCGTTTCCTGTGACATCCTGCGCCATGTTCACTCCCCCGTGGTCGCGATCATTCGCATCGGCAGGCGTGACGTGAACATCTGTTGAGGCAGCAGCTCCGGTATTATCATAATTCCCTGCACTTCCTCCGCTGCAGCCCATGGCCAAGGCGGCTATCACTACAAAAGGTGCCATCGGATTCCGGATGATCGAGCGTTTGATCGTCTTCATGTATAGGTTGTTTTGGTGTTCAGGTGAAAAGGCATGATCCATGCCACTTCCCAGCGTGTGTTGCGCTTGCGAAATTATGAGGAATATGCGCCCCCTAGTTCCCCAGAAGACCCCGATCCCGGCCACAAAAGCGCATGAACCGCTCAAGAATGCATGCGCAATCGCTTCCACAAGAGCCAGCCCATGATGAGCAACAGTACGGTGCCTGCAAGGATCCACGGATGGGACCTCTTCGTGGAAAGCACCACCGGCTCCACGTCCCCTACCAGTACCAGACCTGCCCAATAATAGGGAAGTGCGAGTTCTTGGGGCGCATGGGCCAAATAGCTCAGCTTGGCTTCGCGCAAAGCCTTGTGCTTCGGCATACCCTCCGCCAGGTTCGCATAAAAAAGCGCGATGAGCTCTGCGCTCACCTTCTCATCGATGTTCCATAACGAGACCACCAGGCTGGGACAACCGGCATAGGCAAAACCATAGCCCAAGGAGCGCACCCCCTCACCCGCCTCCTTCTTACCGCTGCCAGTAGCGCATGCGGTCAATACGGCCAACTGCGCCCGCAGATCCAACTCGTAGATCTCGTAAGCATGGAGGTATCCATCATCATCGGGTTCCAGTTCGCTCCCATTCTTGCTCAGGACAAGCCTCGAATACATCGGTGAATTCGCGTTCAATTCCGCATGGGTCCCCATGTGGAGGATCCCGAAACGAGCGGCATTCTCACGGAAGGCTTTTTCGTTTGCCGCCTTACCGACCATCACGTTGGCTGACAGCATGCGACCCAGATCCCGTGCAGTTCGCTCAGCAAACGGTTGCCGGACGAAATGCAGGTAGTCCTCATCCAACGTCGATGGGTCCTTCAGTCCCGCGATGTAGTCCTGCTTCAGTTGATCGTTGAAACCGGGGGCCAAGGCGAGAATGCCGTTGGAATGACGCCGGGCGAGGTTCGAGAACTGTAGCGCCGTGGTGGTACTGAGCAGGTACGCGATGGTATACTGTTGGATCAGGAGGTTCCTTTCGAAGTTCCTTGTATCGGGTTTCGTAAGCAAGGTCTCGAAGTTCAGGTCATGGAGCGCGCCATCGGGTATGATCAGAAGTTCGGAGCTGGTCAATAACGGCTGAAACGGAGCCACGGCCAATTGATAGAGTTTGAACGACGCACTCGTATACAGTGCTGTTTCACGCGCCATGATCGCGCTGCTCATTGCTTTCATGGCATCATTAATACCCGCATTATCCAAGCGGATGATCGTATCACCATCCAGACCGGCCACCCATGCATAGAGGGAGGGGCCGCTCCGGGTATAAGCAAGCAACTGCCGATCGGGCGTGAGCAGATGCTCGCGGATATCGGTCAGGTTGATCCGTGGCTCTCCATAACGCAGGTTGAAGTAGACGGGGTAGTTGCGTTCCAGATCTGCGAGAAAGTCCGCGTAGGCCTGCTCACGCTTATCCATGTCCGTGGCCGCGGCCCGATCTTCGGAGTCGAGGTCCAGAGCGGTGAAGAGCTCCTGTTCCCGAGCGATCACGGTATCGGGGACCCCGGCGAATTGCATTCCCGCGAAGTTGTTCAGCCGTTCCTTCAGCAGGATGGATCGGTTGGCTTCGGAGATGTTGATGAATCGCTCCAGATCGGTATCCGATCCCGTTCGGACATAGCCTTCATAGGCCAACTCCAAGGCCAGTTCGAAGAGCTGTTTTTGCGCACCGATCAGCAGCAGTCGGGAGGCTTCGTCGCGCACGGCGGCCTTGTTCCTCGCCAGCGCGAGGATCGCGAGGTCGAGGTCTTTGCTCCATGCTGTCTTCCCTTCCCCGTTACCCGCGAGCTTCTGCTCCGCACGCACTTTCCAATAGATCGCATCCGGGAGGATATGCGGATTATTGAAGGTTTGCGGAGCCCTGGTGGCCTGTAGCGCTTTCACCCGATCCTGCAACATGCCGATGGCGGCACGGGCGTGGCCCAATGAGACCTCGGGGTCACCTTTTTCATAGGTCACTTCCGCCAGCCTCACCTCGCATTCCGCCACCCGATAGTGCTCGGGGCCATTCACGTTCATAAGTATCACCTTCGCCTGCTGAAGGTCGTTCAGCGCTTGGGTGTACTGGCCCTGCTCCTCATACATTCGAGCCCGGTGCTGTAAGGTGGTTGCGAGCAGCATATTCGTGCTTTTACCGTTGATGGAGCGGCTTACGGCTATGCTTACGCCGAAGAGTGAATCAGCCTGTGCGGCTTGCCCTTGGCGCAAGGCGATCCCGCCCAGTTTGGTGCAAGTGCGGATATACTCATCGCTCGTTCTTCCGTATTTCCGTTCGCATGCTATCAGGTAATTCCGCGTCAGCTCTTCCGCTTTCTCCAGATCGCCTGCGGAAAATTCGATATCGGCCATGCGCTCCTGTACCGCCAGCAGTTGCGGATCATCGGCCTCCAGCACTTGGCTCCGATCGTTCCATGCCATCTCCAACAATTCACGGGCACGGCCGTCATCACCATACTGGTGGAACACCGTGGCGAGGTTGAGATAGCTCCGCGAACGGTTCACGATGGCCTCGTCCCGCGTGAACGGATCGGTAGCGTTCGCGACCAGTTGATCCAAGAGGCGCAACCCTTGGTAGTAATAACCTTTGCTGCGGACATAATCCCCGGCCCCTTGCCACAACACGCCCAGATTGCCGTAGGTATTCGCCTTTCGTGAAAGCGTGGCCTCCGAGGTGTCCTCACCCAAGACCTTCAGTGCCTTCTTCAGGTACCGTTCCGCATCGCGGATCAACCCCATGTGCAGGTACGCGGTACCGGCGGCGTTGTACGATTCGGACCATTGCGTAGGTGGGATGGAATCCGCTTTATCATAGATCGCCAAGGCCTTCAGCGCATACTTCAAGGAACTGCGATGATCCCCCAGCATGGCATGGTCGAACGCTACGTACTGGCAGGCGCGCCCGCGGTTGGTCGGCGAGATGCCCGGGCCACGCTCCGCGACCACCACGGCGGTGGAATCCACGCGCAGACATTCCTTCATTCTCCCAGCGTCATAGTACGTCCAGCTCAGGTCGAACAGGGCCTCTACCTCCTGCTCGGGCCTACCACGTTGCTGCACCAGTGCATAGATGCGTTCAGCAGCGGCCACGCTGGCATCGGCACCCTTCAACTTGCGTACGGCACGGCCATACTTATACAGATAGAGGTGGGTGGAATCCTCCCATGGCGTACCGGCTGCTTCCCGTAGTTGGAGGTCGATAAGTTGAGCGACCTCCGCGTATCGTTCCGCCTTGTACGCTGTGCTGATAAGCGCATGCCGCCGGGCCAGGTCCTGCGCCCCCGCGCCAAACGAAGCGGATACCAACAGCAGCAGGAGAAAGCCCCGCATCAGGAACCGAGATTGGACCGTATGTGGCGCACTTGTTCGCCGTGGTCGGGGTCGTTCAGCAGCGTGGTGTCCGGAAGCTCGTTCAATCGCCCCTCGTGCAGGTAGGCCAGGAAGAGGAACCAGCGTGCCTTGGCCTGGAAGGCCGATGCTTCCCCTTCCGCGACGGCCTCGTACAACGGCATCGCCGCTTGGGCATTTCCTTCCGCCAAGTAGGCATTGGCGATGTAGAACTGAAGAGTATCGTTGGCTGGTTCCTGCTGCAACAGACCGCCCCATTTGGTGCGCGCCTCCTCATAGTCCCCCAGCTTGTATGCCACCATGGCATCCTGGAAGAGTGGATCATTCACGGCGCTCATGGGCACCGGCAAACCGGGGTCTTGTACATAGGCCTCGGCAAATAGGCGCTCGTGCTCCGTAGGCCGCCCCAACCACCAGATCGTACCAATTGCCAGTACGGCCACCATGGCGGCAACCTTGAGGTAGTTGTACCAATTGCGTCCCCCATGTTCGGCACCCCCTTCGCGATGCTCGGCGCGGGCAGCCTTCAGCGTGCGCGTGACCCCGGCGAGCTCCACGGCAAGGATGTTCTCGCGCTGCAGCTCCAGCTCATCGCGCAATGCGACATCCGCGACCAGCTCTTGCTCGAAGCGTTCACGCTCCTCCGGCCTCATGGTCCCCAGGAGGAAGGCCTCGATGGCCTCGAACCGCTCCCTATGTAATGCCCCTTCGCTCATTTATCTGCTCCTTCTTCACCGCTGATGGCCCTGCGGAATGCCCGCAGCTTCATCATGCAGCGGTACTTGATGGTGCGGATGCTCTCTTCCTCCACGCCCATGTTCGCCGCTATGCTGGCGAGGTCCTTCCGTTCGAAATAGAATTGGTCAAGCACCTGCCGGCACTTGTGATCGAGCTTGTCATATACGCCCCGGAGGCGCATGATGCGTTCCTCATCCGTGTGATCGACCTCGGGGGAAGTAAGTTGGTGATTCCCGTCGTGCAGCACTTTCATGTTCCTATGTGCTGCGGACCTCAGTACGTCCAACCATTTGTTCTTGGCCACCCGGAACAGAAAACCACCCGGGTCTGGATCCGCCTGGGCAGCGAAGCGACCCTCCTTCACCTGCAACCAAAGCACGGTTACGGCTTCCTGGAAAACATCCTGCGCGTCGCTGGCCGTGCCACTGTTCCGCACCACATACTGCCGCACGGCCGGATAATGTGATGCATACAGCCCGTGGATCACAGCCGGATCGTTCCGGAGTAGTCCGCTCACCCACAAAGGAGGCACGCTGGTATGGGTGGATGTGGAGGACTCCACAACGTGGGCTATATGAGCCACGATAGTACGAAGAATGGAGCTTATGGGCCATGATGGTCTTCAATACCGTCTTTCGGGAGCCGGATCACAACCATATCGAAGTACTCCTCCGAATGTGAACAAGGATCCGTATGCCCCCCATCGATCACGGAAAAGAACAGCGGTGATCGTTCACATCCGGGCGCGCTTCCCGATATGAAAATAAAAACCACCGCCATGGCATGCTCCACCCTTCCACCGGCCGCTACCTGCAACCGCACCTTGATCGTGCTGGCGGTCCTCGGCCATGGAGAACTCACGGACGAGCAACTCCAAACCGGGTCCGTGGGCTATATCGTGGAAGGAGATAGTCCTGCAGAGTTGATGGGCCTTGTGGAAGATCTTCGAAACGGGCTGGTGCCCGCGACCAGCCCATCACGTCGCGTCACCGTGCAATTGCGCCCGGAAGGATCTCCAGCGCAAGATCACCGGCTCACCAACCGGGAATTGGAAGTGCTACGCGCCTTGGTGGAGGGCTTGAGCTACAAGATGATCGCAGTGGAACTCAGCATCAGTTTCGAGACCGTTCGCAGCCATGTGAAGGTGATCTATAAAAAGATGAAAGTGAACAGCAACACCGCAGCCGTGGCGAAGGCGATCCATTGCGGTTTGGTGGCGGCGTGAGGATCGACCCTTCGGCCCATTCGGCCCTTCGAGAACCTCAGGGACCGAATGGGCCGAAGGGCCGATGAGGGACCAGTAGCTATCTTTCACCAGCACATGCAAAGTGCCGCATATATCGGCATCGCCTTTCTTTTGCTGCTTGGTGGTCCGCCCGCTGCGGCGCAAACGCCTGCTGCCGTATCCAGCGCTGCGCTTCGTTTCCAACACATCACGACCGCCGATGGCCTCAGCGACAATTCCGTCATTTGCCTCTTCGAGGATCGCGAAGGCTACATCTGGATCGGCACGGAACACGGCCTGAACAAGTATGATGGGCAGCGCGTGGTGCGGTACACTGGCGCTTCCGCGCCAGCAGGCATGCACATCTCCTCGATCGCCCAGGACAGCAGCGGTACCATTTGGGTAGCCAGCAAGGATGGAGGATTATCCCGCTACGACCGGACCACGGACAGCTTCAGCGGCTTTATGCAGACACAGGAGGCGAGCGCGGCCCTGCCCACTGATCGCCTGAACCACCTGTTGGCCTTGAACGACAGTATCCTGGTGATCTGTACACAGAACGCTTGTGTACTCTGGTGTAACACCAAGGCAAAAACGGTTCAGAGGCGCGACTACAATCTGGACGCTATATTGGAAGAAGATACTGTCGGGCGATGGTGCCATTCCGCATTGCGCTTAAGCCGGGACCGGATCTGGTTGGGATTGATCCCCGGAGGCAATTCCTTGATCCTGGATGCTTGGAACGGCAACGTGCTACACGATGTTCGTTCCACCCATGCGGATAGTCTGCACAGCCTCACCAATGCGATCCTGCTCAATGGGGACATACTCGCGGGCGGGTGGGGACCCGGGATCACGCGCATCCCACTGGACCATTGGGATCGCCAAGCATACGCGCCTATTGCAGACGAGATCACCGCGATCATTCCATGGCATAACGGCTCCGTTCTAGCCGGTACCAAGATCAACGGCCTGCTCGTGTTGGACCAGCAGCTGCAAACCATCCGCTTGGAAAAGCACCGCCGCTACGATCATACTTCGCTAGGCGACAACCGGGTCCGTTGCCTGCTGAAGGACCGCCATGGGAACATCTGGGCGGGGACGGCAAGCGGTATATCGGTGCATGCCCCGGCGGTATGGCCCATGGCCGTGCAGGAACTCTTTCCAGACCCTAGCAGCGAACAGCCGGGCCTTACCTTCCACAACCTCCAACAAGACCCGGATGGGACCCTTCGCATTTCCACTTCCCACGGCTTCTTCACGCTGAAAGATCCGCAGGCAACACCCCGCCACATTCCCTTGCACCATGAAGGACGGGACCTGGAACTCACCGGTCTCTTCCGCACAGGACCGAACGAGTGTTTCGCAGGCACCGAAACCGGGCTATTCCCCTATGACCCTGTTCATGAACGGCTGGACATGCACACTCCAACTTGGACCCATTCCCCGTACCCTACCATCAGTATGTTCCAAATACGCTCTGCATTCGCGGACGCCGTGCAGGGTAAGCGTCGGATCCTTGTGGGTGCCATGGGGTTCGGCATAAGCATATTGGATCCCCAAACACTGGAGTATGCTAACGTCGACTTCAAGCTGATCATGGACCCGAGTTTGAACGTGACGAGCTGCACAGCATTGGACAGTACCACGGGCCGATATTGGAGCGGGACCTCCAAAGGCATCTACAGCTGGACCACGCACCATAAGGCAGCTAAGGATACTGCGATAACCTTCATGAAGAACAGCCCGCCCGATCGCAGGCTTCCCGGGGAGGATGTTAGCACCATCACCGTCCGGGGTGCTACCGTGTGGGCCACGTTGCGCGATGGTGCCTTGGTGGCCATCGTGAACGACAAGATCAAGGCATACAAGGTGCCTGAGCATCTGCCATCGGACCTACAGGGCCTGGCCTTCGACGGGCGGGGACGGGCCTGGTGCACTACCAGCAACGGCCTGGTACGCTTCGACCCGGAGGATCATACGTGGCTGCACGTGCCCGTGAATGACGGCGGCCGTTTCCGCCAGCTCAACCGCTGCATCCTCCGCTTGCGCGATGGCACCATGGCACTATGCGCGAATAACAGTCTGATCACCTTCCACCCGGATGCCTTCGACCAACTACCCCCACTGCCCATGCCCATGCTCACCGGCATCCGCAACGCATGGGGTCCCGTTGCCCTCAATAGCAGGAAAGGCCTGCAGTTACCCTACCGCGCCAGTTCGTTCGAGGCGGACCTGAGCGCATTGTGGCCCACCGGGCCGGCCCCGTTGTCCTTTCTCTACCGCGTGGAGGGTATTGAGGAAGTACCTCATATCACCACTGCGATGGCCCCACTGCGCTATGCCAGTGTACCCGCTGGCAACCACCGGCTGCTGGTCCGTGTGCGGGATGCCTACGGGCGTGAGGGTCCGGAGCTGGCCGTGCTCACCTTGTCCATTGCCGCTCCCATCTGGCAGCGGTGGTGGGTCTATCTGCTGCTGGCCATGCTGGCTGGCGGTGTGATGTATGCATGGTCGCGCCACCGCTTCCGCCAGACCTTGAAGCTGCAGGCCATGCGCGATGGCATCGCCCGCGACCTGCACGACGATATCGGGAGCACCCTGGGCAGCATCAGTTATTACAGCGAAGCCCTGAAGCGAAGGATAGGTGACCAGGATGCCGTAGCCCAGGATGTGGCGGATAAGATCGGGGCAAACTCTCGTGAAATGATCGACCGCATGAGCGACATCGTATGGAGCGTGGACCCCAAGAACGATGATGCAGGATCTCTCTCGGACCGCATGAAAATGTATGCGGGCGACCTGCTCGCTGCACGCGGCATGGACCTCAGCTTCCACCTCGACAGGGGGCTGAACACGCGACGGCTGAGCACGCCGCTGCGTCGCGGCTACTTCCTTATTTTCAAGGAAGCACTCCACAATGCGATGAAATACTCCGGATGCTCCAGTGTGAAGATCTCACTGCACTGTGACCCCCGCACCATCCGCATGTCCATCTCGGACAACGGCAGCGGGTTCGACCCGGACAATGTGGACAGCTACAACGGCAATGGCCTGCCCAGCATGCAGGCGCGGGCCAAAAGCCTAGGTGGAAAGGTTGAAATAAACAGCCGTCCGGGCGCCGGGACGACCATTTTTGTGTCCGCACCCATTGGCGACGGCATCACCCGTTCGGGGGATTGATTCGCGCGCTCAAGCCGATAGCTTTGCCCTTTCATGACGGAAGACATTGTACACGTAGCGCTCTTCGATGACAGCAAGGTGATCCGTGATTCCTTGGGCACCTTGCTGAGCACCACGCCGGGCATCGGCCTGTGCGGCTGCTTCCCCAATGCCGAGCGCGTGGTGGAGCGGGTGGATGCCTGCAAACCGGACGTGGTGCTGATGGACATCGATATGCCCGGCATCAACGGCATCGAGGCCGTCCGCCTGCTGCATGCGCAGCATCCGGAGCTACCGGTGATCATGCTCACCGTGTTCGCCGACGCGGAGCGTGTATATGCCGCCCTCTGTGCCGGGGCCATGGGCTACCTGCTGAAGAACACCGACCCCAACGAACTGCTGGAGGCCATTTCCGAAGTAAAGCAGGGCGGCGCCCCGATGACCCCCAGCATCGCCCGCAAGGTGATGCTCCATTTCCAGCGCCTGCCCAACACGCCGGAAGCCCCAATGGACGACCCCGGCCTAAGCCCGCGCGAAATGGAAGTGCTCCAGGAACTGGTGGCCGGCCTCAGCTACAAGATGATCGCCGAAAAGCTCAATATCAGCTTCGAGACCGTGCGTAGCCACATCAAGCATGTGTACGAGAAGCTGCACGTGCACAACAACGCCGAGGCCGTTGCCAAAACGCTGAAGGGCGGCTTTTTGAAGTAGGGGAACGTGGCTTGCCACAACGCTCGTGATCGCGAGCGGGCAGCCGCAAGCGCGAAAGTGCAGCGGCCTCTGCGGAAGAGCCACGCTGCACAGCGAGGTACAACGTGTTGGCAAGGGCTGGCACGCAGCCCAACGTCCTGTACGCGGGCAACACGAGCGTGGCGCTCATCTCAGAAAACGAGCGTGGAATTGTTATAAACAACCAGTAGAACGCACAGGACAAAGACCCGACCTTAAACCACTGATCCCCAATAATGTGCACACAGCTAAACACTCCGAAACAAGGGGGTTGCCTCTCGTTCAAAAGTAAATTTTTTGTGAAATAACGCCATCGCTCCCTTACATTTCGAGCCAGCGCCGTGGGGTGCTTGTACCCAAACCTGCACAAGTGAATTCCTGATCTGACCGGCGCCCAGTCCCACACCTTATCAAATCTGTCAGCCCGATGGATACTCATTCAATCGGTTGGCAAAGTTCCCTCCAAACCGAAAACCCTAAACCCAAATTATATGAACCATTCAACCCCAACATCTCCACAGCGGCGAACGTCGCGGTGGATATCCAAAGGACTCGCTGTGGCAGCGATCACACTTTCGAGTGCGGCGTTCGGTCAGGCGGTGAATACGTACACGTTCGCAGCAACAACTGGCACATATACTGAACTGGCCACTGGAACGGATCTGCCGCTTGTGCGCGTGGACTCCTACATGAGCCCCGCGCAGTCCATTGGATTCAACTTCGTTTATGAAGGTGTGACGTACACACAGTTCAAGATGAGTTCCAATGGGGTCATCAGCTTGAACCCGGTTGGAACCAGTAATCTGACAACCAACGATTTATCGGCAGCGAATGCGACCAGTCGACCGATCATTGCCCCGCTTTGGGATGACAACGATGGAAACGTTAGCTCTCCATTTGCATCTGTAGCTCGCTACCAGGTTTCCGGGTCCACCCCGAACCAAGTCCTAACGGTTGAATGGAGATACTGGCAGTGGAACTACGGAGCCTCCGGCAATACAATTTCGCATCAGGTGAAGCTGTATGAAGCCAACGGGAATATTGAGTTCATCTACCGCCAAGAAGCTGGTGCAGTGAACAGCCCAAGTGCTTCAATCGGTATTGGCTCGGCAACAGGATCCGGCGCAGGGAGCTATCTGAACGTTACGAACATTGCCAGCCCTGCGGTCAGCAGCACAACTTCCACCACGAACCTGGCTACAAAGCCAGCCACTGGAACGATCTATACGTTCTCACCTCCTGCTCCTTGCGCAGGCACACCTGCACCTGGCGCAACCACCGGACCCACTGCCGTAGGTCCCGGCGATTCGTTTTCCTTGGGCCTACAGAACACTACTCCGGGTAGCGGTGTAACCTATCAATGGTACGTGAGCACCGTATCGAGCGGCGGCCCATGGACCGCTGTTGGAACCAATTCGACGTACTCCACCTCCCAGACAGCACAGAGCTGGTATTACTGCACGGTGACGTGCGGTGCCAATTCCGGCGACAGCAATGTGCTCCAGGTGGACTTGACCTATTGCGCAAGCACCTCCACCAACCAGGCGAGTTATTTCAGCAATTTCGCGACCACGGGCGGCCTCACCAACATCAGCAATCCGAGCGGTGCTTCCGCAGGCGGTTACGGTGACTTCACCGCGCAATCGGTTTCACAGAGCGCCAACCTTCCGGTGAGCTTCACCACTACGCTGGTAGGAACCACGGTTGGTGTAAGGATCTGGGTGGATTGGAACAATAACTTCAGCTTCTTGGATGCCGGAGAACAGATGTACACTTCGGGTGGTTATGTGAGCTCTGCTTCTGGCAGCTTCACCGTACCGGCTGCAACTCCCGCTGGTAACTACCGCATGCGCATCCGCATGGACTATAACAGCACGGGTCCTTCGCCTTGCGGAAACATTACACGCGGCGAGACAGAGGATTACACCTTCACGGTGGCACCTCCTCCTGCCTGCCCTGCCCCTACCGCTCTTAGCGCGATCAATGCAACTTCCACCGGTGCCGACCTCGGTTGGACGGAGAACGGGTCCGCCACGGCTTGGGACCTGGAGATCGGTGCGACCGGCTTCACCCCAACGGGTACACCTACCGTGAATGATGCCGGTGCCAACCCCTACACCTGGAGCGGTGGTGCCCCAGCTACCACGTATCAATTCTACGTCCGCGCCGATTGCGGCATGGACAATGTGGATGTGAGCAGCTGGTCAGGACCGTACACCTTCACTACCCCTTGCGCTGTCTATACACCGGACTACAATGAGGACTTCGCCACCTTCCTCCCCAACTGCTGGGATGAGGCGACCTCAGGAACTGCCGCTACGGGTCCTACAGGGATCGGTTCGGGTTCATGGACCAACTCTACTGTGCTTGGTACAGGAAGTGCCAGGATCAACCTGTACGGCACCTCACAAAGTGATTGGTTACTGTCTCCACTTATCGATCTTTCAGCCGGTGGCTACGAGGTTGTTGTTGATGTGGCTGTAACCAACTGGAACTCGGGCGCGGCAGATGCAATGGGATCCGATGACGTTGTGAATTTGCTTTACACGGAAGATGGTATCACATGGATCAGTGTGGCTACTTGGACAGCAGCGGATGCGCTGCCCAACACACCAACAGCATTCTCGTATGCACTGGCTTCCACGGGTTCCACCGTACAATTCGGGATCCTCGCAACGGATGGCCCTACGGACGATTCAGAGGACTATGACTTCCATGTGGACAACTTCCAAGTGCGGACCCCTCCGGCCTGCCCTGCTCCAAGCGCACTCGGCGCGACCAACGAGACCGCATCCGGTGCAGACCTGAACTGGACGGAGAACGGTACCGCTACGGCATGGGACATCGAGATCGGTGCCACGCCTTTCAGCCCTACCGGCACACCGACCTTGAATGATGTGGGTGCCAACCCCTACACGTGGGCTGGTGGTGCTGCAGCTACCACCTATGAGTATTATGTCCGCGCCGATTGCAACATGGACAATGTGGATGTGAGCACATGGCAAGGACCATTCAGCTTCACAACCCTGTGCGCTACGTTCACAGCTCCCTACCACGAAGGTTTCGACGTGTCATCTTCCAACCCACCCGGCTGCTGGAGCATCTCGGCCGGCGCAGGGGACGGATGGAGATTCAACGGCCCAACAGGCTTCAATACCACCTGTGGCGCACCGGGGAACGGTTCCACGGGCACCGGTAGCTTCGCTTGGATCGATCTTTCCTCGCCCGCTGATGCGAACGTTCTGTTGAACGCCCCGCTCGTGGACGTGAGCGCCCTCACCAATCCTCAGTTGCGCTTCGACCGTTACATGTGCGCTACCAGCAATGCTCCGAACCCCTTGTACGTTGAGTACTACGACGGTGCGGTGTGGCAATTGTTGCAGTCCTTCACAACGGGTACCGCCACAACGGGATCGAATGCTGCTGGATGGCAGGAAGAGATCGTGAACCTGAGCTCTGCCGTGAGCGGTGGCATCGTGCAGATCCGCTTCCGCGGGGAAGACGGAGGCGGGCCTAGCTCGTTCAACGGCGATGTGGGGCTGGACGAGATCTACTTCGAAGAGGCACCGGCCTGCCCTGCACCAACCGCACTCAGTGCAACCAATGTGACCTCATCGGGCGCGGACCTGGGCTGGACGGAGAACGGAAGCGCCTCGGCTTGGGACATCGAGATCGGTGCCAACGGGTTCACCCCCACCGGAACACCGACCTTGAATGATGTGGGTGCCAACCCCTACACATGGGCCGGTGGTGCAGCCAACACCGCCTACGACTTCTACGTGCGTGCCGATTGCGGTATGGACAACGTGGATGTGAGCGCGTGGGTCGGACCGTATTCGTTCAACACCCTCTGCAATGCCTTCACGGTACCATTCCAAGAAGGCTTCAACTCAACCTCCCCCACGCAGGCGTGCTGGACGGTATTGAACGTAAATGCTGATGGCGACTCATGGAACATGGACTATACCGGATACGCCTACGAAGGGGACCAGTCTGCCGGCATGTACACTGACTTCAACGGCGGCAATAATGACGATTGGCTGATCTCACCAGCGATCACCCTTACCGGCGCGGAGCAGCTCCGCTACTGGTACCGGGTGCGAAGCTCAAGCGAGCCGAATGATATGGAAGTGCTGCTCTCCACCACGGGCACGGCTCCTGGGGATTTCACCAACACCCTCCTCCCACTTACCGCATACAACAACACAACGTATGCGGAGCAGACCATCATGCTTACCGCCTTTTCAGGCAATGTCCACATTGCATGGCGTGTACCTCCCGGAGGTCTTGACGGCTACTACATATACGTGGATGATGTGAACGTGGAACTGGCTCCGACCTGCCCTGCACCAAGCGCATTGGGCGCGACCAACGTGACCTCATTGGGTGCAGACCTGGGCTGGACGGAGAACGGAAGCGCCACGGCTTGGGACATCGAGATCGGTACCAACGGGTTCACCCCCACCGGCACACCGACCCTGAATGATGTGGGTACCAACCCCTACACGTGGGCTGGCGGCTCCGCCAACACGGCATACGACTTCTACGTCCGCGCTGATTGCGGCATGGACAATGTGGATGTGAGCGGATGGACCGGACCGTACAGCTTCACCACGCTTTGCGGCGCGGCGAATGTGCCCTACACGGAGGATTTCAACGGTGCATCCACCCCGGCCATGCCGAATTGCTGGAGCGTGGAGAACGTGAACGGTTCCAATACGTGGATCACCACCTCCTTCCCTTCCATCTTCGGTACCACGGCTGCGCGTTACCCGTACAACTCCTCCTTTGCCGCCGATGACTGGATGTTCAGTCAAGGCATCAACTTGGTGGGCGGTACGGAATACACCTTGAGCTACGAGTACGGAGCGAATGGCTACGACGAGTCCTTGGAGGTGTACTACGGGACTTCCGCTACTTCCGCTGCGATGACGAACCTCGTGGTGGACAACGGGACCTTTGATGATGGCCCGCACGCGGTCTCCTACTCGATCACACCGGCCATTGGTGGCGTGTACTACTTCGGGTGGCACGCGTACTCCATCGCGAACCAATTCAACTTGGAGGTGGACAACATCAGCGTGATCGAAACGCCCGCTTGCCCGGTACCAACAGCCGTCTCGGTAAGCGGTACCACGCACAACAGCACGAACGTGAACTTCACGTGTACCGCCTGCACCGGTTCGATCATCGTTGAGTATGGTCCGGCCGGCTACACGCCCGGTACGGGTGCCGCTGCCGGTGCCACCGGAACATTGGTTTCCAGCACGGCCACTTCGCCTCAGGCCATCAGCGGCCTCAGCGGGTCGACCAGCTATGATGTTTACGTGCGCCAGGATTGCTCAGGCTCCAGCAATGGATACAGCAATAACTCCGCCGTGACCAACTTCACCACACCGGCCGCTCCACCTGCGAACGACCTGTGCGCGAACGCGATCATGGTGGGTGCGAACTCGGTGACCCCGGGTACCACAGTGGGTGCCACCAACACCGGCAACCCCGGTACCTGCACCACAGACCTGAGCACAGCACCTGGAGTATGGTATACAGTACAAGGTATCGGCGGCATGATGACGGCTGATCTCTGCGGCGCCAGCTTCGATACCAAGATCGGTATCTTCACAGGTAGCTGCGGTAGCTTGACCTGCTTGATAGGCAACGATGACGATACCGGTATCGATGGTGCTAATATGTGTGGAGGAGGGTTCGTAACGCAAAGCTCCACCTCATGGGTGGGCTACATCGGAACCACCTACTACATCTACGTGACCGGCTTCTCAACCAACTCGGGCACCTTCAACCTGACGTTGAGCAGTGTACCCGGTACCTCCGTGGTAGTGGCCATCACTACGGACAACAGCCCAAGCGATCTCTCTTGGGAGATCACCGACTCGGGCAGTAACGTGGTTGCTACCGGCGGACCTACCGTCGCGAACGGCCTGGACCAGCAAGCGGTGCTGATCAGTTCAACACCAGCGGTGGGCTGCTACGGCTTCAAACTGATGGACAGCTTCGGTGACGGGATCACCAATGGTGGATGGGAACTGCGTAGCACGGACGGCAAGCTCCTCTTGCGGGATGACTTCGCTTCCGGCTCCGTATCGCCCGCCAGTCCTTCGGCCAACCCGAACTACGGCAGCTCACATAGCTTCTGCCTACCGGCGGGTCCTGCG
>JAHBUL010000024.1 GCA_019638085.1 Flavobacteriales bacterium | reverse complement strand
TCGGGGTGACCAAGGGGTCCCTGAGGCACTCGAAGGGCCCCTTGGTCACTACTGAGATCATCCCGAATAATGCTGCCGCCTACGCCAACAAAAGCGATCCATCCGCTTGCCAAACGCCTTGCCGCACGGATACCGACTCCAGGTCCAGCTTCTTCAATACCGCATCAAAACGCCCGGGTAGGCCGCTGGTGAAGCATTCCAGCGAACCCTCGCTGCCAGCCGATGCGGCCAAGCCGCGTTCCGCCAACACTTGGCCCAGCCTGCGGGCGATGGCCTCCGAAGGTTCGATCACACGCACGCCCGGCCCGGCTATATGCTCGATCAGCGGACGTACCAGCGGATAATGCGTGCAACCCAATACCAAGGCATCGATCCCGCGTTCCACCATCGGTTCGATCCAGCCACGCAGCAGCGCTTCCGTTTGAGGACCATCAAGATCGCCACCATCAATGCGCTGCGCCAGCCCGGGACAGGCCTGTTGGATCACTTCCACATTTTTCCCGAAACGCTCCACCACATCGGCCATGGCGCGGCCTTCCACCGTGGCGCGGGTGGCCAACACGCCTACCACGCCCGAGCGGGTGTGCTCGGCAGCAGGCTTCACCGCCGGTTCCATGCCCACGAAAGGCACTTCCGGAAAACGTTCTCGCAAGGGGACCAAAGCAACGCTCGAAGCCGTGTTGCAAGCGATCACAATGGAGCGGCAACCCTTGCCAAGAAGTGCCTCCGTAATGGCTGTGCTGAACCCGAGGATCTCCTCGGCTGTTCGTTCACCGTAGGGCACGTGGGCGTTATCACCGAAATAGAGCAGGCGCTCCGAGGGGAGCGCCTGCCGAATGGCAGCGGCGATGTTCAGTCCGCCGATGCCCGAATCGAAGATGCCGATGCGCGGGTCCATGCCCAGCACCTGCTCCTTACGGGATATTCAACTTCGCCTTCACCAGAGGCAGGATGTCGGTGCCTCCATCGGAATACAGCACCATGCCTGCGCTGGTATCGAAGATGTAGGTGAAATGCCCTTCGGAAGCCACTTCCTTGATGGCCTTGTTGGTGCGGTCGATCATGGGAGCGAGCAGCTCGTTCTCCTGCTTCGTCAGGTCGTCCTTCGCCTTGTCCTGGGCATCGCTGATACGCTGTTCCAGCTCCTGGATCTCGCGCATGGCCACCTGCTGTTCGGTCTTGGTCATGTTCTCCGCCTTGCTCTGGGCATCGGTCACCTTGTTCTGGTACTCTTGGCCCATGGCCTTCAGGCGATCGTCCAAGGTCTTGGCGAAATCTTGCATCTTGGTCTCGGCTGCTTTGCGCTCAGGCAACATCAGCATCAAGGCCTGGCGGTCGATATGGCCGAGTTTTACGGTGGTCTGCGCGCGCAGGGCCGTACCGGCCGCCATCACTACGCAAAGGGTCAGGATCAATTTCCTCATGTTGGTCTTCACTGCTTGGGTTTCGTGTTCGTATTTCCGCGATCGGAACCACCTCTGCTCGGCGGTGTGGTAATCCGGTCACTGTCCTTATCGGGCATGGCCTTGTCGCCATCGTCCTCGGCATCATTGCCGCGCAGGTTCCCTGCATCATTTCCGTCCTTGCCGGGACGGATGCCGAGTTTCCGCAGCACGCTGTCACTCTTGTCGTATTTCTCACTGGCGTACAACACATTGTTGCCTGCGCCGCCAATATCGAAGATGGCCACGTAGCTGGTACCGGCCACTTCTTTCACCGCTTCAAAGATCCGATCCTGGATCGGCTGGATCAACTCCTGTCTTTTCTTGAACAGATCACCGCCCACACCGAAACGCTTCTGCTGGAGGTCCCGGGCTTCCTGTTCCTTCTTGTCGATCTCCGCTTGGCGGGATTTCTTCATTTCCTCCGTCAACAGGATCGCTTCGGCGTTGTAGGCTTCGCGCAAGCGCTTGATCTGGCTCCAGCGATCATCGATCTCGTCCTGCCACTTTTTGCTGTTGCGGTCCAGTTCCTGCTGGGCTGCGGCATAGTCCGGCATCTGCTCCAGGATGTACTTGGTGTCCACAAAGGCGATGCGCTGGGCGTGGGCGGCCACCCCGATCAGGAGGAGCGCCATCAGGGCGGTGCGGAGGAGGATGGATTTCATGGGATAGCCGTCGAAATTAGGCGATCGAGGTCACAGCTCGCCAAGATCTATGCCAAGGGTGAAATGGAATTGGCTTTTGGCCATGTTGGGCTTGCCGGGCACATCGTCGAAACGCCAGCCGTAATCCAGGCCCATGGGCCCGAACATCGGCAGGAACAAACGCAGGCCTATACCAGCGCTGCGGTATAGTTTGAACGGATCGTAGCGGTCGATGGAGTTGAATGCATTGGCGGCTTCGGCGAAGCCCAGGGCGAAGATGGTGGCCTGTGGGTTGAGCGATACCGGGAAGCGCAGTTCAGCCGTGTACTTGTTCACGAAAATGCTGCCGTATTCGGGTGAGAGCGAAAGGTCATCGTATCCACGCAGCGCGATGATCTCACGACCATCCAACTGGAAGCCGGTAAGTCCGCTTCCACCGAGATAGAACCGCTCGAAGGGTGAGTCTCCTTTGCGTGAAGTGTAGCTGCCGATGAAGCCATAGCCCACGCGACCCATCAATACCAGGTCATGCTTGCTCTTGCTTCGCGTGAGCTTGGTGAACCATTGGCTGGTGAATTTCCATTTGTGGAACTCCGCCAGTTCGTATTGTTCCGCAGCGGGCAACTCGGTGTAGTTCACGTCGGGATGGAATGCCGAGAAGGGTGGGGTGGCCTTCACCGTGAACCCGGTCTCCGATCCTTGGGTGATCCAGAACGGCTCGGCGATCGAACGGCGTGCGAAACGCAGCTGCAGCGCGTAAACGTTGCTGGTGCCGTTGGTGAAGGCGAACAGCGAATTCCAATTGTTCAGGCGGTATTGCTGATAGCTGCCCGTGAGGTTCATGAAGAAGTAGTCGTCCGGCCACTTCAGGCGTTTGCCCAGGCCGACACTGCCGCCGATGATCCCCAGTTCCTGGAAGATCGGGCTCTCCTTGGAGACGCCATTGGTCTGGCGGGTGTAGTACCCGCCCATGCTTAGGGAGGTGGGCTTGCGACCACCCAGCCAAGGTTCGATGAAGGAAAGGCTGTAGCTCTGGTAGTAGGAACCGTTGGTCTGTGCGCGGAGGCTCAAGGTTTGGCCATCGCCCGCAGGCAGCGGCGTCCACGACTTCTTGTCGAACATCTTGCGCACGCTGAAGTTGGTGAAGGAGAGGCCCAACGATACCAACACCCGGCCACCGCCGTATCCACCGCTCAGTTCGAGGCGATCGCTCGGTTTTTCCGCTACGGTGTAATCCAGGTCCACCATGCCTGTGCGCGGGTCGGGGCGCGGGTTCACGCCCACCTGTGCCGGGTCGAAGAAGCCCAGGCTGATGAGCTGCTGCTGTGAGCGGATCACTTCGCTGCGGTCGAAAAGATCTCCCGGACGGGTCCGGATCTCGCGGCGGATCACGTGGTCGAAGGTTTTCGTGTTGCCTGCGATGGTGATGTCGCGAACGCGGTACTGCTTGCCTTCCCGGATACGGATCTCCAGGTCGATGCTATCGCCTTCCACACGCTCGATCGGGTCCGGATTGAAGCTCAGGTAACCGCGGTCCATGTAGAGCGAGCTGATGTCCACTCCGCTCGGGTTCATGTACAGGCGGCTGTCGAGCTTTTTCTTGTTGTACACATCGCCGCGTTTGATCCCCATCAGCCGCACCAAGGTATCCGAGCTGTATTGGGTATTGCCGGTGAAGTCGATGTTGCGGAAGTAGAACCGGTTGCCTTCATCCACGGTGATATCGATGGCGATCTTCTTGGGCGAGACAAAGCGCATGGTATCGTGCGTGATGGTCGCATTCCGATAGCCCATCTCGTTGTACAGGTCGATCACCTTGCCCTTGTCGGCCCGGTAGTCGCTGCGCTTGAATTTGCTGCTTCCGAAGATGTTGTACCAGCGCTTGCGTTTGGTGCCTTTCATGGCGCGCCGCAGTTTGGAGTCCATCAGTTCCTCGTTGCCATGGAAGTTGATGTCCTTGATCTTCACCTTCGGCCCTTTGTCCACCAGTACCTGTATGCGCACACTGTTCTCCAAGCTGGTGTCCCGGCTCTCCACGATGCGGGCGGTGGCCTTCAGGTAGCCTTTTTCGGTGAAATATTTGCTCACTGCGCTCACTGCATTGGCCTTTACGGCATCGTTCACCTGCTGCCCGCGCACGAGGTTGATCGCGTCGCGCAGCTTGTCTCCTTCGCTACGTGATACCGTGCCGGCGAAGCCATAGCTTGCCAACTGCGGATTCTCCGTTACGATGATGTTCAGGAAGATGGTGCTGCCGCGGATCTCGGCCTCTTCGATGCGTACATCCGTGAAGAGCCGCTGGTACCAGATGTCCCGGATCGCCTTGCCGATACGCTCGCCGGGGATGGTGATCTTGTCGCCCACCTTCAGCCCGCTGAAGAGTTTCACCGCGTTGGGGTCGCGGGTGACGCAGCCGCTCACGGTGATGCCTCCGATTGTGTATTCCTTCGGGTAGCCGTAATCCATGGTGGGCACATCCAGTTTCTGGGCGGTGCCTGTAAGGGCGATCCCCAGGAAGCTGAGAATGGCCGTGAACTGCCTCAGGGCGCGGCTTGTCGGAAAATGCAGGCGCATCAAGAGGCAGGAAGTTGTTCGCGGGTCAGGCCGAAGCGGCGCTCCCGATGCTGGTAGTCAAGAATGGCCTGAAAGAGGTGCTCTTTCCGGAAATCGGGCCAAAGCACGGGGGTGAACCAGAGCTCGGCATAGGCGATCTCCCAAAGCAGGAAGTTGCTGATGCGCTGCTCCCCGCTGGTGCGGATCAGCAGCTCGGGATCGGGCATGCCCCGGGTGCTCAGCCGATCGTCGATCAGGTCTTCGTTCACGGCATGGGTATCGATGCGTCCCTCGCGGATGTCCGTGGCAATGCTGCGCACCATGCGCAGGATATCCCAGCGGGCGCTGTAGCTCAGGGCCAAGGTGAGGGTGATCCGGTCGTTCTTGGCGGTGCGTTCCATGGCCTTCATCAGGGCGGCACGGCATCCCGGTGGAAGGCTGTCCGTATCACCGATGGTGCGCAATCTCACCCCATTGGAGTCCAGCTCCTCCACCTCGCTGGCCAGGGTGCTCACCAGCAACTCCATCAGGGCATCCACCTCATCCTTGGGGCGGCTCCAGTTCTCGGTGCTGAAGGCGTACAGCGTTAAGTACTTCACGCCGATCTCCGTGGCACCGGTCAAGGTTTCCCGGATCGGGCGCACGCCGTTGAGGTGTCCGCTGATCCGTTGCTCCCCCTGTTTTTGTGCCCAACGGCCATTGCCGTCCATGATCACGGCGACATGGGCGGGCACGCGCGCGGGGTCTATTTGCGCACGCAATTCCTGTTCGATGGATGGGGAGGGCTCTTTCACGGGGGGGCGAAGGTCGCGATTTGGATCGTTCGATCGGCACTGCCTCCGGAGAATGTCTCCTAAGGGGCCTGATTTTCAGCATTTTTCAAACAAGCCAACACAACTGGAGGGGCTCATTTCTTCATCTTGTCCCAGATGGCATCGCACTCGGTAAAACGTGTGAGCAAAAGGGAAATGGTGATGCCCGAATATTGATACCAATCCTTGGTCTCGCTGTCGCCCCGGGAGCGACCGGTGTTGTAGCCGGTGGCGCGCAGCGGGCTGGGGTCGGCCAGCAAGGCCGTTAGCGGCCCGGCCTGTTCGGCCAAGGTGGCATTGTCGGCATACACGCCGCTCACATCGTCCAAGTAGTCCGTGTACGTGCGGCGCAGCCCCCATTCCAACTGCACGTCCACCTTGTTGGTGATGGCGAATTTGAAACCGAAGCCAAAGGGGATGGCGATCTGGTTCAGGCTGTAGCCCTCGCCGCCTCCGATGGTCTGGCCTTCAGTGCCCAGCGGTTGGAGTTCGTACCAAGTATCGTCCAGCAGGTTTTGGGGATTGAAATGATAGTAAGCCAGTCCCCCAAAGACGAACGGTGTCCAGTTGCGGCTGTCCTTGGAGATTCCACGGTACTTGAAAAAGTTGATCTCCAGCACCGCCGATGCCTCGAACAGGACCGTGCGGAAGCCCAGGTTGCGCAGCTGCTGCAACGGATCGTCCGACTCGCGGTCGTATGCCTCCAGTTTGCCATACAAGCCTTGTAGGCGCATGGCATAATGCTCGTTGAAATTGTAGCGGTACATCAGCCCGCCGGCGAGGTGGGTGTGCTTCGGGTAGTGCTTGGTCGGGTTGATATCGCCGATGTAAAAGGTGGTTCCACCGGTGATGCCCAGCTCGCTCACCTGCGCCCATGCGGAGGTGCCAAGCCAGCTGAGCATCAGGAGAAGGGTGAAAAACCTTGTCATCGGGTGGAAGAACGGCACGGAACGAAGATCCGTACACGAGGTGGGCGCGAAATTAGTCGTTCGGGCGGAGCGGTAGCAGGAGGACAAGTAGGGGATTCTTGATCAACAAGCTTGGAGCGAAGTTCAGACAACTCACATTTCCGCTGTTCTGGCCTTAATGGAGGAAAAGTTATTAACAATTGCCAATCGTTGTGCTTATTTGCACTACTTCGTTGTCGGAACAACCAAAATAATGATCATATACCCCCCCATTCCGACTCCACCCAACTTCCTGAGGTAAACGCAATACCCACCTTATGCTATCTGTCCGACCTGAGCAAGAGTTGTTCGCGATGGATGATCATACCACTTCTGTTACTTCTATGTAGTTCGGCAATGGCGGCCGACTCCTTGGTCGTCACCATGCAAGTGAGCAATTACAATGGCTTTCAGGTCAGCTGCTTCGGTGAGAAGGATGGTTGGATCGACCTCTCCGTGACCGGTGGGGAGCCTCCTTACAACTACGAATGGAGCAATGGCTCAAACCAACAGGACCTCACGAACCTTGCCGTGGGTTATTACAGGGTGGACGTGATCGACAACAGCGGGAAAATGGTGACCAAGGAGGTCACTTTGGACCAGCCCTTGGCCATGAAATTGGATGTGGATGTCTATGAGTATTCAAACGGGTTCAACATCAGCTGCTACCAATGCAGTAATGGAAATGCATCCGTGGTCGTGTTAGGTGGTGCGCCACCCTTTACGATCACGTGGAGTGATGGACCAACTGGTGCAACTCGCTACAACCTCGCCGCCAAGGATTACAAGATCACCGCAGCCGATGCCAACGGATGCGCGGGTACGTCCGTCACCATCTACTTGCGTGGACCCGACCGCAGCGACTGGAGCATGAGCGGCAACCCCGGCACTATGCCTGGTCCACAGTACATCGGCACGCCGGATAACAAGGATGTGGTTTTTAAGAGCAACGCACAAGAACGGCTGCGCTTGAAAAGCGATGGGACAATTCTCCTGCCGGATACATCGCTCGGTGTTGGCATGCTGTACCGTGATACTGATGGCTCCTTGAAGATCGGTGGTGGGCCGACATTACCCGTTCTTCCAAGCTCTCCCTGCGCGCTGAGCTTAGGCTTTTCTCCATTTTGGAAATCCACAGGGAATGATTTTAGTGCCTTGTGTCCCTTAGCGCCTCGTCCGGTTCTAGGCACTTTGAATAACGAGGATTTGGGCTTCATCACCGAAGGGGTTGAACGGATGCGTCTTAACACGGACGGGAATTTGGGTATAGGCACAATTTGGCCCGATGCCTCCCTGCATGTACAAGGTAACCTCTTGGTACGGGATGGAACTTATGGTGATATCGTCACTTCATCAACAGCCACTACCGGGCCCGTGCTTTGGGCCCGCAATGGTCAGGCTGCATGGGGATTGTCCATTGACCCTGATGGAAAGGGACATATTCTTGGTGATTGGAATGATCCACATCCGGTGATGACCTTCGCGTACAACAAGGTCGGGATAGGTACCGAGAATATGCCCAATGACGATTATAGCCTTTTCGTTGGCAAAGGCATCCTTACGGAAAAGGTGAAGATCGCGCTCCAAAGCGGCCTTGAATGGATGGACCATGTGTTCCAGCCGGAATATTCGCTAATGCCACTATGGGAGGTAGATGCTTTTATCAAGAAACACGGACACCTGCCGGGAGTGCCGTCGGCCGATCAAATGGTGGAACAGGGACTTGATGTGGTAAAGACCGATGCGATGCTGATGGGGAAAGTTGAAGAGTTGACGCTCCATTTAATCGCAATGGAGAAGCGCTTGACGGAGTTGGAGAAGGAGAACATAGAGCTTCAAAAGCGTGTCCGCAAACCTTGACCCACCATGCAACGCTCATACTCAGCAATCGCTGTAGTAGCTATGTGCCTGCTGATGGTACTCCTTGGGGGTCCTCTGTGGGGGCAAAATAGCTACTACTGCAACGATGCGTTGGTGGAACTGGAGCCGGTAGAAGGGAAGTTCCTGCTGGAGTTAAGTAAAGAGGTCTTGCCTATCGACAGGACTCAGGTTCTTGCTAGGGTCCGAGCTCTTCCTGGTGTAATAGGTGTATCTGGTTCCTATGGAAGGCGCACAAAACTAACTGCCAATGGTGCACAGGCGATGCAGCGGGCCGCAGCGCTGGACGGAGTGGGGGCCCATGCCGGTATTACCGCCTTTTCCGAAGGTGTTCGAGGGAGTAACTTAAGGAGCAAATCGGCTTGATGAAGCCACAACCCACTGCATCCATGACTGAAAGCACTTCTCGAAACAAAATGCACGCCATGAAAAATCGACTCATTCTTCTGCTTTTTCCAATTTCTGGAATGTGTCATGCACAAGCCACGGAGTATATCATCAATGGGAATTTTGAATCAGGCTCCACGCCGACGTGCTGGGCGCAAGGAGATTTCGCGTCATCATGGGAATCGAGATACCGGTACGAAAACGGGAATTATTTGCACTCGCCTGATTACTATGACAACTCAGTAGTTTTCCCCTTTGGCAATTGCACAGGCGGATTTGGAGTGGCTGATGGCTTTCTCAAACCCACAGTAGGGGCTAAGTCTGGCACTCGCTTCATGGGATTGGGGACCTACGAGTTGATTCAACAGCAGTACTCATCCGACTTAGTGCCTGATCTGCATTATACAGTTAGTATGGAGGTGATCCTCAGCGATATGTATCCATCGTCCTGGAATGGTACTGGTCGGGTGAAGGTAGGATTAGCCAAGAACAAGGTTAAGTACAAAAATGAAACAGGAGACCAGTGTTCTGAAAATTACGTAACTTATAAAGATGAACCTTTTCAGGACATCCGAATCATAGGGACCTTCGATCTGAATATGGCAAGTAATCCAACATCGGAGGGTTGGAAACGAATTTCAGCATCGTTCAGGGCGTGGGAAAATATCGCGGCATACGATTGGTTTTTTATTGATGTTGAGATTCCCGGCTATACCCCCGGATCGGGTCCTTACAGCTGTGCGGGGGATTACATATTTGTTGATGATGTGAGTATGAAAAGAGCTCAATTCTGTTTCAGTCCATGTAGTCCGGACCTTGGGCCTATTACGCATGGCGTCCTCCCGGATGCCATGCTGGCGAACGGGTTTAATCCTCAGTTGGGATATGGACCTTTCGATCTCCTCATTGAGAACGCCATAGGCATTGATTTTCGGGTGTACGGAGATTGGCAATCAAATGCTCCAATTTGGGAGCAGCATGCCTTTGACCCCAATGGCCTTAAAGACGTTGGATTTCCTGATTATCAACTTTATTGGATAGGCGAAGATGCCAATGGAAATGTTTTTCAACAAAGCGGCTCATATTGGTACTACCTGAAGATGTGGAATTGCTTGCCAGGTAACATGATCGTATACGAACAACGGTCACTCACTTACGCGGTGGGTACTGGCAATTATGTGCAGCCACCGGATATTGTGAATTACGAGTTGAATGACTGCTGTGACGAATATGCCTTTTTTCAAAACACTTCTTTCGCAGGTTATTATCAAAAGGATGTAGAGGACTTCATCACTGCTGGTGCAAATGTGACTGGTGGCTCTTCAGGACCAGTACTTGTATCTGCGGGTGCTAATGTACTCTTCCATGCTGGTAATGTAATTAATTTAGAACCCGGATTCAGCGTGGCAAGCGGCGGTGTGTTTGCCGCAGTAATAAGTAATTGTATTTATGGAGACCTTAGAAGTATGGCTCAATCCCGTCGCATTATCCGGGAGTTAGCACCGGATGAGGCCCACGGCTTTAATAGCCTTGAGGAGTGCATCACGGCGTGGCCTAATCCTTCGGGAGCTGGTCGAGTTCAAGTTTTGATCCATCCGCAAAAAGGGATGGAACAAGAAAGCTTGGTGAAGCTCATTATCAGTTCGATGAACGGTCGGGTGATAAAGGAGGTCATGGCACAGCAAGGGCAGGTTGTGGATTTGATGTTCCCGGAAAGCGGAGTGTACATGGTGCGTGCCGTGGACTCGGACCAACGTACTTTCGACGTGGAGAAGGTAGTGATCCTCTAACTCTTGGGTTATGATCTCTCCTCGTTGGTTACTGCTATTACTGATTTTTCAATCGTTCGCAGGGCAAGCTCAAAAGCGTACCGCAAATGACCCGAATTGGGAGTTCTGGGCAGGGGCTGCGCTGCTGAGGAATACCGTATATGGTGATAAGTATATCTCACCAAGACCAATAATTCCGGGAATCTCATTCAGAAATGTGGATGTTCTCCGGTGGCGGAGTTCTGCTACAAACTCATTCTCACCGGCAATAGGCTGCATGTTTGAGCGACGCCTGTACAAAGGCCTTTGGGTGGCTGGAGGCATTGAGTTCTTGGGACGTCATCAGAAATATGTGTTTGATATGGATACCCTTGCTGCCTACCCTCCCGTTTCCCACCCACCTGCAGGGCTGCATTTTTCCAAGATCGTAGACTATTGGTATGGATTAGAGCTGCCGGTGATGTTTGAGTATCGGATCAAGGATTGGTCAATTACTGCAGGCCTCACAATGTCCAAGCAATTACGTACGAAAGGAGTTGCTGAGGAACTGGATGGTACCAGTTTGGTGCTGTATGATATCCCGTCAAGGACCAGTCCGTTGCTCAGCACAGCAATTCCCAAGGTCGCATTTGGTTATGATGGAATCGGACAAGAACGACGATTACGGCTCATGCTGGGGGCGGACTTTCGGAAAAGGCAAGGCTCGGTGAGACGTTGGGTCGATATTCGCTTTGGTATTGGAGTTCGCCTTGGACGATAAAATGACGAGGAACACAGAATACCGTTGAACGAAGAAGAATTGAACCGTTATGGCCGCGAATGAGAAGAGTGCTGACATTCTCCAGATCAAGCAGTATTGGACCGGAGCGAGTTGTAAGACGATTATCTGGTGTTCCATTCTAGCGCTGGCTTCCACCTCGGTCTTCGCTCAATCGTCGGAGAAAAGAGCTGCCATAGGTGATGATCCGAAAAATGAGATAGGCGTCAATATGCTGGGTTGGGTGCATTTTGACTATGACCTTCTCTATCCGCGACCGAAAGGACCGGGGTTCAGTTTCATGAACGGGGTCTCGTATAAAAGACGGGTCGGGAGAGCGGCCTATCGGATCAGCTTGGATGTGTTCAGGAATACCTTTGAAGCAGGGTTGGGCACCAGGGATAGACCAAAGTACTTTTCAGCGACCGGAACGGGTGTTCGAACTGAGGTTCGAGCAGGCTACGAACTTCAATTCACAACTGGAGCAATCAGGCCGTATGCTGGCCTTGACCTCGTCGCAAGTCATGAGCGACTACAACTGAAAGGGGAGGGGTGGGGTGACGTTGCTTGGCAACCGGAACCGGAGCCATATGGATACGATTTTTCCACCATGCACTACGGCACCGCCGTATCCATCGGTCTGGTTGGGCGGCTCTCCAGGCGATTTTCCTGTGCGATGGAGAGCAGTGTGCTGTTCATCCTGCTCGACCGAGAGCGCAACGCAAACAGAGGAAACCATACAAGGGTGTATTTCGATGCCGTGAGGTCATTCTCCTTGAATTATCACTTCAATTAGAGCAACTACGTGGTGCTGATACTCTTCAAGCTTTTCAGAGCCGATGCCCAACGAGCTTGCCCATTTGTAGCTTCAGGCCCCTCGCCACCGCAAGTGTTCCAGCCTTCCCGAAATCTGAGTTCCTAACGGGCTGGGTCACTTGTGGCTTCGAATTCCACCTTTTCCCAACACCTGCCTTGCTCAGCCTGGTTCAAACCCCGGCTTCGCGGAGCGCACATCCAGCCCCCACGAAAGCTTCGAGCGCAGCGTATTCAGAAAATCCTGTCCTTCCAGCTGCACCAGCTGTACCCGGTGCTCGGCCCGATGCACGTGGAGAGCCGGGAAATGGTCCAGCACTTGGCTGCGCGAATCGAGGTTGACGAGGTACTTCTCGCCCCGGGCATCCACTTGGAGCGTTAGCGTGCTGGCACCCGGCACCACGAAGGGGCGCACGTTGAGGTTGTGTGGTGCGATGGGGGTGATCACCATGGCATCGCAATTGGGTGCCAGCAGCGGTCCTCCGCAACTGAGGGAATAGGCGGTGCTGCCGGTGGGCGTGGCAATGATGAGGCCGTCCGCCCAGTAGGTGTTGAGGAATCGCCCGTCCAAATGCGCATGGATGGAGATCATGGCGGCACCATCCCGTTTGTGGAGGCTTACTTCATTCAGGGCATTGTTATGCGTTCCGAATCCGGGACAGCCTTCCAGCGCGAGCACGGCGCGTTCCACAAGGATGTATCGCTGCTGCATGATCGCTTCGAGGCTCGCATCCACATCCTCCAGCCGGGTGCTGCTGAGGAAGCCGAGCCGCCCAAGGTTGATGCCGAGCAAAGGGACCGGGACGTTGCCGCAGTACATCGGCACGCCGGACAATAAGGACGTCGTGGTCAAAAGCAATGGGCAAGAACGGATCCGGTTCAAAGGTGATGGGGATATTGCACTTTGGGGGGCGGACACAACCTTTGGACCGCTCTATCGGGGTCCTAATGGAATACTGAAGATAGGTGACGGCTCAGGGATCTATTTTCCGGAGGAGAAGTGTTTTATGCTAAACGCTATGCCCTACTGGCAGACCCGTGGTAATGACTTCCATCTTTGCCCTGGTGAGCCGGATCCTGTTTTGGGCACCTTGAGCAACGATGAACTGAAGGTCGTTACGAACGGGGAAGTGCGCATGAGGATTTCCGAAACCGGCAAAGTCGGCATCGGTACCGACCCGCCTTACGGTCCGGTAGGCGATTACCGCCTCTTCGTGGAGGACGGCATCGTTTGTCGGGATGTCCTGGTGACGCTCGGCCCTTGGCCGGATTATGTCTTCCAGCCCAACTACGCACTCATGCCCATGGACGACTTGCGCGACTTCCTTAGCCGCAACAAGCACCTGCCCGGCATACCCTCCGCTGCCGAATTAAAGACCAAGAAAGGCGTGGAAGTGGGCGACCTCCAAGCCCGCATGCTGAAGGTGGTGGAGGAGCAGGCGCTGTATATTTTGGAATTGGAGGAACGCCTGAATGCTTTGGAAGCCCAGTTGGACCATTAAGTTTGGGAAGACCATGAATCGCCTTGTCCAGCAAGCGGTCATCCTGCTCAGCCTGCTTGCTTTGTCTTTAGAGGGTCGCGCACAATTCGTTACCTTGGAAGGACGGAATTTTATGGTGAACGGGCAGGCGTTCTACCCCCGTGTGTTGAACTATTCGATCAGCACTGTGGGCAATAACTTTGGAACTACTGACCCGGCAGCCCTATATTGTTCACCCGCATCCGTATATGACAAATCGGTTACTAGCTTGTTTGAATGTAATGAGGAAGGCGCTTGCAACCTTCAACTCCAAGAGCACTTTGCGAAAGTGGTGGAAATGGGATTCAATACAATACGAATCGGTATTGGACCACACATGCGAAAGGAAGGTTCAACTTTCTATTATGGACTTCAAGTAAATTGGAACACGACAGACTGGACCCCCGACCCTACATGGACCCTTGACATGCAGGTCCCAGGATTTACAGACCCGCTCTCATTACGCTACTTTGAGTTGCTGAGGAACTTGTTGGATCAAGCCGACGCTGCCGGATTGAAAGTAATCCTCATCTGTGCGGAGGACCAAGGCGGACGGCTGGACCCGCAACAACTCCATCCGGCATACAATGACGCCGCCGCCGCGCTGTATGCTTCATTCCTAGGTCGGTTGGCGATGGAATTGCAAGGCCATCCGGCACTGTTGGCTTACGATCTTTGGAACGAGCCTGTCTGGACCAACTGGAACAATATGATGTCTTGGACCAAGTCGCAAGTATGTAGTTTCACCTGGACATGGTATGACGCACTCAAGGACAATGACCCTGACCATCTGATCACACTCGGTGGTGCGAACATCGATGATTTGCGCACATGGGATCCATCCGCGATGAAACTCGATTTTTATTCGCCCCACACCTATCCCCAACCTTGGGATCTTGACGGCTACTCGTTCCCGGCCGCACTGGCCCGCGTGAAGCAAGAGTTGTACTGGCTTGCGCGTACATGCCCTATGCCCTACCTGGTCGGTGAAACCGGCTTTTCAGCAGAGGACGATGGGGATGACCATTGGGATGACCCGAACGGGGCCAATCACCATCTGTTGCCTGACCCGGCCTACCACCAGATGCCATGGATGCACGGAAGCGAGGCCCAGCAAGCCAGTTATGCGCAACAGACCATGGACGCGACGAGGAACTATTTCGGGTCTGGCTACTCCTGGTGGGAGTTCCAGAACAAACGATTTGCCAATACCCAAAGTAGTCCTGGTGAATACCGAGAGAATTTCTTTGGCCCGCTCAAATACGGCGACGGCACAACACCTTGGTTCGACAAACAGGTGGTAAGCACATTCGAGAATTACACCCTGCCTCCGAGCCCAGCGGCCCTGCCCCCGCCTCCAGCGAACTACGGCAACCAGTACAACTTCAATGGTGTAACGATTGGTGATTGGACTATAAGGGAAGCAGATAATGACCCGGTTGCTGATGCGGTTGCTGTGGCTAAGTACCATTACTTTCACATTGCGGGGCCCAACCAAGATGAAGAGAATGTTACCCTCGCCTTGTCCAACAGGTTCCTCACCAACAGTGCTGGCGAAGTTGTTGTGAAGGGTAGCCCATCCCGTTCGGGTTACTACATGAATTGGGTTGAACTATGGACGCACATCCCCGGCGCGGCAACCATATACTATCCGAATTTAGATGCCACACCTTGGCCAGGCAGCACGGTGTATGTGGACCGGGACCACATGGAGTTTGATGCCGTGTTCGACGAAATCGATGTACCCATCGGCGCCGACGACCGGTTTTTCGGCTGGCACTCGGTAATCACCACAGACGGTATAGTGCATGGTAATGGTTCATCCGGCGGTGAAGCGGAGATCGCAGCTCGCAGCAGTGTGCATCTGACGAATGAGTTCCACGCCGCTCAAGGCAGCGAGGTACACATCCACCTCAAATCAACGTTCCCTGATTGCGGCAGTACGGCCTATTGGCTACCAATATCCGGCAACCATGATGCTGAGCCAGCGGTTGCCTATGGCACCAAGATCAAACCCGCAACGGTCCAGTTGCAGTTCGAGCCACATACTGGGTTCGACCTGGCGCTCTATCCGAATCCAGGCAAGGACCAGATCAGCATCTCCGGACATAGCGGTCCAGCTTCTTACACGGTGCATGATTGCAATGGCTCCTTGGTCGATGCAGGCCAGTTGAGCGATGCGCACGCCACCATCGCCGTTGGCCACCTTGCTCCAGGGGAGTATACCATCACCCTTACCATTCCCGGGAACAGCCAGGCACATACGCTTAAATTCACCCTTCTGCCATGAAATCCCGCCTCCTCTACCTCTTCGCTCTGCTGTCGTTTTTCTTATTCTTTGTAACCGCCCTGAGCGCCCAGGAGATCGCATGGCTTTCACACTACGGCAGCAGCAGCAATGGTTGGGGTACCGGGTTCGAGATGGCTGCTGATGGTGAAGGAAATATTTTCGTTGCTGGTAACATGGGTGTTGATGGCATCACCATGGATGCCTTCACGCTGACCGCCCAAGGGAATTACGGAGACATCCTGGTTGCGAAACTAGATTCCACCGGCCACACTATTTGGGCGGTTTCCGCGCCCAACGATTGCGGACCCTATGATGCGGGCGCCGTGCGCAGCGCTCATTTTGACGGGAATACACAGCAATTATTGATATCCGGTGTACTGCGGGGCCAAACCACGTTCGGTACGCATGCCTTCACCAGTGACTGTCTAAATGCCCCCGCCCACTTCATTGCCACTTACGATACTGATGGGAACTGCAACTGGGTCCAAGGCTCCACCTCTGGCCAGTTGATCATGGGCCCCCTTCTCGTGGATCCGGTCTCCGAGATCCATGCTTACGGGCACAACGGTTTCATGACTGCCACCTTCACGGGCGGAGCCCCGCTGACCGTTGGTGAAGGGGCTTTCGTGGCGCATTACAATGCATCAGGGGTGCTCCTTGGGCTAGAGCATATCATGAACGGTGGTCAAGTGTATGATGCCACAATGATCGGGACTGATCGGCTCCTTTGCGGCATCTACTACCCCGGTGACTCGCTTTGGAACACCCCCTTACCGCCCCCCCCAGCCGGTGGAGGTGGCTTCCTGGCCAGGACCACTCCCCAAGGGCAGGTCGAATGGCTTGCAACAGTCAGTTCTGACTCAAGTGTTAATATTTCGGGATGTGTTGTGCTCTCGACGGGCAAGACTATGGTCTATGGAACTACATATGGCCCAGTCTATTTTGATACGGACACGCTTGTTGGAACTCCTGGGTTGCGCAGCGCCTTCGTGGCGCGGTTCGACCAGCAAGGATTGCTGGACTGGTTCATTCCCGTAACTGCTCCCCCCATGATGAGTATAGGGGAAATCGTCCTTGGGCCGGATGAGACAGTGTATTTAAAGGGCAAATTCCATAGTACCATGACTTTCGGAAGCGCCGAGGTGACGGCGACTACTGGAAAGGATGCGTATGTGGCACGGCTGGATACGAACGGCAATGTGCTAGGCCTAGTACAGCTCGGGCGCGTGATGCAAATAGGCAGCGGCTCCATTCTGGCGAATGAGGATGGTGTCTTCCTTTCCAATATGTTCGATTCCACCATGGTGTATGGTCCCTTGGTGGTGCCTGTACTGAATGGTGGGTCAGAGCTCGTTGTAGCTAAATTCAAGGATGTGGAAGGCTTCACCGGAATCCCTCAGGCTTTTTCCCTGGGCGGAGGCCTGCACATATACGCCAACCCCAACAATGGCCTTTGCACCATCGACCTGCCCGCCACCCTGCGCAGGACCAACGACCTGGTGCTTACCATCTATGACAACACCGGCCAAGTGGTACAGCGCGTTCCGCTCAACTTCAGCACCGAGGGTGTGCGCGTGGATATCCGGGCACAAGCCAAAGGCATCTATCACGTAGAGTTGGGCGATGGGGTGCAGCGCTACGCGGGGACGATCGTGTTCGAGTAGGGTTTCCTATTCTGCCAAGGCCCTTGGATCGTCCATGCCGGAACCCACTTGTGGCTTCGAGTTCCACCTTTTCCCGACACTGCCTTTCTCACCCTACTTCAAGCCCCGGTTTCGCGGAGCGCACATCCAGCCCCCACGAAAGCTTCGAGCGCAGCGTATTCAGAAAATCCTGTCCTTCCAGCTGCACCAGCTGTACCCGGTGCTCGGCCCGATGGACTTGCAGCGCTGGGAAATGGTCCAGCACCTGGCTGCGCGAATCGAGGTTCACGAGGTATTTCTCGCCGCGGGCATCCACCTGCAACGTGAGGGTACTTCCCCCCGGAACCACGAACGGGCGCACATTGAGGTTGTGCGGCGCGATGGGGGTGATCACCATGGCGTCGCAATCGGGCGCCAAGAGCGGGCCGCCACAGCTGAGGGAGTACGCGGTACTGCCGGTGGGGGTGGAGATGATGAGACCGTCCGCCCAGTAGGTGTTGAGAAAACGGCCGTCCAAGTGCGCGTGGATGGAGATCATGGCGGCACCATCGCGTTTGTGCAGGCTCACCTCGTTCAGGGCATTGTTATGCGTTCCGAAGCCGGGGCAGCCTTCCAGCGCGAGCACGGCGCGTTCCACAAGGATGTATCGCTGCTGCATGATCGCTTCGAGGCTCGCATCCACATCCTCCAGCCGGGTGCTGCTGAGGAAGCCGAGCCGCCCAAGGTTGATGCCGAGCAAAGGGACCGGGACGTTGCCTAGGAAATCCACGCTGTCCAAAAAGCTGCCATCGCCGCCCATGCTCACGAGCATGTCCAAGTTGGCATCGCCGGCGTGGTCCATCACTTCGGTGTCCGCAGCGGGCGGTAGGCCAGCGGCGGTCATCCGTTCCGCCAGGCCACGCTCCACCACTGGGGTGGCACCGACCGTGACCATCCGGTCCATGATCCCGTTGATCGTGGCCGCAGCTGATGCCGGATACAACCGGCCGAGTACTCCAATGCGCATGCCCGTCTTCCGTTCCATGGTGCTAAGCTCTGTAAAATCCGTGGACCGCAACGACCCCGCAGAATTATCAGGCCTTCCGGCGCAATTATACCTACTACCTTTTTTTAACCGCAACGGACGCAACGAACTTGGAGGGAGTCGTGCCTGCTCAGGTGCGGCAGACCGCCGAACAGCTTCGCCAAGGTTGAACCGCCGATTCTCCCCTGTGTCCTCCGTCTACCCTGAGCGCAGCGAAGGAACCTCTGTGGTCTATAAGCATTTCTCCGTATCCTCCGCCTGCCCTGAGCAATGGCGAAGCGATACTCCGGAGAACGCATTGCGTTCGAGGAGTCGAAGGGTGCCTCTGTGGTGAAACCCTCTCTCGCTT
Organism: Flavobacteriales bacterium; assembly: GCA_019638085.1. Lineage (GTDB taxonomy): Bacteria > Bacteroidota > Bacteroidia > Flavobacteriales_F > PHOS-HE28 > PHOS-HE28. Next base: position 35,820 of record JAHBUL010000024.1, on the reverse strand, counting down.
TGCTCCAACACCTCCGTGCCCTCTGTGCCTCCGTGGTAAAACCCTCTTTCGCTTTGCTCCAATTCCTCTCTGTCCTCCGCCTGCCCTGAGCAATGGCGAAGCGATACTCCGCAGAACGCACTGCGTTCGATGGGTCGAAGGGTGCCTCTGTGGTGAAGACCACACTCAGAAAGGCTGAGTGAAATGTAAGTAGAATCCCGTTTCGGACAGGCCGTTCACCGCCACCTCCATGCGCAACACCTGGTCGTAGCTGGTCACGATATCCAAGCCCAGCCCGTAGCTCTGTTGCCAGTGGTTCACCAAGAAGTTCTCGGAGCCGTACTTGTGGTCCCACACATAGCCTTGATCGGTGAAAGCGTTGAGGTAAACGGCGAGGTACAGCGTACGGAAAGCCTCGAACGGGATCGGTTCCACCCGGTAGGAGCGGGGCTTCACCAAGGCGAAGAGCACATTGGCCTTCCCCAGGAAATAGTGCTGGCCATCGAGGATGTAGTACTCGTAACCGCGGAGGTATTCCTCATACCCCAAGCCCTCTTGCAGGTAGTAATGGTCCTCGCTGCCTTGGGAGACCTTCCCGTTCAGGCCGGCGCCGAAGCTCCACCGCGACCCACGCTTCCAACTGCGCTGCACCGTGGCACGCAAGGAGGTGACATCCGGCTGTTCCGGGCCGATACCGTTACGGTCCAGGATGAGCCGTGCATAGCTGCCGCTGAGCGGGAAGGCCCGGGAGTCGCGCTGGTCGAAGGTGAAGGTGTAGCCGAGCGAGAGGTATTCCGTCCGGTCCTGCCCATTCATCAGGTACTCCGGATTGCGCGCCACCACGGTATCGCGCACGGAGGCATCGGTCCATGAGATGCCCCAGCTGTGGCGAATGTCGTGGCTGCGCCGCAGGGTGAGCTTGCCACCCACACGCCAGTTGCTGATGATGTTCTCGGTAGGTGTTTTCAGGAAGATCCGTTTGTTGTTCACGGTCCCGATGGTGATCTCGTCCTGTTCCCCGTAGGCGCCGCTCACTTGTACGCCCCAGCGCTGCTGCCGGTCCACAAAAGGGATGCGGTAGGTGAGGCCGAATTCCTTGGAATAGCCCAACTGCACGGTGGCCTTCAGGGTCTCGTTGCGCCCCCGTAGGTTGAAGCGGTAGAGGTCCACGCCGAAGTTGAGCCGGCTCAGGTCCTTGGTGAGCCACCACGTGTTGAAGTTGGGATCGGCGAAGTGGAGGACGGGCTTGGGCCACCAGTACCACCGCTCGTTCACGGTGATGGTGATGAAGACCTCGTGCGGTCCCAGGTATGTGGGCAGCAGGTCGGCGGTGTTGAACAGGCCCAGGTTCAGAAGGTTTTCACGGCTCCGCTCGATCCGTTCGTAGAGCTCATCGGAGGTCAGCGTATCGCCTTCCTGGAACGTGAGTTCGCGCAGGATGATCTGTTCCTTGGTCTGTCGGTTCCCTTCGACCAGAATGCCCGACACACCGAAAGGTCCAGTGAAGTACATGGGTCCGTTCTGCGCGAACGCACCCAGCAAAAGCACAAGGAAAAGTGGAGTGAGCACTCCCCGGATCGATGGGAACCGCAATTGGCACCCCGGTCCCTGAGGCACTCGAAAGGCCGGGGTCGCGCAGGCGGTAGCGTGGCATGTCGCAAAGCTCCCGCTCGGCTTTTTGCCGAGTGGGCGATATCCTAGGGCCTCCGGCCCGTCTGATCTCGAACAGATACCACCTAGGGACGGGCCAGAGGCCCGAACGAGGAACGCACTCGGGTCTTCGAGGGCCTCAGGCACCGAGCTGAGCGCGTGCATGCGCGCGTGCGTGCAATCTTGGCGGCGGACTCCCGCAGTGGAGTGGAGCACAACGATCACATTTTGATGATCCGCATCACGTCCTCGTAGCGGCTGCGCAGGTTGTCCTCCGCACGTGATCCCTGGAAAGTGGTGCGCACGGTGTACTCATACCGGTCGAAGGATTGCAGGATGGCGCTGATATCCTCCCGGTTGATCTTCAAGGTGACCTCCATCCGCAGGCTGTCCGGCACATCTGTGCAGTACACGCTCAGGAGCCGCGCTCCTTCATCTTCCACGATACGGGCGATCTGTTGCAGCGAGTATTCGTTCTGGGCCATCTCCAGCACCAGCACACTGCCCGGTCCGGTCGCGTTCACCAGGTCCGCCATGTGGCGCATCACCTCGTGCTCGCTTACCACGCCGAGGTAGTTCCCGCCCATGTCCAGCACAGGCACTACGGGGAGGTTGCGCTCGGACATCAGCTTCAACACATCATACACGTGCTGCCGGTCGCGCACGTATGGGATCTCCACTTGGTCCATCAGCGTCTCCACGGTGGCCGTGGGCTTGCTGTTGTCCAGTGCAGCTTCCTCCTTCATCAGCCCCACCAGCCTTCCCTTGGATACCACCGGTAGTACCGCCGTGCGGAACTCGTCCATGAGTTCCAAGGCATGCGCCACGGGATCCCGGGGATTGAGGGGTTGAAGAACGCTGGATATGAGTTCGATGGCTTGCATGGCGAATGGCGTTGCGCCTGGTGTCGGTACTTTTGGACCTGATCCGCGGGACCAAGGTAGTGGGATGAAAGGATGACCAAGCTTAGTGTTAACATCAATAAACTGGCCACATTGCGTAACGCACGCGGTGGCAACCGGCCGGACGTGCTGCAAAGCGCCCTGGATATCGAGCGATACGGGGCGCAAGGCATCACCGTACACCCGCGCCCGGATGAGCGACATATCCGCTATGCGGACGTACGTGCCCTGAAGCCCGTGCTCACCACCGAGTTCAACATTGAAGGCTATCCAAATGCCTCCTTCATCGAGCTGGTGCTGGCGGTGAAACCCGCACAGGTGACCTTGGTGCCCGACCCGCCCGATGTGCTCACCAGCAACGCTGGCTGGGACACTCGCACCCATAAGGACGAGTTGAAGCGGGTGATCGCACGCTTCAAGGAGGCGGGGATCCGAACGTCGATCTTCATGGGCACGGATATGGAATTGATCGCCCGCGCTGCCGATACCGGCACCGACCGCATCGAGCTGTACACCGGCCCGTATGCGGACCAGTACGCGCAGGACCGCCAAGCGGCGGTGGCACCTTTTATCCGCGCAGCGGAGCAGGCCGCCGAAGTGGGCTTGGGCCTGAATGCCGGCCACGACCTCGATCTGGACAACTTGGCATGGTTCAAGGCGCGGGTGCCCGGCCTGCTGGAAGTATCCATCGGCCATGCGCTGGTTTGCGATGCACTCATCTTCGGCATGGAGAACACCGTTCAACTTTACCTGCGGGAATTGCGATGAGCGTGGAATTGTTCTATCGCCGCGAAGGATCCGGCACCCCGGTGGTGGTGCTGCATGGCCTCTTTGGAAGCGGCGATAATTTCGGAAGCATCGGCCGCACCCTCAGTGCCGAATTCGATATGGTGCTGGTGGACGAACGCGATCACGGGCGCTCGCCGCACACAGAGCGGATCACCTATCCGCTGATGGCGGAGGATGTGCATGCCTTGGTGACGAAGTTGGGCCTGAAGGAAATCGTGCTGGTAGGCCACAGCATGGGCGGCAAGACCGCGATCACCTTCGCGCAGCGTTGGCCGGAATTGCTGAAGCACTTGGTGGTGATCGACATCGGGCCGCGTGAATATCCCATCGGCGATCATGCCGCGATCATTGCCGCCCTAGCGTCCAGTGATCCCGCCAGCAAGGGCTCCCGCAAGGAGATGGAGGATCATCTCTCCGCCTTGATCCCTGAGCCGGGCGTGGTGCAGTTCCTGATGAAGAGCCTGTATTGGGAGCAGCCGGACCGCTTGGGCTGGCGCTTCAATGTGCCGGTGCTGCAGCGCGACATGGACCACATCCTTGCCGCCATGGGGCCGGAAGTAGTGCGCGTGCCCACCTTGTTCATCCGGGGCGGAAAGAGCGGCTACATCACCCGCGAGGACCTGCCGCAGCTGAAGGAGCAATTCCCCCAAAGCCGTGTGGAGACCGTGCCGTATGCAGGGCACTGGGTGCATGCCCAAGCTCCCGAGGAAGTGATGGACTTCATCCGTTCCGTGGCATGAGGGGGATGATGCTGGTGTCAGGTGCGCTTCTGTGCAGCGTAGCCGTGTTCGCCCAGCAACCCGAGGACAGTGTTCGTTACAGTGGTGCCTATGTATTCCACGATGGCATCTACCGGGACTTTCAAGCGTTCCGCAGCAACAGCCCGAGCATTCCATTCGCGGCGCTCACCACCGCACAAGGCCAACGGGTCACCGATCTGCGCAGCACCAACGGCAAGCTCTTTTTCCCGGACAGCACCGGCCAGCCAGTGCGCTTGGACCTCGACCGCTCATGGGGCTTTTGCGACAAAGGCGTGGTCTACGTCCGCGCCGGGAACAGCTTCTCCCGCATCGGCCTCATGGGTTCGCTGGCGCACTTGGTCTTCGATGCCACCTACCGCAATTTCGACCCGTACATGATGGGCGGCTCCACCACCTACACCGTGGAAGAGCAGCGCTTCCTGGATATGGCCACCGGCGACTTCCTGCCGGTGAGCGCCAGCGGCATCCACAACGCGATCGCCAAGGATGCCATCCTGAAAGAGGAGTTTGAAGCCTTGTCCAAGAAGGAGCGCAAGAAGCCGGAGACGATCTTCCTTTTTATGCGCCGGTATAATGATCGGCACCCGCTGTATTTTCCCGCAGAGTAGGTGGGATTGCGGTCTGCCTTATGTCCTATGTCTTATGCTGCCGACGGTGCAAGCATAAGACATCAGACAACCGACATAAGACAACAAGCCGGACCTCCGGCACTCATCTCACTCTTTCACGAACCACTGCGTCCAGGTACCACCGCCTTTGCTCAGCTGCACAGCATACATTCCGGTGGGCAAGTGTGCCACGGAGAACTGCAGCTCGCTTCCGGGTGCGACCGCTCTGCCATCATGCGGGGAAGCCACGCGGCGACCTTGTGCATCCAAGAGCTTGAATTGTGCGCCAACAGGCACAGCTTGTTCGAAGTGGATGTGCACCACCTCACTGGCCGGATTGGGCGATAGGCTGAAGATGGCTTGAGGCTCCTGTTCAGCCATACCTACGGGATCCGGGCCGAGCTTGACTACCCAAAGATCAGTTTGGCCTTTATTCTCGGTCACGTCGCCATCGGAGGATGCCGTGGAACCAGCGACTATGTAGCCACCGTCGTTGGTAATGGCAATGCTGTAGAGGGCATCGTTCAACGAACCGCCAAGGGTGCGCTCCCAAAGCAAATTTCCTTCGGGGTCCAAGCGAATCACCCAGCCATCGGCCATGCCGTGGTTGAAGCTTACATCGCCATCAGTGGATCTAGTTGAACCTGCGATGGCGAACCCCCCATCCATCAATTGAACAACACTTAAACCAAAATCGTCTCCTGTTCCACCAAGGCATGTCCGTTGCCATCCTATTTCACCACTGCTGTCCAGCTTTGCAACGTAGACATATGAATAATCACTGCTACATGCGAAAGAACTCCCATCAGCCACTCCTGTAGTAACGTATCCCCCATCCTGCGTCTGTATTATGGCCCAACCGATTTCGTTGAGTTGGCCACCCAAGGAGCGTTCCCATTCCAACTGACCGGTAGGACTGAGTTTGGTAATCCAGATGTCAGTTCCTCCTTGAGGATCCGAAATATCCCCATCGGATGATCCGCTGCTTCCGGTTATTATGAAACCCCCATCCGAAGTTTGTTCAATGGCTTCTGCAACATCGTAACCGGAGCCACCCAATGCTTTTTGCCATTCTATGTCGCCATTTGCATCCAGCTTGACCACCCAATAATCAGCGCTACCATGATTCCCGAAAACGTCCCCGTCGTCGGATATGGTGAAGCCCGCAAATGCATAGCCTCCGTCCTCAGTTTGGATCACGGAACTTGCCCCATCGCTTGAGCTTCCTCCATAGGACCGTTGCCATTCCATGTTACCATTGCCATCCAACTTGATCAGCCAAGCATCAAAACTGCCTTGATTCACCGATACATCGCCATTAATTGAGTTGGTGCCGGCGGCTACGATCAAACCACCACCGCTGGTTTGATCGATACCAAAGCCCTGGTCGTTGCCGGTACCTCCAAAAACGCCCTGCCATTGCATTGTACCGAATGCATCCAGCTTTCGCACCCATACATCCGCGTAGCCTCCATGGTAGCCGCTTACATCACCGTCGTTGGCTCCCGTGCTCCCAACTACGACGTATCCGCCATCTCCGGTCACCTTGATCTCCTTTGCTTCATCATCACTCGAGCTGCCCCAAGTATGCTGCCATTGGATCCCCGGGCCAGTTTGCGCAGAGGAAAGAATCGGGATGGCTAGAGACACTAATACTGCAAAAGCCTTGAACATGCCTGAGGATATTTGGTGGATATCAGTTCAAATTCGAAGGTAGGCCAAAAGCCCAAGAACTTCGGCTGTCTTATGTCCCATGTCCTATGCACACGATGCGCAGCATAAGACATAGGACAACCGACATAAGACAACAAGCCGCACCTGCGGCACTCACCTCACCACCATCACCGCTCGTTGCGAGCGTACGCCATCCTGCATGCAGGAAAGCGTGTACAGGCCTGCTGGAAGTTCCGCAACGAAGATGGTCGTGCGCCCTTGCGCTTCCGTGCGGTATACCTCGCGGCCTGTGGCATCGTGCAGGCTGATCCGGGCCAAGCCACCGGCGGCCGGTTCCACTGTGATCCAGTTGTTCGCCGGCACGGGCCATGCGGAGATCCCCGGCTGTTGCTCCGCTTCCTTTATCGCCGTCACATCGCTGTGGCGTGAATTCCATTCCTGGTAGAAGAGGTTCGCTACGGTGGCGTCGTGGATCACCAAGGTATTCTCGTCATTCACCGTTGCGGCGGAAGCGCTCCAGTTGTGGCTTCCGGTGATCACCAACGGGTCATCCGTGCTGCCTTCATCGATGATGGCGTACTTGTGGTGCAACAGACCGGGCTCGTTCTCGTGTGAGTATAGTTCCACGCCTTGGCCTACGAGGTAGTTGAACTCCGATCCCGTGCTGTTCACATCCTCCACATCACCTTGCACCAGCACACCCGGGCGGTTGTGGGCGGCGAGCACGGCATCGCCAATATCGTTCTGCGTGAACACGAACAAGGCCAAGCGGACGCTGTGGTCCGCGGCATTGATCGCTTCCACAATGCGGTCCGTAACGCCGTCGGTAGGGGAGAAGTAGCTCTCCACCAGGATGCCATCCACATTGAAGAGATGGGGCGTATTGTCGGTCTTGTCCGGGCCGAAGCGGCTGAACGCGGGGATGGGCTGCGCGCCGCTGCCGCCCCACATCTCCTCGAACTCCATGCGGTAGCAACGCGCCAAGGCCTGGTCCTGGATGAAGAGGATGTTGTTGTAATCATCGAAGAAGCTCTGGACGGTCCAGTTGCAGGAGCCGCTCATGATGGTGGCGCGCTCGGGATCCTCGGCATCGATCACGAAGAACTTGTTGTGCATGCCGCTGCCTTGGCCATCAGTGCGGAACAAAACGGGAATGGTCGGATCCAGCGCGGCCAGTGCAGTGTTGGCGTTGCTTCCTTCCGCGATCCAGCGCACCTGTACGCCGCGGTCCGCAGCGGCATTTACCGCCGCCACGAGTAGCGTGCTGTTGGTGTTGTAGATCGCGATATCGAGCGTTTGCTGTGCGCGGTCGATGTAGGCTTTGAGGGTATCATCCGTGGCTTGGAAGAGGCCGATCGCATCCGTGCCACTGCTCACGCTGGTATCCACGCTTTTGGTGAAGTACACGTGGATGGCACCGCTGGATGTGGAGGCCGTGGAGTAGATGCCGGGTACCGAGAACGCGGTATCGCCGCCGGCCACGGAGAATGCTTGGGCATAGTAGAACGTTGCGGGTTGAAGGCCGCTGAGCTGCAGGTCGTGCGCAGTGGTGGAGCCAGCGCCGTCTGCGTGCGAGCCGAAAGCGGGCGTGGTGCCATAGAACGCCTCGGAGCTGCCCGGCAGGTTCGTTTGCCAGCTCAAGGTGAAGCCATCCGCCACCAAGGCTTGTTGCTGGACTGGCGGAAGGATGCTGATCAGTGCATGGGGCGTGATGTCCGTATTGGCGCGGGGAAGCAACTGATAGCCGCCCGTGAACGGGGCACTATCGAATTGCGAGGCGATGCCGGTGATATCCACTGGTCCACTGGGTACCGGCGTGCCGATCATCGGATGCCCGGATCGGAAGTAGATGTTGGCTGTCTGTGCGCCCACCTGCACCGGCCAGAGGCCCGAGGTGAAGGTGCCGGATCCGGAGAAGTAGGCGCCTTCGATACGCACCAACTCCGACTCGACCAATTCATTCAATTGGTCCGGAGTGATCACTTGCGGCGCCGGAAGTGCATTGCCGGTACTGCTGATGCTGAAGTCACTGATGGGCGTGATCTCCAGCAGCCCGCTGTATTCCACAAGCGTACCGGAGAGGGTGATCGCATCTCCCGGTTGCGGGTTGAATCCCGGTGCCGAGCCGCTGCCGGGGAAGGCGGCGATACCTGCGGTGGCATCCTGAACATAGCGGATGCCGCCCAGCGAAGGGCCGGAGGTGACGATACCGCTGACGGTGACCTGGCTGCCCAATGGGGCATTGCGGGCATCAGCGATGGACTGGGCTTGGGTGGATGAAACGAACAGGAAACCGGCGAAGAACGCACTGGACAAGGAGCATCTCATGGGTACAAAGGAACGACCCTGCGCAGGGTTTGTGCCCATATTGGCCCGGAATTTGGCAACCGGGTGCATTGAACGGATAACTTGCCGCCCCTTTCGCATCCTCATGACCATTTTCTCCCGCCTGCTCTTCCTGTTCGCTTCCGCCTTCCTGATCCATGGAGCCTCTGCCCAGAAGGAGGAGGTGCGGTATGCGCCCCGCCCCATTGGATTCTACAACGTGGAGAACTTGTACGATACCATCGATGGCCCCAACGATGATGCGGAATACCTGCCCGGCAGTGCCAAGATGTGGAACAGCGAGCGCTACGAGCGCAAGCTGGATCATTTGGCGAAGGTGCTCGGCGAGATGGCCACCGATGTGTTGCCGGACGGGCTGGTGTGCTTCGGGCTGTGTGAGGTGGAAACCAGGGGCGTGGTGGAGGACCTGGTGAAGACCGGGGTATTGGCCAAGCGGGGCTACCAGATCGTACACCATGACAGCCCGGACCGCCGCGGTGTGGATGTGGCCTTCGTGTACAACCCGGCCTACTTCACGCTATTGCATGAGCGTGCATACCCCTTGCGGAATCCCGAGGACAGCCTCTTCCGCACACGCGATCAACTGGTGGTAACCGGATTGATGGATGGCGACACCGTCAGCGTGATCGTGAACCACTGGCCATCCCGCTATGGCGGCGAAAAGCGTTCGTTGCCATCGCGTATCCTCGCGGCCCAATTGGGCCGGCACATCATCGATTCGCTGATGGCCCGCAACGCCGATGCGCGCATCCTGTACATGGGCGACCTCAACGATGACCCCGTGGATCCCTCCGTCCGCAAGTTCCTCAACACCACCGGTGAAAAGGAGTTCGTGACCGACAAGAAGTTCTACAACCCGATGTACGACCTCTATAAGAAGGGCATCGGCTCCTTGGCATGGCGTGATTCATGGAACCTCTTTGACCAGATCATCCTTTCCCCCGCCTTGGTCACCGGCGCTGGCGGAAACCTCAAGTATTACGGCACCCGCGTGTACAACCAACCCTACCTCCGGCAGGATGAAGGCAACTTCGCTGGCTATCCGTTCCGCACCTATGTGGGCGACAACTACCAAGGTGGCTACAGCGACCACTTCCCGGTGTATGTGATCCTGGTGAAAGAGGTGAAGTAGCTCCATCGAGGTGCCTCTAAAGAATACCTTCGCACCATGATCATCGTCACGGGTGCAGCAGGTTTTATCGGCAGTCGGTTATTGGTGGAATTGCAGGAACGCGGCTACACGGACCTCGTGGCTGTGGACGATTTCTCCCGTACGGAAAAGGATGCAAACCTTGCTGACGTGAAGCTCAGTGCTCGCGTGGAGCGCTCGGATTTCCCGGCTTGGATCGATGCCAACGAGCAGTTGATCCAGTTCATCTTCCACCTCGGTGCGCGCACGGACACCACCGAGTTCAACAAGGCGATCTTCGATGAGCTGAACGTGCGCTCCAGCCAGCAGATCTGGGAGCGCTGCGCGAAAAATGCGATCCCCTTGGTCTATGCCTCTTCCGCCGCCACATACGGCGATGGGGAACTTGGCTACGGTGATACCGATGATGCGCTTCCCTACAAGTTGAAGCCGCTTAATCCGTACGGGGAGAGCAAGAACGAATTCGACAAGTGGGCCTTGCAACAGGAAGCCAAGCCCTACTTCTGGGCAGGCCTGAAGTTCTTCAACGTGTACGGCCCGAACGAATATCACAAGGGCCGTATGGCCTCGGTGGTCTTCCATGCCTTCAACCAGATCACCGAAAGTGGCAGTATGAAGCTCTTCCGCAGCCACCGGCCGGACTATACCGATGGCGGCCAGCTCCGCGATTTCGTTTATGTGAAGGACGTCTGCAACGTCTGCATCTACCTGATGGAGCACCGGAAGCACTCGGGTATCTACAACCTCGGCAGCGGCAAGGCACGCACCTTCCTGGATCTCGCGCGCGGCGTATTCACCGCCATGGGCAAACCCGAGCAGATCGAATTCATCGACACGCCGATCGACATCCGCGACAAGTACCAGTACTTCACCGAGGCACCGATGGAAAAGCTGCGCAGCATCGGTTATGATGCGCCTTTCCACACTTTGGAAGAGGGTATCTCGGATTATGTGACGGAGTTTTTGCTGTCGCGATAGTTGTCAGTTGTCGGGCTGCCGACGTCCGCCGCGGAGCTACTGTCCACTGTTTACTTCTTACTGCCGATCACTCCCGACAACTGCCAACTGGCAACCGACAACTCCTTACCCCTCCCGCAATTCAATCAATCGCTTCCGCACGTGCATCAACTTGGAGCGCACCTCATCTAAAGGAAGCTGTGGTGGCGGTGGAGCTTCTTCCACTTTCGGTTTGCGCAGCTGCCCTTTCGCACCTTGCAGCGTAAAGCCCTTCTCCTTCACCAGGTGTTGGATCCGGCGCAGTTGTTCAATATCGTCCTTGGTATAGAGCCGGTCGCCTTTGCTGGTGCGCTTGGGGCGCAGCGTTCCGAATTCCTTCTCCCAATAGCGCAGCAGCGAGGTGTTCACCTCCAAGGTATCAGCGACTTCGCCGATGGACCAGTACATCCGTTCTATGGTCTTCTCCTTCAAGGGCATCGCAACGAAGGTAATATCATTCAGACACGCATAAAGCGGCCAAGGATGGGCCGCTATTTTTCATCAGGACGAATCGAAATGGTCGTTGCATAGCCTTCGCTACGGAATGATCATTTCGATGAAGCGGCACGTGCGCGTACAACGGCATAATGGTGGAAAAGAGCAAGCAGAACGGGTGGTTTTGCGTGTCGGGATGGTATAGCTCAGTCCATCGATTGGCCGGCATTACCCGCGATCTCCACCATGCGGGCGTACTCCTCCGGCGTGAGGCTGTTGAACAGGAAGTTCACGGGATCCATGGGGATACCATCCTTGTGTACTTCGTAGTGCAAATGCGGGCCGGTGCTCAGTCCCGAGCTGCCCACTTCACCGATCACGTCGCCGCGCTTCACCTTCTGCCCTTTGCGCATCTTGGTGGCGGACATATGCCCGTAGAGCGTTTGGTAACCGAAGCCATGATCGAGGATCACGTGTACGCCATAGCCGCTGGTGTTGTACCCGGCGAATTCCACTGTGCCATCTCCGGTGGCATGGATGGGCGTACCGATCGGGCTGGTGAAATCGAGTCCCAGATGGGGCTTTGCGATCTTGTAGATCGGGTGCAGGCGCTCCCCGAAGCCGGAGCTCAGGCGCGTTTGGTCCTGCGGGATCGGTTCCACGGAGGGGATGCTGGCCAGCATCTCCTGTTTGCGCAGGACCAGCGATCCCACTTCATCCAGCGAAAGGCTTTGCACGTACATCTGCTTGGCGATCTTGTCCAAGCGCTTGCGCGTGCCGATCACCAGTTCGCTATTGGCGAAACCTTGCAGGTCCCGGTAGCGGTTCACGCCGCCAATACCGGCCATGCGCACGTTGGAAGGAATGGGGTCCGCCTCGAAGATCACACGGTACACGTTGTCGTCGCGCCGCTCGATATCGGCGAGCACGTTCTCCATATCCGCGAGCTGCTTGTTGATCAGCTCATACTCCACCATTAATTGCTGGTTCTCGCGCCGCAACGTGGCCTCTTTGGGCGAGTCGATGAACTGGAAAGCGAGGAAGATGCCGACAACGCCAAAAATGAGTCCTGGGGCGAGGGCCAAGGACACGCGTTTTACCTTCTTCCAACCGCTGATGCGGATGCGTTCGAAGTTGAGCGTGTCGGGGTTGAAGCGGTACTTATGCTCTCCCATGGTCAAGGTCCGGGCGTGCGAAGGTAGTCCACGACTAATTTCGCGGCCCGTTACAGAATGTGAAACACGCACGCTGTCGGTAGTCTTGGGTCCGGAGTCGTGAGTCCGGAGTCGTTAGTCCTAGGTTTTGAGTCATCAGTCATCAGTCAATAGTCCCAGTCCCCCGCCATGCTCACCTCCCGCGAGATCCGCCAAGCCTTCCTTGATCACTTCGCCCAGCGCGGTCACGCCATCGTGCCCAGCGCGCCCATGGTGGTGAAGGACGACCCTACGCTCATGTTCACCAATGCGGGCATGAACCAGTTCAAGGATCTCTTTCTGGGCAATCGTCCGGTAACCGAGCCGCGCATCGCCGACACCCAGAAATGCCTGCGCGTTTCCGGAAAGCACAACGACCTGGAGGAGGTAGGGATCGATACCTACCACCACACCATGTTCGAGATGCTGGGCAACTGGAGCTTTGGGGATTACTTCAAGCAGGAGGCGATCCAGTGGGCGTGGGAGCTACTGGTGGACACGTACAAGATCGATCCCGCGAGCATCTATGTGACCTATTTCGGCGGTGATGCCACGGACAAGCTGGAGGCCGACAATGAGACGCGCGATCTCTGGCTGAAATACTTGCCGGCCGAACGCGTGCTGCCATTCAGCAAGAAGGACAACTTCTGGGAGATGGGCGATACCGGCCCCTGTGGACCCTGCACGGAGATCCATGTGGACGTTCGATCAGCCGGAGAAAAGGCGAAGACCCCCGGCAAGGACCTCGTGAACAATGACCACCCGCAGGTGATCGAGATCTGGAACAATGTGTTCATGCAGTACGAGCGCAAGGCGGATACTTCCTTGCATCCGCTACCGGCCAAGCATGTGGATACCGGCATGGGCTTCGAGCGGCTCTGCATGGTATTGCAAGGCAAGACCAGCAACTACGATACGGATGTGTTCCAACCGCTGATCCGAACACTGGCCCAGACCTGCGGAAAGGTCTACGGCAAGGAGGAAAAGGGCGATATCGCGATGCGCGTGATCGCTGACCACGTGCGTGCCATCGCATTCGCCATCGCCGATGGACAGCTACCCTCGAACACCGGTGCCGGTTATGTGATCCGCCGGATCCTGCGCCGCGCTGTGCGCTACGGATACAGCTTCCTGGGTCTTCATGAACCGTTCATTCATGGCCTGGTGCCGGTGCTTGTCGGGCAGATGGGCGAACAATTCCCGGAACTGGCCAGGCAGCAAGAGCTGATCAGCAGCGTGATCCTGGAAGAGGAGCGCTCCTTCCTACGCACCTTGGAACTGGGCACCAAGCGATTGGAGCAACTGGTGGCCGAAAGTGGCGGAACTCTTGAAGGTGCTAAGGCATTTGAACTGTTCGATACGTTCGGTTTCCCGATCGACCTCACCCAACTGATGGCCCGCGAGCAGGGCGTGGAGGTGGACATGAAGGGCTTCGAGAAGGAGCTTAAGAAGCAGAAGGACCGCTCCCGCGCGGCCACCGCCATCACTACCGGCGACTGGACCGAATTGAAATCGGGCTCCACCGAGTTCGTGGGCTACGATATGCTCTCCACGGAGTCGCGCATCCTACGCTACCGCAAGGTGAAGGACAAGGCCGGCGACCGCTACCAACTGGTACTGGACCGTACACCGTTCTATCCGGAAGGAGGCGGACAAGTAGGCGATCTGGGCTGGTTGAAACAGGGGAATGCGAAAGTGCCCGTGCTGGACACCCGCCGGGAGAACCAGTTGATCGTGCATTTCACAGCGGAACTACCTCCCGACGTATCGGTACCCGTGGTAGCGGAGGTGGATGGTCACCGGCGCCGATTGACCCGCCGCAATCACACCGCCACGCATCTTTTGCACCATGCCCTCCGGAAAGTGCTGGGAAAGCATGTGGAGCAAAAGGGTTCGTTGGTAGCTCCCGATCGGCTTCGCTTCGACATTTCACACTTCGCTAAGGTGACGGATGAGGAATTGGCCTTGGTGGAGGCGGAGGTAAAGGACCTTATCCGGGCCGATATCCCGTTGGAGGAATACCGGGATAAGCCGGTGAAGGAAGCCATGGCGATGGGTGCTATGGCCCTGTTCGGGGAGAAATACGGGGATTCCGTCCGGGTGATCAAGTTCGGCGACAGCGTGGAACTATGCGGCGGGAACCATGTACCGCGCACGGGCGAGATCGGCAGCATTCGCATCGTCTCTGAAGGTGCATTGGCAGCGGGTATCCGGCGGATCGAGGCCATCACCAGCGAGGCTGCGGAGCATTATGTGCAGGAGCGGTTGGATACACTGGAGGAGTTGAATGTGCTGCTGAAGCACCCTGCCGACCTGCCTACGGCGGTAAAGCACTTGCTGGAGCAGAACGCTGTATTGACCAAAGAGCTGGAAAAAGCCGCACTGGAGCGCGTAGCACGCCTCCAAGCGACCATTTTGGACGGCGCTGTGGAAGTGAACGGTGCCCGCGTGGTGGCACAGGAAGTGGACCTGGATGCCAATGGCATGCGCGACCTGGCCTTCAGGCTGAAGGATGCCAACAAGGACCTGCTCTTGGTATTGGGAGCCCGCCAAGGCGAAAAGGCCCTGTTGGCCGTGCTGGTAGGCGAGGAATTGCTGGCAAAGGGCCTCACCGCCCCGAAGATCATCAAGGAACTGGCCTCGGAAATAAAAGGGGGAGGAGGCGGACAGCCATTCTATGCCACGGCAGGGGGAAAGAACCCCGATGGGATACCAGCCGCTTTGAAGAAGGTCGCCACGCTGTTAGGCTAGGCTCGGGCTGTGCTCCGGATGCGGATCCTGCGTGGGGTCCGGCTTACCGTACACCGGACCCACATAGGCGGTGTCGTAGCTCATGCCCAAGTTGAAGATATACAGTCCGTTGAGCAGGATCACCAGCACATAATCCAAGGTGCTGCGCTTGCCGAAGCTCTGGCACATCTCTATCCACACCTTGGGGATCATATAGAACTGGCCGTAGATCGGGATCAGGAAGAGCCACAAGTGCTTGGCAGGCCTGCCCACGATCTTCAAGAAGACGATGAAGTTCCAAATGGGGACGATTGCAGCCACACCGGGCTGCCCGGCCTTTTCATACAAGCGCCATTGGGCCACCACGGAAAGCACCGCCATGAACCCCATGATGTAGAACATGCTGTCCCCGAACTGGAAATACAGAAAATCATAGCTGTGCTGCAGGATGTTCATGGCCGTTGGTTTTTATGGTTCCCCCGGAAATTGTTCGGCGTACAGTCAAAAGACGGCCGGCGATCCAGTTGGTTGCCTCAAAACCAAGTAAAAGGCCAAGAACAATGTTAACAATACCCCGTGGAGGAAAATACCTCGCCAGCGGCCTAAGTCCCCGCGTAGCGCTTCACGTCCGCATCGCTGATCTCCGCCCCGCCCAAGATCACCAACCGCTCCACCACGTTCCGCAGTTCACGCACGTTCCCGGTCCAAGGTAGTTTCTGTAGCTCCTTCACCGCCTTGTCCGTGATCTTCTTCGGTGCTGTTCCTTGCTCAGTACCAATGAGTTGTATGAAATGCTGGACCAGCTCCGGAATGTCCTCCGTGCGATCCTTCAGGTCGGGCACATGGATGGGGATCACGCTCAGCCGATGGAACAGGTCCTCGCGAAAGCGACCCTCTGCGATCTCCTTCTTCAGGTCCTTGTTCGTTGCCGCGATCACCCTGGGGTTCACCTTGATGTCCTTATCGCCCCCGACCCGGTTGATGCGGTTCTCCTGCAAGGCCCGGAGCACTTTGGCTTGTGCGGCCAGGCTCATGTCGCCGATCTCGTCGAGGAACAGCGTTCCTCCATCGGCGAGTTCAAATTTGCCCTTGCGCTGGGCCACGGCACTGGTAAAGGCCCCTTTTTCGTGCCCGAAAAGTTCGCTCTCGATCAATTCCCCGGGGATCGCAGCGCAGTTCACTTCGATGAAGGGACCTCCTTTGCGGCTGCTTTTCTCATGCAGCATGCGGGCCACGCCTTCCTTGCCCACACCATTTCCGCCGGTGATCAGCACGCGGGCATCGCTCGGCCCCACTTTCTCCACCATTTCGCGGATGGCCTCCAACGCTGCGCTGGAGCCTACCATGCGGGCATCCGCCTTGCCCTTTTGCACCTTCTGCCGCAGCGTGCGCGTTTCCTGCACCAGCGAACCACGGTCCAAGGCATTGCGCAGGGTCACCAGGATCCGGTTCAGGTCGGGTGGTTTCTGGATGAAATCGAAGGCGCCCTTCTTGATAGCCTCCACTGCGGTATCGATTGAGCCGTGCCCGCTGATCATTACCACAGGGATGGAATCGTCGTGGGCCATCAGCTTTTCCAGCACTTCCATGCCGTCCATCTTAGGCATTTTGATGTCGCAGAGCACCACATCAAACTTGCCCTTCTTGGCTTTCTCCAGCCCGGAAGCGCCATCCTCGGCCTCTTCCACCTTGTGTTTTTCGTGCTCCAGGATGTCCCGGAGCGCATTGCGGATCGCCTTTTCGTCGTCGATGATCAGGATCTTGGCCATGGGACAAAGATGGGAAGCAGCATCGGAGGTGCCGTCACCGGTATGAGGGAATTAGCTCCATCAAGCTCTTCCTCCGTAAGGCAGAGACGTTGATGCTTCTCTGTCCTCAGGATCCCCTTCGGGAGGTCGCTGAGGGAGCTAGCAGATAGCGTTCATGCACGCGGGGCAGGAAGGTGGCGGCCAATCCGATCAATGGAAGGAACGCACAGACATGGAAGATGAAATCGATGCTGGTATGGTCCGCCAAAGCCCCGAGGAACGCAGAGCCGATGCCAGCCATGCCAAATGAGAAGCCGTAGAAAAGGCCGGAGATCATCCCCACTTTCCCCGGGACCAGTTCCTGAGCGTAGACCAGGATGGCCGAGAAGGCCGAAGAGAGCACCAGACCGATGATCGCGGCCAGGATGCCGGTCCACATCAGCCCCGCATGGGGAAGCAGCAAAGTGAACGGGGCGGATCCCAGAATGGAGAACCAGATCACATATTTCCGGCCATATCGATCGCCGATCGGCCCGCCGATGAGCGTGCCAAGCGCTGCGGCAAAGAGGAAGATGAACAGATGGATCTGGGCATCCTGCACCGAGAGGCCGAACTTGCCGATGAGGTAGAAGGTGTAATAGCTGCTCATGCTGGCCAGATAGAACTGTTTGGAGAAGACCAACACGAGCAGGATCACGATGGAGCGCCTGACGGTGACCCGTGGAATTCCGTGCGGCACAGGAACCTTGGTCGGTCGGCGCGCGCGGATCGCGGAGGTCCTTTTATACCACTTGCCTACCCTGAGCAGCACGAGGATGCCGATGATGGGGATAACGGCGAACCAGCCCAAGCTGTTCAGGCCGAAAGGGACCACGATAAGGGCCGCCAGCAAAGGGCCCACGGACGAACCGAACGTACCTCCCAATTGGAATACGGACTGGGCCAAGCCTCGTTTTCCTCCGGATGCGGCGTTGGCAATGCGCGAGGATTCGGGGTGGAAGATGGACGAACCCATGCCCACCAGCATCACGGCACCCAGCAATGCGATGTAGCTGCCTGCACCCCACAAGGCCAGTATGCCGGCCAAAGTGAAGCCCATGCCCAAGATCAATGAATAGGGTTGCGGGTGCTTGTCGGTATAGCGGCCCACGAAGGGTTGCAGGATGGAAGCGGTAAGCTGGAAGCAAAGGGTAATAAGCCCGATCTGGGTGAAGCTCAGCGCGAACTTGTCCTTCACGATCGGATAGATCGCCGGTATCAAGGACTGCACGATGTCGTTCAACATGTGCGAGACGCTGATCCCGATCAACACGGAGATGACCGTGCGCTGAGCAAAAGCGGAGGGGCGGTTTGCCGGTGCGGCCATGGCGGGCGCGAAATTATGCCGCTTCGCAATCTGTAACCGTCCAACTCCACATTTGGGAATTGGACGGAACAGCTTGTCTCACGCGCACTAGCCTGCCGATACGTGGACCGTCCAGTGAACAGCAAAGCCCTTTTTATCCGGCTCAGGATTTCATGCCCGAGCCCCGCTCACAATTCTTCTACCTTGGTCGCCCGCAAACCCGAACCTATTTGTATGGCGATCAAACAGACCGAAGCGTGGGGCACCCGCGTGGGACTGATCCTGGCCATGGCAGGCAACGCCGTTGGCCTGGGCAACTTTCTCCGCTTCCCCGTGCAGGCGGTGAACAACGGGGGCGGGGCTTTCATAATTCCTTATCTGGTGTGTTTTCTCCTCATGGGCATACCGTTGCTCTGGATCGAGTGGAGCATGGGGCGCTATGGCGGGCGAAGTGGCAACCACAGTACGCCCTTCATCTTGGACAACATGACCAAGCGCGCCTTCTGGAAATACTTCGGCGTATTCGGCATCTTCACCAACATCGCCGTGGCCTCCTATTACTGCTACATCGAGAGCTGGACCATGAGCTACGTGTGGCACAGTCTGCAAGGCACCTTCGAAGGGTTGAGCCAGACGGAAGTAGCACAGTTCTTCGCCAACTATGTGGACATCGGCCAGAGCAGCACGGGCATTCCGTACGAGGCCGTTGTGTTCTACATCGCATGTCTTGCACTCAATACCTTCATCCTTTCCAGGGGGTTGAGGGGTGTGGAAAGGGCTGCGCAGATCGGCATGCCCTTGCTCATCCTGTTCGGTGCCTTCCTGGCCTTTAAAGGCCTCACCTTGGGTACCAGCGGTGCCACTGCGGAAGTGCCCGATGCCAGCGCTTGGGACGGGCTCAATTTCCTATGGACCCCGCAATACGATAGCCTCAGCAATCCCAAAGTGTGGCTTGCCGCAGCCGGCCAGATCTTCTTCACCCTGAGCGTGGGCATGGGTACCATCCATTGCTATGCAGCCTACGTGGGCAGCAAGGATGATATCGCCCTCAACTCACTCACCAGCGGCTTTACCAACGAATTCGTGGAGGTGGTGCTCGGCAGCCTCATCGTTATTCCGATAGCAGCAGGATACTTGGGGCTGGATTGGGTAAAGGAGAACGCAGGCTTCGGGATGGCCTTCCAGACCATGCCGTACCTCTTCGAGAGGTGGGGGCCTGTGCTGAGTACCATGGGCGGTGTCATGTGGTTCGGGTTGCTGTTCTTCGCAGGCATCACTTCTTCGCTTGCCATGGGCACCCCGTGGATGGGCTTCATGCGCGATGAATTCGGATGGGGCAGGAACAAGGGTGCGATCACCTTCGGACTGATCGTGCTGGCATTGGGCTTGCCCACGGTATTCTTCTTCGAGTATGGGGTGTTCGATGAATACGACTATTGGGCAGGGACGGTAAGTTTGGTTGTGTTTGCGTTGGCGGAGACCATCCTCTTCGCATGGATCTTCGGGGTACACAAGGGCTGGGACGAACTGAAACGAGGTGCTGACATCGAGCTTCCCCTTATCTATCGCCCCATCATCAAGTACGTCACGCCCGCCATGCTCAGCGTGGTGTTCCTTGGGGCGCTCATCACGCCGATGGGTAACGAATGGCAGGATGCTTTCGCCTCATTTTTTGCCGGGAACGGCTGGCCACTGGATGACAGCTCCTTGGTGAACATGGTAGCCAATACGGGCCTCAATAAGCAGATCGCAGCGGCTACCGACGTGGAAGTGCTGAAGGAACTGAAGGATCGCCGATTCTACACCAACATGGCCCGCATACTGCTCAGCCTCACCTTCCTGGGCCTGTGCGTACTGGTATATCTGGCCGGGCTTCGTCGGGCCAAGAATGAACCGAACCCCGCCAACACATGAACACGAGCGCCATCATCCTAATGGTAACTGTGCAGCTCACCGTGACCTGCTGCGTGGTCTACTTTTTTTACCGTGTGCTTACCACACCCCCTCGCCCTGAGCCGGACAGCTACGCGGACAATGATGACGATCCCAGGTGACGTGTGCCGTCGCCCGCGCTGCTCATGCCCGGCTGGCTGATCCAAACGAAATGGACGCGCAGACCGGTACCTCGTGAATCCACATCCTCTCCCACGAATGCGCCAAGACCCCATTGACCGCCTGCTGAAGCCCTTGGATCTGTTCATTCGGAACCAGACCATGGCGGGTCTGGCCTTGTTCATATCAGCAGCCGTGGCCGTGGTGCTTGCCAATTCACCTTGGCGGGATGCATACCACCAGTTCTGGGAGCATTCCATCACGGTCGGGATCGACACGTTCATCTTCGAACGCAACCTCCACCACCTGATCAATGATGGCTTGATGGCTGTCTTCTTTTTCGTGGTGGCCCTGGAGTTGAAACGCGAATTCCTGGCGGGGGAATTATCCGATCCGCGCAACGCGGTACTCCCGCTTGCCGCAAGTGTGGGTGGCATGGTGTTCCCCGCATTGATCTACTTGGCGATCAATAATTTTGAGGGTCCCGCCACACGAGGCTGGGGGATCACCATGGGTACGGATACCGCCTTCGTACTGGGTTTGTTGGCATTGTTGGGTAAACGTGTGCCAGCGGCGATCAAGGCCTTGTTCATCACCGTGGCGGTCACCGATGACATTGCCTCCGTTACCGTGATCGCCCTGTTCTACACCTCTGATATTTCCTTGATGAACTTGGGCATTGGTGCGGCATTCCTGGCAGTACTGGTGGCCATGAACCTGCTGGGCGTGCGCAACATGACCGCATACGGCGTTATCGGTATTGGTGGTTTATGGACCGCCTTCATGCTGTCCGGCGTCCACGCCACGGTGGCAGGAGTGCTGGCAGCCCTCACCATACCGGTTAACACCAAGATGAAGGAGCGCAGCTATGCGAAGAAGATCCGCGAGCTGGCCGATGCATTCGATCGCACCAAGGATACCGCTGCCCTTACCATCACTCGGGAACAGGAATATATCATCTCCAAGGTGAAGCGTTTCAGCACGGCCGCTGAAACACCGCTCCAGCGGTTGGAACAGGCACTGCATCCGTGGGTGGCTTTTCTCGTGCTTCCGGTTTTCGCATTGGCCAATGCAGGCATCGAACTCCCCGATTCCATTTTCGGCGTCTTCGATAGTCCCGTTACCATGGGCGTGATGCTCGGGTTGGTGCTGGGCAAACCGATCGGGTTGCTCTTGATGAGCTGGACGTTCGTGAAGCTTGGTTGGGGAAAACTGGGCACCGATGTGAACTGGGGGCACATGGTGGCCATCTCCGTACTATCCGGTCTGGGCTTCACCATGGCCATCTTCATCAGTGAACTGGCCTTCGCCTCGGAGGCCATGCGCGCGGAGGCCAAACTGGGCATCCTCTTCGCGTCGATCACTGCGGGTGTCATCGGCACGTGGCTGTTCACGCGTTGCAAGCCGGTGCATTCCATCAGTTAACAACCAGTCCCTGGTTGAGAAAATAGTTGAATATGATCCACCTCAGTTCGATTCTTATCAACTTTGGAATCCAAAACAAACTCAAATGAAACTACGCGTACTTCTTCCAAGTTTGGCCATTGCCTGCTTGTCCGCACCGGCGATCGCCCAGATTCCCAATGGTGGCTTCGAGACTTGGGTAACGCCCTCGGGTGCCACGTACCAAGATCCCGCAGGATGGCTCACATTCAACGGTCTCGCGACGTTTGGTGGAGGGATGCCGACCACTGAACAGGGTTCACCCGGGGCCGTGGGTAATTACTATGCTACGGTGACCACGCGAAATGGGCCTTTTGGCTTGTTGCAAGGAGTGGCCATATCCGGGGATGCGGACTCCGGTGCGGGCGGTTTTGCATATAGCTCGCGGCCAGCGGCGTTGACGGGCCAATGGCAGCACGGTATTCAGCCACAGGATACCGGTATGGTGGCGGTTTATTTCACTAAATGGAATGCCGTCACCCAGAGCAGTGACAGCGTCGGTGGGGGGGTAGCTGTAGTACTCGGAAGCCTTTCCGGGTGGAATGCCATGAACATCCCCATCACCTATTTCAGCTCAGCCACTCCGGACACCGCCATCATTGCCATATTCTCCAGCATGAATGCCCCGGTTGAAGGGAGCTTCATCAAGATCGACGATCTGGGATTCAGCTCGGTGAGCGGCATCGGGGAGAATTCCGGAATTGCTGACGTGATCAAACTGTTCCCTTCACCAGCCACGGACGTCTTTACTGTTTCCGCGGAAAGAACGATCCAGCAGGTGAGCGTGATGGACATGACCGGACGCACTGTATTGGAGCAAGGAACGAATGCGTCCCAGATTACCCTGAACGTGGCCGACCTGAAGCCGGGGCGTTATCTGGTACAGTTGCGCTTTGCGAATGGAGATCGCCAAGTGCGCTCCATGGTGAAGCAGTAAAAGAGCATTTCACACGGGAAGAGGGTCGCTATGGCGGCCCTTTTTTCGTTAAACGAATAGATCGGATACCTTGCGGATTCAGATCGAGGAAAAATGAAGGTCCGCGCTACTCTTGCCTGCTGCATTGCCATGTTGCTGTTCACATCCGCTTCCGCCCAGATCCCCAATGGCGGTTTTGAAAGTTGGGTTGACCACGGTACCTACATGGATCCGGCGGGCTGGCTTACCTACAACGACATGGTTACAAGTTCCGGCCCTGTTATCACGGTGGAACAGGGTTTTCCGGGAGCCGTGGGAGCCTTGTATGCCAAGATCACAACGCGTGCGTTGCCGGTGGGTTCTGCACTACAAGGCTGGATGTCCATCAACGGATTCGCCTATGCAGGTCGGCCGGAGCGGCTTACCGGCCAATGGCAATACGGCATCCAACCCGGTGACACCGGCGTGGTGACCGTGGCCTTGTCCAAATGGAACAGCACATTCGGTACCCGGGATCCTATCGCTTTCGGAACGTTGGAGGTCATGGGTGATCTGGCGGGTTGGCATCCGCTTTCCGTGCCGTTCACCTATTACAGCGAGGAGGTGGCTGATACCGCCTACATCCAGTTCGAGGCCAGCATCAACTTCGCCGATCCGGTGGTCGGCAGCTTTATGAAGGTGGATGATCTGGCCTTTGCAGGAACAGTAGGTGTGGCGGAACAACTTGCTGCGCCAAGCTTGCAGATCTACCCGTCGCCCACTGCGGATCTGCTGAACGTGGTGGCACCGCAGCGCATATCGGAGGTGAAGGTGATGGACATCACCGGCCGAATGGTGCAGGAGCGGAATGCAAATGCGGAAAGCATCGCCCTGGATGTGGCAGCTTTGCAAACCGGGCGCTATTTGGTGCAGTTGCGCATGGCGGATGGCAAACGGATGGTGCGGAGTTTTGTGAAGCAGTAGGATCCTGATACAAGGGCTCGTGTGTCGCCTGATGTAAGCGCTCGCGTGTCGCGAGTGCTTACATCAGGCGCATCTGCTGACACTCGCGACACGCGAGCGTCAGCAGATGGTTGGAGAAGAAAGGGTTGCTGAGGTGACCCTTTTTTTCATGGATGTGAAGACCCCCATCACCTATCGAGGAAGGTAAAGAACCCATCCATATGGTATTTCACCCTACGTGGAAATACGGGAAATGCTGTATGATCAAAGGGATATGTTTGCCCGGCTCATGGATCCCTGATGATCAAGGATCCGCAACACGAAATGGAAATGGAACGGATCCCAAATACGGCCGGGGTTGGGTCTTGGCTCTTGATGACCATGTTTTTTGCAGGTGCATGCTTTGCCCAGCAAGTGAAGGCGCAGGACGGCGCATTGGATCAAGCGTATACATCCAGTGATGGTGATGCGCGTATCATTTATGCGGCTGCACAGTTACCCGATGGCAAGGTCTTCATCGGTGGTAATATCCCTCCGGTGAACTTCCAGCGCCTGAACGCTGATGGGACCATTGACACCTCACTTCCATCCGGTACGGGCTTTACGGGCGGGATCCCGAACCATGTGTGGTCCATACTTCCGGTCTCGGACGAACAGGTGCTTGTTGGTGGGTGCTTCACGACCTTCAACGGCACTGCCATTACGAACCTTGCACGAATTGGATCTGATGGTCTTTTGGACCCCACGTTCGACTCCGGGACCGGGCCGCGACTAGCGAGTGGAGGCCCTGTGATCGGGTCCATTTATAACATCACGCCCCAGCCGGATGGAAAACTGGTGATCGGAGGCATGTTTGATGAATATGATGGGCACAGCCGCAGTTGCTTGGCACGCATTGATGCGAATGGAGCCTTGGATCCGGACTTCCACGTGGGTGCCGGTGTACGATCAGGAAGCACAGTGGGTGCAGTTTGGAGCATTGCGCGACAAGATGATGGGAAATTGCTCCTCTCCGGTTTGTTCACAACCTACGACGGCGTTGCACGCAAGAATTTGGCGCGGGTGAATGCGGATGGTTCGCTGGATGCGACCTTCAACACAGGCGGTGGACCCAATAACGTGGTGCGCGCCGTTGCTGTGCAACCCGATGGCAAGGTGCTCATTGCGGGGCCGTTCACTGCCTATGACCAGGTGCCCCGTGCGGGGGTGGCACGTTTGCACGCCGATGGCTCATTGGATACATCCTTTGATCCGGGCGCGGGTGCTGCTGGAAATGCTGGACCGGACGTGGGCGGTGCATCCTTGTTGTTGCAAGCCGATGGTAAGATCATTCTCGGAGGTTGGTTCAACACTTTCAATACCGTGAGCAGGAATAATTTGGTGCGCCTTCATGCCGATGGATCCGTGGACCTCGGTTTCGACCCTGGGACAGGGTTGACGGAAGCGACCGGAGGTGGGGAACGCCCTGCTGCACGTTGCATTGTTCCTGGAACGGGGGGTACGCTGCTGGTCGGGGGGAATCTCCGCAAATACGATGGTACTGCACGTAATGGCTTCGTCCGCATCATCAATTCGGCGATCGTCAATGTGGGGGAGTTCGAGCCATTGCCCGTGGGGGTATATCCGAATCCATTCCACGACAAGGTGATCGTAGAGTTGACGGCAGGAGCAGGGAAGCAGCCCTTTACCGTGCATGACGCTGTGGGAAAGCAAGTGGCTTCCGGTGTGTTGAACGGACAGAGGGATCAGGTCGACCTTCAAGCGCTGCCGACGGGGGTCTACGTGATGCGGTTGCAAGCGGGGTCTCCGCAGAGCATCCGTCTGGTCAAACAGTAGCAGGGAGCATCCTTGCCGCTGCGCCTTCCTTCAGGGAATACTGGCTCCAACGCAAGTATTCGATACCGTGCAAGAGTACGCGTTCGATCAGTGCCAGTGCGGGAATGATGGTATCCACGCGATGGGCGGCCAGGCCCGGCATGGTCTCTCGTTGCGCGCGGGTCATAGCGAATAGTTTGTCCTTCAAGGCGTCGAATTCCGTGGTATCGAATTCCAAGGTGATGGCACCGGCCTCAATGGGTGTACCTCGTTCCAATGCGATCATCGCAGCGATGGAATCGAAAGAGCCCGCTGAACCCACCAAGGTGGTGGGCCAATGCCGATCCACTACGGACCAGAGCGATTCGAACTGTGCATCGATGTGCTGGGCCATGCGCAGCTGCGTGTCCATGCCCATGGGATTGATCGCCGGGAAACGCTCGAACAGGCGTGTGGTGCCGAGCTCGAAGCTGTGCTTCCACATCATCGCCCGGTCGGTGGCGAGGATGAACTCCGTGCTGCCCCCGCCAATGTCCATCACCAGCATGGGCTTCTTTCCGAACGGGACGGCTTGGCGAACACCGTCCAGGATCAATCCGGCTTCCTCTTCACCGGGAATGATGGTGATCTCCAAGCCAAGTTCCTTACGGGCAAGGTGCACGAAGTCCGGTCCGTTGCGTGCGCTCCGCAATGCGGAAGTGCCAAAGCCACGCACGGTTTCGGCACCGAACTCCTTCGCTTTCTCCATCAAGATGTGCAAGGCCTCCAACCCGCGAGCGGATGCCTCCGCAGTGATCTCGTGTTTCTCAATTCCGCCCCTACCAAGGAATACGGACCGATATTCGGTGTAGACTATCTGAAGTCCGGTGGTACTGCCACTTTGCCTTTCGGCAACCACCACTTTAAAGGTGTTGGTTCCCAGGTCGATGATCGCGATGCGCATGCCCGAAGGTAAATGCGTAACGATCATTCAGTCCGTGGTACATGCTTGCGAACATTCCGGCGCAGCTGCCTCCGCTGATCCAATGGCCGGGTAGCACGATGGTGGCACGGTCCACCTGCTGGGTACCCAGCAGCAGGAGCACCAGGACCAGAGTAGTGAATCTCCGGCTTCTTCCGTAGCGATCAGCCCTTGTAGAACAGCCACTTCCCCAGTTCCTTCCAGCTCACCTTCTTACCGTACATCAGGATGCCCGTGCGGTAGATGCGGCCGGCCAGCCACGTGGTGAAGATGAAGGTGGCGATCAGCAGTACCATGCTCAAGGCGAGCTCCCAGGGGTGCGCAAAGGCATTGCCGGTGGCGATCCGCACCATCATCACCACGGGTGATGTAAAGGGGATGATCGAACACCAGAACACCGCCGGTCCATCCGGGTTGTACACCGCGGTCTGCGCGATGAAAATGGCGATGATCATCGGCACGGTGATCGGCAGCATGAACTGCTGGGTATCCGCCTCCCCGTCCACGGCGGCACCCATTGCGGCGAACAAGGAGCTGTACAGCAGATAGCCGCCGAGGAAATAGAAGAGGAACAACAAGAGGATCCACGTCACCGGCAGTTCATCCCAGATCGTCATCATCACGCCCAGTTGTTCCGCGGAATCACTGTTCGCTTCGAATTTCGCGGCCTGCCCTCCCATTTGGTTCTGGAGCTGGGTGGTCACTTGTGGGGTTGCGTCCTGCAGGGCGGAGGCACTGATGGTATCCTTCGCCAAGCCCAGGCCGATAAAGCCCAGCAGCAGTGAGAGGAAGACCCAGAGCAGGAACTGGGTGAGGCCCACCATGGCCACCCCGACGATCTTGCCCATCATCAGTTGGAACGGCTTCACTGAGCTGATCAGCACCTCCACCACGCGATTTTGTTTCTCCTCCATTACGCCACGCATCACCTGCACCCCGTACAGAAAGATGAAGAAAAAGATGAGGTAGCCGAAGGCGAAGCCGATTCCGGCCTTGATCTGATCATACGAGCGCTTCCCTTGCTTGTCGATGTCGAAGAGCTGGATCTTCAAGGCGGTCTTTATCCGCTGGTAGGTCACCGGATCCACATTGTTCACGCGCAGTTTTTCCCGCTCCAGAACGGATTCGATCTGTGAGGAGATATAATTCTGCGTGCTTTGGCTCGGGAGGCTTTTGTAGAAGATCTGGATGGTGTTGTTCTCCAGCACCAACGGGTTCACCTCGATCATGGCCGTGTACGGACTGGCCTTGAACACGGAGTCCGAAATATCTGCAGGCTCATAAAAGAACTTCAGGTCGTCGGTCTCTTTCAGCTTGTTGGTCAACAGCTGCGCCTTATCGATCACCACGATGTTCTGGATGCCACCTTCCTGCATGCCGAGGAAGACGACCAAGCCGATGCCCCCTACGAGCAAAAGGGGGCCCAGGAAGGTCATGATCAAGAAGCTCGGCTTCCTGACCCGGGTGATGAATTCTCGCCAAATGATCAATCTGATCTTGCCCATTTTCCTAAGCGTTGCGTGTCACGGTCATTCAGTGGTACCGGTGGAAACCTGTGCAGGATCCACGTGGCTTACCGCACGGATGAAGATCTCATGCATGCTGGGTACCTCCTCATGCACCCCGAGGATCTGCGCCACCGGCAGTGTGGCGGCCAGTACATTGTTCAGGGTGGCATTGTGGAGCAAGCGGACGCGGGCCGTGCAGAAGTCGCCATCCTGCTTGGGGTCCAGCAGTTCGCCGTGGTAGGCCAGGGCATTCGCGAATGCCACTGACGACCCCTTGAACTCCACGCGGTACGTGGCATTGCTGAATTGCTTGCGGATATCCTTCACGCTTCCGTCCAGCACCACATGGCTTTTGTCGATGAGCGCAATATGCTCGCACAATTCCTCCACGCTGCCCATGTTGTGCGTGCTGAGCATTACCGTGACGCCTTCAGCGCTCAAGCGGAGGATCTCCGTGCGGATCAGCTCGGCGTTAATGGGGTCGAAGCCACTGAAGGGTTCGTCAAGTATGAGCAGTTGTGGACGATGGAGCACGGTGGTGATGAACTGTACTTTCTGGGCCATGCCCTTGCTCAGTTCCTCCACCTTCTTGTTCCACCAACCCGACATCTCCCAGCGCTCGAACCATGCCTTGAGCTGCGTGGTCGCATCCTGCTTGCTCATGCCCTTCAGGCGGGCCAGATAGAGCGACTGCTCGCCCACCTTCATCTTCTTGTAGAGGCCACGCTCTTCCGGCAGGTAGCCCATGAGTTCCACATCCTTGGCGGTCATGAGCTTTCCGTTCAACAACACCCGTCCTGAATCAGGTCCGGTGATGCGGGTGACGATGCGGATCAGGGTGGTCTTGCCTGCGCCATTCGGCCCGAGCAGGCCGAAGATCTTCCCTTCAGGGATCTCCATGCTCACGCCGTCAAGCGCAACGTGATCGCCAAAACGTTTTACAATGTTCTCTACTGCGAGCATGCCGTTGACCCGGGCTTAATTCCACGGAGGGGCCGAAGGTAGCAGCTTGAAACGCGAAGTAGGGCCCCGTTGATGGAGCGGAACGACCGTTCGCACCGCCCGCTTACGGGTCACGCGTAGATCTCCCGACGGCCCACCATGCGCTGTTGGGCGGTATCCCAAACCTTTAGGCGCAGGCACTTGATCACGTCCCAAGGCCAAAGTGTGGTCACCGATGCCTTCTGGAGCTCCGGAATGGCCTTATACACCTCCGGTAGCCTATAGAACGGAATACGCGGGTTGAGATGGTGGATGTGGTGGTAGCCGATATTGGCCAGGAACCACCGCATCACCGGGCTCATATGCATGTGGCTACTGCTGCTGAGGGCTGCATCGTGGTAGGTCCAGCCATCCTTCTCGGCGAATTTCACACCGGGGAAGTTGTGCTGTGCATAGAACAGATAGGATCCCAGGCCCAAGCTGATGACGAAAGGCACGATGAAACCGAAGATCAGGCCTGGCCAACCGGCGAGCAGGAAGATGGTGGTGCCAACCGCGAAATGGAAGACCAAGGCAACGATGCTGTCCCAATGCTTTCCGGTGTTGCTCACCATGGAGCGGATGCACATGCCATAGAGGAACATGAAGATGTATCCGAGCCCGATGGTGATCGGGTGACGGACGAACATATAGAGGGTACGTTCGCTCTTGGGTGATGCGAGGTATTTCTCCTTTGTAACGATGGGGAAGGAGCCGATACTGCTGGTGTATAGCTTGCTGTTGTGGGCGTGGTGGTAGTTGTGGCTACGCTCCCAAATGCTCACCGGTGCCAGCATGAACCAGCCGAACACGGTGAATATGCCCTTGGCTGCCTTGGAGTGCTGTAGGATGCTCTGGTGGAGGAAGTCGTGATAGATCACGAACATGCGGCCCAACGTAAGGGCGACCAGTACACCGCAGACCACCTTGGCCCAGATCGGGGTAGGAAGGAACACGCCGGTGTATCCGGCAGCGAGCACCACCAGCGTGATGATGAGGTGCCACCAGCTGCGGCCGCGGTATTCCTTGGCATAGGCACGGGTGGCGAGAATGAGGTCTTTACCTTGAAGCATATTGGTGCAAAGTTAACCCGGATCGGGTGTGCTTCCCTCAGGAGGCCTATGCTTCCACCTCCGGTGCGTCCAAAGCCAAATGGCAGGACGCTTGCGGATGTCCTGTTCCAGCCGCCGGGTATGGAGTTCACTGATGTATCCCTCCGGAGTATTCTTCGGCTCGGTTTCCAGGACCTCGAAACGCATGATGTAGTGCCCACGCTGCGGACGATCGATGCCGAGGTAGATGATCGGACGGTCCAGCTTTTGCGCGATCTTCTCCGTTCCCCAAAAGACGGGCGTGGCTTGGTTGAGGAAGGTGGTCCAATAGGCGTTGTCCCGGGAAGGAGTTTGATCGGCGATGAAGGCAGTGGCCGTTGTTTCCCCACGATCGCGCAGCATGCACTTCACGGTTTCCTTCATGGGGTACAGCCCATTGCCAAGACGGGTGCGCATCCGGATAAAGAGCTTGTCGAATTGCTCGTTCTCCAGGGGGTGATAGATCACATTCAGCTTGTGGTAGGGGAGTTGGCTGAATCGTGCTCCGCCCAATTCCCAGTTCCCCCAATGCCCCATCACCAGGATCACGCTAATGCCCTTGTCGTAATAGCTTTTGAGCACATCTGCTCCTTCCACCACGATACGGTCCTCCAAAGAGGAAGGCGAGATGGTGAGGGTCTTGATGGTCTCCAGCATCAGGTCGCAGAACCAGCGGCGGAAGTCCAGCTCCAAGCGCTTCAATTCCACCGTGCTCTTTTCCGGAAAGCTGTTCCGCAGATTGTCCCGCACCACCTTCAATCGATAGCCGGCCACGCGGAACAACAGGAACTCCATCAGGTCGCTGAGCATGTACAGGACCCGGAACGGCAGGATGGATATGCCGTAGATCAGCGGAAGTGATAAATAATAGCCGAGCTTGCCCATGGAAGCCCAAAGAAAGCACAGCGCTGCTCGGGAGGGGAACCTTGAATTGGGACCCCGCGATCCATTTGGGTCGGTTTTGTTGTTGGAGGACCGGGCTGCGCTATTTGTGTTAACGTACGTTCGTCGTACGCATAGCGAAAGGCCCTTCCGTTTCCGGAAAGGCCTTCGCCGGGAGCGCGTCCGTTGCCTACTGCCGCGCTACCATTCTGTGGACAGACCGCCCAAGTGCCCTATAAGTGCCACCCGAAGTGCTCCTTCAACGGGAAGCGGACAGTGGGGTCTGTTCCACGGTGCGAAGCAAGAACATCGAAATGAGGTGTGCAATACCCATAAAGGGTGATTTTTCGTCCAATCAGCTCCTGAGGTCCTCGGAGGGCCGAAAGGCCAAAATGACGAAGGAGTGAAGTCCACGAACCCTCCCGATCGGTCCCTAAGGTTCTAGAAGTGCCGACAGGTATAGGAATCAGCACCCGTTGGAACGGTTGGAAATGCCGCAAGGCCATTCCTTTCAGAACGGCCCTGCGGCTTTGGTTGGTTCTTCGACCTTCCGGCCCTTCGGGAACCTCAGGGACCGAAGTCTCAGGGTCCGATGTGCCGAAGCCTACCGGATGATGCTCAACCGCTGCACGGTACGTTCCCCGTTGACGGTAATGTTCACCATATACACCCCACTGGCGATCTCGCTGCTGAGGTTGAGGATGGTGTTGAAGCGTTCACCTGTGTTTCCGAACTCCTTGGCAAAGACCTGCTTACCATGGATATCCTGGATATCCACGGTGATCTGCTGTTCAGCATCCAGGATTCCATCGATGTTCAAGTTGATCTGTCCATCGCGCATCGGGTTTGGCCACATGGTGGTAGTGCCCGCGTGTTGGCTTATGCTGGCCTCAGGGCGGTTGCCACTGTTATTGATGGTGATGGTGCAGCTGCTGGGGCAGAAACCACTATACACACCGTTCACCTTCACGTTGATCTCCACGTTGTAGGTGTACCCGTCCTGCAGCAGGGGTGCCACGTTGGGGTTCCATTTCAACTGCAGGATGTAGGTGCTGCGGGTGAAGGTCTGATCATAGCCTTCCCCACCGTTGGTGATGCGGAACTGGTACTCCGTTGCACCCACTACCGGTTTAGCATAGATGAAGCTGTTGTTGGTGTTGAAGGTGCGGGTCTCGTCGCAGGAGTGTCCATAGGCAGGTGCTTGGATCAGCTCCGAGCAGGTAACCACCTGGGGCGCACCCAAGCCCATCTCGCAGCCACTTCCGAAGTGAGCCTGCTGCATGGGTCCATCGCGGTCGGTGCGCACCCGTGCGAAGTACTTCACGCCGGGTATCAACGGATTGGTGACCATGTCCCAGAAGTGTACGTAGTTGTACGGGCGTGCAATGCGGCGCATGAATCCGGCATCGGGATCGGAGAACTCGAACTGGTAGTTCGATGCACCGATGACCTTGTTGGCATACACCTTATTGCCCAGTGCGTTGTTGAAGATGCCGCACTCGGTGGGGGCGATGTTAGCAGGGCCCGTAGGCAGGCAGAAGCTGTGTGAACTACCGTAGTTCGGGTTGGCCGAGGGGACGGCAGGCGACACGGAGCCGGAAGCGAAATCATCCCGGAGGAGGAGCTCGCCGCTCATGCTGCGCAATTCCCATCCACCGCCAACGATGCCGTCACCGAAGCTATCCATCAGCTTGAAGCCGTAGCAGGCGCTCGTGGGTGCCGAGCCCAAGCAGGCAGCTTCGCTTACCACCATGTTATCCTGACCGGCAGCGGGGCCTCCCGAAGCGATCACGCTATTCGTGGCATCCGTGATCTCCCATGTGATCTCCGTACCGTTATCATCCGTGTTGATAACGACCATCACTTGATCGCCTCCACAAGGCCCCACAGGGGTGCCCGCACAAACGCAGTTAGCGTTCCACAAGTCGTTGGTCGTTGCCGCATTGCCATCATCACATGTGGTGCCGGGCAGTGCTGGACCATTCAGAACACCTTCGCAGTCAAGGGTGCCGATAGGGGATCCCGTGCAGTTGCAGTTGGCATCGTAGACATCGTTTTCGGTGTTCGCGTCACCGTCGTCGCAAGCCGTACCGATGGTCGCTGAGCCGCCTGGTGTGCCTTCGCAGTCGATCACTTGGCCCACGCAGTTGCAGTTGGCATCGTAGGTGTCGTTGCCAGTGTTTGCATCGCCGTCGTCACAAGCCGTACCGATGGTCGCTGAGCCTCCTGGTGTTCCTTCGCAATCCAGTGCCTGTCCCACGCAGTTGCAGTTGGCGTCGTAGGTGTCGTTGCCGGTGTTTGCATCACCGTCGTCACAAGCCGTACCGATGGTTGCTGATCCTCCTGGTGTGCCTTCGCAGTCGATCGCTTGGCCCACGCAGTTGCAATTAGCGTCATAGATATCACCACCTGTGTTGGGGTCACCATCATCGCAGGGGGTGCCGACGGTTGCCGATCCCCCTGGTGTTCCTTCGCAATCCAGTGCCTGCCCCACGCAGTTACAGTTGGCGTCGTAGGTGTCGTTGCCAGTGTTTGCATCACCGTCGTCACAAGCCGTACCGATGGTCGCTGATCCTCCTGGTGTGCCTTCGCAGTCGATCGCCTGTCCTACACAGTTACAATTGGCATCATACACATCGTTGCCCGTATTCGCATTACCATCATCGCAGGATGTACCGATGGTTGCTGATCCTCCTGGTGTTCCTTCGCAATCCAGTGCCTGCCCAACGCAGTTACAGTTGGCGTCGTAGGTGTCGTTGCCAGTGTTTGCATCACCGTCGTCACATGCCGTACCGATGGTCGCTGATCCTCCTGGTGTGCCTTCGCAGTCGATCGCCTGTCCCACGCAGTTGCAGTTGGCGTCGTAGGTGTCGTTGCCTGTGTTTGCATCACCGTCGTCACAAGCCGTACCGATGGTTGCCGATCCTCCTGGTGTTCCTTCGCAGTCGATCACCTGTCCTACACAGTTACAGTTGGCATCATAAACATCGTTGCCCGTGTTCGCATCACCATCATCGCAGGAAGTTCCTATGGTCGCTGATCCCCCTGGTGTTCCTTCGCAATCCAGTGCGCAAGCTCCACCATTCACGGTGGCTCCATCCACCACCCCGGTCACATCATGGCCATTCATGGACATGTAGAAGTTCCTGTTGTTTGCCGTGGTGAACGCATCATTACCTACGGTGAACGGTGTACAGGCGGAACCCGAAATGGGCAGCGTGGTGACGGTGAACCAAGTTTCAGCCGGGATGGTCAGTCCACACCCGCCGTCAAACGGGGTGTCATCCAAGCGGTTCAATCCGAAGCCGTTATATGTACGGTAAGCAATGTCATTGTCCACCAACACTGGTGATGGGGTGAACGAACTCCACGCATTGCAGAAACTTGTACCGGCCCCAAGTGCGACACCAGCGGTGTTGTCGTATCGGATGGTCACGGTCAGGGCACTCAGCACACCCCCGAAATCCTCTGTGCTGTGCGATTTTATTTGAAGCAGCAGCTGGTCGGATGTGGCACCTTGGACCACACGGATATCAACGGAGGATGGTATCACATCTTGCGCTCGCGTGACGGTGGTGGAAATAAAAAGTATCGCGAAAAATGCAGCAGCAGTGAGCCTTCCGATCGGGAGTTTGGGAAATGTCATTCAAGGTTGGGGCTTGATGAATGGAGAATTGTCAGGCGGCAAAGTAATGGATGGACCGAAATGAGGCAACTTTTTCTCGATGTCCTCATTCTCGCAGCCACAGGTCCGGAATTAGTTCCGGAATAGAACGATTTGAAAGCTAAAAGGACCGCCCCTTTCGGAACGGCCCTGCGGCTTTGGTTGGTTCTTCGATCCTTCGACCCTTCTAGTGCCACCGGCCCTTCGAGAATCTCAGGACCGAAGTCTCAGGGTCCGATGTGCCGAAGCCTACCGGATGATGCTCAAGCGCTGCACGGTACGTTCCCCGTTGACGGTAATGTTCACCATATACACCCCACTGGCGATCTCGCTGCTGAGGTTGAGAATGGTGTTGAAGCGTTCACCTGAGTTTCCGAACTCCTTGGCAAAGACCTGCTTACCATGGATATTCTGGATATCCACGGTGATCTGCTTTTCAGCATCCAAGAGTCCATCGATGTTCAAGTTGATCTGTCCATCGCGCACCGGGTTTGGCCACATGGTGGTAGTGCCCGCGTGTTTGCTTATGCTGGCCTCTGGGCGGTTGCCACTGTTATTGATGGTGATGGTGCAGCTGCTGGGGCAGAAACCACTATACACACCGTTCACCTTCACGTTGATCTCCACGTTGTAGGTGTACCCGTCCTGCAGCAGGGGTGCCACGTTGGGGTTCCATTTCAACTGCAGGATGTAGGTGCTGCGGGTGAAGGTCTGATCATAGCCTTCCCCACCGTTGGTGATGCGGAACTGGTACTCCGTTGCACCCACTACCGGTTTAGCATAGATGAAGCTGTTGTTGGTGTTGAAGGTGCGGGTCTCGTCGCAGGAGTGTCCATAGGCAGGTGCTTGGATCAGCTCCGAGCAGGTAACCACCTGGGGCGCACCCAAGCCCATCTCGCAGCCACTTCCGAAGTGAGCCTGCTGCATGGGTCCATCGCGGTCGGTGCGCACCCGTGCGAAGTACTTCACGCCGGGTATCAACGGATTGGTGACCATG
This sequence comes from Flavobacteriales bacterium, assembly GCA_019638085.1. Taxonomy (GTDB): domain Bacteria; phylum Bacteroidota; class Bacteroidia; order Flavobacteriales_F; family PHOS-HE28; genus PHOS-HE28. The sequence continues at coordinate 262 of JAHBUL010000024.1, read as the reverse complement.
TCCCAGAAGTGTACGTAGTTGTACGGGCGTGCAATGCGGCGCATGAATCCGGCATCGGGATCGGAGAACTCGAACTGGTAGTTCGATGCACCGATGACCTTGTTGGCATACACCTTATTGCCCAGTGCGTTGTTGAAGATGCCGCACTCGGTGGGGGCGATGTTAGCAGGGCCCGTAGGCAGGCAGAAGCTGTGTGAACTACCGTAGTTCGGGTTGGCCGAGGGGACGGCAGGCGACACGGAGCCGGAAGCGAAATCATCCC
>JAHBUL010000023.1 GCA_019638085.1 Flavobacteriales bacterium | reverse complement strand
TTATGTCTGTCATCTCACGAAGGTCTTCGTTTATCGCATCGTGCAGCCTATACTTGAATTCTCGAAATCGGGAAGCATTCGCTGCTCCAAGAACCTCCAAGGCGTTTTGTGGGGCAGAATTTCCAGTGACTTCAGAATCGAAGTCAATGACAAAAACGTTTAAGTCTGTCAGGGACGAAGAAGTCTTTTTGCCAAGCCAAAGCCTATTTTCCTGTGCGCTGAAAAGCTTGAAACGAAAGGCATCCCATCGAATGGGACCACCAAGGCACATGAACGGACAAAGAGTTCCATCTTGTCGCTGGACAAAAGTGTTCAAGTCTGCAACAACCTTCTCAACCTCATCAAAAGCGGCAAGGCGCCGGTCTATCAACTTCTTGTAATACTCGCGCTTGTAATTCAATGTGCTAATACGCCAACTCACTAGCGATGAGATTCCTGCAGCAAGGACAGAACTGGTTAGTACGAGCCCAATAATTGAAACGGTGTTCATGGAATTTTTACGCCCCCTTGAATTCTGGTTTCCGCTTCTCAAGGAAAGCAGTGGTCCCTTCCTTGAAATCCGCAGTCCCGAAGCATTTCCCGAATTCCTCGATCTCGCGCTGCATGCCATCGGTGCCCGGCTCGTAACCGGCGTTCACGGCGCGGATGGCGGCGGCCAGCCCGGTGGGGGAGTTCTTCATGATCGCGGTGGCGAGCTCGTTGCACTTGGCCAAGAGCTGGTCCTGCGGTACAACGTGGTTCACCAGTCCCCATTGCAGGGCTTCGTCGGCCTTGATCATGCCTGCGGTGAAGATCATCTCCATGGCCTTGCCCTTGCCCACGAGGCGCGCGAGGCGTTGTGTGCCACCGTAGCCGGGGATCACGCCGAGGCTCGTTTCCGGCAGGCCCATGCGTGCGTTGTCGCTGGCCACGCGAAAGTGGCAGCTCATCGCCAGTTCCAATCCTCCGCCCAGGGCAAATCCGTTCACTGCGGCGATCACCGGCTTGTTCAGGTGCTCCACGTGGTCGAATAGCTGCTTGTGGCCTTCAGCACTCAGTAGTTTGCCTTCTTCCACGGAAAAGTGCGCGAACTCCTTGATGTCGGCCCCAGCTACAAAAGCCTTGGGACCGCTCCCGGTAATGATCAGCACGCGGACGGTCTTGTCGGCCTCAGCCGCTGTCAAGGCTTGGTCCAGCTCGCCGATGGTGGCGCGGTTGAGCGCGTTCAGTTGCTCTGGCCGGTTGATGGTGATGGTGCGGATGCCGTTGGCATCGCTGGTGAGGAGATTTTGATCGGACATGCGGTTGTGGAATGGCGGTTGTGGGCCGGCAAAGGTATCCGGCTCATCCGCGCATGTGCGCGGGGTGTTGCTTGGTGTCGAAAAAGTCCGTGCTATAGATCGTGTCCTCGTCCAAGTAATAGATGATCAGGAAGCGGCCTTCGCGGAGGCTCCTATGGCCTTTGCCCCGGTGAGCGAGAAATTTCTCCGGCTTGCCTTTTTTCGGGTGGTCCAGCAGGCCCAATGCTTTGGTCATTAAACCGTCCACCAAACGGGCCGCAGCTTTTGGCGATCCTTGCAACGCTATGTAGTCCTCAATTTCAGCCAATCGCTGGCGTGCAGGCTTTGCATATTCCAACTTCATTTCAGCTTCCTGCGGCTCCGAAGATGTTCCGCCACTTCCTCGTGCGTGTATACCTCACCTTTGGCGATCGCTTCGTCGCTCAAGTCAGCCATGCGGTTCATTTCCACAAACGCAGCGTGATCCACCTCAGGCCTTAACAGCAGTTGTTTTATCTGCTCAAGAAACCCGATGTCATTCGTCTGGTCGATGAGCTTTTTCAATTCGGTCCGGAGCTGCACTGCGGTCATGGCCAAAAGTCTTTGTTCAAAGATAATGGTCCAGGGAAACAGTGCCACTTGCTCTTGTCGGCTCCAGTCGCCTGCATGTCAGAGGCATGTGCCTCTTGGCTTTCGTTGCGCTCCGTTGCGCACTCCCGGGAAGATCGGGATGGAACAGTTGGGGTCAATTCACAACCAGCGGTAATTCCACGAAGAAGGAAGTGCCCGTACCTCCAGGTGTGGTCGAAGTCTCGAAACGCACGGATCCACCCGCATTCTCCACCATGCGTTGCACGATGGCCAAACCCAGCCCCATGCCACTGTTCTTGGTGGTGAAGCTGGGCTGGAAGATGCGTTCCCGATCAGCCAGGTCTATACCCGTCCCGTTATCGCGCACTTCCACCACGGCGGAGTTGCCCGCCCTGCGGAGCTTCACCTCCACACGTCCGGATCGCCCCTCCGGCATGGCTTGGAGCGCATTCTTGATCAGGTTGGTGAAGGCCCGTTGGAGATGCTCCCGATCCGCGGAGACCAGCAACGAAGGCCCGGGGTGAAGCACAACTTCGGCACTGGGATCGGCAGCGAAGAGCGCCGTTGCGGCAGCAGCGGCCTCGTTCAGGTCCACCTGCTCCGGTCGTGCCCGCGGCATCTGCGCGAAGTCGGAGAATTCCCCGGCGATGCGGCTCAGGGCCTCGATCTGCTGCACCAGTCCATCACTGAACCGGTCCAGCCGGGCCTTGGCATCGGGCAGTTCCGGCGACCATGTGCGCTGGAACTGTTGGATGTTGAGCTTCATCGGCGTCAACGGGTTCTTGATCTCGTGCGCCACCTGCTTGGCCATTTCGCGCCAAGCGCTTTCCCGTTCGCTGCGGGCCAGCTTCATCGCGCTTTCGCGCAACTCATCCACCTTGCGGTTATATACGCTCACCAATTGCCCCAGCTCATCGTTGCCTCGGTAATTGATCGGTTCATTGCGGGCACCGAGTCCGATACGTTCCAAGCCACGACGCAGCAATTCCAGGGGTCGGGTGGTCCAATGGGTGATCAAGGCTGCTGCCACCACGCTCAGCAGGAAGAGCAGGGTGAAAAGATTCACCAAGGCAACGAAGCCTGCCGCCCGCTCCTGTTCCACCTCTCCTTGGCGGGCGAAATAGGGGAGTGCCAAGTAGGCAAGCACTTCGCCTTGGTCGTTCCGGAACGGCATATAGGCGGTGCTGAATGTGGCGGTACCGATATGCTCACCATGTATGAAGGACGAGGCGCCTTCCACGGCGAGGCGCTGGTAGGCGCGCGGGTCCATCCGCCGGCCGAGTAGCCCTGTGTTGAACACCTGTTCACGTGAGGTGGCGAAGAGCACTCCCTTGGGGTCATACAGCGTAAGGTCGGTGAAGAACACGTTGCTGAGATTACCCAGGAGGTGGTCCAGATAGGGCGTCATGGAAGGTGCCAGTACACCCTCCCCGCGCAGGGTTTGGCGCAGTTCGGCCAGCACCCCGCGAGAGCGTTCGTCCAGTGTTCGGGAGCTGCGTTGCTCCTGGCGCACATCGAGCATGCGGCGCATACCGAAGGTGAAGATCAGCAGGCTGACGATGGCGAAACCGGCCACGCCCAAGCGCACCTTCCCGCTGATACCCATGGTCACGGTACGATCCTTACTGAAGAGAAGGCCGATCCCGCCCACCATGGCCGCCAGTAGACAGAAGAACAGGAAAAGGTAAGAGAAGGTGGTGACGTGATCCCACCAGCTGGGGATCCGCGTGCCCAACACAAGGAGCGCGCCATGGGGGTCACCCTGGGCGAGCAGATCATACCCGTTGTCGATCCAATGCAACCCGTCCGGTGGGATGGGCCTTTTCCACGAAATGGGAAAGACAAAAGGGCCGGAAGAGGAGGTGAGCACCCCGCGCTCATAGCGCGCTCGCACGAACCGACCGGGCTTAAAGGGTGAAGGGCGCTGCCCGGCCAAGAGGAGTTCCGGGAATCCCAGCCCGTCCGCGACCAAGCGCGGACGCAGTTCCACGAACAGCTGTGTGCTATCCAGCCAGAGATGGCCCATGTACAGTGCATCCTCGCCAGGTCGATCCGTGATGCGCAGGTCGTTGTGTTTCCCGGCTGGCACGCCCTGCTCGAACCGGTCGGCGATGAGTTTTGCCGAAGAGGCGGCATCAGGCGAGGTGGAACAATAGGGACCCTTTTCCGGGATCAAATGGAGCCGCAGGTCGTACCGGTCCCAGTACCCGGTGAAGAAGGGCTGGCGCACGAGGCGGTCCAGATCAGAGGAAGAACAAGGTGTGCCGCTGCGTACCCAAGTGAGCAGTGTTACATCCTTCTCCATTTCCCTTTTGGCCTCATCGAAGAGCAGTTCGATCACCGGGTCTTCCCGCGTGGTGGCGGTTTCGGCCAGCGTTTCGCGATCCAGCTGAATGCGTTTGAAGGTCTGTCGGTTCAGCACGTGCGCTGTGATGAGGGCGAGGGTGGCGATAAGCAGCAGGGCGGGGATGGTGCCGGGGCGCCGCCGCATGCGGTCCAGTAGCCATAGCACGGGCAGGGGCCAGAGCGCAAGCATCAGATCGTAATTGCCAGCATAGTGGTTGATCGCGACCAGCACCGCGCAGGCAAGCACGATCAGCCCCAATTTTTGAGGTCCCGGCAGGGTGGGGGAGAGCAGGCGCACGGCGGCATCGGCCAGCACGCACCATGCGAACAGCAGCACGCCGATCGCGATCAGCGCAGCGAGGCTGTATCCATCAAAACCCTGCACACGGAAGAGGTCAAGGCTCACGCTACTGTCATGTACCAAAGCGATCATCACCGAGCCGATGCCACCGGCGCAGAAGAAGAGCACGGCCGCCGCCCCGATGACCAGCGGCCACGGACGTACGGGTGTTCGGGCCCGGTGCAAGGCCCGGTGCAGGAACAGGGCGACGCACAACAGCACGGCCGTATTGATCAGCAGGTCGCCCAAGGAGGGCATGAAGAACGAGGATGCAAAGAGGGATGGGTCGAACAGTGGATAATTGGCCAACGCATCGAAGGTGCCGTGCGCCAAGGTGGCGATACGGGCGCCCAAGAGCACGGTGACGAAGAGCAGCGATGAAACCCAAGCGCGGTGCAAGGCCATGGCCGCCAACCACAGCGCGACGACCGCACAGATGATCCCCGCAAGGGCGAACAACAGCGACAACAAGGAGCGCGCACCGGGCATCGCCATATCATCCGTCCACTGCAGGCGCAGCATCACGTTGCCATCAGCATCGCGTACCACGGGTCCCAGTCCCGGGCCTTGTTCCGCGATGACCCCGGTGGTCAATGTGAACCCCGCATCGAACTGGTTACGCAGGTACTGGTTCTCGAACGGAGGCTTGAACCACAGCCGCTGCACCGCATGAACACTGCGATGGCCCTGGGAGACGAACGCATGCAGGTATGTGCCATCGGGAAGGGTGAGGTGCGCGGCACGCGCGGTGTCCAAGGCGGCATCTGTGATGGGCGCATGGTCGGTCCAGGCCGTGACGATGGAGTCCGTGTAGAGGCGTAGTCCCCCCTCGCCGGGTGCATGGCCCTCGTCCATCGGCACGGTGTCCGTGTCCAGCGCGTGCTGCGCGCGGGCCAACAACCGCAAGGAAGCCTGATCGATCCGCCGCTGTAGTTCCGCCGCCGCAGTGGTCAATCGTTCCTGGGGTGATCGCTCATGGATCAGCGCCGAGCACACGCCCAATGCGGCAGCGATCAGCAGGAAGAGGAGAGGGCGGCGCATGTGGCGGTGGGGCTGCAAGGCTTGGGCCAAGGTAACGGGGGAGGTGGATCACGGATCGAGTGATGACAGTTGTCACCTCTTCATCTTGAAGAAGGCCATGAAATGAGGCAACAAGTTGGATAGCGCCGAGGTGCACATGCAAAAGGTGTTGACGCTGTTCAAGTGGATCGGGGATCGCGAGGATATAGCCCCGGCATTGGCCAACTTGGGTTCTTTGGCTGAGAAACGAGGTGATGATATAGGCGCATTGAGTACTTCCTTAAAGCACTCGATCACGCGGAGGCGTCACATGACAGCAGCAGCATTGCAGGCCTGCGTTATTCCATCGGCGTGAGTTATAGTAAAACAGGTGACTACGTCGAGGCGCTTGCTTCCTGAATGAAGCACTGGGCATGGAGCCGGTCCTGAAGCGGCCGAACAAGCAGGCTAACTGCTTGAGGAGATACCTGGCAAGCCCTGGAGTGGCAAACGAAGTGCTGATCGCTACCGGGAACTTTCGGCAATTGGGATTGGTGTATGAGAACATCGGGACACTATTCGACGAGAACGGACCGGAGCGTGCACTGGCCCAGTACAATTGCGGCGAGCGCCTCAATTGCATCCTCAACTTCCACAGCGATATCGCCAGTGCTGTACGATGAACGGAAAGACCGTCGTGCTCGGGAATCCCCAGGTTTCCAGCCTACGTGTTCCTCCGGGTCTGCACCATGCGATGGAAGACCATTGAACCAGCTTCTTGCATTACCCCCCGATCACCCCGGAGGCTGTCACCAGCACGGTGCGGAGTACAGGGTTGCCGTTCACTGTGGCCTGCACGAAATAGGTGCCAGGCTCCAAACCTTCGGTGCGCACGAACACCTGGGCCCCGCTATAGTTGAGGTCCATCTGCATGAACTGGCCACGGTTGTTCAATAGCTGTACGTCGCTGATGGATCCATCGCCCAGAACCGTGAAACGCCCCGGATCGCGATCACCTTTGATCCGCAGCGAGGGGACCGGGTTGTACTCCACGGCGAAGTCATCGGAGACCTCCAGTTCGTGGCCATTCGAGGTCGCGATCAAACGATAGTAGGATATACCTGGTAATGGGGCCATATCCATCACCTTGTAAGCGCTGTACCCACTGTGATCCCCTTCGCCATCCTGCGTGAAGGCGGTTCTCCAGTTCATGCGGTCGGAAGAGCGCTCCACAATGAAAGTCGTGTTGGGAACCTCTGCCGCAGTGTTCCAGTATAGGCTGATGCCATCGCCACTCATGGCGTTGGCCACAAAAGAGACCAACTCATAGGCTGAGGCTTTCATTTCCTGGCCCACCTGCTGAACTGCCGTGGAACGATGCACTGTTGCTACATCATCGGATTGGGCGAACGCTGCGCCGGAGAAGCATGCCGCAAGGATCAGTAGTTCTTTTTTCATGGTCCGTCGATTGGAACGGGCCATTGAACGAAGAAAGTTGTGCCGGGGTTTCCAGGGGCACTTATCGGATCACGAGCGGTATGGTGCCGGAGCCACCAGCAGCAGTGACCTGAATGAGGTAGAGGCCTTGGGCCAGGGTTGGCCCCAGCGGTATCCGGATGGGGGCTTCATCGCCCTGCAAAAGCACCTGTTCAGATAGATGTAGTCTACCCGTGGCATCGAAGATGCGTACCTCGGCTGGGCCGATGTCGGCAATGCGGAGGTATAGCTGATCGCCACTATTGGGGTTGGGCCAGATCGTAAAGGGTGTAGGTTGATCAACTGTGGTCACGATGGCTGTGGGGAGCTCGCCTTCACACGTGCAGGAATCCGTGATCACATCGTCCACGGTCTCCGGTAGGCCATCATCACACGGTTCCCCCGTTTTTCCCATAACGCCGATACAGTTGTCCGTGCTGTCGGCCACGTATCCCGGTATTGGATAGCAACTCCATTCCATCACCAAGGGATCACCGAAACCATCACCATCCAAGTCCTCGAACCAAGCGAGGAGGGGGTCCTCAACCATGATCACCGAGGCCACGCAGCCTTGTACCGAATAGCGGAAGGTCCCGGATGAGTCGATGCTCGGATCATAGATCCCGCTATGCGGTTCAAGGGAAAGGAAGACCAAGTAACTCCATTCTCCACCCGGAGTTACATCCGTGGCCAGTGCTTCCATCAGGTCGAATGCACTATCACTTTCGCAAATGTTCCGCTGCGCGTTGGGGCCAACAGTCACCTCCACCACGGTGATGGTAGCGGTTTGTGAGGTTCCCGGACAGGTGGCCGGGAAGGGAGATGTATATACGTATTCACCAGGTTCATCAATACCTGGCGTGTAGATCCCGCTATGGGGTAATTCGTCGTACGCCCACGTGCCTCCAGTAGCATGGACCCCAAGGGCGTCCTCCAAGTCCTTTGGGGGGCCATTATCACAGATATCTAGTGTATTGTCCTGGCCAGCTCCGGCTCCTTGTGCGGTGATGGTGACCACGGCAGTATCATTCCCGCAATCCCCATATACGATGATGGTATAATCCCCGAGGATCTGGAAGCTGAAGGAGTATTCAGGGGTGAAACTGAAAGACGTACCGGTTCCAGGTCCTTCCCATGAATAACCGATGATGTCCCCGGATGCGATCACGGATAAATTGATGTGATCCCCTGCGCAGAGAGGGCTATTGGTGATCACGCTATCTATCTCTGCCGGATCGCAACTGCGGTTGGCTTGGGCTGATTGTGCCCCGAGGATGTATGCTGCGCAGGCGAATGCGGTCATGAACGACCCAGTGATGGAGTATGGGGGTGACATTCCTGCTATACGAACGGAGATCAAAGGTATATGAACCGATCACAGCAAAGGAGGGTACAACACCACTGGTCGTCAGTAAGAATGTTTTCGTCGACAGGGATACGGGTTCGATGCCCGGGCCAGGAACAGCGAGTATAAAAGTTGGTTCCCTGATCATTGGAATTTCGATGAGTCGCGCAAAATTCCCGACGAATGCGAACCCTAGCCCACATGCCCGCGTAAACGGGCCGCATTCCACTTTCTCTTTGGGAAGTGAGCAGTTTCAAGCATCATGAGACAAGCATTGGTTCTTCTTCTTCTGGCCCTGGCTCCATTTGCGGTAAAGGCACAGACGGGTACCGAGTTCTGGGTGGCACCGCCTGATGTGACCCTGCTGCACAATAACCCGGGCGACGAACCGATCTTTTTCAACGTGACCGCCGGTAATGCTGCGGCCACCGTTACCATTTCCCAGCCTGCGAACGCAGGTTTCAATGGGGGTGCACCGATCGTACTGAACGTTGCAGCGAACAGTTCGGTGCGGTACAACATGACCTCCCTGAAAGCACAGTTGGAAACGCGCCCTACCAACGCCATTTGCAACACGGGTCTGCACATTACTTCCACAACGGACATCACCTGCTACTATGAGGTCAGCAACACGAACAATCCGGACATACTCGCCCTGAAGGGTGCCAACGGTCTGGGTACGGAGTTCTACATCCCTCTGCACAAGCATGCACCGTTCCATAACCATGATTTCGGGAACAATACCAATAAGGCGTTCGCCTCCTTTGAGATCGTGGCCACGGAGGACAACACCACCGTGCTGATCAATTCCCCGGTGGCCGTTGACGGCCATGCTGCGCAGACGCCGTTCATGATCGTGCTGAACCAAGGGCAGACCTATTCCTGCGCGAACACGAACTACAGCAATTACACGGACCCCACCACGCACCCTTCCGGTGCGGCAGTGCTTTCGGACAAGCCCATCGCCATCTCCATCAAGGACGACTCCAACCACAACCCTTCCGGCGGCTGCTATGATCTGATGATGGACCAGATCGTCCCCGTGGAGATCCTTGGGACAGAATATGTGGCGGTTAAAGGGGCCTTGTATGCCACGGGTGACGAGTCGGTGTTCCTGATGGCGGTTGAGAACAACACCAAGATCTACATCGATGGGGGCAGCACGCCCGTGGCCACGCTCTTCGCGGGGCAGTACTACCGCCACGACATGGACTACCTGAGCGGGGCGGCCAACAATGCCACGTACATGACGGCCTCGAAGCCGGTGTATGCGATCCATGTTACCGGCTTTGGTTGCGAAATGGGGATGGCCATCCTGCCTCCATTGAATTGTGCGGGCAGCCAGCAGGTGGGGGTAACACGGTCCACCAGTGAGGGCTTCTTTCTGAACCTGTTGGTGCGCGCCGGCTCGGAAGACGACTTCGTGGTCACCGGTCCCGGCACGGCGACCATACCGGGATCGGCCTTTGTAACGGTGCCCGGCACCGGCGGTGAATGGATGGCGGCTCGGATCCAGTACAACACTACGCAAGTTCCGGTGAACCAGGCGATCATCGTGAGCAACACCTCCGATGTGTTCTCCCTAGGGGTGATCAATGGTGGTGCCGGATCGGGCTGCCGCTACGGTTTCTTCTCGGAATTCTCCGGCAAGATCGATGTGAACGCCGGGATCGATCAGAACCTGTGCGCCGGTGAAAGTGCCACCCTTACCGGAACCGTATCCGGCGGAAGCACCACGGGGATCTGGACCTCCACGGGCAGTGGCACCTTCCAACCGAGCGCAACCGCCCTCAATGCCACCTATGAACCCAGCATCGGCGACATCGCCTTGGGCAGTGTAACGCTGAAGCTCACTTCCACGGGGCATTGCACTCCGCAAGAGGATGAGATGACGCTGACGTTCAGCCCCAAGCCGATCCCCGACGCCGGGGCCGATCAATTCGTTTGTACCAACAACCCAGGGGTTGCCCTCAGCGGCAGTGTGTTGAACGCGGTAGGTGGTGTGTGGACCGGCGGTGCGGGCAGCTTCCTTCCCTCGAATTCCAACCTTAACGCCAACTACACGCCCACCGCAGCGGAGATCACAGCGGGGTCGGTGTGGATCTACCTGACCACCACCGGCAATGGGGTGTGCGATGCCGTGAAGGACAGTATGCTGGTGACCTTCACCCCGGCGATCACCGTGAATGCCGGTGCGGACAAAGTGCTTTGTGCCAACAATGCGGGCACCGCGCTCAATGGCAGCTTCACCGTAGCCACCGGCGCCGTGTGGAGCGGCGGTGCAGGCACCTTCGATCCCAGCACGACCAATGTGAACGCCACCTATACGCCCACGGCAGCGGAGATCGCCAGTGGATCGCTCGTACTCACGCTCACTTCCACCGGTAATGGCAACTGCTTGGCCGTCACCGACCAAGTGCAGCTGAGCTTCACCACGTCGCCCACGGCCAATGCGGGGGCGAATTCCTCGGTTTGTGCCAACAATGCGAACATCGCCTTGAACGGCAGCGTGACCGTGGCCACCGGCGGTGTGTGGAGCGGCGGAACGGGCTCCTTCAACCCGGACAACACTACACTGAACGCGACCTACACGCCCACTGCGGCAGAGATCGCGAACGGTTCCGTGACGTTGATCCTGACCACCTCGGGCAACGGCAATTGCCTTCCGGCCACCAGTAGCCGAACGATCAGCTTCACTCCTGCACCGGTCGTGGACGCCGGTGTTAATGGAACGGTCTGCGCCAATGCGGCGGCCATCTCCTTGAGCGGCTCGGTGACGGGTGCCACGGGTGGTGTATGGAGCGGCGGAACGGGTACGTACAACCCTGGTGCTTCCACGTTGAACGCCACCTATACCCCGAGCGCAGCGGAGATCACGGCAGGAACGGTTACGCTCACGTTGACCTCCGCGGGCAACAACAATTGCAACGCGGTGAGCGATCAGGTGACGTATTCGATCACGCCTGCACCCACGTCCAATGCCGGAGCGGACCAGATCCTGTGCGCGAACAACCCCGTGGCCTCCCTGAACGGAAGCTTCACCCTCGCGACCGGTGGGGTATGGAGCGGTGGTAACGGCAGCTTCGATCCGAGCACCACCAACATGAGCGCGACCTACACGCCCACTGCGGCGGAGATCGCGAACGGCTCAGTGACCCTTACGCTGACCACCACGGGAAATAACAATTGCCTGGCGACCAGCGACCAAGTGGTGTTGGCCTTCACGGCTGCCCCCACGGTGAATGCCGGGGCGAACAGCTCGGCCTGTGTGAACAATGCCACCATTGCCTTGAACGGCAGCGTGGCCGGAGCCACCGGTGGCGTTTGGAGCGGAGGCAACGGCAGCTTCACGCCCAACAACACTTCCCTTTCCGGCAGCTATACCCCCACTGCGGGGGAGCTCGCGGCCGGTACGGTAACGCTCACGTTGACCACTACGGGCAACGGCAACTGCTTGGCCGTTTCGAACAGCCGCACCATCAGCTTTACACCGGCCCCCGTAGTGAATGCAGGGCCGAATGCTTCCGTTTGTGCCAATGCACCGGCGATGCAATTGGCGGGTAGCGTTACGGGTGCCACGGGCGGCATCTGGAGCGGAGGCAACGGGACCTACAACCCGAACAACACCACGCTGAACGCGATCTACACGCCCACGGCGGCAGAACGTGCAGCGGGCTCCGTGACCTTGACCCTGGCCTCAGTGGGCAACGGAACCTGCAACGCAGTGAGCGATCAGGTCACCTGGACGATCACGCCTGCGCCCACGGTGAATGCGGGCCTGGACCGTGTGGTCTGCGGAAACAATGCAGCCGTCACCTTGAACGGAAGCTTCACCATTGCCACCGGCGCCGTATGGAGCGGAGCAGGCAGCTTCGACCCGAGCACCACCAACATGAACGCCACCTACACGCCTTCCGCTGCGGAAGTGTCCACAGGTACGGCCACGCTCACCCTTACCACCACGGGCAACGGACTTTGCAGCGCCGTAAGCGACCAAGTGCTTCTGACCTTCACACCTGCGCCAACGGCCAATGCCGGGGCCAGCACCACGGTGTGCGCGAATAATGCAACGGTAGCATTGAACGGAAGTGTGACCGTGGCCACTGGTGGCGCGTGGAGCGGAGGTACGGGCGTCTTCACCCCGAACAACACCACCTTGAACGCGAGCTATGCACCCACAGCGGCCGAGATCGCGGCGGGGCAGGTCACGCTGATCTTGACCACCACGGGCAACGGCACCTGCAACCCGGCAAGCAATAGCCGCACGATCACCTTCTCACCGGCCCCGATCGTGAATGCGGGTCCGAACGGTTCCGTTTGTGCCAATGCTTCAGCCATGCAGCTGGCCGGTAGCGTCAGCGGTGCCACGGGTGGCATCTGGAGCGGTGGCAACGGGACGTACAGCCCGAACAACACCACGCTGAGCGCGGTATACACGCCAACACCTGCGGAGCGCGCGGCAGGAACGGTAACACTCACCTTGACCTCTGCCGGCAACGGACTTTGCAATGCGGTAACTGACCAAGTGACCTGGACGATCACTCCGGCACCTACGGTAAATGCCGGTCCGGACCAGAGCCTTTGCTCGAACAATCCAGCAGCCACCTTGGCGGGTTCCTACACGGTGGCCACAGGTGCCACGTGGAGCGGCGGCATGGGCACGTTCAGCCCGAGCGCTTCCAACGTGAATGCGACCTACACGCCCACGGCCTCGGAAATATCGAGCGGTTCCGTTACCCTCACCCTCACCACCACCGGCAACAACACCTGCGTTGCTGTTACCGATCAAGTGGTGTTGAATTTCACGCCTGCACCTACGGCGAACGCCGGAGCCGATGTGACACGTTGCGCGAACAATGCGAACGTGGTGCTGAACGGCAGCGTAACGGTCGCCACGGGCGGTGTTTGGAGCGGGGGAGCAGGTTCCTTCACGCCGAACAACACGGCGCTCAACGCCACCTACACGCCGACCGCAACGGAGATCTCCGGCGGGATCCTTACGTTGACCTTGACCACCACGGGCAACAACAACTGCTCGGCAGTAACGGACACCAAACAGATCACATTCACGCCAGCACCAACTGTGAATGCAGGGCCTAATGGTACGGTCTGCGCCAACGCCAGTGCCATCACTTTGGCAGGTGTGATGAACGGCTCCACGGGTGTCATTTGGAGCGGTGGCACAGGCAACTATAACCCGAACAACACGACCCTGAACGCTGTGTACACGCCGAGCGCTGCCGAGCGCACCGCAGGCACGGTGACCCTCACCCTGACCACCACGGGCAATGGCCTGTGCAACGCGGTGAGCGACCAAGTGACCCACCTGATCACGCCAGCACCGACAGTGAATGCGGGCCCTGACCAAAGTCTTTGCGCGAACAACGCTGTGGCGACGCTTTCCGGAAGCTACACGGTGGCCACGGGCGCTTCATGGAGCGGTGGTGCGGGCACGTTCAGCCCGAATGCATCCAGCGTGAACGCAACATACTCGCCCACAGCGGCGGAGATCGCCAACGGATCATTGACACTGACCTTGACCACCACCGGCAACAACAATTGCGTGGCGGTTTCTGATGCGGTCGTCCTGAACTTCACGCCTGCTCCCACGGCGAATGCCGGAGCGGATGTGACGCTCTGTGTGAACAATGCGAACGTGGTGCTGAACGGCAGTGTTACAGTTGCCACCGGCGGTGTTTGGAGCGGCGGCGCGGGATCCTTCACGCCGAACAACACCACGCTCAATGCCACTTATACCCCGACCTCCGCGGAACTTGCCGGCGGCAGCTTGACCCTCACGCTTACCACCACGGGCAATGCGAACTGCGGGGTGGTATCGGATAACAAGTTGATCACTTTCACGCCTGCGCCGATCGTGAACGCGGGTCCCAATGCCTCCGTTTGCGCCAATGCACCGGCCATGCAACTGGCAGGAAGCGTCAGCGGTGCCACGGGCGGCATCTGGAGCGGTGGCAACGGGACATACAACCCGAACAACACCACGCTGAACGCGATCTACACGCCGACGGCCGCTGAGCGCACCGCAGGCACTGTCACCTTGACCTTGACCTCGGCCGGCAACGGCCTGTGCAATCCGGTAAGCGACCAGGTGACCTGGACGATCACGCCTGCTCCTACGGTGAATGCGGGCCCCGACCAGAGCCTTTGCTCCAACAACGCGGTTGCCACCTTGGCCGGCACCTACACGGTGGCCACGGGCGCCACATGGAGCGGTGGTGCGGGCACCTTCAGCCCCAGCGCATCGAACGTGAACGCGACCTATACACCTACGGCAGCGGAGATCTCCAATGGATCATTGACGCTGACCTTAACGACCACGGGCAACAATAACTGCATCGCCGTTTCCGATGCGATGGTACTGACCTTCACGCCTGCACCTACGGCCAATGCCGGGGCGGATGTGACGCGTTGCGCGAACAACCCGAACGTGGTCCTGAACGGCAGCGTAACGATCGCCACGGGCGGTGTGTGGAGCGGCGGTGCGGGATCGTTCACGCCCAACAACACGGCCCTCAACGCGACCTATGTTCCAACAGCCGCGGAGATCTCTGCGGGCATCCTGACGCTGACCTTGACCACCACGGGCAACAACAACTGCTCGGCGGTAACGGACACCAAGGCCATCAACTTCACGCCGGCCCCCACGGTGGATGCCGGACCCAATGGAACTGTCTGTGCCAACGCCAGCGCGATCACCTTGGCCGGTACGATGAACGGTGCCACGGGAGCCACATGGAGCGGCGGCACGGGCACCTACAACCCGAACAACACCACCCTGAACGCGGTGTACACACCGAGTGCTGCGGAACGCACGGCAGGCACGGTGACGCTCACCTTGACCACCACGGGCAATGGCCTGTGCAACGCGGTGAGCGACCAAGTGACGTACTTGATCACCCCGGCACCGACCGTGAACGCGGGTGCCGATCAGAGCCTTTGCGCGAACAACGCAGTGGCGACCCTCGCGGGAAGCTTCACGGTGGCCACGGGCGCCAGCTGGAGCGGCGGCGCGGGCACGTTCAGCCCCAGCGCCTCCAGCATGAGCGCCACCTACACGCCCACGGCTGCGGAGATCGGCAGCGGTTCGGTGACCCTGACGCTGACCACCACCGGGAACAACAACTGCGTGGCGGTGTCCGATGCGATGGTATTGACGTTCACACCAATGCCCACTGCGAACGCCGGGGCGGACATTATCCGTTGCGCGAACAACGCGAACGTGGCACTGAACGGAAGTGTGACCGTGGCCTCCGGCGGTGTGTGGAGCGGTGGTGCCGGTTCCTTCAATCCGAACAACACAGCGCTCAATGCGACCTATACACCTACCGCGACGGAGATCGCCAACGGAGTGCTGAACTTGGTATTGACGACCACGGGCAATAGCAATTGCAACGCCGTGAAGGATACGGTGAGCGTGAACTTTACGCCAGCGCCCACGGTGGATGCCGGTGCCAACGGAACCGTTTGTGCCAATGCCTCGGCCATCACATTGGCCGGTGTGGTCACGGGTGCTACCGGTGCTACCTGGAGCGGTGGCACGGGCACCTTCAACCCGAACAACACCACGCTGAACGCCGTGTACACGCCGAGCGCCGCTGAGCGCGCGGCAGGTACCGTTACGCTGACCTTGACCACGACCGGCAATGGCCTTTGCAACGCGGTGAGCGATCAGGTCACTTACTTGATCACCCCAGCCCCCACGGTGAACGCCGGCGCTGACCAAAGCCTCTGCGCGAACAATGCCGTTGCTACCTTGAACGGAAGCTTCAGCGTGGCCACCGGAGCTGTCTGGAGCGGCGGCCTGGGCACGTACAGCCCGAGCGCTTCCTACGTGAATGCGACCTACACGCCCACGGCGGCGGAGATCTCGAACGGCTCCGTGACCTTGACCTTGACCACCACCGGCAACAACAATTGCGTGGCGGTCTCCGATGCGGTGATGTTGAACTTCACGCCTGCCCCTACCGTGAACGCGGGTGCTGATGCCACCGTGTGCGTGAACAATGCGAACGTGGCCTTGAACGGAAGCGTGAGCATTGCCACGGGCGGTGTGTGGAGCGGCGGTGCCGGTTCCTTCACCCCGAACAACACCACGCTGAACGCCACCTACACGCCGACCCCCGGGGAACTCGCCGGCGGCAGCCTGACCCTTACCCTTACGAGCACGGGCAACGGCAACTGTGGTGTGGTCTCGGACAGCAAGCTGATCACCTTCTCGCCCGCACCGATCGTGGATGCCGGGTTGAATGGCTCCGTTTGCGCGAATGCACCTGCGATGCAATTGGCCGGTAGCGTGAGCGGTGCCAGCGGAGCGATCTGGAGTGGCGGCAATGGCACGTACAACCCCAACAGCTCCACCTTGAATGCGATCTATACGCCGACGGCCGCCGAGCGCGCCGCCGGTACGGTCACCTTGACCTTGACCTCCGCAGGTAATGGTCTTTGCAACGCAGTGAGCGACCAAGTGACCTGGACCATCACACCTGCGCCCACGGTGAATGCCGGTCCGGACCAGAGCCTGTGCGCCAACAATGCGACGGCGACGTTGGCAGGCGGGTTCACGGTTGCTACCGGTGCTGTTTGGAGCGGCGGATCGGGCACCTTCAGCCCGAGCGCGGCGAACATGAACGCGACGTATACGCCCACCGCGAACGAGATCTCCAATGGCTCGGTGACGCTCACCCTTACCACCACCGGGAACAACAACTGCGTGGCGGTCTCCGATGTGATCACCTTGGCTTTCACGCCCGCGCCGACGGTGAATGCCGGAACGGATGCGACGGTCTGCGTGAACAACTCCAACGTGGCCTTGAACGGCGCCGTAACGGTAGCCACGGGCGGCATCTGGAGCGGCGGTCTGGGCTCCTTCACCCCGAGCAACACCGCGCTCAATGCGGTGTACACACCCACACCTTCGGAACTCGCTGCCGGTTCGCTGACCCTCACCTTGACCAGTACCGGGAACGGCAACTGCGGCCTGGTATCGGACAGCAAGCTGATCACCTTTACGCCAGCACCCACGGTGGATGCCGGTATCAACGGAACCGTCTGCGCCAACAACTCCGCGATCAGCTTGGCAGGTGTGGTCAACGGTGCCTCCGGTGGCATCTGGAGCGGTGGCACGGGCACATACAGCCCGAACAGCAGTACGCTGAACGCCACGTACACGCCGAGCGCAGCGGAGCGCACCGCAGGCAGTGTGACCTTGACCTTGACCACGGTGGGCAACGGTAACTGCGCCGCAGTGAGCGACCAGGTTTCCTACTCCATCACGCCTGCGCCTACGGCCAATGCCGGATCCGACCGCGTGCTTTGCGCCAACAATCCGGTGACCTCACTGTCCGGTGCCTTCACCGTGGCCACCGGCGGCATCTGGAGTGGCGGCAACGGCACTTTCGATCCGAGCACCACCAATATGAGCGCGATCTACACGCCGACGGCGACGGAGATCACCAACGGCAGTGTCACGCTCACCCTCACCACCACCGGCAACGGCCTCTGCAATGCAGCGACCGACCAAGTGGTGCTCAGCTTCACCGATGCGCCTTCCGCAAATGCGGGACCTGATGTGACACGCTGTGCGAACAACGGCGCCGTGGCCTTGAACGGTAGCGTGGTGATCGCCACGGGCGGCACCTGGACCGGCGGCACGGGCACCTTCACGCCGAACGCCAACACGTTGAACGCAACGTACAACCCCGGTCCGGGCGATATCGCCGCCGGCATGGTGACCCTCACGTTGACCACCACGGGCAACGGCAACTGCACACCTGCCAGCGATACACGCATCATCACCTACACCCCGGCCCCGATCGTGAACGCGGGCGTGGATGGAACGGTCTGCGCGAATTCACCCGCGGTCATGCTCAACGGAAGCGTGAGCGGCGCTGTCGGCGGCGTTTGGAGCGGCGGTACGGGCACCTTCAGCCCGAACAGCATCACGCTCAACGCGACCTACACGCCCAGTGCGGCGGAGATCACCGCAGGTGGTTTCACGCTCACCCTCACCTCGGCCGGCAACGGCACGTGCAACGCGGTGACCGATCAGGTACACTACACCATCACGCCCGCGCCCACGGTGAACGCCGGTGCGGACCAGACCCTCTGCGGGAACAACGGGACGGCCATGCTGAACGCGGCCATCACAGTGGCCACCGGTGTGCAATGGTCCGGCGGAAGCGGCCTCTACAGTCCGGGCAGCACGGCACAGAACATCAGCTATACACCCTCCGCGATCGAGGTGTCCAACGGTTCCGTGACGCTCACGGCCACCACCACGGGCAACGGCAATTGTGCAGCGGTCGCTGATCAAGTGCAGATCACCTTCACCACGGCCCCGATCGCCAATGCAGGTCCGGACCAGAGCGTGAGCGCGAACAATGCGGCCACCACGTTGGCCGGATCGTATTCCATCGCCAGCGGTATCGTGTGGTCGGGTGGGGCAGGCAGCTACAACCCGAACAACACCACCACCAACGCGGTGTACACGCCCACGCCGGCGGAGATCGCCTCCGGCAGCGTGACCTTGACGCTGACCACCACGGGCAATGGCTCTTGCGCTGCGGCCAGCGATGCCATGACCATCACCTTCAGCGATGCGCCCACGGCGAACGCCGGACCGGACCAAGTGATCTGCGGCAACAATGCGGTCGTGGTCCTCAACGGCAGCGTGACCATCGCCACGGGCGGCATCTGGAGCGGCGGTACGGGTAGTTACAACCCGAACAACACTTTGCTCAATACCACCTACTACCCTTCCGCGAGCGAGATCGCCGCGGGCAGCGTGACCCTTACGCTCACCACCGTGGGTAACGGCAACAGCAATCCCGTAACGGACCAGGTCGTGATCACGATCTCCCCGGCACCGGTGGTGAACGCGGGCAACAATTTCACCGTGTGCGCCAACAATCCCACCGCGCAACTGGCCGGCGTGGTGAACAACGCGGGAGGCGGTGTATGGAGCGGTGGCTCGGGCACCTTCAACCCCAGCACCAACAACCTGAACGCCACCTACACCCCCACCTTGGGTGAGATCGCGGCGGGCACGGTCACGTTGACGCTGACATCCACGAACAACGGGACCTGCAATGCCGTGAACGACCAGGTGGTGATCACCATCGCGCCTGCACCCGTTGTGGATGCCGGTCTCGATCGCACGGTCTGCGCGAACAACTCGAGCGTGCAATTGGCGGGTTCGATCAGCAACGCCACGGGCGGTATCTGGAGCGGTGGTACCGGCGGATTCTCGCCGAGCATCAATGCACTGAACGCGGTGTACACCCCGAGCACCACGGAACTGGCCAATGGTTCGATCACGTTGACCTTGACCAGCACCGGGAACGGTAGCTGCACTGCGGTGAGCGATGCGATGACGATCTACTTCTCGCAAAGCCCGGTGGTGAACGCCGGCCTCGATCGCACGGTATGCGGCAACGATCCCTCGGTCACCCTCAACGGATCGGTAACGATCTCCGGTGGTGGCGTGTGGAGCGGTGGCGGCGGAACGTACTCGCCGGATGCGAACACGCTGAATGCGACCTACCACCCCAGCCCTGCCGAAGCAGCCTTGGGTACGGCCACGCTCACCCTTACTTCCACGCAGAACGGCCTCTGTAACGCCGTGAGCGACCAGATGGTGATCACCATCATCGCCGCACCGACCGCCAACGCCGGCAACGATCTGTTCGTCTGCTCGAACAATGCGCAGGTACAGCTCGGTGGTTCCGTCAGCGGCGCAGGCGGTGGCCAGTGGAGCGGTGGTGCGGGAACCTTCACGCCTTCCATCGCCTCGCTGAACGCGGTCTATTACCCGACACCGGCCGAGATCGCCGCAGGCACCATGACGCTGACCTTGACCACCATCGGCAACGGCAATTGCGTACCGGTTTCGGACGATGTGCTGATCACCTTCACGGCATCGCCGACGGCGAATGCCGGAACGGACGGCGTGCGTTGCGCGAACAATGCGACCATCCAATTGGCAGGCAGTGTAACCGTCGCCAATGGCGGGACCTGGAGCAGCGGGGGAGGAACATTCAGCCAGAACGCCAATGCACTGAACGCCGTCTACACGCCTTCACAGGGCGAGATCGCTGCGGGCAGCGCGACACTAACGCTCACTACCACCGGCAACAATGGTTGCACGGCGGTAACGGATGAGGTGACCTACACCTTCACCCCAGCACCGACGGCCAACGCCGGACCGGACGCCAGCATCTGCGCGAACAACGCCACCTTGCAATTGAACGGATCCGTGACCGTGGCCACTGGCGGTATCTGGAGCGGTGGAGCAGGCAGCTTCTCGCCGAACAGCGGCATCCTGAACGCGGTGTACACCCCAACGGCAGCGGAGATCGCCGCAGGTTCCGTCACCTTGACCTTGACCACGGTGGGCAATGGGCTCTGCAGTGCCGTGAACGATCAGATGGTGGTGACCATCACGCCGGCACCGGTGGTGGACGCGGGCCAGCCGCTGCAGTCCTGCGCCAACAACCCGAGCGTGCAACTGGCCGGATCCGTGCAGAACGCCACGGGTGGAACATGGACCGGTGCGGGCACCTTCTCACCCAATGCGAACAGCCTGAGCGCCATCTACACGCCTTCCGCGGCTGAAGTGATCGCAGGCACGGCCACGGTCACCTTGACCAGCACCGGCAACGGGCTTTGCAATGCGGTGAGCGACCAGGTCACCATCACCATCACCGACGCTCCCGTGGTGGAGGCCGGTGCTGCACAAACGCTTTGCGCCAACAACATCGCTGCCTCGCTGAACGGCCAGGTGACCAACGCCACTGGCGGCACATGGAGCGGCGGTGCGGGTTCCTTCAGCCCCAACGCCAGCACGCTGAACACGGTGTACACGGCCAGTGCCGCCGAGGTGAACGCGGGCGGTCTGTGGCTCTACCTCACCTCCACGGGCAACGGCGGATGCTTGGCCTCCCGCGACTCCGTACGCCTGGACTTCACGCCTGCACCCACGGTGAACGCGGGTCTGGATGCGCATGTGTGCGCCAACGCTTCCGCCGTGCAATTGGCCGGTGCCGTCACCGTGGCCAACGGTGGCACGTGGAGTGGTGGTGCAGGCAGCTTCACGCCGAACGCACAGACACTGAATGCCACATACCAGCCCACCGCGCTGGAGATCGCAGCAGGGCAGATGACCTTGGTGCTCACCTCCACCGGCAACGGCAATTGCATGGCCGTGCGGGACAGCTTGTTGATCATCGTGGACCCGGTTCCTGTAGTGAACGCGGGCCCGGACCAGCAGATCTGCTCCAACAATCCCAACTTCCAGCTGAACGGCTTCGTGGGCAATGCGCCGGGTGGCCAATGGACGGGTGGCAATGGCAACTACTTCCCCAATAACACCTCGCTGGCGCTGCAGTACACGCCCACCGAAGCAGAGGTTACGGCCGGTTCGATCACCTTCACACTGACCTCAACGGGCACCAGCATCTGTGCTTCCGTGATCGACCAGATGACGGTCTACTTCACCGACTCACCCGTGGTGGATGCGGGCACGGACCTGACCGTGTGCGCCAACAACCCTGCGGTACAACTGAACGGGGATGTGAACAATGCGAACGGCGGTGCATGGTCCGGTGGAAGCGGCACCTTCAGCCCTTCCAACAATGTGTTCAGCCCGATCTACACGCCCACGGCCGCAGAGATCGCTTCGGGTAGCCTGAACCTCTACCTCACCTCCACCGGCAACGGCAACTGCTTCGCGGTGCGCGATACGCTCGCCATCACCTTCACGCCAGCGCCCACGGTGAATGCCGGTGTGGACATGGACGTCTGCGCCAACAATCCCTTGGTCACGCTGAACGGCGCGATCACCGTGGCCAGCGGTGCACAATGGAGCGGCGGCCTCGGCACCTACACGCCGAACGCACAAACGCTGAATGCGCAGTACACGCCTTCTCCCTTTGAACTGCAGACCGGTTCCGTGCAGCTCACGCTGACCACCACGGGCAATGGCAACTGCCTCGCCGTGAACGACCAGGTGATGCTCACCGTAACGCCCGCCCCTGTGGTGAGCGCCGGTCCGGACATCACCACCTGCTCCAGCGCACTGCAAGTGCCGATGGCAGGAAGTGTACAAGGCGGATCAACCACCGGTACCTGGAGCACCAGCGGCACGGGCAGCTTCTTCCCGAGCGCCACCACGCTCAACGCCACCTACATGGCCAGCGCGCTGGATTCGCTCAACGGCACGGTGGACCTCACGCTCACCTCCACCAACAACGGCCTCTGCAGCGTGGTGAGCGATGTGATGACATTGACCATCCTGCCGAACGCCATCGCCAACGCCGGACCGGACCAGAGCATCTGCGCCAGCGAGGCCACGGTACAACTGGCCGGTAGCATCAGCGGCAACGCCACCCAAGGCCACTGGACCACGAACGGTGCAGGTTCCTTCACCCCGAATGCCAACGCCGCCAACGCGGTGTACCAAGTGGCGCCGGGCGATGCGGCCCAAGGCACGCTCACCTTCACCTGGAGCGTGAACAGTTGCGACAACGCGATGGACCAGATGACCGTGACGATCGTGCCGGTCTCCAGCGTGAACGCAGGAACCGACCAAGTGGTCTGCTTCGGCAACCTGAACGTGCTGATCAATGGCCAAGTGAGCGGTGCATCGTCCACCGGTGTGTGGAGCACCTTGGGATCGGGCAGCTTCGCCAACGCGGCGGATGCGCTCTCCAACATCTACCACGCCAGCGCACAGGATTCCCTGGCCCAAGGTGTGAGCTTGGTGCTCACCGCTACCAACACCGGTGCATGCACTGCGGATGTGGATACCGTGTACATCGCCATCCAGCCTTCGGGTACGGTGAACGCGGGTCCTGACCTGAGCTTCTGCGCGAACAACGCCACGGTGCAGCTCACCGGTACGCTCAGCGGCGATGCCACCCAAGTGCAGTGGACCACCTCCGGCACGGGCTCCTTCTACCCGAGCAACAGCGTGCTGACGCCCACCTACATCCCCAGCAACATCGACACGGCCATCGGCTCGTTGACCTTGACGTTGAGCGCGGTGAACAGCTGCAACAACGCCAGCGACGCCATGACGTTGGCGCTGACCCCGGCACCTTACGTGAACGCCGGGCCTGATCAGACCTACTGCGACCAGGTGAGCCAGTTCAACCTGAGCGGAACGATCTCCGGCATCACCACCGTGGGCCAATGGACCACCACGGGTACCGGCACCATCGCCAACCCGGGTGCGCTGAACACCACCTACACGGCGAGCGCTGCGGATATCGCTGCGGGGCAGATCAACTTCACGCTCACCTCGCTGAATAACGGCAACTGCGGTCCGGTGAGCGATGCGATGACGATCTACCTCACCGCAGGCATCATCGTGAGCGCCGGTCCGGACCAGAGCGTCTGTGTGCTCTCCGACCACGCCAACCTGCAGGGCACCATCCAGAACGGATCGCCTTCAGGTACCTGGACCGCCACCGGCTCGGGCACATTCCAGCCCAGCGCCGATGTGCTCAACGCGCAGTACTTCTTCTCCGCGGCCGATGTGGCCAACGGTTCCGTGGTGCTCACGTTCACCGCTACCAACACGGGCACCTGCCCCAGCGGTAGCGACCAGATGACGTTGACCTTCGGCAACACCAGCTATGCCTTTGCCGGAGCGGATCAGAGCCTCTGCGCCAACGCGCCGATCGCCCAACTGGCGGGCAACTTCAGCGGTGGAGCACAAGGCATCCTGTGGAACACATCCGGATCGGGAACCTTCAGCAACAACACGAACCCCAATGCCACCTACACGCTCAGCAACGCGGATATCGCGGCGGGTTCCGTGCAGCTGACGCTCACGACCATCACCAACGGTTCGTGCGCGGCCTCCTCCGATGCGATGACACTGAACGTGCGCGCCCTGCCGAACATCACTGCCGGAAGCGACATCATCGCCTGCACCGCCGCACCGATCCAACTGGCTGCCAATGCGGCCAATGCCCCCGGCGGCACGTGGACCACTTCGGGCACGGGTACCTTCTTCGACGCCAATGCCTTGGCCACGCTCTACTTCCCGAGCGCAGCCGATAGCACGATCGGAACAGTGACCCTCACCGTGACCACCACGGGCATCCTGCCTTGCAGCGCCGTGTCGGATGCACTCACCATAACCTTCGGCGGCGGGCTTGCAGCTCAGGCCGGTCCTGATGTGATCACCTGCAGCACGGACCCGAACATCGTGCTGAACGGAGCGGTCGCGGGCACCACCACGGGCCAATGGACCACCACCGGTACGGGTTCTTTCAGCCCTTCGGCCACGGCCCTCAACGCCACCTACATCCCGGGTGCCGCGGACTTCGTGATCGGGGACATCAGCTTGGTGCTGAGCACCACTAACAATGCGGGCTGCCCCGCTGGCAAGGACACACTGGTGGTGAGCTACCATGTGCCCCCAACGGTGAACGCCGGTGCGGATCTGTTGCTCTGCAACGGCTTGTCGCCGATCCAGCTGAACGGCACGGCCCAGAACGATTCGCTGGTGCAATGGATCACCGCTGGCACGGGAAGCTTCAGCCCCAATGCCAACACGCTGAACGCCACCTATACACCTACGGCCAGCGACAGCATCGCCGGTGGCGTACACCTGATCCTCACGGCCTACGGAACGGGCACCTGCGGCAACGCTTCGGATTCGCTCTTCATCGGAGTGGGCCCCACGCGCATCGCGAATGCAGGCAACGATATGGACCTGTGTGCCGATGGTACCATGGTCCCCTTGCAGGGCAACGTCACAGGCGTCAGTGGCGGTACGTGGACCACCAATGGCACCGGCACCTTCCTGCCCGATGCTGCGGACCTCAACGCCACCTACGTGCCCAGCGCACCGGACCTGGTGTTCCAGCAACTGAGCTTCGTGCTCACCACCACCGGCAACATGGGCTGCCCTGCGCACAGCGATACTGTCTTGGTGAACATGCACCAGCCTTCCACGGTGAATGCCGGTACGGACATCACCACCTGTGACGCCTCCGCGGATGTACAGCTGGCAGGCACCTTCACCGGCGCCACGGGCGTGCAATGGTCCACCAATGGTTCCGGCATCTTCCTGCCGAACAACACCACGGCCAACGCCACCTACCAGCCCAGTCTGGCGGACTCCGTCCTGCAACAGGTCAACCTGTTCCTCACCACTACGGGCGACCTCTTCTGCGCCGCTGCGGTGGATACCGTGAAGCTGTCCTTCGTGAACCCCCTGCATGCGGACTTTACCTTCGGGAACGCTTGTGCAGGCTCTACCACCGCCTTCACCGATGCCAGCACCACCACGGGTTCGCCCATCATCGGCTGGAGCTGGGACTTCGGAAGCGGTAACAGCGCTGCCGGTCAGCAGGCGGGCAACGCCTTCCCGGGAGCGGGCCAATATCCGGTATCGCTCACGGTGTTCGCCCAGAACGGTTGCAGCGCCACCACAAGCCAGGTAGTGGAGGTGATGTTCGCACCCACGGCCGGCTTCTCCTTCACCGGAGAACCGTTCACGGACGAGCCGATCGCGTTCGTGGACAGCTCCTTTGGCGGGAACGGCTGGCACTATGACTTCGGGGATGGTCAGGGATCACTGTCCCAGGAGCCCACGCATACTTATACAGATGCGGGCCAATACATCATCGTGCAGACCGTCTCCAATGCCGCAGGTTGCACGGCTTCGGACTCCTTGCTGATCGCGATCACGGAGAACAAGATCGTGCCACCGAAACTACCGGATGCCTTCAGCCCGAACGGCGATGGCGTGAACGACATCTTCTATGTCCGCGGTGGACCTTTCAAGACCATGGAACTGAAGATCTACAACGGCTGGGGCGAGTTGATCTTCCAGACCGATGACCCCGAGTTCGGCTGGGACGGTACCTACAACGGGAAGCCGGAGATCAATGGCGTGTATGTGTACTCGGTCGTCGCCACTTCGGAGGACGGCAGGGAGCATGACCGCTCGGGTAAGATCACACTGATCCGCTAAACGCACTAACGATGAGAACAAGAACAGCTTTCCTCATGGCGATCACGCTCTTCGGAGCGGGCGCCTCACGGGCGCAGGATGCGCAGCTCAGCCAATACGATGCTGCAGCGGTCCTGCTGAACCCCGCACTTACGGGCATGTTCGAGAACAGCGACTTCCGGGTGAGCAGCAACCTGCGGAGCCAATGGAACAGCTTGGCGAGCAACTTCCTCACCACGGCCTTCGCGGTGGACATGTCCATGGATCGGCAGTATGGCTTCGGGGCGTACCTGAACAACTACAACATGGCCGGCATCATGAACAACTTCCAGGCGGGGGTCACCGGGGCGTACAACGTGTCTTCCGGGAAGAACTACACGCTCTCCGCCGGAGTGAACCTGGGCCTGATCTACAAGAAGGTGAACGACGACAAGCTGGTGTGGGATGCCCAATACGACCGGGACCACTTCGACAGCGACCTGCCCTCCGGAGAGCTTTTCCAGAAAATGGGGCGGATGATGCCCGACCTCGGTGTGGGCATAGCCTATCGTTCCACCAACAAGCTGAAGACGGTGAACCCCTTCGGGAACTTCGCGCTCTTCCACGTCACCACGCCGGATGAATCCATCTTCCGCAACGAGAAGAGCGACCTACCCATCCGCTACTCCGTAAATGCCGGAGCACGCGTAACGGTCACGGAGGGCGTGGACATCATTCCGCAGGGCCTCTACATGCGCCAAGGTGCCGACCAGCAGATCCAGGCCGGGGTATTGGGTCAAGTGGCCCTGATGAACGGTATCTACGGTGTTGTAGGCGGCGCATCCTACCGCCTGAACGATGCGATCATCGCCCAAGTGGGCATCAAGCACGGGAACAATATGTACCGGTTCAGCTACGACGTGAACGTGTCGCCACTGCGCACTTACACCAACAACAACGGCGCGTTCGAGTTCTCCATCGTGTATTTCGGAACGATATCGGGCCGTTCGCGGAGGATGACGAGCAGTGCGTTCTGATCGAAGTCAACTTGAATAGCCACAGGAGAAACTTGCCGGCTGCTCACTCAAATCGCGCTGTAGCCATTTGCGGACGCACGTATGCGCCAAAGTCGAATCGAGCTTCCGATTGAGCAATTCGCCTCCAACTAAACTGCACTGCTCGGCCGTTCCTACGGGTATAGCATGAGAACGCGTCGTTATGGACGCTTATGCTGTCTGATGTGTGGATGATGGCCCATGGGGTGCCATTCACCATCACGATGCCGGTGTCAACCGGCACGCAATTGGGATATTCCATATGTCTCATGCGGAGTACATTCGTAAGCCACTCGTGATTCGTCTGTGCACTGTCACATAGGGATGGAGAATAGAAGTCTGCCGCCCATGCAAATACAAACATCGAATCTTTGGTGACGTCAAGGCCTGTGAGGGGAGGGGGGAACGAGTCGGGCCAACTCCGCATCGAATGCAATTGATAAAGCTGATCTCCACATTTATAGTCCGAGTGCCTGATCCCTCGGTCCACTTGGATCAGATTGGAATCAAGTAGGATCACGAATGTGCCAAGGTTATCGGGCATCTCAAATCGGCGTTCTACATTACCTGCAGGAGGCTTCGCACATCCGGCAAACAGCAACAGAAGCGTGCCTATCCCAAGAACAACAAATCGGTTCATGGGCATGAAAGTAGGGTCCTCACCGCGGCGCTCGGCTATTTGCCGAGCCCTTGCAGTCTCTGGCCATTCGGCTCCAGCATCATTCTGCCGACGAATATCTGCATGACCGCCACATGAGTGATTGGTGCCGCAAGCTGCGATTGCCCGTGCTATGGCCCGAACTTCGTGCTGGGCCTGCGGCTTGTGTGTCGCACTTGGTAGACATATACGGAATCCGCCTCAACCTCGAATACCACACGGTATTTCAGTCGCTGTAGCATCGCATGCCGATAGGGGTCCTTCCGCACCTGATAGCCGTAGGGGTTCGAGAGAATGTCCTTGTAACAGTCGGACAAGGGCTGGAAGCGGTTCCCTGAACCCTTGCCTTGGTGCTTCTCCCTGTACAGATAGATCCGCGCCACTTCATGGTGGACGTTCGGTGAGACGTCCAAGCGGTACTTCATCGCCGATCCACAGCGATCAAGCGACGAACTTCTGCCATGGACTCTTCCTCCGTAAGGAACTTCACTTCACCGCTCAGACGCTTGGTCCGCATCTCCTCGAATGCCGCATACTCCTCATCGCTGATGTCGTCGTCATCATTCGCCATCGCCTCCGGAAAGGCTTTGCGCAAGAGGGCGGCCATCTGCTTAATGGTCGCATCATCCTTGATGCTGGCCAAGCGTTCCAGAAGGTCCAGTTTGATCGCTGCGCTGTTCATTTTCTACCTTGATCGGTCAGGTAAAGTTAGGGTAATGGTACCAGATCGATAGAAGGTCGGCTGGCTCACGCCATGTTCCCTGCAAAGATCGGCCACCTTGCGGCCTTGCTCATGCTCGTGCAGCATCGCCACGATCTGCGCTTCCGTCCATTTGCTCTTTCTCATTGTCCCAAAGTTCAGGTTGATTTTGCGGTTCTACTATCCCGCACACCTGATCTTGGGGGAGCTTACACCCCCAAGAGAGCTTCACCGCGCCATCGCCCTTGGGCAGTTCCAGGGTGCCACGCTCGAGGCGTTTGTACCAAAGTACATATCCGCCGCTCTCATACAACAGCAGCTTGATGCGGTCGCGCCGCGAACCGATGAACACGAACACTTCCCCGCTCAGCGGGTCGCGCCCGAGCTCATCACGCACCAGCCCGCACAGGCTATCGAAACCTTTGCGCATGTCGGTGGGCGACTTGCGCAACAGGTAATGGTGGGCGCTGGTGAGCGCCAACATCAATAGAGCCGTACGTATGCGGCCACCAAAGCCATGCTCGTGCCTGCGGGCAACAACAGGCGCACACCGTTGGGATAGCGCACCTCCAGTCCATCGCTGGCGCCAACTTCCAGTGGCACAAAGCCTCCCGGCACCTTCTCACGCCGCGCCTTGGTATACCAGTAGTTCATGGTGTGCACGTTCAAGCCGTGTTCAGTGCAATAGCTCTTGCGGCTCCGGCCGCTGGCCTTCCATGCGGCAACATGGCTCAGCATTGCCGCCCTATGTTCACTCTGCGTCATGGCCGCAAACCACGGCACGGCCAAAGAATCTTACAAGATGTGGTTTACCGGACGCTTACGGTGTGCTGGCGATGGTGGGGAAGTAGAACGGGATGAAGGCGGGCGGGGACGCCCTAACAATGCAACACACTCGCCAAAAAGGCGAGCGTGTGCCCGCGTTGATACACGCGAGCGAGTGCGGGTCCACTTCTCCAACATCGGCCGCTACGAACGCGGTGAGGTGAAGCCCTCCATTGAAGTGGCCGCAAGGCTTGCACAAGCCTTGGGCGTGTCGCTCGATTACCTCACGGGCATTTCCGATCTGCAACTCGATCAGGAGCTGATCGCCCACATCAGCACACAAGGCTTCGATCCCCAATTCGGCGCACGTCCGATCAAGCGCATGATCCAGAAGGAACTACTGAACGAACTGAGCAAGCAGATCATCGCGGGCACGCTCGAGACCGGCAAGCCGCAGGTGATCGATGTGTTCGATGGGAAGATCGTGCTGCGGAAGCCGATCGATGAGAAGGAGAACGGCAAGAGCAGCGGCAAGAAAGCGAAGGCGAGTGCGTGAGTATCAGATGATCAGAAGATGAGATGATCAGATGATGGGAGTGCCGGATGCTCCCGCGAGCGCTTGTACGTGGGCCATTGTTTGATCGTCTGATCGACCAATTATCTGATCGGCCAGGCCCTATCTTCGTGAAGCCATGCACACCTCCGAGCACAACCTACCGGTCTCCATCAGCCAAGTGTTGGCGTGGATACGCCAATGCTCCACGCAGGAGAAGAAGGTGCTGCTGAATGAGTTGCTGAATGACACCGCAGCCCTCACCATTGCCAGCGAACCGAGCTTGAGCAAGGATTGGGAGAGCGAGGAGGAGGAGCAAGCGTGGGCCGGGCTATGAAAGGCGATGTCGTCGTGATCCCATTCCCGTTCTCCGATCTGAGCGGCAGCAAGCGTCGTCCAGCACTCGTGATCGCGGATTGGGGTGGTGATGACGTGATGCTCTGCCAGATCACCAGTCAGTCCAAACGCGACGGGCTGGAAGTTCCGTTGACCGATCTGGACTTCGCATCCGGTCGGCTGCCCATCGCCAGCCACATCCGGCCCAACAAGGTGTTCACGGCGGATAGGCGGATCATCAAGAGCGTGGCGGGGAAGGTGAACGACTCGAAGTACCGGGAAGTGGCTGCACGGATCATGGAGCTGGTATCCTGATCATGCTGTTCCAAGCACCGATCATCTGATCGACACATTGTCTGATCGGCATTAGGGCGTGCCCCTCTCCCATCGCGCAGCCTGACCCACGGGTCGGGCTGTTCGCTTTAGTTGCCTTGGTTCAGCGGGTGTTGATGCGGCTGCGGGGGCTGCTCGTTCCTCGCAGCCTCCTCGCTCCGTGCGCTGCTGGGCCGCCTGCGGCAAGCTGCCGCTGCCATCCCTCACTCAAGCACCCGCAAGTACTACGCGGCCGAAGCGCTGTTGCCACGCAACTATCGATCGCGGACCATGCGCTGCACGAAGGCTCGTCCCTGGCGATCGGTCATGCGGAATAGATACAGGCCATGGCCCAGCATGGAAACATCGAGGTGGGTCGGCTCATGGAACAGCGCCACCCGCTTGCCCAAGGCATCGAATACTTCAATGCTCCGCAAATTTCCTGGCGGGTTGATATGTACAACATCACGGAAGGGATTGGGGTAGAGGTGGACCACTTCGTCAACTCCCTCGGCGATGCCCACCGTGCCCTCACAATTGCCACTGGTAGCTCCGAAGCGGACAAGGAAGGCATCGAGGTAGCCACCACTGATCGGATAACCGGCTACAAGCAGAGAGTCGAACAGGATGTCGCCCTGGATATGCGAACCTGTCAGGTGGATATTGCCCACCACGTCGACCTCCAGGTCTTCAGGTATCATCCGGAAGGTCGTCCCTGCCTGGCGCGACCACAGGAAATTCCCTTGGCGATCAAGTTTCGCTATGTAGCCTTTGTACGCGTACTGCTCAAAACAGCCCGAACCGCAGTAATCCACGTTCGGCAGCAGGTCGCCAGCGATGGTCGTTGGCTCGATGTATCTGCCCGCGATGTACAGGCAGCCGTTGCCGTCCAGGTCGATGCCGCTCACACCGATCGCCCGGTTGTGGATGTCTTCGGAGGTCACCATCCACTGCGGCGCGCCCGCATCGCTGTATCGGGCCACGAACATCAGGCTTCCCCGCAGCGAATCCGGACTGGTGGAATAGGGAATGGCAATGCTCGTGGTACCGAACGTGACCGTCCAGGTGCTGAAGAAATCCAGGCCGGCGTAGGTGCTTCCCACGATGATAGCGCCGCCATTGTCATCCGGGATCGTTTCGGAGATGCTGAGTATGGTCGAATAGCCGAGCGTCGTGTAACTGTTGAGGTCGACCCAGACCGGCTGCCCACCCGCGCCGATCCGTGCCGTGAAGCTTTCGCTGCCGAACACATTGATCCCTGTTGGAATGACCGAGTTGCCGATGATCAGATCCGGGCTGCCGGTAACGCCACTGACATAGAGATCGCCCTGGCTGTCGAGATTGAACCGTGAGATGGATTCCGTGGCCGTGCCTTGTATTCCGATCAGCCATTCTGGGTCGCCTGTTGGCGAAAAGCGTGCGATGAACCGGTCGCCCTGCACGGGTGAGGCCATGGAGGCCGTGAGCGAAAGGCTCCCCATGGTGATGGTTTCAGCAAAGAACTCCCCCGCAACGTACACGTTCCCAGCCGCATCGGTTTCCACCTGGTGGACCATGGCCCCAAGGCTGCTCGTAGTGGGATAAACGCCTTGGGTGGCAAGGATCTTCTGTGACCAGAGCACATTGCCCGCAGCATCCAGCTTCACCACATAACCCTTCCAGAACGCATTGCTCTCCGCGAGTGAATAACTGCCCAAGGCACCGTCCGTGGAAAGCACCGACATGCCTACGAGCATGTTCCCCTGGACATCCGTGGCCACGGACTCCATGATCTCCGCATACCCTCCCGTGGTGCGTTCGTGCCACACAAGGCCGCCGGACTGGTCGAACTTGGCGATGTAGGAATCGGAGTAGCGATAATTGCTGTTCGCATAGGACTGGCCCGGAGCTTCGGGGCTCTGCACGATGATGTTCCCCTGCAGGTTGAAGTCAAGGCCGGGCGTACTGCGTGTACGACCCACTTGGATCACGTTTCCATCAAGGTCCGTGGCAATGTCTGCTGCATAGTCGTCCAATCCGCCATAGTGGATCAGCGCCCAGTCCACACCGGGAGCTTGTGCATTCACCCCAATGGCACAGGAAAGACAGATCATCACGTGAAGGAAGGTTCTGAGCATGTCACTTGCATGCAATGAGCACGCCGTATTCGTTCAGGAGAATGGGTCCAGGTGTAAAGCTAGACCTTTTGGGGTAGTTCGAAGAACCTGTTGAGAACTTGAGGTTGGAGGATCTTGACAATGTGGATCGTGATCGATCACTTCGCAGCATGAAAAAGCGCCCTACCAGCAGCCTGTTCGACGAGCATTTCAGGGACCAGGCCTTGGAGAAGATCAACGACGTGCTGCCCCGGCTGTCACGCTTGGTGAACTGGGAGGCCTTCCGCCCGGAAGTGGAAGCGCACTTCCCGGTACGGGACCCCAAGAAAGGAGGGCAGCCTCCTTACGACCGCCTGATGCTCTTCAAGGCCGTGGTGCTCATGGAGCTGTACGGGCTGAGCGCCGAGGCGTTGGAATACCAGGTGAATGACCGCCGGAGCTTCCAGCGTTTCCTGGGCCTGGAGCCCCAGCATCAGGTGCCCGACTCCACCACGGTGCGCCTGTTCGTGGAGCATCTGACCAAGGCCAAGGCCATGGAGGGGCTGTTCGCATCCTATCACGCCCGGTTGAGCAAAGCGGAATTGGTGGTGAACCAAGGCAAGATCGTTGATGCGAGCATGGTGCATGCTCCCATCCAGCACAACAAGCGGGAGGACCGCGAACTGCTTGAGAACGGCGAGGTGCCCGCCAACTGGTCTGCGCGCAAGAAGGCACAGAAGGACCTCGACGCCACGTGGGCCAAGAAGAACAGCAAGAGCTACCACGGGTACAAGAACCATGTGAAGGTGGACGCCCAGAGCAAGCTGATCGATCATTACGTGGTGACCACGGCCTCGGTCCCCGATGGGGAGATGGCCTGGGAGCTGCTTGATGAGCGCGATGAGGGCCAGGACCTGTACGCCGACAAAGGCTATGACTGGGAGGATGTGAAGGAGGGCATCGCGCTGGCCAAGATGGAGGACCGCACCCACAAGAAAGCTCGTCGCAACAAGCCCCTCACCGAGCAGGAAGAGGCCCGCAACAAGGAGCTCGGCCTGACCCGCGCCCGCGTGGAGCATGTGTTCGGCAGCATCCATAAGCAGTTGCACGGGTTGAGCGTCCGCTGCATCGGCCTTAGGCGCGCCACATTCCGGGTGGGCCTCACCAACCTGTGCTACAACCTGCTGCGCACGCTCACCCTTCTCTCCAAACGACCAGCCATGGGGAGCGTGTGACCTCGTGGATCGAAAAAGCCCGAAAAACGGGCTGAAAAGCCCTGCCGATGAACCGAAATTCAATCAAGCCAAATGATGCGCCTCGCTCAATACGGTTCTTCGGACCACCGCTAGGTAACTGCCGAGCACCGTTGAACCTGATCGCCAGCGCATGATAAGGGATCGATACACCGCGACAAACGCCCGGGTAGCGCGGATGATGTAATATGTTGGGGGCGTGCTCATCTAACGGTGGCGAAAAAACAGGTCCATGCCGGGATTAAAATGGACAATCGAGGAGTTGTCATTTAATTCTGGTGAGGGGTGATGATGGCAATTCATTTTCTCGATCTCCTTGGCTGATCACAAAACACGCCCTCCAGAAGGGGGGGGTTCAAACGACAGCGACGCTGCGCATGCGGATCGAGGCTGAGCCGCATTCGTTTGCATATCAGGCGATTAGGCCAATGTCCGCACAAGCGCGCACATCCAACTTGTCGTGTTTCCACCCCAACCGGGTCGTTTGAGTGGTCCCATGGGCTCCAGAAGTACGGGCAGCGAGGGAGTCCTTTGCATTGAGTTATTGCATGTCGGAGCCAAGCCTTGATCAGCAGATGCCCCAGATCGATGCATCCCACTCCGCAGGATGGATGCCGCACTTCCGGAAACTGTTCGTGGTCCATGGGCGCAAAGGAGCGGCCATGGATAGCGCTATCAAAAGACAATCAGCGTGATTGAGTCTAAAGATGAAAGGTTGAATCCGCCAGTGGCGGAGAAGCGCAGGGCACTCGGCAGGCTTGTGAGGTTATAGTGAAGCCGAGTGCCGGGTCGGGTGCCGGATGGCGTGCCGGGCACTCGGCATATCAGTGGAGTTACCGGTCAAGCCGAGCGCCGGGCTGCCGGGCACTCGGCAGATCAGTGGCATTCCTGGTCAAGCCGAGCGCATGCTGGGAACCGACGTGAGAGCCAGCAAGCGCATTAGTGCTCGCACCCCCCATCAGCTGATCAGTCAAGAACCACCAAAAACTAAAAAACCTATCCCTTCAGCGCCTCCGCGCCACCCACGATCTCGAGGATCTCGTTGGTGATGGCGGCTTGGCGGGCCTTGTTGTAGGACAGGCGGAGCTCCTTCAGGAGGTCGTCGGCGTTGTCGGTGGCCTTGTGCATGGCGGTCATGCGGGCGCCGTGCTCCGAGGCGAAGCTGTCCAACAGCGCCTTGTAGAGCTGGATCTTCAGGCTCTTGGGGATGATCTCCTCCACGATGGTCTGGCGGTCCGGCTCCATGATGTGGTCCGTCTTCACAGCTGCGCCTTTGCCATCAGCAGCCACTTCGGGCGGCTCGATGGGCAGGAAGCGTTCCTTGGTAACATCCTGTGCTGCCGCGTTCTTGAACTTGTTGTAGAAGAGCTCCACACGGTCGTACTCACCTGCGGCGAACTTGGCCATGATGGCTTCCGCTACGGGCGCCACCACATCGAAGTTGAGGCCATCGTACAGCGCGGCCAGATCCTCCGGAAGTGCGGTGGTATGCCAGCTGGAACGCCGATAGAGATCACTGGCCTTCTTGCCAATGGAGAGCACGTGTACTTTCTCGCCGCGGGCCTCGGCCTCTGCCGTGGCCTTGCGGATCAGGCGGAACACCTGCGTATTGAAGGCCCCTGCCAGACCCCGATTGCTCACGATCGCTACGAAGAGCACGTTCTTCACCTCACGTTGCTGCGCGAACTTGTTCTCATTGCCGTCCAGCGAGGCACTTACGTTGCTCAGCAACACGCTCAGCTTCTCGGCATAGGGCCGCATGCGGATGATGGCATCCTGGGCACGGCGCAGCTTGGCAGCGCTCACCATTTTCATGGCAGCGGTGATCTGCTTGGTGCTGTTCACCGAAACGATCCGGTTGCGTACTTCCTTCAGGCTGGCCATGGCAGTGCTTTAAAAGAGCTTAGGCGAAGCTTTTCGCTACGTCGGCTCCTACTTTTTCCAGCGTGCCGGTGATCTGGTCGTTCAATTCCCCACGCTTCAGAGCAGCCAAGGTCTCGCTGTGTGAATTGCGTAGCATGGTCAGGTATTGCTGCTCGAATTGACGGACCTTTTCCACGGGAACCTTGCCGAGCAGGCCTTTGGAACCCAAGTAGATGATGGCCACTTGCTCTTCCACGCGCATGGGGCTGTTCTGCCCTTGCTTCAGGATCTCCACGTTGCGGGCACCCCGGTCCAGAACGGCCTTGGTGGATGCATCGAGGTCGGAGCCGAACTTGCTGAAGGCCTCCAGTTCGCGATAGGCGGCCTGGTCCAGCTTCAGTGTACCGGACACCTTCTTCATGGACTTGATCTGGGCGTTACCACCCACACGGCTCACGCTGATACCCACGTTGATGGCAGGGCGTACGCCGCTGAGGAAGAGGTTGCTCTCCAAGAAGATCTGTCCGTCCGTGATGGAGATCACGTTGGTAGGGATATAGGCGGAAACGTCACCGGCCTGGGTCTCAATGATCGGCAGTGCGGTGAGTGAACCACCTCCTTTTACCATGCCTTTCAAGGAATCGGGCTGGTCGTTCATCTGCGAGGCGATGGTATCATCGTTGATGATCTTCGCGGCACGCTCCAGTAGGCGGCTGTGCAGGTAGAACACGTCGCCCGGGTAGGCTTCACGTCCGGGTGGGCGGCGCAGCAGGAGCGACACTTCGCGGTAGGCCACGGCTTGCTTGGAAAGGTCGTCGAACACGATCAATGCGGGTCGGCCGGTATCGCGGAAGAACTCGCCGATGGCCGCACCGGTGAAGGGCGCGAAGAACTGCATCGGGGCGGGGTCGCTGGCGTTTGCTGCCACCACGGTGGTGTAGGCCATGGCACCGTTCTCTTCCAGCACCTTCACGGTACCGGCCACGGTGGAACCCTTTTGGCCGATGGCCACATAGATGCAGTACACGGGCTTACCCGCGTCGAAGAACTCCTTCTGGTTGATGATGGTATCGATGGCCACGGTGCTCTTGCCCGTCTGGCGGTCACCGATGATGAGCTCGCGCTGGCCACGGCCCACGGGGATCATGGCATCGATGGCCTTGATGCCGGTCTGCAGCGGCTCGGTAACGGGCTGACGATAGATCACGCCCGGCGCTTTACGCTCGATCGGCATCTCATAGGTCTTGCCTTGGATGGGTCCTTTGCCGTCGATGGGTTCACCGAGGGTGTCCACCACGCGGCCCACCATGCCTTCGCCCACGTTCACGCTGGCGATGCGCTTGGTACGCTTCACGGTATCGCCTTCCTTCACGCCCACGCTGGAGCCGAGGAGCACCACACCCACGTTGTCCTCCTCGAGGTTGAGCACGATGCCGCGCAGTCCGCTGGGGAACTCCACGAGTTCACCGCTCTGCACGCTGTTCAGGCCGTAGATGCGGGCGATACCGTCGCCGATCTGCAGCACGGTACCGACCTCTTCGAGATCGGCCTCCGTGCGGAGTCCGGCGAGTTCTTCCTTCAGGATCGCCGATACCTCGGCGGGATTGATCTGTGCCATGTGGGATCTCTTTTAGATCTCGGGGATGTAGGGATTCTCTGAAAACTTGCGGCGTAGGTCGCTCAAGCGGCGGCTTACGCTGGCGTCGATCTGTTCGTCGCCGATACGGATCACCACCCCGCCGATCAGCGAGGGGTCAACCGTTTCATTCAAAATGATGGACTTGCCGGGGTAGCGGTCCTGGGCCATTTGCTTTACTTGGGCACGGGCCTCGTCGGTCAAGGGAATAGCGCTGCGCACCTCGGCCATCAGGATATTGTGTTCAATGCGGTAGGCATGCTGGTAGCCTTCCGCGATCTCCTGCAGCATGCTCTCCCGGCCCTTCCGCACGAGGATGTTGGTGAAGCGCTCCGCCATGCGTCCGATCTGTCCCCCGAATACGCGGCCCAGCACCTTGTTCTTCATGTCGGCCTTGATCACGGGGCTGTTCAACATGATCCGCAGATCAGGGTTCGCCGCGACGGTGGCGGCCACCAGGAGCATATCCTCGCGCACGGCCTCCACCTCGCCTTTTTCCTGTGCGAGCTGCATCAGGGAGCGGGCATAGCGATATGCGACGGGGGAGACGTTCATGAGAGGTGCAGGTCACTTTCCTTCATCACCTTGTCCAGCAGGGCCTGTTGGGCGGCCTTGTCGCCAAGCTTCTCGCGGAGGATGCGCTCAGCCACTTCGATACTGAGCTCGCCCACTTGGTTCTTCATTTCGGTGATGGCGGCGTTCTTCTCGTTGCGGATCTCCTCGCGGGCACGGGCCAACATGGCATCTGCCTCGGACTTTGCGCGTCCTTTTGCGTCCGCGATCTCCTTATCGCGGATATCGCGTGCCTCCTTCAGCATCATTTCGCGCTCGGCACGCGCCTCGCGCAGGAGGTCTTCATTGCCGGCCTTCATGGCGGCCACCTCCTCCCGGGCTTTGCGGGCTTCACCAATGGCATCCTCAATGGACTGCTCACGCTCGTGCAGGGCACTGAGAATGGGCTTCCAGGCGTACTTGGCCAACAGGAAGAATGCGATCCCGAAGGAAAGGGTCATCCAAAAGATGAGCCCGAATGAAGGTTCGACTAGGCTGACGAGGAACATGCGGTTGCGTTTGGAACGAGTGAATGAACGCTGCTGCCGACCGGGGCCGGGGTGGCGCTTACTTCAGCACCACCAACAGGCCCACCACCATCGCGAAGAACGCGGCACCCTCCACAAGGGCAGCGGTGAGGATCATGCTGGCGCGCAGATCGTTGGTGGCTTCCGGCTGGCGGGCCATGGCTTGAACGGCGTCACCGCCGATGCGACCGATGCCGAGACCGGCACCAAGAGCGGCGATGCCCGCGCCAACGGCTGCAATACCGTAACCGGCGCTAACTTCGAGAAGTGCTGAAAGTAACATGCTTGGGGGGTTTAAACGATTGATTCTTTGTGTTCGTGCGATTCTTCCACGGCACCACCGATGTAGAGTGCCGCGAGGAAGGTGAATACGTAGGCCTGGATGAAGGCCACGAGAAGTTCCAGGAAGAACATGAAGATGGTGA
This sequence comes from Flavobacteriales bacterium, assembly GCA_019638085.1. Classification (GTDB taxonomy): domain Bacteria; phylum Bacteroidota; class Bacteroidia; order Flavobacteriales_F; family PHOS-HE28; genus PHOS-HE28. Next base: position 21,250 of record JAHBUL010000023.1, on the reverse strand, counting down.
AGAGCAGGCTGACCACCGACACGCCATAGCCGGCCACCGGGCTGGTGGCGCCGAAGACGAAGATCAAGCTGAAGAAGCTCATCACGATGATGTGGCCGGCCGTGATGTTGGCGAACAAGCGGATCATCAGCACGAAGGGCTTGAGGAACATGCCCATGATCTCCACCGGTGTAAGGATGATCAGCACCCAAGCGGGAACGCCGGGCATGGCCAGGATATGGCGCCAGTAATGGCGGTTACCGTTGACGGTGACGATCACGAAGGTGATCAGGGCCAATGCGAAGGTCACGGCAATGTTGCCCGTGATGTTCGCTCCTCCGGGGAAGAAGGGGATCAGCCCCAGCAGGTTGGCGAAAAGGATCACGAAGAAAGTGGTGAGCAGGTAGGGCATGAAGCGTGCATACTTCTTCTCACCGATCGCGCCCTTGGCCACGTCGTCACGCACAAAGAGGATGATGGGCTCCATCAGTGATTGTAGGCCCTTTGGAGCTTTTCCGGCACGCTGCTTATAGGACTTGGCGACGGAAAAGAAGACGATCAGCATCAAGGTCACCGCCAGAAAGAGGGAGACCACGTTCTTGGTGAGCGAGATGTCCCAGATGTTTGCTGAAGCGGCCTCATCGATGCTTCCACTGGCGTCCACCGCCACGATCTTACCATCGTGAAGCATATATCCATCGTAGGCAGCATGGCCATGCTCAAAGCGGGCGCTGCTGAAGACGCTGAATCCACGCTCGGTATCGTACAGGATGATCGGCAACGGAAGTGTAAGGTCCCCCGCGATGTGCCAGCCGTGTTCATCCACAATGTGGCCCATGATGAGCTGGCCTGCATTGAATTCGATGGCTTCCACGGTGCTGACCTCAGCGTCATTTGCCGTTGAAAGGGTGTCTGCATGTAGCTCATGCTGCGCCACCGACCATCCTGCGAGCAGGAGGGTAAAGGAGAGGAAAACCGCGCGTAGCAACGTTTCGGGGATTTTTCGAAGGAATTCACCCTTCCTTAGGGGCCGCAAATGTAGCCAAGGTCGGCCAATGGTGCTACACCTCGCGGAAATGTCGCGGCCAAAGTCCTTGAAAACCCGTTAGCCGTTAATTGACGCGGGTTTCCTTGAAGAGGATGTACATGGCGATGGCGACGCCCCCCAGTGAACCCACCAGCGTGAGGATGGGAAAATCCCATCCGGTGCGCTGATCGCCCCACCATCCGCCGTAGGCGCCCAGACCGATGATGGCAGCCATCTGGAAACCGATCCCGCTGAACCGCAGATAGCTGTTTGTGGCCTTCTTCAACTTCCGGCGTTCATCCTCGTTGATCATGGCCGAGGGGCACTGCGCGATCGGCTGCTGAGCCGGATGGTGGAGAAGGCCAGAAAGGCCAGGTACAGCCCGGTAAGCAAGAGTGCCAACGGAACGGCCCGGTCACGGGGCAGCAGCACCAGAATGGCCGCGATAGCAGCCAAGGCCACCAGTAATTTGGCCACCAAGCCCACCATGAAACGGACCATGAATCCTTTGGGGTCGCTGATCAGGCCTCCTTCCTGCCAGATCTGTAGGGCAGCTGAGAGTACCGTCCAAAAGGCCAATACGGCCAACTGGGGAAGACCGAAGGGTAGATGAGCGAGCCGGAACAGGGCATAGGTGGCCGCACCGATGGCAATGCCGAAAAGCACCATCGCCGCCAGTGCCCGCAGGGGTTGGGAGCTATCCGTGGTCATGGCTGATCCAGCGGGTATGGAAAGCAAGGGAGGTCAACGACCGGTCTTCAAGGGCTCGGGCCGTGAGGTGCCCGTAGCGGAAGGGCCACTGGAAGGATTCCCGGATGCGGGCGAATGGTCCGGGGTTGTGCTCAACCGTACCGTACCGGGTTCCTTTACCGGGCTGCCACCACCCATGTTGCAGTTGCCGGTGAAGGTGGCCCCTGGCTCAATGGAAAGTTTCTTGGTGAGGATATCGCCGGTCAACTTGGCCGTGGCTTTCAGCGAGAGCAGGTCCTGGCAGGCGATCTTACCGTTCACCGTGCCTTCAATGTCGCTGCTCTGGCAGTGTACATCGCCCTCCACCAGCCCGGTGGCTCCCACTATGAGGCGTCCGCGCACATGGATGGTACCCTTCACCTTGCCGTCGATGCGGATGTTGCTGTCCGAACGTACTTCGCCCTCAATGGAAGTACCTTCCATGATGCTGTTGATCTTCCCGGGACTTACGGGCTCGGTGGGCTTGGTCATGGTCTCTTGGGCTTTGTCGTTCCGGAACATGGTAGTGCGGGGATCAAGTTCGGCTTGTGGAAGTGGCGAAGGTAATTCAACCTATTTGAGGTCCAAGTACGTGCGGCTGAAGAATTCCCGGTAACCGACCGAGTCCTTGGCCACATAAAAGCTCTGGTAATTGTCGCTGCTGATGGCGAACAGCGGAAAGCCCTGATCGTTGATGCCGGCCAGGTCACCCTTGTTGTTCTTGAACAGGTCGTAATAGGTCATCGCCAGCTCCCTTGTCTGGAACAAGCGGATCAGGACCACCTGTGTTCCGGGGGTCCAGATGCTTGTCTTCACTTCGATCGATTGATTGCGGAAGAAGCGTTTGTTGAAATCGCTGATGGCTGCGGTCACCCGGCTCATGGGTCCGGCGCTATCAGGAATGATGATGATCACATAATGGTCGCCTTTACCGGTTTGATATGATGGACCATCGGAGGTGGGGCTTGTTTCCGCCTCCGGAGCTGCTGCCATTTTATCGAGGTTGGCGAGCAGTGCAATGGCAGCCTTGGCCTCGTCGGTGCCCGGGTACTTGTCGCGTACTTCACCCAAAGCATCCCGGAACGGCCCCATCAGGTGGAGGCCGCCGATGGCCATGGCCTTCAACAGGCTGTATTTGGCCAAGAGGTGGTTGCGGGGCTCATTGGCGATCACTCCATCGCAGGTGGCGATCACCCCGCGGTAGGCTCCCTGCTTGAATTGTTGGTAGAGGCCGTCATAGGCCTCTACTTCGGCAATGCGGGCGGCCTCGTCCGCCTGCAACTGGTCCGGGTTCCGTACCAGACGGGCGAACTCCGAGCCCGGCCAGCGCTCCAGGATGATGTCCGCATAATGCTTGGAACTGGCACCTCCGAAATCCATGAAGTTGCCGGCCTTTTCCTTGGCGAGGTAGATCCGGTAGAGCTGATAATAGGATTCGGGTGTAAAGCGGCAATCCTCGAACCGGTCGTTGAGCACTTGGAAGCTCTCGATCGCATTGTCCACGTCCTTCAGCTTCTCTTTGTAGATCATGCCCGAGAGATAGAGCGCTTCGCAGATCTTGGAGTTGCTCGAATCGAGCATGGCCTCGTTCACGGGAACGTCCTTCAGGTAATTTTCCGGGTTCTTCCATTCGGGCTCACCCTCGGCCAGTGCATTGGTGGTGGCCAGGTCCCCTGTTTCCTCTTCTTCGGCAATGTCCACCAGGGCGGTACCGCTTTTATCGGCCCTACGCCAGTCATCGGCGTTCGGCCGGTTCCCCCATTTCTTCTTGAAGTCCGCCATCCCCCGGGCCACATGGGAGGGGTTGTAGAAATACCAAGCCCCTCCACCTCCTCCGGCGCCTGGTTTATTGGGTGTAAGCGGCGTGCTGGCCACCACCTCGCGCGCATCATCAGCGGCCTGTTGCTCCACCACTTCTTGCCGTTCGCGTTCACGGATCATTTCCTTGATCCGCTCTTGCCGTTCCTCGGGGTCGAGCTGGGCGAAGTCCTGAAGACTGTCCTCACGGGCGATCACGTTCAATTGGATCACCAGATCCCCCAGCACCTCGGCGCGTGTGGTCACCTCCTCAAAGCGCGGATGATCCTCGGCGAGGACAGTACTGGTGCTGTCGTAATACTGCTGTGCAGAAGGGTACTTCTTATCGTCGAAGTACAGGTCGGCAAGCTTCATGAAGCTCTTTGCCTTCTGCCGGGTGTCCACCGTACTGGTGAGGGCGCTCATCCGTAGCTGGGCGATGGCATTGTCGCGCTGGCTCTCCTTGAGGTCCAGTTCGGCAACGGCATAATGGATCATGTCGTAATGGTCCTTGTTCTTTTCATCGCGCAGCATCTTGGACAGCTTCTGGCGGATGGTCTTGCTGTTGCCATGGTCAAAGGCCAGGGCCTGGAAGATCTGCGCATGGAAACCCATCTCGTAAGGCGGCCCCATGCGGGTGATCTTGTTGTACATGGCGATGGCCTTCTCTTCCTGCCCCTTCATCTGGTACAGCTGCGCCAGAATGAACGACCAGCGGATGCGGTTCCTCTTCGTTCTGGTGATCTGCACGGCATGCTCCAACGCGACGATGGCATTATCCACTTTTCCGCGATGGATGTCCAGATCGGCCTGCACCGCACTGAGTTCGTCGTGCGGGAAGCGCTTCGGTAGCTCCTTCTGGCCTTTTATCTCGTCCAGTGTGCTCTGGGCCTTGGCGTACTGTTCCAACTCGATGGCGGTACGGGCCAGCCACAGTTTGGCCTCCATCTGCTTATCCTGTCCCTTGTACCGGCGTCCGATATAATCGAAGGTGCGCGAGGCATCGAGGTAGGCCCGCTTGTAGAAGTGGCTCTTCCCGATCACGAACCAGGCATCGTCGATCCAGGTGTTCTTCTCCTTCCCTCCGAACTCCATGGAGTTGCGGTCGATCACCGTGGCGCATTTCTCGATGCAGATCTCCAGTTCGGGCACCATGGCCCGGGCTTCCTCCTCGGTGCCATTGACGAAGATGGGGAGTACCAGGTCGTAGTCGTCCACATGCGCCTTCTGCATGGCGGCCACGGTCTCCTTCAACTTTTCATTGGCGTTGAACCAGCCATTGTCGCGGGTCACCAGCTTGTGGAAGGTCCGGTTGAGGAAGGCGTCCTTGTTCGTGGAACAGCCCACCACCAGCAAGATGGCCAATGCTGGCAAGAGATATCGGGTGGAGGAACGGCGCATATCGGCGTGCTGTAACAACAGCAAGGCGGCGAAGATATTTCATGTTGACCGCAACACGCGGAAAAGGATCTTCCGGGGAAAGGTCGACAATTACCGTTCAGCTGCATCTCCCGCTGAGCTTCCACCGGCGCTATCGCCACCTATCCGATACCTTGATACAGGAGAAAACTGCAGATCGCACGGATGTTTCCGCTGCGCGGAAGCGACCTTACGCCACCGCTTTCTTCTTCCCCTTCGCCATCAGCGCCTCGATCTCCTCCACTTCCCTTGGGATGTCCTTGAAGAGGTCATCTTGACCATCCTTGGTCACCACGATGTTGTTCTCGATGCGGATGCCGAGGTTTTCCTCCGGGATGTAGATGCCCGGCTCCACGGTGAAGACCATGCCTTCCGTGATCGGCTCGTGCCAGAGGCCCACATCATGCACATCGATGCCGAGGAAGTGGCTGGTGCCGTGCATGAAGTACTTTTTGTACAGCGGCTTTTCGGGATCCTGCGTCGCCACTTCGTCCTTGTCCAGCAGGCCGAGACCGATCAGTTCCTTTTCCATCAGCTCGCCCACCTGCTTGTGGTAGTCGCCGAGGAAGACGCCCGGGAGCAAGAGCTTCGTGGCTTCCTTCTGCACGTTCAGCACGGCGTTGTACACATCGCGTTGGCGCGGGGAGAACTTGCCGTTCACCGGGATGCTGCGGCTGAGGTCACTTGCGTAACCGCCGTATTCGCAACCGAAGTCCATCAGGATCACATCGCCGTCCTTGCAGGTATCGTCGTTGGTGATGTAGTGCAGTACGCAGGCGTTGTATCCGCTGGCGATGATCGGCGTGTAGGCATGCCCGCGCGAGCCGTTGCGCAGGAACTCATGCGTGATCTCCGCTTCGATCTCGTACTCCTTCACGCCGGGCTTCACGAATTGCAACACGCGCTGGAAGGCCTTGGCGGTAATGTTCACCGCGTTCTGGATCTGCGCGATCTCCTCGGCCGTCTTCCGTGAGCGGATGCGGTGCATGATCGGTGCGCTGCGCTTCACTTCGTACAAGGGATACTTGGCGCGCAGTTCCTTGTTCTTGCGCTCCTCGCGGGTTTCCACTTCATTGCCTTGGCGCAGGTGCTCGTTGCTGTTGAGGTAGATGCTTTTCGCCTGCGGAAGCAAGCGCTGCAAGGTGGCCTCGTAGCTGCTGGTCCACAGCACGGTGGCGATGCCGCTCTGCGCGGTGGCCTGCTGCTGCGTCAGCTTCGCACCTTCCCAAATGGCGATGCTGGGGCTGGTCTCGCGGACGAAGAGGATCTCGCGGTCCTTCGGATCGAAAGCGTCCGGAAAGAGCAGCAGCACGGTCTCCTCTTGATCGATGCCGCTGAGGTGGAAGATGTCCGCCGCCTGGTGGAAGGGCATGGTGCCGTCCGCGCTGGTGGGCATGATGTCGTTGCTGTGGAAGACGGCGAGCCCACCCTTTTCCATGGCCTTGCGGAAACGGGCACGGTGTTCACGGTAGGTGGCGGCGGCGAGGGGGGTATAGCGCATGATCGTTCGGTGTAGGAGGTGCGAAGGTAGAAAGGCGCGGATGGGATGTTCGGAAAAGAGGCAAGTGAACGCCGCATTCCAAACCCTAGGTTACCCGCTTTTATACTTTCAGGCCATAAAGTATAAAAGCTCCATCCGCTTTTGAACTTCAGGTGAAAAGCGCCTTCCAAGCTATCCCGCTCAGGCACGCAACATCCTCATCACAAGGAAGTTGCCTAAAACTATACATGTTCATCGCGATATGTATAGAAAAAGGCTGTTTTCTATACATGTGGAGCCGAACGAGCGAAAGCGTCTTCGCAACGTGCTACCTCAACTCTTGAACCGCACCATCACCGTATTCCCCTTTTCCTCGCGGCGGGTCTCCACTTTGTCCTTCAGGGCGTTGATCAGTGAGGAGAGTGAGGCATGTCCATAGCTGCGCGGGTCGAAGCTGGGGTCCAATCGCCGCAGCGCTTGGCCGATCAGGCTCAATGAAACCTCATCCTCTTCTCCCTTGGCGATGTCAAAGGCCTTGCGGAGCTTGCGCATCAAGGAGGTGTTGGCCGATAATGCCGTGGTGGTTTTCTTCCTGGCGGATTTGGACCCGGTGCTCGTGCTGCTCTTCGGTTCATCATGAACGTCGAGGTTCTCTACGTAGATGAAGCGCTCGCAGGCCTGCACGAACGCATCGGGGGTCTTCTTTTCGCCCACGCCCATTACAAAGAGGCCGGCTTCGCGAAGCCGGGTGGCCAAGCGGGTGTAGTCGCTGTCGCTGCTTACGATGCAGAAGGCGTCCACCATGCCGCCGTGGAGGATGTCCATGGCATCGATGATGAGCGCGCTGTCCGTGCTGTTCTTGCCCTTGGTGTAGGCGAATTGCTGCACGGGCTGGATGGCGTTGGCGTTCAAGAGGTCCTTCCAGCCGCTCATGCCGGTGGTGGTCCAATCGCCATAGATGCGCCTGATGGTGATGGTGCCCTTTTTGGAGACTTCCTCCAGAATGGGTGCCAAGCGGCGCGGGGCCGCGTTATCGCCGTCGATCAGGAGGGCGATGGTGGTGTCGTTGATCTTTTTCACGGCGTGAAGGTAGGGGGGAGTGCAGTCCTGCAGTCCTGGGTCGGGAGTCCTGAGTCGGACTTACGACCCAGGACTCCCGGACTCACGACTTCTCAAACACCTCCAACTCAGCCCTGCTTCACCAGCTGCACTTCGCAGGCGATGCGCACCTCGTCGCTCACCAGCACGCCGCCGGACTCAAGCGCCGTGTTCCAGTTCAGGCCCCAATCCTTGCGGTTGATCTTGCCGTGCACGCTTACACCTGCCTTGGTGTTGCCGTAGGGGTCCTTCATCACGCCGCCCCATTCCACGTCCAGCTTCACCTCCTTGGTCTTGCCGTTCATGGCGAGGTCACCGTAGAGCGTCCAGCTTCCATCCTTGTCCACGGATTCCGCACGCTTCATTTTGAAGGTGACCTGCGGGTGGTCTGCGGCACCGAAAAAGTCGGCGCTCTTCAGGTGGCTGTCGCGTTGCTCGTTGTTGGTGGTGATGCTGTCCGCATCCGCCCGGAATTCCACCTTGGCGGTGCTGAGGTCATCTCCCAATACTTCAATGTCGGCATCGAACTTTTGGAAGCTTCCGGTCACGGTGGAGATCATCATGTGTCTCACCTTGAACTGGATGTCACTGTGTACGGGGTCGATGGTCCATTTTACGCGTTGTGCTGTAGCTGTTTCCATTTTTCTTAGGGGTTTTATTTGTTGTTCGTTCTGTTCAGTTGAATTCCATCGGCACGTCGATCAGCAGCAGTTCTGCGCCTTCGGGGCCTGTCTTGATCTCCAGATCATCCACGGCACTGATGCCAATGGCATCACGTGTGGAGAGCGGTTGTCCGTGTATTTCAGCGCTGCCCGACACAACCATGGCGTAGACACCGTTGCCCTCGCGCTTGATCGCGTAGCGCTCCGTGCGGCCGCCGTCGAACTTGCCGAGCTGGAACCAGGCGTCCTGCCCGATCCAGGTGCCGGCATCGTTCGGATCGGGCGAAACGATCTGCTGGAATTTGTTCACACGATCCTTGGGGTCCAACGTGATCTGGTCGTAGCGCGGCGTGGCATTGCGCTGGCGAGGGAAAAGCCAGACCTGGAAGAGCTTCGTGCGGTGCTCCGGGTCCGGATTGAACTCGCTGTGACGGACCCCTGTGCCGGCGCTCATCACCTGCACGTCACCGGCCTTGATGATGCCTTCGTTGCCCATGCTGTCCTTGTGCATCAGGGCACCTTCGGTCACGATGGTGATGATCTCCATGTTGTCGTGCGGATGCGTCCCGAAGCCCTTCCCGGCGGCAATGGTGTCGTCGTTCAGCACACGCAGCGCGCCGAAGTGCATACGCTCCGGGTTGTGCCAACTGGCAAAGCTGAATGAATGCCACGCGTCCAACCAACCATGATCGGCATGTCCGCGGCTGTTCGCTTTATGTACGGTGATCGTTCCGGGTATGGTAGAGGTGCTCATTACACTTGGCTTTGGTTGGACAAATATAGTTACCATGGAAGATATTTCCACAACGATTGATTTGTTAATCTCGGATTCCTGATCCAAGGGGCATACCGACCCGAGCAGCCAAGCATGGCCAGGACCGCAGGTGGTAGATCGCTGCCGCTCCTTGTCGCTACGGTACCGTTCCTAGCCTTTGCATCCGGGCCTGAACAAGGATCGGCATTGGCCTGCGTTGGTTCACCATTCAACGGGGCTTTGAAATTCTTTCACAGGCTTTGTGGGGTGAACGGTCCATGAAAAGGATGAACTTCCTATGTTTGCGCCCCTCTGATCCCCGGTTTGGGGTCGTCCATACTACACGTAACGAACAAGCCATTGAGCTACTCAACCAAGAAACCCTCCTTAAATGAGCACACGTAAATCCGGAAAGTTATCCAGCCTGTTCGTGGCCTTGGCCTTTCCCTTGGCCCTCGGCGTCAGCATACTTTTCTACATGTTCGTGCTCGGCGACCCGGCCAACTTCGAAGGTGGCGATCCGATCCACGGGCATCCAGTGGCCGAGAATCCGGCCCATACCTTCGGTCTGATCCACAAGGGCGGTTTCATTGTTCCGATCCTGGTAACGGTGTTCTTGCTGATCCTCATCTTCTCCATCGAGCGCTTCATCACCTTGAGCCGTGCCTCAGGCAAAGGCCGCGTGGATGAGTTCCTCCACAATGTGCGCCAGCTCCTGGCCACGGATCGTGTAGACGAGGCGATGACCGTGTGCGACGAGCAACAGGGCAGCGTGGCCAACGTGATGCGCAGCGGACTGGTGAAGTACAAGACCGTGATCAACGATGGCACCCTGGATAAAGAGACCAAGATCAACATCGTGAAGCAGGAGATCGAAGAGGCCACGGCCTTGGAATTGCCCATGCTGAGCAAGAACCTCGTGATCCTTTCCACCTGCGCAAGTGTGAGCACGCTCTTGGGTCTGATCGGTACCGTACTGGGGATGATCCGGGCGTTCAGCGCCATGGCCACTTCCGGCACACCGGATGCCACTGCGCTTTCCACCGGTATTTCGGAGGCCCTGATCAACACGGCATTGGGTGTTGCGGGTTCGGCCCTTGGTATCATCATGTTCAACTACTTCAGCACCAAGATCGATGGCATCACCCATGGCATCGATGAGGCTGGGTTCAGCGTAAGCCAAACATTGGCCAACTACAAGTAAGAGCGCTCTGCACGGCAACGTGCGGGGATGTCACAAACCGATCAAGGAAAACCAGAACCAGGCATGGCAAAGATCAAGATGCCCCGGTCAAATCCAAGGATGGATATGACCCCTTTGGTGGACCTCGGCTTCTTGTTGGTCACCTTTTTCATGCTCACCGCGCAGTTCCGCCCCGAGGAAGCCGTGGTGGTTGATATCCCTACCAGCCGGAGCCAATCGCCCATCCCCACCGAGAATTTGATGACGGTGATCGTGGATAGTGCCGGAAGGGTGTTCTGGGATTTTACGGACAAGAAAGTACGCAGGGAGGTGCTCAAGGAAATGGGCGAGCGGTATAAGCTGGATTTCGATGCGGAGCAAACGCAGCGCTTCGTGAACCTCAATTCCATTGGCATACCCATGCAACAGCTTCCGGCGTATCTGGAGCTCGATGCTGCTGCCGACCGCACCGAGGTGGACGACCGATCGCCCGGTATACCCATCGATAGCACGAACAACCAGCTCTTGGATTGGATCCGCGTCACACAGCTTATCTTCAGCAGCGGGGCGGAGGGCCGGAACCCGATCGTGGCCTTGAAGGGTGACGGGAATGTGAACTATGCCGTGATCAACAAAGTGATCAAGATCTTCCAGAGCCCAACGGTGAAGATCAACCGTTTCAAGATGATCACGAACCTGGAAGAAAGCCGGTTGACGGCACCGCCTTCAACCAAATGAGGACATGGGTGTACAGGATGCTACAGGAGACACTTCAACACGGTAGATAACCAGCGACCATGGCAGAAGTACCAGGAGGAGACGAAGGCGGCGGCGGCGGCCGGCACAAGAAGAAGCGTGCCAAGAAGGGGAGTACCCATATCGACATGACCCCATTGGTCGATCTGGCATTCCTCTTGCTGACCTTCTTCATCCTTACCACTACCATGTACCAGCCTTCTTCACTGCAGCTCACCTTCCCTGTACCTCAGGATGAAGCGAATAAACCCGAGCTTGAGAAAGTGAACAATGCGCTCACCATATTCCTCACCAAGGAGGACCAGATCCTGTACTATCGCGATGCCTTCAAGGAAGGGGAGACCCAATTGACCCGGACCGACTTCAGCAAGATCACCAATTTCCTGATCGAGCAGAATCGGAGTACCTTCGATCAAGTGCAGGAGCTAGGTCGGCGCTTTAACGCGGACGAGATCGACCAAGTGGCCTACGATACCCTGCGGAACAATGTACAAAAGCGACCCGAAGCACTCTTTGTCATCATTAAGCCGGACAAGGATGCCAAGTACCGCAACATGATCGATATGGTGGACGACATGGATATCAGTGGCATTGGCAAATATGCCGTGCAGGATACCATTAAGCCGGTAGAGCTCGAATTGTTGAACGCAGAGAAACTCAAATTCTGAGCGCATGCCCTTCATAATCATCGTTGTAGTGCTGGTCGTCCTGAGCGTTCTGCTCACGTTCGACACCACGTGGATGAACCTCCTGCAGGGCACCCGCAACGAGTTGGTCTTTGCGGAGCGGAACAAGGACTATGGTGCATTTGACCTGCGTCAGTCATATACCCGCCGATTGGGTGTTTCCATGGTTGCCGCCATCATATTCTTTGGAGTGGTGGTAGGCACCCCCTTTATCCTGTCGAAGGTCGGGGATAAGGCACCGGAACCGGAGAAGGTGAAGATCGTGGAGGTGAATCTGGATCTCTTTGAAGATGAGCAACCGGACGAGCCACCTCCGCCCCCGGAGATCGTTCCGCCTGCACAACCGCAGATCGAAACCGTGCAGTTCGTGGCCGTGGAGGCCAGTGATGAACCCGTGGAAGCACCCCCACCCACACAGGAGGACCTGAGCGCGACCACGGCCAGTACGACCACCCAGGAAGGTGAGAAGATCGATGCTCCCCCTCCCCCTCCACCGCCCGTGGATGAAGAGACCTATGATCTGGCGGCCGTTCAGGAACAGCCTGACTTCCCCGGAGGTATGGCCAAGATGTATGAGTTCTTGCAGAAGAACACCAAGTACCCCGATATGGAGTTCGACGCCGGTATCCAAGGCAAGGTCTTCATCGAATTCGTCGTGGACCGGGATGGCAGCGTGGATGATGTGAAGGTGCGCCGAGGCGTTAGTCCAGGCTTGGACAAGGAAGCATTGCGTGCTGTGCGGTCCATGCCGAAGTGGAATCCGGGCAAGATGAACGGTAAGGCCGTAAAGGTGCGTTTCACCATTCCTGTGGACTTCAAGCTCAAATAGGTGTATCCATCTGAATGGAAAAAGCCCGCGTCAGGAACATGGCGCGGGCTTTTCTTTTCGTGATATCCATCATCCGTCCCGCTTGGGCGATCTACTATCTTCACCAACGAACAAAGGCATGGACAAAACCGTTCATGATCACACATTAGGCAAGGAGCATGAAACAGAAGACCACGGAAGTATTGCGGAAAGCTAAAGCCGTACGCCAGGAAGGATGCGTGACCATTACCATGAACACCCATCGGACCAGACCTGATAGCCTGAAGGACCCGATCCTCTTGAAGGACCTCCTCAGAACGACGGAGAGCCGCCTTACCAAGGACCATGGACCGAAGTTGGCAAAGGCCATCATGGACAAGCTGAATGCAATGGCCGAGGGCATCGACCATGAGCACAACAAGGAAAGCCTGATCCTCTTCGCGAACACGGATTTCGCAGCGTATGTGAAGTTATCGGTACCGGTGACCGACCGCATCACCGTGGATGATACTTTCGCTACACGGGATATTTTTCGGGCTCTTCACCAGGAGGCGGAATATTATGTGCTTTGGTTGAACAAGAGCGAAGCCCGGTTATTCCATGCGTTCAAGGGAAAGGTGGAAGAGGAGATCCGGGGGGAGTTTCCCTTCAGGAATAGTGTGGCAGGCTCGGATGCGGCCAAAATCGTGGACAATAGGGATTACACAGTGCTGGTTGAGGAGTTCTTCAACCGGGTGGACAAGGCATTGGTGAAGGTGCTCAATGAGCAACCACTCCCGGTGGTCTTGGCGACCGATAGCCGCAATGTGGACCACTACAACCGGATAGCGGACAAGAAGGAGTTCCTGAAGGCAAGCTTCAATCCCACCCATGATGACCTTACCCCGCACCATCTGATCGTGGAGGCTTGGAAAGCCTACGCACCCGTGGTGGAGTCGCAGTATAACAACCGGACGGATGCCTTGGAAAAGGCTGTTTCAACCGGGCGGTTGGTGACGGACCACAACGATATCTGGCGCGCGTTGCAGGAAGGTAAAGGCGGAACGATCTTCGTGAAGCAGGGACTCTTTCAACCCGCGATGCTCAACGACGGACATATCGAACTTCTGCCCGACTCCGATCGGGAGAAGAAAGGAGCGGTGGACGATATCATCGACGAGATGATCGAGCAGAACAAGGCATTTGGAGGCGACTCGGTTTTCGTCAGCAGTGATGAGCTGGACCGCTTCAACGGACTGGCTTTGGTGACGCGCTACTGAGGCTGACCATTCAAGCACCGGAAGGATACGAGCATCGGTGGTGGTGATCCCACCAACGGTGCAATGAACGCGATCGGTCTTGGGTTGTACAGGGGATAGGACATTGATCCATCCCTAAACACCCCCTGTATCATGATGATCGCTGTTGCATTGGTCCTGTTCACGCTGCTTTGCCTGGCCTTGGGTCGTAGCCGCTCCTGGAGCGATGAAACCCAAGCAGCGCGTAATTCATTGGTGTTCCAAAGCCGTAACCAGGCCTATGGGGCATATCGCTTGCGTACCGGTTACGATGATCGCATGCTCGTTGCCTTCTTGGCCACGCTCGGCATCTTGGGGCTGGCTGTAGCCATACCGAAAACGATCGCATATTTCTCGCCCGAACTTATTCCGCCCCGAGCGGAAAAAGTGATGGTGACCAAGGTCCTTGATCGGGTGTTCGAATTCCCGGCGGAAGCGCCGAAGCCCGCATCGGCTAAACCGGCCGCCGTTCTACCTCCCGTGAAAAAGGACCCGGATGCGCAGGGAGTAGTGGAAGCGGTGGATAGCATGGTGGCACCCTTGCCGAAGCGCGATTCTTCATCGACGATGGCAACCGTTCCCGGAACAGGACCTGATGCGGGAATGGACCCAGGGGCAGTGGACCCCGGGGGCGCTCCGGGGACGGGTATTGCGGGTTCCGGAGGAGAGACCGGTAATATGATCTGGAACGGCTTTGAGGTACAGGAGATACCGGAATTCCCTGGAGGAGAAGATGCCATGCAGCGATGGGTGAAACGGAATCTCGAATTCCCGGATGATGCCTTTGGCACGGATGTGATCTACGTACAGTTCGTCATCGGACTGGATGGCTCGGTGGAGGCGGTGAAAGCAGTGAAAGGCAAGCAAAAGTCCTTGAAAGAGGCAGCGGTGCGTACGGTAAAGCGCATGCCTCGATGGAAGCCAGCAAAAATGAACGGTAACGATGTGAAGTGTCGCCTTACTTTGCCGATCCGATTCGAGACGCGATAGCTTTGCCGCATGAAGTATTTCTCATTGGTGATGAGTGTGTTGTATGCATTGGCTGGGGCGTTGATCCTCTTCACCAACTTCCTGTACCCGCAGATCTCCCGCTTCCGTATCCCCCTAGGTCTTATCCTCGTGGTGTATGGGGTGATCAGAGGAGTGATGTGGCGGACTAAACAGGCCCAAAGCGAAGCTGAAAAGTGAACACGCGTGCGGCTATATGTGGACTGATCGTATTGCTGGCCAGTGGCTGCCGGTTCGACGCACCGGACCCCTATACGGATGATACGCCCACCGCCGGCAAGATCCTGATACTTGCTGATGAGGACTGCCGTCCGGTGATCGCCAAGGAACTGGAGATCTTCAGCGCCTTCTACCGGAAAGCAGAGGTGACCATCAGATATCTCAGCGAAGCCGATCTTTTGAAGGCCATGCTCAATGACAGTGTCCGCTGTGTGATCACCACCGCAGAGCCGGGTGGCGAGCAGGCAGTCTACTACCATCGGCGCAGGATCACCACGCCGATCGTGCCCATTTATAAGGGAGGTATTGCCGTGATCGTGGAACCGACGAGCAAGCTTGAGCGCTTGGATCTGGAACAGTTGGCCAGTATACTGAGCAGATCGAAGGCATCGGAGGAAGGCGGTGCGGCCTTGGACAGTTTACAGCCCCTTTTCGCTGGCGCTGGGAGTGGAGTGGCTCGTCTTTTGAGCGATAGTTTGGGAATAAAGAACTTACGCGGGCAGGCTTTGGCCGACGTTCCTGCGGTGGTGGCCCAAGTAGCGCGTTCGCCCCGGGCCTTGGGGATAATTCCCTTCGAAGCGATCAGTGACCTGGACAATCCGGAGATGCGTGCCTTGCGTGCTCAAGTGCGGATCGTTCCCATTGCACGTGCTCCCGGTGATCATGCCGTGCTGCCCTCCCAAAGCACGCTGGCGGACGGTTCCTATCCGCTCCAGCGTACCGTGAACATGATCCTTACCGAGGGGAAGAGCGGTCTTGGCACTGGTTTTGTTTCCTTTGTTGCCAACCATAAAGGACAACGCATCATCCTCAAGCTAGGCGTGGCCCCCATCATCGTACCGCCCCGAAACGTGGAGATCGTTCCGTACTAGTCATACCATCTGATGAAGAAATTCCTGACCATCGGCCTTGCCTGCCTCACCATCGGTGCCAGTGCACAGTTGCAAGAAGCCATCAAACTGACCGATAAGGAGCAGTTCGAAAAGGCCTCATCGGCTTTCAAGCACATTGTAGAAGCTCAACCGAACAATGGGGAAGCTTGGTTCTACATGGGTGAGAACTTCTTCGCCAATGATCGCACGGACAGTGCCGAGGCATCCTATCGCAGGGGGGTGGAGGTGAATCCGAACTTCCCGCTCAACTATGCGGGTTTGGGCAAGGTGCTTCGTGAAAAAGGGAAGACGAGCGAGGCTCAAGCCCAATTCGACAAGGCCACCGAACTGGCCGTTTTGAAGTCGAACAAATACAGCAAGGAGCAGATCGCGGCCACCTACCGCGAGGAAGCCGAGGGCCTGCTTGCGGGTAACAAGCCGGACTATGATGCTGCCTTGGCGCTGCTCCAGAAGGCCATCGACCTTTATCCCAAGGACCCCGACGCGTACATCGTAAAAGGTGATGCCCTGTTCGATCGGAATCCGCGTGATGGTTCCGCGCCGTTGGAGAACTACAAAAAGGCCATGGAACTGGATGCACTCAACGCTAAGCCCGTGGCACGCAAGGCCTTCATGTACTACCGGGCAAAGAACTTTCCCAGTTCAATAGAGGAGTACACCAACGCGATCACATTGGACCCCGGCTTCGCACCCGCTTATCGCGGTCGTGCCGAAGCCTACTTCAAGGCCCGGGACTTTGACAAGGCCACTGCCGACATGAAGAAATACCTGGACCTGAACGCAGGCAATACCAGCGCACGTGTGCGCAATGCCCAATTCCTCTTTCTGGTCACCAAGTATGATGAAAGCCTCCAGGAGATCCAAGCCTTGGAGGATGAAGGGGTGCACAGCATGGTGCTCAAGCGCCTCAAGGCGTTCGATCTAGCCGAGAAGGGCGATTATGTAGCTGCCGATGCTGCCATGAAGCTCTACTTTGCCGAGCAGCCCGAGGAAAAGGTGATCAGTGTGGATTATGAATACGCGGGCAAGATCTACCAAGGATTGGCCAAGGACACTACGCTGAACTCGGACAGTTCAGCCACGGCGGTACCTTATGATTCACTGGCCGCTGAAATGTACATGAAGGCCGCCCGCATGGACCCCTCCAAGGACTACCTCTATCTGGAGGCTGCCAAGGCGTTTACCGATGCCCGGGCATACGGAAAGGCTGTATCGGCCATGCGGCAAAAGGTGAAGAGCCCACGCCCGGAAGTGAACGACTGGTACTATCTCGGGGCCATGGCGAACCGGGCCAAGCTTTACCAAACTGCTGATAGCGCGTGGGCGGAATACATCGCAAGGCAACCGAACATCTACCAAGGCTATCTCTACCGTGCCCGATCCCAAGCTGGCATGGATACGGCCGAGGTGAAGAACTGGTCCGCCAAGCCTTACTACGAGGAAGTGATCCGCAAAATGAAGCCGGAAGAACAGGCAAGCCAGAAGGCTGAACTGGAGGAGGCCTATAACTACATGGGCCTGTACTACCTGTACAGCACCACCGATATGGACCGCGCCAAGGCCAAATGCTGGTTCGAGAAGGTGAGTGAACTGGATGCCGGCACGAGCATTACCAAGCAGGTGAACGACACCTTCCTGAAGATGAAGGAACTGAAGGACGTGGTTCCTTCAGCGTGTGGCCTGGATGACCGGCCCAAGTGATCGATTGCGTCCTGTAGCGGCACCGAAAAGGACGGCGACAAGGGAACTCCGGTCGCCGTCCTGCGTATGAGGTGCCTATTTTCGCGCCATTCACCGCACATTTTCCACTTCGCACCATGTTCGACCTCATTCGTGATTTCCCCGACCACCTGAAAGAAGCCCTCACCATTGGGCGCAGTGCCAAACTGGGCACACCGAATGGCCCCTACACCAATGTGGTGGTCACCGGGCTCGGTGGCAGCGGCATCGGCGGGCGTATCGCGGCACAGGCCGTAGCAGCGGAAGCCAGCTGCCCGATCGAAGTGTACAGCAACTACTACTTGCCCGCATACGTGGGCAAGGGCAGCCTTGTGATCGCCTGCAGTTACAGCGGCAATACGGAAGAGACATTGGCCGCAATGAAGCAGGCCATGGACAAGGGCGCACGTGTGGTCTGTATCACCAGCGGCGGCACCATGTTGGACATCGCCAAGTCCAAGGGCCTGGACCATATCGTGATCCCCGGCGGCAACCCGCCTCGCACCATGCTGGCCTATTCACTTACCCAGCAGTTCTTCGTGCTGAAGCATTTCGGCATCATCAAGAGCGACTTTGAAAGCTCCGTGTCCCGCTTCGCCGAGCAACTGAAGAGCAACCAAGAAGCGATCAAAGCGGAAGGAAAGGAGCTGGCGGAGAAGCTCTTCGGCAAGCGCACGGTGATCTATAGCGAGGCCTCCACCGAGGCGGTGAGCATCCGCTTCCGGCAACAGCTCAACGAGAACAGCAAGGAGCTTTGCTGGCACCACGCCATCCCGGAGATGAACCACAACGAGCTGGTGGGCTGGGCCGGCGGCGACAAAAGCATTGCCGTTGTGATCTTCCGCCACAAGGATGATCATGAGCGCAGCCAGATGCGCATGGAGATCAACAAGGAGATCTTTGCCAAGTACACCCCGAGCATCTTCGAGATCTGGAGCAAAGGCGACGACAGGCTCCAGCGCCAACTGTACTTGATCCACCTCGGTGATTGGGTCAGCTGGTACCTCGCCGAGAAAAAGGGAGTTGATGCCACCGAGATCGGGGTGATCAACATGCTGAAAGGGAAGCTGGCGGAGGTGAAGTAGCTGGGACGATAGTAACTGCGTTAGCCTACCTTAGGCCGATGCAATTCACCGCCGCCCAGATCGCCGACCTCCTCCAAGGAACCGTTGAAGGCGACCCCGCAGCCACCGTCACACGCCTGTCGAAGATCGAAGAGGGCGGATCTGGTTCGCTCTCCTTCCTCTCCAACCCGGCCTATACGCAATACGTGTACGGCACCACGGCTTCCGTGGTGATCATCGGCAAGGACTTTCCGCTTACGGCACCGGTGAAAACAACGCTCGTGCGCGTGGCTGATGCGCAAGGTGCCTTCGCGAAGGTGCTGGAGATGTACGATCAGGTCATGCGGAACAAGAAGGGCGTATCCCCGCAAGCGGTGATCTCCGATGGTGCCACGCACGGCACGGATTGTTACATCGGTCCGCTGGCCTTCATCGGTGAGAATGCGCGTATCGGGAACAACGTGAAGATCTATCCGCAAGTCTACATCGGAGACAATGTTTCAATCGGCGACAACACCACCATTTATGCCGGCGTGAAGATCTATTCGGACTGTGTGGTGGGCAAGGACTGCATCATCCACAGCGGCACGGTGATCGGCAGTGATGGCTTCCGTTTCGCAACTGGTCCGGACGGTGGGCAAAAGGTGCCGCAGATCGGCAACGTGGTGCTTGAGGACAAGGTGGAGATCGGTGCGAACTGCGCGATCGACCGCGCGACGTTGGGCAGCACCATCCTCCGCAAAGGCGTCAAGTTCGATAATCTGATCCACATCGCGCACAACGTGGAGGTGGGCGAGAACACCTACTACGCGGCGGGCGGCGTAGTGGCGGGCAGTACCAAGATCGGGAAGAACTGCATGTTCAGCGGGCAGGTGGGCATCATCGGTCACCTGAAGATCGCGGACGGCACCATCATCGCGGCACAGAGCGGCATCAGCAAGAACACCAAGGCAGGCGAGAGCTACATGGGTTCACCGGCCTGGGAGGCGAGCAAGTACCGCAAGAACTACATCCATTTCCGGAACTTGGATAAGCTCGTGGAGCGGGTTAGTGAATTGGAGAAGAAAGGGTAGTTCACCACAGAGGCACGGAGGGCATGGACAGGAGTTGAATGCTGGGTACAGGGTACTCAATACCCGATACCCGATACCCGATACCGGTCGGCCTATAGCTGCATTTCTCCGTGCCTCCGTGGTGAAAAAAGCGCCCTCAGTACACGATCAGCCGCGGCTCGGTCATATCCTCCATCGCGTACTTCACGCCCTCGCGTCCTAGACCGCTGTCCTTCACGCCACCGTACGGCATGCTATCGATGCGGAAGCCCGGAATATTGTTGATGATCACCCCGCCAACTTCCAGTTGCTCGAGTGCCTGTTTCATGTGCGCCAGGCTGTTGGTGTAAACCCCTGCCTGTAGTCCGTAGTGGCTGTGGTTCACGCGGGCTATTGCCTCACTGAAGTCTTTCACCTGCTCAACGGCGGTGAGGGGTCCGAAAACCTCGGCGTGGTCCACCTTCATGGACGGCTTGGTGCCGGTGAGCAAGGTGGCAGCGAACACGTTGTGCTCCGCATCCACCGCTTTTCCACCGGCCAGT
This sequence comes from Flavobacteriales bacterium, assembly GCA_019638085.1. Taxonomy (GTDB): domain Bacteria; phylum Bacteroidota; class Bacteroidia; order Flavobacteriales_F; family PHOS-HE28; genus PHOS-HE28. Next base: position 1,098 of record JAHBUL010000023.1, on the reverse strand, counting down.
ACTTCGGCACCATCCTTCAGGGCTTCTTCCAACCATAGGTTGATGCGATCAAAGTGCCCCTTGTCGATGATCGGACCCACGGTTACATCCGGATCGCTTGGATCACCGGCTTTCAGTGCATTGAACTCCTTCACCAGCAGGTCCCGGAATTTTTCAAATTCCTGCTTCACCACGAAGATGCGCTGGGTGCTGATGCAGGTTTGACCCGCATACAGGTTAGCGCCCATCGCCACGCTTTTGGCCGCTGCGGCGAGGTCAGTACCCTCATCGATGATCACGGCCGCGTTGCCGCCCAATTCCAAGGTCACCTTCTTCTTGCCGCTGATCGCTTTCAGGTTCCAGCCCACTTCGTCACTTCCGGTGAAGCTGAGCATCGCGATGCGGTCATCCTTCACGATCGTTTCCGTTAACGAGGTCGCGCAGATAAAGACGTTGAAGCCGCTCTTTGGCCAGCCGATCTCTTCGATCATCCGGCCCAACGCCAACGCGCTCAAGGGTGTTTTCTTGGCCGGCTTCAGCAGCACCGGACAGCCCACCGCCATGGCAGGTGCCACTTTGTGCAGTACCAGGTTCATCGGAAAATTGAAGGGGGTGATCGCCGCGATCACTCCAACGGGAAATCGTTTGGTGAGCGCTGTAAGGCCGGTCCCTTTACCGAAGTCCAGGGCCACGCTTTCTCCTGTGAAGCGGAGGGCTTCCGCAGCTGCGGTGCGCACCGTGGTGAGCGAACGCTCGATCTCTCCTTTGGCATAGCCGATGGGCTTTCCCGCCTCCTGCATGATCAGCTTGGCCAGCTCATCCTTGCGCGCTTCCATCAACCGGGCCAGCGCCTCCAGTTTTTCGCTTCGTTCACCGGCACTCATCCGGCGTAGCGCCTCTCGGCTGGCATGGGCGGAGGCCATGGCTTCTTCCACCTGTTGGGCGCTTGCCAATGGGATGCGCGCGAGTTCGATCCCGTGGTATTTATCGACCACGGAGGTGAATTTGCCGTCGCCTTCCTGCTGCCAAGATCCATTGATGAAGTTGGCGGATGGGTACAGGGCTTTCGTGGTCGTGGGTTTTTCGGGGGATGTGATCGTGTTGGGCATGTTGAAAGTT
>JAHBUL010000022.1 GCA_019638085.1 Flavobacteriales bacterium | reverse complement strand
CAATCTTCTGATCGCCCGACCGACCCTCTACCCGAGCACCGCCAAGCGCTCCTCGATCGCTTTGATCTTTGCCTCGGCATCGGCTTTTTTCTTGCGTTCGATCTCCAGCACTTGGGGCGGCGCGCCGCTGACGAAGCGTTCGTTGCTGAGCTTCTTCTCCACGCTGGCAAGAAAGCCTTTGGCGTATTTGAGTTCTTCCTCGGCCTTTTTGCGTTCGGCCTCGCTGTCCACGTTCTCCCCGAGGTCTGCGGCGTATTCCGTGGTGCCAACAAGAAAGCTGATGGATCCGGCACCGGCTGCGGCTACTGGTTCGATCGCGGATACGTTCGCCAATTTCCTTACGAGCGCCTGCGTGGCTTCGCCCAATGGAGTGGCACCTTTCACCTGTAGAGCCAGTGCTTCCTTGGGACTCATGCTGCGTTCGTTGCGGGTGTTGCGCACAGCGGTCACCAGGTCGAAGGCGTGTTGCATTTCCGCTTCCAATTTGGGGTCGCCGGTTCCGCTTTTCGGCCACTGGGCAATGATCAAGGCATCCTTCGGGCCTTTCCGTTCATTCAGGTGGCTCCACAGCTCCTCGGTCAGGAAGGGCATGAAGGGATGGAGCAACTTCATCACATCCTCGAACAGCGCGATGCTGGCATTGTAGGTGGTGCGATCGATCGGTGCTGCAACGCCGTCAACGAAAGCAGGCTTGATGCTTTCCAAGTACCAACTGCAGAGGTCGTCCCACACCAATTTGTAGGTGGCCATCAAGGCTTCGCTGATGCGGAACTGCGCGTAAAGACCATCGATCTCCGCAGTGGCGCGGGAAATACGTGAACGCATCCAAGCACAGGCGGCTTCACTGCTCGCAGGCTGTGGAATATCGCTTACCGTAAAACCTTGCACCAAGCGGAAGGCGTTCCAGATCTTGTTGCTGAAGTTTCGGCCTTGTTCGCAGAGGCTTTCATCGAAGGGCAGGTCGTTGCCGGCGGGGGAGGTGAGCAGCATGCCCACGCGCACGCCATCGGCACCGAACTTCTGGATCAGCTCGATGGGGTCCGGGCTGTTGCCGAGGCTCTTGCTCATCTTCCGGCCCTGCTTGTCGCGCACGATGCCGGTGAGGTATACGTTCTTGAACGGCACTTCCTTGCGGTATTCCAGCCCGGCCATGATCATCCGCGCCACCCAGAAGAAGAGGATCTCCGGTGCAGTGACGAGGTCGTTCGTTGGGTAGTAGTACTTGATCTCCGCGTTCTCCGGGTCCTCGAAACCGTCGAACACGCTGATGGGCCAGAGCCAACTGCTGAACCAGGTGTCCATCACATCCTCGTCCTGCCGGATGCCCTTGGTACTTTGACCTGCGGAAGTGAATTGTGCGATCGCCTCGGACTCGGTCTTGCACACGGCAACGTCGCCAGCCTCGTTGTACCAGGCCGGTATCTGCTGGCCCCACCACAGTTGGCGACTGATGCACCAGTCGCGCACGTTCTCCATCCAGTGGCGATAGGTGTTGGTGAATTTCTGCGGATGCAGTTTCACCTCACCGCTCATCACCACGTCCAGCGCGGGCTTGGCCATCTCGCCCATCTTCACGAACCACTGGAGCGAAAGACGCGGCTCGATCACGGCATCCGTGCGTTCGCTGACGCCGATCTTGTTCACGATATCCTCCACCTTCACCACGTGGCCGGCCTCTTCCAGCATCCTGGTGATCTTCTTCCGCGCGACGAAGCGGTCCTCGCCCACACAGAATTGCGCGGCTGCGCTCATGGTGCCGTTCGGCTCCAAGGTGTCGATCACCTCCAGCTTGTGGCGCTTGCCGATCTCGTGGTCATTGGTGTCATGCGCAGGTGTCACCTTCAGCGCTCCGGTGCCGAACTCGCGGTCCACGTAGTCGTCGAAGATCACGGGCACAGGGCGCTCCACCAGCGGTACGATCACGTTCTTGCCCTTCAGATGTGCATAGCGAGGATCCTCCGGATGCACCGCCACGGCCGTATCACCGGGGATGGTTTCAGGGCGTGTAGTGGCGATGGTCAAGAACTCATCGGTGCCTTCCACCCGGTAGCGCACATGGATCAATTTCGAGTTGACCTCCTTGTGCATCACTTCCTCATCACTCACGGCGGTGAGCGCCACAGGGTCCCAGTTCACCATGCGGAAGTCGCGGTACACGAGTCCCTTTTTGTGCAGGTCGATGAAGACATCGATCACGGCCTCGCTCAGCGCAGGTTCCATGGTGAAGCGCGTGCGGTCCCAATCACAACTGGCGCCGAGTTTTTTCAGCTGCTCCAGAATGGTGCCACCGTATTTCTCCTTCCACGCAAAAGCATGTTCAAGGAATTTCTCCCGACCTATCGCGCTCTTCTTGATCCCTTGCTCCGCCAGCAGCTTCACCACTTTGGCTTCCGTAGCGATGCTCGCATGATCGGTCCCCGGCACCCAGCAGGCGTTCTTGCCCTGCATCCGCGCGCGCCTCACCAGCACATCCTGGATGGTGTTGTTCAGCATGTGCCCCATGTGCAGCACGCCTGTAACGTTCGGCGGTGGGATCACCACGGTGTACGGCTCGCGGTCATCGGGGACGGAATGGAAGTAGCCATTGTCCAGCCAATACTGGTACCATTTGCCTTCGATCTCCTTGGCCTCGTAACGTTTCGGAAGTTCCATCTTTTCCATCAGGGCCGCGAAGGTAATCCGGAGCGTGGCCGCAGGTGTCGTTGGCTTTTTAACCACAACGTTCGCAACGAACGCAACGAGATCAATACCACAAAGGGCACTAAGGACACAAAGGGAGGAAAGGGGTAAGGTGCTATGGGGTCGGATCTTCCGTTTGATCGGAAAGGACCTTCATCGCTGTTGCATCGATCGTATAGGTGAAATGCACAGCGTAGTTCACGCCATTGTACTCCACGACCTTCACGCGATGGATATTCCTCAGGCTGTCCATAATTTCGGTCATCAATGCTAGATGCCGCTTTCCGCCGGAGGCACTGTCGACGTATCCGGCGCGCGCAATAACTCTTCGTTGCGACTGGACGAGGTCGATCACCTGCTTCAGCTGATCGTCGTGGTCGGAAGTTCTGGCAGTAGGGAGTTCCGTGTTTTCGACCTTGGTCCAAAAGTCCTTCCCATTGCGCTTCACCAGATAGTTCGACATAACCTCATTGTACTGTTGGATCCCATTTAAAGCCCTTGCAGAGACATTGCATCCATATGGATAAATCTCATAGCCGAATAATCTTGCGCGATGCTCAACTTGAGGATAGTCGGGTCCCGGATATCCAACTTGAACAAGCTGAATTCGTCCCTGATTCATATCGCGCACGGCTGTCCAACGGTTGAACGGCTCGAGAATTCCACATGTATACCACAGGTAAAAGCCGCCACCAATAGTCAGCAAAACAACACCGATGACAAGTAGCTTCTTTCGCATGTGAACGCCTGACAACGAACAACGGACAACTGACTCAAACCATCACTCTGACCAAAAGCTCCCGCAAAAGCTCTCCGCCGTCCGCGCTCGTGTTGCCCACGCCTTTGCTGCGCAGATCGGTTTCGCGGAGCAGGTGTTGCACCTCACGCAATTTTTCAGGCGGATAGAAGCGTGCGGCGTTGGCGTAGTCCTTCACGAAGAACGGCGGGACCTTCAATGCTGCGGCTAATTCGCCCTGCGCCTTGCCTTGGTTCGCATGCACGATGCCGAGTTTTCCGAAGTATGAGCTGAGCAGGCCCACGGTAAGGACCAGTGGTGAACTCTTGTCCGTGGACAGGAATTGCGCGATGCGCTGCGCCCGCGGATGGTCGCGCATGCCGATGGCTTTCTGCAGCTCGAAGATGTTGTAGTCCTTGCTGATGCCTACGTTGCGCTCGATCAGCTCGCCGGTGATGGTGCCGCCCTCCTCGATCACGATGCAGAGCTTTTCCACTTCGTTCGTGAGCTTGCCCAGGTCGCTACCGAGGTGGTCCGCCAGCAGTTTCGATTCCACCGGCCCGATCCGGCGCTTGTGGAAGGTGACGTACTTCTGGATCCATTCCGGCAGCTTCTCCTCTTTGAGCTTATCGCTGGTGAAGACCACCTGTTTCTTGCCGAGGTCCTTCAGCCACGTCTTTCGGCCGTCCGCTTTCTTGTGCTTGTAGCAGATCACCAGCACGGTGGTGGGCGTGGGGTTCTTGAAGTAGGCCTCCATCTTTTCGAAAGCGTCGACCCGCCAGGTCTGTGCCTCGCGGAGCACCACCACCTGTCGCTCCGCCATCATGGGATAGCGCAGGCAGGCGTCCTTCACGGTATCCGGGTCGGTATCACGACCGTAGAGGATAGTGAGGTTGAAATCCTTTTCGTGATCCTGCAAGGCATGGAGCTCGATCTCCGCCGCCAAACGATCGATGAAGAATGGCTCTTCACCGTGCAGGAAATAGATGGGCTTGAAGTTGCCAGCGGCGATCTCCTTTCTGATCTTCCGAAAATCGTCTCCCGTGCTCATGGTACCAAGGTATTCATTCCGCCCGGCCGTTCGCGCTCATTCAGGTCAGCGTTGATCCGCTCTTTCCGCGTCATCTGCGTTCTATTCTGCCCACTTGCCTCACTCGAACCGCAAATGCTTCACTGAGCGGCCTTCGTTGATGATGTCACGCAAGGAGGCGATGCCCACCTTCACATGGTTCTCCGCGAAGTTGCCGGTGACCTTCTTATCGCTCTCGCTGGTCTTCACGCCCTCAGGTACCATGGGCTGATCGCTCACCAGCAGCAGGGCACCCGTGGAGATCTCGTTGTAGAAACCGGTGATGAAGATCGTGGCCGTTTCCATGTCCACGGCCATGCAGCGGTCGCGACGCAGGCGCTCCTTGAAGACTTCATCGTGCTCCCACACGCGACGGTTGGTGGTATAGACCGTGCCGCTCCAATAGTCCAGTTCCATGTCGCGGATCACGCCGCTCACTGCGCGGTGGATCATGAAGCTCGGCAGTGCTGGCACCTCCGGTGCGAAGTAGTCGTTGCTGGTTCCTTCCCCACGAATGGCGGCGATGGGCAGGATCAGGTCGCCGAGTTCGTTCTTCTTCTTGATGCCACCGCACTTTCCCAGGAAAAGCACGGCCTTCGGGGCGATGGCGCTCAACAGGTCCATAACGGTGGCCGCAGTGGGGCTGCCCATCCCGAAGTTGATCATCACCATGTCCTCGGCGATGGCCACCTGCATCGGTTTGCCCTGCCCATGTTGGGTGGCGCCGGTCTGCTCCGCGAAGATGTCCAGGTAGTTGTCGAAGTTGGTGAGCAGTACGTACGGCTTGAAATCTTCCAAGGCCACGCCGGTATACCGGGGCAGCCAATTCTTCACGATGTCTTCTTTGGTATGCACTTTTGTTCGTTCTTAGTGGATGTATGCAAGCCTTGAACCTGCCCGATCATGGTGTCAAAACTAAACATGCGCCGGAGGGGGCACACATTTTCGATCCCGCCCGCCGCGTTTGGGTGTTCCTTACCCCTGAAGAGTGGGTGCGCCAGCACGTGCTGAACTACTTGGTGCATGATGTCGGTTGCCCCTTGTCGTTGGTTGCCGTGGAGCGCAAGCTATTGGTGAACAAGCTTACCAAGCGTGCCGACCTCTTGGTACATGACCGGCAGGGGAAACCCGTATTGTTGGTGGAGTGCAAGGCCCCCGCAGTGAAGGTGGACCGGAGCACGTTCGAGCAGGCTGCCCGATACAATACCGTGTTCAAGGTGCCTTTCCTGCTGGTGACCAACGGCTTGGTGCATTTCTGTTGCCGGATCGATCATGCGGACGGGCGCATTGAGTTCCTGTCCACGGTGCCTTCCTACGAGCGGTTGTGCGCGGCGAACCCCGACTAACTTTATCCCCGATGAGATCACGTTCTTCAATCCTCGTTCTCCTGCTGGCGATCGGGTCCATGGCCTTTTCGCAAGGACCTTCCAAATTGGGATTCCAGTTGCAGGCATGGCTGGAAGCAGCCGAACCCACGGCCCAAGTGGACCTGTTCCTCGGCGGAGATGCGGTGGATGTTTCACGCGCCACGCTCGCCCATGGGGGAACGGTGAAAATGGCCATCACTGGTTGGGTGCAGGCAACTTTTCCGGCGGATCGGGTGAAGGAATTGGAACACGAGCAGGCCATCCGGAGCATCGTTTTCGATCTGTCCAAGGGGCACACGCTGAATGACAGCATGCGGGTGAAGGCCCATGTGAATGAAGCGCATGCGGGGCTGTACCCCTTACCATCAGCGTATCAAGGCGAAGGCGTTTTGATGGGCATTATCGATACCGGACTGGAACTGCAGCACCCGGATTTCCAGGACAGCTCGGGCCGGACCCGTGTGCTACGCTACTGGGACCAGACCTTCCCCTTCGATCCTTGGCTCACGCCATCGGGCTTTACCTATGGTCAGGCTTGGGACAGCACAGCGATCAATGCAGGCGAATGTCCGGCAGTTGATCCGTTCAACCAGTATGGCCACGGGACCACGGTAGCTGCCACCGCAGCCGCCAACAACAATGGCAATGGGCATTGCGAAGGTGTTGCTCCCAAAGCGGACCTCATCATCGTGGCGAATGATCTGGGACATAGCAATTGGAACAGTTCCGTGGTGGATGCTGTGCGATATATTGTGGAGCAAGCCGCCATGCTCCAGCGTCCGGTAGCCATCAACCTCAGCTTGGGGGGGTACTACGGCAGTCATGATGGGCTGGATCCTGCAGCGCTGATGATCGATCAGCTGATCACGGACCAGCCAGGTCGCGTGCTGGTCTGTGCCGCAGGGAACAGCGGCAATTTCCCACCGTACCATTTGCGCACAACGGTTACTGCGGATACCAATTTCACATGGTTCGCATACAAGCCGAACAGCATCATGAACGTGGGGGCCGTGTACTTCGACCTCTGGGCCGACACGGCTGACTTCCGCCAGGTGCAGTACAGCATCGGAGCCGACAAGCGGATCGGTGGCTATTCCTTCAGGGGGCAGATCCCTTTCCGGAACATCCAAGGCACCTTGGGCCAGATCGTGGTGGATACGTTGTGGTCCCTGAGCGGGAATAAGCTCGGCAGGGTCTTTACGCAGGCGCAGTTGCGGGGTGGCCAATATCACATGGAGGTCTATATTCCCCAGCCGGATTCCACATCGCAACTCTACTACCGCTTCATCACCACTGGTGCAGGCCTGTTCGATGTGTGGAGCACGGACATTTTCGGCACTTCGAAGATCATTTCGGACATTCCCGATAGCGTGGATTTCCCTGACATAGCCCGGTATGTGCTTCCGGACAATGAGCAGAGCATGGTGGACTCGTGGGCTTGTTCACCGCAGGTGATCACGGTGGCCAATTACAACAATCAGCAGCAGTATGTAGATGTTAGCGGCGTCGCACGGGACCTTGGCTTCATCTCCGGGAACATCAGTATGAACAGCAGCCGCGGACCTTCGCGAACGGGCTTGGTAAAGCCCGATGTAGCTGCACCGGGCGATGTCACCTTCGGCGCGGGCCCGTTGGATATCCTCGCGATCTTCCTGACCAACGATCCCGCGAAGCTGATCGACAGCCTGCACATGCGGAACGGGGGCACCTCCATCGCCTCCCCGGTGGTGGCGGGAACAGCCGCTTTGCTGTTGGAAAAATGTCCGCGTGCCACGAACACCACGGTTCGCGATGCGATCATCGGTTCGGCATTCTCCGATATTTATACCGACACATTGCCCAATTTCAGCTTCGGGCACGGCAAGGTGAATGCCTTTGCGGCATTGGTCGCCACCAATGTGAACGTACCACTCACGTTGCAGCAGCCATTTTGCGAAGGGGATAGCGCGATGGTCTCGGGTCCGGACTTCATGTACCGCTATTGGTGGAGCACCGGTGTGCAGCAACGCGACATTTGGACCACCGGCGATACCCTGCAACTCATGGTGGAAACAACGGAAGGTTGTCTGGGAACCAGTGATACGCTGATCGCAGTGCCGAATCCGCTTCCGGAAGTGACGATCACAGCGGATGGCCTGACCTTGGAAAGTACGTTGGCAGCAACCTACCAGTGGTATTTGGATTCGCTGCCCATACCGGGTGCGGAAGGACAGCAAATCGAAGCCGAGGAGAATGGCCACTACTTCGTCCACATCACGGACAGCATGGGTTGTTCCGCGAACTCGGATACCATCTTCATCTTCTCCGTCGGGATCGAAGAACAACTCCCCACGCACCTGCAGCTATGGCCGGTACCCGTAGTTGATCGGTTGAACCTGCGCGGGTTGGATCCTGCCACCCGTGAAGTGACATATGAGATCATGGATGTGAGCGGACGTCGCGTGCAACACGGTATAGTGCATAGCGCTCCGGCAGTGATCTCCGTGGTGGGATTAAGTTCGGGAATGTATCTGTTGAATCTGCGCGGCATGCCTTCAGGCACCGGTCTGCGCTTCATTAAGGAATAGCGATTCCGGCTTGTATCCCGGTCGTTCACGAGAATCGGATGGAAAAACGACCCTTCGTGCTTTCGGGTGGCGGCATACGCGGTGCTGCACACATCGGGGTGCTCCGGGCATTCCACGAGGCGGGCGTCATTCCTGCAGCGATCTCCGGAACAAGTGCAGGTGCATTGGTCGGGGCATTGATCGCGGATGGATACAGCACAGTTGAGGTGAGTACGCTGATAAGCGCGGAACTGAAGCGTTCCAGACTTATCCGCAGGCCCTCCTTTGCATCGAGGCGCATCGCGAGTTTCCTGCGCCGAACGCTCCGGCATCGGTATTTCGAGGAGTTGCCGATCCCCTTGCACGTCTCCGCCACCGATCTGGAGAACGGCGGACAGCGCATCTTCAGCCACGGCGAATTGTTGCCGGCCTTGATGGCTTCATGTGCCATCCCCTTGGTATTTCCACCGGTGAAGGTGAACGGAATCTTCCATGTGGATGGAGGAATGAGCAACAACCTACCCGTTGAACCCTTTCTGAAGGAAAAGGACCGCGTGATAGCAGTACATGTGAACCCGCTGCCGGTTTTTGTACCGGGCAAACGCGGCGTGATGCGCACCATGGATCGCATCTGGCACTTGAATTTCCGGGAGATGGTGATGCGTTCGGCGCGGGGCTGCTACCTCTTCGTTGAACCGCCGGAACTCTCGCGCTTCAACATGTTCGAGCTGAGCAAAATGTCAAATATTGAGCAGATCGGCTATGCGTGGGCCGCCGAGTTAATGGCCAAAAAGCGTTGAATGGAGCCGGTGCGTGCTACCATCGAGCGGTACGTGGTGCTCAGCGATGCTGAATGGGAGGAAGTGGCCGCCTGTTGGCAGGAACGGATATTCCAAAAGGGTGCAGTGATCACGGCTACGGACCAGGTGGAGGCGTGGTTCAGCATCGTGAAGGAAGGTGTGCAGCGGATCTATTTCGAACATGACGGAGTGGAGGCCTGTATCGGTTTCGCGTATGGGGGCAGCTGGAGTGGTGTTTACGACTCCTTTATTTCACAGACACCCAGTCGGTTTGTGCTCCAGGCGGTATCGCACACCGTGTTGTTCTCCATCGGGTATGCAGATCTGCAACGATTGTACAAGCAGTTTCCGGTCATGGAGCGCTTTGGCCGCTTGCTGCTGGAGGAAGTAGTGGTGGCACGGGCAACCCGCGAGGTGGAGCAGCTCACCATGGGAGCCCAGGAACGCTATGATCGCTTGATGGCAAGAAGCCCGCATCTTTTGCAGTTGGTGCCGCAGAAGGATATCGCCAGCTACCTCGGTATGAGCGCGGAGACCTTCAGTCGCCTGCGTGCCCGGCGGTGAAGCTTCTTGATGTAGGTCAAGTGCAATTTTGCTGCATGCAGCCTTGCTTTGCACCATCATGAATGCGATGAAGACCATCAACCTGATCGACGAGTTGCATGCTGCCGTGGAAGATCAGGTCAGTCTGTTGAGGAAATGGGCCGAACTACCCTTGGAGCTTTTGATCTCCCGTCCAACACCCCAAGCGTGGAGCATGTTGGAAGTGATCGAGCACCTCAACATCAACAGTGGCCATTACACCAAGCGGTTGAAGCGGATCTATGCCAAGGAGGAGGCGCTGGCCATGGACACTGAATTCTCACCCGGGAAATGGGGGGGGAAACTCACAGTGAGCATGAAGCCCTCGCCGGATGGCCTCATTCCCAAGCCCATGCGCACCCTGTGGCTATTTGAGCCTAAGGCCGCTGGCGCAAAGGGAAAGGAGAGCGTACGGGAATTTCAACGCATGCTGGATGATCAGCTGAGCTTGTTGGAGCAGGCACGAACGATGGGTTGGGAAGGGCCACGTGTCACCAGCACGCTCGGACCGATCCTCAGGTTCAAGATCGGTGATGCCTTCCGCTTTATGATCGCACATCAAGAGCGACACTTTCTTCAGGCAGCGCGCGCCTTGGTTCAATTGGAGGCGGCGCAGGCTTCGGTGCTTTCAGTCCGTTAAAGCTCAGACCAAACGGCCTCTCCATTCACGTACGTGGCCAGCACCTTGGCCTTCAGCAACTGATCTTCCTCCGTTTGTAGCAGGTCACGATCCAGCACCGTGAAATCCGCCCGCTTGCCCACCTCCAAACTGCCGAGATCCTTTTCTGTAAAGGTGGCCAGCGCATTCCAGATCGTCATTCCGCGTAGTGCCTCCTCACGGCTCAAAGCATCCTTCATCTGGAATCCCTCTGGCGGAATGCCCGCATCGTTTTTTCGGATCACCGCGGCATAGAAGGTTTTTAAGGGATCGATCCCCTCCACCGGAAAATCCGTTCCCAAGGCCAGCATGCCGTTCTGCTGCATCAGTCGCTTGTTCGCATACGCATTCGCCAGCCGTTCCGGCCCCAAGCGGTCCACGGCCCAAAGCATATCGCTGGTAGCGTGCGTGGGCTGCACGCTGGGAATGATGTTGGATTTTCCGAATAGATCAAAGTCCGCAGGATCCATGCACTGGGCGTGCTCGATCCTCCAGCGCAGGTCGTTGGTGCCTTGGAGCACTTCGCCATAAACCCCGAGCAGCAGGCGGCTCGCACTGTCGCCTATGCAATGGGTGGCCATCTGGAAGCCGTTGTCCTTGCACCACTGCGCCACCTTTACAAAGTGCTCCCGTGAAGCAAGCTGCAAGCCATGGCCAGCACTGGGATCATCACTATAGGGCTTCAACAGCAAGGCTCCGCGGGAACCCAGCGCACCGTCGGCATAACACTTCACCGCACGCACGATCAAGCGGTCGCTGATCAAGGGGCCGTCCGCAAAGCGTTGAAAATTCAGGCTGTCATCTGCGAGCATGGCATACACCCTCATCTTCAAGGTGCCTTCCTCCTGCATCCGCTTCATCAGGTCGATGGTACCTGCATCCAGGCCTGCATCGCAGACCATGGTGAGCCCCACGGCGAAGCAGTCCTTTTGTGCATCCAACAAGGCTTGGCGCTTGGTCGGCTCATCCACATCTTCAAAGATCTGCTGGAATACGCTCACCGCATTGTCCAGTAGTAAACCGGTGAGCTTTCCGTCCTTTTTTGCCAGCAGTCCACCGGCAATGGTGCTTTCCGCGGTCAGCTGCGCGCTGTCCAATGCTTTTTGGTTCACCACGGCCGCATGTCCGTCCACACGCTGCAGCAGCACGGGCCTCTCGGGGAAGAGGATGTTCAGGCTGTCGTTCGTTGGGTTCGCCTTATCGGGCCAGCGATTCTGGTCCCAGCCGCGACCGAGTATCCAGCCCGTTCCCGGATGAGCTTTAGCATAGTCCTCGATGCGGCGAAGCGCCTCGCTCCAGCTCTGCGCACCGGAGAGGTCCACCTTCTGTTTGTTCAGGCCATAGCCCAGGAAATGGCAGTGCCCATCGATGAAGCCGGGATAGATAAAACGCGTGCCTGCGTCGAACACCTCTTTCGCGCGGTAGCGGTTCAGGATCTGGTATTCGGCCCCGAGTTCCAGGATGCGACCGTCCTTGATCGCCATGGCGGTATAGGTGGTGCCCGCCTCGTCCATGCTCATGATCCGTGCATTACGCACCACCAGGTCGGCCTCCTTGTTCCTATAGGCGCAGGAGTTCAGCAAAAGCATTGCTACCAACAGGGCAGGGGTGAAGTTTCTCATGGTGTTCGGAATAGCGGCCAACGAGCCAATTTGTGTGGGTCCACGATCAGCAGGAGCGCCATGGCGTAGAACGGGAGCATCGGCACCCGGTACCGCATTAAGGCACCCACCACCGGTGTGGTCCAGCCGATCAGCAAACCGAGGATCAGGCAGAAAGCCACGGAATAGAGGAGCATTGGAAGGTCGATCCGGGGCCACGGTTTGGCGAAGAAGATCGCTGCGGGGACCAACAGCAGGAGCAATACGTTCTCCAACGCACCCAGAAGCCCCATTGCCCCGCTGTCCCACGTGACCAGCGGAGAGAGAAAAGTGAGGAAAAGAGCGTGTGGCACCTGCTTGATCATGCCGATGAGTGTCGGCTCCATCAGCGGGGTAGGGATATAACTACCCGGGGCCATGGCGGCCACCAAGCCGAGCATGTCCCGTTGTTTCTGCTGGATGATCCCCAATATATCAAGGCTGGGAGCGACCATGGGCAGAGCCAGAATGATCAATGCTGCGATCACATGTGCCACCCCGAACTTCAGTACCGCATGCCGATCGCCGGTACGGCGGCACCAGATGAGCGCGAACAGGCCGGGTACCATGCACGCCAGCACATAGGATTTCAGCCCCAGCTGTATCAGCAGCCCGAGGAGCATCAGCAGCCAGCCGGTCCACGGTAAGGGTCCTTTCATCCATCGGAAGACTTGGAGCAGGAACAAGCCCAGCCCCAGAAAGAGCAGGGCTTCCTTGATCGGTGCACTTCCCCAGAAGAGTACGCTGGGCCACAGGAACAGGCCGGCCATCAGCAAGCGGCCCAGGCCCGGCACGAAACCGATGAAGATCTTGTACAACGCCACCAACCCTATCAGTGAAAGGAACGCGGAGAAGACCGTATGCACATGGTATACCCCAAAGGAGAAAAGCCGCACCAGCGCGCTGTATCGGATCATGGTGTGGGCATCGTTGTAATAGCCCGTATCATACTGACGGTACCAATGGTTCATCACCGTGTAATAGCGCTCATCGAACCGGGGTCCATCATTACCGATACCCGTGAGCATCTGCAGGTAATCCAGTGGATGCGCGGGTAGTGCGCTGAACATCACGTTGCCGTCATCGAAGAACTTGAAGATGTCCGCCGTTGAGCGATCGGTATAGTAATAGGTGTACACCCCCCAGAGCACCGTACCTGCTACCACCTTCAGTAGGAACAGGGCACCTATGGAGCGTTTGCTGAGGCTGGGCACTTCAAAGAAGCGCCATCGAGCGATCAGGTAGAGGAAGAGTGCGACATAGCCGCATGTGAGCAGGATGCCCGCCATCGCGGCCAAATGTAGCGGGGAGTGGGGCAGTCCGACCTGCGCCTGGTACGACCGCTCCACTGGTTTAACAGGATCTCCACTTTCCGATGGATGGATGTTCCACGCGAATCGCGTCCTTTGCGGCCGGATACAGTGTGATCCGCAAGAATGACAAGACAGGAACTCATTGCCATCATCAAAAGGAAGCGTAGTCTGCTCTGCGTGGGGTTGGACACGGAACTGCATCTGTTGCCGCAGCGCTTCCGTACCCTGCACGATCCGGTGCGTGCCTTCAATCATGCGATCATCCAAGCGACCAACCACTTGGCCGTGGCCTACAAGTTGAACCTTGCTTTTTATGAGGCCAATGGTGCAGCGGGCTGGCGTGATCTGGAAAGCACGGTGGCGTACATCCGAAGCTTGGGCGATTGCCTGATCATCGCCGATGCCAAGCGCGGTGATATCGGAAACACGGCGCGCAAGTATGCGGAAGCGTTCTTCGATCATTTGGATTTTGATGCGGTGACCGTGGCGCCTTATATGGGAAGTGATTCCATCACGCCCTTTCTGGGCAGACCGGGGAAATGGGCCATCGTTCTGGCCATCACGAGCAACGAGGGCGCATTGGATTTCCAATTTCTGCCTGTGGAGGACGGTCGTCAGCGCCTTTTTGAACGGGTGATGGAGCGTGCAACGGAGCTGGGTGGGCCGGAAGAACTGATGTTCGTTGCAGGTGCCACCCGTCCCGAATTGCTGAGGCAAGCCCGCGCCATGGCACCGGACCATTTTCTCCTGGTACCGGGGGTTGGTGCTCAAGGCGGGGACCTCGCTGGGGTCCTCCGCGAAGGCATGACCAAGGACGGAGGCCTGCTGATCAATAGCTCGCGGGGCATTTTGTATGCCGGCAAGGAGGACCAAGCCATCCCCATGGCGCGTGAAGCGGCCGAAGCATTGCAGCGAACCATGGAAGCAGCGTTGCGCAAGCGAGGATTGGTGGATTGAGGGTTGTGCTATAATGTGGTAGCCGGCAGCCGGCAGAGGCAGTTGCCAGTGGCAGTCAGCAGTGGCAGTTAGGCAGAAACAGCCTGCAGTCGACGCTAATCACCGATCACTCTTCACTAATCACCCTTTTCAAGAAAATGAACGGTATCTTATCGACGTTCGATCGCCGAGAAAACCGTCATGGAGGAAACAGGATCAGCCATTCTGGAAAACAAGGTCACGCCAAGAGGGAGTGATCTTTTATTGGACCCTTCGTTCCCATATGGCGAACAACTACTCCAATTCATTTGGGAAGCCGGACTGTTCGATCGCGAGGATCTCCGGACCACCGAAGGCATCCCGTTGGAATTGCTAAGCCGTGGGAGGATCCAGATGAACAGTGGCCCTGACCTGCGCGACGCACTGGTGCGGATCGGTGAGCAGTTGTGGGCGGGCAACGTTGAAGTACACGTGCGGGCCAGTGAATGGAATGCGCATGGGCATCAACATGACCCAGCATACAACAACGTAGTGTTGCACACGGTGTACCTGCATGATGGCGAGGTAAGGACCGAGGATGGCCGCTGTCCGCCCACGGTGGAGCTGCGTGCGCGCATCAACGAGGAGAACCTTCACCTGCATCAAGTCTTGATGAACGGCTTGGGTCCAGTGCCCTGTGCATCACGTATACAGGAAGTGGATGCTGGTCGCATTCGAATTTGGTTGGAGCGCTTGCTGGTGGAGCGCTTGGAGCGTAAGACCACCGAGGTGGAGGCGCTCTATAAAAGGCTGGACAACGATGCGGCCGAGACCTTCCACCACATGCTCTTGCGTGGGCTCGGCGGAAACGTGAATGCAGAACCCTTCGGCATGCTGGCCCATGCACTGCCGCTGAAACTCTTGCTGAAATACCGCGATGATCCCACCCGGACAGAAGCCTTGCTCTTCGGGCAAGCCGGTTTCCTCGCTGAAGCATTTACCGAGGCCCATCCACAGCGCTTGCAGCAGGAGCACGCCCCCTTGGCGCGTTTGCATGGTCTTCGCCCCGTGCCTGCGGCCGCGTGGAAATTCGGACGCATGCGCCCTGCCAACTTTCCCACGGTCCGCTTGGCGCAATGGGCGGCCTTCATCACCGGAAGCAACAATGCATACGGTCAGATCTTGGAACATGATGATCCTGAACCCATTTGTGCTTTGTTGCAGGTGGAGGCCAGTGGGTATTGGTCGGATCACTATCGCTTTGAGCAACCCGTAGGTAGCCGGCCCAAGCGTTTGGGCCGGTCCACGGCGGATAGCATCATCATCAATAGCATCGTTCCCTACCTCTTTGCCATGGGGCGCATCCGGGGCCATCAGCCATGGATGGATCGTGCGTTGCGGTTGATGGAGCAGCTGCCGGCCGAGCGGAACAGTATAGTGGATATGTGGGCCGATCTGGGGGTCCGGGCTGAAAATGCCGCACACGGGCAGGCCCTTCTCGAATTGAAGAAGCACTACTGCGCAGAACGCAAATGCCTCTCCTGCTCCATTGGAACGTGCTTACACAAACGGATCGGAGCCACTGCCGCTCAGCGTTGATCTTTTAACTCAGCTTCTTTGCAGGACCACCTGGCCGCTCAACCAGCCGGTGCCGAACGGGTAGCGGATCAGGTAGATGCCGGTGGCATAGCTGCCGAGGTCGATCTGTACCGCTTCATCGGCCTTCAGACCCTTCAACACTTGCAGCACCTTTCCGCTGAGGTCGGTGATGTACAACTCCGGAATGGCCACATCCGATGTGAGGTGAACGATCCCCGTGGTCGGGTTCGGATAGTAGCTCCAGCGGATCTCCGGGCTCGCTGGCGGGATCACGGTGGGGCCTTCCAGATCAGTTGCGGAAGTGTCTGCCTGCGCCGAAGTGGGGAGGGCCACGGCCGAATCCGGATAATTCAGCTCCAGCTCGGGTATGTGTTGCTCGCAATCGGGCATGTAGGTGTAGCTCTTCAGGATACGGACGAGCAGGTTGTTCAGGCTCTCCACATCATAACTGTCCGTGGTAGGAGCCATGTGGGGGGCGCCCACCCCGCTGTGATCGGTGAGGAAGGTATAGGTGCCATTGGTGCCCAAGGCCAGGGTGCGCATCAGATATTCCGTCGGCTTGTCGATGCCACTGGCGGCCACGGTAACGATGCGGATGCCCTTCGCTGCGGCCTGCCGGATCAACTCCTGCATGCTACCCTCTGTACCCGGGTGTGGGCCGGCATCGAGCACCAGGAATATGATCCGCACTCGCGCCTCGGCGCTCCAGTTCAGCTTGTTGATGGCCGAATCCAATGCTACATCCACCGCTTCAGGTGTATCACCGCCGCCATCGGCTCGCTGGTCCGAGATGAAGTTCACGGCTGCGGAAAGTACCCGGGTGAAGTCCATACTTCGTGTGAGGTATTCCTCCTTGCTTCCCCTGTCCCGGTAGAAAACATTGGCGAAACGGAAGTTGAGCTGATCCCCGATCTGTTTGCTACGGAAGATGATG
Organism: Flavobacteriales bacterium; assembly: GCA_019638085.1. Classification (GTDB taxonomy): domain Bacteria; phylum Bacteroidota; class Bacteroidia; order Flavobacteriales_F; family PHOS-HE28; genus PHOS-HE28. The sequence goes on along the minus strand of JAHBUL010000022.1, from coordinate 47,634 downwards.
TCGTTCATCTCGGCCCGCAGAAAATCCAGTTCATCCTGCATCGAACCGGTCGCATCCACAACAAAGGCCACATCCACGTTGTCGTTGGGAGCGCACGGAACATCGAGCACCAGACGGTTCACACCCTGCTTGAAAGGTCGGGCACGTTCCACACGGATGATCCGGTCTTGGTATATCACCTCCAGTATCATCCGTCCATGGCTCATGCTGTCCGGTGCATCCAACGTCATCCAGAGTTCCGCCTTGCCGGTGTTATCAGTGCGGGCACTATATAGCCTAATGCCGTCCTTCCGCATCAGGTGCACCACCGCATCAGCGATGGGTAGACCGCTCTTGGTCTGTAGGTCCAGCGTGTACCGGCCGTTCGGGGCGATCGACCACTGCTTGCGCATGGCGCTGAGGACAGTAGCGGACAGATCCCCCCACTGGGTCCATTTTGAAAAATCATTGACCTCTCCTGCGGTCAATCGGCCGTGGGTCGCACTCACTTCCTCCCTGCCAGACCGGCCGCGCGCAATGAGGGCTGGTTCAGCGAGCGACCTTCCCTTGTAGGTGGCAGGTGCCTCATAGTCGTGCTCCATGGCCATATCGCTGCTGCTCTCTGCCATGCTGGCTGCCGGGCGACGCTTTGGTGCGGGCCTGCTGGCATCCTCCACCACCGAGAAATCCATCTTCTCGTCCGCCTTCACCTTCACCATTCGGGTGGAGGGTTCGTAGCCATCGTAGCTCACCACACATTTATACATGCCTGTGTCCAAGCGCACATGAAAATTGCCCCAGCGATCGGTGAGCACCGATGCCACCAGGTCATCACCTCGATAGATGTCCACATTTCCGTAGCCCAAGGCCTCCATGGCACGGCCCGTATTCAGGTTGCCGCTGAGGGATTGGGCCAGAGCTGCAAGCGAGATGCCTATGAAATGAACGAAGAGGAAGAGATGGCGCATGGTGGCGGGAATGAAAGTTGATGCCCACTCCTACACGCGAACCATCCGGAGGTTCATTCGCGGGGGCATTCCTACGAATGAGCGGGTGTGGAACTGCGCACAACGGTAGAGAGGGGCGTGAAGAGGATCAAAAAAATCCGCCAACTGCAGCAGCGTTGCGTAAATTGCCGCGTTCAAGCCCGGCAATGGGGCCTTCAAGCAAAATGATCGATAGCATCAAAACCTACTTTGAACGCCAAGCGTTCGGCGTCTGTGAATGGTGGGCGCACAAGCTCAATATCAAGACGGAGCAGGTGCGGTTGAGCTTCATTTACCTGAGCTTTGTTACGGCTGGTCTCAACGTGGTGGCCTATTTGGTGATGGCCTTCATACTCAAGCACAAGGAGCGGATCAAGCGCCCACTCGCCAAACGGAGCACCGTTTGGGAACTTTGACCTCCGTGACCGATGACCAATAACGATATCCTGAAGAAACTTCGGGTGGCCCTGAAGCTCCGCGATACCGACATCGTGAAGATCATGGCCTTGGTGGATTTCCATATGACCACTTCAGAGCTTGGTGCCATCTTCCGAACGGAGGATCATCCCAAGTACAAGGAGGCGGGTGACCAGGTCCTTCGGAATTTCCTGAACGGTCTGGTGATCCACTTGCGCGGCCCCATGCCGGAGAAGAAGAAGAAGGATTAGCCGGAGGTGTGGCTTTGTCTTATGTCCTATGCGCGATGATGCATAAGACATAAGACAATCAGCATAGGACATCCCGTATTCCACCCGGTCCATTAGATTCGCCTTCATGAGATTACTGATCACCGGCAGCAACGGTCTCTTGGGTCAAAAACTGGTCGTCGCTCTGCGGAATGACCCTGCGGTGGAGCTGTTGGCCACTTCCCGTGGTGCGGATCGCACTGCAGTACCACTTGGCGCGCGGTACCGTTCCATGGACATCACCCGGAAGGAAGAGGTGGACGCGGTGATCGATGCGTTCCGTCCGGAGGTCATCATCCACACCGCTGCCATGACCAACGTGGACAGCTGTGAGCTGGATCAGGAGGCTTGCAAGCTCCAGAACGTCACCGCTACGGAATACTTGGTGGAGGCGGCCAAACGGCAGAAGAGCCACTTCATCTTCCTCAGCACGGATTTCGTGTTCGATGGCGCGGCAGGACCGTATCGCGAGGAGGATACACCGGCGCCGCTGAGCATCTACGGCCAAAGCAAATTGGATGGGGAGCGTATCGTACAGGAAGCGGGCTTGAAGCGATGGGCCATTGTCCGCACCATTATCGTGTATGGGATCGCCGAGGGCTTGAGCCGCAGCAATGTGGTGCTCTGGGCCAAGGGAGCCTTGGAAAAGGGCAGCCCGATCAACGTTGTGGACGACCAATGGCGCATGCCCACATTGGCCGAGGATCTCGCTGATGGTTGCATCCGTATTGCTGAAAAGGGCGCAACGGGGATCTATCACCTCAGCGGTCCCGATGGGATGAGCATCCTTGAACTTGTGCAGCGCACCGGTGCATTCTTCGGCCTAAGGGCCGATGGGGTCACACCGATCAAGAGCGATACCTTGGGGCAACCTGCCAAGCGCCCACCGGTCACTGGTTTCATCTTGGATAAGGCCCGCCGGGACCTGGGCTATGCACCGCACGGCTTTGAGGACGGGCTGGCGGTGCTGCGCGCCCAGTTCGAACCCTGATCTTTCAGCATGGCACGTCGTCGCAGGGCCCGACCATGGAGAGAAGAGTTGAAAGACCTCTTCGCCATGGACAAGGGGGATCGATCGGCTTTTGTGGTGTTGCTCAGCCTTTGCCTGATAGCTGCAGCATGGGTCACTTGGGAGCAATGGATCCGGCCCCGGACCTTGATGGACCAACAGCATTTGGAGATGGTCTGGTGGAACCTTCAGGACACCACTGCGGACGGTCAACGCATTCCGGACAATTCCTCGGACGATATCCGGCTCTTCAAGTTCGATCCCAATGGATTGCCCGTGGAACGGTGGGTGGATCTGGGGCTAAGTGAAAAGCAGGCGGCTGCTCTCCATCGCTATGAGGAGCGCGGCGGGATGTTCCGTACCAAAAGGGATCTCGCTAAAATGCGGGTAGTGGATCCCCATCTCTTCGCGCAATGGGAACCGTACATCCAATTGCCGGACTCGCTTCCACGGAAACAGCGGACCACCTATGCGGGCCAAAGCCAGTGGACACGTGACACGGGCCGTTGGGCCACCGGGGATGGGCCTCGCTATGCTGAACGGGAAAGGGATCTTCCCGTGGAGATCAATGGTGCGGACTCCGCGGCATTGGTCGCTGTAAGGGGTATCGGGCCGGCATTTGCCCGAAGCATCATCAAGTATCGGGACCGGCTCGGTGGCTTTGCCAGTCTCGATTAACTTAGCGAAGTCTACATCCTTAAGGACAAACCCGAAGCCATTGAAATGCTGCGGGAAAAATTGATCGTGGACCCGTCCTTAGTGAAGCGCATACCCTTGAACACATGCACCGTGGATGAGTTAGGGCCGCATCCTTATATCAATTGGAAGGTGGCCAAAGCGCTTATTGCATATCGCGATCTGCACGGACCGTTCGCGGATATGGCTGCAATCTCCAATTGCATCCTGATGACCGATAGCATCCAAGTACGATTGGCGCCCTACCTTCTGATCGAGAATTGAACAGGTCATCCCGCGACCGGTTTGATCATCCTCGCCACTCTCACCACCTTCACTGTCCCTACCAACCGGGATCCTGCGATCCGTTAAACTCCCGTTAAGCAAGATCGGGTTTAATTTGCGGCCCCGAACGGCATCCTTGCTCACCATATTTCAGTCGGCGGGGTCTTATCACAACACATGGAATTCAGCACTACCGAGAACCGGCAGATGATCGTACAGGCCGTGCGCGACCTCGTTGAACGCGAGGTGCGGCCCAACCTGATGGAATGGGACGAAAGCCAGCACATGCCGATCGACCTCTTCAAGAAACACTTCGGCCCGTCCGGTATGCTGGGTGTGCTGGTGCCGGAGGAATACGGTGGCGCGGGTCTCGGTTACCACGAATACGTGGATACGATCGTGGAAGTGGCCCGGGTCTGTGGCAGCATCGGCCTCAGCGTGGCTGCACACAACTCGCTCTGTACCGGACATATCATGTACTTCGGGAACGAGGAGCAGAAAAAGCGGTGGCTGCCAAAGCTCGCCTCTGGCGAATGGCTCGGCGCATGGGCCCTTACGGAGGCAGGCACCGGTAGCGATGCCATGCGCATGGCCACCACAGCCAAGAAGGAAGGGAAGGAGTGGGTGCTCAATGGCACGAAGAACTGGATCACGCACGGCATTAGTAGTGATGCAGTAGTGGTGATCGCCCGCACCGGCGAACTGCTGGACAGCAAGGGCATGACCGCCTTCGTGGTGGAGCGCGGCACACCTGGGCTCAAGGGCGGCAAGAAGGAGAACAAGCTGGGTATGCGGGCCAGCGAGACTGCCGAGGTGATCTTCGAGAATTGCCGAATTCCTGAGGAGAACGTACTCGGTGAAGTAGGGCAGGGCTTCCAGCAGGCCATGAAAGTATTGGACGGCGGAAGGATCAGCATCGCTGCACTTTCACTGGGCATCGCGAAAGGTGCACTGGACGCCAGTGTGGCCTATTCCAAGGAGCGGCATCAGTTCGGAAAGCCCATTTCGGATTTCCAGGCCATCAGTTTCAAACTCGCCGACATGGCCACGCGCATTGAAGCTTCCGAGCTCTTGATCCGTCAAGCATCCGACATGAAGAACAAGGGCCAACGCATGACCAAGGAAAGTGCCATGGCCAAGTACTACGCCAGCGAAGTGAGTGTATACGCCAGCACGGAGGCCGTGCAGATCTTCGGTGGTTATGGCTACACCAAGGATTACCCCGTGGAGAAGTTCTACCGCGATAGCAAGCTCTGCACCATCGGTGAGGGGACGTCGGAGATCCAGAAATTGGTGATCAGTAGGGAGGTGCTGCGGTAAAGCACTGGTGGCTTGTGTCCCGATATGCATCGGGCGGTTGCTGGTGATCGGGTAGGTCAAGGCTCAGGATGCCCTGGTCAAACACCAACCACTTTCACGTCGCATTGCACGGATCCAGGAAAAAGTTATATTTGCACCCCCATTGAGAAAAAGAACATGCTGATCATCCCGGTGAAAGAAGGCGAACCCATTGACAAGGCGCTTAAGAAATTCAAGAAGAAGTTTGAGCGCACGGGGACGATGCGTGCGTTGCGCAAGCGTCAATCCTTCACCAAGCCTTCCGTGGAACGCCGCAGGGAGCTCCTGCGTGCCGCCTATAAGGAGGAGAAGTACGGAGGAGAACAGTAGGGTAGGACTGCTCCGCTAACGGAGCCTCCTTCTTACCACCATCTTGTACATAACTTACGCTGAAGGGCGAAAGGACCGATCGGTCCTTTCGCCTTTTTTGCATCCGTACATTGTGTGCATGTTGGTTGAACGTTTTCTGGAACACCTCGCCTTCGAGAAGCGCGCCAGCTCGTTGACGGTGAAAGCCTATAGAGGGGACATCGGGCAATTCAGTGGATTCCTGAAGAGCGAGTTGGGCGTGGATGATCCGGCAACCGCTACTGATAAGGCCGTACGTGCGTGGATGATGCGCCTGCTCGAGCGTGGCGTCAGCGCTCGATCGGTGAACCGGAAACTGAGCGCACTAAGGGCCTACTTCCATTTTGCACGGACAGTAGGGGTGATAAAGGCCGATCCAACAGCACTGATAGATCCGCCCAAGACGCCAACACGGCTTCCGGAATTTGTTGCCGAGCGAAATATGGAACGCCTCCTGGAAGAGATGCCTTGGCCCGAAGGTTTTGTGGGGAGCCGTGACCGGCTCATCCTCGAGCTGTTGTACGGGACGGGCATGCGCTTAGCGGAACTGATGGGGTTGTCCCCGGCCGACATCGACCTGAGGCGGGGCACGGTGCGCGTACTGGGCAAGCGGAACAAGGAGCGCATCATACCCTTGGCCGTGCCCTTGGTGGAGTTGCTTCGCGATCATCTGCGACTACGCGAAGAACTGGCCCCTCCGCTTGGAACCGTATTGCTGGTGCGGCCGGATGGCAAACCCTTGCCGAGACGTACCGTACAATCGCTCGTTACACGTTACCTTAGTGCGGTGACAACCCAGGACAAACGAAGCCCCCACGTCTTGCGCCACACATTCGCCACACACCTGCTTGAGCACGGCGCGGACCTGAACGCCGTGAAGGAACTATTGGGGCATGCGAACCTTGCCGCCACGCAGGTGTATACCCACAATACAGTGGAAAAGCTCAAACAAGCCCACCGCCAAGCCCATCCGCGCGGTGGAAACCACGATAGATAACACCATTCAAAACCAACTGTGACATGAACGTGATCGTGCATTCCCTCCATTTTGACGCTGACGCCAAGCTCATCGATTTCATCAAGGAGAAGTTGAACAAGCTCACCCAATTCCACGACAGTCTCATGTCCGCGGATGTGACCTTACGCGTGGGCAGCGATGGTGAGCGGCCGGAGAACAAACATGTTGAGATCCGATTGGCCGTGCCGGGCAACGACCTATTCGCTAAGCGTAAAGCGACGAGCTTCGAGGAAGCTGCGGTGAACACCATTGAGGCCCTCCGCAGCCAAGTTGACAAGGATAAAACGCGCTTGCGCGAGGTGCGCGGGTAAGCTGCCGGGGTCGGCGAAGAGGCCCTTTTTCAGTCACTCGGGACGGCCATGAAGTTTTTCATGGCCGTCCCATTTGGTGGCGTCGAGGTTTTGTATACATTTGCAGGCCCAATTCCGGGGGTATTCACTCCGGAAGAGGGTCGGGAACGTTCTTTTTCTTGCTGTACATGCCAATGTAGCTCAGCTGGTAGAGCAGCTGATTTGTAATCAGCCGGTCGGGGGTTCGAGTCCCTCCATTGGCTCCGTGAACGGACCAGGGGAGATACCCAAGCGGCCAACGGGGGCAGACTGTAAATCTGCTGTCTTACGACTTCGTAGGTTCGAATCCTGCTCTCCCCACAATTACGGAGCCATTACCCGGAAGCCCTTGTACCACAAGGGGGACCGGCATCAAGCGGGAGTAGCTCAGTTGGTAGAGCATCAGCCTTCCAAGCTGAATGTCGCGGGTTCGAATCTCGTCTCCCGCTCTACTGGCCCGCCCTTGAAATGCAAAGGTGGGCGACCGATTAAAAGTCACAATGGCCTTTGTAGCTCAGAGGTAGAGCACTTCCTTGGTAAGGAAGAGGTCGCGGGTTCAATTCCCGCCAAAGGCTCCAGGCCAAGTGGACAACGATAAACTCACCGGTGGTGGGTGGCAAGTACAGCAAGGGGAAGTACCCCGCGTAACAGAAAAGAAAAAGAACAACACCAAACGACCCGTTAGAACATGGCAAAGGAGACCTATCAACGCACCAAGCCACACCTCAACATCGGCACCATCGGCCACGTTGACCATGGCAAGACCACTTTGACCGCAGCCATCAGCAAAGTGCTTGCGGACAAAGGTTATTCCGAAGCCCGTAGCTTCGATTCCATCGACAATGCTCCTGAGGAAAAGGAGCGTGGTATTACCATCAACACGTCACACGTGGAGTATTCCACGGAGACCCGTCACTACGCGCACGTCGATTGCCCGGGTCACGCGGACTACGTGAAGAACATGGTGACGGGTGCTGCCCAGATGGACGGTGCCATCCTCGTGGTGGCCTCCACGGATGGTCCCATGCCCCAGACCCGCGAGCATATCCTGCTCGGTCGTCAGGTCGGCGTGCCCAAGATCGTTGTTTTCATGAACAAGGTGGACTTGGTGGATGACGCCGAGTTGCTGGACCTGGTGGAAATGGAGGTGCGTGAACTGCTCTCCTTCTATGAGTATGATGGCGACAATACCCCGGTGATCCGTGGTAGTGCCCTCGGTGCTCTCAACGGCGAAGCCAAGTGGGTGGAGTCCGTGATGGAACTGATGAACGCTGTGGATGCTTGGATCCCCATTCCTCCGCGCGATACCGAGAAGCCTTTGCTGATGAGCGTGGAGGACGTGTTCTCCATCACCGGTCGTGGTACCGTGGCCACCGGCCGTATCGAGACAGGCGTCGTGAAGACCGGCGACCCGCTGGAGATCATCGGGATGCAGGAGGAGAAGTTGACCAGCACCTGCACCGGTGTGGAGATGTTCAAGAAGCTGCTCGATCGTGGCGAGGCCGGCGACAACGTCGGAATGCTCCTGCGTGGCATTGAAAAGGACCAGATCCGCCGCGGAATGGTGATCGCCAAGCCAGGCAGCATCACCCCGCACACTGAATTCAAAGGTGAGATCTACGTCCTGAAGAAAGAAGAGGGCGGCCGCCACACCCCGTTCCATAACAAGTATCGTCCCCAGTTCTACTTCCGCACAACGGACGTGACCGGTGAGATCACCATGGAAGAAGGTCGTGAGATGATCATGCCCGGTGACAACGTGACGATCCATGTGAAACTGATCGTGCCGATCGCCATGAGCAAGGGTCTGCGTTTCGCCATCCGTGAGGGTGGGCGTACCGTGGGTGCCGGCCAGGTGACCGAAGTGATCAAATAAGAATACTGCATCGAATTGCGACGGGGCCGTCCGCCGAAAAGGTGGACGGCCTTTGCCGCCGAAAGGAACAGCATCGATTACAGGAACGAACGGGAGTAGCTCAATTGGTAGAGCGACGGTCTCCAAAACCGTAGGCTGCGGGTTCGATTCCTGCCTCCCGTGCCAAAGCGAACAACAGTGGCAAGCATCAAAACATACATGAAGGAGAGCTACAATGAGCTCGTCCACAAAGTGAGTTGGCCCACGTGGAAGGAACTGCAGAACAGTTCCATCCTGGTGTTGATCTCCGCGCTGATCGTCTCGTTGATCATCTTCCTGATGGATTTCCTCTTTGGGGTGCACAACATGGGCAATTCCAGCTTCTGGAAGGGTTTCCTGGGTTTCATCTACAAATTCATGGGACACTAGAATGAGCGCTACCAGCACCAAGAAGTGGTATGTGCTTCGCGCCATCAGCGGGAAGGAGAAGAAGGTGAAGGAGCTGATCGATACGGAAATACGCCGGACGAATTTGGGCAACTACATCTCCCAGGTGCTGATCCCCATGGAGAAGTTCTACCAGATCCGCGATGGTAAGAAGGTGAGCAAGGAGCGCAACTTCTTCCCCGGATATGTCTTGTTGGAAGCAGATCTGAGCGGTGAGACCACCCACACGCTCAAGCAAATGACCAATGTGATCGGCTTTTTGGGTGCAGAAAAGGGAGGAGACCCCGTGCCATTGAGGCAGAGCGAAGTGAACCGGATCCTCGGAACCGTGGATGAGCTGGCCGATGCGGATGAAAGCCCATACAACCCCTACCATGTGGGTGAGGGCGTGAAGGTGATCGATGGACCATTCAACGGATTCAACGGTACGATCGAGGAGATCAATGAGGAAAAGAAGAAGCTCAAGGTGATGGTGAAGATCTTCGGCAGAAGGACACCCCTCGAATTGAGCTTCATGCAAGTGGAAAAAGAGGTGTAGGAACGAAGCATGCTTCGTCCTCACACCAAGGGCGATGCATGCTTCGCCCTAACGATGCATAAAATGAAACAACCAGTCCAAGTCCGCATGCACGGACGTTAACAAGGACACAACAACCAAACGATGGCAAAGGAAATTTCGGGGCTTGTGAAGCTCCAAGTGAAAGGAGGGGCGGCGAACCCCGCTCCGCCAATTGGTCCCGCACTGGGCGCCAAGGGCGTGAACATCATGGAGTTCTGCAAGCAGTTCAATGGACGCACGCAGGACAGGGCCGGCAAGGTGCTGCCCGTGGTGATCACGGTATATGCCGACAAGTCCTTCGACTTCATCATCAAGACCCCTCCCGCAGCTGTGCAGCTGATGGACCTGGCCAAGGCCAAGAAAGGAAGTGGTGTGCCACAGACGGATAAAGTAGGTAGCGTCACTTGGGAACAAGTGAAGGCCATTGCAGAGGATAAAATGCCCGACCTCAACTGCTTCAATGTTGAGAGTGCCATGAGCATGGTGGCCGGTACGGCCCGTTCCATGGGTATCACCGTAACTGGCGAAAGCCCCATCAGCAAATAACCAGGAGCCATGGCACAATTAACAAAAAAGCGCAAGGCTGCCGCAGCCAAGATCGACGTCAACAAGGCGTATGACCTCCTGGAGGCTGCCAAGCTCGTGAAGGAAGTGAGTTCCACCAAGTTCGACGCAACGGTGGACATCGCCGTCCGCCTCGGGGTGGATCCCAAGAAAAGCACCGAAATGGTGCGTGGCACCGTAAGTCTGCCCCACGGCACCGGCCGTGCGGTACGCGTACTGGTGCTGGCCGATCCCGTCAAGGCCGAGGAGGCGCTCGCCGCCGGTGCCGATATGGCCGGTCTGGACGAGTACGTGGAAAAGATCAAGAACGGTTGGACGGATGTGGATGTGATCATCTGCACGCCCAACGTGATGGCGAAAGTGGGAGCGTTGGGCCGGATCCTCGGTCCTCGCGGCCTGATGCCCAACCCTAAGACCGGTACGGTCACCATGGATGTGGCCAAGGCCACACAAGAGGTGAAGGCTGGTAAGATCGACTTCAAAGTGGACAAGGCCGGCATCATCCATGCGGTGATCGGCAAGGCCTCGTTCGATGCCGAGAAGCTCCAAGAGAATGCCAACGAGCTGCTGCAGACCTTGGTGAAGCTTAAGCCGAACACGGCCAAGGGGACCTATGTGATGAGCATCTTCATCAGCAGCACGATGGGACCGGGCATTAAAGTAGATACCCGCGTAGTGGGATAAAAAGTGTGGCCGCGAGATCTCGCACCCCAACGAAAAAGAATCAAAATGGCAACCCGCGCACAAAAAGACCAAGCCATCACCGAATTGATCGGTGAGATCAAGAGCACCAACGTGCTGTATCTTACCGACGCCAGTTCCATGGACGCCGAAAGCACCAGCAAACTCCGTCGCGCCTGTAATAAGGGCGGTATCCGGATGAAGGTGGTGAAGAACACTCTTCTTCGCAAAGCGATGGAAGGGGTGGATGGAAAGGATTACAGCGAGCTGTATCCGACCCTCATTGGCCAAACGGCTCTTCTCTTCGCTGAAAAGGGCAATGCCCCAGCGAAGCTGATCAAGGATTTCCGTCAAAAGAAGGGCACGCGCCCGGCACTGAAGAGCGCGTGGATCGATGAGGCCGTGTTCATCGGCGATGACCAACTGGTGATGCTGAGCGAGCTGAAAGGCCGCGAGGAGCTCATCGGCGATATCATCCTGATGCTCCAGAGCCCGATGATGAATGTGATCAGCGCCCTGCAAGGTGGTGCCGGGCACAAGATCGCCGGTCTGGTGAAGGCACTCGAGGAGCGGGCTGCATAAGCAGCCCGAACGGGCGCGGGATCCTGCGCCCCACTAAAAAGACTAAACGCGTTACGCACACGATAGCTTCCCAACAACCGTAAGTAACAAAACAAACAGATGGCAGACATCAAGAATTTGGGCGATCAGCTCGTAGGACTCACCGTGAAAGAAGTGAGTGAGTTGGCTCAGTACATGAAGGACGAGTACCAGATCGAACCAGCAGCAGCGGCAGTGGCCGTGGCCGGTCCGGCAGCAGGTGGTGGCGGAGACGCTGCTGAAGCACAGACCAGCTTCGACGTTATCCTGAAGTCAGGCGGACAGAGCAAACTGGCCGTGGTGAAATTGGTGAAGGAACTCACCGGTCTCGGACTGAAGGAGGCGAAGGACCTCGTGGACGGTGCCCCGAAGCCGATCAAGGAAGGGGTGTCCAAGGAGGACGCCGAGAACCTGAAGCAGCAACTGACGGAAGCCGGTGCAGAAGTTGAGGTTAAGTAAGCCCAACTTATCCGAAGGACAGCGTAGGCCGGGTGTTCCGCCATCGGCGAGAACACCCGGCCAATCGGGTCCTTTTGCCCATTAACGGGCAGTATTAACCAACCCTTTGTACCGGGGGCTTTTCAGGTACCAGTAGGTCGTCGGTCGCTCGATAATCCCCAGCTTTTTCATTATGGCCCAGACGAAGTCCCTCCCGCGCAAGAACAAGCGCATTGATTTCGGTTCCACTTTCCTTCCGGCACAGTATCCGGATTTCCTTGACATCCAGCTGAAGAGCTTTGAAGAGTTCTTCCAGATAGAGACCCTCCCCGAAAACCGGGAGACAGAAGGACTCTATAGGGTGTTCATGGAGAACTTCCCCATCACGGACACCAGGAACCAGTTCGTGCTCGAATTCCTCGACTATTTCATCGACCCTCCCCGGTACAGCATCGAGGAGTGTGTTGAACGTGGCCTCACGTACAGCGTACCGCTGAAGGCCAAACTGAAACTCTATTGCACCGATCCGGAGCACGAGGATTTCGAGACCATCGTTCAGGACGTTTACCTGGGCCAGATCCCCTACATGACCCCCAAGGGGGCATTCGTAGTTAATGGCGCCGAGCGCGTGATCGTGAGCCAGCTGCACCGCAGCCCCGGCGTGTTCTTCGGTCAGAGCCGCCACGCCAACGGCACCAAGCTCTACAGCGCTCGTGTGATCCCGTTCAAGGGATCCTGGATCGAGTTCGCAACGGACATCAATGGCGTGATGTACGCGTATATCGACCGGAAGAAAAAGCTGCCGGTGACCACGCTGTTGCGTTCCATCGGATTCGAGAGCGATAAGCAGATCCTGGAGATCTTCGGCTTGGCCGACGAGATCAAAGTGACCAAGGCCTCCTTGAAAAGTGCCGTGGGACGTAAGCTCGCTGCCCGTGTGCTGAAGAGCTGGGTAGAGGATTTCGTGGATGAGGACACCGGTGAGGTGGTCTCCATTGAGCGGAACGAGGTATTGATCGACCGGGAAACCATCCTGGAGGAGGAGCACGTGGAACTGATCATGGAGAGCGGTGCGAAGACCATCATTCTTCACAAGGAGGGTGTGAACGCAGCCGACTATGCCCTGATCTACAACACCTTGCAAAAGGACACATCCAACTCCGAGAAGGAGGCCGTGGAAGTGATCTACCGTCAGCTGCGCAATGCCGAACCACCCGATCTGGAAACGGCTCGCAGCGTGATCGACAAGCTGTTCTTCAGCGAGCAGCGGTATGACCTCGGCGAAGTGGGGCGCTACCGGATCAACAAGAAGCTGGGTCTGGAAAGCGAACTCAGCGTGCGGGTGCTTACCAAGGAGGACATCATCGCGATCATCCGTTACCTCATCGAATTGGTGAACTCCAAGGCTGATGTGGACGATATCGACCACTTGAGCAACCGGCGTGTACGTACCGTGGGCGAGCAGCTCTTCAGCCAGTTCGGCGTGGGCCTTGCACGTATGGCACGCACCATCCGAGAGCGCATGAACGTGCGCGACAACGAGGTGTTCACACCTACCGACCTGATCAATGCCAAGACCTTGAGCTCGGTGATCAACTCGTTCTTCGGAACGAACCAGTTGAGCCAGTTCATGGACCAGACGAACCCGCTGGCCGAGATCACCCACAAGCGCCGCCTCTCGGCACTTGGACCCGGAGGTCTCAGCCGTGAGCGTGCTGGCTTTGAGGTCCGCGACGTACACTACACACACTATGGTCGTCTCTGCACCATCGAGACCCCGGAAGGCCCGAACATCGGTCTGATCAGCTCACTTTGCGTGTATAGCAAGATCAACAGCCTCGGCTTCATCGAAACGCCATACCGCGAGGTGAAGGACGGCAAGGTGGACCTGAAGGGCACGCCCATCTACCTCAGTGCTGAGGAAGAGGACATGAAAATGATCGCCCAGGCCAACGCCGATGTGGCGCAAAGCGGCGAATTCCAGAGCGACCGTGTGAAGGCCCGCCAGATGGGCGACTTCCCCGTGGTTGGTCCGGACGAACTGGAGTTGATGGATGTGGCGCCGAACCAGATCGCCTCCATCGCAGCCAGCCTGATCCCATTCTTGGAGCACAACGACGCCAACCGTGCGCTGATGGGCTCCAACATGATGCGCCAAGCCGTTCCCTTGCTTCGTCCGGAAGCCCCGATCGTGGGTACCGGCCTCGAGGAGCTGGTAGCGCACGACAGCCGCGTACTGCTATCCGCGGAAGGTGAAGGAACCGTGAAGTATGTGGACAGCGAGCGCATCGTGATCGAATACAAGCGCACCGACGAGGAGCGCGCGGTAAGCTTCGATGGCGATGAGAAGGAGTACAAGCTCACGAAGTTCAGGAAGACAAACCAGAGCACCTGCATGAACTTGCGCCCGATCGTTCGCAAGGGGGAGAAGGTCACGGACGGGCAAACGCTCTGCGAAGGCTACAGCACCGAAGATGGGGAGTTGGCCATAGGCCGGAACCTGGTGGTGGCCTTCATGCCTTGGAAGGGATACAACTTCGAGGATGCCATCGTGATCGGTGAACGCGTGGCCCGCGAGGACATGTTCACCTCGATCCACATCGATGAGTACAACATGGAGGTGCGCGATACCAAGCGCGGCCAGGAAGAACTCACCGCAGACATTCCGAACGTGAGCGAGGAAGCCACCAAGGACCTCGACGAGAACGGCTTGATCCGTATCGGTGCCGAGGTGCGCGAAGGCGATATCCTCATCGGGAAGATCACGCCGAAAGGAGAGACCGACCCCAGCCCGGAAGAGAAACTGCTCCGCGCCATCTTCGGTGATAAGGCCGGTGATGTGAAGGATGCCTCCATGAAAGCGCCACCCAGTACCAAGGGTGTGGTGATCGACAAGAAGCTCTTCGCCCGTGCAGTGAAGGACAAAAAGACGAAGGGCAACGAAAAGGCCGTATTGGAGCAGATCGCCAAGGAGGAGGCCAAGGAACTTGCAGACCTGAAGAACCTCTTGGTGGAGAAGCTCATGTCCCTCATTGGTGGCACCAATTCGAACGGTGTCTTCAATAAGTACAAGGAGGAGCAGATCCGCAAAGGCGTGAAGTTCAGTGCCAAGGTGCTGGAGCGGGTGGACTACATCACTGTGGACCCGACCGATTGGACGGCGGACAAGAAGACCAACGAACTCGTTCGCCAGTTGATCCACAACTTCACCATTCGCTACAGCGATATCAGCGGTACATACAAGCGCAAGAACTTCCAGGTGAGCATCGGTGACGAGCTGCCTACGGGGATCATGAAGCTGGCCAAGGTATACCTCGCCAACAAGCGCAAGCTCACCGTGGGGGACAAGATGGCCGGCCGCCACGGGAACAAGGGTATCGTGTCCAAGATCGTTCGCGACGCCGACATGCCGTTCCTTGAGGATGGAACCCCGGTGGACATCGTATTGAACCCGCTGGGTGTACCCTCACGGATGAACTTGGGACAGATCTATGAGACCGTGCTCGGTTGGGCCGGCATGAAGCTGGACCGCAAGTATGCCACGCCTATATTTGATGGAGCTTCCATCGAGGAGATCAACGCCGAGACCGATGAGGCCGGCATCCCACGCTACGGCAAAGCTTACCTGTACGACGGTGGTACGGGCGAGCGCTTCCACCAACCGGCGACGGTGGGTGTGATCTATATGCTGAAGCTGGCACACATGGTGGATGACAAGATGCACGCACGTTCCATCGGACCCTACAGCTTGATCACCCAGCAACCGTTGGGTGGTAAGGCACAGTTCGGTGGTCAGCGTTTCGGTGAAATGGAAGTGTGGGCGCTCGAAGCATTCGGTGCCGCGAACATCCTGCAAGAGATCCTCACCGTGAAGAGCGATGACGTGATGGGCCGCGCCAAGGCCTACGAATCCATCGTGAAAGGCGATCCGATGCCGGTGCCAGGCATCCCCGAATCATTCAACGTCCTCCTGCACGAACTCCGCGGCCTCACCTTGGAAGTGAGCTTGGAGAACGAGGGCGATAACAATAACAAGTCGAATTCCTGAGCACCATGACCATGATCAAGAAGGAGATGAAACTCTCCAGCCAGTTCGACAAGATCGTCATCAGTTTGGCCAGCCCCGAGAAGATCCTCGAGCGCAGCCACGGTGAAGTGATCAAGCCGGAGACGATCAACTATCGTACGTACAAGCCCGAGCGCGACGGCCTTTTCTGCGAACGCATTTTCGGCCCTGTGAAGGACTTCGAATGCCATTGCGGGAAGTACAAGCGTATCCGCTACAAGGGGATCGTATGCGACCGCTGCGGTGTGGAGGTGACCGAAAAGAAAGTGCGCCGCGAGCGCATGGGCCACATCCAACTCACCGTACCGGTAGCGCATATCTGGTACTTCCGCAGCCTGCCGAACAAGATCGGCTACTTGCTGGGCCTGCCCACCAAGAAGTTGGACCAGATCATCTACTACGAGCGTTATGTAGTGATCCAGGCCGGTGATGGAAGCATCATGAACAAGGAAGGGGAGGCCGTCCAGTACTTGGATTTCCTCACCGAAGAAGAGTATCTCGACATCATCGAGGGCCTCGGCAAGGACAACCAATACCTGGAGGACACGGACCCGAACAAGTTCATCGCCAAGATGGGTGCGGAGGGACTGTACGACCTGTTGCGCCGTCTTGACCTGGATAGCCTCAGCTACGACTTGCGCCACAAGGCCAATACCGAGACCAGCCAGCAGCGCAAGAATGAGGCCCTCAAACGCCTTAACGTGGTGGAGGCCTTCCGCAGCGCGAACAGCCGCCGGGAGAACCGCCCGGAATGGATGATCGTGAAGGTGGTACCGGTGATCCCGCCCGAGTTGCGCCCCTTGGTGCCCTTGGACGGTGGACGCTTTGCCACCAGCGACCTGAACGACCTATACCGTCGCGTGATCATCCGCAACAACCGCCTCAAGCGGTTGGTGGAGATCAAGGCGCCGGAGGTGATCCTGCGCAACGAGAAGCGGATGCTCCAGGAGGCCGTTGACAGCCTCTTCGACAACAGCCGCAAGAGCAGCGCCGTGAAGAGCGAGAACAACCGCCCGCTGAAGTCATTGAGCGACTCGCTCAAGGGCAAGCAGGGCCGTTTCCGCCAGAACCTGCTCGGTAAGCGTGTGGACTACAGTGCACGTTCCGTGATCGTTGTGGGTCCTGATCTGAAGCTGCATGAGTGCGGCCTGCCCAAGGATATGGCTGCCGAGCTCTACAAGCCGTTCATCATCCGCAAGCTCATTGAGCGTGGTATCGTGAAAACGGTGAAGAGCGCCAAGAAGATCGTGGACAAGAAGGAGCCGGTGATCTGGGACATCCTGGAGAACGTGCTGAAGAGCCACCCTGTGCTCCTCAACCGTGCACCAACGCTGCACCGTTTGGGCATCCAGGCCTTCCAGCCGAAGCTCATCGAAGGCAAGGCCATCCAGCTCCATCCGTTGGTGACCACCGCCTTCAACGCTGACTTCGACGGTGACCAGATGGCCGTACACCTGCCCTTGGGCCATGCCGCCATTCTGGAGGCTCAGTTGCTGATGCTGGCGAGCCATAACATCCTGAACCCGGCCAATGGCGCGCCTATCGCGGTGCCCAGCCAGGACATGGTGCTTGGCCTCTACTACATCACCAAGGGGCGCAAGAGCGAAGAAGGACACATCATCAAGGGAGAAGGAAGCATCTTCTACAGCCCGGAGGAAGTGAACATCGCATACAACGAAGGGAAGTTGGACCTGCATGCCTGGATCAAGGTGCGCTGGACCGATCCCAACGGGGAAACCAGCCTCATCGAAACCACCACCGGTCGCGTGATCTTCAATGCCGTGGTACCTGAGGAGGTAGGTTACATCAACGAGGTGCTCACGAAGCGTTCCTTGAGGGATATCATCGGCCGCGTGGTGCGCGAAAGCGGTACCGCCAAGGCTGCCCAGTTCCTGGACGACATCAAGGAACTCGGCTTCATGAATGCCTTCCAAGGTGGCTTGAGCTTCAACCTGGCCGATGTGGTGATCCCTGCGGAAAAGGATACGCTGATCAAAGCGGCCCAGGATGAGGCCGATGAGGTGACGGGCAACTACAACATGGGCTTGATCACCAACAACGAGCGCTACAACCAGACCATCGATATCTGGACACACACCAACAGCAAGCTCACCTTCACGTTGATGGAGCGCCTGAAGAACGACAATCAGGGCTTCAACTCCATCTATATGATGATGGACTCCGGTGCCCGTGGTTCCAAGGAGCAGATCCGTCAGCTTAGTGGCATGCGTGGCCTGATGGCCAAGCCCCAGAAGAGTGGCGGTGGCCAGGACATCATCGAGAACCCGATCCTTTCGAACTTCAAGGAGGGGCTTTCCATCCTTGAGTACTTCATCTCCACCCACGGTGCACGTAAAGGCTTGGCCGATACCGCACTGAAGACCGCTGACGCGGGTTACCTCACCCGCCGTTTGGTGGACGTGGCCCAGGACGTGGTGATCACTGCGGATGATTGCGGCACCTTGCGTGGCTTGGTGGCCACGGACCTCATCAAGAACGAGGAAGTGGTGGAATCCCTGCGCGATCGCATCCTCGGGCGTACCACCGTACATGATGTGCTACATCCGCAAACGGGCGACCTGATCATTGCGAGCGGAGAAAATATCGATGAAGAAACCGCTACCCTCATTGGCAATAGCCCGATAGAGGAAGTGGAGGTGCGAAGCGTACTTACCTGCGAACAACGCCACGGGGTGTGTGCGAAGTGCTACGGACGCAACTTGGCCACCGGACGCATGGTCCAGATCGGTGAAGCTGTGGGCGTGATCGCTGCACAGTCCATCGGGGAACCGGGCACACAGCTTACCCTGCGTACGTTCCACGTGGGTGGTGTGGCCGGCAAGATCACCGAGGACAGCCAGATCGTTGCCAAGTACGACGGTAAGCTCGAGATCGATGAACTCCGTACGGTGAAGAAGAAAGGCCGCAAAGGCGAGGATGCCGAAGTGGTCATCAGCCGTAGTGCCGAAATGCGCATCGTGGACAACAACACGGGCATCGTACTCACCACCAGCAACGTTCCCTATGGGGCGATGTTCTATTCGCAGCCTGGCAAACAGGTGAAGAAAGGTGAGATGATCTTCCAGTGGGATGCCTACAACGCGGTGATCATCTCTGAACTCTCCGGAAAACTCGCCTTCGAAAGCATCGAGGAAAGCGTGACCTTCCGGGAGGAGATCGACGAGCAGACAGGCTTCACCGAGAAAGTGATCGTGGAGAGCCGCGACAAGCGGAAGAACCCGACCATCAAGATCATTGATGCCAAGACCAAGGAGGAGATCAAGAGCTATTCCTTGCCAGTTGGCGCGCACATCGCGGTGAACGAGGGGGATAAGGTAGAAGCCGGCGATATTCTGGTGAAGATCCCTCGGAGCTCCGGCAAGGGTGGTGACATCACCGGTGGTCTGCCGCGCGTAACCGAGCTTTTCGAAGCACGGAACCCGAGCAACCCGGCCGTGGTCAGCGAGATCGACGGCATCGTATCCTACGGAAAGATCAAGCGGGGTAACCGCGAGATCATCGTGGAAAGCCGCACCGGCGAGCACAAGTTCTACTTGGTGCCGCTGAGCAAGCACATCCTCGTACAGGAGAACGACTTCGTGAAAGCAGGTCAATCCCTCAGCGATGGTTCCATTGCTCCGGGCGACATCCTCAACATCCAAGGCCCCACCCGTGTACAGGAGTACTTGGTGGACGAGGTACAGGATGTGTACCGGATGCAGGGTGTGAAGATCAACGACAAGCACTTCGAAGTGATCGTGCGCCAGATGATGCGGAAAGTGGAGATCGAGGATCCGGGCGATACCCGTTTCCTGGAGCGCCAGGCCGTGATGAAGGCCGAGTTCATGGAGGAGAACGACGACATGTTCGACAAGCTCGTGGTAACCGATGCCGGTGAGAGCGCGAATGTGAAGGAAGGCCAGATCATCAACCTGCGGAAGTTGCGGGATGAGAACAGCGTACTGAAGCGCAAGGATGGCAAGCTCGTGGAGACACGCCCTGCCACCCCCGCCACCAGCCGCCAGTTGCTCATGGGCATCACCCGTGCTTCGCTACAGACCGAGAGCTTCATCAGTGCAGCGTCCTTCCAGGAAACCACCAAGGTGCTCAATGAGGCCGCAGTGGCCGCCAAGGAGGACAACCTGAAGGGCCTGAAGGAGAACGTGATCGTGGGCCACTTGATCCCTGCGGGAACAGGTACACGATCCTTCCAGCGGAACCTGGTCTATGGCAAGGACGAATACACCCGCTTGATGGCGGCGAAACTCGCCGAACAGGAGATCGAGGAGTGACCTCACCGTGGAAACCCCTCTCCGATCGGAGAGGGGTTTCTTTTTTCATTCGGCCTGCTCTTGGCAGGTCAACTTCCTTTCCCGAGAAAGGAGCAAACAGAACAAAAAGATGGCAGACGAAAAGGATCAAGCCCGACCGAACCAACTGAACATTGAGCTCAGTGAAGAGGTGGCCGATGGCATCTACAGCAACCTCGCGATCATCACCCATAGCAATTCGGAATTCGTGCTGGACTTCGTGCGGGTGATGCCCGGCGTGCCCAAGGCCAAAGTGAAGGCACGGGTATTGCTCACGCCGCAACATGCGAAGCGACTGATGCGTGCCTTGGCCGATAACATACAGAAGTTTGAATCCGTACATGGCCCGATCCGCGAGACCGACATGCCGGAGATCCCAATGAACTTCGGTGGCCCTCCCGCGCAAGCATGACCGAGCCACCCCCTATTGAAAAAGCCCCGATCACTCGGGGCTTTTTCAATAGGGGGTGAACGAGCCTAACCGGGGACCTTCGTCCGCGGCCAGGATAGGATCTGGACCCCGGACGACCCGTGTGCGAGATGGGGCTTGTTCGAAAGCCCTAAAGGAAGGAGTTCCGCTGAAGGGTCGAAGCGGAGATGGTTGATCTGAAGCGTTTCCAACGGCCATGGCAAATGATGGACCTCGTAGCACCAGACCGCGTTCCTATACAGCTCGAACAAAGCGTAGCGCTCAACCAACCAGCGATCCATGAGCGAAGGGAAAGCGATCGGTCCATCGTTTTGATGATCCAGCTGCACGTGCATTCCGGTCCTGGACCTTGCTTCAAACCACTTCCTCGGGGATCGGCCGCGAACGATGTGCGCCTTGCGATAGGGCAACGCGGAAAGCACCCGCGCCAAGGCCACTGATGCCCACTTGGCCGCATCGATGCTAAGAAAGTACACTCCGGGAGTTCCGTGCCAGTCGCGGACATAGGTGCGCACGTTCACTTCATGGAAGTTGGATACAGGTGGCCATGCCGGTAGCCAACGTGGCCTCACGTTCTGCATGGTGAACGCAACCACGCTGACCCATGCCTTCCCTTCAAAGAGATCAAGCTCAAGTTCCTCCGGCACCATGCTCCTGAGGCCGACTAGGTCAACTTGGTAATGAAGGAAGATCACATCCACCCATTCCTGATAAAAATTCCAGCGCCCGGCGGGCAAGGGATCCGGACGATGCCCGGTCCGTTCCAGCAATTCAGATGGCCGCAGGCGTTCGGTCATTCCCGCGCGGATTGCGAGAAGATCACATAGCCAAAGTTCAAGCTCCACACCCACGGATTGCTGAGTCCATCGAAATAGCTGGTGTTGAACCAGATCGGCCCCAACGGACTTTGATAGATCAACGAACCGCTGCCGATGTAATTCCGGGTGCTTACTGCTGTGCCTTCACCGGTCGCATTATCATCCTCCCGCTGAAGGGCTTTGTAGGGTTGGAAAACATACGCTTCCAAGCGCAGGTCGAACCGGTTACGGGCCACGGCAATGATGCTACGCACGCCGGCAGCCACATACTGCGGTGCACGGTAATTCTCCAGGAAGTAGGTCTTGCTCTCCGGGGTGGGTTGGAATACCGGGGTCTGGATCAACGTGCTGGTGTAATTCTGGAAGAAGGGCTGGGTACTGTACACCCCTTCAGCAAGCAGGCCGAACTTGAAGATCCCCTTGGGCAGGAAGTACTTGTCCAAACGTGCCTTGAACACAACCCAATCATGGCGGGCTTCGAATGGTTCTCGCATGGACCACTGCGAGCCGGGAAGCGTATTCTCGTCGCCGCCGATGTAACGCATGCTCACCCGGAGGAGTTCACCGCTGTTGGGTTGCTGTTTCCGGTTCAGGCTGTTGCGTTCCAACGTGAGCCCGGTGGTAACATAATTGAACTCGGTCACGTCAGCCGTATCCAAGGCATCGAAATCCCCGTTCTGGTAGTAGCTGTCCTTGCTCTGGCTGTACTTTGCATCGTAACGAAGCAGTCCCTTAGTGCCGACCGCCATGCCCACGTTGGCACCTCCCCACAACTCCTTGCGCACGATGTAGGAGGGACGAACCTCTTGGAAAAAGGAGGTGAATCCACTGAAAAAGTCCCATCGGTTCAGTGTTGCGACAGGCTCGAAATAGAGCGGGGTGCGCGAACTGAGGTCGGTACGCCAGCGTATCTGACCCGAGGTGTAGAACTTACCGAAGTAGCCTCGCGCTTCCACCCGGCTGCTGGTGCGTCCGAATACATTATAGCGTGCGGCAAGCATGCCGGTATTTATCGGGCGTGAACTGACCAGCCCGCCGAATTGCACCTCCAAGCGGCGCTCACGTTTCACGTACAGGTCAAGATCGAAGTTGCCGCGTGTGGGCGAAAAGGTGGCTTGAGGGAACAGCCCCCCGATATTGTTGTCCGCATAGAGCCTGAAGTAGCGGGGTTTGAGCTCCTCCCCGGTGAGCGGTTCGCTGTGCTTGTTCAGCAAGCGCTCGCAATACAGCGCTTGGTTCTTGTTCAGGCCATGGTAGTGGATGTCCCCGATGACCACTGGAGGACATTTTCTCCTGAATCGTAACCGGGCCTGCTCCACCTCGGCCTTGGCACGTCTCCGAGCTACTTCCGCCTTGATCTCCGGCATGCGCTCCATCGCCGAGGCATAGCCATCGGCAACGGCCTGTTTTGCATTGGCAAAATCGAAAAGCGTTGTAGCGGTCTTCGGCTCGATGATCACGCCGGGATCACAGGGCAGTACATAGTTCGTCGGCTGGGTCATGATGGCCTTCAACTGGCTCATCAGATCATCCTCGCTCGGCGGTGGCGCATTGTAGGCCACGTTGCTCCCAATGATGTAGTCCGGCATGAAGGCGTCATACATCACGTCCGCCGGGAAGTTGTTGTACATGCCACCATCCATCATCAGGTTACCGTTGATCTGGATCGGTTTGAAGTAGAACGGATAGCTCATACTGGCGCGCACGGCCACGGCCAGGTCGCCCTTGGAAAAGATCACCTCCTTGCGGGCCGTGATATCGGAGGCCACACAGCGGAAGGGTACGAACAGGCTGTCCATATTGTAACCGGAAGCCGCTGATGCCCCCGCAAAACTCCGCATCTGCTCAAAGTCGATCAGAACCGGGGAACGCAGGTTGGTGGGCAAGGACATCTGCAAGGCGGTGTCCACACGCAAGCCCAAGGTGATCATGGAGGCATCGGGCATATCCTGTTTGAAGTAGTATTTGTACTGTGGTTCCACCTCGCCCGTGGCCATGGCTTGATACAGGTCACTCTGGAAGAGGGAGTCCATTTCCGAAGGCGAGATCCCCGAGGCATATAAGGCACCGATCAGCGCTCCCATGCTGCTGCCCGTGATGTAGTCGATGGGGATATCGTTGTCCTCCAAAGCTTTCAATACGCCAATGTGCGTGAGCCCCACTGCGCCACCACCGCTAAGCACTACGCCGACACGCTGCGCATCGGCAGCGATCGCGATCAGGAGCGCGAGGATAAAGGGTGCGGTTCGCCTCATATGCAACACCGTTTCCACGGCGGCTGCTAAGGTAGTGTGGCTCTACGGAGGGGCTCAGTGCTCCAACCGGTCGATCAGCTCCTGGAAATAGGCGGGTGCACGCAACAAGCGGCTGCCGTACCAGCTGAACATTTCACCATCCACCAAGCGGACCGGAGTGCCCGGGAGCACCATGTTCACCGCAGGGATGTGGTCTTCCTTGAAAGGAAAGGGTTCGCTTGATAGGAGCACTACATCTGGATCGAGCGCGGCCAGCTCCGCATCGCTGAGCTGTGGATAGCGTGTCCCGGTGGTGGGCATGGTGAAGCCGCAGCGTTCGAGCATGTCTCCGATGAAGGTCGCGTCGGCGGCGACCATCCAAGGGCTCCGCCAAATGAAATAGGCTGCGGAAAGAGGGGAGGAGAGTGGCTCCAGTGCCGCGAACGCGGATCTGATCCCGCTGTTGAGCTTCGTTGCTTCAGGCACTTCATGCACGAGATCACCGATCCGCTCGATCATCGTGAGCGCATCCTCCAGATCCTCCACATCGCTCATCCATACCGGGAACTCCTGCGCCAGCGCTTCGATCTCCGCCTGGGTGTTCTCCTCCTTGTTACCGATGATCAGATCCGGCCGCAGTGCGCGGACTTTCTCCAGATCCACGTTCTTGGTGCCACCCACGCGCGGTTTCGTGTGGGTCCGATACCTATCGGACCATTCCTCCGGATGAATGCAGAACTTGGTGATGCCAACTACGCGCTCGTCCAAGCCGAGATCGAAGAGCAACTCGGTCTGGGAAGGGACCAGGGAGATGATGCGTTGTGGATGCTCCGGCACTTGGATCGTGCGGTGCATTTGGTCAATGACGGTGCGCATGGTTAAGTCCCCGCAGGGTCACTCGCAGAGGACCCTGCGACGGGACGCTACTTCAACTTCCCAATGATATCCTGCTTCGTAATGATCCCGTAGCGCTCCTGCATCTTCACCAGTACCGCCTGGCTGCCGTTGCCCAGTTCCTTGGTGATCTCCTCCAAGGTAGCTTCCGGACCAACCACGGGTAGCGGCTTGTCCATGATCACCCGTGCTTTCTGTAGGCGCACATCGCTGTCCTCCAGGATCGCATCAAAAAGGCGTGCATCCGTGATCGTTCCCACGGGAACTCCTGCTTCCATCACGGGCAATTGGTCGATGTTGTGGGCACGCATGCGCTCAATGGCCAGCAGGATCGGTTCTTCCGCCTCCACGCTCACCAGTTCTCCGTCCCGGCCTTTCAGAAGGTCGCCGGCGGTGGGTTTCGCTTCCACGAGGAAGCCGCGCTCGCGCATCCAATCATCGTTGAACATCTTGCCGAGGTAGCGCGTGCCGTGGTCGTGGAAGACCACCACCACCACATCACTGGGCTTCAGCTTATCTTTCATTTGGATCAGTCCGACCATGGCCGCGCCCGCGCTGTTGCCCACGAAAATGCCTTCCTCGCGTGTGATCTTCCGGGTGTAGATCGCCGCATCCCGGTCGGTCACTTTCTCGAAGTGATCGATCAAGCTGAAGTCCACGTTCTCCGGAAGCATGTCCTCACCGATGCCTTCGGTGATGTACGGATAGATCTCGTTGGGGTCGAGGATGCCGGTCTCCTTGTATTTCTTGAACACCGAACCGTAGGTGTCGATCCCCCAGACCTTTATGGCGGGGTTCTTTTCCTTCAGGTAGCGCCCCGCTCCGGTGATGGTACCACCGGTGCCCACGCCCACTACCAAATGCGTGATCCGACCATCCGTCTGGTCCCAGATCTCGGGACCGGTGCTTTCGTAATGCGCCTGCCCGTTGCTCAGGTTATCGTACTGGTTGGCCTTCCAGCTATTGGGCGTTTCGTTCACCAAGCGCGAAGAGACGGAGTAGTAGGAGCGAGGGTCATCGGGATCCACGTTCGTGGGGCACACGATCACCTCGGCCCCGAAGGCGCGCAGGGCATCCACCTTCTCCTTGCTCTGCTTATCGGTAGTGGTGAAGATGCATTTGTAGCCCTTGATGATCGCCGCCATCGCCAAGCCCATGC
Source organism: Flavobacteriales bacterium (assembly GCA_019638085.1). GTDB lineage: Bacteria > Bacteroidota > Bacteroidia > Flavobacteriales_F > PHOS-HE28 > PHOS-HE28. The sequence goes on along the minus strand of JAHBUL010000022.1, from coordinate 21,926 downwards.
CGGTGTTGCCGCTGGTGCCTTCGATGATGGTGCCGCCGGGCTTCAGCGCACCGCTCTTTTCCGCATCGGCGATCATCTTCAACGCCATACGGTCCTTGATGCTGTTGCCGGGGTTGAAGGTTTCCACCTTGGCCAGTACGGTACAAGGCAGGTCGGCTACGATGCGGTTCAGTTTCACCATGGGCGTGTTGCCTACGGTGGACAGGATGTTCTCGTGGATCTTCATGCGCCGCGAAAGTAAGGGCGATGCATGCATCGCCCTTACTTACTGCGCGGCATGCATCGCCCTTACCTCGCTGCACGCATCGACCTTACCTCGCGGTATTCGAGTAGGGGCCGAAGATCTTCGGCCCCTACTCGAACCGGATCGCCTTGGCCGGGGCGATGCGCGACACGTACATGCTCGGCAACACCAGTGCCAGCACGCACACCACCAGCACCCCGATGTTCAAGGCCAGGATCGGCCAAAGAGAGAGGTCCACCGGAACTTGGTCCACGTAGTAGCTCTCGATCGGCAGGCGGGCGAGGCCGAATTGCTTTTGTATCAAAGCCAGCCCGATCCCCAATACATCCCCAAGGATAATGCCGATGCCCATGATGTAGGCTGCATCGATCAGGAAGATCCGCCGGATGGTCCGGTTGCCGGTGCCCAGTGCCTTCAGCACGCCGATCATGTTCGTGCGTTCCAAAATGATGATCAACAAGGCCGAGGTCATGTTGATGATGGCCACGATCACCATCAGCAGGATCACCACCACTACATTGGTGTCCAGCAATTCCAACCAGGAGAAGATCTCGGGGAACTTCTGCCGGACCGTGACCGTCCGTAGCCCGGCACCGAGGTAGTCGCGGTAGATCAGGTCGTCCATGGTGGCCAGGTCGCGATAGTCCTTCAGCGAGACCTCGAATCCGCCGCAATAGTCCTTGTAGCTGCCTCCGCTGGTTCGCCGGATGATGTCCGTCGAAGCATAGGCGATGCAGGGGCTGTCGGCCATTCCGGCTTTTGGGCGAATGGTCACCCATGCGGTGTCCGGGAGGGCCCCGGCGTTATCGCTTACCACCAGCATCAGGGTGGTGTCCTTCCGCGTGCAGATGGTATGCGGGCCTTTACCGTAAAGGGATGTCCCCGGCCAATCATAGCTGAAGTCACCATCACCCCCGAAAGCCAGCCCTTCGATGGCGATGCCTTTACCCGTCACCGCATCGGAAGCAGCGATCTCGGCCTGCAAGCCCCACTGCGCGAAGCGCTGGATGTGGCCGATATCCACATAGACCACTTGGTGATCCACTTTTTCCAAGCCCGTCTCATAGATGCCCGTGATCTGGTATTTCCGCGGGCGGATGTCCTCCCGCCCTTTGATCAGGTAAACAGTGAGCTCGTCCCCAAGGACCCGGCGCAGGCGCTTCGCCATCCAGTTGCTGATCAGCACTTGCGGCCGCACGCTGTCGCCGATGGAAAGCACCGTGCCGGCGATCAAGTGCCGCTGTAGAAAGGTCCAGTCGTGGTCGGCCCCGACACCCTTCACCACTACGCCTTGGATGTCCTCGTCCGTTTCCACGATCCCCGGCTTCAGCGCGAAGATCTGGATGTGGGCAATGCCCGGCACGGTATCCAGCCAGGGATAGAATGGCTGATCGATCCGTACCCGGGAAGATTCGTTCACATCCGACTGGGAGAGCGGAACGATCTCGATATGCGCCCCGGCACCTGTTACTTTGGCCCGGACTTCGCCTTGAAACCCCGTACTGATACCCACGGTGAGTATCATCACCGCCATACCGATCACAATGCCAAGTATTGCAATAAGCACGATAGGACGCGAGAGCCGGTCCTGCCGGTCCCTGTCGCTGAGGATGCGGCGGGCGATGAAATGTGCGAAGCCCATGGGGTTCGCGGCGAAGATAGCCGCACTCCTCGTGCTTGTAAGCTGCCAGGTTCCGGCACCTGCGCAGGAACAAGCGGCACAGCCCGAGCAGGTGCCCACTTTCGCCAATGCACCGATCCAGGTGGGGGCCGAACGCACCGACCAATACATTCCGCTGCTGCGCGGAAAACGCATCGCAGTGGTAACGAACCAGACCGGCATGATCGGTCCTACCCACCTGGTGGATTCACTGCTTTCCATCGGCATGGACGTCGTGAAGGTCTTCGCGCCGGAACATGGCTTCCGCGGAGAAGCCGATGCGGGCGAGCAGGTGGCCAATGAACGCGACAAGCGGACCAGGCTGCAAGTGGTCTCGCTCTACGGAAAGAACAAAAAGCCCAGTGCCGAGCAGCTGAAGGATGTGGACGTGCTGGTATTCGACATCCAGGACGTGGGTGTGCGCTTCTACACCTACATCAGCACCTTGCACTACGTGATGGAGGCAGCAGCCGAGGAGCACAAGGCCGTGATCGTGCTGGACCGCCCCAACCCAAACGGTTTCTTCGTGGACGGGCCGGTGCTGGATACCGCCTTCCGCAGCTTCGTGGGCATGCACCCCGTGCCGCTGGTACACGGCATGACCATGGGCGAATACGCGCGCATGATCAACGGCGAGGGATGGCTGAAAGGAGGCGTGAAGTGCGATCTTAGCGTGATCGCCTGCACCGGCTACGACCACAGCAGCTACTACGAGCTACCGATAAAACCATCGCCCAACCTGCCGAACATGTCCGCCATTTACCTCTATCCCGCGCTCGGCCTTTTCGAAGGCACCATCGTAAGCGTAGGCCGCGGCACGGCGCAGCCTTTTCAGTGCATCGGCTATCCCGATTGCCCCTTGGGCGCGTTCACCTTCACGCCGCGCTCGGTTCCAGGGGCCAAGGATCCACCCTATCGCGATCAGCTCTGCACGGGGTTGGACCTCAGTTCCTACGGAGAGATCTACAGCAGGCTTGATCACCGATTGAACCTGGAATGGCTCATCGGTATGTACACGAACAGCGTGGACAAGAAGAAGTTCTTCAATTCCTTCTTCGACAAGCTGGCTGGCAACTCCACCCTGCGAAAGGCCGTGGAAGCCGGTAAGTCCGAAGAGGTGATCCGGGCCGGTTGGCAGAAGGACTTGGATGCTTTCAGGGTGATGAGGAAGCCGTACCTGTTGTACGCTGAGCCTTGATGGAGCTTCGGGTGCTTCGGACTCCTGGATCCGCTTTAATTAGATGTTGGATGAGAAACTGGTGTTCTATTCGCTATAAAAGGAAGAGTTTCCCAGAAATTGGTCTGCGTAAATGGTTAGTCAACTGAATATTACTCTCTAATATAGTAGCGTAAATCCCCAACCCCTCACCCGATGTCCATCTACTTCGACGATCAGCAGTTGTGCCTGCCACATGGTATCATCGTGAAGAGCATTAAGGCACAGGATGCTACTTACGTTGGTGTGGTGCCCAACCCGGCAAGGGATCGGGCCACGTTGGTGCTCACGGAAGAACTGAGTACACCAAGTGTATTCGTCGTGTTCAATACCATCGGCGCAGAAGTAATGCGCTACAACCTGCCTGCTGAAACAGTTCGATTTGAGTTCAGTACTTCCGGACTTTCGCCTGCACTCTACCACTATCAGGTACGTGGTCCTTTGAACCTAATAGGTGAAGGTAAACTGGCGATCAGTCGATGAACCGCTGTCAAATACACGCGCGCCGCATGAATCCCTTGATCAGGGTTTGTGTGACGTTAGTGCTCGCCATGGCTTGTTTTTCCATGAATGTGCGAGCCCAGCAAGGGGTGAACAACCTGTGGATGGGGGGGTATGTGGCTGCAGGAATCGACACGGCTTTGGGTGGGGTTGATATAGATTTCATCTCTGGTACCCGGGTCATTTCCACCGTGGACAGGAACATGAATTTCTTCCGCACGAGCGCCAATATCACTGACGAGCAAGGTAACCTGCTCTTCAGCACCAACGGTGTGCGCATTGCCAACGCCACTGGCGATACCATGCTGAACGGAGGGGGGCTCAACCCCAGTTGGTACACCTCACAGCAATCCCAGCACCCGGATGGCCTACTGATCCCACAGGCATGTTTGATCCTACCCAAGCCGGACGACCCGAACATCTATTACCTCTTTCACGGAACGTTGGACGACCCGCTCGCCACAACTGCACATTATCTGTATTTGACCACAGTGAACACCACCTTGGATAATGGCTTGGGCGGTGTGGTGGTCAAAAACCAAGTGCTGATCCATGATACCCTGAATATTGGACGGATCACCGCAGTTCGCCACGCCAATGGACGGGACTGGTGGGTATTCTGCCATGAGGCAAACAGCAATATCTATCACCGCTTGTTGGTTTCTCCGGAAGGAGTGAGCGTGGATGGTGAGCAAGCCGTGGGGGTGGTCCGTCCACCCGATTTTGGCCAGGTCTGCTTCTCGCCAGATGGTAGCCGCTATGCCTACTACGCCAAGCTGGGCAACTTCGGCCACTTGGACGTGTTCGATTTCGATCGTTGCACGGGGCTATTTTCCAACGCGGTCCATGTACAAACGGCAGATACCCTTCTCGGGGTCGGCTTGGCCTTTTCACCCAATAGCCGCTTCCTCTATACCTCTGCGGTATTGAACGTCTACCAATACGATACCGATGCGGATGACATTGGTGCCAGCATGGTGCATATTGCAGCTTGGGATAGCACCTATTCGCCCTCCCCACCTTTCGCAACTGCGTTTGACCTTGCACAATTAGCTCCGGATGGACATGTGTACTTCGGCACTGGCAGTAGCACCCTGCGCCTACATGTGATCCACAACCCGGATGAGCCGGGCTTGGCCTGCAATATGGAGCAGCACGGGGTTGAGTTGCCTAGGTACTACTCAAACTCACTACCCAACCACCCCAACTACTTTTTGGGGCCGGTGGTGGGGAGTGTTTGCGATAGCTTGGGGTTGAGTACTGCCCTCACCCCCGGCCCCTCTCCCAAGGAGAGGGGGGCGGTGCGTGCATTTCCAAACCCCAGTGCGGATGGGCGCTTTGTGCTGGGCTACCCGGCCCATGCTGGCGTGGGGTGGTTGGAGGTGCGGGATGTAGCGGGCCGCATGATGCTGCGGGAACGCATCCCGCAGTGGAGCACGGTACACCAAGTGGAGCTGGCTGGGCAGGCGGCAAGGATGTACAACTGTACCTTGCGGTGGGGCGTTCGGTCCATATCCACACGCTTAATTGTTGCGCCATGAAGATGCGAAAATTGGTGTTCTTGCTGGCTTTTGTGCCGGTGTTGGTTTGGGCGCAAGCACCCCCCGACTCCCCTTCTCCCTCGGAGAAGGGGCCGGGGGATGAGGGCTTGAACGCCCCAACCCGCGCCGTGCTACTCGCCAACTGCCCCAAGGACATGGCCGCAGCCGATTGGCTGCGCATGATGGAAAAGCCGGTGAACCGTTCGCTGTATCCCATTCGGCTTACACAAGGGATGTTGGATACCTTGGATGCGAGCAAGCTGGACCTGCAGTATCAGTATGTGCTGGTACCAAACGAAGCTGTCCCCTCTGGTTCTCACGCACGGTAAGCAAGTACTTTGCCCGCCAATTGCTCTTCAGTTCTTCCCGCTAGATCGGCACCCCGCATCCGCGAGCAGCCCCGGTGCGAAGTGCGCCCAACACTATCTGCGCGCATCCATCTGCGTAAATCTGCGCTATCTGCGGTTTTCCCTTCTTAAGGCCCACCGTTCTTCTGCTAGGATCTGTGGCTTTGTGTCAGAACCTACCCATTTCTGCGCTCATCCAAGTTCCCCATGCAGGGTATAAGCCGTTTCTTTGCACTCGCAATGGCAACAAAGACCAAGAACGCCCCCGAGGCGACCATACAGGAAGAGGCAACGCTGGAAACCGCGAAGAAGCTCGGCCTGCTGAAAGAGGAATTCGAGAAGATCCAGGAGATCCTGGGCCGCACACCCAACTTCACGGAACTCGGCATCTACAGCGCGATGTGGAGCGAACACTGCTCCTACAAGAACTCCATCGCCCTGTTGAAGACCCTGCCGCGTACCGGTCCGAAGATCCTGGCCGAGGCCGGACAGGAGAACGCCGGCCTGATCGATATCGGGGATGGCTGGGCCTGTGCCTTCAAGATCGAAAGCCACAACCACCCCAGTGCCATCGAGCCCTACCAAGGCGCCGCCACCGGCGTGGGCGGCATCAACCGCGACATCTTCACCATGGGTGCGCGCCCCATCGCCCAGCTCAACTCACTCCGCTTCGGCGACATCGCCAACCAGGCCAGCAGCCGCTGGCACATGCGCGGTGTGGTAAAGGGTATCGGTGACTACGGCAATGCTTTCGGCGTGCCCGTGCTCGGCGGTGAGGCCTACTTCGATCCCTGCTACACCACCAACCCGTTGGTGAACGCCATGAGCGTGGGCATCGTCCGCGCGGACAAGGTGATCAGCGCCACCTCACACGGGGTGGGCAACCCGGTTTACATCGTGGGCAGTGCCACCGGCAAGGACGGCATCCACGGAGCTTCCTTCGCCAGCAAGGACATCACCGGCACCAGCATGGACGACCTGCCTGCCGTACAGGTAGGGGACCCGTTCATGGAGAAACTGCTTTTGGAGGCCTCGCTTGAACTCGCGGAGACCGATGCCATCATCGGCATGCAGGACATGGGCGCAGCGGGCATTTCCTGCAGCACCAGCGAAATGAGCGCCAAAGGAGGCTGCGGCATGGACATCACCTTGGACAAAGTGCCCTTGCGCCAGCAGGACATGCAGCCTTGGGAGATCCTCCTCAGCGAAAGCCAAGAGCGCATGCTGGTGGTTGTGAAGAAAGGACGTGACCAAGAGGTAAAGGCCATTTTTGATAAGTGGGATCTCCATTGCGTGGAGATCGGCACCGTGACCGAGGGGGACAACCTGCGCTTTTTCTGGCACGGTGAGCTCGTGGCCGAAGTGCCTGCGGAAAGCTTGGTGCTCGGAGGCGGCGCACCCGTGTACCATCGGGAGCGGAAGGAGCCCGCGAGCATTGCGGAGAACCGCAAGTTCAAGACGGACATGGTGCCTGTACCGCAGGATCTGGAGCAAGTGGCCTATGAACTCTTGGCCAGCCCGAACATCGCCAGCAAGCGCTGGATCCATGAACAGTACGATACCATGGTCCGCACCCTGAACATGAGCACGAACGCCCCCAGTGATGCGGGCCTGGTGCTGCTGAAGGAGGCCGGTGGCAAAAAAGCACTGGCTGTAACGGTGGATTGCAACGCACGCTACGTGAACGCGGACCCGTACGTGGGCACCATGATCGCCGTAAGCGAGGCCGCACGGAACATCGTGTGCAGTGGGGGAGAGCCGGCCGGCGTGACCAACTGCCTCAACTTCGGCAACCCGTATGACCCCGAGGTCTACTGGCAGTTTGAGCAAGCCATCAAAGGCATGTCCGAGGCGTGCATCGAATTCAAAACGCCGGTTACCGGCGGCAACGTCAGCTTCTACAACCAGTCGTTGATCGACGGCAAGGAAGTGGCCGTATTCCCAACACCCACCATCGGCATGGTCGGTGTGGTGGAGGACATCAGCAAGCGCATGACCTTGGCGTTCCAGGCCAAGGGCCATCTGATCTTCCTCATCGGAAAGATCACTGACGATATTGCCAGCAGCGAATACTTGGTGAAGCACCACAACGTGGTCAGCTCTCCTGCTCCGTACTTCGACCTCGCACAAGAGCACTTGGTCCACGTGATCGTCACGCATTTGATCAAGCGCGAGCTGATCACGTCGGCGCATGATGTCAGCGACGGTGGGCTCTGGACCACCTTGGTGGAGATGGGCCTGCCCAATGGCTTGGGCTTCGACATTGTTACCGATAGCGAGATCCGTCCGGATGCATTCCTCTTTGGTGAAGGCCAAGGCCGCGTGGCAGTTGCCATCACGGAAGATCAGGAGGACGGCTTCCTGGACCTGATGCGCTTGAGCAAGGTTCCCTTCATCCTGCTGGGTCATGTCACCAAGGGCAAACTGATGGTGGATGACGAGTCCTTCGGGTTCATTGAGGACGCCCGCGCGGTCTATGAGGACGCCATTCCGGCGATCATGGACGAACATTGATCCAACCGTGGAACAGTGACCACTCTTGCTTGGACAAGTTGGGCGTAGTGCCCGAGGGTACCACTGAACCGGACCATGATGCCGCGCTCGCGGATAGTGAAGATGCTGGTGTGGACCGGCTCAGTGCGAAGCGCGATGATGCGCGCCTGAAAGCACTCGATCCACCAGCGTAAGCGCGAAGGCCAGCACCATGGCCATGGCGATCCACGTGGAGTACTGCAATGCCTGCGCAAGAGCCGACAGGTCCAGATGGACGGGTGACGTGAAGCGCTTGGCCGCTTCACCTGGCGCAATGCTGGAAAGAATCCAGACCAATGCGGTGATGGCGGCCAAGGCCAAGCCCACCCAAACCCACTGCCGTGGAGCGATCAACGGCTTGACGGCGGGGGCGGTGCCGATACCCATCACCTGCTCCATTACCGTTTGGTGCAATGCATCCGGCGCATGGGCGTGGCCAGCTTGCTGGAACAGCTTGCGTAATTCGTTGTCGCTCAATTCAGGCATCGTTCAAAAGTAAGCTCCGTGCTTCGCCGTTCAACTCCTTGTTCAGCACCGCTTCCAATCGCTTCCGCGAACGGAACAGGCGCACTTTCACATTGGACGCGCTCAGCCCGGTAATGGTGACGATCTCTTCTACACTTTGTTCATCCAAGTAGTGAAGGCTGAGGATGGTGGACTCTTCGGGTGTCAGCTTTTCCAGCGCTTGGTTGAGGTACTGCCGAACATCCCTTTTGTGCAGCGCTTCCCCGGTGCCTGCGGCACTGGGTTGGTGGGTCAGATCATCCAAATGGTCCGTATCCGTACGCCGTTGCCGTGCGCGGGAGATCGCGCTGCGATATGCGATGGTGTAAAGCCATGTGGAGAATTTGGAACTGCCGCTGAATCCGCTCAGGTTGCGGTACGCCTTCACAAAGGCATCCTGGGAGGCTTCCTGTGCATCCTCGGGATTGCGAAGCACGCGCATGCACACCGTGTATACCATGTGTTGGTAAAGCTCCACCAGCTCACCAAAGGCACGGCTCTCCCCGGATAGGATGCGCTGGATCAGCTCGGCATGGTCCATTCGTTGCTCCATGGGACGAAGGGGGAAGGCGCTTCGGTTACAAAATTGCAATTTCGATCGTCGCGTAGTTCGATTTCCGTTCAAGTGGGGGCCTGGCTCCATGGTTGGTTGTAACCGGACCAGTGGAACGCGCGACCTATGGACAAACAGCACAAGGCCCACAGGTAGGGTCCTTAAACCATTAACCGGAACATCATGGACATTGAAGGTATCATTGCGATCATCGCCACTTTCAGCACCGCATTCGGCATCGTGTACATAGTTATGAGCACCCGCCACCGGGAACGCATGGCGATGATCCAAAGGGGCATAAACCCCAATGAAGGATCCCGCACGTCCGACCCCGAGAAGTCGTTGAAGAACGGCATGCAACTGATCGCCGTGGCCGTGGGGCTCGGCTGCGGATACTTGCTCGACATATACACCAACATCGAGCAGCCGTGGGTCTACTTCGGTCCGGTCATCTTCTTCGTGGGCCTGGTCATGATCCTCTTTTACTTCCGTTTCCGCAAGCCGGTCTGATCGGTTGCGTGCCGTGTGCTTGCTTTGTGCATCGATGAAACAGGGCATGGCACGACTCTTCCGCACCTTATTGGCCATTGCAGGCTGGTTCATTGTGGTTTGCATCCTTTGGGTGGGCGTGCTTCGCTTCATGCCGCCGCCGGTTACATGGGTGATGGCGGTTCAAGCCCAAGAGCAGGGCGGCGTGCAACGCACGTGGAAACCGCTGAGTGCCATCGCTCCCGCCATGCCGTTGGCGGTGGTCGCTGCGGAGGACCAAGGCTTCTTCGGGCATCAGGGCTTTGAGATGGAGGCGATCCGCAAGGCGCTCGATCATAACCAACGGAGCAAGCGCAAGCGCGGGGCAAGCACCATCAGCCAACAGACCGCCAAGAATGTATTCCTCTGGCCGGGAAGGAATTTTTTGCGAAAAGGCATGGAGGTCTGGTTCACCCTGCTCATTGAAGGACTCTGGGGAAAAGAGCGCATCATAGAGGTCTATCTCAATGTTGCGGAAACGGGTAAAGGCCGCTTCGGAGTTGAAGCCACCGCAAAAGCCTGTTTCAAACGGCCGGCAGCCAAGCTCACATCGGGCCAAGCCGCGCTGATCGCGGCAGTGCTGCCCTCGCCCCGCCGCTACAATGCCTGCGCTCCAAGCGCCTTCGTGCAACGCAGACAAGCCTGGGTGCAACGGCAGATGAGCCAATTGGGTAACCTGATCGACCCCGTGGAGCGGGCGCGCATACAGGAACTGCGTGAGAAAAGGGAGAACCGGAAGAAACGCTGAAACAGTTCCATCAATGTCCCACTCTCACTCAATCAAGGTTTCACGAAGTGGACCTTGATGACAACGTGACCGACCGCCATTACATTGGTCCGGCACAACATAACGGCATGATGGCCGGAACAGCATCCTATCATGACAGCAACAGGGAAGGAGAAGAGGACAGTGATCGTCACCGGTGCCAGCGCCGGTGTGGGCCGGGCCACGGCCAAGGCACTTGTAAAGGAGCATGGCTGCACCGTGATCGCGATCTCGCGCAATGCTACTTGGCTGGAAGAACTCGCTCGCGAGTGCGAAGGCCTACCGGGCGAGTTGCGGCCATTGGCGTTGGACCTGGTGCATGACGGGGCCGTGGCAGCGGTGAAGCAAGCCGTGGACGGCCGACGTGTGCATGGCTTATTGAACAACGCCGGGCTCTTGATCACGCGCAGCTTCGGTGATTGGACCGCGGACGATACGCAGCGCATGTTCCAGCTGAATGCATCCGTCCCGTTGTTGCTCACCCAGGCCTTGGCCCCCGAACTGCAAGGCGATCCGCCGGGCCATGTGGTCAACATTGGCAGCATGGGCGGCTTTCAAGGAAGCGTGAAGTTCCCCGGCTTAGCTGCCTACAGCGCCAGTAAGGCGGCATTGGCCAACCTTACCGAGTGCTTGGCGGAGGAGTTGAAGGACCGGGACGTGCGTTGCAACTGCATCTGCTTGGGTGCGGTTGACACCGCGATGTTGCGTGCCGCCTTCCCCGGATATACGGCCCCGGTAGGCCCGGTAGAGGTGGGGAGCTACTTGGCGCGCTTTATTCTGGAAGGGCATAAGTTCTTCAACGGCAAGGTGTTACCCTTTGCGGTGAGCACTCCTTGAACCGCTCCGCTGAATTATTCCCATGTCTTGATTAGGACGTATGGAAATGCGTTCTACATTTGCAGCCGCTTTCAACAAAATGTTCTTTGAGCGCCCCGTTTTGGGGATGTGAATCAAGCCCGACCCAAGAGGGAGTTGGAAAGTTTATTTTCAACAAAGCTTGGTAGATCGGAAATTAGGCTTACATTTGCAGCCGCTTTCAGAAATCGTTCTTTGAGCGCCCCGGTTTTGGGGATGTGATGTAAACCGAGTCCAAGGGAGTGTTGGGAAGTATATTTTCAACAACGCTTGGTGGATCGAAAGATCGGCTTACATTTGCACCCCCCTTCCGGGATACGTTTTTGAACGGAAGGCGCACAATACGAATTTTCAGGCCCGGAATGAACCCCGGGATCTTGATCACGTTCTTTGATTTATTGTCCATTTGAGAAAAGTGAGTGTCCTTGTGTGCTGTAAGGTGCACATGGGAGACACTATAAAAGAGCCAGATCAAACAACACTTACTATGGAGAGTTTGATCCTGGCTCAGGATGAACGCTAGCGGCAGGCCTAATACATGCAAGTCGAGGGGTAACAGGGAAGCTTGCTTCCGCTGACGACCGGCGCACGGGTGCGTAACACGTATGGAATCTGCCCTTTACTGGAGAATAGCCCGGAGAAATCCGGATTAATGCTCCATAATAAACGAGATGGCATCATCTTGTTTTGAAAACTCCGGTGGTTGAGGATGAGCATGCGCATGATTAGTTAGTTGGCGGGGTAACGGCCCACCAAGACGATGATCATTAGGGGAACTGAGAGGTTGATCCCCCACACTGGCACTGAGATACGGGCCAGACTCCTACGGGAGGCAGCAGTAGGGAATATTGGACAATGGGTGCGAGCCTGATCCAGCCATGCCGCGTGCAGGAAGACGGCCTTCTGGGTTGTAAACTGCTTTTGCCAGGGGATAAAAAGTCCCTGCGGGGAAAATTGAAGGTACCTGGTGAATAAGCCACGGCTAACTACGTGCCAGCAGCCGCGGTAATACGTAGGTGGCAAGCGTTGTCCGGATTTATTGGGTTTAAAGGGTGCGTAGGTTGTATTGTAAGTCAGTGGTGAAATCCGGCAGCTCAACTGCGGAATTGCCATTGATACTGTTGTTCTTGAGTACGTTTGACGTGGGCGGAATGTGCCGTGTAGCGGTGAAATGCTTAGATATGGCACAGAACACCGATAGTGAAGACAGCTCACGAAGACGAAACTGACGCTGAGGCACGAAAGCGTGGGGATCAAACAGGATTAGATACCCTGGTAGTCCACGCCGTAAACGATGATCACTCGTGATTGGCGATACACTGTCAGTCACCTAGCGAAAGCGTTAAGTGATCCACCTGGGGAGTACGATCGCAAGATTGAAACTCAAAGGAATTGACGGGGGCCCGCACAAGCGGTGGAGCATGTGGTTTAATTCGATGATACGCGAGGAACCTTACCAGGGCTTGAACGTGCATTGACAGTCGCGGAAACGTGATCTTCTTCGGACAATGTGCGAGGTGCTGCATGGCTGTCGTCAGCTCGTGCCGTGAGGTGTCGGGTTAAGTCCCATAACGAGCGCAACCCCTACTGTTAGTTGCCAGCGGATAATGCCGGGGACTCTAACGGAACTGCCCGCGTAAGCGGTGAGGAAGGTGGGGACGACGTCAAGTCATCACGGCCCTTACGTCCTGGGCTACACACGTGCTACAATGGCGAGGAACAATGGGAAGCTACCAGGTGACTGGATGCTGATCTCTAAAACTCGTCTCAGTTCGGATCGGAGTCTGCAACCCGACTCCGTGAAGCTGGAATCGCTAGTAATCGCATATCAGCCATGATGCGGTGAATACGTTCCCGGGCCTTGTACACACCGCCCGTCAAGCCATGGAAGCCGAAAGTGCCTGAAGTTGGTGACCGCAAGGAGCTACCTAGGGCAAAGTTGGTGACTGGGGCTAAGTCGTAACAAGGTAGCCGTACCGGAAGGTGCGGCTGGAACATCTCCTTTTTAGAGGACTGCTCTTTAAGGGTTTCTGGGCAATGCGCAAGCATTGTTCGACACTTGCTTTCTCTCAGATGGATAATAAGCATAACGGTGCCATCCGTTGCCGTCTCCTAGTCCTGTAGCTCAGCTGGTTAGAGCGCTACACTGATAATGTAGAGGTCCGCAGTTCAAATCTGCGCAGGACTACCAGGGATTAGGAAACGGGGGATTAGCTCAGCTGGCTAGAGCGCCTGCTTTGCAAGCAGGAGGTCATCGGTTCGACTCCGATATTCTCCACCAAATGTCCGCTTCAGCGAAGGCGACGGCGGACACATTGCCCGAAAGGGCGCACTGTTCTTTGACGTATTGTTAGACTGACCAAGACAGACCGAGAGATCGGTCCACCGAGTAAGACCATAAGAGGTCGAAAAGTTACTAAGGGCGTATGGTGGATGCCTTGGCTCTCAGAGGCGATGAAGGACGCGATAGGCTGCGATAAGCCATGGGGAGGTGCATAATGACCTGTGATCCGTGGATCTCCGAATGGGGCAACCCAATACCATGAAGTGGTATTACCCTGAAAAGGGAGCTAACCCGGGGAACTGAAACATCTAAGTACCCGGAGGAAAAGAAAACAATTAGTGATCCCCCTAGTAGTGGCGAGCGAACAGGGGACAGCCCAAACCGGAACCGTTCAGGCGGGGCCGGGGTTGTAGGACCACAACATGGACTTTGCATACATAGTGGAACCCTTCTGGAAAGTTGGACCATAGCGGGTGACAGTCCCGTACACGGCATGTATGTGATACCTAGTGGTATCCTGAGTAGGGCGGGACACGTGAGATCCTGTCTGAATCTGCCGGAACCATCCGGCAAGGCTAAATACTACTGAGAGACCGATAGCGAACCAGTACTGTGAAGGAAAGGTGAAAAGAACCTCGAACAGAGGAGTGAAATAGACCCTGAAACCGTACGCCTACAAGCGGTCGGAGCCTGCCTTCGGGCGGGTGACGGCGTGCCTTTTGCATAATGAGCCTACGAGTTGCTCGTCACTGGCAAGGTTAAGGGATTAAGTCCCGCAGCCGAAGCGAAAGCAAGTCTTAACAGGGCGCATAGTCAGTGGCGGCAGACGCGAAACCTGAGTGATCTATTCATGGCCAGGTTGAAGTTCCGGTAACACGGAATGGAGGACCGAACCGGTAGACGTTGAAAAGTCTTCGGATGAGCTGTGATTAGGGGTGAAAGGCTAATCAAACTGGGAGATAGCTCGTACTCTTCGAAATGCATTTAGGTGCAGCCTCGGACGTACAGTTATGGAGGTAGAGCTACTGATCGGGCTAGGGGGCTTCACCGCCTACCAACCCCGGACAAACTCCGAATGCCATAACTCAATATCCGGGAGTGAGCGCGCGGGTGCTAAGGTCCGTGCGCGAGAGGGAAATAACCCAGACCATCGGCTAAGGTCCCCAAGTGTGTGTTAAGTTGAATCTAACGAGGTCGGATTGCACTGACAGCTAGGATGTTGGCTTGGAAGCAGCCATTCATTTAAAGAGTGCGTAACAGCTCACTAGTCGAGCGATCCGGCATGGATAATGATCGGGCATTAAACACACCACCGAAGCTGTGGACTGTGCAGCAATGCGCAGTGGTAGAAGAGCATTCTGGTCTGCGTAGAAGGTGTAGCGCGAGCTATGCTGGAGCGTCCAGAAAAGAAAATGTAGGCATGAGTAACGATAAGGCATGTGAAAAACATGCCCGCCGATAGACCAAGGTTTCCTGATCAACGTTAATCGGATCAGGGTTAGTCGGGACCTAAGGTGTAGCCGACAGGCGAAGCCGATGGACATCCAGTCAATATTCTGGAACCGACCCATATTGCGATGGGGTGACGAAGGAGTGAAAGGTCTCCGTGCTGACGGAATAGCACGGTGAAGGACGTAGGTATAACGCTGGTAGGCAAATCCGCCGGTGTTGCTAAAATCCGACAGTAGCAGGAAGCTTCGGCTGAATGCATTGACCCTAATCAGACTTCCAAGAAAAACCTC
This sequence comes from Flavobacteriales bacterium, assembly GCA_019638085.1. GTDB lineage: Bacteria > Bacteroidota > Bacteroidia > Flavobacteriales_F > PHOS-HE28 > PHOS-HE28. The sequence goes on along the minus strand of JAHBUL010000022.1, from coordinate 6,653 downwards.
TAAGCTTCAGATATGGGCCGCCCGTACCTCAAACCGACACAGGTGGTCAAGGAGAGTATCCTGAGGCGCTCGAGTGATCCGTGGCTAAGGAACTAGGCAAATTAAGCGCGTAACTTAGGGATAAGCGCTACCCACGCAAGTGGGTTTCAATGAAATGGCCCAGGCGACTGTTTAACAAAAACACATGGCTTTGCGAAATCGCAAGATGAAGTATAAGGCCTGACACCTGCCCGGTGCTGGAAGGTTAAGGGGGGACGTTAGTGCGCAAGTGCGAAGCGTTGAACTGAAGCCCCAGTAAACGGCGGCCGTAACTATAACGGTCCTAAGGTAGCGAAATTCCTTGTCGGGTAAGTTCCGACCTGCACGAATGGTGTAACGATCTGGGCGCTGTCTCAGCCATGAGCTCGGTGAAATTGTAGTCACGGTGAAGATGCCGTGTACCCGTCACGGGACGGAAAGACCCCATGCACCTTTACTATAGCTTCACATTGGCATTGGGAGAATGATGTGTAGGATAGGTGGGAGGCGTTGATCCAGGGCCGCTAGGTTTTGGGGAGCCAACGGTGAAATACCACCCTTTATTTTCTTGATTCCTAATCCGCCATTGGCGGAGACATTGTGTGGTGGGTAGTTTGACTGGGGTGGTCGCCTCCGAAAGTGTATCGGAGGCTTTCAAAGGTATGCTCAGTACGGTTGGTAATCGTATGTGGAGTGCAATAGCATAAGCATGCTTGACTGTGAGACTGACGAGTCGAGCAGGGACGAAAGTTGGATATAGTGATCCGGTGGTTCTGCATGGAAGGGCCATCGCTCAAAGGATAAAAGGTACGCTGGGGATAACAGGCTGATCTCCCCCAAGAGCTCATATCGACGGGGAGGTTTGGCACCTCGATGTCGGCTCGTCACATCCTGGGGCTGGAGAAGGTCCCAAGGGTTAGGCTGTTCGCCTATTAAAGTGGCACGCGAGCTGGGTTCAGAACGTCGTGAGACAGTTCGGTCCCTATCTGTGATGGGCGTAGGAAGTTTGAGAGGATCTGACCTTAGTACGAGAGGACCGGGTTGGACTAACCGCTGGTGTACCGGTTGTCGTGTCAGCGGCACTGCCGGGTAGCTATGTTGGGACGGGATAAGCGCTGAAAGCATCTAAGCGCGAAACCCACCTCGAGATGAGACTTCCATTAAGGGACGTCAGAGATGATGACGTTGATAGGCTGCAGGTGTAAAGTCAGAAATGGCAAAGCTGAGCAGTACTAATTACCCGTAGACTTTGACCTGCAAAGGTCTTCACGGTGGATTCGACGATCGTCTGTTTTGGTTCAGTCTAATAATATCTCACTTGATCGTGTTTACGATTTTAGGTGACTATTGCGGTGAGGTCCACCTCTTCCCATTCCGAACAGAGAAGTTAAGCTCACCAGCGCAGATGGTACTAAGGCAACAGCCTTGGGAGAGTATGTCGTCGCCGATCTGAACCCCGCCCCTCAAAAGGCGGGGTTCTTTTTTTTGTGCCTATCCCAACAGGACCGGCATGATGTTTCCTTTGTGATCGCACATGAAGAACGTCCACCGCTTTCTTATTGCCGCCATGGCCTGGCTGATCATGCCAGCGTTGCATGCACAACAGCTGAAAGGCCATATTCATGATACCGCCAGCACAGGCGGAATGCTCAAGCTGTACCAAGCAAGAGGAGCATCCTTCACGCTCGTGGATTCAACCCATATAGGACCATCCGGGGATTTCAACTTCCACGACCGCTTCAATGCCACCGGTTTCTATCAGCTTGCCCTTAGCGATACCGATCAGGTCAACCTGATCCTGGATGCACGTGAACCGTTGGTCGACCTTCGATTCGTGGGACGCCCACTGGCCGATCATGTCCGTGTGCAAGCCTCGGATGAGAACAAGCGGCTTTGGGAACTACAGTACGTCACCAAGGAAACCCAAGCAGTGAAAGCTGCGGTTGCCGAGCAGAAGAGCCGATTACTCCCCACCGATACGCTCGAACTGGATGCCTTGGACAGGGTGGAGCAACGAGCCATCCACACCCAGGAGCAGTACTTGGAGGAACTGGCTGTGCAGGCACCTACCAGTTTTTTTGCGAAAGCCCTTCGTGTGGATCAAGCCGTGCAAGGTGCGCGAGGTGGGGGGCCGATGGCGGTGGCGGCAGCATGCGATTTCAGTGATCCAGAACTCTTGCGGTCCACGGTTTACGATAAGGCCGTAATGGCCTTTATGCAGAACCTCAATGCGGTAAGCGAGGTCCAGTTTGCCAATGCAGCTGATACCCTGATGCAACTGGCCAGTGGGGACACTGCGTGCAAGGCGTACATGTTGGAGCATCTGATAGATCTGTTCGCCACCTACGGCCCCGAATCGGCCTTGCAGCACATGATCGATCGCTATGTAGCACCCTATGGTGGAAGCACGGCCGTATCAGCTACCGTGCGACAAAAGGTGGATGCCCTCCTCCATGTTTCCGTAGGCCGTACGGCCCCCGACGTGGAACTGAATGATCATGGAACGAAATTTCAGCTATCCCAGTTGGTGAAAGCGAACACCTATACTGCGGTATTCTTTTATTCGAGTACATGTGAGCATTGCCATGCCCAGATGCCGGGCTTAAAGGCAGATCGCAGCACCTACCAAAAAAGAGGTTTCGATGTGATCGGTATTGCCTTGGATGTGGATAGCACTGATTTCCTACGCAGCATCCGGGAGAATGCGATACCCTGGAGGTGCTACAGCGAATTCAATGGCTGGGGCTCCAAAGCGGCCCAGGCTTTCCAAGTCAAGGCCACACCGGCACTGTTCCTGCTCGATAGGGCCATGAAGATCGTGGCCAAACCCACGGATGCCCAAGAACTCAGGCAGATCCTCAAGGAGTTATATGATTAGTCGAGTCGGCCCGGAAGGCTGGGCAACCATCCAGACTGATCGCCTAGGATCTGGAAACCGGCCCCAGTGGGCCTCGAAGGGCCGGTTACTTTCGATGGATCAGCACGTTCATTTTTTGGCTGTGAACTCGGCCCTTCGAGAACCTTCGGGACCGGGTTCACTGGTCTAAACCCCACAGATCTCCCGCACGGATCTTTTATGGGTGGGTAGGCTTGAAGGGCCATCGTTCGTACGCGTGATCACGGAAAATCTTTGGATGTTAACACAGTACCTTCGAGTTTCTCATGGCCCAAAACCTCAGGCACCGAGCTTAGCGCGCAGATCAGGGGATGTTGATCGGCCGTTGGAGGGCGAAATCCACCGGTTATCAATACTACGCTGAGGGTTCTCCTCTGGATGTGTCGTGCTGAACTCAGAATCCACAACGAATAGTCCGAACGTAAAAAGCCGCCCGACCGGATCTCCGGGGGCGGCTTTTTGCGTTGAGGGCTTGCTTTAGTTCTTGTCGTCCTTCACTTCTTCAAAGTCGACATCGGTGACTTCCTGATCGGCCGGTGCACCTTGGCTGCTTCCATCCGATGCCGTAGCTCCATTGCCTTGGGCATCTTGTGCGGCCTTGTACATCTCTTCACTTGCACTGGAGAAGATGGTGTTCAATTCGTTCATGGCCGTGTCGATAGCGGGCAGGTCCTGTGCTTCGTGGGCCTTTTTCAGCTTGGCCACAGCTTCCTCGATAGGTGCCTTTTTATCAGCTGGCAGCTTATCCCCGAATTCCGCAAGTTGCTTTTCGGTCTGGAAGATCAGGCTGTCAGCCTGATTGAGCTTATCGGCCTTTTCACGAGCGGCCTTGTCCACTTCAGCGTTGGCCTCGGCCTCTTTCTTCATCTTCTCGATCTCCTCCTTGCTCAAGCCACTGCTGGCCTCGATCCGGATGCTCTGCTCCTTGCCCGTGGCCTTGTCCTTGGCACCTACGTGCAGAATACCGTTCGCATCAATGTCGAAGGTGACCTCGATCTGCGGAGTTCCTCGGCGGGCCGGCGGAATACCGTCCAAGTGGAAGCGACCGATGGTGCGGTTGCCGGAGGCGATGGGGCGCTCACCTTGCAGCACGTGGATCTCCACGCTGGGTTGGTTGTCGCTGGCCGTGCTGAAGGTCTCGCTCTTTTTCGTAGGAATGGTGGTGTTGGCCTCGATCAGGCGTGTCATCACCCCGCCCATGGTCTCGATCCCGAGGCTCAAGGGAGTAACGTCCAAGAGAAGCACATCCTTCACCTCACCGGTGAGGACACCTCCTTGGATGGCGGCACCCACGGCCACCACTTCGTCCGGGTTCACACCCTTGCTTGGCTCCTTGCCGAAGAACTTCTTGACGGCTTCCTGTATGGCAGGCATGCGTGTGCTTCCTCCTACGAGGATCACCTCATCGATATCGCTTGGCTTCAACCCGGCGTTCTTCAAAGCGCTTTCGCAGGGGGCGATGGTGCGCTTCACCAAGGGGTCCACAAGTTGTTCGAACTTGGCACGGCTCAGGGTGCGCACCAAATGCTTCGGGATGCCATCCACCGGCATGATGTACGGTAGGTTGATCTCCGTGCTGGTAGTACTACTAAGTTCGATCTTGGCTTTCTCGGCGGCATCCTTCAGGCGCTGCAGGGCCATGGGATCCTTACGAAGGTCGATGTTCTCATCGCTTTTGAACTCATCTGCCAACCAATCGATCAGGACCTGATCGAAGTCGTCGCCACCCAAATGGGTGTCGCCATCGGTGCTCTTCACTTCGAAGACCCCGTCGCCCAGTTCGAGGACGCTCACGTCATGTGTGCCTCCACCGCAGTCGAATACAACCACCTTCTGGTCCTTGTGCTTTTTGTCGAGGCCATAGGCCAACGCTGCAGCGGTGGGTTCGTTAATGATCCGGCGTACTTTCAAGCCCGCGATCTCGCCGGCCTCTTTGGTGGCTTGGCGCTGTGCATCGTTGAAATATGCAGGCACGGTGATCACCGCCTCGCTCACCGTGGTGCCGAGGTAATCCTCAGCCGTCTTTTTCATCTTCTGCAGGATCATCGCACTGATCTCCTGCGGGGTGTATTTGCGGTCGCCGATTTTCACTTGAGGCATTCCTCCATCACCACGGACCACCTCATATGGCACGCGCTCGATCTCCTTGGCATCCTCTTCATAGGTATTGCCCATGAATCGCTTGATGGAATACACCGTATTGTGGGGGTTGGTGATGGATTGTCGCTTAGCGGGATCACCCACTTTGCGTTCACCATTCTCAACGAATGCGACGATGCTAGGAGTGGTGCGCTTCCCTTCACTGTTGTTGATCACCACTGGTTCGTTGCCTTCCATCACGGCTACGCAACTGTTTGTGGTGCCTAGGTCGATACCTATGATCTTGCTCATTGTTCTTTTGTTATCGGACCATATGGTCTGGTCCTTTGGTATTTGATCTCGTGTTGGCGATTGCGCCATCTCCAACGATCATGCCAGTGCATTCCGCTATGCGCGGAATGGCAGAGGCACGTCCAATGTGGCGAATTCGTCCCTGACAAATGGACAGAATGTCCTAATTGCAATCGAAATCACTATTGGGGATACAGAAGTTGAGACCTGCTGTATACTGCCCCTGGACCAGTTCTGGTGCGGTGGAAGAGTGCAGCCCATTGACCGGCAATACCAAAAAGCGGCGCGTGGAGAAGAGTCCGTAGCCGTTGTTTACGTTGGTGTAGGAAGGCCGTTCTTCAACCAGGCCGGAGATGGGGCTGTTCAGCTGCAAGTACAAGTGGAGATCCGGTCCGGCAACAGCCCAGAGGATATCCACGCCCCGATAAATGCGACGGCTGACATTGGGCCCGCCTGCAGCACGCAGTCCTACGGTTTGAAAGAACGATTCGCCGTCAAGGACCACATCCATATTTTCACCGCCTGCGGTACTGTTGGAAACCACCGTGGAGATCCTTTGGGTAAAGCTGCGAGGGGTGGTATCGGTACCCGCTACATCGTCCCAACGGAAGCGATAGGATACATCGTAACGCTTGCCATTCACCGAACTGTTCCACTTGATGGTCTGCGCACCATAGCCTCCGCCCACTGACATCAACCGTAAGGGCTGGCTAAGGATGGCACCCGTGGGGGTGATCTTGGATACGATCGGGGTTGTGGCGGATACTTGGTTCCCTTTAGCGGTGGCCTCCACACGGTAGGTTGCAGATGAATCCAATACCGCATTGAAGTAGTACAGCTTGTGCAGAGGACCTGCGAACACCCCGGGGTCATGTGGAAGCATCGTGTCGCTGAGCGCATAGGTGTTCACCACGCTTCCGTTCTTCACTTCTTGGACCACAGCTTGAAGCTGGGCATCCGTGTATTCGCTGGAGTCGGCTACCTGCGCGTAAACAAAAGCATTATCCGGTCCAAGGAATGCCTTGTTGATCTTCACGTATTGGGTGGTGCTGTCCTTATCCAGCATGGCATACACGATGGTGTTCTCCTTGTACGGCGCCGTGATATCGAGATCTGTATTGCACGAGGCCAATACAGCTGCGGCAATGAAGCCAAAGAGAAGTGTACGGATGAACATATGTTGTGAAGTAAGGGGGCAAAGATAACGTAGCAGTAAAAGCGGAACTTCAGCATTGCCGGCTGCCAAAAGCCCGAAGGACCGTCCCTTCCGATATATATCGGAACGGAACGGCCCTTCGGCTTGATCTCTGACCCAGTGGTCCCTGAGGCCCTCGAAGGGCCGCTGGGC
>JAHBUL010000021.1 GCA_019638085.1 Flavobacteriales bacterium | reverse complement strand
CCGTTGTGCCAACAGGAGACGTGCCCATGCCCATTCGAATGACCCTGATCAAGGAATACCAGAACGTCAACCCCAGGAATGAGGAGCTGAGCTTCGGGATTTCCCGGATGGAGGAGATCTATGCGAAGCGCGATGGAGCGGCGGATGAACCCCATCGGCACGATTTCTTTACCGTGCTGGTGGTCAAACGGGCGATGGGCGTGCATAAAGTGGATTTCCACTCCTATCCCCTTGGCCGGAGGCAGGTCTTCTTCGTCGCTCCCGGACAGGTGCATCAGGTGATCGAGGAGGAGCCTTCGCTCGGCTTCGCACTGACGTTCTCTTCGCAGTTCCTGATCGAGACCAGCATCCCGCTGGCGTTCATCGAGAGCCTCAACCTCTTTCGCAATTATGGGGAGAGCCCGCCCTTGCTGGCCACGCAAGCACAGTTCGACCGGATCGAGGATCTCGCGGAAAGAACGCTGGCGCTGTTCCGCAGTGAGAGCAAGCTGAGGATGCAATCCATTGGCGCCTACCTCAAGCTCCTGCTGATCGAGTGCAACAACATCTGCTCCCTTGACCCCTTGGAAACGCACGCCCCCATGGGTGGAAGCCTGATCGTCCGGGATTTCAAGGCCCTGGTGGGAGCGCACTATAAGAGCGAGCATTCCGCCGCGTACTATGCCGACCAACTGGATGTGACACCGGACCACTTGAACCGCACGATCAAGGGGAAGATCGGGAAGACGGCGAAGGAATACATCCAGGCCCGCATCATCACCGAAGCCAAAAGGCTGCTCTTTTTCTCCGGCCTCTCCGCCAAGGAGATCGGCCATGAACTGGGCTTCAGCGAGCCCGCCAACTTCAGCGCCTTCTTCAAGAAATGCGAAGGGCTTTCCCCTTCGGCATTCAAACGGAAGGAACGGCCCCTTTGAGCCCTGCGCAGGGGTTGAAGTGCAGGACCGGAACCCGTTTTCCGGGGCGATGTCGGATTTTCATACGCATGCCCCGCATTGTCATATTCCAAGGCGTAGGCGGGCGCCCGACCTTTGTCCCGCAGTTCAAAACCGGACGATCATGGAACGAAGCACCTTCATCAAAAAGTCGCTGCTGGCCGGCGTATTGGGAGTTGTTGCTCCACACCTGGCAAGGGCCGCAAAAGACCAGGTCGCGGACTCGACCTATGATGAATTGATGGAGCAGGTCGGCTTCAACCATTTACCCAATAAGGAACACAGAACGATGAACACGGTGATACATAAAGCGGCGACCAGAGGTCATGCCGACCACGGATGGCTCAACTCCCATCACACCTTCAGCTTTGCCAACTACCACAACCCGGAGCGGATGAACTTCGGCGTACTGCGCGTCCTCAACGATGACCGGGTACAGGCCGGCAAGGGCTTCGGGACCCATCCGCACGACAATATGGAGATCGTCTCCATTCCGCTCCAAGGCGATCTGGAGCACAAGGACAGCATGGGCAATGTGGCCGTGATCAAGGAAGGCGATGTGCAGGTGATGAGCGCAGGCACGGGCGTGACCCATTCGGAGTACAACAAGAACGCGGACAGCGAAGTGAAGTTCCTGCAGATCTGGCTTTTTCCCAGAAAGCGCGGCGTAACACCGCGGTACGACCAGATCTCGATCCGTGACATCCAGAAGCAGAACGCATTCTATCAGGTCCTCTCCCCCGACCCGGATGACCAAGGGGTGTGGATCAATCAGGACGCTTGGTTCCACCTCGGTAACTTTGATGCCGGGCACGCGGAGAAGTACAGCATCAGGAGAGCCGGGAACGGTGTGTACGCGTTCATCCTGGAAGGGGACGTGGAGATCAACGGCGAGAAGCTTTCGAAAAGGGATGGCATGGGCGTATGGGATACGGATGCGATCACGGTGAAAGCCACCACCGGTTCCCGCGTGCTGCTGATGGACGTCCCGATGAGCATCTGATCAATTGCGGGAGACCCCGGAACGACCGGCCAACGCGGGCTGACCAAGTTGTTTGCTGCTGGGGATCGGTTAGCAGCACGATGGCATATTCAGGCACCGTGGATGGCCACTTAGGGAACAGCGAACAACTCAACATAGACCAATAAAGAACGAATGATCAAGGTCCTTTTCAACCCGGGCGAATACTCCACGCGGATCGATACGGTACTCCTGCTGCTCCGCGTCGGCATCGGCATCTTCATGCTGACACACGGCATGGGCAAGTTCACCCGCTTGTTCGGGGACGAGCCGATACGCTTCTCCGACCCTCTTGGCGTGGGCGCGCCGATCTCCCTGGCGCTTGCGGTATTCGCGGAATTCTTCTGCTCCCTGCTCCTGATCATGGGATTCGCGACCCGCGCAGCCGCCATTCCCTTGCTGATCACCATGCTGGTGGCAGCCCTGATCGTGCATGCGACCGATGGATTCGGAAAGCAGGAACTGCCATTGCTGCATAGCCTGGTGTACCTGTCCCTCCTGATCGCCGGGCCGGGCAGATTCTCCATTGATCATTTGATCTGGTCGAAGTACGGTTCTGCGCAAAAGGGGGGATCATAGCCGCAGCACGGTAGCGCGAACGTCCACGCTTCGGGATAGCGCTCGCGTGTCGCGAGTGCGAGCGATCACTCGAAGCGCACTCGCAGGCCAGATGCTGGCACTCGGGCCACGCAAGCGCCAGCATCAGGGCCCGTGTGTCCTCAACACGGGCACCCGCTCGGGTTTTTCCCGAGTGGGCGGCATCCAGGGCCTCCGGCCCGACGAATTCCGAAGGCACCACAACTCAGACCGGGGCCGGAAGCCCTGAACAGGAACACACTCGGGCCTTCGACCCTTCGGAGCGTGTGGAGACCGAGCATCCATCTCTTGACCTAATGATCTTGCCCGAGAACCCGCCCGGGGGGGTCGCTCCAAGGACCCGAGTTCCGAAATAAACCCAACTAGCGCGGCATCCCACCGGTTCGCTGTATTTTCACCGCTGCTCAACGATCAAACAGAAGTAGGGGTCATCTGGAATTGAATGGATGTAATTCTTGAATCCTTCCAGCACCTCCTGGATCCGGATTGGATCATGCGCAATGGAGGACTCATCCTGGTCCTTCTGATCATCTTCATCGAAACCGGGGTGTTCTTCGGCTTCTTCCTGCCCGGCGACCCCTTGCTGTTCATCTCCGGGATGGTCATTGCCTCCGCCGAGGAAGCCTATCCGTTCAGTTCCCAATTCCTGAACCTGTTGTTCTGGATGCTGCTGTTCATGGTCTCCACCACGCTCGGCAACTTCCTGGGCTATTGGTTCGGAACTCGCTTTACCTATGTTTTCAATCGCAAGGAGGATACATGGTTCCTGAAAAGGAAGCATATGAACGCCGCGCATGAATTCTATGCCAACAAGGGAGGGTTCGCCATTGCCATTGCCCGCTTCCTGCCCATCGTGAGGACGTTCGCGCCCATTGTGGCCGGAACGGTGAAGATGGACTACAAGACATTCACGTTCTACAATATACTGGGAGCCATCATCTGGGTGGGGAGCCTTACCTCCTTGGGGTACGTGCTGGGAGATAATCCGTGGGTGAGACGTAATTTGGAGTATGTGATCCTCACCATTATCCTGATCGTGACCTTACCGGTGATCATCAAGCTGGTTGCGAAGAAGAAGTAAGGGGTGAGAACGACGTTGGATCTTCCCCGATAGCGCTCGCGTGTCGCGAGTGCGGGTAATCACGCGATGCCCAATTGCCGGCACTCGCGACACACGAGCGCCAGCAGTTGGGCACCGAGGCTCAGATCCTTGTGTATTTTCCTGTCTTCGTTGCTGGCATCCCCCCCATGTACCTTCGGCAACGAGCGACCATTCCTTCACTACCCATACCATGACCCTCCGGCTTCTCTTCCTCTTGGTATGCCTACTCCCGCGTATTGCGTTTTCCCAACTGACCGACAAGGATGCGGAGATCCTGCGTCTCGACCTTGCCGAGCAGATCAACAGCCTCCGGATAAGCAAAGGACTGCAGCCCCTCCTATTCAATGACACCTTGAAGAAAGCTGCGCAATTCCATAGCGACTACATGGCCGCGCGTGACCTGCTCACGCATACGGAGAAGCAGCCGAAATACGCCACACCAAAAGACAGGGTGGTGGCCTTCAAGGGTACTGATCTCCTCACCGTCGGTGAGAACGTGCTCTATTCCACCCCGCAAAACTTCCCGCTTAAAAGCAAGGACCTTCACGCACTTGCCACTGAGATGTTCAATAGCTGGCTCAACTCCCCCGGCCACTATGCGAATATGACGGAACCGGAATATGTATTTGGCGATCTGGGGTTCAAAGCGAATGCGGTCAAGCGCACCGTTTATGCAACCCATGTTTTCGGGACAAAGGGACATCAGGTGCCGGGGCAGCTTTCGAGCAATGCATTCGGCCTGGGTGAAACGATGGATTGCGGGAAGGACTTCGACATCTACTCGAACGTGATCATGAACTTGGGTAACGACCTGCGCATTGAAGGAAACCAGGTGACGCTGTACTTCCACGACATCTCCTACTTCAAGCACATCCTGTCCGGACCGAACGATGGCATTGCCGTGGATCTTGTCTCCCGGGATCAGTTGCTCTGCGGGCAGCCCAACCAATTGGACCTCTCCCCCCTGTATGATGGCATCTTGTTGAAGCCCTATTTCGCTCCCACGATCCTTGCGCATAACCGCGCCGAAAGTGACTACCGCGTGATCGCCAAGATCGCGGACATCCCCGCCGAACTTCAAGGGAAGCCATACTCCCCTTCCTTGTTGCTGATCAAGAATGGCAAGGTCTGCAAGTACGTGTACCCGGCATGGGTCCCCCATAAGCGATACGACCTACGCCCCATCGAACCGCTCATTCAAGATGAGCCGACCGTTCAATTGGTAAAGCAGGGCGTGGTGCGGAGCCAGATCGTGCATTACGACTTCCAAGTGAGCTCCACCTCCGCCATCCAGCTCCCGACCATTGAAACCTACGGAGACGCGATCCATTCCATCCAGATCCGTTGTTACAGTTCAGTGGAGGGAGATGCAGCCCGGAACGCACTTCTCCACAGCGCGCGTGCGGCGTTCATACAAGATCAGGTGACCCGGGCACTGGATGTTTCTGCGGATAACGTCAGCATCCGCGCCGAGGAGAATTGGGATCAAATGAACTTCCAGCTCAACTACTTCCACCGGGAAGACCTTACGCAGATCTCGCACGACTCGCTCAAAACGTTTCTCGCGCATCGGGATAGATCCTTGCCCTGGGATTCGCTGTTACTGGCGCAGCGCAGGGCCACAGTGGTGATCAATTATCTCGGTGAGTTCAATGAGGATGAAAGTGAAGGAACACTTGGTGAATTCAACCTCCGGACCGCCGTAGCCACTGGCAACAGCCGGCTCGCGAACAAGGCGCTTTTCGAAATGTACCGATCGTCCCACTATGATCCCGCCCTTCTTTTCGAGCCACAGGTGCTGGAGTTTGTCGAAACGCAACCAACGGTGATCGCCAATTATGCCGCCGTGGTGTCATCCAACTACTTCCAAGACCCCTACCTGATCACCAGCTTCATCCATGCTTGCCTGAACCAAGCCGACAAACTGGACGATCGTGCGCGCTTTAACCTCAACCACCTGTACACCTTGGTAGGCCTGGCCCTCTTGAATAATTGGGATGTCTCGGCAGAGCGCCTTTCCAATGTGATCCATCCAAAGAAGATGGCATTGCTCTCCACACCGAAGGAAACGCAAGAGCTGGTCCTGAATTTGAACCTGACCTTCATTCAGTACTACGGCCAAGTGAACGATGCTGTCAACATCTCCACAGCGTTCAATCACATCGCTGATCATTTCAAAAAGAGCGTGCTAAAGCCGGAGGACGATGTTGACCTGGCCCTGTTCTTCAACAATTGGAGCATGTACGAGATGACATTGGACCATTTGCTTCCTCGCTTCAAGGAAGGCAAATTGAACCGGAACGGCTTGTTCGTGCTTGCACAAACCATGAACTACACCAGCTACACGGCTGACCCAACCGTATATGTTGACGTGCTTGAAAAAGCACTGGAGAGTGATCGAGTCCGATGGTGTGCCTGGGTGAACTCAGACTTCCAGATCAAGAGGAATTACCAGATCAAACGATTGTTTTGTGAATCGTGCCAGTAGATCAAGCCATAACCCAAGAGCACCATGCAGCCAGAAGACCTTTTGAAGCAAGTCGCCTTCATCAAAGAGATCGACAAGTTGAAAACCATTCAACGCAGGACGAAGCTGTTCCACAGCGACCGGCCCGAGAACGATGCCGAGCACAGCTGGCACTTGGCCATGATGACGATCGTATTGGCAGAACATGCGGATAAGCCGATCGATGTGCTGAAGGTGCTGAAGATGGTGTTGATCCACGACCTGGTGGAGATCGATGCTGGCGATACCTTTCTCTACGACGCAGAGAAGGATCACACGAACACCGAGGAGGAGCTGCTCGCGGCCCAGCGGATCTTCGGGCTTCTGCCAGCCGCACAGGCAGCGGAGTTCATTGCCATCTGGCAGGAATTCGAGGACGGCCAGACCGATGAGGCCAAGTTCGCAAGAGCCATGGACCGCTTCGAGCCCTTGCTGCAGAACAGTTCGAACAACGGTGGCACTTGGGCGGAGTTCAATGTCCCCTTTGAAAAGGTCTACGAGAAGAAGAAAGCGATCCGGAAGGGTTCGGCGTCCCTTTGGCAATACGCGGAGAACCTGCTCAAGGAAAGTGTGGAGCGGGGGATCTTGAGGAAGGATCCGCCTGCTCAGAACGATTGACTTCACCCCCGATGCCCGGGCTGCCGGGACTTGCGAAGCGTTAGCGGCCGCCCGAGCCGGATCCGACAACCGACCTGAGCCTGCACCATGTTCAGGGCCAATTCGCATGGCCCCTATATTCGATCTCCATTTTAACAACCACCACATGATAGCAATCGCCATTCTCGTTGCACTGGTCGTACTCGTGGCCTTTTATGCCATTGGCATTTACAATCGGTTGGTAAAGCTGAAGAACCTGGTGGCCGAGGCGTGGAGCGGCATCGATGTGCAGTTGAAGAAACGGTACGACCTGATCCCGAATCTGGTGGAGACTGTGAAAGGCTATGCCACCCATGAGAAGGAGACCTTTGAGAACGTGACCCGTGCGCGGGCCGCAGCGCAGCAGGCCACCACGGTGGAAGGCCAGCAGGCGGCGGAGAACGCGCTGAAAGGCTCGCTGGTGAACCTGATGGCGGTGGCGGAGCGCTATCCGGACCTGAAGGCGAACGCCAACTTTTTGGACCTTCAACAGAAGCTGGCCGAAGTGGAAGGCGATATCGAAAAATCGCGGCGCTACTACAACGGCACCGTGCGGGAGCAGAATACGCTGATCGAGACCTTCCCGAGCAACATCGTCGCAAACTCATTCGGCTTCGCCAAGTCCGCGTTCTTCGAATTGGAGGACCAGGCCGAGAAGCAGGCACCTTCCGTAAAGTTCGCGTGATGCGGTGCTGGCTGCTGCTGGCCTTCGTGCTTGGCGTGCTGTCCACTTTCGGTCAGTACGAAAAGCTCAATTCATTCCATACGGACCTTAGCGTTGCCGCGAATGGTCGCTTGACGGTGACGGAAAGCATCAACGCGCATGTGGAGGGCATCGAGTTCAAGCGGGGCATCGTGCGCACGCTGCCGCTTTCGTTCGAGGACCACAACGGCAGAAAGACAAAGGTGAGGTATGACGTCAGCGAGGTCCGGATGAATGGAGGTACCGCGCCCTACCACACCGAAAGAGAGAGCGGCAACTACGTCATTTATGTCGGCGACAAGAACACCTTGCTCCGGCCGGGCGACTATCAGTACCAGATCACGTACAGCACCCAAGGTCAGGTCGGTTTCTTCGATGACCATGATGAGATCTACTGGAACGTGAACGGCAACGGCTGGAACTTCGTGGTCGACAGCATTTCAGCGAGCATTCATTTGCCGGCCACCGCCCAGGTGAAGCAGACCGCATGTTACACGGGCAGCTTCGGCTCCACGGCCAGCGATTGCAGCGCGTCCGAAGCCGATGGACCCACCGTCAATTTCCAAGGGCGCAGCTTGTTCCCTCATGAAGGCTTGACGGTGGCCGTGGGATTCCAGAAGGGCGTGGTAGCCCCACCACCACCGCCGACGTTCTTTGAGCAATATGCGGTGCCGCTGGTAGCAGGTGCCATCACCCTGTTGCTCCTGCTCTACTATTTCATCACGTGGTTCCGCTTCGGCCGGGATCCCGATATGCCGACGGTGATCCCGCTGTTCGCCCCGCCCGGGAACATGTCCCCCGCTTCCGTAGGCATGGTGATCGACGGAGGTTTCCATAATTCGTTGATCACCC
Organism: Flavobacteriales bacterium; assembly: GCA_019638085.1. Taxonomy (GTDB): domain Bacteria; phylum Bacteroidota; class Bacteroidia; order Flavobacteriales_F; family PHOS-HE28; genus PHOS-HE28. The sequence goes on along the minus strand of JAHBUL010000021.1, from coordinate 57,263 downwards.
CTGCGCTGATCAACCTGGCCGTGAAAGGACTGATCCGGATAGATGAACACAAGGAGAAGCAGTTGCTCGGCCTTTTCTCCAAGCAGACCTATTCCATCGTTCAGCTGAAAACCGCTGCGGACCTGCCCAAGGAGGAGCAGGATATCTACGACCGCATGTATGGCGGAGGCCAAAAAAGCTTTGACTTTGACGGCACCTATGATGTGCAGGTGAAGAACATGGCCACCTCGTTCAAGAAAGCGCTCACCTCGCAGTGGAACGCATTGCTGAACAAGGGCAACAATGTGAAGTTCTGGCTGATCCCGATCCTTACCGTCGTGGCTTGCATTGCGATCCTCATCTTCATGGCGAATGCGTACTGGGGGGCGAACGACGTGATCCATTTCATCGCATTCGTGGTGGTGAACATCCTTCTGTTCCTCTTGTACACGTACCTGATCAAAAGGCCGAGCGGTGAAAAGCAGGCACTGCGGGCACAGCTGCTGGGGTTCAAAATGTACCTGAGCGCGGCGGAGGAAAAACAGCTCCAGCACTTCAATCCCCCGCAGATAACGCCGGAAGTATTTGAGAAATTCCTACCCTACGCCATCGCGTTCAAAGTGGAAAAGATCTGGGGCGACCGCTTCCAGGAGATGCTCTCCAAGGCTCTGGTGGACCAGAGCTACCATCCCACTTGGTACAGTGGTTCCGTGATGAACTACGGCGTGTTCTCGCAGCACATGAACACTTCCCTTTCGAACAGCTTCCGATCCTCCAGCACACCTCCCTCCAGCAGCGGAGGCTCCGGTGGAGGTGGATATTCCGGCGGCGGCGGTGGTGGTGGCGGTGGCGGTGGTTGGTAGTGCGCATCCCTAAGCCGATCTGCGCTCATTGCGGGCTCCTCACCTCCCGGTACTGATCCCTCGCCACGAGGTTCGGTGATGCCGAGGGGCCGCGAGGGTCTGACCTCTGCTTTACGAACATGCGTAGAGCGTCCGAGCACTTCCACATACGCCCTTCCGCATCGTTGCTCCACCTATTTTCGCACTCCTTCCCAATGGCCAAGAACACGTCGCAACACATCCTGGGCACCTCCGCCAACCTGTTGGGCTTTTGCCTTTTTGTGATCACCTCCTTACACGTTTCCGACCGGGTGGAGGGAAGTCTGATCGATGAATTCACCTCGGTGATCGCGCTGCTGCTCACCATCTCCTGCTTCTTCTCCTACGGCTCGATCCGGACCCTGCACCAGCTGCGGCAAGAGCGTATGGAACGCTGGGCCGATTGGTTCTTCATCGCTTCGCTCGTGGGGATCATGACCATCATCGTAATACTGGTGTTCCACTTCGGCAAATAGTACAAACAAGGAGGACGTGATGCACCTGCGGAACACACGGAGCATTCATGCTCGTGATCTTAGGGTACTGCTCAAATGACAACACCAGCAGAGTGCCAATGAGCCCAACACTTTCAGCCGACCAGCAGGATGCCTTGCTCGATGCCTTGCAAGCCCGTTTCGAGAAGAACATGCACCGTCACAAAAGCCTCAAATGGGCTGATGTGGAGGCAAGGCTGAAGGCCCATCCGGAAAAGCTGCGATCCTTGGATGCCATGGAAGAGACCGGTGGTGAACCGGATATCGTGGGCCACGACAAGAAGAGCGGCGCGCTCATCATCATGGATTGCTCGGCGGAAAGTCCGAAAGGGCGCCGCAGCATTTGCTATGATCGCGAAGGGCTGGAGAGCCGGAAGGAACACCGTCCGGCCAACAGCGCGGTGGAAATGGCTGCTGAGATGGGCGTTGAGCTGTTGACGGAGGCGCAGTACCGGGATTTGCAGAAGCTCGAGGCCTTCGACCGGAAGACATCGAGTTGGGTGCTCACACCGCCTGCGATCCGGAAGCTCGGCGGTGCGCTCTTCTGCGATCGGCGATTCGATCATGTGTTCACCTATCACAATGGGGCGCAATCCTATTATGGAGGGAGAGCTTTTCGAGGCGTGCTTGAAGTTTGATGGATCGGGTGAGGAGAAGGAGTTTGATGGTTTTGAATTTGCGTGTTTGAAGGCGGGCCGGAAGCCCTGGACGATCCAGCTCACGGCACAAAGCCGAGCGCTTACTTTGGGGGTTAAGCTTTTGAGGTTGCTTTGATGCTGGAAGGAAGACCATGAAACCACGGCTGCTGATACTCTCCGACTTGTGGGGCCTATCGCGTTGTACGTGGATCACGCACTATGTGGAACTGCTCAGCACCGCTTTCAGCATCCAGTTGTACGACAGTTGTGCATTGGCCAATGTGGCTGTCGCAGGTGGGGAAGAAGCGGCGATCCATTCAGCTTTCGCTCAGGGCGGGATCGATGTCGCTGCCGACAACCTGTTGGAGTTGGAACCCGGGAAGGTTGATGTGCTGGCCTTCAGCGTGGGAGGGACCATAGCGTGGGAAGCCGCATTAAAGGGAGTGCACATCGAACATTTGTATGCGGTCTCTTCTACCCGGCTGCGGCTTCAAACTGCCAAGCCTGATTGCAAGATCCAGTTGTTCTATGGAGCGGATGATCCGAACCAACCGCAAGCTTCCTGGCATGAGCAGTTGAAGCTGGACCCGCCGCTGATGGAGCCTGGTGGGCATGCGTTCTATACGGACATCGATTCCGCTACACGGATATGCGATGCGATCTTGGCGGATCATTCACGTCTTACTGAGTAGTCATTTGCTACAGTCCTTACCCCTTCCGCAGGATCAACCAGTAGCTACATTCGCTTGCCAGCTTCTTCCCTTCTAGTCGCTTCCTTTCACCTGCATCCATCCTTCCGCCACATGAATTTTCTGAAACCCTATCTCTTTCTGGCCACCGCTTGCATGGTCCATTTCGCTGCTGCGCAGACCAACCAGGAAAAGGCAGTGGACAAAGCCCGGGAAGCCATCCGGCTGATCGACGATGGAGATGTGGATGCAGGCATTCCCTTGCTGAAGGAGGCGCAGAAGCTTGATCCGGAAAACATCAACTACCCGTATGAACTGGGATATGCGTACTATGCCAAGGCGGACTACAAACAGGCGGTCAAATACTTGGATGGAATTGCAAAGCGCAAGGATGTCACCGACATGATCTTCCAGCTGCTTGGTAACTCGTATGACAATCTGGGCAAGAGCGATAAGGCGAACGAGACCTATGAGAAAGGGCTGAAGTTGTTCCCGAATTCCGGTAAGCTTTATCTGGAACTGGGCAACGTGCAGATGATAAAGGAGCAATACAGCAAGGCGGTGGACTACTATGAAAAAGGCATCGAGCTGGACCCGACCTTCCCATCGAACTACTACCGGGCGGCACTGCTTTACTGCGGTTCCTCCGAGGAGGTGTGGGGCATGATCTACGGGGAACTCTTCATGAACCTGGAACGCAACAGCAAGCGCACTTCAGAGATCAGCAAGTTGCTTTACGACACGTATGCGAGCGAGATCCAATTCACTTCGGATTCGACGATGTCCGTGAGTTTTAGCAAGAACGCCACCGTGAATGTGGCCGACCTGAAGGATCCAGCGAAGTTCAAGCTACCCTTCGGAATCGGTGTCTATGAGCCTACCCTGATGCTATCCATGCTGTCGGAACATGCGATCGACCTCAATTCGCTGGATCGGATCCGGACTGCGTTCTTGGACGCATACTATAAGAATGGCCATTCCACCAGCTATCCGAACGTGCTGTTCGACTATCAGCGAAAGCTGCAAGCGGCAGGTCAATTCGAGGCGTACAACCATTGGCTGTTGATGAAGGGGGATGAGGATGCTTTTCAGCAATGGCAAGCCACGCACACGGCCATGTGGGACAGTTTCGTGAGTTGGTTCGGCGACAATCCGATCAAGCTTGACAGGGCGAACCACTTTTATGCTGGGCAGTATCGGTAAGTCCTTCATGCCCTCCGGATGAGCAGAACGAATTGGATACGGGCCAGCGTGATCATTGGCATACCGACGCTGTATGCGGTGATCCTCCGGCTCTTCTTCGGAGTGAAGTACTGGGAGGATCTCTTCTCGGTGATGTCCGTGACCTTCCTGCTGTGCCTGCCGACGATCGTGGGTGCATTAACGGTCTACTTATCCAGCGATAAGAATGCCCGGCTGAAGAGCTATCGGATCTTCGCACCCTGGTTGCCCGTATTTCTCTTTTTCATCGTGACGCTTGCTACTGCCTGGGAGGGTTGGGCCTGCTGGGTCATGGTACTCCCGCTCTTCTTGATCGCCGCTTCCATCGGTGGCTTTATAGGTGCCTACTTCAAGCTGCGGAAACCGGATGGACGGATGTATGTATCGCTCCTTGTGCTTCTACCCCTGCTGCTTGCCCCCTTGGAGCACGCGATCGGCTCGATCCCGGGGACCTACGAGGCGGTTACATCGATCGACATCCATGCACCTGCGGACAAGATCTGGTCGAACATCACCAGGGTCAGTGAGATCTCCGAGGAAGAGGATACCGGTTGGCTGACGCGTATGCTGGGCTTCCCCCGGCCGCTGCATGCAGAGTTGAATTACGACGGTGTGGGCGCGAGTCGCGAAGCACGTTTCACGAAAGGGCTGACCTTCCATGAAACAGTGCTGGAATATGAGGAGCAGCGCCGGATGGTCTTCTCGATCAAAGCCTATCCGCATGAAATACCATCCACCACGATGGACGAGCATGTAGTGATCGGCGGGCGCTTCTTTGACGTGTTGACCGGCACATACGAACTGGAGGAGTTGAATGCCGGCACCTACCGGCTGCACCTTTCCAGCCAGTTCGAGCTGAACACCACTTTCAATTTCTATGCAAGCTGGTGGGCGCGTTGGATCATGCAGGATATCCAGAACAACATCTTGCGTGTGGAGAAGCAACGCGCCGAATCTGGAATGGCCAACGGTTAGGTCGCCGCGTCACTTCGGCCAGCTCAGCCAATGCCTTCGGCGAAAAACATAACTGATAGCGCTCTTGGATCAACAGTTCGTCGAGCTTCCCCATGCGTCGACCGATCAGCCAACTTACCAGCACGTTCGTATCAACGACGAGCCTCGTTCGTTCGGTCCGTGGCATGCATCTCCGACCTTACGTCATTCACCATTTCTGCGATCTCCGTGTCCGTGAGTGAAACACGACCCCAGACCTTGTGAAACCATTGCAAGTCCTCTTGCATCTCCTGAGCGCGGATCGCACGGAAGAACTTCCGGCGATCGGCTGCGGAAAGCCTGCCGATCTTTGTAAGCACCTCATCCACCGCAGTGCTGCCGGTCGGTTTGATGTCAAATGCCATTTGCTTTTCTCTTGTTCCAAAGATAACTCACCACCCCTGTTGTACGCAACCACACCAACATGAAGCGACCGCAGCTCCTCGTAATTTGGCGCTCCATCCGAATGCCAACAAGAGACGCCTTGAGCAGCTAGCGGTATGGACACGAAGCGTGGTTGCCGCTCGCACCCTGAAGGAGATAGATGGAATAAGATGAGAAAGCTACTTACAGTGATGATCCTGTTCTTCAGCATTCAAGGCTGGGCCCAGGAATTAGTTGAAACTGGCCCCGGCGATACAAGCACCTCGTTGGATTGCTCGAAATTCAGAGATGGTAAGTTCAAGATCATCGACGACGAAGCGGGCAATTCCATCATTGAACGAAAGGGATCCAAGCAGATGGAGTTCGGAGAGGGATCAGGGCTGAAGCTCGAGTTCAAGGTTAATTGGGTCAATGCATGCACCTATACATTGGAACTGAAGAAGGTGCTTGAAAACCCGGACAAGTTGCAGTTTCCCGAGGGGATGATCCTGACCGTGGAGATGATCGAGATAAAAGAGAATTCATACGTCCAAAGATCCACGGCGAATATGTTCGACATGGTGGTGGTCAGTGAAATGCATAAGCTCTGACGCAATACATCGTACAGCCCTTTGCGCAAACGGTACCTACAGATGCGCCCACGAAACCCTGCGGAAGAATGCTCTTCTTTGAGGACCAACCATGTCGGTGTAAAACAGATGCGATGAGAAACTTATGGATGCTACTGATCACTGTGCTTGCGGTGCCGGCATTCGGACAACAGATGACCTTGGAGCAATGGGACGCGGAAGCGAAAGAAAACATTCGACTTCTACCCAAGTACGGGCACACTGAAAAGACCGGATCCCAAAAGCAATCGGACGAGGAATTCATTACTAGCGCGCTTGAGAAGGATTCCACGCACAGGAAGGCGTCGGATCACATGATCAGTCTTGGTTTCCAGTATCTGTATCGCGATGTGAAGACAGCGATGTACCGCTTCAATCAGGCCTACTTGCTGGACTCAACAAACACGGACATCTATTGGGGATATGGAGCTGTGTACATGGCTCTTGGTGACTACGAGAGAGCGCAGGAACAATACACCGAAGGACTCTTCCTCGATCCCGAGAATGCGCATCTGCTGACGGACTATGGAACCTATTTCCTGGCGCAGTACTATGGTCTTCAACCCATAGACCAACAGCTCGCCTCCGCAAACCTGGATTCTGCTATTGCCTATATGTCACGCTCCTATCAACTGGAGCCCAGCTACCAGAGCACCAGTTTCAAACTTTCCATTTGCTATTGGAATCGATCGGATTGCGAAAGTGCGTGGAAGTATTACGACATCTGCAAAGCGTTCGGAGGACAGCCGATCACTGAAGACTATACGGATGATCTGGAGGGCACTTGCCCTCGAAAGAAGTAGAACGACCCTCACCTGCATTCAGCACAACTACTCATGTCCACCGATCTCTACGGAATACGCGTACTAGCCAAGGAAGCTTCCACGGTAACGCTCAAGGTCTTTCTGGTCTACTACGACTGGGACCATATCCCCGAGTCGAAGGATTTCTTCCTCTCGGTGCTTTGGGATCAAGCGGATACGCGCTTCGGTGGTGGCGGTCCGTTGGGCGATGCCATTTCGGTGCCGGATATCTGCGACGAGAAGTTCCGTCTGGAGCATGCCGGTACGTACGTGGCGAAGGTGGAGAAGCTCGGTTCGGCGAACTATCCGATCACCGACAAAAAGGAGCTGGCCACCTTCTACTACGAACGTGACGGCAAGTGGGAGAACGAGGACAAGCTCGCCCAAGTGAATTTCAAGATCACGGTGACCGATCCGAAGTGGATCGCGCATTTGGAACCGGGCATGAGCTGGGGCACGACGTCCTACGGGATCTGAAAAAGCGCGCGCCCGGTCCGGCGGGTCAGGGTGAGCCATCATGGATCAGCGCATGATCCATCGGGTTATCTTCGTCGCCTTCCCTTCCGATCGTGCGTGATGGTCATTGGTCCGCCGCAGTAGGGATCCACCCACGCATTCAGTGCCGTGAAGGAATACATCACCCCGCTTCTGCACCACTTCCAGCTGCCGCTGCAGAACCCGGTGCTAGTGTTCGCCCTGATCCTGGTGATCATCCTGCTATCACCGATCCTGTTGAAGCGGTTGAACATCCCCGGCATCATCGGATTGATCCTTTCAGGCGTGCTCATCGGCCCTTACGGCCTGCATGTGCTGGATCAGAATTCAGCGATCGAGCTCTTCTCCACGATCGGACTGCTATACATCATGTTCATTGCCGGACTGGAACTGGACCTGAACGAATTCAAGGCGCATCGCAATAAGAGCCTGCTGTTCGGTGTGTTCACCTTCATCATACCATTGGCGCTGGGCTATCCGGTCTGCCGCTACCTGTTGAGCTATGACCTGAATGCGAGCTTCCTAACGGCCAGCATGTTCGCTACCCATACCTTGGTGGCCTACCCCATCGTGAGCCGCTTAGGGGTCTCGAAGAACCAAGCGGTTGCGATCACGGTGGGTGGAACGATCCTCACCGATACGGCCGTGCTGATCATCTTGGCCGTGGTGATGGGCAATAGCCGGGGCACGTTGGACCAGGATTTCTGGATCCGTCTCGGAGTTTCACTTACCCTGTTCTCCCTCATCATGTTCGCGCTGATCCCGGGCATTGCGAAATGGTTTTTCCGGAAGCTTGAGAGTGAGAAGCATTCACACTACATCTTCGTGCTGGCCGTCGTGTTCTTCGCGGCGTTCCTTGCGGAAATGGCAGGTGTGGAGGCGATCATCGGAGCCTTTATGGCAGGGCTTGCGTTGAATAAATTGATCCCGCATACATCCGCGCTGATGAACCGGATCGAGTTCATCGGGAGCTCCCTCTTCATCCCGTTCTTCCTGATCAGCGTGGGCATGCTGGTGGACGTTTCGGTCCTGTTGAACGGCGGCGCAGCCCTGATGGTGGCCGGTACGCTCACGGTGACTGCGATAGCGGGCAAGTGGCTCGCGGCCTGGTTCACCCAGCTGGTGTTCCGTTATTCGAAGGCGCAACGCGGTATCATCTTCGGCCTCAGTAGCTCGCATGCTGCGGCCACTTTGGCCATCGTGCTCGTGGGTTTCCGCGAAGAGATCCTGGATGAGAACATCCTGAACGGCACCATCCTTCTGATCTTGGTCACGTGCATGGTGGCCTCCTTCGCCACGGAACGTGCGGCGAAAGTGCTGGTGGTCGAATCCGGGGAAGCGGACCCGGATCCGAGTGCGGCCAATGGCGGTATCAGTGAGCATATCCTGTTGACCACTGCGGTGATCGGCAACATTGAGAAGATGCTGGAGTTCTGCATCTACATCAAGGACAAGCGCTCAGCGAATCCGATCTCGATCCTTACGGTGGTCTCCAACAACGAGGTCGCAGAGGTGAACATCCGCAAGGCACGCCTGTCGCTGGATGAATTCGTGAAGCAGGCTGCAGCATCTGAGACCAAGTTGAACGTGATCACCACCATCGACCACAATCCGGCCAGCGGCATCGTGCGCATCTCACGGGAGATCATGGCGGACATCCTGGTGCTGGGGTGGCCCCAGAAGACCGGCTTCTTCGACAGGCTCCTGGGTGACAAGCTGGGGAGCGTGCTCCAGAACGTGGACAAGACGGTGATGGTAAGCCATTTCATCTCGCCGCTTGTCACCCAGAAGCGGATCGTGGTGATGGTCCCTCCGCTGGCCGAGCATGAAAAAGGTTTTGATCTCTGGCTCTCGAAGATCGCTCTCTTGGCCAAGGAACTCACCCTGCCGCTGATGATCCATTGCAATGAGGCAACAGCGGGCGCCATCCGCCGGAGCTTGAAGCGCGCCAAGCTTTCCCCCGGCATGACCGTGGACCACTTTGATGAGTGGGAGGATTTCCTGGTGCTTTCGAGGCATATCACTGATAACGACCTGCTGGTGCTGGTCTCTGCGCGGCGTGGTGCTGCTTCGTACATCAGCGTACTGGACGGGCTGCCCAATAAACTGGAGAAGTATTTCGGCGCGAACAATCGGATCGTGGTGTACCCGCAACAGTTCGCGGATCACCATGGTCTGGAAAACTACACGGGCTTCTCCTCAAAGCCGCTGACCCTTGGCTTGGAGACCGTGCAGAAGATCGGCAAAGGACTGGGCAACATTTTCAAGTAGAGGAAACTACCGATCGGCCGGATCCTATATTGGTGGCATTCAACCATCCCTACGCGCATCTTTTCCTATCCGAACGGCATGTTGAGATTCCGGCCAAGCGTTGGATTCCCGCTCGATGGGCTGATCGTGATCATCGGCATCGACCGCATCCTCGGCATGTTCCGCACCGCGGTGAACGTAACGGGCGACCTCACGGCCTGCTTGGTGTTCGAGCGCTTCTTTGGGACAATACCCGCCGTCAAGCCCGTGGGTTATAAAGCTTGGGTGGCTCCCAGCAGCTGAACTGATACCGGGGCTGACCGCATTAACGCCGCCTCACAAACCGATGAAGCCGAAGCGATAGCGCTTGCCACCGTTGTGCATCATCGCCAGCACCACCAGATCACCGTGCAGGTCGAAGAAGAACGGTGTGGTCAGGCTCATCTCGAACACGGCGCCCTCATGCAGATGGAAAAGCGGCAAGCCGTATTTCCGGTCCGCGTAGGCCAGTGTACCATCGGGTTCGATCACTTGCATGAAGGTGGCATGCACGGTCTTGCTGTCGAAGGCCTTGTTCTTCACATAGCGCGTTCCATCGGGTTCCGTCCAGTTGGCCGCCGGAATGGAAGGCACGCTGAGGTCCGTATTGTTCCACAGCACATAGAGACGGTCTTCTTTCAGATGGTACACGAATGAGCCATACTCATCCACCGAGGAATTGCTGCGCAGCTCTTGCCGCTTATCAACGTGCTGCCACCACTGGGGATCTCCGCTTCGTGGCTCCAAGCATAGCGCGACCGCATCCCGATACTCCCAGCTGTAGGTGAACTGGATCGGGGAGGATCCCGCGACCATCTTGCTCGAACTCTTCACTTGCTCCAGCAATACCAGGAACTTCCCGTCCGTGCGGTACAGGATATCCTTGATGCGCAGGTCGTCCACATGGCCGCCTGCTTCCTTTTCGGCCACGCGGTTCCCACTGAGATCAGCGACCAGATCCCGCGTCAATGGATCCACCCGATCCACCGCAAGCGATCCATCGGAGGCGAAACGTGCGTACCAGCTGCCGTGTACCGTCTTGTTGTAGGCGGAAGGCTCGGTGGTGTAAAGTGCGAAGAGGTAGCAGTTACCATCGGGGCCGATGGCCATCAGATGATCTTCCATCTGCTTCCCTTGCAGGCCTGCCGGGCGATGTGCTTTCCATCCACCGGCACCGTCCACGGCATAGAGTGCATATTGCCAGTCCGGCTTCTGCCATGTCTTCTTGAAGATGTAGCCGTGCCCGGCATTGTCCACCACCGCCTCGTTCCAGGCGGCTTTATCGGCCTCCCATTCCAAGGTCTTCTCCTGCTGCCATAGCTGCTCGTAATTCGGAAGGCTGTAGCAGGTGAGGCGCACTTGTTCCATGGCCTTCTTTTCGAACGGCAGTTCCGAAAGCACGAGCAAAGTGTTTCCGTCCGGGCTGATGCTGGTGATGAAATTGCCCCGGTTGCCCATTTTCTCAGCCTTGATGACGTCCAGCACGCGGCCATCCCCGAGCACACCGTCCATGCCAAGCGTGTGCATGGCCAAGGAGTGCTCCCCGGCCGCTTTGTCCCAATGGCTTACCACGGCGTAGAGCGCTCCGTTCACAGCGCGCACTTCATCCAGGAAATAGGCATCGCCCATAACGCCTCCATTGAACAGCACCGTCTGCGTGCCGGTCTGGCGAAGGGTTCTGTCGTAGTGTTCCAGCCAATAGTGCTTCACGGTGGTGGCATCCTCCGCCGTGCGCAGCAGCACGAAGCCCTGGTCGCCGAGCGAGAGCAGTTGCTCGATGCGCCGTTCAATATGATCATTGGTGGCGGGCGGCCCCCAGCGATACACCGGCTCCTGAGCCATCACGCTGGACCCTATGACCAGCGTGGCAATTGCAAAAAGGCCTCTCACCTTAGTTGGTGCAAGCCGCGTTGTACTCCGCGAGAATAGGCTGGATGTTCAGCATACCGTAGCCCTTCTCCTTGTCGGCCACCTTCTTGGAAAGCTCCGCGTTGTCGCTTACGTACTCGCTCATTTTGCTGGCGAACTTCATGGCGAACTTGTCCAAGGAACGAACCTCGTCATCGCCCTTCTTCTTGAACACCATGACGCTTGGGTACATGCGTGCCATGAACTCCTCTTCGGTCTCGCTGGCCCCTTTCTGCATGATGGCGTAATTGTCAGCCCGGTTGTACCAAACATACTCCGTGATGCATCCTTCGGTAACCACCAGATTGGCCCGCACCGGCTTGGCCATCAGCCCTCCGGAGTAATGAATGCAGTGGTAGAGCTTGTCCGCCACCATGTATTCGGTGAGGTCGCTCGTCTTGTACTTCTCCTTGCTCTTCTTGTCGTCCTTGTCCGTGTAGAACTGGACCTCATTCTGCATTGTGTAGCGATTCTGATACTTGATGTAGCCCTCGATCTTCTTCCCCGAAGCATCGATGACGTAACCGGGATAGAGCTCACCACTGCGGTAAACGTCGGAACTCCAGTCCTGTGCTTGGAGGGTAGAGACTGCCACCATCAATCCGGTGACCACTAGGGTACGAAATGTCATGCGTTGTTTTTATTAGTGCGTGAAGGTATACGTGTGGCAATGACCGTGCCGGTAACTGGAACCCGGAGAATGGCCGTTCTGAATTCTAGTATGAGCGGCAAGGCTCGCGCTTTTGCAGCCCCGCGCAGGAAACTGGGAATAGGGCGGCTGGGTAATGAACGTGACATTTTGTGTCCATAAGAAGCTCAGTTCATGCCACGTTACCTTTCGCCCATCGTGATACACACCGGCCAACATCAAGACCTGATCATCCTGCGCAACACCAGCGTGGGCCTCTTCCTCGGCGATGGCGAGGAAGGTGAGGTACTGCTCCCCAATAAGTACGTGCCCGAGCGCTACGACCAAGGCGACACCTTGCGTGTCTTCGTATACCGTGATTCCGAGGACCGCCAAGTGGCCACCACCTTGGAACCGAAGATCCACATCGGCGAGTTCGCTTCCCTGCGCGTGAATGCCGTGGATCGTTTGGGCGCCTTCATGGATTGGGGTATGGAGAAGGACCTGCTGGTACCCTTCAAGGAGCAACAAAAAAAGCTGGAGGAAGGTCGCTGGTACGTGGTGTACATGGCCTTGGACGAACAGACCGACCGGCTCTATGGCAGCACGCGCATTGAAAAGCACTTGGACAATTCGGAATTGACCGTGGCGGGAGGCGATGCGGTTGAGCTCATTGTATACGGTCGCAGCGATCTCGGTTGGTCAGTGATCGTGAATGGAAAACATCAAGGTCTGGTGCATGCCAACGAGGTCTTCAAGCCCATTTCCATCGGCGACCGTATTCCCGGATTCGTGAAGACCGTGCGCGAGGACAAGAAGTTGGACATCACGCTGCAGCCCATCGGCTACGCGCATTATAACGACGCCAACACGGCCTTGCTTGCCAAGCGATTGCAACAGCACGAAGGCTTTCTACCGCTATCGGACAAGAGCTCGCCGGAGGAGATCTACCGTGTGTTCGGGATCAGCAAGAAGGCCTTCAAGAAAGCGCTGGGTGCCCTTTACAAGGAGCGCAAGGTGCGGATCGAGGAACAGGGGATCGTTTGGGTGAAGGATCTTGACCGTAGCTAAAACGACTGACCGGCCCTTCAAGCCGCTTCCAATCCTCATCTTCGCGCCATGGCTGCCCCAGTGATGCCCGAGATCAAGAACCGCCGTGCGGCGTTCGAGTACTTTTTCCTCGAAACGCACGAGTGCGGCATTGTGCTGGTGGGCAGTGAAGTGAAGAGCCTGCGATCGGGCGATGCGAGCATTACCGAGGCCTTCTGCACCTTCATCGGCGATGACCTCTACCTACGGAACATGCGGATCCAACCGTATGGGAAGGCGAAGAACTTCGCCCACGAGCCGATCCGCGATCGCAAGCTGCTGTTGCACCGCAAGGAGCTGAACAAGCTGCAACGGAAGATGAAGGACCAAGGGGTCACCATCGTTCCGATCCGCTCCTATTTCGCCAAGAACGGCATGGTGAAGGTGGAGATCGCATTGGCCAAGGGCAAGAAGACCTATGACAAGCGCGAGAGCCTGAAGGAGAAGGACCTGAAACGCGATATGGATCGGGGCCAATGAACAAGCCGTCCTGGCGGGAAGGGTTGAAAGCGGCGGCCGTGCAGGCCCTCCCCGGTACTGCCGTTCAGCGCATCACGCTGGTAGCCCTCCTCTTAGTAGCTTCCGCACTGCGCCTCTGGGACCTCCCGAACATTCCCTACACACACGAAGAGATCAGCGCGTTGATCCGGGTGTACCCTTCGCTGGGTGAAACCGTGCAACAAGGTGTGGCCGCGCTGGACACCCATCCGCCGGGGGTGCAGGTATTCGAATGGGCCTGGACGAAGCTGTTCGGCATGAGCGAAGCCGCGGTGAAGTTGCCGTTCATCCTGATGTCGCTGTTGGCGCTGCTGCTGCTCTATCGCTTTGCATTCGCGTGGTGCGGGCCCAACGTTGCGCTGATCATGACGGCGTTGCTGGCCACCATCCAATACACGGTGATGTACGGCCAGGTCGCCCAGCCCTACGCCGCAGGCCTTTTCACCACGGCGCTCTTGGCCGATCAGCTTACACGATATCTCGGTTCGGGTTCCCGAAAAGCACTCGTCGGCACTGCTCTGGCAGCGGTGCTCTCCGCGTACACCCATCACTTCGCCTTGATGTTGGCGGTCATCATGCTGCTCACGGGATCGGTCCTGATCGTCCGCGCGAAACGCAGGGAATACCTGATCGCATGTGCCCTTGCGGCCGTGGCTTTCCTGCCGAATATCCCGATCCTCCTGAAACAGTCCGGCGTGAAGATCTTGGACGGGTGGGTCGCCACACCTACGACCCTGTGGGTGCCGGACTACCTCTGGTGGCTCGCGCACTGCTCGGTGCTCTTTGCTGCCATGTGGGCATTGCTGATCGTGGCTTCGGTCGCACTGCGTATTCGCTATCGCGGTGGTATCGCACCCCTGTGGGCGATCACGCTTTTATGGGGGGTGCTCCCTTTGTTGGTGGGCTACGGCTATTCCTTGTGGCGCTCACCGGTGCTGCAGTATTCCGTGGTGCTCTTCTCCTTTCCCTACCTGCTTCTGGGTACACTGGCCGGGCTGCGTTACATGCGTGGCACGTGGGTGCTCCCTGCAGCATTCGTCACTGCCGCCGTATCCGTTTTCACGCTGATCACGGAACGCAAACACTACGAGATCTTCTATGCTTCCCGCTACGAGGCCATCACCCACGGTATCATCGAGGCCAGCACCATCCCCGACCGGATCGCATTGCTCGATGGTCCTGATCGCATGGTGGATTTCTACCTGAAGCATTGGGGCCTCGACCGAGCCAAGGTTCCTTACTTCAGCATCCATGATCGCTCCGCCGCTTGGCTGGACAGCCTGCTCGGTTCAACTACCGCCTCTTCCGCTTTTTATGGGGCCAACGCCGATGCCGTTCCGGAACATACTGCCCGGATACAAGCGGCCTTCCCTTTCATGCAGGAGCGACATGACATGGACGAGGGGCAAACGTTCCTCTTTAGCGCGATCCCGGTGAACCCCTCCTTGGATGACAAGAAGTGGGGCAGTCTGATCACTCCAGATGCTATCGAAGGCGATGGCTGGGAAGTGAATGCAGACCTTCCATTATGGCAGGATACCACTGACCAAGGACGCAGCCCACGTGCATGGGACCTCACCGGCCAGGAGTTCGGTATCCTGCTGAACAAACCGATCTATCAGATCGCTCAAGGTGACAATGATGTGATCGAGGCCCGAATGAATGCGGTGGGTGTGGATGGCAATGGCTTGAAGCTGGTGATGGAGCTGAAGGAAGGTGACCTGACCGCCTTCTACAGGAGCCAAGCATTCCAGTCGAACGATAGCAACGGAAGCATCTTTTGCGCCATCCCGCTCGCGGACCTGCCCGGCCACGGACAAGGCCAGCGCCTGCGCGTCTATCTCTGGAACGAAGGTGGCCGAGCAGCCCACGTGGCTTCCATGGAAGTGCGGGTGCGCGAAGGAAACCCGTGGCTTTATGGCTTCTTTCAGCCGCTGAAGGGGCCGCTGAGGTTCCCTTGATCTCCCGGTCCTGTCAGCATTAGTTCTGATGGAAGATCGAATTGAGCGGCCCCACTGGATCGCTCGACGAGCGATCCAGATCGCTACCTTGCTTCGCCATGTCCGATCTACAAAGCCACTATAACGCATGCCTCTACCACTCCGGCGCTGCCCTTGGGCGGTCGCTGACCCGCATGGCTGAAGCGAATTTCCACCCCATCCAGATCACCCCTACCATGGGATTCATCTTGATGTCAGCGAACGAGGCGCCTGGCATCAGCATCACGGATCTGGCCACCGTTCATCAATTGGATGCTTCCACGATCTCCCGTACGGTGGATAAGCTGGTCTCGGACCAGTTCATCCTGCGTAGTGGCGAAAAGCGGTTGGTCCAAGTGTTCCGTACTCCGAAGGGTCGCCGAAAAGCTGCGGAAGCACTGAGCGCTTGGGAGAAGTTGCGCTTGGACTATTCCTTGCTTCTGGGAGAAAGCGATGTGAAGGCGTTGGCGGATCTGGTCGCACGGGCAGATGCAGTGCTTCGGAGCAATCGATAGGGGTGGAATTCGGGTGGTATTTTTGATGATATATGCCGTCCGTGCTGCATCTCCGGACGTTTGCATGGCCATGCAACTGTCGTTTTAACAAATCGCAATACGCGCACTTCTGAGCACGAGTTGAACCTGACCGGTGCTCAGGAAACCTTGGAAATCGGCTCAGTCATCATACCCGAGAGGATCTTCCCAAGATAAAACCGAGGATTGGCGGGCCAAATAGAACGTTTGCATGGCCATGCAAACGTCGTTTTAACAATTCCACTTCCACAGCCCCCACCAAACAAAAAAAGCCCCGCTACGGCTCAAACCGCAGCGGGGCTTCCCACTCCTTCCCTGATCAGAGCTTCAGCGTGATCCCCAAGCCGATCGTCTCCTTGAATTGGGTGCCCTTGCCTACATACTGCAGATCCGTATCACCCCATGGCTTCATGATCTGCGTGTCGTCGTCGTAGATCAAGAGCGTGCTCAAGGTGGCGGCGAACCACTCATTCACCTTGAAGGTAAACAGGGTCTCCCAGTTCACGTCGATGTTCTGCGGATCATTCAAGTAGTTGCTGAAGAAGTCGGCACGGGTGAGGAAGTTGATGTTCTTGGCAATGTCCTGGGTGTACATCAACTTCACGTAGCCACCGAACTCGAAGATGCTGTTCTCGCCGTTGCTGAGCTTCGCCCCGAGATCATCGTACGTGGCGGCTTCCACACCGAACGCTCCCGCATCGGCCAGGTCCTGATCCTGAACGAAGGTGAATTTGGCCGTGGCCGGGGAGATGAACGCCGAGAAATTTTCACTCGGCTTATAGTCGATACCCAAGCCAAGGATCAAATAGCCCGGGGCCATGAAGTCCGAGATCCGGGTACCGGTCTTCGCATCCACACCTTCGGTGAACTGGGTCTTGAACTGGGCCAATGCTGCGAGGTACCAGGCCTTCTTCAATTCATAACCATACTTCGTGTTCAGCTCAATGCGGTCATCCGTCTTCACCGGATCAACTCCATCCTGTGCCAACAAGCCATAGGCCAGTACAAGGGAGTTATCCCAAGCATGTCGGCCTTTTTTCCTGTTTGCGAAGCCGTTGAATAGTCCCACCCCACTGACGGAACTGTAGCCACCGGCGGACCAGTTGGTGAGGCTCACTTGGCTCATGTTCAGCTGGAAGGTGCCACCTGTCTTCCACAACTTACCGGTGGTGTCCGCTTCCGATTTCGCTTGCATCACGGCAACTGCGGCATCACGTTGTTCCTTATCCTCCTGCGCATTTACTACGTTGGATACGGCCAACAGGACCGCCATGGAAATGATCGTCTTCTTCATGTTCACTAATGGTTCTTTTAAGCTGTGGGCTGACCCGGGTTGATCCGATCGGACATGCAATGATCCAAACCGGAAAAATGTTCGGAAACGCGTGCGACAAAGGATCATATGGAGCGGGAAACCGGTGTTTACAGGTTGCTTACGCGGAGGACCGAGACCCCTCACGGGCCATAACTGAAAGTGGGCGTTGCCGGATTCGAACCAGCGACCCCTACCTTGTCGAGGTAGTGCTCTAAACCAGCTGAGCTAAACGCCCGGGAATTGATCTTTCCTGAAATGGGGCCGCAAATGTAATCGTTTCGCAATTCCCTTTTCCCTCCGGAGATCAGCTTCAACTTGGCCCTGCCACGGCCATGGGTACTTTCGGCCGGATGCTCCGCTTGCTGCCTCTCCTCATCGGCTCCGTATGGTGCTGCATGGCCTCTGCACAATCCTGCGTGTTGGTGCTGCGGCCGGACGGAAAGGCTTCGGCTGGTTCGATCGTGCGGGATCAATGGGGAGCGACAGTGGGGACAGTAGATGTATTCGGGCGGTTTTGCGCTGCAGAGCCACCGGACACGTTGCTCTTCCGTGAAAAAGGAGTCATGCCGTTGCGGGTGGCGTGGACGGATGCCTTGCTCCTGGGAAAGGTGCAATTGCAAGCATTGCAGCAGGCTACGGAACTGGAAGCCGTGGCGATCAGGCCATGGCCTTCCCCGCGCGATCGCCAAGCCTTGGCCGCCGTTAGCACGGTGGACAGTTCGGAGCTCCGCATGTATGACCGTGCATCGTTGCGCAGTCCATTGCTCTGGGTACCCGGTGTGCAAATGGACGAACGCGGCCAAGGTGGAAGCACCCGTTTCAGCATTCGCGGCAGCCTACTGCGCTCACCCTATGGCGTGCGCGGTGTGAAAGTGTATTGGGGGCCGTTCTCCCTGACCATGGCGGATGGCTCCACCCCGCTGGAATTGCTGGATCCCGCGCTGGTGGGCACCTTGGATGTGGTGCGCAGCATCGGTGGGCCGGTGTATGGCAGTGCACCTTCCGGCCTCCTCTTGGCCACGCCGCCCGAGCGGCAGAATACCGGTACCGATGTGTCCATTTCCGGCACGGGTGGACCCGATGGCTACTTCAAGCTCAACGGCGAGTTGCGGACCCGGTCGGCCAATGGCAATACGCTCAGCTTGGGGCTGCTCCGCATGGGGAACGATGGGTATCGCGACCAGGAATATGCACGGCGCGATCAGGTCTGGATCACACAACGATACGGCCTGCCGAAAGGCAACGTCCGCATTTACCTGACGGGCCAAAAAGCAGCGTGGGGCTTGCCCGGAAGCTTGGACAGCCTCACCGCTGCCGAGCATCCTCGGTCTGCCCGGCCCTACTCCCAACAGATCGATGCGCGGGTGGAGAAGTCCCAACTGTTCGCTGGCATCGCCGTGGAGCAACGCATATGGCAGGAACTCCTGCTCCGCTCCTCCCTCCAAGTACAGGCGATCGACAAGGTGAATCCGTATGGTACCAGCCCGTTCTTCGGCGGATACAAGGATGAGCGTATCCGCTCCGCAGGCACGCGCTTGAGCTTGGGAAGAACGTTCCGGGGCAACGCCATTTCCTTCTCCTGGGAACTGGGGTTGGAAGCCCTGGTGGAGCGCGACGAATTGCAAGAACGCACTTTCGTGAATGCCTTGCCGGCCGACCTGCGGACCGATGCCGATACCCGGGCGAGCACCATCAACAGCTTCCTTTCCACCCGGACCTTGGTGGGCGATCGTACCACCATCTTCGCCGACATCGGCACGGAGGCCACGGCCTTCCGCCATGTGGATGAACTCCGCAATAAGGAAACCGCTGATTCCCCGGCCGGGGAACTCTATCCCTTGCTTGGCGTGGAACGCGCGTTCTCCGATCAGTTGACCGGCCACCTGCGCTATGCGCAAAGCACTTCACGCCCCACCATCTGGGAGATCCTTGGCTCCACCGGGATCCCCAATGCTACGCTCACCGCCGAACATGTGAAGGAGGCTGAAGGAGGGATCACCTTTCGCAACAACGGCACTGCCGTGGCCGTGAACGGTTACATGCGCCGCACGCAGGACCTGATCCTTCCCCAGCGCGTGGATCAAGGCACTGAAGAGATCTTCGTCAATGCCGGTGATGCCGAACAGGACGGCGTGGAGCTGGAAGCCCGGACCGGCCGGGACCTTTCCGGCAAGGGGCAGCTCGAATTGCAGCTCAATGGCGCTTGGCAACACCACCGATTGACCTTGCCGGACATGACCAATACGGTGGACGTTCCCGGCGTACCCCGATGGACCGGCGGTGTACGCGCGCGCTGGTCAACCCGGCCAGGCCTGCGTATCGAAGCGGGATACAGAGCCAATTCATCCGTGGTGGCCAATAGTTCCAATGGCGATCGCGTGCCCGGCTACGGCGTGATGCAGCTGCACATCGGACGTTCCTGGAGGTGGAACGATCATCGTTTGCAAGTTGGGCTCACCGGGGAGAACATCCTCAATGAGCAATACACCTCCTTCATCCAGCTCAATGACCCCGCAGGCAGGTATTACAACCCGGCACCGGGAAGGGGGCTCTTTGTCGATCTGCGCTTCACCTTTGATCCCCGACCCCAATGACGATCCACACATGATGGATAATGATGCTTAAATTTGGCGGTATATTATCATGGCTACAAGACATCAACCGGGGGCCGGACGCATCTTCAAGAATCCCGTTCTCGAAGCACTTACCAAGACCCATATTGCCATACCGCTCACCTTGTTCTGGTCCGTGGGTGTGATCACCCTGTGGTATTCCATCGCCAAGCTGGGCATCCACTGGAGCACAGCGCTCGTATTCTTTCTCGGTGGCATCGTGCTGTTCACCTTCGTGGAGTACGCCATGCACCGCTATCTCTACCACATCCCGGCAGAGACCGAAAAGCGCAAGCGGTTCCAGTATGTAATCCATGGGGTACACCACGATCACCCGCGCGACAAGAGCCGCTTGGCCATGCCTCCCCTGCTCAGCATCGTATTGGCCGTGTTGTTCATCAGCCTTTTCCGGTTGACCATCGGTGAGAACGGATACGCCTTCGGTGGAGGCTTCCTCTTCGGCTACAGCTCATACCTGCTTGCGCATTATGCCATCCATATGTACAAGCAGCCCAAGAATTTTCTGGGCATCATCTGGAAACACCACAACCTCCACCACTTCGTAGGGGATGATGGTGCGTTCGGGGTCAGCACGCCCTTCTGGGATTACATCTTCGGCACCATGCCGAAGGAGCCGCGCCGCAAGGAGGCGCAGAAAGTGAACCTGCTGTAGAAGGAGCATTCCTCGTTCCAGCCTCGCTACCTGGCGCTGGATCACCTCCCTGTGGAGATCCCTCCACGCTTATCGATCCGGTGGCATGTTGGTGCCCGGCGGGTTTTCCGGCTCCAACCTGGGTGAGCGCTTGTTCAACACCTTCCACTTATCGTATTGCCCACCGGTGAGAAAACCCCTGAGATCGAATTCGCGTGCGTTGTGGAGCTTGATGTAGGTGGGGTCCTTCTCGGGTTCAGTCCCCAGCGCCTTGTACTTGTTGTCCCAGCGCGCATTTCTCGCTTTCCACCCTTCCTGTTGTTCGGGCGTGATCCCGATAAGATGCCCCACGCTGTCACTCATGCTCACCCATGCCGGTGGGCTGGTGATCGGAACGGCCGTTGTGTCCTGTGCGCTCAAGCTGGCTGAAGCACCGAAAAGGAGAACGCACACAAGTGTTGCTGTCGTTTTCATGGCTTGGTAGATCGGAAATAATTGCCACCAAACCTTGTGCCGTGGCCAAGTAACTTATTTGCCCGATCCTCATCCAAGGAGCAAACCTCAACCGGGATCGGCCCGTCCTATTCCGGATGAACAAACCCTCACCCATGAAAAAATACACTACGGTTCTCCTTCTCGTAACTGCGATAACGGCACACGCCCAAACCACCCATGAGCTCACCAACATCGGCAACGCGTTCGATCCGCCGCTGATCAATATGATAGCCGGGGACAGTATCCATTTGGTACTGTCGGATCCGCATACCTGCACGCAGGTGGACGAGACCACCTGGATGAACAATGGGAACACACCGAACGGTGGTTTCAATTACCCGGCCGGTGAACACACCTTCGCGCTGGACGTGCCCGGCACCTACTATTACGTCTGCACACCACACGCGAACATGGGCATGAAAGGCAAGATCATCGTGGCCATCAACATGGATGTGCAGGAGCAGGTGGCGGATGTGCTTCCCCGGCTCTTTCCCTCCCCCGCATCCCAACAGGTGACCCTCACCGGGCTCTCTACCGGCTCATCCGTGGAGGTGCTTGACCTCAAAGGCCAGGTCGTATTGCGGCCCACCACCGCCAACTCCACCTTGGATGTCTCCGGGCTGGAAGTGGGTACGTACATCGTGTTGGTCAGGGATCAACAAGGTGCAGCGCTCCTGAATGAACGGTTGGTGATCTCACGCTGATCCATTCGGGAGGAAACGGAAAAGAGCACCGATCGCAGGATCGATGCTCTTTCCATTTCCGGTCCACGGGTTGAGCCGAGCCTTACTTCTGTACCGTGGCACCTTGGGCCACCAGCGCTTCAATGTCGTTGTTCACGCTCAGGATCAGCAGCGCCGTTGCGGTGCAGAAGACCGGGCTGGTGATGCAATGGTGCCCGTTCCAGCTGCCGTCGTTGTTCTGGATGCCGAGCAAGCGGGCGGTGGTGGCATCGTACCAGTTCCGCCAGCTCTGGTCCTTGTTGATGATGAGCGATTCGCCGGTCTGCAGGTAGCTCATGAACTCCTCGCCACCGTTGTTGCCGAAACCGCTGATCACATCGTTGGACTGCGCACGCACCTTCGCGGCATTGTAGACGTTCCACGCGGTACTTGCTTTCTCGGCATCATCCCGGTTCATGCCCGCCTCCTGTAGCATATCCGCATTCACCGGCGCATCAGCATCCACCTTCCCTTCGCGCTTGGCCTTCGTGATCACCTCCTCGGCCTGGCAGGCTTCCTTCGCGCTGCTGCGCGTGCTTCCGCTTACGGCATAGAGCGTGATGCCGGCCGCTGTTTCCGTGGCCACGCTGCCCGTGTTGGCATCGAAGTTCCCCTTCTGGAAATCACGCGCCTGCTCCAAGGCCTGCTTGTCCACCAGGGCCCCCACATGCTCTGCGCTTTCCAACGCGTTCGTGGCGAAACTGGACTGCAGCACACCGGCCCAGCCGCTGCCCTGCACACTGCCGTTGGCCGTTTGCGCACGCTGGATCCTGCGCGTGCAGCTGTTCAGTGCCTGCATCCAGCGATCGTGCTTGGGATCGTTGCAGGGCATGCGCCCCATCAGATTGCTGAGGTATTGCGCGGCCAAGGCCACATCGATGTTCTGCCCCAGCTTCACCTGGATCTGGGTACCGGTGAGCGGGGTGATGTTCAGTGCTTCCTCGGGCGAGCGTTCAATGGCCTGCAACAGGAATTCCGTGGTACGCGCCAACACCGGCGCGAACCGCCCGTCCTTCACCGTGCTGCCGGCACGGAGCAAGGCCATGCTCACCATCGCGGTGGTGGCCGGGTCACTCGGGGCGGCGTGCGGGTCCAGCACCTGCTGCTGGCTGTGGTTGCCAGCTGCGAAACCGCCATCGTTGTTCTGGGCCGAGAGCAGCCAATCGTATCCCCGGTCCTCAGCCGTGAGCACTTCGCTGCTGGTCTTCAGGATGAATGCGGAGTCAAGGCCTGCACCTTCATAAACGGTCATGAACACACAGCCCGGGGCAGGCTCCGGAGCGGGACCGTCAGTTTCGCCACGTGGTGCCGTGGTGTAGGGGAACAGGACTGCTGCAGCGGCCAGTAGCGTGGCGGAAGCAACGGTGGGGAGATTCGGCATGTGCATGATGATGGGGGGGTTGAAAGTGGATCGAGGTTCGTGTTCCCGTACACGGAACCTTGCAACAGGTTCATCCCCCAACACGGATCTTCCCGATCACAGCCGGGCTTGGAGCGACCTTTGTACCGGATGCTCCCCTTTCGCTGCCTTCTTCGCCCCGGCGCTTTTGCCGTGCTCCTCCTGCCCTGCATGGGCGGTGCGGCATGGGGCCAATCGGAGCGTCCGCGCGACACCTTCGACACGGCCTATGTGAAGGATTATTCACACATACTCACGGGCCGGTTCTACCTCAGCACCAAATACAACAAACTGCAGCTGGGGGGGTTGAGGGGTACCAAAGCATTGATCTTGCGCCCCAACAACAAGATCAACTTCGGCCTGGGCGCCAGCTACCGCGCACTCACGCTCAACATCGGTGTAGGTATCCCGGGCTTGAACAAGGACCAGGAACAACGGGGTCGAACGCGTTACCTCGATGCGCAGGCCAACATCCACACGAAACGCTGGGCCACCAACTTGTTCCTGCAACGGTTCCGGGGCTACTACCTCAGTTCCCACACCCAGGAGGAATTGGGCTGGGAGCAGGATACCGGATCGCCCACCCGCCCGGACCTCGTGCAGTTCAACCTGGGGGTGAGCACGGTCCATATTTTCAACAACGACCGCTTCAGCTATCGCGCGGCCTTCAACCAGGATGCGTGGCAGCGGAAGAGCCAAGGCACGTGGCTGGCCGGCGGTTACCTGACCTACCTCCACCTCAAGTCGGACTCGTCCTTGGTGCCCCGGCGATTTGAAGCGCTTTACGAACGCGGCCTGCACCTGCGTCGCGGCGGTTTCGTGGACCTCGGCCCCAGTGCAGGCTATGCCTATACGCTGGTGATCCAGGAACACATCTTCCTTACCGGCTCCGTGGTACTGGGCGCCGGCATCAGCATACAGCGGGCCGTGGTGGCCACCGAGGCGGACCAGGAGATCCAGAAGACCAACGCGGGAGCGGGCTGGCACGGGCAGTTCCGTGCAGGGGCCGGCTACAACAGTGCACGCTATTACGCCGGTGTCTCCTTCAACCAGGAGAACATCGGCTACCTGCTCGACGATCGCAGCAGCTTCTACTGGAGCGTGGGCAACATCCGCATCAACATCGTGAAGCGCTTCAATGCGCACATCCCCTTTATGGACAGGGGGCTGCGTTGGTTCAAGAAGAAGGTGAAGGAGCCCGTAGAGGATTCCCTACCGAAGGTGGGGTGAAAGGCGGGCAGTGCCGGAGGTACGGATTTGTCCGATGTCCGATGTCCTATGTCCAATGCTCGAGCATAAGACATAGGACATAAGACATAGGACATCGGACATCGGACAAAAGACCGCTCAAGCGTTCTGCGGCCTACGCGCCTTCTTCCGGTCGTTCTCGTCCAGCAGGATCTTGCGGATGCGCAGGTTCTTCGGGGTCACCTCCAAGTACTCGTCCTCCTTGATGTACTCCATGGCTTCTTCCAAGGAGAATTTGGTGGCCGGTGCCAACGAGCTCTTGTCATCGGTACCTGAAGCGCGCATGTTGGTGAGCTTCTTCGTCTTGTTGATGTTCACCACCAGATCGTCCGTTTTGGGGTTCTCGCCGATCACCTGGCCGCCGTACACCTCTTCGTTGGGATCCACGAAGAAGCGCCCGCGATCCTGTAGCTTGTCCATCGCATAGGCAATGGCCGTACCGGTCTCTTGGCTGATGATGCTCGCGGCGCGCCGTACGCCGAGTTCGCCCTTGAAAGGCTCGTAACCCTTAAAGCGGTGCGCAATGATCGCTTCGCCCTCGGTGGCGGTGAGCAGCGTATTGCGCAGGCCGATGATGCCCCGGGCGGGGATCGAGAACTCCAGCACGGCGCGATCGGTCTTCTGCTCGATGTTGATGATCTCCCCTTTGCGGCGGGTCACATTGTCGATCACCTTGCTGCTGAACTGCTCCGGCACCTGCACGGTGAGCAGTTCGATGGGCTCGTGCTTCTGTCCGTCGATCTCCTTGTACAGCACTTGGGGCTGGCCCAGTTGGAACTCGTAGCCTTCGCGGCGCATGGTCTCCACCAGGATGCTCAGGTGGAGGATGCCCCGGCCGAACACCAGGAGCTTATCGGGCGAATCGGTTTCCTGCACGCGCATGGCCAGGTTCTTCTCGATCTCCTTGAAGATGCGGTCACGGATGTGGCGGCTGGTGACGAACTGGCCCTCCTTGCCGAAGAAAGGCGAGTTGTTGATGGTGAAGAGCATGCTCATGGTAGGCTCATCCACTTTGAATTTCGCCAAGCCTTCGGGATTGTCGGCATCAGCGACCGTGTCGCCGATATCGAAATTCTCCAGGCCCATGATGGCGACGATCTCGCCACAGCCCACTTCGGTCTTCACCTTTTCCTTGCCCAATCCTTCGAAGACCATCAACTCCTTCACTTGCCCCTTCACGGTGCCACCTTGGTTCTTCACCAAGGTAACATGCTGCCCCGGGCGAATGGTCCCGCGGGATACACGGCCCACGGCGATCCGCCCTTGGAAGGAACTGTAATCCAGCGAGGTGATGCGCATCTGGAGCGACCCCTCCACCACCTTCGGCGCGGGCACATGCTTCAGGATCACGTCCAGCAAATAGCTCACATCGGTGGTGGGTGTCCTCCAATCCGGTCCCATCCAGCCTCCTTTTCCGGAGCCGTAGACCACCGGGAAATCCAACTGGTCCTCCGTGGCACCGAGCGCGAACATCAGGTCGAACACCGCTTCGTGCACCTCTTCCGGGGTACAGTTCGGCTTGTCCACTTTGTTGATCAGCACCACCGGCTTCAACCCCAGTTCGATGGCCTTGCCCAGCACGAAGCGCGTCTGGGGCATGGGGCCTTCAAAGGCATCCACCAGCAGCACCACACCATCGGCCATGTTCAGCACGCGTTCCACCTCACCGCCAAAGTCGCTGTGGCCGGGGGTGTCGATGATGTTGATCTTGGCGCCCTTGTAATGCACGCTTACGTTCTTGCTCAGGATGGTGATGCCCCGCTCGCGCTCGAGATCATTGCTGTCCAGCAACAGGTCCTTCACCTCTTCGTTCACGCGGAACAGCTGGCATTGATGGAGGATCTTGTCCACCAGGGTGGTCTTGCCGTGGTCCACGTGGGCGATAATGGCGATGTTGCGTAATTCCTTCATGGGGATCAGGGAGAGGTCATTGAAAAAGCGGGCAAAGGTACGTGTTCTCAGGTTGTGCTCCTGAAAAAATCGGTAGATCCCCCATTGCCTTTCCCGCTCCCGCTTCTCCTTTCCGGTACTTTCGCCCCCATGCGCCCATTGCCACTGATCTTGACCATGGCAGCCGTCCTTGTGTACGGCTGCCATGGGCCCGTTGCCACGGAGCAGCCTGCTTCCGATCCGGCCGGTACGAACTTCCAGGGTGAAGTGCGCATCCTGTCCGGCGATACGGCCTTCGGTCCGTGCGGCAGCTTGGCTGTTTTCCGGCTCACGGGTCCGGGACTGGACAGCATCGCACATCGCTACACCTACCTCAACACCGTACCCGGCCAATGGATCAAGACCTGGCTCAGCGGGCATTACGCGCCGGACCCCGCTGGCGGGCCGGACAGCCTGCTGATCGCCGAGCGCTACATGCACATGGATGTGGCCGTTACCTGCCCGCCGGTGCCGGACCGGCGCATGGCCGGCAACTATGTAGCGGACCCGGCCCAGCACGCCGATGCGCGCACCACGAGGCTCCTCCTCCTACCCAACGGCGATGCCACCTCGTTCACCAGCTCCAACACCATGCACACGGAGGTGGATGGCCATTGGGGCATCAACAAGGACGGCCAACTGATCTTCGTGGAATACGATGGAAAATACAGCTTCGCCTTCGCGCAGGAACACGGCCGCTTGGTGCGCTTGCTTGCGGGCAACGCACGCGGTGCCGCATACGTGCGCGAAGGCCCCCCGGTGCGCTTGCAGGGTACGTTCGGCCGCACGGCGCGGTGGCTGGCCGAGGTGGCCACGGCACAAGGCCATGTGCTCCGCGCGGAGGATGTGCGCCCGGCGATGCCCTTGGACAGCCTCTTCCCCGATGCCGCTTCCCAAGCCGCGCTGAGGGCCTCCGCCGCCGAGCAATTGAACATGGACGAACACCAGCTGAGCACCACCTGGACCAAGGCGGAGAACGTGCAGGATGTCACCATGCTGATGCGGGCGCATAGCAGAGCCGAACGATAGCATTACCTTCGCGCCCGCTCCGGACAAAAGGAGCGGACATCTTGGCCCCGTAGTTCAATTGGATAGAATAGCAGATTCCGGTTCTGCCGGTTGGAGGTTCGAATCCTCCCGGGGTCACTGAAGGAAAGGGCTGTCCCAGAACGGGGCGGCCCTTTTTTCATGGGAAACCGGTCCCTGAGGCACTTCACCCTGAGGTTCTGTATCCTGAGGTTCTGTACCCTGAGGTTCTGTACCCTGAGGTTCTCGAAGGGTCGAAGGGTGGGAGCGGGAGGAAACCGGTCCCTGAGGCACTCGAAGGGCCGGTTTCTCAACAGACCCGTTTCGTCCCTCATGATCGCGCGGATCAAACGAAGTTGAAGGCTTTGAACGGCGATCGAGGCTAGGCCTATTCGTTCACGAGCACCCATTCATCATGGGGCGAGAAGACGTGCGGGAGCGTGGGGGGAGCGCCTGCACGGCATTGGAATCCCTACGCTGTTCTACCTTCGTTCCATGTTTCGCAAAAGCCCCATGGCGATCGGCTGGATCGTCGTCTTTCTCCTCGTGCCTCCCGTGTGGCTGTTCTGGGAATTGGCACATGGCACGTTCAGCGTACCTGCGCGCCACGGAGAACATCTCTTGCTCCTGATCTGGTTCATTCGTGCATTGTTCGAGTTATACGGCTACGTGAAGAGTAACAAGCCGGAGCATGGAGATCTAGGGTCAGCCTAAGGAGGGACCGAGAGACTACGGCATCGCGACTGCTGAAGCCTGTCAACGCTGTTTAGGACTTGAAAAACTGACAACTGGCAACTACAACCCCGCCCGATATGCATCGGGCCAAGTCCGGTTGACCGGGCAACCGGACAACTACCAACTCCCGATGAATATCGGGACAACTGCCCCCCGAATGCGCCTCGACAAATTCATCTGGTGTGTGCGCCTCTGCAGAACGCGCAGCCTTGCGGCGGAGGAGTGCAAGCGCGGCCAGGTCCGGTTGAACGATCACGAAGCAAAGGCGAGTGCCGTGGTGAAAGTGGGCGATCGGGTCTCCGTGCGGCAAGCGCCCATCTGGCGGGTGTTCCTGGTGAAGGCGATCCCGCCATCACGCGTGGGGGCCAAGTTGCTGCCCGACCTGATAGAGGACAAAACACCGTGGGAGGAACTGGAAAAGCAGGAGCTCGCACGCAAGGTGCGGGTGGCCAGCCGCGACCCCGGCGCGGGACGACCCACCAAACGCGATAGGCGGGACATGGAGCGCTTCGGACGCGGGGGAGAATGAATGCCGAATAGAACGCTGACGCATCCCTTCGGGAGCCAGGGGCGCTGATGGTCCTGATCCACGCTGATAAAAAAGTGCCTGTTTCCCCAATAGGGATCCGGGGATCACCGGCAGCCGTCGCTCGGCCGCCAGGCCGCATCAGCAGTGACCTCCTCGCCACCAAGCATCATCTGCGTGATCGGCGTGATCGGCGGTTTTCTCTCTTGTCTTCAGCAGACATTATCCGTGTGAATCCGTGTTTATCCGTGGTTCCCTCGGCAGCGGCCTTTGCCCATGGGAACCAGCGCCATTGTATTTTCGGCGCTGATCCATCTCCATCCATGAGACTCATCATCCGCATCCTCATCTCCACCATCGCCGTGCTGGTTGCCGACCTCCTCCTGCGGGGCGTGCATGCGGAAGACTTCAAGACCGGTCTCCTGGTGGCCATCGTGCTCGGCGTGCTGAATGCGGTGGTGCGGCCGATCCTGGTGCTGCTCACCTTGCCGGTGACGGTGGTTACCCTCGGCCTGTTCGTGCTGGTGATCAACGCCGCCATGGTGATGCTTGCGGCGCGCATCGTGCCCGGCTTCACCGTGAACGGCTTCTGGTGGGCGCTCCTCTTCAGCGTGGTGATGTGGGCCGTGCAAAGCGTGCTGCTGAAACTGGACGGCGGGGAGCAGCGGGCGCGCTAGGCCTGCGGCCGCCACCCGTTGTCGTGCTTGTAAACCCGGGATGAACGCCCTGCGGGCGTCCGGGTCTGCTTTTTGAACCACGGATGGACACGGATGAACACGGATAAATGAAACGGCAGCCGTACGTACCTGCCTTGATGCCCTGCGAGCATCCGGCCGTGTTGTTCGGGTCCGATGTATAGCGGACCACGAATGAGCACGGATCAATGCCATCCTGCTCCGTGTCCATCGGTGTGTATCCGTGGTTCCCTCTTTCAGCCGACCGTGCCGGTAGGCGCGGGCCGGATCACAAGCCGTATTTTAGCCGTTCTTGTAAAACTGACCATGCCAGCGATCACCACCCGGACGGAACACGAAGAGAAAAGCCTCGATCAAGCGACGCTGCTGAAGGCTTGGGAGTTGATGTGTACCGCCAAGGCGATGACGGACCTCTATGAGGAGCACGCCAAGTTCACCAGCAAATACGTCCATGCCACCTCGCGCGGGCATGAAGCCATTCAACTCGCCCTAGGCCTTCAATTGAAGCCCCAGGATTTCGTGGCGCCCTACTACCGCGACGACAGCATCCTGCTCGCCATCGGCATGCGGCCCTACGAGCTGATGCTGCAATTGATGGCCAAACGCGACGACCCTTTCAGCGGGGGCCGCTCCTACTACTGCCACCCCAGCCTGCGCCGCGACGATATGCCGAAGATCCCGCACCAGAGCAGCGCCACCGGCATGCAGGCCATTCCCACCACGGGCGTTGCCATGGGCATCCAGTACAAGGAACGCATGGGCCTTGCGGAGGACCATGGTGGCGAAAACCCCGTGGTGGTCTGCTCCATTGGTGATGCCGCCATCACCGAAGGGGAAGTGAGCGAGGCCTTCCAGATGGCGGTGCTGAAGAAGCTGCCGATCATCTACCTGGTGCAGGACAACGAATGGGACATCAGCGCCACGGCCGAAGAGATCCGCGCCAACGATGCGAGCCACTATGCACGTGGCTTCAAGGGCCTGGAGGTGCGGCAGGTGGACGGAACGGATCTTCTCGCCAGCCATGCGGTGCTGCACGAGGTGATCAACACCGTGCGGAAGGAACGTCGCCCCTTCCTGATCCACGCCAAGGTGCCTTTGCTGAACCACCACACCAGCGGTGTGCGCATGGAGTTCTACCGCAGCGAGGAGGACCTGGCGGAGCATCGTAAACGCGATCCGCAGCCGCGCTTCTTCCAGCAGTTGCTGGACCTCGGGATCCAACACCAGGGCCTGAAGGAGCTGGAGAAAAAGGCCATCGCCACCGTAAAGGCCGACTTTGAACTGGCCCGCCAGGCGGAGGACCCACGGCCCGAGGACCTCTACACGCACATGTTCGCCCCCACCCCGATCACGGAGGAACAGGGCACGCGCGCACCGCAGGACAAGGAGCCGACGCTGATGGTGGACTGCGCGCTCTTCGCGATCCGCGAGCTGATGCTGGAGGACCCGCGCTGCCTGCTCTACGGCCAGGACGTCGGCGCGCGCCTCGGTGGCGTGTTCCGCGAGGCCGCCACGCTGGGCCGCGACTTCGGCGATCACCGCGTCTTCAACACTCCGATACAGGAGGCCTTCATCGTCGGAAGCACCGTGGGCATGAGCGCCGTGGGGCTCAAGCCGATCGTGGAGGTGCAGTTCGCGGATTATATCTGGCCGGGGCTGAACCAGCTCTACACGGAAGTGGCGCGCAGCTGCTACCTCTCCAATGGCAAATGGCCGGTGTCCAGCGTGATCCGGGTGCCGATCGGCGCATACGGAAGCGGCGGCCCCTACCACAGCAGCAGCGTGGAAAGCGTGCTCTGCAACATCAAGGGTATCAAGGTGGCCTACCCCAGCAATGGCGCGGACCTGAAAGGCCTGATGAAGGCGGCCTACCACGATCCGAATCCCGTGGTGATGCTCGAGCACAAGGGACTTTACTGGAGCAAGATCCCCGGCACCGAGGAGGCCAAGACCATCGAGCCTTCCGCCGACTACATCATTCCATTCGGTAAGGCGCGCATCGTTCAGCAAGCGGACGCGGCGAACATCGAGAAAGGCGAAGCCGCTGTGATCGTCACCTACGGCATGGGCGTGTACTGGGCGAAGACCGCGGCGAAGGATTTCCCGGGCCGGACCACCATCATCGACCTGCGCACGCTGGCACCTTGGGACGAGGAGACCGTGATGAACGCCGTGCACGCGCATGGCCGTTGCCTCGTAGTGACGGAAGAGACCATTGCGAACTCCTTCGCGCAAGCGTTGGCGGGGCAGATCAACGATAGTTGCTTTGAGCAACTTGACGCTCCTGTCCGCTTCATCGGATCCGCCGACATGCCTGCGATCCCGCTCAACAACACGCTGGAGGCAACGATGATCCCCAGCGCCGAGAAGGTCGGCAAGGTGCTGAAGGAACTGCTCGCCTATTGAACGTGGAAGAGCATCACCTCACCGTACCCCGCAGCGCGCGCTACCACACCTTGGGCGATGCGGCCGGCGCGAACCACATCTGGATCGCGCTGCATGGCTACGGTCAACTCGCACGCTTCTTCCTCAGACCGTTCGTCGGCTTGGAAAGCGGAAAGTTCATCGCTGCACCCGAGGGTCTTTCGCGCTACTACACCGATGCCGAGCACTCCCGCGTGGGCGCCACATGGATGACGCGCGAGGACCGGGACCACGAGATCGCTGACCAGATCGGTTATTTGGACCGACTGGTGGAACACCTCCGAAGCCTTTGTCCGCCGGGCATTCCCGTATCGGTGCTCGGCTTCTCGCAGGGCGTGGCCACCGCATGCCGCTGGGCGATGAAGGGCCGGACCCCGTTTGAACAGATCGTTCTTTGGGGCGGATCGCTTCCTCCCGAACTGGCGGCAACGGAATTGCGTCGGCGCTGGTCGGACAGCACGGTGCTCCTCGTGCATGGCATGCAGGACAAGGTGGTGACCGCTGCGGCATTGGCCGGCAACGAGGCGAAACTGCGCGAGAGCGGGCTGGGTTTTCGCACCGTGGAATTTGAAGGAGGCCACGCCCTGGACGGCCTCACCTTGAAGCGGATCCTCGATCCGGGGCAGTAGTTCGCACGACCGTTGAGTTGGCTTGATGGACGAGCACAAACGCTCGCGCTGTGAAGCGCAGGGGCTACTTCTTGATACTTTTCTTAGCGCCTGTTCCAAAATGAGCGGGACAAAGAAGACCTGCGGTCAACGCTTCCAGTAAGGCTCTTTCTCTTGGCGATGGAACTACAAGAAATTTGAATTTATGATCTCCCCTCAATGATATTTTCTTCGGTTTCAAATATTTCTGGTAAAATATTCCTGTTTTGGAAATGTGATTGTATAGCCTTTGATTCAATCCTTTTTTTCCACTCGGAGTATTTCCTACATGTAGCACACTTGCTTTAGGGCTGTAAATAATATAAACCCCGTGCTCATCACTCACATTTATTTTGCCTTTAATGGGGAATGTATATTCCGTGGATTTAACAAGCTTTTTATAGAGGTCCGATATTTTGTCAGCTTCGCTTTTCGCTTCCATCTGTGTGGCCTTAAATCACGAGCATTCACACTCACGCTAGAGAAGGCGGCTCTCCTTAAACCAGATTCAACGCATTATGGTCGTCATCCTATCCTTAGCGCCTCACCAACTTTAATACCTTGTTCGTGCCTTCTATCCGCACACTATATACTCCGGGCGCAATTCCGTTCAGGCCTATCGTAGTCAAACCGTCGCCCACTAGACCCTGAAGCACGCAGTTTCCCAGTGAATCATAGACATGGTAGGGCACTCCCGCTATTTGATCGTTCGTCCTTATCGTCACGTTCCCATCTGCAGGATTCGGATATAGAGTAATCCCTGCATTCGCTTCATGATCTTCAATGCCAACTGTTCCGGAATAATAGATGGCCAATACTTCACTAGAAGTGAGTGCCCGGTTCCAGATCCCAATATCGTCGATCAATCCACCAAAACCATCGAACGCGGAAATAGATTTACGTCCGACATTCCAGTTTTCAGGAGTGCTCATTGGTGCGTCAGAACTATCCGTATCGGTGAGTACTCCGTCGACATATAAGTTGGCCACATTCGTACTGTGATCCGCCGTGTACAAAATGTGGTGCCATTCATATTTTGCTATGCCAAATGTTGATGGCCAAATTGCCACTCCCGCTGGACCATAAGAGCATTTTATCGTTACCACTGAACCCGAGTCCTGATAAACAATTATCCCCGGCTCTCCTGTTGAGATTACTCTCGAATCGTTTGTGGCGGCATCAAAATATACCCAACACGAAATTGAAATACTATTGGGCAAGTATGAGTTCAGATCACCAAGATCAATGTAGTTGGAGCTGCTCAGGTCGCTCGGCCAACTATAGGCGCTGTTCAAGTTTCCAAAGCGATCAGCGGTTAACGCTACGGCGCCATATACCGTCCCATTGTTTCCTACTCCGCTCTCATCATTTGCGTTTCCATTAAAGGGCCACCAACCAACTAGGCCACTGGTGGGGATATAACTCGGAACTTGTGCAAATGAAGTATTGGCCAATGCAATGGCCAAGAGGATTACTACCAGAGTCCTTCTTGTTCCCATTTTGTTTGATTTTGCGCTTTTGCAGCTCGTTATGGTCAATGGGGGCACTTTGCTGATCTGGCTGGAAGGCTACCCCAACAGGTGTCGAATCTATCAAAAACCGTCCGCGTAGCAACAGTTCGGATAGTGCTCGCGACAGTTCAGGCGAACGTGTGGCCATACGCAGAATGCACATGTGTGGCCGTTCCAACGACCCAAATTTTACGGAACGAATCCGATCACCATGGATGTGCTGGATATGCTCGGTCAGCAAGTGCGCACTGTCAGCTTGGGCTCCGCGAACGGCGGCACGCTTCAGCGCACCGTGAACCTCAGCGACCTCGGCGACGGCCAATACATCTGCCAGTTTACCACCCCCGATGGAAAGCGCAACATCCAACGGGTCGTGATCGCGCATTGATCCAAAGTTCATAACAGAAAAGCCCCCGGGATCCGGGGGCTTTTTCTGTTCAGGTCCTATCCTTTCTTAGGAAGCCGGTGCAGTTTCGGTCTTCGCCATCTCCGGTGTCCAATGCAGCAGGTCGTCAATGGTGCGCACGCTCACACTGTGGTAATTCGGTCGTGCCTTGCCGTAGATCTTCTTTGCGATGGCCTTCCCTTTCTCCGTGGCGATCAACTCTTGGTACAAAGGCACCAGGAACTTCCGCCGGCCTACCGTGGTGAGGAATTCCTCCAGCTTACCGTAAGCCTTCTCGTAGTCGTTCTTCACGCATTGCTCCAACCAGGCCGCCACGATCTCGGAGTTGCCGGAAGCGGTGAAACGGAAGGTCGCGTCCAGGTCATCCATGCGCTTCGCGGTCTGCCCGGTGGGGAGGTGGCGCAGGAAGTGCATCCATTGGAATGTGCCCCAGCCATCGGTTTTAAGGTCCTTGGCCGCGCTGCCCTTTTCCCAACGGGCAACCTGCTCATCCACTTGGGTGAACTTGTCCGATGTGGGGATGATGGCATCGGGCGGAAGCCCGGGTTGCTCCACCCAACGGTCCAGGTCCATGTCCACTTGCTCCGGCTCCAACAGTTCCTTGGTGATGTAGGCTTTGAAGGTGTCCGTAGTGATGCTCTGGAACGCGAAATGTTCGAAGTAGCCACGCAGGAACGCATCGAACTTCGGGCGCCCTACTTTGCTCTCGATCAAGCGGAGCATCAAGTATCCCTTCTCGTAGGGCACATCCGTCATGCCATCATCCGGGTTGCGGCCGGCGAGGTCCAAGTGCAGGGCACTGTCCTCCGGATGATCGCTCGTGTCCAGCTGCGCAATGGTCGCCAGCAGGTCCTGATAGCCGAGCAGGCTCGTCATGTCGTTGTACTCCTTGCCATAGACCTCCTCGGTGATGCGATGTTCGAAATACACCGTGAACCCTTCGTTCAGCCAGAAGTCGTTCCAAGTGGCATTGGTGACCAGGTTGCCGCTCCAGCTGTGGGCAAGCTCATGTGCCACCAGCGTGGTGAGCGAGCGATCGCCAGCGAGGATCGTCGGCGTGGCGAAGGTGAGGCAGGGGTTCTCCATGCCACCGAAGGGAAAGCTCGGCGGGAGGATGATCACATCATAACGCCCCCAGCGATAAGGCCCGTAAAGTGCTTCCGCCGCCTTCACCATCTTCTCGGTATCGGCAAGCTCCCATGCAGCGGTGTCCACCACGCTGCGCTCGGCATACACACCCGTGCGTTCGCCCGTGGCCTTGAAGCCGATATCGCCAACGGCCAGGGCGATCAGGTACGAGGGGATCGCCTTGTCCATGTGGAAGCGGTACGAACCATCGCCGCTGAGCTCCTGCGGATTGGTGGCGCTCATTACGGCCATCAGCTCCGGCGGCACGGTCACATGTGCATCGTACGTGATGCGAATGCCGGGGCTGTCCTGTATCGGGATCCACGAACGGGTGAGGATCGCTTCCCCTTGGGTGAAGAGGAACGGATGCTTCTTATCCGCGGTTTGTGCGGCAGATAGCCATTGCAGGGCCTTGGCATCCGCCCCGGTGGAATAGGTGATCGTGACCCGATCGGCCCCCTCGGGCAGGGCGATGGTCAGCGGGCTGCCCAGAAAGTTCCGCTCACCCATAGTGAACTTCGCCTCGCTCCCATCCCCCAACGTCACTCGCTCGACACTCAGACCGTCCGTATCGAAAACGATGCTATCGCCGCTCCGGCGCCGGAGGTCATAGGTAGCCGTGCCGCGGATCCTGTGGGCATCCATGTCCACGTGGATATCGAGTTCCAAGTGGGTGGCAACGGCTTGTTCGGGGCGGGCGAAACTGTGAGGGTCCATGGCGTAGTTGATCGGGCTATCCCCCGCTCCAACATCCGAAGTGGGTTCATCTGCTGTGCAGGCCACAAGGGCTGAAATGCAGAGTGCGAGCGGGAGGGTGCGTTGAAAAAGCTTCATAAAGGCGTGCGTCAAAGCGGACAAATGTACAGGTCAAGGAATACCGCACTTTTGGGGATCATCCACCCGATCCAGGGGGTGTTGAAATGCGCTCGGCTCATTCGGGATGCGGAGTTCCACCTACTTGCTTACATTCGCGCCCTCTTCGGGGTGTGGCGCAGCCCGGTAGCGCACTTGCATGGGGTGCAAGGGGTCGCTGGTTCGAATCCAGTCACCCCGACGAAGAGAAAAGGCCCGCAACGAAAGTTGTGGGCCTTTTTATTCAACCAATGAGCAGCCCGGTAGCGCATCCCGCCTTGGAGACGGGAGGGTCGCTGGTCCGCTCCGATATGTATCGGAGCCAGTCACCCCGACGAAGAGAAAAGGCCCGCAACGAAAGTTGTGGGCCTTTTTATTCAACCAATGAGCAGCCCGGTAGCGCATCCCGCCAAAGGGCGGGAGGGTCGCTGGTCCGCTCCGATATGTATCGGAGCCAGTCACCACGACGAAGAGAAAGGCCGTTCCGGAAGGGGCGGCCTTTTGTATGGGTACAATGAGCAGCATGGAGTGCATCCGCCAAAGGGCGGGAGGGTCGCTGGTCCGCTCCGATATGTATCGGAGCCAGTCACACCGACTGAGAGCAAGTGCAGACCGGATGGAGTTGGCCCTTTCCGAAAAATACGGATGGCATGCGTACCACCTCTACCACTCCGTGGCCTGGAACAGGAGCACTACAATGCCCATTGCAATCAAGGCAAGAAGGAGCAGGTACTCCAATAGACGTTGTTTGAGGGTTCTCATGGCCATAGCATATCCGACCGTCCAAATGTCCGGGACCCTTTTGGATCCTACCATACCCACAAATGGGGATATTGGCTTCCGGCCCAATGGCCTGGCTTGGCTGCCGCAGGTTGTTCACGCTATCGGAACCTCAATGCTGACCGTAGTTCCGCGACTTATGGTGGAATCAACCAGCATGGTACCGCCCAATTTTTCAGTTCGGTCCCTTACGTTGTCCATCCCCATTCCTTCTTCGCGCATTTGCGGATCGAAGCCGACGCCATTGTCGCTCACAATGATGCTGAGCCGTGCGGGCGTCCGGGTGAGGGCGATGCTCAACTCGGTAGGCCGTGCATGCTTCAAGGCATTGGACACAAGCTCCTGAACGATGCGATAGACGGCGATCTCCGCAGCGGGTTCCATGCGTTCGTCCAGACCGAAGATCTTCAGTTCAACGTCCAGCTGTCCTTTGATCGCGATGCTGTCCCGCAAGTCCTGCAAGGCGTGGCCAAGACCGGATTCCACCAATGCTCCCTTGACCATGTCGTGAGAAATGCGGCGCACTTCATCGACCGCATCGTCCAACAACCGATAGACCTTGTTGTACTGTAGGCTTTGCTCCTCATGGATCGCTTGCACGCGCGCTTCCAACGCCCCGAACTGATGCCTGATGGCGCTGAGCATGCTGCCCAATCGGTCGTGCAGGTCCTTGGCGATGCGGTTGCGCTCCACGTCCTGACCCTCCAACAGGGCATTGAGCACTTTCACCTCGCTCTCGTGCATGAGGGCGTTGATACTGCGCTCATGGATCTGCTTTTCCTGCTCGGCGATCTTACGCCGATGTTGCAGGTTCCTGATCAGAAAAAGAGTGAGGATCAAAAGCAACGCCGCAGCAACGAGAAATCCGTTGCGTTCGGTGGTACGCCGCACCCGAAGGGCCTGTTCCTTGTTCCTGGCCACCTTCAGCTCCTCGATCCGGGTGATGCGTTCCACGGCGTCATACTTCTCACGCATCTCGGCGGTTGCGAGTTGTTTCGTGGCTGTCTCCCCAAGAATGCTGTCCTTCAACGCCAGGTAATCGCGCAGCACGTGCACCGCCTCATCATATCGCCCCAGATCACGGAGTGCAAAAGCCTGGATGCTCAATAGCTTGGACCGAAGCGCCCCCAATCCGTTCGCGCGTGCAATGGCAAGGCCCTGCTCGCACCACTTCAACGCCGCTGCAGCTTGACCTTGCCGCAGGCCCAGGTCCGCCATATTGATGCACACCGAGGCCATTCCCTCCTGATAATCCAAGGTCTTGTACATGGCCATGGCCGAATCCATGTCCGTACGCGACTCGTCATAGCGACCGAGTTCCATTTGCGCCACGGCCCGGTTCAGCAAGGCATCGGCTATTCTGGAGGGCTTCCCGATCGCGCGATAGGTGATCAGCGCAGAGTCCGTATAGGCCAACACTTCCTTATACTGGCCACCCTTTGCCTTCACGGCGGAGAGGCTCAAGTATCCGTCCGCGAGAAGGGGGATATCGTTCCGTTCCCGGGCCTCTTCGATCATTCCCGCATAGAGCGCAGCCGCCTCTTGTGGTCGGTCCATGTTCAAGTAGAGGGACCCCAAGTTCTGGTAGGACATGGATAGTGCCCCGGAACCGATGCGCTGGCGGATATCAACGCTGGCGAAATAGGGCGCGATGGCCTCCTTGTATCGCCCCGCTGTTTCCAAGGCGGCCCCCTTCAGGTTCAATGTTCGGGCCTGCTCCTCTTCGTTGCCTTGTTCCTTCGCGATCCGTTCCGCTCGGTCCAAATACTCCAGGGCCTCCTGCACCTCGCCCCTGTCGGTATATATCTGGGCGAGCTTTTGTGCGCAACTTATCTCACCCGGCGGAAAGCCGATGCGCTCGCTGATGCGCAAGGCTTCCTCAAGCATCAGGATCGCGCTGTCCGGCTGACCCAAGTTGCGTTGAGCAAAGGCCATGCACTGTAACGCGCTGGAAGCGCGTTTGTCATCCCCGATGCGCTGCGCCAGCTTCACCGCCTCTCGTCCGGCTTGCAACGCCCTTTCAGGATCAACGTCGCGCAAACTCCAGCTTACGTTCTTCAGTGAATCCACCCGCTGGAGGTCGCTCTCCGATATGCCCCGATAGGTACCGGGGCGGAGCGCGGGCCGGGACTGTGCGCCTGCCATGCCGGAGCACAGCATTGCGAGGAACAATATCAGGGAACTGATCAGGCTGGCGCGCATTGTTCCGATCTCTTGGTGACCACAACACAAAATGCTATGGTCACGCTTTGCCATGCAGCCCCCGTTCTTCTTTTCGCATCACCGACAATCCCTGCTCAGGGCCAAACAAAGGCGAAGGAGCGACCGGCCTCACCTTCCCCGGTGACGCTCCCCATTTTCAGGCGGACCACTTCACCCGAACGGATCGCTTCGTCCGCGACCACTTCAAGGGAAAAGTACTGGAGCACCGGTGCAGAAGCCTCCGCGATCAGCGGCACTACAAGCCGCCAGTCGATCAGACCACCTTGGGCATTCGTATGCCTTGCGAACCTCATTCGGCCCAAGGCCTCCACATCCACTATATGCCGCGTATCCTCCAGATAAGCCATGCAATGCAGGATGACCTTGCCCGCGTACTTCTCAACGTGGCAGATCGGTGTGGGAGTTTGATAGTAGAGGATCAACGGTGGAATTGAAGCATCATCCGCATGAACGGTCTTCACCACCTGCTCATTCCCGTATCCCTGATCCTGCACCGTAGCCGCGATGAACTCGGGTAAAGCGGGAATATCCCTGAATGCATGCACCATGCAACCCGCGTCGTAGGTCGCGGCGACCCGCTTGTACTGAACTGTGGCCGGGTCGCTCAACAAGTCCCCACCGACATAATTGTAGAAGGCCCCCAACCCATGCCCGGACAGGACCACCAATGCCGACCGTCCGGAAACATCCTTTCCCCCGTACATGAACGGGCGGTGTTTCAACCCGTCCGGGAAGTTGTTCCATTCCACGTTGTCCACTTCCTGCATCTCGTTATACCGCTCCGGCAATGAAAGCAGGTCCGCAGTGTTCGGTTTGTTTCCCATGGTCTTGGTGTTGTGTATGAATGATCGAACAACTTCCTGCTCAGCACCAGCCGCGCTCCTTGGCATATTTCACCAGCCCGGCGGTGTTGCGTACACCCAGCTTGTGCAGGATGTTCTTGCGGTGGGTGTCAATGGTCTGGGGGCTGAGGAAAAGTGATGCCGCGATCTCCTGGGTGGTGCATTCCCTGCAGATCAACTTCACCACCTCCTTTTCTCTTTTGGTGAGCGCATGGTAACCGGTCTCGCCCATTATCTCCTTCGCGCGCATGTCGTTATCAAAGGCCGATCGCACTTCCTGTGTCAAGTATTGCTGTCCGGCCGCTACGATCCGCAAGGCCCGGCATAGCTCCTCCTTGCCGACGTTCTTCAGCACATAGCCACTGGCACCGGCCTCCATGATCTCGTGGACCAGGTCGTGATGGTCGTACATGCTGAGCACCAGCACGCGGGTCCCCGTGCAACACGCCAGCACGGCCTTGGTGGCTTCGATGCCGTCCATCTCCGGCATGCTGATGTCCATGAGCACCACATCAGGCTTCAGCTTCTTGCTGCGTTCCACAGCCTCGCGACCGTTGGAGGCGCGCCCTACCACCTGCACCTCTTCGTCCTGCTCGAGCAGCGCCTCAAGGCCGTCAAGAATGATCGATTGGTCGTCCGCGAGAAGGAGTGTCATGGTAACCGTCCTTTTTTCGTGAATACAAAGCTCAGTCGACCAAGGCGATATAAAAATACCCGGAAGTGGGTATTTTATCATCCATGGCCACAACACGGTGCGCCAGCTCGTTGCGAAGGAACAGCCCGACTTTCAGGGACGGTTACTTTTGCGCCCCCTTATTTGCGTTGATGCGTCTTCGACACCTGTTCGCTCCCCTCCTCTTTCTGCTTTCGCTATCGGTGCTCGCCCAGCGTTACTCCGTCAGTGGCTATGTCACCGATTCCGCCACCGGCGAAGCCCTCATCGGGGCCTCGGTCTTCATTGAGGAGATCGGAAAGGGGGTGGGCACCAACAACTACGGTTATTACTCCGCCACGCTGCCCCAAGGCGAATACACCTTGGTGGTGAAGTACATCGGCTATGCCGACCTCCGGCGCAAAGTGGACCTCACCGCCGACCGCAAGGTGAACCTGAAGCTCCGTACCACCGTGCAGGTGATGCAGGCCGTGGAGGTAAAGAGCGATCGCACCAAGAGCGATCTCGAAAGCACGGACATGGGTCGCATGGACGTGGATGTGACCAAGCTGCAAACACTGCCTGCACTATTGGGCGAAGTGGATATCCTCAAGACGATCCAATACCTACCGGGTGTGCAAAGCAACGGCGAAGGCAACAGCGGCTTCTATGTGCGCGGCGGCGGGCCCGACCAGAACCTGATCCTCCTGGACGAGGCCACCGTGTACAACGCCAGCCACCTCTTCGGTTTCTTCAGCGTGTTCAACGCCGATGCCGTGAAGGATATCGAACTGATCAAGGGCGGCATGCCCGCATACTACGGCGGCAGGACCAGCAGCGTGCTGGCCATCACCATGAAGGACGGCAACGACCAGGAGTTCCATGGCGAAGGCGGGATCGGATTGATCAGTAGCCGACTCACGCTGGAAGGCCCGATCGTAAAGGAAAGAAGCTCCTTTATCGTCAGTGCCCGCCGCACTTATGTGGATGTGCTGGCCAAGCCCTTCATCAACCCCGAGAGCACGTTCGCGGGAAGCGGCTATTACTTCTATGACATCAATGCCAAGGCCAATTACCGCCTCAGCGACAAGGATCGCTTCTTCCTTAGCGGCTATTTCGGGCGGGACGTTTTCGACCTGAACGGCAACCAGCCCGGAAGTCCGAAGTTCAAGATCCCTTGGGGCAACGCAACAGTGAGCGGCCGCTGGAACCACGTCTTCGGGCCCAAGCTCTTCCTGAACACCACGGCCATAATCAGTGATTACAAGTTCTCCTTTGCGGGCGGCCAGGACCAGTTCGGCTTCAAGCTCAGCAGCGGCATCCGCGACTATGGCCTGAAGGTGGACTTCAACCTATACCCGAACATCCGGCACAATGTGCGCTACGGATTCCAGTACACCTACCATATTTACACGCCCAGCACCGTGGCCGTGAACAGCGGGGATGTCCCATTCAACATCGATACCCCATCCAAGCTCAACGCCCACGAAGCAGCCGTGTACGTCCAGGACGATTTCGACATTACCGACCGGCTCCGGCTCAACGCCGGGTTGCGCTTCAGCTGGTTCGCGCACGTGGGCCCGTTCCACGAGTACATCACGGATGCCGCGGGCAACACTACGGGTACGCGCGACTATGGCAGTGGGGACATCATCGCACAATACAGTGGTATTGAACCACGTGTCGCCCTTCGCTATTCACTGGATAAAAAGAACAGTTTGAAGGCCAGTGTCAACCGGAACATGCAGTATGTCCACTTGGCCAGCTTCAGCTCCATTGGCCTGCCCACGGATACCTGGATCCCCAGCGGCAAGAACGTGAAGCCGCAAGAAGCCGTGCAATACGCACTGGGCTGGTTCCGCGACCTGAAGGAGCGGAAGTATGAAGGCAGCATCGAGGTGTACTACAAGGACATGGCCAACCAGATCGAGTATGCGGAAGGGGCCAGCCCGCAGGATGGAGGCAACGCCAACTACGATTTCGCCCTGGTGTTCGGCAAGGGCTGGAGCTATGGTGCCGAGCTCTTCCTGAAGCGCCGCTTGGGCAAGCTCACCGGATGGGTGGGCTACACCTGGAGCAAGACCGAACGCAAATTCCCCGATGTGGATAATGGCGAACCCTTCCCCAGCCGATGGGACCGGCGGAATGACATCAGCGTGGTGGCCGGCTACGAGCTGAACGATCGCTGGACGTTCGGAGGCACTTTCGTGTACAGCACCGGCCAAGCCGCCACCCTGCCCGTGCAGCGCTATTTCATCGAAGGCCGCTTGGTGAGCCGGTTCACGCAGCGCAATGGCTTCCGCATGGCGGCCTATCACCGCATGGACCTGGCGGCCACGTTGAAGAACAAGCCCACGAAGCAAGTGACCGACCCGACCACCGGGGAAGTGAGCACGGTGCAACGCAAATACCGCAGCAGCTGGACGTTCTCCATCTACAACATCTACAACCGCAAGAATCCCTACTTCTACTACTTCGATGCCAGCGGCAACACCGGTACCGTAGGATTGACCATACAGGCCAAGCAGGTCTCGCTGTTCAGTATCCTGCCGAGCGTTACGTGGAATTTTGAATTTTGAGATTCACCACAGAGGTACAGAGTACACAGAGAAATGCGAAAGTTGACGAAGAATGGTACAGGGTATTGGGTACCGGGTACCGAGTACAATGCCGCACTCCTTGTCGCGTATCCGCTACTCGCAGTGCTCGGTACCCGGTACTCTGTACCCGGTACTCGGTACCAAACAAAGACCTCCGGCACATGAAACTCCTTCCCTTTATCCTTTTGCTTCTGCTCCTCTCTTCCTGCGAGAAGGACATCACGGTGGACCTGCCCGTTTATCCCGTTGAACTGGTGGTGGACGGCCATATCCAGCCGGGCGAAAGACCTTTCGTGCTCATCACACGCACACAGGGCTACTTCGACCCCACGGACCTCAATTCCATTGCCAATTCCTTCGTGAACGATGCCACCGTCACCATATCCACGAATGGGGAAGTGTGGACCTTACAGCAGGTTTGCGGTAGCGCATTGGACCCCGCCACACTGCAGGACGCCGGTGATGCCACCGGGATCGACCCCGCATTGCTCGCCTTTGCGAACTTTTGCGTGTACACCACCACCGGCGCGCAGCAGCTGGGCGTGATCGGCCAAACCTACCGGCTCGATATCAGTGCGGAGGGAAAGACACTTTCAGCAGTGAGCACCATCCCCAACCCGGTACCGCTGGATTCCGTCTGGTTCCAATTGGCGCTGCAGGTGCCCGGT
The DNA here is from genome assembly GCA_019638085.1 of Flavobacteriales bacterium. Classification (GTDB taxonomy): domain Bacteria; phylum Bacteroidota; class Bacteroidia; order Flavobacteriales_F; family PHOS-HE28; genus PHOS-HE28. The sequence goes on along the minus strand of JAHBUL010000021.1, from coordinate 13,067 downwards.
GATGATAGCCTGGGCTTCGCATGGGCACGCATCAGCGATCCGGATACCATGGGCAATGGCTACCGCTGGGCGGCACAGCGGATCAACCACCGCGCCACCGGGCAAATGAAAGACCCCTTCTACATCTCGCCTTTGGGAAGCGCGTACAATGACAAGTACATCAACGGGCTCACATTCGAGTTCAATGAAGCCCGCGGACGCCAATTCTTCGGTAACAACCCCGAGGACGAGAATGAGGAGCAAGGCTACTTCAAAGTGGGGGATACCATCGCCGTAAAGGCATACAGTATCGGGACCAAGGAGTATGACTTCTACAGCTCCTACGATACCAATGTGGGTTCCTTGGGCGACCTCTTCAGCACCCCCGCGAACGTGAAGAGCAACATCACCGGGGGGTTAGGGATCTGGGCCGGGCGCGGTGTGTACCTGGACACGATCATTTGCTTGCCTTAGGCCGTGGGCCAGTTATCAGTTGCTCGGTTGTCAGTTGACAGGGAGCATCGACAAGGTCCTGTGGAAACCCGAGCCTACGTAGCCCGAAGTTGTTCCCCCCCCGGTTCCGGAGGCGAAAGACCCTGAGCCGGACCTGACAACCGACAGCTGACAACTGTTAGCTGACAACCGTCAACTGAACAAGGAGTAAATTCGCGCCCCGAAGACCATGAGCGAAACTCCAGAACTCCTCAAGTGCCTGATCATCGGATCCGGGCCTGCTGCCTATTCCGCCGCCATCTATGCCGCACGGGCCGATCTGAAACCCGTGATGATCGAAGGCCCCCTTCCCGGAGGCCAGCTCACGCAGACCACCGAGGTGGACAACTACCCCGGCTATCCCGATGGGCGCACAGGACCCGAGATGATGGACGACCTCAAGCGACAAGCACTCCGCTTCGATACCGACATCCGCAGCGGATGGGTCACCAAGGTGGACTTCACCGGCCCCATCCACAAGGTGTGGGTGGATGAGAAGACCGAGATCCATGCGCATACCGTGATCATTGCTACCGGTGCCAGTGCCAAGTGGCTGGGCCAGCCGAACGAGATCCGCTTGCGCGACATCGGCGGTGGCGTTTCCGCCTGCGCCGTGTGCGATGGCTTTTTCTATAAGGGCCAAAACGTTGCCATAGTGGGTGCAGGTGATACCGCTGCGGAAGAAGCTTCCTACCTCGCCAAGCTCTGCCCCAAAGTGTATATGCTGGTGCGCCGCGATGAGTTCCGCGCCAGCAAGGCCATGGAGCATCGCGTAAAGAACATGCCGCAGATCGAGATCCTCTACAACACCGAGGTGAAGGACGTGCTGGGCGAACACGCCGTGGAGGGCGTGCTGGTGGTGAACAACAAGACCGGCGAAGAGCGCATGCTCGATGTCACCGGGCTCTTCATCGCCATCGGACACAAGCCAGCGACCGACCTCTTCAAGGATTGGTTGGACATGGATCCCCAAGGCTATCTCCTGCACGATCCCGATCGCACCAGTACCAAGGTGCCCGGTATTTTCGTGTCCGGCGATGCCGCGGACCACGTGTACCGCCAGGCGGTCACCAGCGCCGGCACCGGTTGCATGGCCGCCTTGGATGCCGAGCGCTACTTGGCCGCGGCCGGGATCGACTGACCCTGGCGAACTCTTTCCTTAGAACCCCATACGCTGGGAACGCGTCCACTATGGACGTGTCGAGATCACATCATGCACGAGGTAGGCCAGCGCCTTCCCCACGATACGTCCTTGTGAGGGTGTGTTGGGGGCTGCTTCCGGCAGGTGTACATAGAGGATGCGCCGTGCCGAACCCATCATCTTCCGCAGGTAGACGCGCCCGTCCTCGATGGCCATGCCGCTGGGACTAAAGGCGGAGGAAGGCATGTGTCGGATCACATCCAGGTCCAGTTCCACGCCCAAGGGAGCAGCGCTCGATCCCACGAATTGATCGAGATCCTGTTGGAAGGATCGGGGATCCAGCAGGTAATCCATGAAGAAGGTATGATGCACGTTATGATCATCCATGAACTGGAGGATCGCCTCGTTGTTGCGCGCCTTGTGCAGACCGAACACCGTGTAGCTCCGGATGACACCGTTGGCGAGCCCGTAGGAAAATGAATTCCCGCTATGGCGTCCTTCCAGCGGGCGGCAATCCGCGTGCGGGTCCAAGTTCACTACATCAATGGGCTCACCGAGCACCGCACTGGCGGCCTTGATCAGCGGGTAAGCGTTGTTGTGGCCACCACCGACCACCAGGGGGATCTTGCCCGCTTCCATGATCGGCGTCACGAACCGCTCCACGAAATCATCCAGCTCGGCCACCCGCTCCCGCATGGTAACGAGGTCCAGCTCGGCATCCGGATCCAGGTGATCGATGCGCCCCAGCAGATGCACCGACGCGGGATCGATGAAGCGGTTGGCCTGCATGTTCACAAAGGCGGGCAGGAAGGCATCGAAGCCGTTGCGCGCGCCGCCATGCCCATTGTTGGCACGCGGACCGATGTCCTCACAGATGCCGATCAGTACGTAGTGGCAGGCCGGATCACGCCAGTCCTTGGCAAACCGCTCGCCCAGCTTGGTCTCCCCCTCGCGGCGCGTGATCAAGCTGTTCAACTCCTCCTCCCCGATGGCGCGGAATGCGAAATGCTCCGCTCCTTTCATGCTGTCCTTCCCACTCATTGTTCTCTTCTTCAACGTTCTGTTTGCAGATGAAGCGGTATTGCGCAACTACTCCGCCCTTTGCCTGCGAAGATCGCCCGCGATCTGCAGGATACCTAAGGCGCGTGCTCCGCCCTTCCGACCGTGCGGATTCAATCCACCTCCCACGCACCCATCCGCAACCAGAATTTCACCAATTCCCGCTTCTTGAACGGGATGTCCCAATCGCCATCGTAGCGGATGTAGGTGGGCACCAGTTCCTCGCCCACCAGCGTGTTGTCCACTTGGATGCTGATGTCGAAGTCCAGGAGCAGGGACGCATGTGCGATCCAGTACTCCCGGGCGATCACCTGCATGGTCCGTTGGTCGAACCAAGTGCGCATGGACTTGATCACCGTGGCCCCGTCCTTCGCGCGCTTGCCATCCACGCTGTCCTTGGCCAATGCCGTGAATTCCCAACAAAGCTGCCCATTGCGATGCGAATGATCGATCCCGAAATCGTAGTACGGCAGCATCTCCGGATCGAAGAGCGCGAGCTTGTCGCCGATGAAGGGCACGCTGGCGATCTCCTGCCCGGGATTGAACATGAACTTTTTCAGCTCGTCCTTGTACTTCTCGATCTTCCCGCTGCTCTGCCGCCCGCTTTGGTACGTGTCGATCGTATTGTCCGCGCGCCAGCTTCCCTTCGGCCAGAAGAGGTCGTCGTAGAGTTCGGCGGTGAGGTAGCGCATGTCGCCATTTCGCGTACGCAGCTTGCCGCTTTCCTGCGCACTGTCGACCAGCAGTTGCACAACTCGTTCCTTTCGGACCAACCGGCCTTCCCGGTACAGTGTGGCCATTTCCTTCTCGCCTTTGTTGCGCACTTTCAGCCCACTTTTCACTTCATGCGGGTAATACTTCATGTTCAGGAAAGCGTGAAGGAAGGTGGTGTCCTCCTGCACTTGCCGCATGAAGCCTTCCAGGTTCAAGCCTTCGGCCCGGCCATGGATCACCAAAGGCCCCAAGTGGTACACATTGGTGATGGTATCCGGATCCACTTGTGCGGATGCCCGCGTGAGGCCCAACGCAGCGAGCAGTGCCATGGCCACGCGTGCTGCAGCCTTCATCATCAATGCTGGCGGCTCGGTCCGAGGCTGGTGTATAGTTGGTACTTCTTCTTCACATAGATGAGGAAGTCATACTGCGATAAGCCCTTGATCACCTCCTCAGGAACGGCGCAGAAATCGATGAAGTCATCGAAGCTTTCATCGCTGAGATTGATGATGCCGTAATCCACGTACTGCTGGAGCAGTTCGCGGAGCAGCTCGCGCTTCATGTCCTCGTTCTGCAGTTGGGCCACGGCGCGCTTGCTGCGTTCCCGCTTGCTGAATTCCTGGTAGAGGAAGGTGATGGGGCTGGAGAAGGCGTCCACACCGGTTTCGCGGTAGTCCTTTTCATTGTAGCCCAGCTTCGCAATGTCGGCCTGGATCTGCTTCAAGGTCCGCTCGGGCAGGATGGCCACAGGCTGCAGGTCGATGTTCCAAGGACGCAGCGTGATCTTCAGCTTGTCGAGTTCTTCATCCGGGTATTCCCCCAGCGGCAGGGTGCGCGTGACATAGCCGCCAGCCCCGATGAGCAAGGTATCATTACGCTCCACGTGTGCCGTGAAGGTACCGTCGGCATTGGCGAACGTGCCCGTGCGGGTCCGCCGGTTCACGATCATCAGGTCGTAGAACACGCGTTCGCCATCGCCACCGATCACCGTGCCTTTCACGACCACCTCTTGTTGGGCGAACGAGTCCGTAGTGAACAGCAAGAGCAGCGGTAGGAGAAGGAGGTAGCGCATTCGGGGCCGAAAGTAGCAAGTCAGGTACCGAAGACCGTGCCGGAATAGGGAACTTTCTGAAGTGCAGTCGGGATCTACGAGGAACATCCACCGCGACCGACAGGCGGTGGTGGCCCGAATTTCTTGTCAACTACGGTCGCAGGTCGCACAGGCCGCATGCACAAGCGCCGATCTTTGGCTCATCCACCGTCTCCATGTGCAGACCCGGTTGCCAACTACCTTCGAGCCAGATGCCCAACCTTTCGTTTTCCGATCTAGCTGGAGGTCCTGTACGGCCCTCCACTTGGGGCGAGGGAACCAGATTTGTCTTCGGCATCCTAGCGATGTCACTTGCGTTGCATGTGCCAGCGCAGGTTCCCAATGGCGACTTTGAGATCCATTCGGATTGTCCATCGCTCACAGGCCAGATCGACCTTGCCACTGGCTGGTACAGCCCCACCCTGGGTACACCGGATTACTTCCATGCCTGCGGATCGGCCCAAGCGGGTGTGCCAACAAACCTGTTCGGGAACGAGCCAGCCCATTCTGGAGATGCCTATACCGGCCTGATCATAAAGAACTCGAACCCATCGACGGAATGGCGCGAATACATCCAAGTTGAATTGACCGGCCCACTGCTTGCCGGGGTGCAATACGAGCTGCAGATGCAGGTGAGCTTGGCGGAGTATTCGCAGTTCGGCAGCTCGGCGATCGGGGGCCTGCTTACCACCATCCCCATTACACGGAATGATAATTTCCGCTTCAACATATTGCCCCAAGCAACGAACCCGATCACCAACCACGTGCTCAATACGGATGGCTGGGTAACGATCACCATGCCCTTCTTGGCGGACTCCGCCTACCAATACCTCACCATTGGCAATTTTCTGGACGATGCCCATACACCCGGTATTCCCGTGGACGGAGGGGTGCAACCCCGCGCTTATTTCTACATCGATGATGTGTCCTTGAACATCGCTCCCAACCTACAGATCCTCGGGGATCGATCGATCTGCGTGGGTGAGTCCACCATGCTCACCGCGCTGAACACCTCCACCTATGCATGGGCCGATAGCCTCACCCCTTCCGCGATCATTTCCACCGCGCCCTCCATTACAGTTTCTCCTTCGTCCAACACCACGTACATCCTCTTTGGATCCTCGGATACCGCTTATGCGACCGTCACCGTGCATCCCTTTCCCGTGGTCCACTTGGGCAACGACACCACGCTCTGCGAAGGCGAGGCCCTGACCTTGGATGCCACTACAACCAACGCCAGCTACCTGTGGCAGGACGGCTCTTCCGATCCTACGTTCATCGTACAAGCACCAGGCAATTACTGGGCACAGGTCACCGTGAACGGATGCGCCGCCTCGGATACCATGCAAGTGAACTACATCCCTGCACCCGAATTTGATCTGGGAAATGATACCCTCCTCTGTCAAGACGCTTCGATCATGTTGGATGCCAGCACCACCGATGCCACCTACTCATGGTCGGATAATTCCACCGGAGCCACGCTGCTCGTTGATGAAGAAGGAACCTATTGGGCGACCGTTACAGTGAACGGATGCAGTACAACGGACAGCATCCGCGTGGATCAACAGCATTTGCCAACGATCGATCCGGGACCCGAACCGTCCCTCTGCCGAGGTGGCACGCTCCTACTGGACGCCACCACGGCCAACGGCAGTTACCTCTGGCAGGACGGCTCCACCGGCCCCACGTTCACGGTACATGAGGAAGGCAGCTACACCGTTACGGTAACAGCGAACGGATGCACGGCGACCGCCAGCATCTTCATCGCCGAAGAGGAATGCAGCGGCACCTTGGTGATGCCCAATGTCTTCAGCCCGAACAGCGACGGAAGGAATGATCTCCTCATCCCGGTCTCCTTCCGGGGGATCCTTTCCATGCAGACCACCATCCGCAACCGATGGGGCCAGGTGATCTTCGAAACGGACCTCCCGTCCATTCGGTGGAACGGAAAGGATGCGCCGGATGGCACATACTTCTGGACGGTGAATTACGTGGATGTGAACGGGAATGAGAAGCGCGCCGCTGGGTATGTAATGTTGTTGAGATAAGCAGTACAACTCATGAACGGCGGCCCGTGACCTGCCATGAATTTGCGATCCGTTAGGCCGAATACGCTACAAGGACCTTTCCGCGTTAGCCCATGCAATGGCTTACAGATCCTGGACGATGCAGTAATTTGCAGTGAATGAAACAGCTCCTGTCAGTAGCACTTCTGGTCCTCCTCTGCAGCTCCGCGACAGCGCAACCTGCCTTCAATATCCAACTCGCCGACTCGGCAGTAGTGCTAACCCGGCAATTGGTGCACTACGATCCCTCCTACTTCAAACTGGACTACCCCAACGGTGATGTACCTGCCGACAAAGGAGTGTGTACGGATGTAGTGATCCGAGCGTACAGAAAGATGGGGATCGATCTGCAGAAGGAAGTCCATGAGGACATGCAAGCCAACTTCGGGAAGTATCCGAAGAACTGGGGACTGAGCCAGCCGGACAAGAACATCGACCATCGGCGCGTTCCCAACCTCATGACGTTCTTCTCAAGGCACGGAATCGTGAAAGACACGCTCAAAGACCCCAAGACCTATCTACCCGGAGACATCGTTTGTTGGAACTTGGGCGGTGGCATAACGCACATTGGTATTGTTTCCAGCAAGTGGTCCACGGATGGCCAGCGGCATTTGATGGTACACAACATCGGTGCGGGGCAAGTGCTGGAAGACTGCTTGTTCAGCTATCGGATAATCGGGCACTATCGCTATGGGGAGTAGAGGGAGATGTTCCCCCCAAAAATTATCGCGTGAGCGTCCACGCTCCTGTCTATACCCTACTTTGATCGACGTACTTGACGTTCTCAATTACTCAGCTCAAATCTAAAAAGTGAAAATGAGGCCCATCTTTACAATACACGCAGGTGAGTACTTAGTCGCATCTGAAATTGAAAAATCACTTAAAGGGGTAACTGTTTGGCTACCAAGCAAGGACACCGGAATAGACTTATTGTTTACGGACAAAGCCAACAAAAAAGCAGTATCAGTTCAGGTTAAGTTTTCAAAAGACTTTAACGTCACCCATGCTCAGGAGCAGTTTCGTCCTAATATCAAAGGGACAGGATGGTGGACATTAAACAAGGATAAGATCAAGAATTCCCGAGCCGATTATTGGATTTTTATTCTATATAGCCTTGTTGATAGGACTCACGATTTAATAATTATAAAACCCAAAGAGCTACTCAGCATGTTTTACAAGCTGAACAGGAGCGGAGACAGATTACAATGTTATTTAACAGTAACTCAAAACGGAAAGGCGTTTGAAACTCGTGATCTAACGAAAAAAGACCGGGAACTACTTTGTAAAGACAAATACGTGAATAGCGACCGAAGCATGACTAAATACTTAAATGACTGGTCACGAATAACTAAAGCATTAAAGTAGTATCCTACTGACCACATTGTACCCCCGCGCAGCCGCTCGGCTTTTTGCCGAGTGGCAGGCGTCCTAGGGCCTTCGACCCTTCGAGTACCTCAGGGCCAAAACCTCAGGTACCGAGCGCATGCAGATGCCTCAGGATCCCCTTCGGGAGACCGCTGAGGGAGCTAACGGAAAATAGTTCCATCAAGGTCTCACGAAGTGGACCTTGATGAACTTGGAACTCCTGTCATTCTATGCTCAGGCCGATATGTATCGGACCCCCTTCGAGAGATTGCTGAGGGGACCTCTGAAGTGACTACTGAGGAGACCAAAAAAAGGCCCCGGCATCGCTGCCGGGGCCTTCCAAAAAATACCCGCGCATCTATAAGCCGGATCCTGTTCCCGCGTGCAAGCACACGGGACTCCGCCATCTATCTGGGATCACGCTCACGCGTGACCTCGATCGACCTACCCGCCGGGATCAAGCGGGCCGCCCTTATCCCGTCCGAAGACGGGAACCCCGGCTTATTTGGTCTTTCAGCCCGTAGGGTTTACCAAGCTGCCCCGCTCACACGAAGCACTGGTGGGCTCTTACTCCACCTTTTCACCCTTGCCTCGCCGAAGCCGTTGCGAAGGCGGGCCTCCACTTCAACTTCAACGATCGGCGGTTTCCCTTTCTGCGGCACTTTCCGTAGCGCCACCGTCACCAGTGGCGCCCCTTCCCGTTAGGAAGTACGGTGCCCTTTGCTGCCCGGACTTTCCTCCCTTTCCCTTGCGGAAAAGAACGGCGGAGCGATGCGCGGGATGTCAATGAACTTTACTGGGATCTGCGACAGATCCCGTTTGCCTCACCGCAGATCAACGCCGATCCGTGCTTGCGGCAGACCGCTGACGCGGATGGTTGATCCGGGGTTGTTCAAGATACGGCTTCCGCCCCATAGTTCCTCTTAGTAGTGCAGGATCTCAATAGCTGTAGCACCGTAACCATATCGTCTCGGATCGGCATCATCGAAACGCACACCCTCGTAGAACTGCAGGGCCTTGCGCACTTCCTCCCGCAAGATACCCTCGCCCACGCCGTGGATCACGATGACGCGCTTTTTGCGCTCGCGGATGGCCGTGTTCAAGCGGCGCTCGAAGAATTCCAGTTGAAAGCGGAGCTTTTCCCCCGCGCTCAAGGCATTCTCATCCTCCACCAGCTTGTGCAGGTGCAGGTCCACTTCCATCACGCCGGGGTCTTCCACCGGAATGGGTGCCCTGCCTCCATTGCTGATGGAGGCACCGCGGCCCTTGTCCCTTTCGATGCGCTCGGCCATGCGATCATCGGAGGCCCGTAACTGTGCCTCGTGATCGCTCACGGAACGGCTCGGGTCCCGCGCGTTCAGCACCAATTCCTTGACCGGGTACACCAGTTCAAAACCATCGTGCGTGCGCACCTTGGCCTGGTCGCGACCGAGGAGTTCGAGCACGAGACCTCCTCCTACATCGTTGAGAAAAGAGACCTCGTCACCGGGGACCGGTTTTTGTTGAGCGGACATGTTGCAAATTTACGGGGCCATGAACCGCTTGATCCTCTTCCTCCCCCTTTATTTCTACTGGACCTTCAGCCTCAGCGCGCAGAGCTTCGGTGCTCCCGAGCCCTATGGCGGCAAGCAGGCCGTGAACTGGCTGCTGGATGAGGAGCTACACTTCCCGCCGGAAGCGTTGGAAGCGGGCTTGAAAGGCGATGTGGTAGTGGCCTTCAAAGTGCTTGCGGATGGGAGTTCGAGCAATGTGCGGGTACAGATCCCCTTGGAGCCGGCCTGCGATGCGGAGGCCATGCGCGTGGCGGCGCTGATCCGCTGGAGGCCCGCCTCGATAAGCGGAACGCCGCTGGAGACCGACCACAGCATTGCGATCCCGTTCAATGCCAAGCGCTACAAAAAGCTGCATGCGAAGCAAACGCCCTGCCCTCCACTATCATCCACCTTACCGCCGCAGGCCGGCAACACGCTGTACACCGACCAGGAAGTGGACAGTCTGGCGCAACCAAGGATCCCCGGTGGATTGCGAGCACTGCCACAATACCTGGTGGACAACCTGAGGTATCCTCCAGAAGCCTTCCGGCTGGATATCCAAGGCAAGGTCACCATCGAGTTCGTGGTAGAGACGAGCGGCAGCATCAGCAACCTGCGCACCTTGAACTTCCTCGGTGGCGGCTGCGATGATGAGGCGATGCGTTTGGCGCGCAGCATCTGTTGGTCCCCGGCGGTGAAGAACGGCGAGCTCGTGCGGAGCGTGATGAAACTGGATATTCTTTTCCGGTTGAATCCTTCGCTGCGTTGAAATGTCGGCAGGAAACCTCGGATGCGGCCTGGCGGCCTGAGGACGGCTGCCGACGGGAACCACGGAGAAGGGAAAAACTGCCGATGTCGCAGATGCATCCCTTTGAGAGCCAGGGGCGCCGATAATGTTTGGCGATGCTAGGTTCCCGGCAGGAACCCTTTGCGTTCTAGGCGTCTTTGCGGTTAAACCCAACCCACACCTCCGGTAATTCTCCCCAGCACCCCTTGGCGTTCGTGGCGTCGTGGCGGTAAAGACCCACCTTCCACCTCCGGCAAATCCAACGATCTTTGCCAAATGAAGAAGCGTGGCCCTTGGACGACCTTGAGCGAGCGAATAGCTTATGAGACCCCGTGGATATCGGTATCCCACCATGAGGTGATCGACCCCGGTGGCAAGCACGGCGTGTATGGCGTGATCCATTTCAAGAGCCTGGCCGTGGGCGTGATCCCCTTGGATGAGGAGATGAACACCTGGATAGTTGGCCAGTACCGCTATCCGATGGAGGCATACAGCTGGGAGATGCCCGAAGGTGGTGGCGACCGGAATGCGCCCGCCGTGGAAAGTGCGAAGCGCGAGCTGCGCGAGGAAGTGGGCATTGAGGCCGAACATTGGACGGAGATCCTACAGATGGACCTGAGCAACAGCGCCAGCGATGAGAAGGCGGTGATCTTCGTGGCACGCGGCCTCACCTTCCACGCCCCGGAGCCCGACCATGACGAGGAACTGGAGCAACGCAAACTGCCATTCATGGAGCTCTACGAAATGGTGCAACGCGGCGAAGTGCGCGACAGCCTCACCGTGGCCGCTGTGCTGAAGGTGCGGCTGATGATGTTTGACGGGAAACTTGGAGCGTGACCCGAGCTACTCATGCACTGAGGCTCACGCAGGGTCTCTCAAACAAGTACCTCTGGCGAACAGAGGACCCTGCGGCTCGAGGGTCTCCTGACGAGCCTTCTAGCCTTCTTACGCAGGGTCCCGAAACCGAGACCCGGCGGGAGGGATAATGAATGCCCACTTGCCGTCTGGCGGGTATGCCGATGAATAGATAGCGTTCGGTTATCTTGAGCGCATCATGCCCGACGAAAAGACCGTCGATCGGAAAACGCTCAACTTGGAAGCGTTGGACCGCAATGGCCAGCGCAGGATCCCCTTGCGCTTTCCATATGACAGCGAGTTGATAGCGATCGCCAAGCGCATCGGTGCCCAATGGAGCCGCAGCAATAAGTGTTGGCATGTGGAAAATGGCAGCGCCAGCATGAAAGCCATTTTCGCGGCGTACAAAGGGCACGCCTGGGTGAATGCCGAAGCCCTGTTCCACAAAGCCGGACCTGTTCAACAGGCTCCGGTGAAGGCTGTTCCGAAGTGGCAGAGCAGCAATCCGGAACCAACGCCTGAAATGCCAGTGAGCCCCGAAATGACGGAGGCACTCCAACGCATGCGGCAAAAACTGGAGATCGCCCGCTACAGTTCGCGGACGATCGAGACGTACCTGAACGCCACCAAGAAATTCTTCCTGCATTTCCCTGCGAAGCATCCGAACGATATCCGCACCGAGGATATCGAGGGCTACCAGCATCATCTGGCCTCCACGCGCAAGGTGAGCAACAGCTACCTGAACCAAGTGGTGAACGCCGTTCGCTACTATTACAAGGATGTCCTGGGTGATGCTCAGCGCGTAAAGTTCATTGAGCGACCGCGTGGCGAGCGCAAGTTGCCCAAGGTGCTGAGCGAAGAAGAGGTTACGTCGCTCTTGAAGGCCGTGGATAACCTGAAGCACAGGTGCATCCTGATGCTGATCTATTCCGCCGGGCTGCGTATGGGCGAATTGCTGGCCTTGCAACGAACCGATATCATCCCGGAACGCAAACAAGTGCTGATCCGCGGAGGAAAAGGGAAGAAGGACCGGGTCTCACTGCTCAGTGACAGGTTACTCACCCTCCTTACCAAATACCTCCATGAATACAAGCCAAGCAACTTCCTTTTTGAAAGTCCGGATGGTGGCATGTATTCCGCCACAAGCGTGCAGATGGTCTTCAAGCGGGCATTGAAGAAGGCCCACATCACCGCGCCAGCCACGGTCCATACGCTCCGCCATTCCTTTGCGACCCACCTTTTGGAGAATGGAACCGACCTGCGCTATATTCAAGCCCTCTTAGGACACAGTTCTAGCAAAACCACGGAGATTTACACGCATGTCAGCACAAAGGCCATTGGCAAGATCCGCAGTCCGTTGGACAACTTGGACCTGTGATGATCTATGTGGCTTTACACTCCCCAATAGTGAAATAGTAAACACTCCCCCTCACAAACTGAAGGAGAAATAAACCACATATGTGTACAACCGACTAGTTAGCGGTCATGCGAGCAGAATTATCAAGACTATGACGATTGAGAAAATTTCTTTTGATAAAGTAAAAAAGGAGATTGAAGAAATATTTCCAAGCGCGACTTCGGGCAAATGGGACTTAGTGCCAGAGGACATTAATAAATTAGCCCAAAGTTCAGGATTAAAACTTCAATGGAATTCAACCGACTGGTGGACTTCCTTTGAACGAGGTGAGACTGAGGTTTCAGACGACAAATTCTTTAATGTTCTATTTAAGAAAATTGAGCCGACTGACGGTAAAGTAATCATTGTGACTGACGAGTGCTTTACAGACAGGTTAGCTTATTTTATCGACTTTAAGGACTTGAAGAATTTTTCTAAAAGCATTTATCCTAATATTCACAAGATGGATTTTATTCAGCCATTGGACTACATATTTGTTTTTCCGTCTGACAAACTCCTGACAATTATGAATCATGAGGGTTATGTCATGCAATTCAAGAATAGTTGACGAAGGGAGAACGCACGAACCGC
>JAHBUL010000020.1 GCA_019638085.1 Flavobacteriales bacterium | reverse complement strand
GAGAAGGGTTTTGAGGCACTGACCAAGGACCCATCAGAAGTGAAGGTCCTGGTTGATCTCAATCGCTGATCAATAAGCTGCAAGGTCTGGCAGGAAATGCGGGATCCTTCCTCTCGGCGAGGTGGCTCCCGGCCATCTTCTGCTAACTGCTTAGTAGGTAGGTGTTTTGTGCGCTACCAACGTTTCTCGATCTGTGATCGTCCAATTCCGAAATGCGGAGTTGGACGAAACAGCTTGTCCTACGGGGCTGGCCTGTAGCCGGTCGATCACCACTTCAAAACCCGGATCCACGTTAGGCCTTCTTGAACAAGGCTGGTAGAAGATCTTCCTCCGCCAGCATTTCCCAACGGAGCATTTCCTCCTTGTCGCCGCGGTATTTGGAGAACACGCGTCTTCTGGACGGAATCGTGAACCGCGTGGCACACATGGCCAGGATGTACGTGCGGAAATCCGTGAGGCGGGAGTTCTGCCAGTCGGCTAAGTACTGGTCAAGCATCAGCACCTTCCATTGGTCGGGATCCGGATCGGTGATAAGAGCAATGGCTTCCGCATCGTTCACGGGTTCGTAGCGATCCAATAGCTTCGTTCGCGCACCCAGTTCTGCAAGGCTGAGCTCGGTTCCGGCGAAATCAATGCGCGTACCGGCATCCTGCGCTGTGGTGGGTGGTTTCCAATGGAGATCGAGCAGCGATTCCTGGATCGGAAGAAGGCGAATGGACCCCAAGGTCCCCGAATAGTCGAAGTCCAATTGTTCACCGTTCTCTCTGATCGATCTCAAAGTGGCCTCGTCCAAGCCGTCGCGAAGTCGGTATCTGAACGTAACGCCATCGGCTGCGAGGTAGAATTCCTTGATATCCTGAGGCAGGTAGAGGGAGGTCACCATTTCCAACCGCTCGATCATGTCCGGTGCTGCCGGATCACCGATGGCCTCCTGCTCCACCGTGATCAATGGATGGGCCTTTATGGCTTCCATGCTCTTACGTACATGATCGAACAGGTGGGACATCATGAAGAAGGTCGAGCGGATCTTAGTGGATAGGAAGCGATGTTGCCGCGCAAATATCTGACGCCAATGATCAGCAGCCGCAGGAATCCGTTCTCTTTAACCCTCCGATTGATATTCCTGGCTCACGGGGCCGCGAGGATCAACGGGGAACATGTCCGGGTCCGAGCAGGGCTATCGGGATGATATCGTCCAACTGTTGTCCATCCCATTGCTATAGCTATATTTGCAGCCGTTTCGGTGCGGAGAAGTGAGGAAGAGGGGGCCGCCCCTCTTTTTTGTTCCCACGTCCCGGATAGCATAAATGATCACCTCAGACCAGCTGGCACAAGCACTACAGCGGCATTTGGCCGATACTCCCCATTTTTTGGTGAGCGCTGAAGTGCGTGCTGGTGGGAAGGCCTTGGTGGAAGTGGATCATGATGAAGCACCCATTACCCTAGGGGACCTTACCGCCATCAACAAACTTCTCCACGAGGAATTCGGCGAGGCATTGGATGACCTGGAACTGCAAGTCAGCAGTCCCGGTCTGGGAAGGCCCTTCAAAGTGGAGCGCCAGTATCGCAAGCGCCTTGGCAAGAACGTGGAAGTCCTGTTGAGCGATGGCACTTCCTTGGAGGGCGTGCTGGAAGCTTACGACGACCAAGGTATTACGCTGCGCATCCTTCAACCTTCCAAGGTGAAAGGTAGGCAGCCCAAACTATCGGATGAAACCACGGTGATCCCATTCACCGGCATCAAGAGCACGCAGGCCAGTATCAACCTCAATTGAAACAGTGCAATGAGCACAGTGAACCTCATCGAATCCTTCGGGGAATTCAAGGACATCAAGAACATCGACCGGGTGACCATGATGGGCATCCTGGAGGATGTGTTCCGCGGCGTGGTGAAACGGAAATATGGCGAGGAAGCCAAGTTCGACATCATCATCAACCCCGATAAGGGTGACCTGGAGATCTGGCTGAACCGCGAGATCGTGCCGGACGGCGAGGTGGAGGACGAAGGTCAGCAGATCTCCTTGTCCGATGCCTTGAAGATCGAACCCGATTTCGAGGTGGGTGAGGAAGTGAGCCAGGAAGTGAAGATCCCCGATTTCGGTCGACGCAACATCCTTTCGTTGAAGCAGAACCTCCAGGCCCGCATCATGGAACTGGAGAAGGACCACATCTACGCGAAGTACAAGGAGCGCGTAGGGGAGATCATCACCGGTGAGGTCTATCAGATCTGGAAGCGCGAAACCTTGGTGCTCGACGATGAGGGCAACGAGCTGATCATGCCCAAGGATCAGCATATCAAGACCGACTTCTTCAAGAAGGGCGATACAGTGCGTGCGGTGGTATGGAAAGTGGAGATGCGCAACAACAGCCCCGTGGTGCTCTTGTCCCGCACGGCCCCGGAATTCCTGGAGAAACTGTTCGAGCAGGAAGTACCTGAAGTAGCCGACGGTTTGATCACGATCAAGCGGATCGTGCGTGAGCCGGGCGAACGTGCCAAAGTGGCCGTAGAAAGCTACGATGATCGCATCGACCCAGTTGGCGCCTGCGTGGGCATGAAGGGCAGTCGCATCCATGGGATCGTACGCGAGCTGCGCAACGAGAACATCGATGTGATCAACTGGACCACCAATGATCAATTGCTGATCCAGCGTGCGCTGAGCCCGGCCAAGGTGGGTGAGATCAAGATCGATGAGGCGAACAAGCGGGCCGAGGTATACATGAAACCCGACCAGGTGGCCTTGGCCATCGGAAAGGGTGGGCACAACATCAAGCTTGCGGGCAAGCTCACCGGTTTCGATATCGATGTCTACCGCGATAGCGATGAGGTGACGGACGATGTCGATCTGGATGAATTCCGCGACGAGATCGAGCCTTGGATCCTCGAAGCGCTGAAGAACATAGGGTGTGATACGGCACGGTCGGTGGTGGAGATCGCCCCGGATGAACTGGCCAAGCGCACCGATCTGGAAGATGAGACGGTGCTTGAAGTGCTTCGCGTGCTGAAATTGGAATTGTCGAAATAAGCACGGGGGCATTAACGAACGAAAGGGGCAAACAAGGATCAGGCGAATGAGCGGAACGGCAGGAAAGACGGTGCGATTAAGCAAGGTGACGCGGGATTTCAATCTCGGCGTGCATACCGTGGTGGAGTTCCTTGCCGAAAAGGGCCATACCGTAGAGGCCTCACCGAACGCCAAGATCCCGGGTGAATTGTATTCGCTCTTGGAGAAGGAGTTCGGACAGGACAAAGCGGAAAAGGAAGCGAGCAAGCAGGTGATCCAGGAGCGCCAAGAGCGGGAAGTGGTGGCCTTGGCCAGCGTTCCCGATCCGGTGGAAACACCGGTACCGGAACCCCCGCCCGCAGCGCCGAAGGCGGTACCGGTGCCTCCCGAAGCCAAGAAAGCTGAAGCTCCCGTAACTGAAGCGCCGAAGCCCAAAACATCCGAAAAGAAGGAAGCGCCGAAAGCGAAGGTCCCTGAGCCTGAGGCTGAAAAGCCGGCACCACGGACGGAGTCGTCGGACGTATACCGAGCCTCGCCACAGCGCGTTGCTGGACCCAAGACCGTTGGTAGGATCGACCTGAGTGCGCCGAAAAAGGCTGCTCCTCCACCCAAGACCGCAACACCAGTACCACCGGCGGAGAAAGCGAAACCAGCCGCTGCCACTCCTTCGGCCTCGGCACCTCAGCCTCCTGCCAAAGCGCCCGAGCCGGAGACCATCCGGGTGAACGTGGAGAAGTTGGCCGGTCCCAAGACCGTGGGTCGAATTGAACTGCCCAAGGAACGTGAGCGCAAGCCCAGCGACCGGGATAAGGACCGTGGGCGCCGCAAACGCATTGTAAAACCAGGCCCGGTGAATGTGGGCCGCGTGGTGCAACAAGAGCAGCGCAAGGCCACTACTGGTCGTCCGGGTGAACTGGATGAGAATGCCGTGAAACGGAAGGTGAGCGAAACCCTTGCTCGATTGACCGGAGGAGGAGGAAGAGGCCGGGCCTCGAAACGCCGTGGCGACAAACGCCAAGAGCGCTACCAGCGCCGCGAAGAAGAGAACCAAGCACGCCAGCTTGCCGGCCGCACCTTGCAGGTCACGGAATTCGTGACCGCCAGCGAATTGGCCTCCATGATGGATGTACCGGTAACGGACATTATCAAGGCCTATTTCTCACTGGGCATGATGGTGAGCATCAACCAACGGCTGGATGCTGAGACCTTGGCGGTGATCGCCGACGAGTATGGCTTCAAGGTGGAGTTCGTGGGTGCGGATGTTCAGGATGTTACCGTGGAGGAGGCCGATGATCCCGATCGGGTCCTCCCTCGTGCACCGATCGTTACCGTAATGGGCCACGTGGACCATGGTAAGACCTCCTTGCTGGACCATATTCGCAAGGCCAACGTGATCGCGGGTGAGGCGGGAGGCATCACACAGCATATCGGTGCGTACAGTGTGGCCTTGGACAATGGTAAGCGCATTGCATTCCTGGACACTCCGGGTCACGAGGCATTTACCGCCATGCGTGCCCGTGGTGCACAGGTCACCGACATCGCGATCATCGTGATCGCCGCTGACGACAGCGTGATGCCGCAAACCCGTGAAGCGATCAACCACGCACAGGCCGCAGGTGTGCCCATGGTGTTCGCCTTCAACAAGATCGACAAGGAAGGCGCCAACGCCGATAAGATCCGTGAACAACTCTCCCAGATGAACATCCTCGTGGAGGAATGGGGAGGTAAGTTCCAGACCCAGGAGATCAGCGCGAAAAAGGGCATCGGCATCGATCAGTTGCTCGAGAAGGTGCTCTTGGAAGCCGATATCCTGGACTTGAAGGCCGACCCGGAAAAGCGCGGTACGGGCGTAGTGATCGAGAGTACCTTGGAAATGGGCCGCGGCTATGTGACCACCTTACTGGTGGAGGGCGGAACCTTGCGCAAGGGCGATGTGATACTCGTAGGCCAGTTCAGTGGCCGTGTCCGTAACATGTTCAACGAACGCGGACAACCGGTGGCCGAGGCCGGCCCCAGTGTGCCGGTATCCATTCTCGGTCTGGATGGGGCACCCAACGCGGGTGACCGCTTCCATGTGATGGAGGACGAGCGAGAAGCACGCTTGATCGCTACACGCAGGCAGCAATTGCAACGCGAACAAGGGATCCGCACCCGGAAGCACATCACTTTGGACGAGATCGGTCGTCGCTTGGCGATCGGTGACTTCAAGGAACTCAACGTCATTGTGAAGGGTGATGTGGACGGCTCCGTGGAAGCGCTTACCGACTCCTTGCTGAAGCTCAGCACCGAAAGTATCAAGGTGGACGTGATCCACAAGGCGGTAGGCCCCATTGCAGAGAGCGACGTGTTGCTCGCATCAGCATCCAATGCCATCATCATCGGCTTCCAGGTGCGCCCCACCGTGGGTGCGCGTAGGCTCGCGGAGAACGAAGAGATCGAGATCCGCCTCTATTCCATCATCTACGACGCCATCGAGGAATTGAAGCAGGCCATGGAAGGCATGCTCACTCCGAAGGAGGA
Source organism: Flavobacteriales bacterium (assembly GCA_019638085.1). Lineage (GTDB taxonomy): Bacteria > Bacteroidota > Bacteroidia > Flavobacteriales_F > PHOS-HE28 > PHOS-HE28. Next base: position 63,258 of record JAHBUL010000020.1, on the reverse strand, counting down.
GGAGAAGGTGGTAGGAACGGCCGAGGTACGCGACACATTTCGGATCAGCAAAGTGGGCACCGTTGCCGGCTGCTATGTGCTGGATGGCAAGATCAGCCGTAACAACAAGGTCCGTTTGATCCGCGATAGCATCGTGGTGTACACCGGAGAGTTGAGCGACCTGAAGCGATTCAAGGATGACGTGAAGGAGGTCACGCACGGTTACGAGTGCGGCCTGAGCATCAAGAACTTCAACGATATCAAGGTGGGCGACCATATCGAGGCCTTCGAGATGGTGGAGGTAAAGCGAACCTTGGAGGATTGAGTTCCTATCTGCAGCGGTAAGGCAATTCCACAGTTGTGATCCCTAGTGGTAGAACTGTATCTACCAACCGTGTGTGTGGCACGTTCACAGGCACGTGAGCTGATCTGTTTTCGTCCACCTCCGCATTTGGGAATTGGCGATTTCGGATCGCGAGGCGGTCCAAATGTCGCGATGAACGGCTGATCTCGCCTTAGCGGACCTTGTCGGCGGGACCCATGCCCTCAGCGTCCTTCAGCGTAGTTAGGCGAGGTGGCTCTATTTCGTCGGGAACCACGTACAGCCCGGGGAATTCATTCTTCAAGGATTCACGGAGGTATTCCGCCGCTACGCGATCACGTAGATCACCTACACGGACGCGGAAATTAGGAGCAAGATAACTCAGGTATGCCGGTGTATCGGGATGCTGCAAGAGGAATGTGCGTCGCGTATTTTCCGCCGTGGAGCGATCCCCCAGGTAGATCTGTATCCGATAACCCTTCAGTGGTTGTTTCTTGGCAGCATAGTTGGTCATCAGGACCTTGATGCGGTCGCTCTCCATGACTTGAACGTTACCGGGTATTACGGTGTCCCTTTTCGGCGATGCTTGCGGATAAGGAGTGACCTCGACGCGGGCACTACTATCGGCTGACATACTGGCCGGTTTGAACAGCCGGAGGTCATCCTGAGCGGAGAGTGAACCGGTGAGCAGAAGGAGAAAGAGGAGCGGAAGCTTGCGCATGTGGCGGCCAAATGTACCTGTGCTCGAACCACCCGGCAAGCAGTGTGCTAAAGTCAGTTGAAAAAGGAGCGAAGCGCTGTTTTCCAGCCTTCTTAAGGGGTTCCTACAATGGAAATCGGGTGATGGAAATTACACACCTGTGACAAGTGTTTTCCTTGTGAGGGTGCGGCTTACCACTGCTTCACCCATTCTTAGAACGGTTCTAAATAGGCCGGTTACGGGGTATCCGTTGGTCGGATGGCTACGCCCTTATTGCTTGGAAGCTACTTTTGCGCGGCGCTGATCCGCAGGGATCCGCAATCAAAATCGTTTGGAATGTCCCTTGTATTCAGGCTTCTTAAGCGCTCAACCGGGCTGTTCGGTCATGCTGCCATTCTTGCTTTCCTGCTGATATCGGCTGGAGCTTACGCCCAAGTGGACCAAGCGGTCTACGATCAAGGCGAGAAGCTCTTCAAGGCGAACTGCGGAAGCTGCCACAAACCCGACAAGGACATGACCGGTCCTGCGGTGGCCGGCGCCACGGCGCGTTGGGAAGGGAAGGGTGATCTGCATGAGTGGGTCAAGAACAGCCAAGCGTACATCAAGAGTGGCAATGCGCATGCCAAACAGGTATTCGAGGATCACAACAAGATCGTGATGCCGCCCCAAGCGGTGACCAATGAGGATATCGATGCGATCCTGTATTACGCCGACAACTATGCTCCGCCTGGCGCAAAGAAGGCAGATACGGCAGCTGCAACGGAAACAACTGCGGCTCCTTCGAGCAATTGGGAATGGCTTGTGATCACGGGCCTGTTGCTGTTGTTGGTGCTGCTCTCCTTGGGAGGTGTGCGCCACCAACTATCCAATGCGGTACGTGAGAAGCACGGTAAGGCACCCGAGCCTGCCTTGGGAACATGGGGCCGCATTAGGCGCTGGGCCGGCCGAAACAAGGGTTGGGCCTCTGTAGCGGTGCTCTTGATCGTGGTCTGGTTGGCCGTTCTGGGTTGGAACTACCTTTTCCGGATCGGTGTGTATGGTGGTGACAAGGCAGAACACTACAAACCATCACAGCCCATCAACTTTAACCATACCCTGCACGCTGGCGCCGATAACTTGGCGATCAGTTGCCAGTACTGCCACAGCAGTGCTGAGAAGAGCAAGCATGCCGGGATCCCCAGCGCCAACGTGTGCATGAATTGCCACCAAGCAGTGAGCGAAGGTCCTACGACAGGAACTGAGGAGATCGCCAAGATCTATGAGGCCACGGGTTGGGATCCCACTACGATGACGTACACAGGTCATGAAAAACCGATCGTGTGGAACAAGGTCCACAACCTACCGGACCACGTTTATTTCAGCCATGAGCAGCACGTGGCCGTGGGTAAGATCGAATGCCAGAAGTGCCATGGTCCAGTGGACACCGAGATGGACCAAGTGCAACAGTGGAGTCCGTTGACCATGGCTTGGTGCCTGGATTGCCACAACACCACCGAGGTGACCGTGGCCGGTTCCGACAACGGGTACTATAAGGAGATACACCGCCGCTTGGCGGAAACCCCGATGGGGCAGCGCGAGCTGAAAAAATATTTGGAGGACGAGAAGATCACCGTTCGTGAACTTGGCGGCTGGGAGTGCGCCAAGTGCCATTACTAAGACCGATCAGCGAACACAGATGTCGAGCAAGAAGCGATACTGGCAGGATTTGTCCGAGATGGACCCTGCAGGCCTACCGGCCAACGTCGGGGCGGAGGAGTTCAATGAACCCATGCCGTTGGACCAAGTGCTGGCCGATGGGAGCATTACCGGCTCCACCACGAGCCGCCGCGATTTCTTGAAATTCCTGGGTTTCTCCGTGGGGGCCGCCACCTTGGCCGCCTGCGAAGCACCTGTGATCAAGAGCATTCCGTACGTGAACAAGCCCGAGGAGATCACCCCGGGTGTAGCCAATTGGTATGCCAGCACCTACTACGATGGGGAGGATTTCGCCAACGTGTTGGTGAAGACCCGTGAAGGGCGTCCGATCCATGTCACCGGAAATCCTCGTTTCGGGATCAACCGGGACCCACGCATAGGAAAGGGTGCGGTGAACGCACGTGTGAACAGCAGTGTGCTTTCCCTCTATGACAGCGAGCGGCTACCAGGTCCCATGGAGGTGGCCGAGGGCAACTTCGCGCAGCATAGTTGGAGCAACGCGGACAAGGCGATCATGGAGGGATTGGGCAAAGTGAGCGCTGCCGGTAAGCGCATCGTGCTCCTGACCCATACGGTGATCAGTCCCAGTCTCAAGGCGGCGATCGATGTATTCCGGACCAAGCATAACTTGAAGCTCAACAGCGGGGATCCGGCTGTGAGCGTGAACGTGGGTGGTTCGGTTGAGCATGTGCAGTACGACCCCGTGAGCTATGCCGGCATCGCCAGCGCCAACCTCAAGAGCTTCGGCAAGTGGGCCTTCCCATCGTACGACCTCACCAAGGCGGATGTGGTGGTGGGCATCGGTGCCGACTTCCTCAGTAACTGGGGAAGCACGAACGAAAACACTTGGCAGTACGCCAGTCGGCGCAAGCCCGAGGATGCCACCGAACGCCTACCCATGAGCAGGCACTGGCAGTTCGAGGCGCGCATGAGCATGACCGGTGCCAACGCTGATCGGCGCATAGGAACCAAGATCAGCCAGCTTCCCCATGTGGTATTGGGTCTGCATGATGCCATAGCCGAAAAGATCGGGGGAAACCGCGCAGGTGGCGGTAAAATGGATGATGCGACGGCAGCTGCCGTGGCCCAGTGCGCCAAGGAGCTGGTTGCTGCAAAGGGCAAGAGCGTGGTGATGTGCGGCATCAACGATGAAGGCGTCCAAGTGTTGGTGAACAGCATCAATAGCATGCTTTCCAACTACGGCAGCACCATTGATATCCGCAACGCCTCTCCCTTCTTCCAAGGCAACGATGCCGCAATGGCGCAATTGGTGAAGGATTTGAACGCGGGTTCCGTGGGTGCCATTCTGATCCATGGAGTGAACCCGGCATATACCCTGCCCAATGCAGAGGAATTCAAGACCGGCCTCCAAAAGGCTTTACTGAGCGTGAGTTTCAGCAGCCATGCGGACGAGACCGCCTCGCTGTGCAACTGGATCACCCCTGATCACCACTGGTTGGAAAGCTGGGGTGACAGCAATCCGAAGTCGGGTGTTTTTGCACTGACGCAACCTACGATCCGTCCCTTGTTCGATACCCGCCAATGGGGGCATAGCTTGTTGAAGTGGAGCGGTTCGGAAGGTGATTGGCGCTCGTTCGTGCAAACCGTGGTGAAGGATACCATGCCAGGATCATGGGACCAGCACTTGCACGATGGTGTTTACACCAGCGCCACTTCCTCTTCGAGTGAGCCCACCGCCTTCACTGCTGACCTTTCCGATGCGGCCAAACGCGCGATCGAGAGCACCAATGGTAAGGGCGAATGGGAAGTTGAACTGTATACGTCCGAGGCGATCGGAAGCGGTATCCATGCCAATAATCCTTGGCTCCAGGAGTTGCCCGACCCCATCACCAAAGCCACTTGGGACAATTACGTCTGCATTTCGCCGGAAGACCTGAGCGCCCTTACAGGCAAGAGCTTTAAGCAATTGTACATCGGGCAGGAACATCCGGCGAATGTGCTTAGGGTCACCGTGAACGGGGTCGCCATGGACCTGCCGGCCTTGTTGAGCCCGGGCCAAGCATCCGGAACCATCGCAGTAGCACTTGGCTATGGCCGTGGTGCGAACGGGGAACGCGTAGGCCGTGCAGCATGCATGCGCAACGCCGACGGTACTGTGGCCCCTGTGGGCAAGAATGCCTACCCATGGACCAGCTTGCGTGGTAATACCGTTCGGTACGAGGCTTTGGATGCCACTGTGGAGGTAACAGGTGGCACCTATGCCGTTGCGCTCACCCAGACCCAGATGACCGGGGCGGACCGCGGCAGCATTGTGAGGGAGACCTCCTTTACGGTATGGGCCCTGGACAAACCCGAAGAGACCTACAATCCACCGCATACGTTGGCGGTGCATGAGGACGTGAACGAAGATGGCAAGATCAACGCCCTGGACCGGGTGCCTGCCACCTCGATCGATCTTTGGGCCGCACACCCCGTAGCCGAGATGGGCCACCGTTGGGGCATGAGCATCGACCTCAATAGCTGCATCGGTTGTGGGGCGTGCATCACCGCCTGTAACAGCGAGAACAACATCTCCGTGGTGGGTAAGGACGAGGTTCGCAGAAGCCGTGAAATGCATTGGCTGCGGATCGACCGCTATTACACCAGTGACACCGAGGAGAATGACCCGGGGTTGAGCTGGGCCGGGAAGCTCGCCAGCATGGAAAGGCCGAGCAAGGACCCATCGGTGATCTTCATCCCGATGATGTGCCAGCATTGCAACCATGCCCCGTGCGAAACGGTTTGCCCGGTGGCGGCAACCACACACAGCGAGGAAGGGTTGAACATGATGACCTACAACCGGTGCATCGGTACGCGTTATTGCGCGAACAACTGCCCGTACAAGGTGCGTCGATTCAATTGGTTCAACTATTTGACAGAGGACTTTAGCCAAGTGAATCCCGCCTGGGATGAACTGGGTCGTATGATCCTGAATCCGGACGTGGTGGTGCGTAGCCGCGGTGTCATGGAGAAGTGCTCCTTGTGTGTACAACGCATCCAAGCAGGAAAGCTCGAAGCCAAGAAGGATGGAAGGCCTGTTCGCGATGGCGACATCGAAACGGCATGCTCGGCTGCATGTGGCTTCGGGGCCATCACCTTCGGCGACCTGAACGATGTGGATAGCAAGGTGCGTGCAGGTCGCGACAACCCCCGCGGGTATCAAATGCTCGAGGAGGTCGGCACACAGCCCAACGTCAACTATCTCGTGAAGGTGCGCAACACCTCTGATGATGATAACTACCAAGCCTAAGAGAGACCGGTAACATGCATCAAGAATCAGCTATTAGACCTCCACTCATCCTGGGCCACAGGACGTATGGCGACATCACAGCCGATGTGGTTGCGCCGATCGAGAACAAGGCCCCACGGACTTGGTACATCCTGCTCACCATTGCTTCGGTGATCGCCTTGTACGGAGTGGGATGTATCCTCTACCTGATCAGCAAAGGGATCGGGACATGGGGTCTGAACAAGACCATCAACTGGGCTTGGGACATCACCAACTTCGTTTGGTGGGTTGGTATCGGTCATGCAGGCACGCTCATCAGTGCGGTGCTGCTGTTGTTCCGCCAGAAATGGCGGATGGCCGTGAACCGCTCGGCCGAGGCCATGACCATTTTTGCCGTGATGATGGCTGCCGTGTTCCCCATGATCCACATGGGTCGCATTTGGCTGGCCTATTTCGTGTTCCCGTTGCCGAACCAGTTCGGCTCACTTTGGGTGAACTTCAACTCGGCCTTGCTTTGGGACGTGTTCGCCATCTCCACCTACTTCTCCGTATCCGTGGTCTACTGGTACATCGGTTTGATCCCTGACTTTGCCACCTTGCGCGATCACGTGACCAAGGCATGGCAGAAGCGCTTCTACTCCGTTCTATCTTTCGGCTGGTCGGGTAATGCGAAGGCTTGGCAGCGCTTTGAGGAGGTCAGTTTGGTGCTGGCCGGTCTGGCAACCCCGCTTGTGTTCTCGGTACACTCCGTGGTATCGATGGACTTCGCCACTTCCCTGGTGCCCGGTTGGCACAGTACGATCTACCCACCCTATTTCGTTGCCGGTGCCATCTTCTCCGGCTTTGCCATGGTGCAGACACTGCTGCTGATCATGCGTAAGGCGATGAATTTGGAGGCTTATGTGACCCGTAAGCACGTGGAATACATGAACATCGTGATCATGGTCACAGGCGGCATTGTTGCCGTGGCATATGCCACCGAGTTCTTCATGGGTTGGTACAGCGGCGTGGAGTACGAGTACTACACGTACATGTCCGTAGGCGCAGCCACGGGCCAGTACTGGTGGGCCTTCTGGGCATTGATGCTCTGCAACATCCTGATCCCTGCGATGCTGTGGTTCCGTCGGATCCGCACCAGCTTCTTCTGGGCTTGGGCCATTTCGATCGTCATCAACGTGGGCATGTGGTTCGAGCGCTTCGACATTATTGTGCTCTGCCTGCACCGCGATTACATGCCCTCAGGATGGACCATGTTCTACCCCTCTTGGGTGGATGTGGGCACCTTCCTGGGAACGATCGGTATCTTCTTCACCTTCTACCTGCTCTTCGCGCGCTACTTCCCGGTGCTGGCCCTCAATGAGCTGAAGAGCATCCTGAAGTCCAGCGGTGAGAGTTACAAGGGAGATGTGTTACCCAAATCACAGCATTGAGCGACATGGCCAATAAAGTCATCTATGCGGTTTACGAGGACCCCGAGGTCCTGAAGTCCGCTGCGCGTAAGTTGATCACTGCAGGAGTGAATGTGCGCGATGTGTTCAGCCCATTCCCCGTGCATGGCATCGATCCCATTCTAGGATTGAAGAGGACCCGATTGGGCATTGTATCATTCATGTTCGGCGTGTTCGGCCTGTCCTTGGCCGTACTGGGTACGTATTACATGTCGATCTACGACTGGCCGATGAACATCGGTGGTAAGCCCAACCAGTACTATTACCAGAACGTCACGGGTTTCGTTCCGGTGTTGTTTGAGTTCACCGTCCTGTGTGCCGCCCATGGAATGGCCATCACCTACCTGATCCGTAATAAGACGCTGCCCGGAATGCCCGCCCGCAACCCGGACCCACGCAGCACCGACGATAAGTTCATCATCGAACTGCGCACGGCGGACAATCAGCATCATGCACCGGAAGCCATTACCGGCATGCTGCGTGAGACCCCCGTGTTCGAGATCAATGAACGCCAATGCTGAGCATGAAGAGCAAGAACATCAACCCGGTCACCCTGGTCGCCGCCCTTGGTGGAATGGCCTTGTTCATGGGTTGCAACAGCGACCCCGATAGTCCCGGTCGGGAGTATATGCCGGACATGTACCGTAGCCCAGCCATTGAGGCCTATGTGGACTACGGTCAAGACCCGTATTATTTCGGGGATAGTACGGCCATGGCTCAACGGAATACCACAAGCGCTCGGCTTCCAGTGGATGGCACTATTGTTTTTTCGAGCGACGAGGCCGATGCCTCCTATAACTTCCCATATCCCTACCCCCACACCCCGGAAGGATATGAGCAGGCCGGACGTGAGCTGCACAGCCCCATTCCCATGACCGTAGCGACCGTGGAGCAGGGCAAGCTCATCTATGAAAAATTCTGCATCGAATGCCATGGTCCCACAGGAAAGGGGGATGGCCCGGTGGTGCAAAAGGGTAACTACCCACCTCCCCCCGCCTATGACGGCACTCAACTCAAGGACCTGTCCGAAGGAAAGATGTTCCATTCCATTACCTACGGAAGGAATATTGCCATGGGCAGCCATGCCAGCCAGATCAACCAGAAGGAACGTTGGCTCGTGATCCAATACGTGAAGTATCTGCAGCATGATGGGAAAATGCCCGGTGCTGCCTCGGCCACGGATAGTACAACGACAGCATCCACGGAAGCCAAGTGATCAAACTAGGAGCAATGAATTTCACCATTAGCAAACGGGCCCGCACGATCCCCTTGGCGCTGATCATCATTGGCTTGGTGATGGCGGCCTTCGGTTTCATGGGCGACCATACCGACCATAAACAGTACACCTGGGCGGCGTTCTATGCCAATGCACTTTTCTTTTTCTTCATTTCGTTGGGTGCTTTGTTCTTCTACGCGCTCAACCACATCACCGAAACGGGGTGGACCATATTACTGAAACGGGTCTTCGAGGGGATCTCAACCTATTTGCCGTGGGGGGTCCTACCGATCCTTCTGGTGTTGGTAGCTGGTTCCATTGGCCTGAACCATATCTGGCCATGGATGGATGCACGGACCGTGGATATAAGTGATCCTTTGCACTACGATGCCCACATCAATAAACTAACACCCTACTTGAACAAGCCGTTCTTCTGGATCCGGGTGATCTTGATCATGGCCGTGTTCGTTCTGTTTGCCCGCTGGTTCCGTGCACAAAGCCTGCGCATGGATGGCGAGACCGGCGAAGCCTTGATGCGTTCGCATTGGAAGACCTACATGCGCAGTGTGGTGTTCATCCTGCTTTTCGCTTTTTTGAGTTCAGTGATGGCGTGGGACTGGATCATGAGCATTGATGTGCATTGGAAGAGCGCCCTCTTCGGGTGGTATGTCTTCGGTGGCATCTGGGCCAGCGGGATGATAACCGCAGTGATCTTGGTGCTCTACCTGAAAGGGAAGGGCTACCTACCCCAAGTGAACGGCAGCCACATCCAGGACATGGGGAAGTGGATGTTTGCCGTCAGTTTTCTCTGGAGCTACCTTTACTTCGAACAGTACCTGCTGACATGGTATACGAACATTCCCGAGGAAAGCGCCTATTTCTTCACCCGGAACAACCAACACCCTTGGTTGGTATGGGGGATGTTCTTCATCAACTTCGCCCTTCCCATGGTGCTGTTGATGAGCCGCGACTCCAAGCGGTCAGCACGGTACCTCATCGGCGTGGGTATTATCATCTTTATCGGGCATTGGCTGGATACGGTCCAGATGATCATGCCTGGTGCATTGGGCCCCCACTTCATCCGGATCGGTATCCTGGAGGTGGGCTTCTTCGTGGCCTTCTTGGGGATCTTCATCCGTACGGTACTCGCGGCCTTGGCCAAGGCACCGCTCACCGTGGTGGCACACCCATTCCTGGAGGAAAGCGTTCATCACCACATTTGATCAGAGTCATAACCGAGCATAATCGAATAGCATGACGACGTTATTGATACTTGTGGTCCTCGTACTTGGCTTCATGGTGGTTCTCCGCCTGAGCCGGGTGGCTGAGCTGACCAGTGAATTGCGCGGACTGCGGGAAGAAGAGATCCCAGAAAGGGACAACCGTATCTCCGGGCGGATGATGTGGGCCTTTGGTGCCATTTACCTGCTCTGGTTCCTTTGGCTGCCGTTGGAGTATGGTGATGTGTTCCTGCCACCCCCGGCCAGCACCCAAGGTGAAATGATCGATGGCATGTTCACTTTCAATTGGTGGATATTGGGCATCGTCTTCTTCGGGACCAACATCGCCTTGTTCTACTTCGCGGGCAGGTACTACCACCGTGCCGGACGCAAGGCTTTCTGGTATCCACACAACAATAAATTGGAGCTGTTGTGGACGGTGATCCCCTCCGTAGTGCTTGTGGCGGTGATCATTTATGGCCTTAACGTGTGGAACAAGATCACGGCTGCCCCGGTCCCGGGCACCATGGAAGTGGAGGTCTACTCCAAACAGTTCGACTGGACATTCCGCTATCCCGGCAAGGATGGCAAGTTGGGCGCCATTGATTTCCGCTTGATCACCGGGGAGAACCCGCTGGGCATTGTAACGCATAAGACCATCGCTGCGCGATTGGCTGGCCTGCACGAGGAAGTGGATAATGCGAAAGCCGACCTCGATGCCCGGAAGGAAGTGCTTCCAAAGAGCAAAATAAAGGAGAAGGAGGAGGAGATCGCACACCTCAACCGCTTGATCGAACGGATCATGGGTCTGCGCACCTTGATGGAGCAGGATATCGCGGCCAATGGCGAGAACAGCACCTACCTGCACGGTGCCGACGACAAGGTGACCAAGGAGTTCCATCTGCCGGTGAACACGGATGTGGAATTGGTGATCCGTAGTCAGGATGTGATCCATAGCGCCTACCTGCCACACATGCGTGCCCAGATGAACGCCGTGCCCGGCATGGCCACGCGCATGCACCTGAACACCACCATCACTACGGACAGTATGCGGACGATCACCGACAATCCGGATTTCGATTACATCCTGATGTGCAATAAGGTATGCGGGATCTCGCACTATAATATGCAAGCACCACTGATCGTAGAGAGCCCAGGTGCCTTCAAGGTATGGAACATCATGCTACCGATATTCGAAAAGCCGGGATCCTCGGAGCCCGATACCAAGAACGAGGCAGCAGCCACTACCTCGGATACTGTGAAGACGGAGATCGCCGGTGAGGCTGAGGCAGCCGCTGGAACGAACAATCAATCGAACTGAGACCATGAGCGCCGTAGTCAATCCGTCGGCGGCCGATAGCGGCCACGCCCACGCGGACCATCATCAACATAAGGAGAGCTTCATCTCGAAGTACATCTTCTCGCATGATCACAAGATGATCAGCAAGCAGTTCCTGATCACGGCCATTGTCATGGCGTGGATCGCGATGATCATGTCCATGATCTTCCGCTTGCAGATCGCATTCCCCGGCGAGAGTTTCGCCTTCACACACTTTTTCCTAGGGGACAAGTGGGCACCCAATGGTGTACTCAGCTCTTCGATGTACCTCGCGTTGGTCACCATTCACGGTACGTTGATGGTGTTCTTCGTGCTAACGGGGGGGCTATCAGGGACGTTCAGCAACTTGTTGATACCGTTCCAGATCGGAGCAAGGGACATGGCGAGCGGTTTCATCAACATGCTCTCCTTCTGGTTCTTCCTGGCCGCATCCATCATGATGCTCTCCTCGCTGTTCGTGGAAAGTGGACCTGCGGCAGGTGGTTGGACAGTATACCCGCCATTGAGCGCGCTGCCTGAATCCATACCGGGATCGGGAACAGGTATGACGCTCTGGCTCTTCAGCATGATCCTTTTCATCGCAGGCTCCCTCATGGGCAGCCTCAACTATATCGTTACCGTGCTCAACCTGCGCACCAAGGGCATGCGGATGACGCGCCTCCCGTTGACCGTATGGGCACTGTTGCTTACCGCCATCGTAGGTGTGCTCGCTTTCCCCGTTCTGGTTAGTGCGGTGTTGCTCCTGATCATGGACCGGTTGATGGGCACGAGCTTCTACTTGAGCGAGATCCATATCGCAGGAGAGGCCTTGGACAACATGGGTGGAAGTCCGATCCTATACCAGCACCTCTTCTGGTTCCTCGGTCACCCGGAAGTGTACATCGTGATCCTCCCGGCATTCGGCATCAGTTCGGAGGTGATCTCCACCATGAGCCGCAAGCCCATCTTCGGCTACCGTGCCATGATCGGCTCACTTATGGCCATCTCGTTCCTGAGCTTCCTGGTATGGGGTCACCACATGTTCGTTACCGGCATGAACCCCTTCCTCGGCTCGGTCTTCGTGTTCACCACCCTGCTGATCGCGATCCCGAGTGCGGTGAAAGTGTTCAACTACATCGCTACCCTGTGGCGCGGCAACATCATCTTCTCTCCCGCAATGCTCTTTAGCATTGGCATGGTCTCCACTTTCATTGCCGGTGGTCTCACCGGTATCATCGTGGCCAACAGCGCCTTGGACATCCAAGTGCACGATACCTACTTCGTGGTGGCACACTTCCACATGGTGATGGGCGTGAGCGCGATCTTCGCCATGATGGCCGGTGTATACCACTGGTTCCCCCGCATGTATGGGCGCATGATGAACACCAAGCTGGGCTACATCCACTTCTGGGTCACCTTGGTTTCTGCATACGGGGTCTTCATTCCCATGCACTATGTGGGCCTCGCCGGCGGACCACGACGATACTATGACTACACGGAGTTCCCCATGTTCCAAGGGCATTTCGTGGACCTCAACGTGATGATCACCCTCTTCGCCATTTTGGGCGGTGTGGTGCAGATCGTATTCACCTATAACTTCTTCCACAGCATCTGGCGTGGGCAGAAGGCCCCACAAAACCCATGGCACAGCAACACGCTGGAATGGACAGCACCGGTGGAACATCTCCACGGGAACTGGCCCGGCCCGCTGCCAACGGTGTATCGTTGGCCGTATGACTACAGCAAGCCCGGCAAGCTGGAGGATTATGTCCCGCAGACCGTTCCGCTGGAAGAAGGCGAGGAGGACCATTGATCTTGTACTGATGGACCTTGGATCATCCAGGTCATTGGGAAAGTCCGCACGGGTAGTGCGGACTTTCCTGTTCCGGGCCGGCATGGTGCTGTGCTACAGCGTAATGGTTGCAGCCGCACATGCCCAATTGTTGGACAGCTTGGTTCTTTTCAGCCACCAGCGGCCCAAGTTCATCGCCAAACTGGATTCCAGGGGATCATTCATCAGCAACAGCAACGTGCGCCTGATGGGTGTGAAGGTGGGCTTGGAACATGCCGGCCGCTTTCAATATGGCGTTGGCTACACATTCCTCGCCAGCCCCGTGGAGCAGCTACGCACGGTCAACGGTGTTGCGGCCACACCGGTGCGCTTGCGTTTGGGTTATGTGACGCCGTACGTGGAATATGCCTTCTACCAGCGTGGGCCTTGGGAAGTGCGGATCCCTGTACAGTTCGGTTTGGGCGGTGGTTCACTCGTTTATGATGATGCGGAGGGCGAGAAGCAACAGCTGAAACGCGCCTTTCTCTTCCTGTATGAGCCTTCGATGACGGTGCAGTACCGCTTCCTGCGTTATTTCGGCGTCAGTGCGGGCTGGGGCTTTCGCTTGGTACTCACCAACGCGGAACTGGATGAAACGCTATCTGCGCCGATCTACCTCTTCGGGCTGAAGGTGTTCTTAGGCGATCTCTGGACCGACCTGCAACCCAAGCAGCACGGTTAACTTTGGCCCTATGCCCGACCAGTTTGATGTACGTCACGAGCAGCGCTCCGCCTCCGACAAGGAGATGGAACAAGTGCTACGACCTAGGAGGTTCGAGGAGTTTGCGGGCCAGCGAGCCGTTACGGACAACTTGAAGGTGTTCGTGCAAGCGGCGCAGCAAAGAGGTGAAGCCTTGGACCATGTCCTCCTTCACGGGCCGCCCGGGTTGGGCAAGACCACTTTGGCGGGCATCATAGCCCAGGAAATGGGCGTGAGCATGCGGGTCACCAGCGGTCCTGTTCTGGACAAACCCGCTGACTTGGCCGGGCTGCTTACCAACCTGGAGCCGAACGATCTGCTTTTCATCGATGAGATCCATCGCTTGAGCCCGATCGTGGAGGAGTATCTCTACAGTGCGATGGAGGACTATCGCATCGATCTGGTTATCGATGCAGGGCCCAATGCGCGCACGGTTCAGATCAATTTGAACCCGTTCACGTTGGTTGGTGCCACTACACGCAGCGGCCTTTTGACGGCCCCCTTGCGCGCCCGTTTCGGCATCAACAGCCGTTTGGACTATTACGATTCGGAAACCCTTACAGGTATCCTGAAGCGCTCAGCGGGGCTACTTAACGTGCCCATCGTGGATGAGGCCGCACACGAGATCGCACGCCGCAGCCGTGGTACGCCTCGGATCGCCAACGCCTTGCTGCGGCGCGTGCGTGATTTTGCCCAGATACAAGGGGACGGGGCCATCGATATGGCCATCGCGAAGCATGCGCTAAAGGCGCTGAACGTGGACGCGCACGGCCTGGATGAAATGGATAATCGGATCCTGCTTTGCATCATCGATAAGTTCGCAGGCGGTCCTGTGGGGTTGAACACCGTGGCCACGGCGGTCGGCGAAGAAAGTGGCACCATCGAGGAAGTGTACGAACCCTTCCTGATCATGGAAGGCTACATCATGCGAACGCCGCGCGGCAGGCAAGCCACGGAGCGTGCATACAAGCATCTCGGCAAGGCCCCTACCGCCAAGCCGGGTAGTCTTTTTGAGTGATCGGCGGCAGCGACCGCAGGTTCGTACGGCTAGTAAGTAGGTTGAGATGATCGATCTGAAGGACCGCTCCGAGCGTATCAAAGCCAAGGCTGTGGAGCTGGGTTTTCTGGCCTGTGGCGTAGCGCAGGCGACGTTCCTGGAGGATGAAGCGCCCCGCTTGGAACAGTGGTTGCGCGCGGGCAAGAACGGTGACATGGAATACATGGGCAACCACTTCGATATGCGGCTGGATCCGCGGAAGATCGTACCCGGCGCGAAGAGCGTTATCAGCTTGGCCTACAACTACTATACGGAACCCAAACAATTGGACCCAGCCGCTCCGAAGCTGAGCACCTACGCCTACGGTCGTGATTATCATAAGGTGGTGAAGCAGCAGCTGAAGCCGTTGATGCTTTTCATCACCGAACAGTTCGGCGAAGTGGCCATGCGCTGCTTCACGGACAGCGCGCCGGTGATGGAGAAGGCATGGGCACAGAAAGCGGGTATCGGTTGGCGCGGGAAGCATACCAATGTGATCCGCCAAGGGAACGGCTCGTTCTTCTTTCTCTGCGAGATCATCCTGGACTTGGAGTTGGCGCCGGATGCGCCCGCCACCGATCATTGCGGTACCTGCAGGCGCTGCATTGATGCATGTCCCACGGATGCCATAACACCCTACGGTGTGGATGGTAGCAAGTGCATCAGCTACTATACCATCGAGTTGAGGGACGCCATCCCAACGGATGCCGGCGACTTCAGGAACTGGGCGTTCGGTTGCGACATCTGCCAGCAGGTATGTCCGTGGAACCGTTTCAGCACACCACACCAAGAGCCGGACTTCAACCCCAAGCCGGAGCTGATGGCGCTATCGGCCGACGAATGGCACGGCATGACCGAAGTGCTGTTTGATGAGCTTTTCCAAGGCAGCCCAGTGAAGCGCACGAAGTACGCGGGCTTGAGGAGGAACTTGGAATACTTGCGGAGCGGGGTACAACACAGAAGCACAGAGGACACCGGAATGGAGTGAGTCGTGCGCGTTGTGCTGAACAGAATATGATCAACGGTTGCTGCTACACGGCATCCATGTTCCCGAGCCTGAAATTTCAGGAATTGAACGACTCCGGGTCAGCCTTCCTTGCAGCGTGACGAAAAGTTCACACCCGCATCGAACGTTGGAACACCTCCAGGATCACATCCTTGTACATGTGACCGAAGGTGGCCAAGCACCACGCCTTGAGAAGCAGTTGATCACGAGCACCCACCCACTTGGCGGCCTTCACGAGTTCCTTTTGGAACAACCGGGGATCGAAGCTCACTTTCTCTAGCACTTGCTGGCTGAGCTCAAGCATCTTCCTTCCATTTTCCTTCATGACGGTTCCTGTTTGGCAACGGCTTGCAGATCCGAAACGTGGGTTGAAGATAAGTCGGTCTTAAGCACTTTGCAACACACCGGTAGTGATCGTTAAGAACTTGCTAAGGCTCATTCCGGTGGTGCATTCAAGCATTAACGAGCCCCGGAGCGGATCCGTATGTTGGGGCCTTGCCCACGCCA
Source organism: Flavobacteriales bacterium (assembly GCA_019638085.1). Classification (GTDB taxonomy): domain Bacteria; phylum Bacteroidota; class Bacteroidia; order Flavobacteriales_F; family PHOS-HE28; genus PHOS-HE28. The sequence goes on along the minus strand of JAHBUL010000020.1, from coordinate 47,051 downwards.
CTTCAGGGAACGAACTTCCGTTCGGTCACCTGCTTCACCTCGTACTGGTCCGCTCCGCTGGTGCTGTATACATAGGCCACAATAGCGCAGTTATCGGGTTGCAGCACATTGCCAGGCAGCGGGTAGCTGAAAGGAAGGCTGATCGTATCGCCCACCTGATCAGTGACGGCCATGAACGGCCCTCCCCATGGGCTGTTCAATGCGCCTCTAAGCACATGGCGATGCTCATAGTCGGGCACATCCGGTGGAGTCACCTGGCTATTGATCTGCCAGTCGATCACGTGATCCTCCGTGAGGTAGATGGTGATGTTGTGCGCTGTTGAAAGAGGGTGGAGCACGACTCCCGTAATGTTCCCCGACACGGTGTTCGTACTGGCGTTATAACTCATTGTATCGATCCGCAGGTCGATGTCTGCCGCTTGATCGATCATACCCGCAGTAGCAGTGCTCCAGCTATATCGGCTCACGAGCCAACTACCGTTGATCTTCTTGCGATTCACCAATCCGGTGGGCAAGGCCGATATGTCGAAGGTCTGCTCGTATGCTGCCCCGGCAGGAGTGCGGAAGTCCGTAAGAAAATTAGGCGGCAAGGGTTCCGCAAAGGTGTTCACCATGTGAACGCCTACCACCACCAAGCGATCACCGTATATATCCTTCAGCTGCATGGCGCGTGTAGCGGCATCCGGGCAATTATTGCAACGGAAGCCCGTGCAGTCCTCCAGCAACACGTTGCGTGTCACGTTCCCACCGCCCGGTGGCGTGGGTGCGGCCAGGTCTCCTTTGGGCTGGTCGATGATGTCGCAACCGGAAAGCGCAGCGATAAGAAGTACTGGGATGATGAGATCGCGCATGGCTCAGAATGTTGTGGTGATCGAAGCGGTAAGTCCGTTGGATGCAGGAACCACACGGCATACTCCGCCTACACAGAAAATACCTGCGCGCTGCCGGCCGTAGCTGAAGGAAAAGCGGGATCCGCCCCGGATATATCCAAAGGTGCCAATGGGGTAATGGACCTGCTCCGTATCCACTGCACCACCGTAGTTGTATTGATCCATCACCGCCACGAACCAATGTGGGCTGAAGGTGAACTCGGCCAAGGCCGTTGCCCAGTCACCATGGTCCTGTTTGGTGCTGAGCTGTTGCAGCTCGAAGCGGACCGAGTTCCGGTCATTGAAATTGTGCAATCCTTCCAAGATGAACATGTTCGCATAGACAACGGGCTCTCCCGCCTTTCCTTGTATGGTTTCGATATCGTACACCAGGTTCAGATAGGTAAGTGCCAGTTCCCAGTTCGCACTGAATTTCTTGCGGATCTCCACATTGAAATCGCTGAAGTATTGGCGATCGCCCATGGTGAAGAATTCGGTGTTGTATCCCTTGAGATGAATGGTGTCATTCGGTGTAGCCGTACTGTCCAAGCTCCATGCACCGCTCCAATTCAACGTGAGCTTGGTGCCGTACTTGCCACCGAACTTGCTGCCGCGCTTGAACTTATAGAACACTTCACCTTGGTAGGCCACTTCGCCGTTGGGTTGGGTAGCATAGGGGTACAGGGTAGCGGGCAAGTTGTAGGAGTGCTGCTTCGCCAAGGCGGGCAAGTAATTGATGTTCAGATCGAACAAGGTGGGTGCGCCACGATCGCTCTGGTACACCATGTTGTCATAGGTATGCGCACCGGCGCTGATGCCCAAGCCACGGGTGCTGTAGGTGGCATTGGCCATCAAGGCTTGGCCCGGCTTGTAGATGTTGTTGTTGCTCCCGTTGGGGTCGTTGATCTTGTAGGCGTATTCGCTGTATAGATCCCACTTCGCATTGGTGTAATGCCCTCGCGCAGCCCAAGTGCCTACGTTCTCCGGCAATTCCAACTGGGGATCCTGATCGGGCTGGAACTTGCTGACGAAGGAACCGCCGAGGATGAGGTTGTTCCCTTTTTCGGCCAGCTTGGTGAAGAAGCGTGGAAAGGCCTGCACCAAGGAGATCTCCCCATCGATGCCTCGCACGATGCCCACACCTTGCGTGGTGCCATTATCGAAGGCAAAACGCTGCGTGCCGATGATGCCTTTGAGATAGATGCCGGTATCGGGACTGAATTTCACGCGCACTCCATCCATTGCATTGTCCACACCCAAGGAGCGCTCCTCATAGGTGCGAAAGGCGAGGCCTTGGCCGAATTGCTCATAGAAATTGCCAGCGGTCACCTCCAATCCATCCTTACGGAAGGTGGCATAGCGATAACCGATGCCGGTGCCCTTATAGGCTGCGCCCGCAGGGTAGCCCAGCAATGCAGGTTCATAGCTTTCGAAACGCAAGCCTGCTTCGAAGGGGCCGTTTCGGTAGTTGAGGTTGGTCCAGGAGTTGAGGCCGAAATCCGCAGGTGGCTTCACTGCTCCGATCTGCTCATCATCATTGTAGAGTTGACCATCCATGCTGAAGTTGCCATGGATCTGCCCGCCGCCCTGGGCGAAGAGACCCCCGGAGAGACAGAATGCGATGGCGGCAATGAGAAGTCCGCGATTAGGGCTTGAATGCATGGCGGGTAATAAGGAGGGTCAGGAGCAGAGGAAAGGGAAATGCTATAATGTTCCGTTTCGGCTAACGATGTGTTAGCCCGTGATCACATGGGGCAAATTACATCACCGTTTCAATCCGGAACGCTCCATTCCTTCCTGAACATTGGAAACTATACCTGAATGCCAACACCCACGACCTCTTCGCTCGGCCATTTCATTCAGGACAGCATCGCCTGATCAGACCGGTACTCACTTCCCGGCCAGCTTCTTCACTTGCCGATATAGCTCGTTCTCATCACCCGGCTCGTAGTTGTTGTGCTGCCAAACGATGTTCCCTTTTCCATCCACCAGGAATGTGTGCGGTATGTTGTTCACGTTCAACGCACGCTTGAGGTCGCCATTGGGGTCGAGGAAGACCTCGTAGTCCCAAGCTTGCCCGTTCACGTAAGGCTTCACGCGGTTCATGCTGCGCGTATCGTCGATGCTCACGGCCATCAGTTTCACACCGGTCTCCTCCTGCCAATCGGGGTAGAGGTCGTTGATCGCGTTCAGTTCCCGTTTGCAGGGGGCACACCATGTAGCCCAGAAGTTGATGATCATCGGCTTGCCTCCGTTCTCCCAAGTGCTGGTGGACACTTTCTGTCCGCTCATGTTCTGCACGGTGACCGCAGGGAGTTTACCGGTTTGGGCAGCGAGCAGGATGGGAAGGGAAAAGGCGAGAAGGAAGAGGGTCTTTTTCATGTGGTTTTGTTCGTTAGGACCATGGCCCGGTCGAGTATGGATAATGCCACTATCTCAAAGCCCGCGCCAAAGAAAAGGCCGAGGGACCACCGTGGGTCCGTCGGCCTATTTCGATGATGAAATGAGTTCTTATCTGCTGAGGGTAATGCGTTGAGTAGATGAGATTCCATCCGCAATGAGTCGAACCAGATAGATACCCTGTCCCAGACCTTCTAGGTTTATCATCTCCATGTTGTCTTTGCTGGAGAAGTTGCGTTTGGTGATCAGTACCCGCTCACCCAGCGCATTGAACACCTCCACAGTGGCGTCTGAAGATAGGGGCCGACCGTAGCGCAGGTAGATTTGGTCGGATGTCGGGTTCGGCCAGATCCGGAGAAGATCGTTCGCCACATTGTCTTTGATCCCCACTACAGCTTGAGTAGCAAATGCAGCTTGAAGAATTTCCTTTGTAGCTATATTCTGGACAAAGGCCACAACTGTTAAGCCATCCACAGTTCCCCAAAGATTGAAATTGTTCTTTGCGGCCCCGCCTTCGATCAGGGTATAGCTCCGCTCAATTGTTTGCTGCTCATCTGCAACAAGGGAGCTCAGAGTGATACCTCCTCCATTGGGGAGAATCTTGCGCATGGCGAAGTGATAATCCTTCTGACTAGTATACGCATCTGGGTAATGGTAGTAATCCTCAGTAACCACGAGGTACAGCTTATAACCCGAACCACTGAATCGAGGCGTTACATTGGCGGATACAGTAATGTCGGTACCCACCAGCGTGTAGGATACATCCATCGTGACGAATGAAGGCTTTGCCATGGCAGTGGTGAGCGCAGATGATGTTGGACTAATGGAGTTGCCGTCAACCATGGGGTAAGGGATTCCATTCACTCCGTAATAGGATTTCCGTGTATTCCCATCTGCATTATAGCTGGGGTCGGTTCCAGGTGCAGGCCAGTTCATCTGATACTTAACGGCGGCCAAATGCGAACCATCTTGGTTGGCATTCATATTTGCGAGTAGCGGGTCGAAGGTTGCATTGACCTGAGCGCAGGGCCAGCAAGTTGAACTTGTGAACTCCTCCATTACAGAGGTGCGTGTTACGCTCTGGCTAGCTACGCTCACGTTAGTCGTAAGGGAGTCGTTGTTAGGATAACCATCCGGCGTTCCATCTGCTAGACCTACCCAAACTTGTATGACATGCTCTCCCGAGGTTGCAATCCAAGGTGTGGGGTGGGTAAAGTTGTACTGACCATTCGCGGCAATGTTGGCCGAAATCGTTTGCGTTTGAACAGTACCGTTGTCAACGGAATAATTGAGAATAAAGGAGTTGACCGGAGTGGTTCCAAAGTTTTTGACAGTACCGGAGATGCTCACATTTCCAGCTCCCATCATTGCGGGCATGTTGACAGTGTACATGGCCAGATCCATGGAAGCAGGTGCTCCGGCTTGAAAAAGAACTTGTCGGCTCGACTGGAAAGAAGCGTACGAAACAACCGTTGTTCCATTCATGGTAACTGAGTAGGTCCCGTTACCATAGCTACAGCACAGCCCATCTCCGTACTCATCATTGATGGTAAAGACAACAGCATTTCCATCAGTGATGCATACCGCTACGGGAGTTTGTGGATAGCTGCCGGAAGCACTCTGCAGTGTGTAGGGGCCGCCCGACGCATAGACAGGAGTACCACCAGGTCCAGTGAGTATCCATGTTGTTTCGTCACCATACCTGTCCGTGGATATGGAAACGATCACTTCGGATTGGCCGGGAGGGCAAACAGCAAGAGCAGCGCTGCCATACAAAAATATTGAGGCCGCGATCAGTAGAGCTTTCTTCATCAAGTAAGGAGGTTGAGGTTGGGTCTGCATGCCGACCATGGCATGTTAAGCAATCCAAATGTAAACAGCTGACTGTTGGCATGCTTTGAATCGCTCACTTCCCTTGGATTCCTTTCCGACCTGATCAGAGATGCTCAAGGGTCCTTCTGCCTATCTACTGGGCTTATCTTTGTGCGGAAGGACCACAACTCCTGAACGATCATGAAAAGAATATACGCTTTCCCTTTCCTGACACTCGCTCTTTTGACCTCATCGGTCGTGTTGGCCCAGCACTCTCCCGTTACGTTGACCAATGCCGATAATGAGGTGGTGAATGGAACGACGATCACCATTACCGCGGAGGTCGGTGACATGATGCAGATCCTTGGTGACGGTTTGAATGCAGAGAATACCTCCGGCTCCTTCCACGTAGTGAACGTGAAACGATATGAGACGGATGTGCCGCACGGTACGGGCAATTACTTCTGCTGGGACCTCTGCTACGGGTCACGCAATGCGGGTGCATATCCGCTGTGGGTCGGTGCGGATCCCATTCCCTTGCAAGCCGGTGATATTTCCAACGGATTCCATGCTTACTACGAACCCAAGGGGACGGTCGGCACGGCCTCGTTCCGTTATGTATGGTACGATATGGATTCCCCCAACGACAGCACTTGGGTGGATTTCGTTTTCAATGTGACCGAATTGGTCGGCATTGCAGAGGTCTCCGCAGTTCGCGGATTCACAGCCTTCCCCAACCCCTCCGTGGCTGGCAACATCACGTTCAACTATGATCTGGCCACAGCCTCTGCCGGTACGCAATTGGTGGTGTACAACATGCTTGGAGAGCGCAAGGTGGTGAAGGCCATTGGTGCCGCCCAAGGCACCGTCGTACTGAATGATGGTGACCTATCCAGCGGGGTCTGGTTCGCAGTGCTGGAGCGCAACGGAAAACCGCTTGCGACCAAGCGTGTAGTAGTGGTGCGTTAGATCGCGATCGCAGTTTTCAACGACTACATCAATTCCTGCATCAACAGATCGGCCAGCATGGGTACGCCTATGCTGGCCTTTTCTTTCCAATGCCTGATGTGATGTCCCGATGTGCCCACGTCATGTGGGTCCACCACATGGATGGAAGCATGTGGTGGTGCGGCATGGATAAGTCCTGCTGCCGGCCATACCTGCAGTGAGCTGCCCACTACGGCCAGCACATCGGCCTGCTCCACCAATTCAGCTGCATCGGCCAGCAGCGGAACCGCCTCGCCGAACCATACGATATGCGGCCGCAATTGGGAGCCTAAAGGGCAGCGATCGCCTAAACGGAGCGATGACCCTTCCAATGGGAAGACCAACTCCGGGTCTTTCGAGCTGCGGACCTTCAGGATCTCCCCGTGAAGGTGGAGCACGCGCGTGCTTCCAGCGCGCTCGTGCAAGTCGTCCACGTTCTGGGTGATCACGTCCACCTGGGCGTACTGCTCCAACGCAGCGATGGCTTCGTGAGCTGCGTTGGGTCGTGCCTGTATTACTTGTTCGCGACGGAGGTCATAGAAGCGCAGCACGAGCTCCGGGTTTCGGGCGAACGCCTCGGGCGTGGCCACGTCCTCTATACGGTACTCTTCCCAGAGCCCATCACTATCGCGGAATGTCCGCAGGCCGCTTTCCGCGCTTACGCCTGCACCGGTAAAAAAGACGACACGCATGGTTTTATGCCCTGCAATTGATCGCATGGGCAGGGTAAAGATGGGGCAAGCAGAATAGCTGGCCGGATGGGGCCTGAGGATGGCTTGAATGGATGATCTTCGCGCCCTTTATGGAATGGAAGGTCGTGGTTCAGGACTTCCGCTTATTTTGCAGCCCTTTTGGCCAAAACCCCTACCGCATAGTTCCACCTTTACTCCCTTCCCATTGCTCAAACCGGTGATGGGAAGCTTCGAATGATAGACAGCCTACGCGGCGAGATCGTGGAACGGACCCCTGCCCATGCGGTAGTGGAATGCAACGGTGTGGGGTATTTGGTGTTCATCACCCCCGACACCTACGCCAACCTGCCCGAACGTGGCGCGTGCAAATTGTTCATTCACTACACGGTAAGCGTGGATGTGCGCAGCGGCCAAAGCGAGCATAAGCTCTATGGGTTTCTCGAACTCGAGGAGCGCCATCTCTATCGCCAGCTCATCAATGTTCAGGGGGTAAGCAATACCATCGGCCTGGCCATCTTGGGGGCACGCCGAGCGAGCGATCTACGCACGGCGATCATGATCGGCGATGAGACGACGCTGAAGTCCGTGAAGGGTATCGGCCCCAAGCTCGCCCAACGGATCGTTCAGGAACTGCGTGAAAAACTGGTTGCCGATCCGATCGAAAAACTCACCAGTCCCAAGGGCGGTGGAGGCAATACGCTGCGGTCCGAGGCGTTATCGGCCTTGATCTCATTGGGCTTGGACCGTGTGAAGGCCGAACGATCACTACAACGGGTTTTGGATGACCGCAAGAACGACCCACCGGCTTTGGAGGAATTGATCAGGCTTACCCTGAAGAACAGCTGAGCACGCCCTCGCGCTACAGATGAAGCCCCTCCACCAGCTCCCTTCCGTTCTGCGCAGCCTTGCTGTTTTCGCCCTGCTGGCCTTCGGTCTCCAGAGCGCGTGGGCCAACGGCTTCATGGCACCGGTGCTTCAGGTGGACAGCCCGCAGACCGACCTGCACTATCCGATCATCGACCCACCGGCAACAGGTGATGGGAATACGGGTACCATCGATCTCAACACGCCCAGCAACGTTACCAATGATGTGATCTACGATCCCGTTACAGGGGAGTACATCCTACGGAGCCGTATCGGGGAGAACATCGATTACCGCCCGCCCCAGAGCATGTCGCTGGAAGAGTACATGAACTATGACATGGAGAAGGCCATGCAGACGTACTGGCTGGAGAAGAACCAGGAGGAAACGGAGCGCGCGGCCAAAGGTCTGATCCCGAGCATCCAAGTGCGGAGCGATGCGTTCTGCCGGATCTTCGGTGGTTGCAACATCGATATCCGTCCGCAGGGAAGTGCGGAGATCACGTTCGGGGTGAACACCAGTAAAACGGAGAACCCCCGTATCCCGGTGGACCAGCGGAAGATCACCACGTTCAACTTCGACCAGAAGATCCAACTCAATTTGGTGGGGAACATCGGGACCAAGCTGAAGATCAACACCAGCTACAACACCGAGGCCACCTTCGACTTCGAGAACCAGGTGAAGCTGAATTTCGCCGGGGATGAGGACGACATCATCCAGAAGTTGGAAGCGGGTAACGTGAGCCTTCCGCTTACCGGGCAATTGATCCAAGGCAGCCAGAGCCTTTTCGGCCTTAAGACCGAATTGCGTTTCGGCAAGCTCACGGCCACGGCCATCTTCAGCCAAGAGAAGGGCCAGCGGAAGAACATTGCGGTGGCGGGCGGAGCACAGACCACCAACTACGAGATCAAGGCCGACCAGTACGAGGCCAATAAATACTACTTCCTCAGCTACTACTTCCGTGACAATTACGAGAACGCTCTGCGAACGCTACCCACGGTGAACAGTGGCGTGCAGGTGACCAAGATAGAGGTATGGGTTACCAACACCCGCAGTGATTACACCAACAACCGGAATATCGTGGCCTTCACCGATCTGGGTGAGGATGCCAGCCCGGCCAGCGTGGCCGCCAATCGCGTGAGTGAAAATCTGGTGACCTCGGGTGTGCTCACGGATGGGCCCGGGATCGAAGCTTCCAATACCGCGAACAACCTGTACAACTTGGTGGCGAACAATGCCGGCATCCGCTCCTTTACCGCATCGGCCGCCGCATTGCAGATCCTCGGTTTCCAGGCCAGCAAGAACTACGAGAAACTGGAAAGTGCACGCTTGCTGACGCAGAACGAGTTCACCTTGAACGAGCGTTTGGGCTTCATCGGTCTCAACCAGAACCTCAACAACGATGAGGTGCTCGCCGTGGCGTACCAGTACACCTATCAGGGCCAGACCTACCAAGTGGGTGAATTCAGCACGGACGGTATCGCGCCACCCAAAGCGTTGATGCTGCGGTTGCTGAAGGCCACCATCACCGATCCGCGCCTGCCCCTGTGGGACCTGATGATGAAGAACGTCTACTCATTGGGTGCTTTCCAGGTGAACCCACAGGACTTCCGCCTGGAGCTGCTGTACAACAACCCGACCACCGGGGTGGACCTCAACTACATCCCGCGCCCACCCATCGATCAGATCCCGTTGCTGCAGGCCCTCGCCCTTGACCGCTTGGACCAACAAGGCGGTCCTAATCCGGATGGTGGGTTCGACTTCGTGGACAATGCGGCCACCTTGGGTGGTACCATCAACTCCCAGAACGGACGGATCTTTTTCCCTGTACTCGAACCCTTCGGCAGCTACCTCAACCGACAGCTGATAGGCCCCAACCCGGGCAGTCCGATACAGGATACGCTGGTGCGGAAGAACATCGTGTTCCAGGCACTTTATGATAGCACGAAGACCGCTGCGGAGAATATGCCGGAGCTGAACCGCTTCAAAATGAAGGGGAGCTTCAAGAGCGCAAGCAGCGACGTGATCAGCCTCAACTCGGTGAACATTCCACAGGGTTCCGTGAGTGTTACGGCTGGCGGTGTGCGCTTGGTGGAGAATCAGGACTACACGGTGGACTACAACTTGGGCCGTGTGAAGATCCTCAACCAAGGGATCCTGGAAAGTGGCACACCCATTAACGTGAGCTTGGAGAGCAACTCCCTCTTCAGTATCCAGACCAAGACCTTGGCAGGTGCCCGTTTCGATTACAAAGTGAACAAGGACCTGGTATTGGGTGGTACGGTGATGAACCTGTACGAGCGTCCGCTGACGCAGAAGGTGAACGTGGGCGACGAGCCGATCGCGAACACCATACTCGGGCTGGATGCCAACTGGAAGAACGAGAGCGGCTTGATCACTCGACTAGTGGACAAGCTCCCCTTCTACGATACCAAGGAGACCAGTTCCATTGATGCGAGTGCCGAAGCGGCGTACCTGATCCCTGGGCACAGCAAAGCCATCGGGAGCGCCGGAACCAGCTATATCGATGACTTCGAGGGTAGCGTGAGCAACATCGATATGCGCACGCAGAGCCAATGGTTCATGGCCGCCACCCCGCATGGTCAGCCGGACCTCTTTCCGGAAGGTGAATACATCAACGACCTGAGCACGGGTTTCAAGCGGGCCCTGCTGGCTTGGTACGTCATCGATCCCCTGTTCTTCAACAACAACAGCCTCAAGCCGCCCTTGCCGGACGGTTCGGATACCGACAACCGCTCACGCGAAGTGTTGGAACGGGAAGTGTTCCCCAACCGCCAGTTGGCCACCGGCACGCCGAGCAACATTCCCGTGCTCGACCTGGCCTATTACCCCTCCGAACGCGGGCCGTACAACTACGTCACCAACCTGGATGACAATGGCAACCTGCAAAACCCTGAGGGCAATTGGGCCGGCATCCAGCGGCGTGTAACCACTACCGACTTTGAGGCCAGCAATATCGAGACGGTACAGTTCTGGATGATGGACCCGTTCAACCCGGCGGTAAGTAATGCCAACGGAGAGCCGGCCACCAACGTGGATGCATCCAACACCACAGGGGGGGACCTCTATATCAATCTGGGTAATTTGAGTGAGGATGTGCTACGCGACAGCCGCAAGAGCTTCGAGAATGGATTGCCGAAAAGCCCTACCGACCTGGCCGCTACCACCGACCAGACCGCATGGGGCGTAGTGCCCACCACTCAAAGCGTAGTAAATGCGTTCGCCATTACCGATCAAAACACCTACCGCTATCAGGATGTGGGTATGGACGGTCTCGCCAACTCGGATGCCAATGCGTTTCAAGCGGGGCTGAATGAACAGACCTTCTTCGCAGATTATCTTACCGCCTTGAGCCCCGGTGCCAGAGCGCGATGGAACAGTGACCCCTCTGGTGACGACTATCACTACTTCCGTGGCAGCGATTACGACAGCCCCCCACGTTCGATCCTGGATCGCTACAAGCGCTTCAATGGTCTGGAAGGCAACTCCATTACTGACGAGGACAGCGGAGAAAACTTTCCCACCCAAGCCACCACGCTCCCTACCACTGAAGACCTCAACCAGGACCAGAACCTCAGCGAGAGCGAGAGCTATTTCCAGTACAGGGTACAGCTGCGTCCGTCGGAAATGGTGGTCGGCAAGAACTTCATCACCGACCGTGTGCTGGGTCGTACCCCAAGTGGAAAGGAAGTGTACTGGTACCAGTTCAAGGTACCGGTGCGCCAGCCGGAAAAGAAGGTGAACGGCATCCAGGATTTCCGCTCCATCCGCTTCATGCGCCTGTACATGCGCGGTTGGTCACAGCCCACTGTACTGCGCTTTGCGCGCTTGGATTTCGTCCGTGGTGAATGGCGCAAATACACCCAAAGCCTGGAGACCCCCGGTGAAGTGATCGGAGGGGACCCCGACCAAACCACTTTCGATGTGGCCGCAGTGAACATCGAGGAGAACGGCAACCGGACGCCGGTGAACTATGTGCTTCCACCGGGGATCAATCAGGAGACCGATATTGCCAGCGCCAACCTGCGCAGTTTGAACGAGCAATCCTTGGAACTGAGCACCTGCGGCCTGCGCGATGGGGATGCACGGGCTGCCTTCCGCAATGTGAATTTCGATATCCGCAGCTACAAGAAGTTGCAGATGTACGTCCACGCGGAATCCGGCGATCCGGACCGTCCGATCGCATATGGGGATGTGAGCGTGTTCATCCGCTTGGGCAACGACTACGAGCAGAACTACTACGAGTATGAGGTACCCGCCGTGCCTTCCGCCTACTACAACAACGACCCCTACAACGTGTGGCCCGAGGCCAACAACATGGTGGTGGAGTTCGCAAAGCTCAATGATGTGAAGATCGAACGGAATCAGGCCGGATTCCCGGTGAACCAGCGGTTCACGCAAATGGACGGCGATCGCAGGGTCACGGTGGTGGGTAATCCGAACCTGAGCCAGATGAACACCATCATGATCGGCATCCGGAACCCGAAGAAGGATGGTGATCAGGCCAACCCTTGGACGAACGACGATGGTACATCGAAGTGCACGGAGGTATGGGTGAACGAGCTGCGGCTCACCGATTTCGACCAGCGCGGAGGGTGGGCGGCCATTGCCCGGGTGAACACGGCCCTGGCCGACCTGGGCACGCTGAGCGTGGCGGGCAACTACAGCACACCGGGTTGGGGCAGCATCGACAAGCAAGTGAGCGATCGCCAACGCGATACCCGTTACGGCATCGACGTGAGTGCCAACTTGGAGATGAGCAAATTCCTACCGGAGAAAAGCGGTGTGCGCGTGCCGATGTACTTGGGCTTCTCCGAACAAGTGATCAATCCGCAATACGATCCGCTGAATCCGGACATCGAATGGGATGATGCCACGCGGGCACTTACGCGCGAGGAAAAGAAGGCGCGCCTAAAGGAGCTGCGGACCTATACGCGCCGCAGGAGCATCAACCTCACCAACGTACACAAGCAAAAAGCACCCGGAAACAAGAGCGAGCTCTTTTTCGATGTATCGAACTTCGGTCTTTCCTATGCTTACAGCGATCAGGAATACCATGATGTGAACACGCAGTACGAGAACACACGCACCTTCCGTGGCTCGCTCACCTACCAGCACAATCCGAAACCACGTCCGGTAAAGCCATTCGAGAATGTTGCATTCATCGGCAACAGCAAATGGTTGAGTTTGATCAAGGATTTCAACTTCAACTTCGGGTTCAAGCAGATCACTGCGCGCACTGCGATCGACCGCACGTACTTGGAGCGGCTTATCCGCCCCAACCCGGACATCGAGAGCTTGCCACCTGCGCCCACCTACAACAAGACCTTCAACTGGACCAACCAGTACGGCTTCCGCTACGAACTCACGAAGAGCCTCAAGCTCGACTTCAATGCCAACAACAACTCGATCATCGGTGAACCCGCAGGCCGCGTGAACACCAGTGATCGCGATCAGTACAAAGTGTGGAAGGACAGTGTGCTCACCAGTCTGAAGAATTTCGGGGAGACCACCACGTATGACCATATGGTGAACCTCACCTACACGCTTCCCTTGGACAAGCTGCCCCTCACCGATTGGATCACGGCCAATGCCACTTACGGAGCGGGCTACAAATGGGACCGTGCACCCTTGACGCAGGACAGCATCGGTAACACCATCCAGAACTCCCGGAACATCAACCTCAACGGGCAGTTCAACTTCGTGAGCCTCTACAACAAGATCAAGTATTTCAAGAAGATCAACGACAAGGCACGAGGACGTGGCAGGCCGACCGGCCGCAGCAGTACTTCCAAAAAGCCGGATGGCACGGAGCAGGAGGAGGAGAAAACGGGGTTGAAGATCGATCCGTTGGAGGGCTTGGCCCGCCTGCTGATGACCATCCGGACGGGTACCTTCACCTATAGCCAGAACAGCGGGATCTTGATGCCCGGCTGGGGACGTGGAAGCAATGCGATCGGCATGGATCAAGGCTTTGGTGCACCGGGCTTCGGCTTCATCCTCGGCGAGCAGAACCAAGACCTCAGCGGGAACTACGTGCGGGACTTTGCAAGCGAGGCAGCGGGCAAGGGTTGGTTGGTGCAGACCCCCAGCATCTTCAATCCGTACACCAACACGCGCACCGAGACCATCAACGGAAGGCTCTCTCTGGAACCCTTCAAGAGCATGCGCATTGAGCTTATGGCCACCCGCACACAGAGCGAGAACCGCAGTTCCTTTTTCCGGTGGAACGCCACCGAACAACGTTATGTGAACGATAGCCCCCGGGACTTCGGCAACTTCAGTGTGAGCACGATCAATTGGGCGACTACGTTCAGTAAGGACGATGAGAACTTCGTGAACAGCAATTTCCTCCAAATGCTGAATAACCGCCCGGTGATCAGCGAGCGCTTGGGCGAGGCGGACCCGGGCCGGAGCAGCCCTACGGACAGTGCCTACTGGAGTGGATATGGCTCCACCAGCCAGGACGTGGTGATCGGCTCATTCATTGCGGCGTATTCGGGCACCAGCGCCGAAAAGGTGAAGCTGAACCCGTTCAAAATGATACCGCTGCCCAATTGGGACATCACCTACGATGGCCTCACCAAGCTGGACTTCTTCAAAAAGCTCTTCCGCACGTTCACGCTGAAGCACAGCTACCGCAGTACGTTCAACATTGGTGGTTATCAGACCAACTTGCTCTACGAGCCGGGCGGTAGTGTGCTGGATGCTGGTGGAAACTTCCTGCCCGAACGCCAGATCTCGGTGGTCACTATCTCCGAGGTGATGCATCCGTTCATCAATTTCGATGCGACCTTACAGAACAGCCTTCTGGCCAAGTTCGAGTACAACCGCGACCGCAACTTGAGCTTGGGCCTGACCAACTTCCAAGTGACCGAGATAAGGGGCAAGGAATTCGTGATCGGTAGTGGCTATCGGTTCAAGAACGTGAAATTCCCCTTCCAGCTAGGCGGTAAAACCCCGCAGAGCGACCTGAACCTGCGGGTGGACCTGAGCTGGAGGCAGAACAACACAGTGATCCGCAAGATCGAGGAACTACAGAACCAGGTGACCGCTGGACAAGACATCATCTCCATCAAGACCAGCGCGGATTACGTGATCGATCAGCGGCTGAACGTGCGTGCTTTCTACGAGCGGGTGATCAACAAGCCGGTGATCAGCACCTCCTTCCCCAGTGCCAACACGAACATCGGGATCAGCCTGCGCTTTACATTGACGCAATGACGAGCATCTTTGCAGGCGGATACTTAACCCATCAATAACGAACACATGAATACCCCAGCTGAATTGAAGTACACGAAGGACCACGAATGGGTCCGTGTGGAAGGTGATGAAGCCGTTATCGGCATTACGGATCATGCCCAGAGCGAACTTGGCGATATCGTGTTCGTGGACATCAACACCGAGGGGGAGGATGTGGAGAAGGAATCGGTCTTCGGCTCCATCGAGGCGGTGAAGACGGTGAGCGACCTCTTCATGCCCCTCACCGGGAAGGTGCTGGAGGTGAACCCCTCCTTGGCGGATGATCCAGCAGCGGTGAACAAGGACCCATACGGTACGGGCTGGTTAGTGCGGATCACGATCAGTGACAAGGAAGAACTGGAGGGCCTGTTGACGGCCGAACAGTACCAAGCTTCCATCGGCTAAGGCCGGGAGCCCCCTTGTACTCCTGCGCATGATCATACGGCGAGCAGCGCTCTTGGCCTTGCTTTGGGCCTTGGCCATTCTGGTGCTCACCCTGATGCCCTCCAGCGGGGTACCCCGCTGGCCTTGGGCTGCGCAGATCCATTTGGACAAGCTCGTGCATGCCTTTCTCTTTGGCGTGCAAGGCGTGTTGCTGGGCCTGGCCCTGGCCAACTGGCGCACGTGGTCTTCGCCAGCCCATCCATTCCTGTTGGCGCTCATGATCGCCATCCTTTACGGCGCGGTGATCGAGCTGTTGCAGGAAGGCATAGGCGCCGGCCGACACGGGGACATATGGGATCTAGCAGCCGATGGCGTAGGAGCGCTTCTCGGCTACGGTTTCCTCCGTTGGTGGCAGTGGCGGAAAGCTTGAAGCAAGGATCTAGAGCGCATCTTTAAATGATCCTTCGGGCTGCGCGTGAGACAAGCTGTTTCGTCCAAATCCGCATTTGGGAATTGGACGTTTACAGATCGCGAGACGGTACTACGTTCGGTTTTGCGCCTCATCTGGTCGAACGGTCCCTCCCGCTCGCATCCGAAAGCCATATTGAGCACCGCTCTACACGATCATACCGGCAGCAACGGTCTCGTTGGTGGCCTCATCAATAAGGATGAGGCTGCCGGTGTGTCGGTTTCGGGCATAGTTGTCGAAGTGCAATGGCACGGTCGTGCGGAGCAATACCCGCCCGATATCATTCATGCCGATCGTACGATCCTCCTCGTACCTGCGCAAGGAGTTGATGTCCATCTTATAGGTTACCTCCTTCACCATGCAACGTGCTTCCCGCGTGGTATGCTTCACCGTATACTTCCCATTGGGCTGCAAAGGGCGATCGTTCAACCAGCAGAGCATCACATCGATATCCTGGCTGCTTTGTGGCAGGTTGTTGGGGCTCACAAGCATGTCCCCCCGGCTGATGTCGATCTCGTCATTGAGGGTCACTACGATGCTCTGGGGGGCGAAGGCTTCCTCCACTTCATGCTCGCCGATATGGATCGACTTGATCGTACTCTGGAAGCCGCTGGGCAGCACTTGCACCGTTTCGCCCTTGCGGAAGATGCCGCCTGAGATCTGACCGGCGAAGCCCCGGAAATCATGCCACTCGTCGGTCATCGGACGGATCACATGTTGCACAGGTAAGCGGCGGTCAATATGGTTGAGGTCACCGGCGATGTGGATGTTCTCCAAAAGATACATCAAGGTGGAGCCTTGGTACCAATCCATCTTGGTGCTCCGGTGTACCACGTTATCTCCTTTCAAGGCACTGATGGGAATGAAGTTGAGGTCCCGTGCCTCCAGCTTGCTGCTGAAATCCTCCAGATCGCTCTTGATCTTCTGGAAGACCGCCTCGTCGTAATCCACGAGGTCCATCTTATTGATGCAGAACACAACGTGCGGTATGCCCAACAAAGAGGCGATGAAGGCATGGCGGTTGGTCTGCTCCTGGATCCCCTTGCGTGCATCCACCAGAATGATCGCCAAGTTCGCGGTGCTGGCACCCGTGACCATGTTCCGTGTATACTGGATGTGCCCGGGTGTATCCGCGATGATGAACTTCCGCTTCGGCGTAGCGAAGTAGCGATAGGCCACATCAATGGTGATCCCTTGCTCGCGCTCAGCACGCAGGCCATCGGTGAGCAGGCTTAGGTCCACGTCGCCGTTGCCGCGCTTGGAACTGGCTTGTTCCACCGCCTCCATCTGGTCATCGAAGATCGCGCGGCTATCGTATAAAAGACGTCCGATCAACGTGCTTTTGCCGTCGTCTACACTTCCTGCGGTCGTAAAGCGTAGCAGGTCCATGTCCAGATATCCGTGGTGTTCTTTGGTCATCATTTCAAAATATGAAAGTTGAAAGCTGAAACATGAAACTATTCGGTCAGCGCTTCACGAGAGCAGTGAATATGGGCACTAGCTCATTTGATTCTTTCAACAGTGGTTCTACATGAACGGACTGTGCGATACCGGTTGCGATCATGAACTCCAGCCAGAATCCGCACTCGTCAGCCTCTTCGATCACAATACCCAATTTGGCCTTGAATTCCTTCACACTTCGCCCTCGGAAGGATGATCGCGTATTGGCACCCACGGAGGTCACAGACCGAAGAAACTGCTTTCCACACACTTGTGCTTCAGCATCCTTTGCCGATCCTTGGAAGAAACGGACACCGGCTACAGCAAAGTGTTTTGTACGCTCCTTCAGATCCTTGTGCTCAATGCCTTCCATCGTAGCGGTTCCGCTTTCCCGTTTCGGTTTTCCACCTTCCCGTTTCAGCTTTCTAAAAATAACCTTCCTTTTTCCTGTCCTCCATCGCCGCTTCACTGCGCTTGTCATCCATGCGCGAGCCACGCTCAGTGGTGCGCGTGGAAGCCACTTCGGCGATGATCTCTTCCAAGGTGGATGCCGGTGAATCCACCGCGCCGGTGCAACTCATGTCGCCGATGGTGCGGAAGCGGACGCGCTTCATGAAGGGCTTTTCAGTTGGCTTCAGGTGCATAAAGGGTGAGTTGGCGTATAGTACACCATCCCGCTCGAACACCTCGCGCTCGTGGCTGAAGTAGATGTTCGGGATCTCGATGTTCTCCAACAGGATATACTGCCACACATCCATCTCCGTCCAGTTGCTGATGGGGAAGGCGCGGAAATGCTCCCCGGGCCGCTTGCGTCCGTTGTAGAGGTTCCACAGTTCTGCACGTTGGTTCTTCGGATCCCATTGTCCGAATTCATCGCGGTGACTGAACACGCGCTCTTTGGCACGGGCCTTTTCCTCATCCCGGCGCGCACCGCCGATGGCGCAATCGATCTTGTTGGACTCGATGGCTTCCAACAGCGTGTTGATCTGCAGCTTGTTGCGGCTGGCATGGAAGCCGGTCTCCTCTTGCACCTTGCCCTCATCGATGCTTTTCTGCACGCTGCCCACCATCAACTTGGCACCGTACTTCTCCACCAGTTTATCGCGGAACTCGATGGTCTCGCTGAAGTTGTGGCCGGTGTCCACGTGAAGTAGTGGGAATGGGACCTTGGCAGGGAAGAAGGCCTTTCGGGCCAAGTGAAAACACAGGATACTGTCCTTGCCACCGCTGAAGAGCAGGGCGGGATTGTCGAATTGCGAGGCTACTTCCCGGAGGATGTGCATGCTCTCGCTTTCGAGTTCCTTCAAATGGGTCAGTCGGTATGAATGCATGTTGTCAGTTCCGTTTAATGCGCGGCAGCAAGTACTGGAGCAATTGATCCGCAGCGGCTTCGGCGGTGCGTCCGGTAGTGGTCAGCCGTACGGCAGGGAAGATCGGCGGCTCGAAGGGTGCGCTGATGCCGGTAAAGTCCTTCACTTCCCCTTTGCGGGCCTTGGCATAAAGTCCCTTCACATCACGCCGCTCGCACTCTTCCAGTGGGGTATCCACGAACACCTCGAGGAAATCATTCGCGCCAATGATGGAACGCGCCTGCTCGCGGATGGCGATGGTGGGGCTTACGAAACAGCAGATCACCACCGCTCCGTTCTGCAGGAACAGCTTGGCCACCTCAGCGATCCGGCGAATGTTCTCGGTGCGGTCCGCATCGCTGAAGCCGAGATTATTGTTGATGCCTGCCCGGATGTTATCGCCATCCAGTACCACTGTATAATGGCGAGCAGCGTGCAGCTGTTTTTCCAAGGCGATGGCGATGGTGCTTTTCCCACTACCGCTCAACCCGGTCATCCATACCACAGCACCGTGCTGGGCCAAAAGAGTTTCCTTGTCGGAGCGTTGCAGCAGCCGGTCGGCCACAGGATGGATGTGCTGCGGTATAGGGGTCATGGAAAAGTGCCGCAAAGGTACCGTTGTTGAAGGGATCTGACCAGCTGAAAGTGAAGGCCCCGGTTACCACTGGCCTATATTTGGCCTTCACCATGAGCATTACACAGAATAAGAGCACCCATAAGGGCATTCCCACTCCGGGTCAGGCAGCCAGCGTGGACCAAGTGGGTATCGAGGAGCGTGTCGCCCGCATCCAGACCCGGAGCATCAAGAAGGAAGCGAAAGTGGAGGGGATGAAGCTTGCCCTGAGCATGATCGACCTCACCACGCTCGAAGGTGCGGACACACCCAGCAAGGTGCGCCAGTTGTGCTACAAGGGCATCCACCTGCACGATGCGCTCCCAGGCCTGCCTACGGTGGCGGCCATCTGTGTGTATCCCACTTTGGTGAAGACCGCCAAGAAAGCCCTCGGTGATAGTGGCGTAAAAGTGGCCGCCGTGGCCACCGCCTTCCCCAGCGGACAAGCACCCAAAGCAGTGAAGATCGCCGACACCAAATTTGCTGTCGGCGAAGGTGCCGATGAGATCGACATGGTGATCTCCCGCGGACAATTCCACAGCGGCGAGTACAACTTCGTTCATGACGAGATCGCCGCGGTAAAAGAGGTTTGTGGCAAGGCCCGCCTGAAGGTGATCCTGGAGACCGGCGAGCTGGGCACTTATGACAAGGTGCGTTTGGCCAGCGATATCGCCATTGCTGCCGGCGCGGATTTCATCAAGACCAGCACAGGAAAGATCAGCCCGGCCGCCACTATGGAAGTGACCTTGGTGATGCTCCACGCGATCCGGGACCACTACCTGAAGACCGGTGAAATGATCGCCATGAAGCCGGCCGGGGGCATCCGCACCAGCAAACAAGCCCTGCATTACCTGATGATGGTAAAGGAGGAACTCGGTCCCGAATGGCTGAGCAACCACTGGTTCCGGTTCGGCGCGAGCAGCTTGGCCAACGACATCCTGATGCAGTTGCAAAAGGAAGCCACCGGGAGGTACCAGAGCGCGGATTACTTCAGCATCGACTAGGCCCAGTACCGCTCAGTTCAGCGCATACATCTTCCCTGGAAGGCTGCGCACTACACCGTTGAACTCCAGGTTCAGCAGGATGCCAGCGGCCTTGTGCGGGAGCATCTTACTGCGGAAGCAAAGGGTGTCGATGTCGATCTTTCCTTGGGCGCTGATCAGGTCAACCAAGGTCTGTTCCTCCGGCATCAGCTCCGTGAAGAGTGCAGATTGAACGGCTGACTTCTTCTTGGTATCGGGCAGCCACTCCATCAGCTTCAGCACATCCATCGCATTGGTGACCAAGTGCGCCTTGCTCTGCTGGATCAAGCGATTGCAGCCGATGCTTTGACTATCGATGGGCCTACCGGGAAAGGCCATCACATCCCTATCATAGCTGTCGGCGATATCCGCTGTGATCAGCGAGCCGCCCTTTGCTCCGCTCTCCACTACGATGGTGCAATCGCTGAGACCGGCGATCACCCTGTTGCGTGCAGGAAAATTGCCGGGCGCGAACGAGGAACCACTGGTAAGCTCGCTTACCAATGCGCCTTGTTCGCACATCTCTTTTGCCGTAGCAGCATGTTCACCCGGATAGAGCCGGTCCAGTCCATGGGCCACACAGCCCACTGTGCTTAAACCATTGCGCAGCGCCGATCGATGAGCCACGATATCGATGCCGTAGGCCAGTCCGCTCACGATGGTGGCACCGCTTTCCGCCAAGCCTTCCACAAGTTCTTCGCAGAGCCGTTTGCCCTGCTCGGTAGGTGTTCGGGTGCCTACGATGGAAACGCTTCGCGGTGGGTCCAGATCAGCATTGCCCCTTGCAAATAGCAGTACTGGTGCATCCACGCAATGCCGAAGTCGTTTGGGATAGTCCGGATCGAGATAGAACAGGGTGCGCAGTTTCTGCTTGCGGATGTATTCCAACTCCTTTTCCGCAGCCTTGATCACGCGTGGATCCATGATCGATGCGGCCAGTACCGGTCCGATCCCCGGCACTTTGGCCAAGGAACGCCGCACGGCATGATCAGTGAACAAGGGGTCCACACCACCGCAGTATGCCACAAGGTTGCGGGCATTCACCGGTCCGATGCCTTTCAGCAGTGAGAGCGCGATGCGGTGGATCAGTTGGCGGTCGTCCATGGTGGCATGCTGGCGATCGCTACATTCGCCGTCAACGCATGTCGGCCAAAATACACTCGATGAGGCTCTTTTTGATGGTCCTGGCCGCCTTCGGCCTTTTGTCCCTGCATGCTCAGTCAGATCCTTCCATTGTGGGCCGCGTCACGGGTGTTGTGCGGGACATCAAGGACCATTCCCCAATACCCGGTGCAATTATCACTTTCGGTGGTGTCAAGGGCGTCAGTACCAATGATAGCGGTTGGTTCGACATAACGCTTCCTGCAGGAAGCCACACCGCCTTGGTCCGCTTCATCGGATATGCGGACCGTCGGATGCCGGTAGATGTACCCGCAGCTGGCACTGTGAATTTGAATGTGATGTTGGCCCCTTCCACCGCGCAGCTGGAGATGGTGGTGGTGAGCGCAGGGAAATTCGAGCAGCGAGTGGGGGAGGTGACGCAATCGCTGAGCATATTGCCGGCATCCATCATTCGTGACAAGAACACCACCAACCTGAACAAGGCGCTGGACCAGGTTCCGGGTGTGGTGGTCGTGGACCAGGATCCGCAGATCCGTGCCGGTAGCGGTTTCAGCTATGGTGCAGGCAGCCGTGTGATGATGCTGGTGGACGGCATGCCCATACTGAGCGGGGACATCGGGCGCCCGAACTGGACGTTCCTCCCGATCGAGGACATCGAGCAGGTGGAAGTGATCAAGGGCGCAAGCAGCGTACTGTACGGCAGTGCGGCCCTCAGTGGCGTTATCAATGTCCGCACGGGCTGGCCGGTCGATTCGTTCAAAACACGCGCAACGATCTTCGGTGGTGTCTATGACACGCCCGGGAACCCGGACTCCAAATGGTGGGGACCCAGTCCACCACTTACCACAGGTGCCAGCTTTTATCATGGCCAGCGGTTCAAGAAATTCGACCTGGTGATCGGGGGGAATGCGTTCGGGGATCAGGGTTATGTCGGTCCCGAGCGCATTGCTCCGGACAGCCTTGTTCAGGACCCCTATCGCTTGGCCACAGGCGGATACGACCACCGGGTACGCTTCAATTTCGCCACGCGATGGCGCAATCAGAAGGTCAGGGGATTGAATTACGGCTTGAACGGGAACGTGATGAAGAGCCGAAGCACCAACATCTTCCTCTGGGACAATTTGAATGAAGGCTTGTTCCGGCCTTCGCCGAATACGATGACCAATACCATGGGGACCCAGTTCTACCTGGACCCGTTCGTGAATTATACAGGGCCCAAAGGCACCCGGCACAGCATCCATGGACGCTGGTACCATCAGAATTTCGACAACAACAACGACCAGAGCAATGCGAACGACATGCTTTACACCGAATATCAATTCCAGCAAGAGTTCGACCTCCGGGGCCCCACTGTGGTCACCGCAGGGGTAACGGGGCAGCATGTGGCCAGCCATGCCGTGTTGTACAGTGGCAATCCTGATGGCAATGGCGAGAACACCGCCACCAATGCTGCAGGTTATGTACAAGTGGACAAAAAGCTGATGGACAAGCTCATGCTCAGCGCCGGGGTACGTTATGAGCATTTCAAGGTGAACAACTACGAGCAGGCCGAGCCGGTATTCCGGGCTGGTGCCACATATCAGGTGTTCGAGGGCACCTTCCTGCGTGCGAGCTATGGTGAGGGCTTCCGTTTTCCCACCATCGGAGAGCGGTACATCCTCACCAACGTGGGGTCCTTGCACATTTATCCCAACCCCGACCTGTTGCCGGAGACCAGTGTCAACATGGAGGCAGGCATCAAGCAAGGGTTCAAGTTCGGCGGTGTCTCGGGCTATGTGGATGTTGTAGCCTTCCAGCAGGATTTTGACCGTTACGTGGAATTCACCTTCGGCCAGTGGGGAGCGGACAGGTCCTTCGCCAACCTGTTGGGCTTCGGATTCAAGAGCGTCAATACCGGTGGCGCCCGGATCACCGGTACGGAAATAGAGATGGCCGGCAAAGGCAAGTTGGGGGCAGTTGAGCTGCAATTCCTGCTGGGCTATACACACGCTTTACCGGTGAGCACCACACCCGATGAGGCTTACGCCAGCTCGGTCACAACAACGGGTGTGGTGGAGGAAGTGAGCTATACCAGCACCAGTTCCTACACGGAAAATGATATTCTTAAATTCCGTGTGGAGGACCTTTTCCGCAGCGATCTGGGAGCTACTTGGAAACGCCTTTCCGGCGGCATCAGCTTCCGGTATAACAGCCATGTACGCAACATCGATGAGGCTTTTATCACGTTCGAGCAGATGGGCGTGCTGGGCGATATCGGTATCAAGGAATGGATGGATACCCATACTACCGGTGATTGGATCACCGACATCCGGGTAGGCTATGCGTTGACCCCCGAACTGAAGGCATCCTTCATCGTGAACAACCTCAGCAATGAAGTGTACGCCATACGGCCCATGGCGATCGAGGCGCCCAGGAGCTTCCAGGTTCAACTGGCCTATTCGTTATGAGCCAAGTGGTGCGCATACTCGGGGTGATCCCAGCGCGCTATGCCAGCAGCCGATTACCGGGTAAACCCTTGGTGGATATCGGTGGCAAGAGCATGGTGCAGCGCGTCGTGGAGCAGGTGCGGCGCTCATCGCGCTTGGCGGATGTGGTAGTGGCCACGGACGACCAACGCATCGTGGACCACGTACGAGGCTTCGGAGGCCAGGCCGTACTCACCTCCGCCGCACACCCCAGCGGCACCGATCGGTGCTGGGAAGCCATGGAGGTCGTGGGTAAGGAGAAATTCGATGGTGTGGTGAACATCCAAGGGGACGAACCCTTTATCGAACCTGCCCAGATCGATGAGTTGTGTGCATGCTTGGTGCAACCGGGTGTTTCCATCGCCACGTTGGCGCAGGTGGTCACCTCGGATGAGGATCTGGATGATCCGGGCGAGGTACTGATCACAGTGGATAGCTCAATGAACGCCTTGTATTTCAGCAGGGCGGCGATTCCTTTTCTGCGTGATCCCGGAACCGGAGCCAGGCACTCGAGGTTTCGCTATCTGAAGCATGTGGGACTCTATGCGTACTCAACCGAGGTCTTGGAGAAGATCGTTCGCATGCCGCCATCCTCGCTGGAATTGGCAGAGTCCTTGGAGCAACTTCGCTGGCTGGAGAACGGTGTGGCCGTGCGTGTTGGCCTCACTGAACATCCCTCGTTCTGCGTGGATACTCCGGAGGACTTGGCGCAAGCACGGGTCAGGGTGAGGAAAGGGGTATGAATACCCGAAATCGGGGCATCACTTTCTCCGGCCGCCCCATTACCTTAGTTTTGACCCTGCACATGGCCTTGGCTCGCGACATCCACACCCTTCTCTTCCTGCACGATTGCGTGATCGTACCGGAGTTCGGAGGTTTCCTTACCCACTACCGTCCCGCGCGGTTGGATGAGCAACGCCGCTTGGTGCATCCACCCACAAAGGACCTGAGCTTCAATAAGCACTTGGTGCGCCAAGATGGTCTCTTGGTGGACCAACTGGTCCGTCGCGAGGGCCTGGATTTCCAGACCGCCAAGGAGCGCGTCGATGCCGCAGTGGCGGAATGGCGCTGGAAGTTGCAGCGGCAGGGCCGACTGGAATTGCCACGTGTGGGTACCTTTTTCCATGACGCGGAGAACAACCTGCAGTTCGAGCCGGACAGGCGTGTGAATTTCCTTCGCGATGCGTACGGATTGCGCCCGGTAACGGCCGTTCCGGTCCCCAGTTCGGAGATCCCGATGCTCATTTCCGACCCTGAGGATGAAGCGGCCGCAGTGAAGGAAGGTGGGCGACGGCTGCTGAGCGCACTGGCAGCGGCCAGTATCGCTGCCATAGCCTTGACGGCGGTCACGTGGTGGGTGATGGGCACTTCCGGGAATTTCGCTACAGCTTGGAGTGGTTTCGATATCCTTCGGGGTACTGAACCTTCCCGATATGTCCTGCCCAACGATCCGCTTCCATTTGAACCACCGGCTCAAGCCTCCTTTTGGACCGCCCCCTCGGGTCTTACCGGTGTTCACGAAATGCCCATCGCCGGGCCGGATATGCCGCCCGTAGCAGTGAACTTGGGGGCGCCACAGGGCAAGGCCGAGCCGGAAAGTACCGCAGTGGTCACGCCTGTGGTCAGCGCTCGCTATCACATTATCGGAGGCTGTTTCCTGGAGAAGGAGAATGCCGATCGCTTCATCTCGGAATTGCAGGCCAAAGGCTTTGCAGCATCACTGATCGACCGGAAGGGCGGGCTTTATCGGGTGGCATATGGAAGCTATCCTCAACGGGCCACGGCCAGAGAGGCCCTGGATGCCGTGCGCAAAGAGGAGGCACCGGACGCTTGGTTGCTCGTGAAGTGACCGACCTTTAAGGCAGGGGAGTGCATTGGCCTTAAATTTGCACACGTATTCCGAGAGATGACTGAACGTATCATTCATATGAAGGCAATAGACCTTTCCTTGTTGGAGAATGACGTGGTCCATGCTCATTTCAAGAACGATGTGCTGGGCACGGTGGAGGATGTACATGAACTCTTCGAGACCATCGGCCGTGAGCGCAACGGGCGCAAGGGCCTGCTATTGGTCACTGCAGGTGACCGTAGCACCTTGACCAATGAAGCCCGCGCCTTGGCCAGCAGCGCTGAGGGCGATAAGGTGCTGGCAGCCGATGCCATCGTACTACGTGATTTTGGCCATCAGCTCTCGGCCAATGCCTTTGTGCGCCACAACCGCCCTCTGCGCCCTACCCAACTCTTCCCGGATATGAAAAGTGCCATGAAGTGGCTCGGGGAACAACATCACCTGATCGAGAATTCATGAAGTTTCCCCTTTTCGCACTGACCTTGGCTGTTTTAACCCATCACGTAACGGCTCAAGTGGTGCTGGAACCTTCCGCCAAAGTGATCAATGTGGGCAAGGCTGAAGTAACCAGCTTGGCCATCGCCCCCAAGGGTGATCGTATTCTGGTCGGTACCAACCGGGGTGCGGAACTGTTCGACATCGAAAAGGGCAAGCGCGTGGCTTCATTCCCATACGATGAGGATGGCAGCACGGCGGTGTATTACGCGGCATTCAACGATAATGGCGAGTTCGTGGTGCTGATCGGCTATGCCGGCACGCGGGAAGTCTGGGACGTGAAAAGCGGAAAGCAGGACAAGATGTTAGCGCGGCAACGGTGGATCCCGGACGCGATCCGCACGCGCGATCTTGGTTTGAAGAAAGGCAACTCCGATTTCGATCGGTTCTACCAACAGTCCGAAGCGGAGCATGGAGAGGTCCAGGTGCGTGCCGATAAGGATGGATCAGTAGTTTTCACTGACGTTGACGGGAACGCATTGCAAACGCTCACTTATCCGGAGAACAAGGATCAGCACCACCGTGCTCCCTGCCTCTTCCATAACGGGCAATTCATCACGGGTACCGATGATGGGCGCGTTCTGTTCTACGACCTGGCCAAGCCTTGATCGCGCAAAAAGGATAGCGCTTCCTCCACATGCTTCCGTGCATTGAGCCGGTCTTGTACGGCGGAACGGATGATCCCCGAATCATCCAGCACGAACGTGGCGCGTTCCTTCATCCCTAGGAAGCTCTTCAGGCCGAATGCGCGGAAGGCCACATCCTCCGGATCGCTGAGCAAGATGAACGGCAGCTGGTGTTTCTCGGCGAATGCCTTGTGGCTGGCCACGTCGTCGGCACTGACACCGATCACCGTGGCCCCCAGCCCTGTAAAAGACTCATGGTCGTCCCGGAACGTGCAGGCTTGCCGGGTACACACCATTGTTCCATCCTTGGGGTAGAAGTAGATCACCACAGGTCCTTGCCCGCGAAGCGAGGATAATCGGAACAGCAACCCGTTCTGGTCCTGAAGTACCACCTCCGGTGCTGGATCACCCGGCTTCAACATCTTCTTGTACTTCGTCCTTTTTGCTGAATCCTTTAATGGCGAGGAACAGCAAACCGGCCAACACCACCAAGCCCAAGATGCCCAAGTACCATTGTACCGTTTTGAAGGTGGATAGGAACACCGCCGCTACGAGCAGGATCACCGAACCTTGTACCCAGATGCGCAGGGTAGGGGTATTCCAAACGTGCATGCCGTTCTGGAACTTGCGATAAATGCGCTGGTCCACCAGGTGATAGCCGACCAGTAATGCGGTTACGCCGAGTTTCGCATGCATCCAAGGTTCCTGCACCAAGGAAAGGTCAAGCCAGACCATCCAGAAACCGAGGAAGATCATCAACAGCAACGAAGGCCAAGCCACCAAATAGAGCAGTTGCCGTTCCATCACCCCATATTGCTTGGTAAGGATAGCGCGGACCGGCCCCTCGCGGGACAATGCCTGCCGATGCATGATGAACACACGGGTCAGGTAGAAGGTGCCCGCAAAGAAGGTGACCATGAAGATGACATGCAGCGCGATGAGCGCTGGGTACCAGTCCGGGAGCATGGGGGAAAGGTACGGACCGAAGAAACCACAGTAGTGGCGTTTCACGTAGGGTGCCGGATCGACGAGCGTACTTTTGCACCGAACCTCAGCGCATGGAACCCAAGCTCACCAGTGATAGCTATTCCGAGACCACCAACATGGTATTGCCCAACGATGCCAACACCATGGGCAACCTCTTCGGAGGGCAGTTGCTGAAGTGGTTGGACATGAGTTGTGCGATCAGCGCGCATCGCCATTCCAAGAAGGTGGCGGTGACGGCTGCCGTAAACAACGTCAGTTTCGATGTGCCGATCAAGCTCGGCGATCTTGTCACCATAAAAGCACACGTGAGCCGCACCTTCAACACCAGCATGGAAGTGTGGGCGGATGTGTGGATCGAGAATCAAGTGACGGGAGAGATGACCAAGTGCAACAGCGCCATCTACACCTTCGTGGCACTCACCCCGGAAGGCAGGCCTACACCGGTACCTGCAGTGATCCCGGTTACTGAAGAAGAAAAGGTGCGTTATGCCGGGGCCATACGCCGAAGGCAATTGCGCTTGATCCTGGCCGGGAAGATGAGGCCGGAGGAAGCGGATGAGCTGAAGGCACTCTTCGCGTAGATCTGGATGCAGCGGCGGGGTGACGCTGAGAGGTAAGGTTAAGGCTCCATTGTTCGCGCAGAGGCGCTGAGACCGAACAACCGATCGGATTCACGACTACGGACTCCCGACTCAGGACTCCCGACTCAGGACTCCCGACTCCGTCCCCTCCGTCCAACCAACGATCTGATCCAGGTCCTGCTTCTCCATGCAGCGGAAATGGCCACGCGGACATTGGTTGAAGCCGATCTTCGAGCATGGACGGCAGGATAAGTCTTTCACCTCGCTGATGTGAGCCCGCTCCGGATGCTGTGGGATGTAAGGCCACATGCCGAACTCCGGAACGGTGTTCCCCCATACGCTCACGATGTTCTTGTGGAAGGCGCTTGCCACATGCATCGCGCCGCTATCATGCGCGATCACGTTGCTGGCTTGGCGGATGAGTGATGCCGAGCCCATCAGGTCGAATTTACCGGTGGCATCAAAGGCACGCGCGCCCACGGCATTGCTGATCGCACGTCCCACTGTGGTATCGTTCGGTCCACCGATGATCACCAAGGGACCCTTCAGCTTCCCGGCCAGTTCCAGTAATTTGTGGGGCGGAAGGCGCTTGGTGAAATGCCCGGCCCCGATGCACAAGGCAGTGTACCCGTTGCGGTGAGTGGCGGGGAGTGCTTCCGGCTGCACTTCGCGTTCCGGAGCGATGAACAGGTCCAGTCCCTGTCCGTCGTTCTTCACGCCCAAATGCTCCACGGTGCTGAGGTAGCGGTCCACAATATGGATGCGGGGCAAGCGGTCCTTCTTGAAATTCACGAGCAACCACTTTTCACGGTTCAGCTTCGGGAAGCTCTTCGACGGCACGCCCAACGCGGTCTTCACCCGCCATGTCCGCATGTTGTGGTGCAGGTCCACAACCAGATCGAATTTCTCCTTTTTCAGGTCACGCAGTACTCCGCTCAGGCTCTCGCGCATCAGATGAACACGATCCACATAGGGTGAACGGTCGACCAACGATGCGAAGCTGTCCTTGGTAAGAAAGTGGATCTCCACATCGGGTACTTGTTGCTTCAAGCAACGCACAACGGGAGAGGTGAGGATGATATCACCGATGGAACTGAAACGGATAATGAGAACCTTCATGGGAGCGGGCACGAAAGTAGAGTCAGGGTTGAGTTTACCCGCCATGAAGCTAAGAACGCCAAGAAATACTGGAATGAAGTCGCATTCCCTTTGCGCGCTTTGCGTCTTGGCGGTTCACCCTTTCCGTTTCTTGCGTTGGATCACTACCTACCTTGTTCCGAAAGTCTCACATTTGCAGTATTCCGCCTTTTGGTTCTTGAAATGTATATCGACACACACGCCCACCTCTATCACAAACAGTTTGACCAGGATCGCACTGAAATGGTGCAACGCACACTCGACGCCGGTGTCCGCAAGCTGTTTCTTCCGAACATCGACCTGACCAGCGTAGAGGCCCTCCATGCCATGTGCGATCAGTTCCCGGAGCTCTGTTTTCCCATGATGGGCTTGCATCCCTGCTCGGTGGGTGAAGACCCCAGCCGGGACCTTGCCGAGGTGGAGCGTCTGCTCGGTACCGGAAGGTACTGGGCCGTGGGCGAGATCGGCATCGACCTGCACTGGGACAAGACCTGGCTCACTCAACAGCAGGATGCTTTCCGCCAACAAGTGCGTTGGGCCAAGGAACTCGCACTGCCAGTGGTGATCCATTGCCGGGAGAGCTTTGAGGAAACCATTTCCATCATCGAGGAAGAGAAGGACGAACATCTCAATGGGGCCTTCCATTGCTTTACCGGTTCGGCGGACGACGCCCGTCGCATCATTGACATTGGTGGCTTCATGCTGGGCATCGGAGGGGTGATCACCTATCCGAAAAGTGGTCTTGCTGAAACCATGGCCCAGATCGGTGCGAAACATTGCGTCTTGGAGACCGATGCGCCCTATCTCACACCGGTACCGCACCGGGGCAAGCGCAACGAGAGCAGCTACATCCCGCTCATCGCCGAAGCTTTGGCTGCTGCCGTAGGCATATCCGTGGAGGAGGTGGCCCGCATCACCACCGCCAATGCTGAACTGCTCTTCGCCGAATGAGCATGCCCAAGGTCCTCTTGATCTATACCGGTGGAACCATCGGCATGGTGGCCGATCCGCGCAGCGGCGCGCTCCAGGCCATGGACCTGGACCATTTAGAAGAACAGGTGCCGGAGCTGGCGCGTATGGGCATCGCATTGGAGACGGTCTCCTTCGGCACACCGATCGACAGCAGCGACATCCGGCCGGCCCAATGGGTTCGCATTGCGGAAACCATCGGCACGCACTACGCGGATTTCGACGGATTCGTGGTGCTACATGGCAGTGATACCATGGCGTATACCGCAAGCGCCTTGAGCTTTCTTCTGGAGAATTTGAATAAACCCGTGGTACTGACCGGCAGTCAATTGCCACTCGGCACCATTCGCACGGATGGCAAGGAGAACCTGCTCACGGCCATCGAGATCGCTGCGGCCAAGGAGAACGGCCACGCGAAAGTAGGGGAGGTGGCGGTCTATTTCGAATACAGCCTGTATCGCGGTAACCGCACGGTGAAAGTGCACGCGGAACGCTTCGAGGCCTTCCGATCGCCCAATTGGCCTGTTTTGGCGGAGGCCGGTGTTCACATCCGCTACGATAAGACCGCCTTGCTGGCGCCACGCATAGGACCCTTGCAGGTCCACGATCGGATGGACGATGGCGTAGGGGTCATCCGCCTCTTTCCGGGGATCCGGGCTTCCTGGGTGAAGGCCATGCTGAACGATCCGGGCCTGAAGGCTGCTGTACTCACCACCTTCGGCAGTGGCAACGGCCCCACGGACAAAGCCTTTTTGGATGTGCTTCGCGATGCGCGGAACCGGGGCATCGTGTTGGTGAACGTAACGCAATGCGTGGGCGGCCGCGTGGAACAGGGTCGCTACGAGACCAGCCGGGCCTTGGCGGAAATGGGCGTGGTAAGTGGCCGTGACCTCACCACTGAAGCAGCCATTACGAAGCTGATGTACCTGTTAGGTCAGGGGCTGGAAGCCGAAGAGGTGATGCAACGCATGGGTGAGGCGCTCTGCGGCGAAATAGCCGAGCGCTAAGACCCGGCCATTGTTTACATTCGCGGCCCCGTATCTTCGGATAGGGTTAATTGGAGAAGTGGCCGAGTGGTTTAAGGCGCACGCCTGGAAAGTGTGTTTACTGAAAGGTAACGGGGGTTCGAATCCCTCCTTCTCCGCCGATCAGCCCCCGCAAAGCGGGGGCATGAAAGAGAAAAGCCGCGCCCAAGCTCGCTTGGAGGTGCGGCTTTTCTCTTTCATGTGGGACCCGCGCAGCGGGTCGCTGATCGAAGTCTCCCCCCTCCGGGAACGCGCGCCTCGCGCAATCCCTCCTTCTCCGATTAAGGCCGCGCCCAAGCTCGCTTGGATAAGCGGCCTTCGGTCTTCATGCGGGATCCGCGCAGCGGGTCGCTGATCGAAGCCTCCCCCTCCGGGAACGCGCGCCTCGCGCAATCCCACCTTCTCCACCAAAGCTTTTCAATGCCGGAAACCACATGCGCCCAAACGCATCCGTAAAACGGAATGCCGCATATCTTAGTAGCATGCTTGAGCCCGTCCACATCACCGACAAGCAAGCCTTCCTCGAAGAGCACTATCCCTTTACACCCGTGGTGAAGCTCACCGATGTGTTCCGTTGCATCCACTGCATCGAAGTGATCCGCGTGGCGGACTTCAAGGCCTACAAAGGAGAGAACGGCTTCATCTACATCTGCTGCCCGAACGCTCCCGAATGCGACGGAACGGTGATCGACTGGATGCCGTTGGACATGGATTGACACCCTTCCGTACTTTTGCGACCCCGCCCAAGCGGTTTTCCCATGCCCCGCATAGGCCCCATCATCCTTCCGGACTTTCCGTTGCTCCTCGCACCCATGGAGGATGTGAGCGACCCACCCTTCCGTGCGCTCTGTAAAACACACGGCGCCGACCTGATGTACACCGAGTTCATCAGCAGTGAGGGACTGATCCGCAAAGCGGCGAAAGGCATGAAGAAGTTGGACATCTTCCCGGAGGAACGCCCGGTGGGTATCCAGCTTTTCGGAGGAAGTGAGGATGCCATGGAAGAGGCCGCCCGCATCGCGGAACAAGCCGGTCCGGAATTGATCGACATCAACTACGGCTGCCCGGTGAACAAGGTGGTGAACAAGGGCGCCGGTGCCTGTCTGCTGCAGGACGTGGACAAAATGGTGCGCCTCACCGAGAAGGTGGTGAAGGCCGTAAAGTTGCCCGTCACCGTGAAAACACGACTCGGCTGGAACGACCACACCAAGAACATCATGGAAGTGGCCGAGCGCTTGCAGGATGTCGGCATCCAGGCCCTCAGCATCCACGGCCGCACCCGGGCACAGCTCTACAAAGGCCCGGCGGATTGGACCTTGATCGGCGAGGTGAAGAACAACCCGCGCATACACATCCCCATCTTCGGCAACGGCGACATCGATTCACCGGAGAAGGCATTGGAATATCGCAACCGCTACGGTGTGGATGGCCTGATGATCGGCCGCGCCAGCATCGGCGCACCATGGATCTTCAACCAGATCAAGCACTTCTTCGCTACGGGTGTGCACCTCCCGCCTCCCACATTGGACGATCGCGTGGATGCCGCACGCGAGCATTTCGAGCGCAGCCTCCTGTGGAAAGGTGACCATGAAGGGGTGGTGGAGATGCGTCGCCACTATTCCAACTACTTCAAGGGGCTTCCCGATTTCAAGGAACACCGCATGAAGCTGGTGACCGAGAACGACCCAAGGATCGTGCTGGAGCTGCTGGAGATGGTGCGTGTGCGGTTCGCGATCGCTGCGTGATGGTCTATCAGCTGATCAGCTGATCGTGCTCTCATCAGCTGATCATTTTCTCGGAATTCGATCCTTAGAATGAGATACAAGAGGCACTGTCACGCTGTTGTTCCTACCACACGCAAACCACGTCGTTGCTCGGATTCGTGATCCCACACACCCGCGGATCGAACTGGTCGCCGAATACAGGTGAAACCTGCGGGTTGAAGCATGGGCTGGTGTCATCGAGTACCACATAAACCACGTAGTTGCCGGACAGTTGAGCTCCCGAGGTGCCGGTAACATTGATGGCAAAATGGTACCCGCCCGAGGTCGGCAAGCTGTCGTTCGCCATAAGGCCGACCCCATCCCAGTATTCATTTGGATTGGTGGAGGAGAAGACCACGCTGTCCACCTCATTGCGGATGATGAGGCTGAATGCAGCCGCGTTGCTGCACTGGACAACGAAGATGTCATTCATGCCATCCCCGTTCGGTGTGAAAACGTTCGGAGCTTGCACGCAAAGGCTATCCACGGACAAGTGCAAATGCTGGTCGAGGAAGGTGCCGCTGCCACCGCCCTTTGACTCCTTCTTGCAGGCCACAAACAGGCACAATGCGATCAGTAGGATTGGGAGTGTGCGGTTTGATAACATGTTCCGAAGGAGTGGTTGAGAATGCAAGTCAGTGTTTGAGCCGATCCGCCGTGCAACCTTACTTTGCGCTCTCCGCGCGGCATTCGACAAGGATGAAAAAATGCGCGGGACGACGACCATGAACCACTATTCATTTTCCCGTGGCCTGCGCTGCCTGAAGCTGGGCGCGTTTGTTCTCCTCAGCGGAACCACTTTCGCCCAAACCATGAAGCCCTTCACGTACCAGGACATGCTGATGATGGACCGCATCAGCGGGCTCAGTGTGGATCCCAGCGGCCACTATGCCGTGTTCAATGTGCGCGCTACCGATATGGAGGCGAACAAGGGCGTGACCACGCTGTGGTTGAAGGACCTTACCAAACCCGCCGCACCGGAAGTGAAGTTGGCTGTATCGGAAGGTGGTGCGAACAACGCGCAATGGAGTCCGGACGGCCAGACGCTCTACTTCCTTTCATCACGTGGAGCAGCGGAAACCACTCAACTGTGGAAGACCGACGCGACCGGAGCAACCGCCACGCAGGTGACGCGCCAACCGCTGGACATCCAGGCGTACCGCATCACTCCCGATGGGAAAGGACTGGTTTTCGCTATGGCTGTTTTTCCGGAGTGCAAGGGCAATGAGATCGCCTGCACCATGAAGAAGATGGAGCAGCGCAAAGCTGATAAGGCGAGCGGCACGGTGTACAACAAGCTCTTCATCCGACACTGGGATACGTGGAGCGATGGTACGCAGAACCACCTCTTCTATCTTCCATTGGATGGTAACGAGGCACCGATCTCCTTGATGAACGGCTTCGACGCTGACGTGCCTTCAAAGCCTTGGGGTGACGAAGGCGATTACTCCATTTCGCCGGATTCCAAGACCGTGTACTTCAGTGCGCGCTTGGCCGGACCCAAAGCGCCTTGGAGCACCAATTTCGATATGTACAGTGTGCCAGTGACCGGCGGGGCGATCATGAATCTCACCGAAAGCAACAAGGCTTGGGATGCGGCTCCCCGCATGTCCCCTGATGGCAAGACGCTCGCATACAAGGCGATGAAACGTCCGGGCTTCGAGGCCGATCGCTTCTGGATCAAACTGCGGGATGCTTCCGGAAAAGTGACCACCGTAGCGGGCGACTGGGATCGTAGCGTTGACGAGATGAAGTGGAGCGCCGATGGTAAGAGCCTCTATGTAGTAGCAGGTGATGTGGGAAAGACACGCCTGTTCAAAGTGGAGGTGAAGTCGGGTGCGGTAACGCCGATGTCCAAGGACGGCCGCATCGATGCGTTCGTGGAGACACCGAAAGGCTTCGTCTTTCTGAAGAGCGCGCTCAATAGCCCGAGCCAACTGTACGCTGCCAAGCCAAAGGCCAAGCTGATCGACGTGGATGCCACGAACCTGACCAGTGTGAACGCGAACTTGAAGAACATGGAATTCGGTGCCTACGAGCAGTTCAACTTCAAAGGCTGGAACGATGAAACGGTGTATGGGTATGTGATCAAACCCGCTGGCTATGTCGAGGGCAAAAAGTATCCTGTTGCCTTCCTGATCCACGGAGGCCCGCAAGGCAGCTTCGGTGATTCCTGGAGCTACCGTTGGAATCCGGGGAGCTACGCTGGCCAAGGCTATGCAGTAGTGATGATCGACTTCCACGGTTCCACCGGCTATGGCCAGGAATTCACGGATGCGATCTCAACACATTGGGGTGATCGTCCGCTGGAAGACCTTCAAAAAGGATGGGCCTATGCACTGAAGACCTATCCGTTCCTCGATGGTGACCGCGCCGCGGCATTGGGCGCATCCTACGGCGGCTTCATGGTGAACTGGATCGCTGGCGTATGGCGTGATGCGTTCAAGTGCCTCGTTTCCCACAACGGTGTTTTCGATACCCGTGCCATGGGTTATTCCACCGAGGAATTGTGGTTCACCAACTGGGAGAACGATGGGGACGTGTTCCACCATCCGGAAAAATACGATGAGTTCAACCCCTTGCTCCATGCAAAGGATTGGAGCGTGCCGATGCTGGTGATCCACTCCGACAAGGACTACCGTATCCCCCTTTCACAGGGCATTGGCGTCTTCACCGCATGCCAAGCGAACAACATCGATTCGGAGTTCCTGCGCTTTCCGGATGAGAACCACTGGGTGCTGAAGCCACAGAATTCGATGATGTGGCACAGGACGGTGTTCGATTGGATGGAGAAGCACATTGGGGGCGGGGCGAAGTAGGGGGCTATCAGGTCCAATGCCACGCCTATCGGCGCGGTTAACTCCATAGAGAGGAACCACGGATGAACACGGATAAACACGGATGGCGAGCCGCCATTATTCGTGTTGCTCCGATGCGTATCCAGCGGGCTGCTTAACTTTAGGCTACCACTTAGCATGGACATCCGTGAACTCCGATCCCGTTTCCACGAACTCATCGATGCAACGAAGAGCGAGGAATTCTTGCAGTGCTTGTACGAACTGCTACGTGGTCAAGAGAAAGGTCAGGAGACGGGCGTGTGGTCCAGCCTAAGTGAAGCCGATCGGGAGAGGGTCTTGAAAGCATATTCTACTGCCTTGGACCCACGCAACCTGTCCACCACGGAAGCTGTGATGAAGCGGCGGAAAGAAGTCGATGTGTACAAGTACTTGGGTGTGCTGAAGCTCGATGAGGACCCCGTGGAATTGCAGCGAAAGTGGCGTGGCGAGTGGTAACAAGGCCGTTACATATCCCGGTCACAACTTGCGTAATTATGCTGCTACTTAAATAATAGAACCACGCATGTTGAGCACGCTTCCTCGCCTCTATGATCCCTCGGTCCGCCGGTTCGCGTGGCCGGTGGCGATGCTGATGCTGATCGGCTGGGTGGGGCTGGTGGCGTTGGGCAAGCCTGTGCCCATCTGGTTGGAAGGACTTGCTGCGGCCAACCTGTTCATCACCTCGAATTGCCGCGCACCATCGGACCGTACCGGTGAACTCAGGCTTCGGGCCATGGCGCTCAGCGCGCAATGGTTCTTCGGTGTGCTGATCGCCATTTGGTTCACGTTCAAGATCGCAACGGAAAGCGAACTCACATTCCATGCACGGACGCTCGTGATGATGGTACTGGGTTTCTCCGCATGCTGCGAAGCCGCGTACAGCTATTTGCTGAAGGACGCTTTGGGCTGGCGTTGGCTGATCGGGTTGACCTCCGGTGTGCTGGTTGCAGTGCTGGTGGCGCTGAGCTTTTGATACGGAGCTGATCGCTGCGTCACAGCGATCAGCGTTTTGCTTAGCTTCGATTCCAGTTGTGGCGACCAGCACGTAGGTGATCGGCGCAATGCCGACGGTTTGATGAACGTTCATCCATGGCAGTTGATCCAACCAGCACATGAGACACCTCCTTCTCCTTGCAAGCGCGATCACCTTATTCCCTGCTGTCAGTTTTGCTCAAGGCATTGGTGCAGCAGGGCTGATGGTCACCGGTAGGCCGGCGGATGCGCGTGCTGATGCCATGGGTGGAGCCGATGCGGCCATGCCCGGTGATGTGCGCAACATGTTGCAAAGCCCAGCTGCTCTAGTGGATGTAGAAGGGTTGGAGTGCTACTACCGTTCTGCCACGCCTTACTTGTTCTTTAAGAAAGCCACCTTTGAACATCTGGCCGTGGCTTATCGGATCAGTGATCGTTTTGCCATCGGTCTGCGCTACGATGATGATCTATTGAACTGGAACAAGACTTCATTCGGCGGACTTACGTTCGGGGACATGATCGACCCGCGCAGAGGGTTCATTTACTCGCCGTTCGATGCTCAGGACCGATACCGAACATTGGCGGGAACCGTCGCCTATAAAGTACATGGTGGTTTTTCCGTTGGTGCCAGTATGGAGAACAACGATGTCTCCGGTGCCAACATTCCGCTGAGCTACTTCTCTTTCAGCGTGCGCCAGGGACTGACCTTTCACGCAGGCAGTGGTTGGAAGCACGGCATCATCGGATCCCTGAGCTGCACCAATGCATCTTCCGCAAGCGAAACACGGTCCGTCTCAGGGAAGGAGTTTACGAACAGCCTTCCCGTGATCGCTCGCGCAGGTGCTTCATACTCGGTGGAGCTCCGAAAGGGATGGCTCGCGGATACCTTGCCCTCAATGCGTTTCACGGCACTTGCCCAGTACGATAACGACCTCACGGCAACGGACAATACGGCCATCCGCTTCGGTGGTGAGCTTGAAGTATTGGGGCTGATCGCCTTGCGCGGAGGCTGGTTCCATCAGACCATCCCGAGCGGTGTACAGTATGAATCGTACCAGAAGGAGTTCACGTACGGCTTCGGCATCATTTTACCGGTACAAGCATTTACAAAAGGGCGTGTTCCCATCTCTGCATCCATCGACTACACCGCACTTCCCCAGCCGAATACGATCACTACGAAGGATGGTATAGTGATCACTCACGGGAGCAGCTACGACGATTTTCAAAGTATCGGCATCCGCTTGAATTTTGGTGTGGGCCAACTCTGTAAGAAGCGCTCGAAGCCGGAAGGAGGCTGAGGAGCGCTTGGCCATTTCCACCTGTGTCCATCAGCAATTTTGCGCTTCATCGGCTTCTTTTTTATCCCATCCTATCTTTGCCCCTCGTTCTTTAAAGTTGAGCTTATCAAGAAAGGCGGAGGGACTGGCCCTGCGATGCCTTGGCAACCATACAGCGGTGTACCGCTGGACAGGTGCTAAATCCAGTTGCATCACCCCTGTCTTTCTCGGCAGCGCTCGAAATGACAGGGATGGAGCAAGAAGATGAGCCGTGATCAGGAACCGCCCTTCATCGTGAAGTGGACTTACCTCATCCGGACATCGGATGGGGTTTTTTTGTATCCGATTTCGCGCAAGCGAAATCGGATACACCCTCGCCGAAGCTTCAGCGAAGGCGGGTGTATCTCGTCACAGCAAAAGCGAAGGCGGGTGTACATCGGCATGGATGAAGTTTTTCGAGGAAAGAAGAGTTGAACAAGAGAAATGAAGACGATCGAACAATTGGCGCAAGAGCGCATCCTGGTCCTGGATGGGGCCATGGGCACCATGATCCAACAGCTGAAGCTGAACGAGGAGGATTTCCATCCTCCGGGGATGGAACAGCATGAAGTGTTGCTCCAAGGCAATAACGACCTGCTTTCGCTGTCACGGCCAGCGGCCATCTCGCGCATCCACGAGCAGTACTTGGAAGCGGGTGCGGACATCATCGAGACCAACACCTTCAGCGGGACCAGCATCGCGCAGGCCGAGCACAAGTGCGAGCATTTGGTGCGCGACATCAATCTGCGTTCCGCGCAACTGGCGAAAGCGGCCTGCGAAAAGTTCACGGCGAAAGACCCAAGCAAGCCGCGCTTCGTGGCCGGTGCCATCGGACCCACTAACCGGACGGCCTCGCTCTCGCCCGATGTGAATGATCCCGGATTCCGGGCGGTGACCTTCGATGATCTGGTGGTCTCCTACGCTGAGCAAGTGGATGCGCTGATGGAAGGCGGAGTTGACCTACTGCTGGTGGAAACCATCTTCGATACGCTCAATGCCAAGGCCGCCTTCTACGCCATTGAAGAGGTCTTCGACAAGCGAGGTACTCGGCTTCCGTTGATGTGCAGTGTCACCATCACCGATGCCAGTGGGCGCACCTTGAGC
The DNA here is from genome assembly GCA_019638085.1 of Flavobacteriales bacterium. Taxonomy (GTDB): domain Bacteria; phylum Bacteroidota; class Bacteroidia; order Flavobacteriales_F; family PHOS-HE28; genus PHOS-HE28. The sequence continues at coordinate 7,641 of JAHBUL010000020.1, read as the reverse complement.
GGCCAGACCATCGATGCGTTCATGATCAGCATGGGGCACGTGCCTCTCTTCAGCATTGGCCTGAACTGTGCCTTAGGTGCGGCCCAGATGCGGCCCTATCTGCAAACGCTTTCAGAGCAGGCGAACTGCTTGGTGAGCATTTACCCCAACGCCGGCCTACCGGACCAAATGGGCGAATACCGTGAAACCGCTGAAGTGACAGCACGTCTCGTAGGTGAGTTCATGAAGGACGGCCTGGTGAACATCGTGGGCGGCTGCTGTGGCACTACGCCGGAACACATTGCGGCCCTTGCAGCTGAAGCGGTAAAGCATGAGTTGCGCAAACTGCCTGTTTTAGCGTGAACGGTGATTGGTTACTGGTGATTGGTGAATAGTGATTGGTGAATAGTGATTGGTGAATGGGACGACTCCAGACTCCCGACTCCAGACTCCGGACTCCCGGCTCCCGACTCAAGACTCAATAGATTTCTCCGTGTACTCGGTGCTTCTGTGGTGAAAAAAGGAAACATGTCAACCCCAACCTACTCCGGCCTAGAGCCGCTCCGCATCTTCAAGGGTGCGAACTTCATCAACATCGGTGAGCGCACCAACGTCACCGGCAGCGCCCAATTCCGCCGACTGATCAAGGACGGCGACTATGCAGAAGCTGTACGCGTGGCGCGCCAACAAGTGGAGAACGGCGCCCAGATGATCGACGTGAACCTCGATGAGGGCTTGATCGATGGCGTGGAGGCCATGCGCAAATTCATCAACCTCATCGCTGCCGAACCCGACATCGCCCGCGTGCCGGTGATGATCGACAGCAGCAAGTTCGAGGTGATCGAGACCGGCTTGAAATGCTTGCAGGGCAAGGGCATCGCCAACTCCATCAGTTTGAAGGAAGGGGAGGAGGAATTCCTGGATCACGCACGCACCGTGAAGCGCTTGGGTGCCGCGGTGGTGGTGATGTGCTTTGACGAGACCGGTCAGGCCGATAGCTACCAACGCCGCATCGAGATCTCCCAGCGGGTTTATGATCTCCTCACGCAGAAGATCGGTTTCGCACCGCACGACATCATCATCGATCCCAACATCCTCACCGTGGCCACGGGCATGGTGGAGCACGAGCGCTACGCCATCGACTACATCGCGGCGGTGAAGTGGATCAAGGAGAACCTCCCTGGCGTACTGGTGAGCGGCGGCGTGAGCAACATCAGTTTCAGCTTCCGTGGCAACGAGCGCGTACGCGAAGCCATGCACACCGCATTCCTGTACCACGCCATCCAAGCGGGCATGGACATGGGCATTGTGAACGCGGGCCAGATCGGCGTTTATGATGAGATCCCGAAGGAGCTCCTGGAACATGTGGAGGATGTCCTCTTCGCCCGCAGGCCCGATGCCACCGAGCGCTTGGTGACCCTCGCGGATAGCTACCGGGGTGCCGGGGCGCAAAGCAATGTGCAGGACATGAGCTGGCGCGAAAACCCGGTGAACGATCGCTTGCGCCACGCGCTGGTGCATGGCATCACGGACTTCATCGTGGAGGATACCGAGGAATCGCGCAAAGAGCTGGTGGATCCCGTGAAGGTGATCGAGGGCCCGTTGATGGCAGGCATGACGGTGGTGGGCGACCTCTTCGGCGCGGGCAAGATGTTCCTGCCCCAAGTGGTGAAAAGCGCCCGCGTGATGAAGCGCGCCGTGGCCTACCTCGAACCCTTTTTGGAAGAGCACAAGAAGAACACCCCGGCCGCAGCGGAAGTGCTGAAGGACAGCTTCGGCGTGCCCGTACACACGACACGGGATGATGGTCCGCGCAAGATCCTCCTCGCTACGGTGAAGGGCGATGTGCATGACATCGGCAAGAACATCGTGGGAGTGATACTTGCGTGCAACGGCTGGCAGGTGATCGACCTTGGCGTGATGGTGCAGAGCGCCACCATCCTGAAAACAGCACGCGAAATGAAGGTGGACGTCATCGGCCTTAGTGGTTTGATCACACCTTCCCTCGATGAGATGGCGCATGTGGCCAAGGAGATGGAACGCGAGGGCTTTACCATACCGCTCTTGATCGGTGGGGCCACCACCAGCCGCGTGCATACCGCCGTTCGCATCGAGCCGCACTACAGCAAGCCTGTGGTGCATGTGATCGATGCGTCGCGTTGCGTGCCAGCGGTGAGCGAGCTATTGAGCCCTACCACGCACGATGCCTTCGTGGAGCGCATCGCTGCAGAGTACGAGACCGTGCGTGAGCACTACGCAACGCAGCAGCGCGAAAAGGAATTCATCCCCATTGAAGAAGCCCGCAGCAAGCCCTTCACCATCGATTGGGCTGCCGAGCCACCGGTAAAACCACGTAGCACGGGCGTATTCACCTTTCGCAACTTCCCGCTGAAGGACCTCGTGCCGTACTTGGACTGGACGCCCTTCTTCCAAGCGTGGGAGCTGGCGGGCAAATACCCGAAGATCCTCACCGACCCCGTAGTGGGCACCGAAGCTTCCAAGCTGCACGCCGATGCATTGAAGATGCTGGACCACTTGGTGAAGGAGCAATGGTTCAAGGCGCATGGTGTGGCCGGTATCTGGCCGGCCAATGCCGTGGGGGATGATGTGGAAGTGTACAAGGATGAAAGCCGGAAGGAGGTGATCGGCACCTTCCATACGCTTCGCCAACAATCGAAGAAAGCACCGGGCGTTCCATACACGGCGAACGCGGATTTCATCGCCCCGAAGGAAAGCGGCGTAGCGGACTGGATCGGTGCCTTCGCGGTCACCTCGGGCCATGGCGTGGAGGAACGCGCCCAACAATTCGAGGCTGCCGGTGATGACTATAGCGCGATCATGTGCAAGGCCATGGGCGATCGCTTGGCGGAGGCCTTTGCAGAGAAGCTTCACGAGGTGGTCCGCAAGGAGATCTGGGGATATGCCGATACGGAGCAACTGAGCAATGAGGAATTGATCAAGGAGAAGTACGATGGTGTGCGACCGGCCGCAGGCTATCCCGCTTGCCCGGACCATACGGAGAAGCCGGAGATATTCCGCTTGTTGGATGCGGAAAAGCACACCGGCATCAAACTCACGGAAGGCTTGGCGATGTATCCCACGGCAGCAGTCAGTGGCTGGTATTTCGCACACCCGCGCAGCAAATACTTCGGCGTGGGACGTGTGGGGAAGGACCAGATCGATGACCTCGCAAGGCGAAAAGGGGAGACCACGGAATGGATGGAGCGTTGGTTGGGAAGTAACCTCAGCTATACACCTGCGTAGAACGGGCCATTATTGCTCCCCGTGCTTCGTATCCTCAAGCCATATTCACTTCTGCTCCTAGGCGTCATGTTCACCGGAACGGTGCAGGCACAGGATCGTCCGGCCGATCATGGCGATTGCGTTGGGGCCATCTATATCAAGGACTCCATCGTGGTATGTGACAGGCCCGGTCGCGGTTTCGGGAATATCCTGGAGATCAAGGAGAATCCGGCTGCCGACTTGAAATGGTTGGAGCGGGAGCACCATACGGTGTGGTACCTCTTCCGGGCACCCACCACCACCTTGCTCACCTTCGACATCATTCCGCAGGACCCGGCGGACGACATCGATTTTCTCCTGTTCGAAGGTGGCCTTCCGGATATCTGCAACAAGATCCGCAAGAAGGAGGTGGCACCGGTACGGAGCAATATATCGCGTAACGACAAGGAGTTGAATTCGATGTGCGGCCTGAGCAAGGAAGCCACCGAGGATTACGTCCGTTCCGGAGTGGGGGCTGCATACAGCCGCGCCATCGAAGTGAAGGAAGGTGATCTCTACTATTTGTTGGTCGATTTTCCGCAACGGCCCAGGGCCGGCTTTACGCTGCACTTTCATTACGATCCTCCTCTTCCCCCTCCACCACCTGCCAAGGAACTGCCGCAGGCCCTTGTGATCGACATCACCGACGCCAATACAGGCGCTGCGGTTGACGCCGCCATTGCTGTGGAAGGCATGATGTTCGATTCCATCGCGAAGTTGAAAGGGAAGAGCCACTATGAATTCCGGATGGACAACTACCGCAGGCTGCGGATCAGCTGTCTGCGCAAGGGCTACATGTTCCATAGTGAGCGGGTTGATCCTTCCGGGGATGAGGTGGTCCAAGTGAACATCAAACTGACACCCATAGCACCCGGTGCCAAAGTGGTGCTGGACGATATCAACTTCGTGGGGAATGATAGCAAGGTGAAGCGGGACTCCGAGGCTTCACTGTATCTGTTGCTGCATTTCATGGAGCAGAACCCTACTGCGAAAGTGGAGATCCAAGGCCATGTGAACGGGCCATCCTATAAGAAAAACTCGAAGGAGTTCATTGAGTTGAGCACGGAACGCGCACGGACCGTCTATAATTTTTTGATGGTCAACGACATCGCTCCTGAACGACTCAGCTATGTAGGGCTCGGCAATGCCCACATGCTCTTCCCTGAACCGAAGAACCGGGTGGAGAGCGAGGCGAACCGCCGGGTGGAGGTGCGCATCACGGACAAGTGAGGTTGGCATTACACCTTCCGCACATCCCTTCTGCCGTTCATACCATAGGTGGGTTCCCGCAGGAACATGCGGCTACTTTTGTTCCGTGCCGAACCCAAACGGCCGATCCAAAGCATGCGATCCATTCCATTCCTCTTTGCGCTCATATGGGCAATGGGTGCGCTGGGCCAGCAAGCATGGACGCTGGAGCAGTGCATGCAACGCGCCCTTGAGCGGAACCTCGATCTGCGCAATTCTGCGCTCGATGTGGAACTGGCCTCCCAGGCACATGAACAGGCGTATTGGTCGTTTCTGCCCAACCTGAACGGCGCTGCCACACATGGATACAATTGGGGGAAGACCATCGACCAATACACGAACACCTTCGCCACCGATCGGGTGCGTACGAACAACGTCTACCTCAGCAGTGATGTCACCCTCTTCGAGAGCGGTCGCAAGCACAAGGAGTTAAAGCGCTCCGCACTGGATGAACAGGCTGCCGATAAGGCTTTGGAGGCTTATCGGAACGATATCAGCACAGCCGTGGTACGGGCTTATCTTGATCTGCTCGGCTTGCGCGAACAGATCCGTGCTGCCCAGGAACAAGCCACTTCCACGCAGCAACAAGCGACCATCACCCAGGATCTGCTTGATGCGGGCCGCGTGGCACGCGCCGACCTATTGGATATCCAAGCCCAACTGGCGCAGGAAGAGTACACCACGGAGGACTTTAGTATCCAAGCGGAGAAGTCGAAGCTCCATTTGGCCCAGCTGATGCAACTCTCCCCGGAGCAGATGAAAAGCTTCGATGTTGCAACTCCGGTCATCAGCGAATTGGTCCTTGTGGAGCCCACGGCAACAGATGCGGAAGTGATGGCCAAGGTGGTGGCGAGCAATCCTGCTTATGCACAGGCGGACCTCAATATGCGTAGCGCGGAGTACGACATCGGTATCACGCGCTCGGCGGGTCTACCATCCATCTCCTTCAATGCAACCTTGGGAACGGGCTATTCAGGCCGCAATCTGGAACCCATCGGCGATCCCGTCCCTGACGGTTCAACACTGATCGGAGCCACGGAAGGAGGCGTGCCGGTGTTTGCACCCATTTATAGCCAGGATACCCGGGTGAAATCGTGGAGCAAGCAATTGAATGACAACCTGAACGAATCCGTGGGTTTCACACTCAGTGTTCCCATTTTCAACAATTTGCGCAACCGCTACGCGACCGATCAGGCGCGGATCCAATATGAGCGGGCCAAGAATGATCTGGAGAAACGCAGGAACGTGCTGCAGATCGATGTGCAGAATGCCCTGACCGCCCAACGCGGAGCGTATCGCCAATACATCAGTGCGAAGCTCGCCTTGGATGCAACCGAGGAATCGCTACGGATGGCGAACGAGCGATTTGAGCAGCAGGTCATTACGGCTGCCGATCTCAATGTGGCGAAAGCCCGGCTACAGCAGAGCACATCGCAGCTGATCAATGCCAAGTACAGCTACCTCATGGCGGAGAAGGCCTTGGACATTCTTCAGGGCATACCTGTAACTCTCTGATCGTGGCGCTCCTGCTTTCATTCGATACGGCAACCTCGCACCTGTCCGTAGTGCTCAGTGAGGATGCGCGACCATTGGTCTGGCGCGAGGACTCCACCGAAAAGCTCTCGCATGCGGAACGGCTCAACGTCTTCATCGCAGAGGTGATGGAAGAAGCCGGATCGGGCTTGAAGGACTTGGACGCGGTCGCTGTGGGCACGGGTCCCGGCTCCTATACCGGCCTGCGGATCGGTCTTTCTGCAGCAAAAGGCCTGTGCTTTGCGTTGGATAAGCCCTTGATCGGCATGGGAACGCTGGAAGTGCTGCTGGCCCAATTCCTTGAAGAACAGGAAGAACAGAGTCCGGGTGCCGTGCTTATGCCCATGGTGGACGCCCGGCGCATGGAGGTGTACACGCGCACATACGGGACTGATGAGAAGCCATTGGATGCCACCGCTCCCCTGATCCTGGATGCTGCCTGGTGTGATGCCCGGGCCCGGACAGGGCGGACCTATGTGTTCGGGGATGGTGCGGATAAGGCGACAGCGCTATGGCAAGCGTATCCGGCAATCAACTACGTCCCGCATGTCCGACCGGGTATAAAGGGATTGGCACGTTGCGCGGACCGTTATTACCGGGAAGGCCGCTTCGGCGACCTGACCTATTTGGTCCCGGAATACGGGAAGCCAGCGAACGTGGCGCAGAAGCGGGGCGCTGAATAGCACTGTGTTCAGCGCTTTGATGTGGCGCGGTCCACTATTCTCACGCAGGGTCTCTCAAACAAGGACCGACCCTGCTGCCTCAACAACTACTTCTCCCCCAACCGCGCCAGGAGCAACTTGTTCGTCTCCCGCAAAAGCCACAGCCTCCTCCAAGTCCTTGATGCGCGCCTCATACTGCTCCCGCTCCTTGTCGCTGGCTTCATGGAAGCTGCTATTGGTGCTGAAAGCATTGGCCTGCTTGCAGTAGTTGAACGACATGGACTCGTCGTAAGCAAGAAGTTCCACCAAGGTCAGTTCGAGATCCACGGCGATCCGCTCCAAAAACTCCATATCCAACTTGCTCTCACCCGTCTCGTACCTGCCATACTGCTTGGCGCTGCTCATGCCCAGCGCATCGGCCATGTTCTGTTGGGTAAGGTGCTTGCGCTCCCGCATGTAACGTACCTTGTTGCCAAGTTCCTTCCTGTCCATGGATCGTCAACCTTTGTCGGGAATGTGCCCTAAATTGTCGTGCAATGTACTTTGATGGACGAAACTCGCGTAAGACATTTGTATCGCGGTTTGGAACACCGGTTGCCAATGCCCCGCACGCCCCTCGCGAGAAGGCCGACCCCACGGAGCAACCAGCAGCCCTTGTAACCACGCTGTGAACGGTTGCCGAAAAGCTCGGATAGAGTAGGTGGGATTAAAACTCAACATAATGCCAAGGCAATTCATTTTGGCTCTGGCAGTAGCCTCATTTAGCCTAATCAGCAATGGGGCAATGGCGAAGGTATTTCACATTGATACTTACATTACAGACCAGGCTGGATGTAAGTTCCATGTGACTGGCACAGCGGATGCTGGGTTGTTTGGAGTGAATAGTTACACCTTGGATGGTGGAGACTGCGGCGGGTACCATCATTTTCAAGGTGAT
>JAHBUL010000002.1 GCA_019638085.1 Flavobacteriales bacterium | reverse complement strand
TATTCCGGGGCCATCTGGGCTTGCAACATGGCGACCTTGGACTGGATATCGGTCAGGTATTCCATCTTCGGCATGAAGCCAGCGGTCTTATCATCCCAGCGAACAATGGCACCGGGGAAATCCAAGTAGAACGGATCGGAGTGCTTGAACTTGTCCGCGGCCTCCAGGTTCATCCGGCACTCATAGGCAGAGTACTGTACTTGCTGCTCGGGTACCCGGGTATCCATATAAACGGACTTCGGCCTGTAGCCGTCCTTGCTCAGCACGATGGTATAGGCATTGTCCAGGTCGAGATTCACGGTGAACTTGCTTTTTGCCCGCGCGATCTCGTGGATCAACTCATTGTCCTTGTAGATCAATACGTTCACCGTCTTCGGGTCACTCCCCTCAGCGGTCACCCTGAACAGCACGGGGACATACCAGCCTTTGGCCTGGTCCCTGGATTCCACCAATTTCTGGGCCTTCGTGAAGGATGGCGCCATGAACAAGGTCAGGAAAAGGAGCGTTGTGTATTTCATGATCGAAGAGGCATTATGCAAGTAGGAGTTGGTTCCCTTCAACGGCGTGGTTAGCGCAGGGTTACGTTCAACCTGCGCGGAGCAATTCCTGCGCTGGGCGGGGGAAGCGCAAAAAGACCGCAGCCCCTTGGTCCGGCGCCCCCTCTGCCCAACAAAGCCCGTTGTGCTTCTTCATGATACGGTCCACCAGCGCCAGACCGATCCCTGTTCCTTCGAACTGGGCTGCAGTATGCAATCGCTTAAAGACCCCGAAGAGCTGATCTTTCTTCTGGCTGTCAAAGCCCACCCCGTTATCCTTCACATAGATCACATCGCTGTCTTCCTCACGGTAAGCTCCGAGCTCGATCACGGCCTCGGCCCTATTGCGCGAGAATTTGATCGCGTTGGTGATCAGATTGCTCACGGCCACCTTTACCATCGAGGGATCCGCGATCACCTCGGCATCCTCGGGTATCGCGAAAGCGAACCTTACATTCTCAGGCTGTGGTGCCACTTCCCGTATGCACTCCTCCATGATGTCGGACACGTTCGATACCGTGAATTCCGCAGCCTTCGAGTCGGTCCGGGCAAAACGCAAGAGATCATCCACCAGGTTGATCAATCGGGCAACGCCCTTGTGGATGCGCTGGCTCAGGTCGCGCTCCTCCTCATCCTCCCTTACGGCTGCTAAACTGCTGAGGTGCTCGCTCATCACCTTGATATTCTTCAAGGGTGAGCGTAGGTCATGGGCTACTGAATAGGAGAAGGCCCCCAGATCATCCAGCGCCACCATCAATTCCTTTGTTCGCACAGCGACCCGCCTGTCCAGGTCCTTGTTCAATTTCTTCAGGTACTTCTCCTGTTGCTTGCGGTCCGTAATGTCCTTGATCATGGCCTGATACAGGTTGCGGCCTTCCGCATCCTTGCCCACTTGTGTTGCGGTGATCAGGCAATCCACGGTACTTCCTCCCGGGATACGAAGGGTCACATCCACGTTGCGGAAGGTGGTGCCTTCCCGCTGGCCGCGCACCCGACGGATCAAACTGGGCATGTCTTCCACATATTGAACGAGGTCGCTTCCCGGGGCCAACGGCTGTTCGGTGCGCAGCAGCGTCCTGGCCGCAGCGTTCATTTCCACCGAGCGACCCTGGGAATCGAGGATCACAATGGGATCCCCGGAGGCGTCGAACACTTGCCGGTACCGATCGAACAACCGATCGCGTTGTGCGCGCAGCACATGGACTTCATGGGCCTGCTCGATCCTAAGCTTCAGATCGGTAGGGTCCCAAGGCTTGGTGACGTACGCGTGAATACCGCCTAGGTTGATGGCATCCACTACGGCCTGGATATCGGAAAAGCCGGTCAAAAGCAAACGGACCGCCTTGGGCCAGCGGCTTTTTACGATGGACAGGAACTCGGAGCCCGTCATTCCCGGCATGCGCTGATCGCTGATCACCACATGGGCCGTGTTTTGCTCAAGCCAAGCCAAGGCATCCGCAGCGCTCAGCGCTACATGAATGTCGAATTCCCTGCGGAAACTGGCCCGAAAGGCCATGAGGTTACCCTCCTCATCGTCCACATAGAGGACCTTGATACGTTCCATGCTTAACTCCATTGCTTCAGGCGCTTTTTGCATAATCCCCCGACCTGGTAGTCGGAAGGGTTATCGTGAATGTGGTTCCTTGGCCCACTACGCTTTTCACAGCGATATGGCCTTGATGTTTTTCAACTATGCCTTGCGCGATCGAAAGGCCGAGCCCGGTTCCTTCACCCACGTCCTTCGTGGTGAAGAACGGCTCGAACAGCCGGGCCTGAATGCTTTCATCCATACCCATGCCGTTATCCATGATGTCGATGCGTATCCGGTCGCCATCGAGGCGGGTAGTGATGCTGACGACCCCTCCGGAGGTACCATGGCGCTGCTTCACGGCGTGGGCCGCGTTGTTCAAGAGGTTCATGAACAACTGGTTCAATTTACCGGGGTAGCATTCCAGCTCAGGGAGGTCGGCCAGGTCGTACTTCACTTCCACAGCGTCACGGAATTGAGGACCCAGTACAACTACCGTACTGCGCAGCCCTTCATTGATATCGGCTTCCTTCAGGTCATCCTCATCCAACCGGCTGAAGGTCCGCAAGCCACGTACGATCTCCGAGGTGCGTGCGGCACCCGTTTCCATGCAGGCCAGTATCTCGTGTACTTCCTTCACGGTATAATCCACACCGATCCGCTCCTCCAAGGCGTGGACATCCTTCATCGCCGGATCATCCTTGGAGGCTGAACGATATGCGTCCAGCACTTCCTTCAGGTCCAACAGGTCACGTTTCAAGGGCGGGATATTGCTGCTGATGAAGTTCAACGGATTATTGATCTCATGGGCTATACCGGCTGTGAGTTGACCCAATGAGGCCATCTTTTCGGCACTCACCAGTTGGCTCTGTGTGCGTTTCAGATGGTCGTTGCTTTCCTGCAATGCATGGGTGCGCTCCGTGACCTTCTGCTCCAGTACCACGTTCTGGTCGCGGATAAAGCGCTCATTCTCCTTGGCCATCCGCAAAGCTTCAGCCTGGGACAGTTCCTTCTCCCGCCGGAGCACATTGATCTTGTCAGCCAGACCGAAGGAGAGGAGGACCACCTCCACTGCGGAACCGATTATCATCATGTACTTGGTGATGTCGTTGTACGGTAAAAGGCCCCAATCCTTGGCCACAAAGACCAGTACTCCTGTCATGAAAACACTCCAAGCAGCCAAGAAGTACCGTGCCGGGCGATGACCTGCACGGGTGATCTTGACCGCAATGAACAGAATGTACGTGGCCATGATGGAGGAAGTGGTTTGGATCAGCGTATAGCCGAGCACGCTTGCGCCCAACATCGAGCTGATCGCACCAAAAACTGCAATTACGTAGATGGAGGATTTTATCCGTAGGAATTTGTCGTCATAGTTGGTCACATTGATGAACCTTTGCATGAATTCGGTGGCAAGGATCATCGTGATCACGGTGAAAGTGGTACTGGAATGCTTGATGATCCACGCGCTCCCTGGCCAGATGTAGAAGGCGGCGTAACCCGTGAATGACAGTTGGGTGAGGCCAACAGCAAGAAGATACATCACATAGAACAGGTAGCTCCGGTCGCGCGTGGAGATGAAAACGAACAGATTATAGAGCACCATGACCAGCATGATGCCGATATAACCGCCCATGAATATGTTCCGGCTCAACTTATGTCGTACCGCAGTCTCCTCGTTCTGAAGGAATATCGGCACCTGCAACAGCTTGCTGCTTTTGGTCTTGATGTACAGTGTTCCATACGCACCATAGGCGATGGGTAGATTGAAGGAGAATGCGGGAGAATCCTGGGCCCTGGCAGCTCGCGGTCGTAGTTGCCCACCGCGGACCAAACTGACAAGCTTGCCATTGGTAAACAGATAAAGATCGAGTTCGTCGATCTCCGGATAATCGATATTGAGGACCACGCGATCGGAAGGTGAAGCATTGTATACCTCGGTCATCAGCCAGAAGGCGGAGCCGGATGTGCCGAAATTGGGGATATCATCCGCTGAAATGACAAATGCTCCATTACGGACCACATCCTCCGCCGACATGTTGCCGGAAGGGTCCTCAAAGACCGAGAGGGTCTTACCCAATGGCCCGAGCTGATCTTCTCCCCGATAAATGACGGAGGACGCGGATACCGATGTGCCCGTGATCAATGCGACCAGCAATGGGAGAAAAGTCAGGCGTTTCACGCCCGCTCATACGCAGGATGCAGCACCTAGGTTCCTGATGTCAGGCAGAGGCCATCAACCTTCCGGCCTCGATCTGCTGGAACGCATAGAGGTCGTGTACGTTGCTGTTCAAGCGCATCTCATAGCGAACTTCCAAGGGAACACTCCCCGGGGTTTCCACCCGCACTTGTTCCGGCCGAAGACGCAAGCTGTAGATGAGCTGTCGTTGGCTTGCGGTAGCTTGCTCCAGTAGCATGGTATCCGGGTTTATCATCGCGATCGCGATGATCCGGGGTATGGGGTAGTTCGGAAAATACCCATTGTCCCCAATGTTGTCCATCACGATGAAGCCATTGCGGGCCGGATGCTTTTGCGTGTAGTGTGCCACGAAGCAGACCATTTTGCGTGCTCCTGCGGCAACGGCGATCGCGGTAACGGCCTGGCTGAGCAATACAGGGATCCCTCTGCCATTATACCGATGCGCGTTCCACAGACCACATACCTCTCCATTCCCGTCGGCTTGTAGTTCGGCGAGGGCCACATCCACCTTGGGGTCGAGCTTACGGATCGCGGTAGCCATTGGAAGCGGAGAATCAGGTCGGTCCAGTTTGAGCCGGATCCCTCCGACCATTCCCAATGTTTCGTGTAATGCTACAATGACATAACAGTCGGGATCGTGCATCCAAACATCGTTGTTCGTGGTAACATGGCTGATGCCGAAGTCCTCCAGCACTTTCCTATGTTCCGCAAGGAATTCAGCACATAGCTCCGGCTCGTCCGGAGCCTTGAAGGCCTTCAACTTGATGTGTTCGATGGGTTCCATTTTGGGCGGGGTTATCCTGAGGTTAAAGGGATGGCAGCATGAGGTCCTTCGGGTCGAACCGGTAGGAGCGCATGCTTGGCTGGCCACCTGTTGACAAGCGCATCGTGAATAGGGGATGGCGACCGTTCAGGTTCCAGAGCGCGTGGAATGCTTCTCTGATCTGTTCCAATTCCTCTCGTTCATGCTTGCGCAGCCCGTCCATTTTGAACTGCAATGCATGGGTCAATAGAATGGGCGCGGCGATCGGGTGTACCGAGAGACCGTCGGCATTGGCCGACAACCAAACGCGTTCCATGGCGCGCGCGGCACGTAATCGCTCGGCATGGGTGTCGTTGGTATAGCTGATCAGGATGGCGGCAGGCGATGCTTGGATCACAGGCCGTGAAATGTTCTCCAATCCCTTTCCGGTCCGCCATTTGTCGATCAAGCCGATGGCGCGTGGATCGGCTGCCACTTGCATGCCGGCGAGGTCCACCGGTCGTAGTTCCATGGTGGCCATATCCAAGCCATCCTTGGTTCTCAGGGCTTCCTCTGCGGTCCAGCGCACCTCGTGCTCGAAGAACTCCCGATGACCGATGGGGTTGATGGCCCTGATGCGCTCTGTTGCGCCACAGAGTTCGGCCAGCTTGAACAGTTCCTCTCGGTCTTCCAGGACATGAAGCATGCATCCGTCCATGGTTCTGGCCAATGCTTCCATGCGAGCAATGGATCCCTCTGGCAAGGGAGTCTGTTGGGGGAATTTCCGATTGGTACAGCGCAGGCCGATCATGGGTGCGAGCTCATCGGCCACTCGCGGTTCCGTTCCCGCATCGGCTTCAGCACGGAATTCGAACATACCCACGAGCTGGGGCATGTGTTCCACGGGAAGGAGCGTGGACTTCACCTCCATGCCCAAGGCATGTGCTTTCAACACGATGTTCTCTACACACGCACCCAAAGCGATGTGTGCGATAAAGTGGTCCGGATCCCAGAAGGAGCGCGAACGGCCCTCATCGTGGAAGAGGAACAATCGCTTTCCCCGCCACAGGAATTTCCAAGGCTGCATGTTCCCTGCACTGGGTGCCAAGCCGCCTGCTTCCACCACTTGTTCGATCACGTCCTGGCCGGGATCGAGCGAGCCGGAAGGAGCTGCGCCAAGGATGCTGTCCAGTTCTTGTAACCGGGTAGCACTGATCGCAAAAGCATCCGATGCGGGTGCCGCATGTGCTTTGTGCTCAGTGGGAGCAACAGGGTCGGCCACCAGCTCTTCCAGATCCATGAACCAACGTCCGGATGCATGGAACTCGTCCAGCATGATCCGCCGTACCACATCGCCCGCCAGGGCACCGCCCAGCACCACGGAAGTGGCCAATTGCGGCCATGTGCTGACGGTTTGACCCAGTTCGATCACGGAGGCCTTCATCCGCGGACTCAGGGTTTCCACACCGGTGATCGGGAGCATGTATGGCACCTTTTCCTCGGCGGTCATCGGCCGGCTCGCGGCCTCCAGGTCCAAGTGGTCGATCCAGCCGTGCATCAAGGGGCGATCGGGTTCGAGGTCGAAACGCTCCACGTCCAAGCAGCCGCGGTCGCTCATGTCCATCACCACCGGGATCCGGAGTGCTTTCGCTTTTTGCCGGGCCAGGATCTTGATGTCCACGCTATCGCACTCCTCCACCAGTATGTCCAGCTTGCCTCCTTTGGTGAAGAAGGCATCCATGTTCTCCTTGGTGAGCCCATCGGTGAAGCAGATCACATGCAGGTAAGGGTCGATCTCGGCGATCTCGCGAGCGGTCACTACGGCCTTGTTCATGCCGAGATGGGTGGTGCTCGTGCGGATCCGGTTCAGGTTGCTCAGATCGAGGGTATCAAAATCGGCCAAGCGGATCTCACCGAAACTGCGCTCCAAAGCCATGGTCAGGCTCACGGATTGGCCTACGGAGAGGCCCACCACGCCCACTTTCTTGGTGGCGAGCACAGCTTGCTCATCCCGTGTGATCTTGTTCCTGTTCCGGTCGGTACGAACGATGGCGAATTCCTCGGCATCAAGCAGATGCACCAAAGTCTTCGACCAAGGGTAATAGACCCAGCAACCGTACTCCTTCAATTCCTTCCCCGCCAGATGCTTAACTATGGCATCCTCAAGGCTTGGCTCATCGAAGCGAACGTGCGGATTCAGCGACTTCAGAAGTTCGCGCAATTGGGCGTGGATCCGATCGTGGACACGGATGCCGGGCTCCGTCCCCAAAAGCGACCTCAACGTGGATCGGTCAGCAGGCAGCTTGAATACCGTTGGACGATAATCATCAGACCCTTGATCCAGTTTGTTCAGTAAGGTATCCAACGCGGTATCCATGGATGGTGAAGGATCAAGGCGATAGAGCTAGTAGGCGGGTCGAAAGTAACAATCTTGGACTTATTAACAAGATTCAGGTAAATTGTTGATAACTATTAGTTCGTCTTCAACGTAAGGGATCCAGAACAAAAGCAGCTTATCCGATGTTCCAGACACCCATGATCAACCCCGATCTCCCCACCGTGCTCTACATGGATGATGAACCGGGCAACCGTTCAGCATTCAAGGCGGCGTTCCGCACCGAGTTCAACGTATTGCTCGCAGCTGATCTTGCAGAGGCTTGGGCAAGCCTCGCTAAGCACCAAGTACATGTGGTGATCTGTGATCAGCGCATGCCTGGCGTAGTGGGAAGTGAAGCATTGCGCCAGATCAAGGACCGCTATCCAAAGGCCCGGCGGATGCTGATCACCGCCCACGCCGACCTACAGGCCTTGGTGGATGCGCTCAATCAAGCGGGGGTGTGCCACTACATCCAGAAGCCGTGGGAGGCCACGGAGGTCCGCAAGGCCGTACAGGCCGCATGGAAGGATTACAAAGCGGAAGCTGAGCGGGAGGCGTTCACGGAAAAGTTGCTCGAATCCAACCGGCAGTTGGAGTTCGCACTCCGCCAGAGCCTGCTGTCGTAGGCGGCGTCGGTTCCGCCCATTTCGGGCAATTCACACTGATTCTTTTCCACGATCCGCCAACCGGTTATCCATGGCGGGTCAACATGTTTTCCACGATCCTTGGTCTGGAAGACCTATTCCGTATCCAATGACGATACGTGCTGGTTGTTCACAGTGGGCTAACAAGTGTTGAACATGCCACTAACAGAGGGGCAACACCTTTTCCACGTCTTTTTCACGGATCGTTAGCATCCTGTTCGTGCATTGATGGTGTTCTTGGGCCAACAGGTTTTCCACGAGGAACTCACCTGTTATGCACAGCATTGAACAAGTTCTCAACCGCCTCTTCACAAAACGGCCCGCACAATTCTTCGTGCTGCAGAAGGCCCAAGTTGGATCTATTAACGATCGTTCAGGCCAAGCCTCACGCGAACGGGCCATATTTGGCTCATGCGTTCATTCTTCCTGTATGCGGCCTTGGGCGTTGCCGTGGCCGCCCATGCCCAATGTGACCGGTGGCAGCAACACATCCTGTGTGATATCTCGGTGGACCTCGATGTGCGGACACATCGCTTCACCGGCACGGAAAAACTGGTGTACAAGAACAACAGCCCGGATACGCTCGATCAGCTGTTCTTCCATCTCTACTTCAACGCCTTCAAACCAGGCAGCGAAATGGATGTGCGGTCCCGCACCATCGTGGACCCCGATCCGCGGGTGACCGATCGCATCTCCTTGCTATCGCCCGATGAGGTTGGGGATCTTACTTGCTCCATGATCAAGCAGGACGGCAAGGTGCTCGAACTGGAGCCGTTGGGTACCGTGCTCCGTGTGCGGCTCAACAAGCCTGTGCTGCCGGGGCGATCCACCACGCTATACATCGATTTCAACGGACAGGTACCGGTGCAGATCCGCCGCAGCGGGCGCGACAGTCACGAGGGCGTGGCCTACAGCATGAGCCAGTGGTACCCCAAGGTTGCGGCCTACGATGATCGCGGCTGGCATGCCGACCCTTACGTGGGACGTGAGTTCTACGGGGTATGGGGCGACTATGATGTGCGCATCACATTGGACAGCAGCTTCACTGTCGCCGCTACGGGCGTGTTGGCGAATGCGAACGAGATCGGCCACGGCTATGGCACCCGCACCAAGCAGCAGAAGCGCAAGGACAACAAGCTTACTTGGCACTTCAAGGCGGATAAAGTACACGACTTTGCCTGGTCGGCGGATCCGGAATACAAGCACGTCACGGAGCAGGTCCCCGACGGTCCGTTGCTTCGCTTTGTATACAAGGACAAGCCGGAACTCGCCGAGGCCTGGGAGCAACTGCCGGGCTATATGGTGCGCGCCTTTCAGCACATGAACAAGAATTTCGGAAAGTATCCATGGCCGGTTTACACCTTCGCCCAAGGCGGCGATGGCGGCATGGAGTACCCGATGTTCACCATGATCACCGGGGAACGCCGCTTGGGCAGCTTGATCGGTGTGAGCGTACATGAGCTGGTGCACAGCTGGTACTACGGCGTATTGGCCAGCGATGAGCTGAGCTATCCGTGGATGGATGAAGGGTTTACGGAATATGCCGGCAGCGAGGTGATGAACGAACTGCTCCCGGGATCCCAGAAAGGGCGCGTGCATAGTGAGGCCACAGCGGCCTATCTGCGATTGGCCAAGTCGCCGGAACACGAACCCATGTCCGTGGAGGCGGACCATTTCGCCACTAACCGGGGCTTCAGCGGCACGGCATACAGCAAGGGTGAATTCTTCCTGGACCAGTTGGGTGCGGTGATCGGCGATAGCACGCTGCACCGGGGGCTGCGGCGTTTCTTCAAGGTCTGCGGATTCAAGCATCCCACACCGATCGATGTACAGCGGGTGATGGAGAAGCAGAGCGGGCTGGAGTTGGGCTGGTACTTCAACGAATGGATCAACACCACACGTGAGTTGGACTATGCCGTAAAGGGCGTGATGCAGCGCGGCGACAGCACCACGTTCACCTTGGAGCGGAAGGGCCTGATGCTGATGCCCGCGGACGTGGTGGTACAAGGGGTGGAAGGAGAGATCGAGTTGTTCCACATCCCGCTATCCTTGATGTTGGGTGCGAGAAGCGAGCAACCCGGCGGACACGGTTGGAGCGTGCTTCCACCGTGGCAGTGGACGAACCCCACGTATTCCTTCACCATACCCGTGCCGATGTCGCGCATCCAACGAGTGGAACTGGATCCCTTCGGCAGGCTGGGTGATATCGACCGCACCAATGATGGTATGTCGATCAGCCCTGGCGTGCAGGGGGTGATGGAGCGGTAGTTTGAGGGGCATTACACGGATGCCCGCGTTGCGGGGTGGACTGCTCACAGGGGAAAAGCCGCCGTTGACACGGATGATGCAGATGCATGAGTTGCTGGCTGGACCGCTATCCTTGGACCACACGGATGTCCGGTATTCTCCGCGTCCCTGCGCCTCTGCGTGAACCAGTAACCTACGCCAGCACCTCTTCCTGCTGGTGACCATGCACCAACTTTTGTTGTAGCTCCATGGGCACGGCCCGATATTCAAGAAAGCGTTCCGTATGCACACCACGCCCTTGCGTGAGGCTACGCAGGCGGGTGCTGTAGCGATCCAGCTCGGCCACGGGCACCTGCGCCTTTACAACTTGGATGCGCCCCGCGCCCTCAATGCCTTCGATGATGCTGCGCCGCCCTTGCAGGTCCGTCATCACATCGCCCATCAGGTCCTCCGGGACACGCACCTCCACACTTTGGATCGGCTCCATCAACTGCGGGTCCGCTTGGGTGAAGGCGTCCTTGAATGCCATCAGCCCGGCAATGCGAAAGCTGATGTCGTTACTGTCCACGGGGTGCATTTTGCCATCGTGTACCATCACCCGGATATCCCGCGCCGGTGAGCCGGTGAGCGGTCCGCGCTCCATCTTCTCCATGATGCCCTTGAGGATGCTCGGCAGGAAACGATTGTCGATCACTCCGCCGGTGATGCAGTTGTAGAAGGCGAGCTTGCCACCGGTGGGCAGGTCCACATACTCCTTACTGCGTACGCCTAGCCCTGTGGGCTCAGGCATGCCCTCGTACCATGGTTCGATCCTCAGGTGTACCTCGCCGAACTGCCCGCTGCCACCGGTCTGTTTCTTATGCCGGTACATCGCTGCGGCCGGCCTGCGGATGGTCTCGCGGTAGGGCACGCGCGGTGTGCCGAACTCCGCCGAGATCTTGAACTGCTTGGCCAGCTTCCATTCCACCACGCCCAGATGGATCTCGCCCAATGTGCCGATCAACTGTTCACCGGTATCGCGGTTATAACGCAAGCGGAGCG
Source organism: Flavobacteriales bacterium (assembly GCA_019638085.1). GTDB lineage: Bacteria > Bacteroidota > Bacteroidia > Flavobacteriales_F > PHOS-HE28 > PHOS-HE28. The sequence continues at coordinate 290,966 of JAHBUL010000002.1, read as the reverse complement.
AGGGGTCCTCCTGCTGGAGTTCCAACAAGGCCGTGTGAAGCTTCTCATCGAGCTTCGCATCCGCTGCGCGGATGGTGCGGTGGAGACGGGGCTCCGGAAAGTCAATGGGCAATAGGTGTTGCTCGGCTCCCTTGGCACAGAGGGTATGGCCGGTGCCGGTGTTCCTCAGCTTCAGCGCTCCGCCGATATCGCCCGCCACCAAACGATCCACGGCTTTCCTTTCCTTGCCGCTGAGGATGAAAAGTTGGTTGAAGCGTTCCACCGTTCCACTGTCCACGTTCTCCAGGTCCATGCTTTCCCGCAGTTCGCCGCTCATCACCTTGAACAGCGTGAGCCGGCCTGCGTGTGGTTCCATGGTGGTCTTGAAGGTGAACAGCACGGTGGGTCCTTCCACGCGGCAGGGCAGTTCACCACCTTCCACGGTGGCAGCGGCGGGCATGTCCGTGGCGCTGGGCGCTACATTGTCAATGAAACCCATGAGCCGGCCACTGCCCATGTTCCGCAAGGCGCTCAGGCAGAACACCGGGAAGCAGGTCCGATCGCGCATGCCCAAGCGCAACCCTTCGCTCATGCCGTCCTCATCCAGTTCCCCTTCCTCAAAGTAGCGCTCCATCAGGCGTTCGTCATTCTCCGCAGCCTTCTCCACCAGTTCCTTGTGCAGTTGTTCCGCACGTTCGCGCTCGCTCTCGGGTATGGGCTCCTTAAGGGGCTTTCCACCTTCATCCTTGAAAACGTACATCGTCATCTTCAGCAGGTCGATGATGCGGTGGAAGCCTTCACCCTGTTCCACGGGATATTGCATCACGGTAACGGCGCTGCCGAATTGCTCCCGCGCTTGGGCCACGCAGGCATCGAAGTCAGCGCCGGCCTGGTCCAGTTGGTTGATGGCAAGGATCACCGGCCGGGCTGTGGGGGCCACATGTTCCCAGACCAGTTCGGTGCCCACCTCCACGCCGTTGCGTGCGTTCAACAGCAGTACACAGGTATCGGCCACCCGGATCGCGGGCACCATTTCCCCTGCCAGCTCATCCAACCCCGGTGTATCGATCAGGTTGATCTTGTAGTTGCGCCACTCGGTGTGCATGCAACTGCTTTGCGTGCTGTACCTGCGCTCGCGTTCCAGCTCCGTGTGGTCGCTTACGGTATTGCCATCTTCTATGCGGCCGCGACGCGTGATGAGGCCCGCTTCAAAGAGCATGGTCTCGGCCAGCGTCGTCTTGCCGCTTCCGTGGGAACCCAGCAACACGACATTCTTGATGTGTTTTTCATCATAGGTCTTCATGGGTCTAGGGGTTTAGCCTGGTCAGGAAAAAAGAACGTCCGGCATCGGAGGGATCCTCCGATAGCAGGTTTGAAATTACTTCTGCGGAGGAAATCCGCAAATCCGGTCTGGATGATCGGGAACTAGTTAACTGGAGATGGCACGGATGCCCGCGATGCGGGCTGATCCGCTCAACGGGGAAAACCGCTGATGACGCATGCTCCGCGCCTCTATGTGGCATCCTCACCAAGGCATGCTCCGCGCCTCCTTCCATAAAAAAAGCCCCGGTAGATCCGAGGCTTTCTTCCAAAAGGATGTTCGCTCAATTCAGTGAGGCCAGCTGGCGCTCGCCGCGCAAACGCTTGTAGCGCATTACCACCTCCTCATAACTGGAGGGAAGGTTCAGGTCCGTCAGTGGATCGAAGGAGAGATGATCACCTCCGATGTATTCCGAGTAGGTACGTTCCGACTCGTTGATGATAGCTTCTTTCAGTTCCATGATGCAGAAGGCTCCTTGCAGGGGGGCGCAAATATAGCCTCACCGGAACAAGAGGCAACGGGCATGCCAACAGGTTAACTGAGCGGATGCCAAGAACGGCCGTTCAGTCGGCTCAGAGGATGTCGAAATCCATGGCATCGAAGCGCACTTGCGCCGGGTCCAATTGCCTGTCCTTCCCCGTCAGGTCCTTGAAAATAAGGTTGAGCGGGGAGGGGCGGAAGCGCTGTGGGATGTTCACATATAGCGTGCTTCCCCAGTGCATAGCGGGGTCCAGGCCGATCCATACCTTGCGCCGCACGCTGCCGGTTTCGCGGGGTATGCCCACCTCAATTTGGGGCAGTTCACGGACGCCCATCACAAAGCGGGCACCGTATTGCTTGCGTTGCGAGAGCACCAGCGCATGCTCACCTTTCTCCTTCACGGAATACTGATAGGCCGGGTGGCGGAGCCTCCATCCAATGGAATCGGGTTCCCATGCATGTGCGAATCGGGCCTCCTTGGCGTTCCTGCCCACGGGCAGCGGCCCCATGCCGATCATCGCCCGTAGCGGGGAGACCAACCGGAAGCCGAGCTTCTTGGTGAACCCGTGCGTGCTGTTCGCATTTGCCACACCGGTCACGAAGCCATACCCCTCATCCGCTGCGCGCGCGTAGGTGGCATTGGCCAGTTTGGTGAAGAGGCCCTTGCCTTGGTGGGAGGGATGCGTGGCCGTGTTCAGCGAGAGCAGTCCCCTTTCCACGGTGCCGTTCACGGTGGCCATGAAGGGGAGCGTTACATAGTGCCCTGCGAGTTCATCGCCAAGCCAAGCATTGAAACCCACCGCATGGCCATCCGGGTTCTCGATATACTGCCAGCGCAGTACCTCCTCCGTGAAGTGCGCAGCTGCGGGGAAGGCTGTCTGTAACAGCGCGGCCATTTTCTTCAAGGTAGGGCCATCCACTTCCACCGGCCTCAGATCATACTCCTGCATGCCGCCAAGATAAACGCGCGTCTCTACTTTGGCGGCCTGATCCCGTTCGGCATAAACCAACGAATAAGCTTCGCGCTGGCCGCCATGGTGCTGTGGGCCACCGCCTCGGCCCAAGTGAATGCGAAGGGTACCCTTCAGTTCGGCCTCGGTGTCAGCCTCGGCGCACACGCCACACATTTCACCAATGAGGCTTCCTATTCCGGGGTATCCATCAATACCAGCGACCGTGATGGGGCCTTCACCGTAACCGTGCCCATTGAAGCGCAATACGGATTGGCCGACCGCTTCAGCCTGGGTCTTTACCTGGAGCCGGGCAGTTACTTGGATTCCGCAGGGACCCATCCGAACAAGCTTTTCCTGTGGGGGCTTTCGCCACGCTACTATGCGGTGAACAAGGATCGCTTCGCGCTTTACTTCCATGCTGATCTCGGGCTGGGCCAGCTCCGCATCGGCGATGTGCGGAAGGGTGTCAACCTGTACACCGACCACTACTCGGGTGGCCATCTGCGCTTGGGCACTGCCGTTCAGTTCTATTTCGGCTCCGTGGTGGGCCTCAACCTCGGGTTGAAGTACGCAGCGAACAACCTCAAGTGGCGCGATCGATCGCCGGGGGATCCCTTGCTGGATGCGGTGAACTATTCCGCACGGCTGAAGACCTCAGGCGTGCAATTCCAATTGGGGCTGCAGGCGAAGTTCTGAGACCACCGGACCTCGGACCGAACGATGTTCCCGCGCATGACCAGCATAAGCGCCGGAGGCATACATTTGCCGCCCGTTCATGAACTGATGGGCGTTTCATAAGCCTCCTTAGCTCAGCGGTAGAGCAGCTCATTCGTAATGAGCAGGTCGTCAGTTCAATTCTGACAGGAGGCTCCAAAAGGTCCTCACTTCGGTGGGGACTTTTTCGTTCCGGGCCGTGTACCGGACGGATGTTCTATAGCAGAGTGTGGAACTAATGCCCGCCCTTGCAGGTGATCGGGGAGTTCCCTCACATCCGGGTATTGTGCGGTTATCACTTGTAAGCCACGCCGGGCAAGGGGCAGCGTTGTATCTGGGCAAGTGGCATGCACCATGCAGGGATAGCGGTGAACCAATAACCCCCATAGCAATGAGCGCTACAACAGATAAGATCAAAGGAAACTGGAACGAGATGAAAGGCAAGCTGAAGCAGCAGTACGGCCAGCTCACCGACAATGACCTCACCTACGTGGAGGGCAAGGAAGATGAGTTGTACGGACGCCTTCAACAGAAGCTCGGCAAGACCAAGGACCAAGTGAAGGAGATCATCGAAGGCCATAAAACGGCCAAGACCCCTCACTAAGGGAACATTCAACGATCAGGGAGAAGAGGCGCGCGAGCGCCTTTTCTCGTTCTTGCTGGTCGGGAACCACGATCAGATGCCCTATCGGATCACCAAGCGTTGTTGGCTGCGGCCCGTTGCGCTTTCCAGCGAGACCACGAAAAGTCCCGGGGAAAGGTGGTTGATGTCCACTACGAGTACGGTGCCGCTGAACATTTCCTCATGCACCATCCGGCCTGCGGCATCCGCAATGCGCAGGGTGGCTTGCGCCTGTATCTCCGTACACTTCACCTCGACCAGGCCTTGCGCGGGGTTGGGCTGCATGCTGAAAGCGGCATGTTCAGCAGCTTCCTGGACACCTGTACACACCTCCACGAACACACTGTCGGTTGTGTTATCCGTTCCCCCGGCATTGGTTACGGTAAGCGTGACCGGATAGGTGCCGGGCGTTGCATAGCAGACCGTGGGCATGCTGTCGGTGCTGTTCGCTGGCGTACCGCCGGGAAAGGACCACGTCCGGGAGGAGACGCGATTGGGAGAATTGTCCGTGAACGTGGTGCATTCGTTGGGGCAAAGGGTAGGGGTGCCCACGGAGAAGGAAGCCACCGGCGCTTCCGGAATATGCCATTTGGCGATGCGCAGTGCCGGCACACCACCCGCCGTAGTGAAGCTGCCGCCCACAAAAAGACTGTCGTGGTACACTTCCATCGTGCGCACGTTATCGTTGCAACCCGTACCCACCGGGACCCAGCTACCACCGGATAGCCGCGCGATATGGCTCGGGGTGGTGAACGCGCCACCGATGTAAAGCTGATCGCGATAGACGGCCATCGCCGTCACATGGTCGTTCAGGGTGCCGCCCACCTTCACCCATTGGCTACCGTTCCATTTGGCCACCCGGCTGGCGGGCATTCCGTTCGCCGTGGTAAAACGCCCGCCGATGTAGAGCGTGTCCTGGAAGATGCAATGTGCGAAGACGTCGTTGTTCACCCCGGCCCCCATGGGGTTCCATGCGCTGCCGTTCCAGCGTGCAGTGTGGCGCACCAGCGAATCCCCCGCGTACTGGAAATTTCCAGCGACGAACAACTGGTCCTGGAACGGGAGGAGCGAGGATACCTGCGCATTGCAGCCCGAAGTGACGGACTCGTACGCGCTCCCGGTCCACTTCGCCACGTGCGCAAAGGGGGTGGAGAAGAAGCCGCCCACGTACAGCGTGTCCTGAAAGTGCGCCAGGCTGTACACAGAGCTGCTGAAGGAGGAACTGTTCACCCCGGTGAGGTTGAACAGGTTGGTTCCGTTCCAGAACCGCACCCGTCCGCCATCGCCTATGAACAGGGCGGTATCCGTGGCATACAGACCGTCCGCGGCCATGAAGGAGATCAGGTTGGCCACGTTGCCCCACGTGCTGCCGTTCCATCTCGCGATGTAGTTGGACGTCGCATCGCCGATCTGGGTGAAGGTGCCTGCGGCATACAGCTCCCCGTTGAACACCTCCAATGAGTAGACGGCGGACGTGGTGCCACTGCCCACAGGTGCCCATGTTTGGGCTGAAAGCGTGCCGATGGAGAGCGAAGAGAAGAGCAGAAAGGGTAGGGTTGACCGCATGGCCGCAAGGTAGGTAGCCCACCTATGGCATCAGCTGTTCAATGGACGTGGATGGACGCGCAGATGCTGCTTCCAGATCCGACCGTGTGTCCCCAACACGGGCACCCGTTCGGGTTTTTCCCGAGTGGGCGGTATCCTAGGGCCTCCGGCCCGACTAGTTCCGTAGGCATCACAACTCGAGTCGGGCCGGAGCCCTGAACAGGCACACACTCGTGCCTTGACCCATCGAGACCCTCAGGGTCCTAGGCCTCGGGCACCGAGCCGAGCGTGTGCCTCCGATATGTATCGGAGCGTGTGGAAACCGAGCATCCATCTCTTGACTTAATGACATTGCGTGCTCCCTGCCTCAACACGAGCGTGCATGCTGGTACGATGGGTATTCAATGCACCACGCTCATCCGGACCACTTTGCTACCGGGGCCGGTCCGGACCAGATAGATACCGTTCGGTAGGTCGCTGATGTCCATTTGGTTGATCCCCGGTCGCAATTCCCGGGCTTCACGGAAGCGGCCATCCACGTCGAAGAGCTCCATCCGGCACGGCGCATTCGTTTCCATGCTGAACCGTCCATCATTGGGCGAGGGCCAAAGGCGGTGCGCTATCCTCGCATGGGAGCTGATCCCCATCAGCGGATCCAGTGGAAGCGCCCACAACCGGGCAACGTTCAGGGTGCTGAATTCATTGGTCATGTACACCGTATCGGCAGCGGCCCAGGCTATCCCTTCCATTTGCGTGAAGCCCGATACGAGGACATCCCGTTGTGCTATGCCTCGGAAGAACGCATGCCCCGGGTATTGCGCAAGACGCCAGATGAACGGCTGGTATTCCCCAATGCTATAACCGATCAAGGCGATGCCGCCGGTACTTGGAGAGTACGTGGCCCCGGTAATGATCCCTTGCGCGGGGAGCGTATCGCGGCGGAAGGCGAGCTGATCGCCGGGCTCGGCGGAGAGCGCATACAGATAGGAGTTCTGGCTCACCCAATTCTTGCTGAAGAGGAAGAGCGTGTCGTCCACCGCGATCATCGCCTCCATGTCCCAGTCGTTGGCCCGGTCAGCGGGCGTGAAGTCGGTCTGGAGGGGGTAGGAGAAGCGGATGGTATCGGCCAATAGGGCGGAGGTTCCCGGATCAAGGAACTCGGCCAGCGACACGCGGTACACGCGCAGGTCGGTGCGTGAACCCATGTTGTTGCCAAAATCGCCGATGTACAGCCACGTACCGTCCGTGGTGATCTCTTCCCAGTCCACATTGCTGGCATTGCTCACCGTAACGGTGCGCAGCACTTCGCCATTCCCGGGATCGATGCGGTACAGGGCATTGGGGTTCCCGCTGTCCAGCTGTGTCCATACCTCGCCGTTGAGCACCAGCAATCCGCTCGTTTCATTCAGGGTGGTGCTCAAGGGGGTGATCACGGTAGGGATGAGCACCTGCGCAGCGCTCAAGAACGGCGTAATGAACCCAAGTAGGATCAAGGATCGCATGATGCGAAGTTGTGGAATATTAAATGCTTTCGGTCATGCGAGATGCAGAATACGCTCTCCCGAACGCGAGCATCCAGCCACGTGCCTTTCAAGGCCCAACAGGAACAATACCTTGCGGACCAAGCTGAACCCTATGCGCTACATCCACATCCTGGTCTTCCTGCTGCTTCCCTCCCTGTTGGCCATCGGCCAAAATGCTGCACCCGCAGTGGCCATCACCTTGGTGGATGTGGATGAAGGCGGCGGGACCGTAGTGGTGAATTACGACCTGGCCGACAATGAGAACGATGCCTGCACCGTGCGTCTGGAAGCCTCTCTGGATGGCGGCTCCACCTTCGTGGCGGACGTGTCGCAAGTGAGCGGCGATGTAGGCGCGGCCATCGCTCCGGGAACGGGGAAAAGCATCACGTGGAGCTTCGGAGCGATACCCAACATCTACGAGGCCACGGTGCGCGTGATCGCCGATGATGGCCACACGCCCGACATACAGGCCATGGTGGACCAAGTGACCGAAGCCCGTATGAGCAACCTGCTCACCGACGTGGCGATCCCCCGGCACCACCTCACGGCCGTGGCGGGCCTCGATGCCATCCGCGATACGCTCCTGAACGCCTTCACCAGCGCAGGATTTGAGGTGAGCACGCAGAGCGTAAGCCACGCCGGAGGCACGATGCCCAATGTGATCGGCCGGCAGACCGGCCTGGAGAACGCGGCCCATACCTACATCGTGGATGCCCACTACGACGCGGTATCCAGCACCATGGGCGCCGATGACAATGCCAGTGGGGTAGTGGCCACCCTGGAAGTGGCGCGCATCCTGTCCCAATACCGGTTCAGGAACAGCCTGCGCTACATCGGCTTCAGTTTCGAGGAGTATGGCATGATCGGGAGCGGGCAGTATGTGCAGAGCGGCATTCCGGCCTGGGAGACCATTGCCGGTGTGCTCAACATGGAAATGATCGGCTTTTACAGCGACGCGCCCAACAGCCAGACATTGCCCGCAGGCTTCAACATCCTTTTCCCTGATGCAGTGGCGGCCATCGAGGCGGATGACTTCCGCGGCAACTTCCTCACCGTAGTCGGTAACACCGCTTCGGCCCCTTTGAACGCCAGCTTCGTGAGCGCGGTGGACAACTACGTTCCCGATCTGCTCCGCATACCGCTTTCGGTGCCAGGCAACGGCCAGCTCGCGCCCGACCTGCGCCGCAGCGACCATTCCCGCTTCTGGGATGCAGGGATCCCCGCCTTGATGCTCACCGACGCCAGCGAATTCCGCAACCCCAACTACCACACGCCCAACGATATTCCATCCACCTTGGACATTCCCTTCCTTACCCGCTGCACCAAGGCGGTACTGGCCGCCGCAGCCGTGCTGGCCGAACCCCTCAATGCCGGAGTGGACAGCTATGACCTGAGCCAGTTGGTAGGCATTACGGAACGATCGCACGCGCTGCCCTGCAAAGTGGAAGTGAACCCGAACCCTTCCAACGAAGTGCTCCGCATCGTGCTGGGCGACTGTGCCGGAGTGCAGGTCTCGGCCCGGCTGTTCGATATACGAGGCAAGAAGGTTGCCGGCCGCGACCTCTATGCCAAGGGGGATGGTTCCACATTTGAGCTACCGGTGAAAGACCTGCCCGCCGGGACATACCTGCTGGTACTTCAGGCGGGGGAGGGTGGCACCACGGTGAAAGTGGAGGTGGCCCACTGAGGATCTGCTCTCACTCCACGAACACGTTTGGTTTGACACGAGCGGGACGCTCGTTTCAGATCGAGGCACGTAGGCTTCATTCCTTCTCAACACGGCACAGACTCGGTGGACGATCTTGCCACGGACCGCGTTGATCACACATAGCTTGGGTTTGCCTTCCGCAACCTTTCGCTTGTAGTAGGCACTCAGTTCCTCGTCGTTGCGGATCGCGACAAGGGATGCCATGTGCAACAAGCTTTTCAGTCCGGCATTCGCTTTTCGGGAGGTGCGGGTTCTCCCACGCACGCTTGAACCCGATGTGCTTTCGAAGGGTGCAGCCCCTGCATGACATGCGAGTTGTCGCGGAGTAGAAAACCTCGAGAAGGCATCCGTCAATGCGAGAAGATTCGAGGCCAGCACTGGACCAACGCCAGGCACCGAGCGGATCAGCTCATACTGGTGCTTGACCTGAGGGTCTGAATTGATCTCCTCCTCGATCATGAATTCCACCTTCTTGAGCAACCTGTCGATCGTGCGGATCTGGGCTTGGTCCAACTGGTGGAAGCTTTTGCGCAGGTCTTTGTGCATGTGCCGGTTCACGTTCCCAAGCTGGATCTTCAGCTTCACTTTGCTTTCCACCAGTTGCCGACGCTTCATCAAGAGCTGCTTGAGCTTGCTCATACGCAAGTGGTCCGCTGTGAACAAGCGCGCTTTATCCTTGAACCGTCGGGCGTATTCCGCGATCCGGATGGCATCGATCTTATCGCTCTTTCCTCGAACCATGCCCATGCCTTGCTTGATGTCCATCGGGTGTGCCAACCAGACGGGAACTTGCAATTCCACAAGAACGGTCAAGACCAAGTGCGAGTAGTGCCCGGTTGGTTCCAAGCAGAACAAGCTTGCTGCGGGATCAAGCCCATGCTTCTTCCTCCAGCCGGTTATCAACCGCGTGATCGCCTTGGTATCATTACCGACTTGCGCACTTACCTCGTTCCTGCCCTCATCATTGAGCAAGGCAAAGTCCAAGTGATCTTGGATTACATCAATTCCCACGTACTTCATCTTCTTTAGATTTGGGTTTGACAAATGATCCTGGAGGGGCTGAGCAAAGGACCCTGTGCTTGATGACTCTAACAGGCCTGGAAGCCTCAAATTCTATTCGAGCCTCAGATCCGAGGAGACAACAGGTCCCGATAAGCGTCATAGGCCGTTAACCTCTCGCGCCAGCTGGTTCACCTGATGTCCCGCTCAGTCCTCTTCAGCGATCTATCGAGTGCAAGTCTAGAGTCGCGCCAGAAAAGGACCCACACTGCGGGCTACACGAAGCAGTTGGTCGCCACCGCATTCCATGACCGACCAAAAACCCTATAAATGGGTATTGGAACCGGGTTCAAGGCCCCTGACCTTTGTAACACGCAATGGGAAACCCTTCAATTCCCACGACAATGAAAAGCGTGCTAACCCCCTTGGTCTCCTTGATCGCCGCGATCACCTTCGGCGCAGGCACTCCGCATGGCTTGCTGGTGGATGGGAAGTTCCGCATCAAGGGCCTGAGCAGGGAAGGGGCGCGGGTGATCGTGGAGCGCAATGGGAAACAGGTACAGGTGCTACAGGGGGACATCAGCCGGATCATTTTGGACCTGGACCTGCAACAGGACTACGTGCTACACTTTATCCGCGAAGGTTGCTTGAGCAAGTCCCTGCACTTTGATACCCATGTACCGGAGCATGCGGCTGCACTGGGTGCCTTCCGCTTTCCGTTCATCGTAACGCTGGAACCGCGGCCCAATGGGCCCGTGCTCGGCTACGCCAAGGCCGTGGGCACGGTGATCTTCAACCCGGCCAAGGGCGATTTTGCATACAGCACCAACTATGCACTGGAACGGGAACGGGCAAAGCGCCGTCGCTCGGCCGATGTACAAAGCGCCGCACCCGAGGCTGTGCCCGATGGGCAGGGATCTACCGAAAGGACGGCCCGTCCGGTGGTGCGCAAGGAAGCCTCCACGCCGCGTTCCTCGCCAGAGGCAGGCCTGCGGTCGGAAGCGCTTTCACGGTCGAAAGCGAAGCCGGGAGGAACTGCAGCTCCCTCGCCATCCGGTAATGTGCCCACCGCACCTGAAGGGCCCCGGCAGGACGGTCGCATCGAAGAGGTGGAGGTACGGCCTACATACGTGGCCCGGATAGTGCGCATCACCGAGCAGGGCCATACCCGGGAGTATCGCAAAGTGACCCATCGCTATGGCGAGGTGTATTGGTTCTGCAATGGAACCAGTTGCAGCGAACCGAGGTACCAAAAACTGCTCCCCAAATGAACCGCCTGCAGCTCCCGGAACTAAGGGCACCGGCCTGTCTGCTGGTGGCGGTGCTTAGCGCCATCCCGGTGCTGAGCCAGCAGGACGATGTGAACAAGCTGGCCGTGATGCGGGCACGGGGCGAGACCAGCCTCACCGTGGGAAAGGTCCGCTACGACATGGTGGTGGCCGAATATGCGAATGCCTTTGTCAGCGGCATGACCCTGCTGCGCACCGCGCGCAGAACCCCGGACGGCTGGGTAGCCCGCGTATATGGCCCGGACGGTAGGCTGATCATGATCGGCACCTTCGAGGACCAGGAGTTGCGCATCGCCCAAGGAGCCTTCACCTTTTTCCATCCCAACGGACGGAAGGAAAGCCAAGGTCATTTTTGCAATGGAGGCAAAGTGGGTGCTTGGCAACGCTGGGACGAACACGGACAGCCCTTATCCGAACGGCAATATCCGGACAGTTGCCCGGCGGACAGCTCCGGGCAGCGCTGCTGGTCGTCGCTCTCCTGCACACCATCGACCTCTGGCCGTTGAGCCGTGGGTGCGGAGGAGCTATAGAACACACGAGGTTGATCCGTGCTGCCCCCAACTATCGCGCTCATGCGATCCCCGACACTTCATGGGCCGATACTGGAATTCCCCGCGATCCACCCAGCGGACCATTGATCGAATACCTGCAACTTTACGGATCAAAGAGTACCGCCATGCAGAACGACCGGGTCTTCAAAATGCCGTTCGCCGGTGTCTATCCGCACTACATCACCAAGGCGGAGAAGAAGGGCCGCACGAAGGCGGAAGTGGATACCATCATCCACTGGCTCACCGGCTACGATGCGAAAGCGCTCCAAAAGGTGCTGGAGAAGAAGACCGACTTCGCGACTTTCTTCTCGGAAGCACCGCGTATGCACCCGAACGTCTCGAAGATCACCGGCGTGATCTGCGGTTATCGGGTGGAGGAGATCGAAGACCCGCTCATGCAGCAGATCCGTTACTTGGACAAACTGATCGATGAACTGGCCAAGGGCAAGGCCATGGAAAAGATCTTGAGGCCCTAACAGCGGAAGGCGTACCAGAACCTGAACCTTGAACGAATGCCAACACAGCAAGTCATGGAACCGCGTCTCTCCTTTGACACCACAAGGCACGTCATCGCGAGTGGCCAGGACGCGCTTCAACGCGTACTGGTCGCGAAGCGATCTCAGGCGGGTCGGCACGGACTGGCGGAAAGCATCGTCCCTCCACGATGGGCATTGTGTGAGTGCTCTTGGCTGATCCGTGCTGTCCGCCTGGGATCGTTCCGGTCGTTGGTCCGCAATACCGTACGTTCCAACGCCTCTCGCAATGACGTGCATGAAAGAAGCTCCGTGCGGCGCGAGAACAATTGGAGGTGGAACAGATCCACTACCTCAACTCATATCGCATCGCCACCGCCCCCGAACTGAATTCTTGTCGGCCTACAAGCTTCAGGTCCACCAGCCTCGATAGCCCTGTGAACAAGGTCGGGCCATGGCCCGCGATCCTGGGGTGAATGACGAATTGGTACTCATCGATCAGTCCCATTTCGGTGAGGGCCATCGCGAGCTGCACGCCGCCCACGCCGATCCCCTTGCCCGGCTGCTGCTTGAGTTGTTGTACGAACGTTGCCAAGTCCCCGCGCACGAGCTCCGCATTCCAATCCACCTCCTTCAGCGTGCTGCTCACCACGTACTTCTTCGCCGCATCGATCGTCCTGGCGAAAGGCAGCATCCAATCCGGCATCGGCCACGACACCGGCAAGCGCCATGCGGCCAACATCATTCCGTAGGTCACCCGGCCGAAGAGCAGGGCATCGCAACCGGCGATATATTCCATCGCATTGCGATGCAGGTCCTCGTCGACGATCCCCACGGTGTGATCATAGCAGCCGTCCAAAGTGACGTTGAGGGAGAATCGGAGGGGGCGCATGGAGATGAATAGGTTGATGTAGGATCTACGACGCTTCCACCAGGGATCGTTTCAAGCATATCGGATCATTTCAGGCATATCCGGCAATCAAAATGCGTGGCGACGGCATCCCTGAAGTTCGCCTTCAGTTGCTCCATGCCATCGCCATCGGCGAAGATGGAGTGGTCCAGAGTGCGGGCCTGATAACCACCTTCCGGTGACTCGTCCACAACGAATATGACCTCCTTCATGCCCCTAAAATAGGACGACTGCGGGGCATGGCACTGCCTACTTCGGCTCCCACAATTCGATCTTGTTCCCTTCCGGATCATACCCCGGCACCAACAGCCAATCTGGAAGTGCGTGAATGAGGCGGGCCGGAGGCCCTATTGCGGATCGCATTCGGCAAAAAACCGAGCGCGTGCATGTGGTATTCTGAATTTATTGATGATCAACTGTGTTTCATCGTTCATGGCTTTGCCCGGTGCTTCCTCAATCGTTGTAGCGCGTCCAAAGCCCTGTCAAATGAAGGAGCGAACTGTTCGGTCAGTGGTCCTGAATCAACGATCGCATGTGCAAGAGCGTCGATTGTTTGTTCAACCTTTGCCTCGCTTTCAAGAGAACTCGCAATCTCCATACGATCAGCAAGAGCCTGTAAGAAGTCTATACCGAAGCTCTGAGCATCTGGCGATACACGGCAGTAGTTCCTGATCTCGTCCGCAGCTTTTCGGAGCAGATCGGTGAACTCGTTCATCACACCTTCTTCGGTTCCCACAATTCGATCTTGTTCCCTTCCGGATCATACACCCATGCGAAGCGACCGTAGTCCTCGTCCATGCGCTTGGGGTCGATGCGCACGCCGTCCGCCTCCAGCTTCTTCAGCAGGCCATCCAGGTCCTGCACGCGCAGGTTCAGCATGAAGGCTTGTTCGTCGTTGCCGAAGTAATCGGTATCGCGCTTGAACGGGGAGAACACGGTGGGGCCGGCATCCTGCTGCCAGGTCCAGCCGTGCTCCTCATCGTTGATGCCGAAGTGTTTGTTGTACCACTTGGCCAGCGCATTGTGGTCGTCCGCGCGGAAGAAGAATCCGCCAATGCCGGTGACGTGTCGTGCCATGGGTTGTTGTTCTATAGTGCCAAAGTAAGTGCATGGCAGGCAGGTCCGGCGTGGCGCGTGTCGCTGAGTTAATCAAACGCTCCGGCGGCCCCGAGCGTACAATGTCATGGAGCTGAGCATGCTCATAGCGTTGGTTTGGAGTTGTGTATGTGCAGATTTTGCTTCCAGATCAGCCCGTGCGTCCCCAACACGGGCACCCGCTCAGGTTTTTCCTGAGTTGGTGGCATCCCAACGCCTTCGGCCCGACTAATGCCGTATGGACCACAACTTGAGTGCGGCCAGAGGCCCTGAACAGGAACACACTCGGGCCTTCGACCCTTCGAGACCCTCAGGGTCCAAGGCCTCAGGCACCGAGCCGCGTGTGTGCCTCCGATATGTATCGGAGCGTGTGGAAGCCGCGCATCCATCTCATATCTTACTGGCAGGCATCTTTCCCTTCCAGTTACCAAGGATCGAAAAAGCCCCAGTTTCCGCCAGGGCTTTTTCGAACAGGATCTTGAGATCTACTTCTTCAACAGATCGCGGATCTCCATCAGCAGCTTCTGGTCGTCAGTAGGGCCTGCCGGAGCTGGTTCGGGCTCGGCCTTCTTCATCTTGTTCACGGCTTTTACCACCATGAACATCACAAAGGCCACGATGAGGAAATCGATCGCGGCTTCCAAGAAAGCCCCGTACAGTACGGCCACTTCAGCGAAGCCCGGGCTCGTGACCACGCCATCGGCTCCCGTAACTTCGGGAACTGCATCCCGGAGCACCCATTTCATCTTATCGAATTTCACATCACCGGTGATCATGCTGATCAACGGGGTGACGATACCGCCGGTGAATGCGGTGACCAATCGGGTGAAGGCGGCACCCATCACAAAACCGACCGCGATATCGATCAGGTTGCCCTTCATCGCGAATTCCTTGAACTCCTTCATCATGCCCATCCAGTACTGCTTTTTTGGTTTATGTGTTCAGGTACGAGGCCATTACATGGCCACTGCGTTGATCAGGATCGTTCGGTGCCCCACAGGTTAGCTGGAGCTGGCCTCACCGGTGGTGGTATCGGCCTCCACCGGTTGTTGCATTGCGCGTATTTCAGTTCGGAGCTGTTTGTGCTGGGCTTGAAACCGCTCGATCTCTTGGCGGGTGCGGTCCAGGTTCTTCTCCATTTCCTTCTTCATCGCTGCACCGGCAGCGCTCTTGAAGCTGAACTTACCCATGTTCTCTTCGCCTTGGCGCACCTCCGTTTCGAGCTCCTCGATCTTGCGCTTCACGAATCGGGCTTCCTTCTCAATGCGCTCCTTGCCGTCCGGAGCGCTCGCCAGGTCCTGCACGCGGTTCTGGAAGGACATCTTGCGTCGCTCCCCGTCATTCATCTTCAATTGGTCGTACTGCTTGTCCAAAGCGGCGCGATAACGAGCACTCAAGCGATCATACTGCTTGGGTGAAACACGGCCACCATTGAGCCACCGGGTGCTGAAGGCCTTGAGGCTCTCCATGTCCGCATTCCGGTCTCCGCTAAGGGCGAATGCATTGATCTCTTCGATCAGTTCCTCCTTGGCCTTGGCGTGTTCGGCCTGCTCAGCATCCTGCTGTTCAAAGGACGCACTGCGGGCCTTGAAGAACGCGTCGCAGGCATCGCGGAAACGGCCCCAGAGCTTGTGCTCATCGCGCTGACCGGCGCTACCGGCTTCCTTCCATTGTTGCTGGAGGGCTTTCAATTTATCGGCCGTTTGGCGCCAGGCCGTGCTGTCCTTCAGTGCTTGTGCTTCGGCTATCAGGGCTTCTTTCTTATCGCGGACGGCCTTGTACTGGTCCTTCAGTGCGGCGTAGTGCGCGTTCTTCTTATCGAAGAAAACGTTGCAGGCGTTGCGGAATTCCCGCCAGACGCGCTCATTGTCCTTCTTGGTGGCAAAGCCGATGCTCTTCCACGCATTCTGCAATTCAAGTACTTGGTCGGTGAGCGTTTTCCATTCGTTGCTAGAGAGGTCCTGCGCTTGCTTGCCCAGTTCGGTCACCTTCTCCACCAAGGCCTGCTTGGCCGCCAGGTTCGTTTCATGCTCCGCACGGCGTGCCTTGTAATAGTCGTTGATCCGATCATAGACCACACGGGTCGCATTCCAGAACGCCTCGCTCACCGCTTCGCGATCCTCCTTGGTCACCGGACCTATCTGGTGCCATTTGTCCTGGTATTCCTTCACCAAATGTTCCGCCTCGCGCACGCTGTCCACGCGCTGCACGGCCTCCATGTCCGCTACCAACGCCTGTTTCAGTGCGGTGTTCTTCCGCAGATCATGGTCGCGCAGTTCCTTGTAGATGCGGATGTGGTAGAAGAACTCTTCGCGGAGCTGGCTGTAGTCGTGTTGCAGTTCGCGGTAGCTCTGCTGGGGGATCGGGCCGATGTTCTTCCACTGTTCACCCATCTCGGTGAAGCGCTGGAAGGCATTGCCGATGTTCTCCTCATTGGCGATCAAGGCGCGGAGCTCGGTCATCAGCGCCTGCTTGGCGGCGAGGTTGTCGTTCTCTTCCTGTTGCCGCTTGCGGCGGATGTCGTTCACCTTGGTGTTGTACGCATCCAGGAGTTGCTTGAACTTCTTGTCCTCCTCGCTGGTGAGTTGCGCGGATTCAATGGGCTGGGGAGCTGCCACCGGCAGGATCGGCTCAGGTGCTGGCGGGGGACCCACACGCTCCTCTTCCTCCTCTTGCACCTCCTCGGGCGCAGCCGTTTCCTCTTCCTCTTGGGCTTCGGCGGCCTTTGCTTCCGCTTCGGCCTTTTCCGCCGCTACGATATCCTCATAGGTTTCCTTCAAGGTATCCACTGCCTCTGACGACCGCTCCACATCGGGTTCATGGAGCAATTGCTCCATCTTGGCGATCAACTCACTTTTCGTTGCCATGCTGTACAGGTACTGGTCCATTGATCCGGACCGAGCGACCAAATATAGAAGCCTCAAGCCGGTTGGCAGGCAATGTTTTCGGGAAGAAGTTCAGGAACGCCCGATATTCCGGAGTGATGGGCAACTATACCGCTATGCCCAGCACGCAAACATCGTCCACCTGGGGCTGCGTTCCCTTCCATTCCAGGAAGGCCTCTTCAAGGGCTTCGGCCTGCATGGCCATGGGCATCCGATGGTTCGCCAAGAGGATCTCACTGAAGCGCGTGGTCATGAATTTCTTCCGTTCTGGGCCGCCGAACTGATCCACATATCCATCGCTGAAAAGATAGATGCTGTCCCCGGGGTGATAGGCGATCCGGTGTACGCTGAACTTCCGATCGGCTCCGTGTTGTGATCCACCGACCGGCTTGCGATCACCGTTGATCACCGTAAGCTGTCCTTTGTGCATCCAGTACAGCGGGCGGAAGGCACCGGCAAAGAGGATCTCGTGGTCTTTGCGGTCGATCCGGCAAAGTGCGATGTCCAGCCCGTCGCCCGCACCGGAGCGTCGGCCTTCCTGGTTGAGCGTACGGATCAAGCGGCGGTTCAACTCGGCCAGTATTTCCGCCGGATCATCTTCCGGCCTATCCCGCACAAGGTCGTTCAGCAAGGAGCAGGCGATCGCCGCCATCATGGCGCCCGGAAGGCCATGCCCGGTGCAATCCGCTGCAGCCACAAGGCACTCGTGCTCGCTGATCCGGTGGTACCAGTGGAAGTCGCCGCTCACCACATCCCGCGGACGGTTGAGCACGAAGAAGTCATCGAACTGCTCGCGGAAGCGCTCCGGCGACGGGATCAAGGCGGATTGGATCTTGCCGGCATAGGCGATGCTGTCCGTGATGCCGTCGTGGCGAACTTGCAGGTCATTGCGCTCCTCCTCTTCATGCCGCACCAAGCGCCCCACACGGCGGAAGAGCAACAGGCCGATCAACACGAACAAGAGCGCTACGAAGCCGACCTCGCGGATCAATTGGGCATTGGAATCGGAGCGGAGCAAGGCCAGCGGTGAATGTGCCACAAGCGCGGCCACGATCCGCCCTTGGCCGTCATGCACCGCATCCACGGCCACCAGTTCAGCAGTGCTGGTGATGCGCATCGCCTTTCCGTCGTTCCGTTGGAGATAGTGGGTGATCTCCTTTGCGCCCGGGCCTGTGTATGCATTGCGCAATTCCGGACGCGCTGCGGAGGTGATCACCGTTTGCAGTTCTTGTTTATTGGCATCGTAGGCCACGATCAGCAAGGGTGTGGTAAGGCCGGCGGCATCAGCGCTTTTCTGAAGAGCGCCGTGCTGCACGTAGTACCAAGCATCCTGGGTGTTCTTCACCAGCATGCCACGCGAGTCATAGGTCTTCAGCAAACGGGTGATGCGGCCCCCATCCAGCTGGGCGGAGAGCGTGCCCGTGACCCCGGCCAAGCGGGCCATGGTCTGCTCTTGCAACGCCTCCTTCTCGCCCTGGTGGGAGCGGATGATGATGGCCGCGCCGATCAAGAGCGATGCGCCATAGAGCAGCAAAAGGACCTTGCGGGAGGTGGATGCGAAATACTTCTTCACGTGGGTGCGCCCGTCCGCTTTGATGAACAGGCCCGCGTTCCTACGTGGGAAAGGGCTTTGAGGTTGTGAAAAGCACTATCGTGCTGCGGCCTTCCCCTTGAATTCCGCGATGGCATTCCGCGTGAATTCCGAGAGCACCAATCGGCCGCTCACAGCAGCGCGTTCGGGCAACAGGCTACCCCAGTCCTCGGTGCCGCACCACATGATCCGCTTGAGCTCGGCCATGGCCTCGGGACTGTATGTACTCAGCTCGCGCGCATGGGCGTCCACGGCTGCATCCAGCTTTTCCTGCGTGTGGAACACCTCGGCATAAAGTCCTTTCTGCTCGGCCCATACCGCCGTGCGCCATGTGGCCGGCGTGGCGCTCATGAAACCGAACGCGGCCGCACCGATCTTGCGTTCCACGGCCGGGCCCACCACGAACGGGCCGATCCCAATGGCAAGCTCGCTCAGCTTTACCGAAGCGCTTTCATGCGCATAGCACACATCCACGGCGGCCGCCAAGCCCACGCCACCGCCCACGGCCTTCGCTTGCACGCGGCCGATCACGAAGCAGGGCACCGTGCGGATCGCGTTGATCACCAAGGCAAAGCCATTGAAGAAGGACAGGCCGGCAGCCTCGTCATCGATCGCTACCAGCTCATCGAAGCTCGCGCCTGCACAGAAGGCCTTTTCGCCTTCGCTGCGCAGCACGATCACCCGGACGCTCTTATCCGCCCCGGCCTGCTCGATGTTCTTTGCCAACGCCGCGAGGATGGTGGCGGGCAAGCTGTTGCTCTTGGGATGATGAAAGGTGACGGTAGCGATCCCGTTGTCGATCGCGGTGTTCACAAAGGCTTCGTTCATGGCATGCTGGGTTTAGCGGTCGCGAAGATCGTGATCCGGGAATTGGTGAATGCGGATGGTGGTATGGCGCCCTCGGAAGAGCTTGAACGCCCTTTGGGCGTTGAAGCCCATTATTGAACCACGCTCCGATGCATATCGGAGGCACACGGCCCGATACGTATCGGGCCCACACGAATAGCTTTATCACTTGATCACTGGTGTCCGGGATAATTTGAGGACGCTGGCGATTGTGATCCCGGCTCGGGGGCCGGGGTGACATAGAGGGAGGAAGCTTGTGATGCCGGACGTGGACCCGGCATCACACTCGAAAGCAGTTCCTCCATTTCCGAAAAGCAAATCCTGTTCGCTAGGACTCCATATGAAGCAGTGTTGGCGGCATATGTGGAAGGCACCTTATTCTTCCCGGGACATCAATGATCACTTGATGCCCTTCCAGAATTTCGGCACGCTACGCGGCCATCTTCACGGCCTCCACCTCCGGGAAAGGAATGGGCACCATGCGGCTCTTCAGGTGCGCGATCACCTCTTCGTCATTGGCGAACACGCCGCCCACGTTCACGAAATGCGCAGCAAGGGTATCGTAGCGCTTGCGCATCAGCAGGATGAAGATGTCCAGGAAGTTCAGCCCGGCAAAGACCACGGATCGGTTCTTGGCGAACTCGTCCAAGTGCTGCCGGAAATATTCCGGGTGCTCGGTCCAGTGCAGCGTGGGATTGATGTGGTGGCTGATGTGGTAGCCATCGTTCCAACACTTGTGGTTGAACTTCACGTTGATGCAGGTGATGCTGTTGCGATAGTCGTTCCCCGGTTGCTCCGGACAGATGAAGGTGTGCTGGATCCAGTTGCCGGCCATGGCCACCAAACGGAAGGCGAGGAAGGGAAGGATGAAGACCACCAAGGTGGCCTGCCAGTTCACGAAGCACAGCGCCGTGCAGAAGGCAATGAAGAGCAGTTCACCCCGCACCGTGCGGTAGGCGAGTTTTTTGCTCCGCTTGGTGAAGTGGTACACCGCCAGCGTGTAGATCCCCGTGAAGAGGAAGGTGAAGAAATACCGGGTGAAGTGCGCTCCTGAATCACGCTGATAGGGCATGGTGCTGCTCTCGTCGTCCGCCCCGTTGTTCTCCACATGGTGCATACCGACATGGTGGGCGAAGTAGGTGTCGGGCGACTGACCGAAGAAGGGCGCCAGCAGCCAAGGGATCACCTGGTTCAGTGGCGCGTACTTCTTTTTGTAGAGCGGGCGGTGGCTGGAGCAGTGCATCATCAGGCCGAAGGGGCCTTTGAAGGTCACATTGTTCAGGAAGAGGTAAACAACCGCGATCGCCAGCCACAGCCAACCGGTAACGAACGGCAGGTAGAGCAGCACCGCCAAGGGGATCATCGTGTAGGTCACCTTCAACGTGAGGTAGACGAAGGGTAGATCGCGTTTGTCGTTGATGAGGCGGAGGAAGAAGCGGTCCAAGCGGCTTACCACCGATGGTTCAATGTAGGTGGGGTCCGTGTTCAGGGGAAGAGCGAGCATGCGGAAAGGAAGTGGGGATGGAGGTAATGAAGTGATGTCACCTGTAGCAGATGCGCCCATCATCCAGAACATCCCCCCGGTCCTTTGCAGGTCTTCGGGTCGATAAAGGGGTAGAAGCGTTTTGCAGATCGAGGAAACGGGTTTAAAGGTACGCCGAAGCGAAGGGGGATCCGGGAATACGTATTTTATTCCACTGAAGTGACCTCGCTCGAACGCCGGAATGGACTAACGCTCATTCCCAAGGATGAACACGCACGGCCGCTTACCGAGAGCTGGCACGCTTTTGCGCCATGCGCTCATGTTGCGCGTGATCACGCTGCCGCCGGGTTGTTCCAGATCGATGGCCAAACACAAGCGGGTATTGCCGGAGCAAGTGGCAAGCAGGTCCGCCAATAAGGCGTCGTTGCGGTACGGCGTCTCTATGAAAAGCTGTGCACCACCGGTGCGTTGGGCTTCCTGCTCCAACTTCTTGATCTGCTGCTTGCGTTGTGCACTTTCCCGAGGCAGGTAACCGTGAAAGGTGAATTGCTGACCGTTCATGCCGGAAGCCGCCAAAGCCAGCAGGAGGGAAGCAGGGCCGGTGAGCGGCACCACCGTAATGTTCCTGCGATGCGCCTCCGCGACCAAGCGGGCACCGGGGTCGGCGATGCAGGGCATGCCCGCTTCACTGATGATCGCCGCATCCTGCGTGCCCAACAGGCTCCCGAACTCGGCGATCTCCGTCGAAGTGCTGTCCTTGTTCAAGAGGTGCAGTTCAATGGCATCGAGGTCGATCGTCTTCGACATCCGCCGCAGCATCCGCCGGGCGGTGCGTTCATTCTCGCAAAAGAACAGTTTCACGCGCTCCGCGATGGCGATGTTCGCCGGAGGCAAGAGTTCCACGCCCCCGGCATCGCCCAGCCAAACGGGAAGTAGGTAGAGCAAGCCCTCAGCCTTCATGTTCCCATTCGTCCAGCAGGTTTTCCAAGGCCTCCTTCAGCATGTTGTGCACCGGGCCGAAGCCTTCGCTACCCCCATACCAAGGATCCGGGACGTCCCCGCCCTTGCGGTCGTTAGACCAGTCCAGCATCAAGCGCGCTTTGGCCGCCAGTTCCGGTGAGGAAGCGAGGCGCTGCATATCACTCAGGTTCTGCTGGTCCATCGCCAGCAGCAGGTCGAAGCGTTCAAAATCGGCGCGGGTGAATTGCCGCGCACGCAGGTCGCTGATGCGGATGCCATGCCTGCGCATTTCGGTCTGGGCGCGTGGGTCCGGCGCTTGGCCGATGTGCGAATCGCCGGTGCCGGCGGAGTCGGTCTGTATCTGGAGCCCGCGCTGCTTGGCCATCTCGCGCAACAGCCCTTCCGCCATGGGCGAGCGGCAGATGTTGCCGAGGCAGACCAACAGGATCTTTTTGGGTGGAGTAGTGGAAGACATGCTGCAAAGAACCGGGTTCTGACGGAAATGGCGGTTGGTCGGTGTTGAGGGCAGGTTGGAAGCGGAACTCGTGTGCTCGAAGCGAGTGGATTTATTGGACTCCACCGGTAAAATGCCATGGGCCAATTGCTCTTCCAACGCCCATTACTAAAAGGGCAGGAGCGCGAAGAGATCGATCTTTCACGTTTCGCCAAGGGCACTTACGTGGTGCGCTTAGCGAGCCGGGAGGGCGTGTGTTATGAGCGGGTGGTGGTGCAATAGCGCATCCACACGGGATCTGTTTCCTTGGAACGAACCGTCAGTACATTTCTTTGAGAGGCTGGTGTCCTGTTCCGAAAGAGCGGCCTTTCTCCCGGCTGCGTATGTCCGTTATCTTCGCCGCCCATGCAGGCGCTCACCATCTTGGAGTCCACCGCTTTTGACCTTACGGTCAGGCGCCTCTGCCACCAATTGATCGAAGACCGCGGCCATTTGGGCGAAACCGCCTTGATCGGCCTGCAGCCGCGTGGTGTTTTCTTCGCACGGCGGCTGCGGAATGAGCTCGCTCGGATCACCGGGGATAAGCACATCACCTACGGCGAGCTCGACATCACCTTCCACCGCGATGACTTCCGCGAGCGCTCCGTTACAGCGATCCCCGGAACCACGGAACTGAATTTCAGCTTGGACGGTCGACGGGTGGTGTTGATCGACGATGTGCTCTATACCGGCCGTACCATCCGTGCAGGGCTGGATGCCATGCTGGCCTTCGGCCGTCCGCGTTCGGTGGAGCTGATGGTCTTCATCGACCGCCGCTTCAGCCGGGAGCTGCCCATCCAGCCGGACTTCGTGGGCCGCTCGGTGGATAGCATCGATGGGCAGCACGTAACGGTGGAGTGGGAGGAGAGCGATGGCGTGGACCGCGTATCCCTGAAACAGGTATCCCGATGAGCGATCTGCTGAGCACCGGCCATCTCCTGGGGATCGACGACCTTACTGCGGAAGACATCGAACTGATCTTCCGCACGGCGGACGGTTTCAAGGAAGTGCTCTCGCGGCCGATCAAGAAAGTGCCTTCGTTGCGCGACATCACCATTGCCAACCTCTTTTTCGAGAACAGCACCCGCACCCGCATCAGCTTCGAGCTGGCGGAAAAACGCCTCAGCGCGGACGTGGTGAACTTCAGCAGCAGCGGCAGCAGCACCAAGAAAGGGGAGACGCTGATCGACACGGTGAACAACATCCTGTCCATGAAGGTGGATATGGTGGTGATGCGCCACCCGGATCCCGGCGCCGCTGTTTTCCTGAGCCGCCACGTGGATGCGCGCATCGTCAACGCCGGTGATGGCACGCACGAGCACCCCACACAGGCGTTGCTGGACGCGTACAGCATCCGCGAGAAGCTCGGCATGGTCAAAGGTGTGAAAGTGGCGATCGTGGGCGACATCCTGCATTCGCGGGTCGCTTTGAGCAACATCCTTTGCCTGCGGAAACTGGGTGCGGAAGTGATGCTCTGCGGCCCCACCACGCTGATGCCGCGCTATGCCAAGGAGCTGGGCGTACAGGTAACGCATGACCTGGATATGGCGCTGCGCTGGTGCGATGTGGCGAACATGCTGCGGATCCAACTGGAGCGCCAAGGCAACGATGGTGTGGCGAACTTCCCTTCGCTACGCGAATACGCCATGATGTTCGGGCTGGACCGGAAGCGCTACGAAGCCATCGGCAAGGACGTGGTGATCATGCACCCGGGCCCGATCAACCGGGGGGTGGAGATCACCAGTGAAGTGGCGGACAGTAGCAACAGCATCATATTGGAACAGGTGGAGAACGGGGTGGCCATCCGGATGGCCGTGCTCTTCCTGCTTGCCGGAGGCTTGGATCGGGCCGGACGGGCTTAGGGATCGAGCTTGGTAAGGGGCCATTTTCGGGAGGATCCGTGGGGGCCATAAGGAATTATTACAACGGGAGGCCTGATAATTCGCACACTTCCCATGTTTTCCATCCGTGTAGCTGATTATCTTTGACGGCAACGCTTGCAAAAAGCAACGCACATGAACTTTACCATATCCAACAAGGACAAGTACACCCTCGTTGTTTCCAACGTGGACAAGCTGGACACCACGTGTGCGCCGGAACTGAAGAGCGAATTGGTCTATTTGAACAAGACCAACGTGCGGAACATCATCATCGACATGGGCAAGACCCGGTATTGCGACAGTTCCGGATTGAGCGCCTTGTTGGTGGCCAACAGGCTCTGCAAGGGCGTGAACGGCACATTGGTGATCTGCGCCTTGCAGGAGCCGGTGATGAAACTGGTGCAGATCAGCCAGCTGGAAAGCGTGCTCTCCATTACCCCCACGGTGAGTGAGGCGGAGGACCTGCTCTACATGGAAGAGATCGAAAAGGACGTCAATAAAGAAGATCAAGCATGATCAGAACCTTACTCCTCGCTTCCCTCGCGGCAGTCAGCTTGAACGCGGTCTCACAGTGCATCCCCAACCAGCTCTATGTGGATAGCGTCTATGGCGTGTGGCCGGATACCACGGAGAACTTCGCCCCGGGCATGGTGAACGTATTCTACACGGACACCTTGAACCTGCTGGTGCCTTCCCAAGCCTCCTTGGTGGACCCGACCTACCCTGATTTTGTAACGATCGACTCCGTACGCTTGGACCAACTGAGCGGACTTCCCCCAGGGATCACCGTGGGGTGCAACTCCCAGACGAGCGCCCCCTGTACCTACCTCGCGTCCAGTCTGGGCTGCGGCCTCTTGGAGGGTACACCTACCCAAGCAGGCACTTTCGACATTACGATCGAGGTGACGGTCTATTTGCAGGTCTTCGGATCGACACAGGCGGTGCCCCAAACCTTCTCGGGGTATTCCATCACCATTGCGGACAACAATGTGGCGGTTGAGATCACCGATGTCGCGAAACTGGGAAGGGTACAGAATGTTCCCAATCCTTTTGCCGATCGTACGATGATCGAGTTCGGGCTCACCAAGGCATCCACCGCAAAGGTGAACGTGTTCAACTTGGTGGGTGAAAAGCTGTGGAGCAGGACGGTCCAGGCCAAGGCCGGTGTGAACCGCGTGCCCTTCGAAGTGAACGAACTGGAGAACGGGATCTATATCTACCACGTGGAAGCAGCCGGAACCACCTACACAGGCCGGATGATGGTGAACCGTTGATATGAAGTTCGATCTCCCTGAACAGGCCCCCGTACACGCGGGGGCTTTTTCTTTCCCTCGGTGATGCGGTTCGCGGTTACGACCCTTGGAACAGGAGCGGCCCTACCGGCACGTGGCCGTTATCCTTCGGCGCAGCTGCTCAACATTCGCGAGCGGCTCTTCCTGATGGATTGCGGCGAGGGGACCCAGGAGCGCCTGCGTATGGCACAGGTGAATTTGGGCCGCATCGCACGGGTGTTCATCACCCACATGCACGGCGACCATTACCTGGGTCTCATGGGCCTGATCAGCAGCATGCACTTGCTGGGCCGCACCTTACCGTTGGATGTACACGGCCCTTACGAACTGCGGGAGGTGATCGAACTGCAATTGCGGGTGTCGGGAACATATTTGAGGTTCCCGTTGCGTTTTCATCCGGTACAGCATGTGAGCGGCGCATTGGTGATGAAGGATGAACGGGTGGAAGTGACCGAACTCGCCCTGAAGCATCGGATCCAGACCACAGGCTTCCTCTTTCGGGAGGCACCACGCCCCCGGAAATTGATCAAGGAGCGGGTGGACATCATTCCGCACTATGCCCGGCGTGCCGTGAAAATGGGGGAGGACCTTGTGCTTCCTGATGGACGCATCGTGCCCAATGCCGAGCTGACCGAGCCCCCTACGGCACCGCGCAGCTATGCATACTGTTCGGACACCGCCTATGTGCCGGACCTGGCGCCTTACTTAAAGGATGTGGACCTGCTCTATCACGAGTCCACGTTCACCGAGGCGCTGGCCGGGCGTGCCAAGGAAACCATGCACAGCACGGCGAAGCAGGCGGCCACCTTGGCGCGCGATGCCGGCGTGGGGCAGCTCCTGCTCGGCCATTTCAGCTCCCGGTACCGCGATGTGGGTGTGTTGCTGGCGGAAGCGGTTGAATACTTCCCCAACACGCTGCTGGCCCAGGAGGGACGTACGTTTGAAGTGGGCGAGACCGGCGTGCAGGGTTAAGGAAACCACCCGTGCCAAATGGCTGGCCACTATATTCGCGGCGCCTTTAGGATCATTCTAAACAAGCTATGCGGATCAAGACCTTGCTCGCCGACCGAAGTGAACTCGCACTTGTGGGTCTACACACCATACTGTCATCGGTGAGCCGCATTGATATCGTTGGGGAAGCGCGTGATGCAGACGAAATGCATCAGCGGATCGCGGACCTGCACCCGGATGTGGTGTTGATCGATCATACCGCCGAAGGCTTTGGTGCGGAAGCGATCCGCGACGGCCTGCGACGTTCGGGGCGAACGAAGTTCATCGCCCTTACGCCTGACCCTTCCCAGTTGGCGCTCTTGAGCGCGTTGCGCGCGGGCGTGGCCAGTTACATCAAGAAGGATTGCAGCCGGAACGAGATCATCGATGCGGTGTTGCACACCGGCGATGGCCAGAAGTTCTTCTGCGGAAAGATCCTGCGTGCCATCCAAGCGGCCTCGTGGGATGTGGACACACTGTTCGACCAGGCCCTGGATTGTGAGCCGGTAACGGTGAGCGAGCGCGAATCGCAGATCATCGCGTTAATCGCCGAGGGCTGCTCCTACACCCGCATTGCCGAGCGACTTTGCCTGAGTGCGCACACGGTGACGACCCACCGGAAGAACATCATGCAGAAGTTAGGCGTGAACAATACGGCCGCCTTGGTCCTTTATGCGGTGAAGAACGGGTTGGTTAGTCCCAACAAGTTCCTCTTCAACTCATAGTCCACCCTGCGGCACCGCGCCGCAGTAAAGCGGTGATATGTCCTTATTGATCGGTGATATTGGAGGGAGTAGTTCGCGCTGGGCGGTGGTTTCCGCTGGTGCAGGTCATTTCTTGAAGCCATCATTCCCGGGATACAATCCGGTAACGGGCGACCCTGCGGCCATGCAATCCGCATTGCGGGGGAAGGAAGTGGTTGCCGCCATCGGAGGAGAACCCTTGGAAGTGGTGGCGTACGGCGCTGGATGCGGCACCAAGGCACGGGCAGAGCAACTGCGGGCCGCTTTGGCCATGGTTTGGCCCCATGCGAAGATCCACGTGGAAAGTGACCTGCTCGGCGCAGCACGCGGCCTGTATGGCACGGAGCATGGCCTCGTGCTGATACTGGGCACCGGGATGAACGTGGGCCATTATGATGGTACGTTCCTACACACGCCCATGCCATCGTTGGGCTTTATCCTGGGTGATGAAGGCAGTGGTGCGGACATCGGCAAGCACTTGCTTCGCGATGCTTTGTACGGTCTGGTGCCCGAAGCGCTCCGGGACCAGCTCTTCGCCCAAGGCATGGACCTTCCCGCAGTGTTGAACTCCACCTATCGCTCGGCAGCACCGCAGGCCTACGTGGCCTCCTTTACCGCTGCCTTATCGGAACATGTGGACGATACCTATGTCCATGACCTGGTCGCTTCCCGCTTCTTCGCGCTCACCCGCTTGTTGGCGCGTTTCTTTTCGGCCCGGGAGCTGCAGCAGGTGCGTGCCAGTGGTTCCGTGGCCCATGCTTTCAAGGACATACTTGTGGCAGCGCTGGCACAGCGGCGCATGCATATTACGGCCGTGGAGACGGATCCGATGCCGGGGCTGGTGCAATTCCATGCACGGCATTCATCGTGACCGTGCTCTTGCCCAGGACCAATTCCTGTAGTGAGCGGAAGGCCTGTCGGTTCGCCGGGGCATTGATCGTGGACAGCACGAACTTCCGCTCCACTGCGGTGAGGTGCCAGCTCAGGCTGATCTCATCATCATCATCGTGTACGAGCTGGAGGTCCACCACATCCAAGGGAAGCGGCATCCAGGCATCCGCGGTCTTCAGCGCCAGATCATAGTCCTGGTCCTGTGCCTTCACGAAGTTGCCGTAGATGCTGCCCACCGGCTCCATCAGGCGTCCGAGCAAGGTGCCGCCTACGGGCTTCACCTCAAGCTCCCGCTGCTTATCGCGCATTTGGATGATCACCACCCGGCCCACATGCTCCTTCAGCCATTCCCGATAGGTATAGAGGAAGGACAGGGTGGTGCGGTAGCCATAATTGTCGCGGACACCGGCATCCATCACCCGCATTTTCGGTTCGCTGGGCAAGGTGACCACCGGTGTGATGTAGGGGAAGGTGGCGTTCATGCGCAAGGCATTGGAGAGCTTCAGGTTCGCCGGGTCCTGATCCTTGAAGAGGCGCTGGAACTCGATGCTCTCCGGCTCGGTGGACGCATGCACAGGCGCTTCCGGGGCGATGTTGGTGAGGTAGGAAACAGGTTGAGCGCTGATGATCAGACGGCGGCCATCGTTGATGATGGTGGGGCTGATCACCAGCATGGGGATCTGTGCCCTGCGCTCGGCCTCCACCATGTCCCTGAGCCGGATGTTGAACAGGCCTCCCGTGAGCGAGTCCAGCCGGCGATCGAAGGCGTAGCCACGGTCCAAGGTATAGCTCCGGTCGCCATCCTTCACACTTCGATAACGGATGAACATGTCATTGGTGACCAAGCTGAACATCACGGGGTTAAGCATGTCCGATGCCATCTGGTCCAAGTGATGCGGAGCGGCCGGGTTGGCCGGGCCACCTCCGGCGGCCTTGAGCACCAATTGGCGGTAGTAGGTGGCCCCGATCAAGCCACCGCTGCTGCCGGTCATCAGTGCGGACCGCTCCATGAGCTTACCACCGAGCAGGCTGTCGGCCACCTGCAGGCAGCGGAACGTCCACAGCATCGCACGCGAACCACCACCACTGGTATTGATGATGATCAAGGGCGGCTTGACCCCTTCGTGCGGCATGGCCTGATTGTTCCTCAGCCATTGCTCCATGGTCGGCAGGTGAGCCTCCATGTCCAACCGGGCCTGCACGGTATCCGTGGCCAGCGCTTCGATCACGTTTCTGTCGTATTTCGCGGGTTCCGTGGTATAGTCCAGCCCATACGCTTGGGTGTCGTACAGGAAATCCTGTGTGTGGAGGCTCAAGGCATTCAACGCGACCACCACAAGGATGAGGAGCGTAACGATCCAGCCTTTCACCCAACTGATGAAGGCACTGAAGAGCATCAGCAGCATGGTGAAGAGCAGGAAGATGCTGGCTCCTGCAGGGATGGCAAAGAAGGACGTGTTGCTGAAGGCGCCGAGCGCGATGAAGGTGATCACCACGATCACTTCGAAGATACTGCCGTTGATGTGGTTCTGCCAGAGCACTGCACGAAGGAGTTCTTTGCGGTAGTGTGTGCTGCTACGGGCCAGCTTCACGCGGAACGGCCATGTGAGGTAGGTATCCACGCGCCATTTACGCAGGCGCTGTTCGCGCCGTAGCCATTTGCTGGCCTTGCGCTGCTGTTGGCGCACCGGGGGTATGGGCGGCATAATGTCCTCCATCACGGGCTCGGGGCGGAAGGCATCGGCATCCTTCGCCAGGATCTTGTGCAGATCGATGTTGGTGCGCGTGAAGTAGAGCAGCGCGATCAGCAGGAAGAGGCCTATGCCGAGGAGAAAGCCCAAGAGATTGAGCACGGTATCGCCTACGGGAACCAGTTCCTTGTAGATCTGCAATCGGGCCGAGCACCAGAGATAGGTGAGCACGAAGACCGCCGGAATGATCCCGTTGTTGATGTTGAACTTCAGGAAGGGGCGTGCCAAGGTGGCCACAAACGGGAAGCGATAGGCGTGCGAGGTATAGGTGAACAAGTTGAACGCCGTGATGAAACCGCCGAACGAGAACCCCAGGAGCAGGAAGGACCAGACGTTGGCAATGCCGAAATATTCAGGGTAGAGGAATACATAGGGGATCCCGTACTTAACGCCGATGCTCTGGGTGATGTAACCGAAGAGCAGCAGCCAGCACAGCAGGGTAAGGTGGTTCTTCTTCAGGTGCAGCACCACCAGTTGGAAGGGGAAGAAGAAGATCACCCGCGCAGCGATCTGGCGAAATCGCGCCTTGGATATCATGGCTGTGGCGGGCTAAGGAGTGGCATGCGGACAAGATAGTCGGGGAATGAAGTGCCCCGACCCATCATACGCGATCCATCAAAGTTTGGCCATGGTGGCCTCCATCACCTCCGCCTCAAGGGCTTCGGCCTTGGCCTTCAACGCTTCGGCCTCCTTCATTACGGTCTCCTGGAAAGCGGCGTCCTCGAAGCCTTTGAAATTGGTGCGCACGTTCAGGTAGGCGGCCAAAGCACCGGTGCGGGCACACATCACGCCCACGCCGGCGTCGCTCACGCTGCTGGGCATGCCGATGGTCGCCATGGCCTCTGCCACTTCCATGCTCGCCACGCAGACGCGCAACGTTTCGAGCGGGATCAGGATGGCACCTTTGGTGGCCTCGTGCATGGCTGCCTTGCGGGTGGCCTGCTCCTCGGGGCTGTTCTTGGGCAGTTGCATGGCCTGCATGATGGCTTCGTAGGAGCGCGTGTCCGCATCCACCAGCTTCAGTAGCTTGGTGCGGTAGGTCTCCGCCTTCTCCGCCCAAATGCTGAACTCTTCCCAGCGGTGGTCCCAGCCGCGCTTGTTGGCACTGAGGTTGGCCACCATGGCACCCAAAGCGGCACCCATGGCACCCACGATCGCCGCTACGGATCCACCACCGGGGGCCGGGGTTTCGCGTGCGGTCTCCTCGGTGAAGCGGGTGAGGCTGAGGTTCACCAAGTGGGAATCGGCGGGATCCTCCAGTTGGTATTCAATGATCTTCTTGCGTGGATCGAAAGGGGCGAGGTCGTCCAGTCCCAAGGACTTTACGGCAACAAGGATCTTTTCACGTTCCGTGATGCCGAGGCTCCGCTGCTGCCGGCGCAGGTAGAAATCGGCGGCGTCGAGCAGGGCCTGCTTGGGGATCAGCCCTACCAGCTCGCTGCCGGTAACACGGATGCCGCGCTCCGCCGCGCTCTTGCACGCCTCGTCAAAGGCCACATGCACGGGGGTGACGTCGATGTCGTTCAGATTCAATGAGAGCTGCGCGATGCCGTACTCCTCGATGAACCAGCCGATACCTTTCACGGACTTCAGCTTGCCGGGTTCGATCACCGGCTCGCCGTTCGCGTCCGTGATCACCTTACCGGTAAGGCTTCCGCCTTCGCGCTTTACGCGTCCGCTTTCCCGCAGGTCGAATGCGATGGCGTTGGCCCGGCGAATGCTGGTGGTGTTGAGGTTGACGTTATAGGCGATGAGGATCTTCCGCGCACCCACCGCCGTGGCACCGCTGCGCTTCACGGAAGGGCTCCATGCCGCAGGACCGAAATCCGGTTTCCAGGCCGGATCGGCGAGCTTCTTCTCCAGCCCTTCATACTCACCGGCCCGGTTGTTGGCGAGGTTGCGTCGCTTTTCCTCGCGTGCCGCTGCTTCGTACGCATAGACGGGAATGCCGAGTTCCTTCCCGATCCGTTCGCCGAGCTTGTGCGCATAAGGTGCGAGTTCCTCCACGCTGATCCCGTTGATGGGCACCAAAGGGCAGACGTCCGTGGCACCGAAACGCGGATGCTCGCCATGCTGCACGCTCATATCGATAAGCTCCTGCGCCTTCTTCACCAAGCGGAACGCAGCCTCGATCACCGGCTCCGGCTCCCCCACGAAGGTGATCACCGTGCGGTTGGTCGCCTTGCCGGGGTCCACATCCAGCAGGCGCACGCCTTCCACGGTCTCCACAACTGCTGCAATGGCGTCGATCTTGGCGCGGTCACGGCCTTCACTGATATTCGGAACGCATTCGATAATGGGCATTTGCGGGAGTGGAATTTGGGCGGCAAAGGTAGGGGCGGCTGGTGGGTGCTTTTAGAATTGAACCTTGAGTTGTCGTCATCGCAATGAAGACCAACAACCCAAAGCCAGCACGGCCAAACCAAGTGCAGCCTGACAGCATCGGATAAATAGCGCGACATCAGAACTCACTCCTTCATCCAGCGCAAACTTTGCAGGACTTTCCCTGCATGGTCACGCACGATCACCGCGTAGAGGCCGGAGGCAAGGGCGGCCGTTCGCACCGCAGCATTGATCCCGTTCAATGGCTGCGAAAGCACTATGCGCCCTTGGCCGTCCACCAAATGGATCAGACCGTTTTCCACACGGCCTTTCAACTCCACGGTAAAGCCCGCAGTGCCGGGGTTGGGGTAGAGGCCCAATACCGGACCTTTGTTTTCCGGAATGTCAGTGGTAAAGCTCTCTGGCCCCAGCTTGGCCACCCATGCTTTGGTAGGGGCATTGGGAATGTTCAGGTCACGCTTCATGCCCATGACCAGTATGCCGCCGTCCGGAGTGGTAAGCACGGAGTATGGCCCATAGTGCGTGCTGTCCATAAAGCCATCAAACACGTAACTCCCCAACACATCCAACGCCGTGTCCAAGTGGGTCAGTCTTACTTGAGAGGGGTAAACACCAAAGTAGTTCGAGCCGTCCCAATTGTTCATCTGGGCAAAATACACTGTACCATCCTCAGCCATGTCCATCGCTTTGTTGAAGGCAGGCATATCCTCATCCCAAGGACTGTCGGCAACGAACTGGTTGATCACATGGGCCTCGGCATCCGTGCGCTGGATCACAGCAGGCTGATCAGTTCCGAAAACCCGCCAGAATTGACCGGAGATAAGCAAGTTACCACTTGCCAGTGGTAGCGCTTGGATCGGGTATTGGGGCGCATTGTACAAGGGGCTGGGATTGTTGAGGTCCACAGGCTCCAAGTAATAGGTGCTGTCGATCTCCAAGTTGTTCTCGATGTAGGTCACATTGCCCCCGGATGTGGGTGTGTAGCCCCAATCGGCATAGGCCGAACCCATCAGCATCTTACCATTGGGGTGCATCACTAATGAGGTTACTGGAGCTTGGGTCACTCCATCGTAAAGTTGGTTGCTCATAATGGAATCCCCGGCCATGGAGAGCTTCATTGCTTCCAATTGGTGCATGTTCCCCGCCCAGTCATCTGTCTGGTACACCAAACGAATGGTACTGTCCGGACCTACGAAGCCAACATGAGAACTCATGTCCCTTCCCGCCTTACCTACCTGCACCACGCTCAATTGTTCCAGATCGGTATTGAAGCGGAACAGGGCGATACGCACTGAATCGCCAGGAGGTTGGGCGGGGTTGAGCGCAAGTGAAATGGCCAACAGTTCACCATTGCTATTTTCACCAACAAAGCCAGCTTCAATGGCGACCTTTCCGGGCATGGAAGTTATTCCGGCACCAAGTACCTCGCCTTGCTCATTCACTTCAAAGAGCCTGCTCGGTAGAAATGTTCCACGTTCACCGACTGATACGAACAACCGGTTCTGCGAACTGTACATCGCGCTCAATGCGGCACAATGCTGGTTCAACGGGTCAATGATCAACTCCCAAAGAGGCTGGCACAGAGTGTAAGGAGCGAAGAGCAGCCCGAAGCCGAACAAACTTAGAAGCTTTTTCATGATGCGGAACCGACGCGACCATATTTAACTTGGGCGGCATGGAGCCCGTAATTTGCTGTGCCATATTGAAGCACAGCACCATTGAGGGTACAACTAATGAAGTATTTGGACGGGCAATAGGTCTGGCGGATCTTGGTAATGCCCCGCCAAGTACCGTTCGTGGTTGCGTTCCCGGTCCAATAGCTCATTTCAGTGGCGTTCAGGCAAGGATAGGTGGAAGGGTCGAACATCTTGGCCGAGAAGAACAGTGTTTCATGCACACCACCGTTGTTCGGGGTGCTACTGGCGATGAAGGAGTCTTTCCAGTAGATGTTGTGGTTCGGGAAATCAGTGGGTATGTGAGAAACCGTCCATGATTCAACACTGTACAGGTATTCACCTGGTTGCATGTTGATCAAATTAGCGCTATTGATACGTTTTTGGATCACAAGGTCCGCACTGTTCGCGGCACAGGGGCTGCCTAGTTGATAGGTGTTGTCCCATGAGGCTGAATAGCTGGGAGGGTAGTAGGTGTTCGGCGGGTTGTTGTAGCTGCGGGCATCTCCGCTGGCTACGGTGCAGAGCACCAACAGATGACCACTGCTTAGTTGTTGCGGGGTCTCGACCACATCCACGAAACGCAGGTTTTGGTCTCCGGTGGTGTATGGTTTCACCATTTGGACCAATTGGGTATAGGCATCTTCAAGCATGGCTACCGATACGGTCCCGGAACTGAAGTCGAACGGAAGGACCAGCGTGTCCGTGGTCAATTCGGTGCGTTCCACCCACGCTTGGGCTGTGCTGTAATTCACTCCTGCCTCCAAATACCACACCGCGCTGTCCGCGCTGATGGCATCCCGTCCTGCATCTACGGCGTGGTGGTTGGCCCGGTCCACGAATGCTTTCACTCGGGGGGTGACATTAAGTTCCGTCGTTGAGTTCACGCCAGGAATTGTGGCTTCTTCCTTTTGGCAGGCGGTGAGGCCGAGCAGGAGCATGGCTGAAAATGCGGCCAGCTAAGGCGCAGTGCGTGTTAAGCGTTTGGCGTTTGGCGTTTCATTTTAATAAAGGGTGTTGGTTGGGCTATCGAAGGTAGGTCACAACGGGTCATTTCAAAAGGCTCAAGGATTTACTTCTCAACCGGTGGGGACGCACGAACTTCTGGTGCGATGACTATGCGCCCTGGAAGGTGACATGTGATCGTGCAGGTTGTGCGCCGATACATTTGTGAAGGAACAACGCACTGGCTGGATGGTCGCACCATGGCAAGCGCCTCCTGTGCCATTGAACACTTCATGGCCCGTGGGGCAGTACCATGCTAGCGCAGTTGTTCAGCATGTGCAGGAAGACGCTGGTCCAGACGGATCCGGTATTTGCGCGGGCGTAGCCCAGGAAAACCCCCAAGGGTAGCACATAGAGCAGCAGGATATACCAATCGTACTGCTGGTGTACCATGGTGAACACGCCGGCCACGATAGCGATGGAAACGTGCTTGTCCATCAGGTGACGCAGGGATCCATAGAGCAGGCCGCGCAAGAGGAATTCCTCGAAGATCGCTGGCATCAAGCCCAATCCCAGGATGAGCATCGGATAGTTGGTCACCGAGGAGAGGACCTTCCGCATGAACTCGCTGCTCATCTCGGGTAGGAACATGGCGATCGCTTCCAGCGCTGCGAACAGGACGATGAAGAAGCCTGTCCAGATGATGAAGGAGCGGAGGCTGGGCAGGCCAAGTGCAAGAAAGAAGCCCGTCCTCGTGCGTTTCCAACGGTAAGTGATCACCAGGAGCAAGGTGAGTCCCACTGCTCCGGAAAGGAGGCTCACCAAGGCGAGCACATCACCGTTTGCAGCGAACTCCACCCATCGTTGCTGGAACTGCGGTGTGTCCAACAAGCTCATTGAAAACCCTTGTGCCGCCAGCTCGGGTGATAGCGCGAACACCCGCCAGATCAGCACGAGCATCTGCACGAACATGAAGCTCATGAAGATGAACGCGAAGTAGAGCAGGCCACGCGCCATCTCCAACCCCGGCGGCCTGAGCAGCGTCGGCTCAATCCGTGGCTTCTCCGGTCCGGACTGCTCTTCCATCAATGATCACGGTATCGATATGGTCCTGTCCGAAGGCATACGGCAGGTAAGCCAGTGAAGGCACAGGCCTGGTGATGATGAAGCTGGCCCGCTTGCCCACGGTGATGCTTCCCAATTCATTCTGCAGACCCATGGCCGCAGCGGCGTTCAGCGTGGCTGCGTTGATGGCCTCCTCCGGAAGCATGCGCAACTTGATGCAGCCCAAGGCCACCACGAAGTTCATGTTGCCGCTGGGCGTGGTGCCCGGGTTGAAGTCCGTGGCCAGGGCAAGGGGCAGTCCGGCCTCGATCAGGCGCCGTGCCGGACCATATGGGATGCCGAGGAAGAAGGAGCAGGAGGGAAGCAGGGTCGGGATCACGGACGTGCCGGTCAACGCTTGGATATCGGTGTCCTCCATTATTTCCAAATGGTCCACGCTCAAGGCACCTTGGGCCACGGCCGCCCGGATGCCGCCGATGCTGGTGAACTGGTTCACATGCACCTTGCCGATCAATCCGTGTTCAGCCCCGGCCGTCAGCAAGCGCTCCATCTCGGCCACGGTGAAGTAGTTGGTCTCACAGAAGCAATCCACGTATTGCGCCAAACCTTCTTCCACCACGCGTGGGATGATCTCGTTGACGATGAGGTCCATATAGCCATCGCGATCGGTCTTGTATTCCGGGGGAATGGCATGGGCGGCCAGCAGCGTGGTGCGTACTTGTAGGGGGAGTTCCTGCTTCAGGCGCTTGGCCACGCGCAGCATCTTCAGCTCGCTTTCGAGCGTAAGCCCATAGCCGCTTTTGATCTCCACGGCCACGGTGCCTTGGCGCATCAGTTCCTCCACCCGTGCCTTCGCTTGGGTGAACAGTTCCTCCTCGCTCATCCCGCGCAACTTGGCCGCGCTGTTGAGGATGCCGCCGCCCTTGGCCGCGATCTCCTGATAGCCCAGGCCGTTGATGCGGTCCACGAATTCACCTTCCCGCGAAGCGGCGAACACGGTGTGCGTATGCGGATCGCACCAACCGGGCAGCACATAGCGGTCCGTGGCATCGATGATCTCCAAGCCGTTCCAGTCCGTGATTCCGGGCCAATCCGCATCGGTGCCGATAGCGGTGATGATGCCGTCCTCCGCCATCAGCCAGCCTTGTTCCACCTGCGGCAGTTCGCGCATCTCGGCGCCTGCCACGCGCTCCACCCCGGCGGCATGTGTGCCCACCAGCGCCTTCGCGTTCTTGATCAACAACCGTTCACCGCTCATCGCCCGCGAAGTACGGCATGCCTACGCGATTTTCCGACCCAAAAAGGTGAAAAGAACAGGTTCTTGCCACGGCAGGTTGACCAAATCGCGGATGCGCAGGTACCTGCTCCGCGAGATCGTGCAAGGCAATTCAATGCTGCTGCTTCACGATCCGCAGATGCCGCAGGGCCTCTCCGATATGCAAGCGGAGGATGTACGCGCCATCGGCCAGCCCTGTGATGTCCACCGCATTGTCACCGCTCCGGAATGCCATGTTGTTGATGAGTATGCGGCCTGTTCCGTCCATCAGGGAGCCGTATATAAGGCTTGTGTTCTGCAAGCGAAGGATGAACGAACCATGGCTCGGGTTGGGAAGCACGGTAATGGCATCCGGCGCAAGCTCCGCGATACCCACTGGGCCATACTGTACCAGTACCGTGTCCGTTGCTGAGCAGCCCGCAGCGTTCCAAGCGGTCAAGATCACCGTGTAGGAACCCCAGGAGGCATAGGTATGTGAGGGCGATCCTTCAGTGGAAGTATTGCTATCACCAAAATCCCAGAACCATTCAACCGCATTGGATGAGTTGGGATCGAAGTCCACCGTGCCATTGGCCAGATCAGGGTTGGTATGGGTGATCTGCACCGGGATCGAATCGGCAAGGAGGGTGATCAACACAGGGATCGAAACGAACGGCTGGGAGGGGTCGGTAGTATAGATCAGCAGGTCTTCCACGTGCGTGCCCGGTATGTAGTTCGCGGTGTTCACGGCAATGCTCACTGTGCTGTTCTCATCTGCCGCAGTGGTGCCATTCGAGGGTGCCAGTGCGTGTGGCCCGGAATATCCCGCATCCACGGCCACGTCATCAATGGCCCATACATCATAGGTGTAGCCGCTGTGTTCCAGTTGCCGCAACCGGAGCCGGGTCTGGCTGCTGGCCACGGCCGCTGGCAGAACGGCATCCACCTGCGTCCAGTCGGCATACAGTGATAGGTCGGTGTAGCTCTCCAGCAGGTTCCAGATGGTGCCGTCCAAGGCGTATTCGAGCACTACATGTTCACCGGGTTCCAGACCGTCGCAGCTGCCGCCATCGCCGTATTTCAGGTAGAAGGAGAAGTGGGTGTTGGGATGAATGTCCAGCGGGTGGGTCTCGATCATTCGTTGACCGTTCATGGAGAAGCGGTGAGCGCGGTTGCCGCCATGGGCGCCGCAACTGTTGGAGTTCACACCTGCGGTGGACTGCCAGATATCAGTATTGGCACTGCCACCCTCAAAGTCATCCGTCAGTCGGCTCCCGAAGCTCCAGATCAAGGGACCGGCACCGGGATTTGAAAGGGTGAAACTGCCGTTCAGGCTGTCCGAACAGGCTGGACCGCTCAGCTGCAACGTATCGGGTGCAATGGAAAGGGCACCCGGTTCACTTACCAGCAAGTGCAACGTGTCGCTGCCCGTACCGGCACAATTGCTTGCGGTGAACACAACGGTTTGTGGTCCGCTGGAGAGAAAGGCATGGGCGGGATGTTGTGCGTTGCTGAAGGAGCCATCCCCAAAGTTCCACGACCAAGAGGAAGGAGTTTCCTCGGTCGCATCCGTGAACTGCACCACCTGGCCGAAGGCAGGGGACATTACGCTGGCAGATGCCAGTGTGTTGATCGGTTGCTCAGAACCGGTCTGCGTGGTCCATTCCACCTCGAAGCCGCTGGCATTCACGGATTGGTCGGCATTCCAGCGCACGAACAGCTGCCCTCCGCTGGTACTGAAGAATGCAGGGAGGCTATTGCCACTGAACTGACCGAGTAGAGGGGCCGAGGCACTGCTGCCATCGTAGAAGCGCAGGAAATCATAGCCGGATTCCGTAGCGAAGGAATGGAAGGTAACGGAGATGCTGGTGGCGCATGGAGGTGCGATCAGCAGGGTGCAGGTCTCATTGTTACCATAATTGCCAGTTGGGCCGCCCGGGTCGAAGAAGGTACCGGTGACCGAGGAAGTGCTTTCCACTTGGCAGAGGTTGAAGCTGTTCACCACGTGGATGAAGTCCGGGATCAGCAAAGTGTCGCTGCCGTGCGCATTGGACACGATCACCTGCACGTCGTATTGGCCGATCGCATCATATTGTACGTGTGGGTACTGTTCGGAGGAAGCCGTGACGTCCCCGCCCGTAAAGGCCCATTCCCAAGCTGTCGGTGCGTTCAGGGAGAGGTCCTGGAAGGTGACCGTGGAACCGACCAGCACCGTGGTCGGGTTTGCAGTGAACGCGGCGATCGGTGCTTCTTCGTTATCCAGGATCCGTGCGGAATAATCCTCCACCTGGCCACCGACCACCGTACACGCATCGCTGATGGGCTGGCTGCTGGCGATCACCCGAACACGCAGACGCGTATCGAACAGGGAGGCAGCAGGAATGATCACGTCGGCGTTGTGTACCATGCTTTCCCCAGTGGAGGCGAACACTTTTTCATCGGCAGTGAAAGCTCCGTCGTTGTCCAGGTCGATCCACAGGGCCATAAAGCCGGGGATGTGGAGGATCACGTTGAGCGGGTAGCTCAAACCTTCGGTGAAGGTGGCCACCTGCTCGCAACTGAAGTCCTGGTAGCCATCCACTGCGCCGGTACTGGCTTTGTTCAGGTCACCGAACTGGAAGTTGAAGATGCCTGCTTGGTTGGTGGGGTTGATCGCCGCAGGTGCGCAGGCCGCAGCCGTGAGTGCACCGTCGTTCTCCACGGTGATGTATTGCTGGATGATCAAGGTGTCCGTGCTGTTGCATTGGGCCGAGCCGTCCGCGATCAGGCTCACCGTGTAGTTGCCGGGTGCTTCGTAGGTGTGGGAAGGGGAGGTGCTGGTGGAGGTTTGGCCATCGCCGAAGTCCCACAGGTACGTATCCCCGTTGATGGATGTATTGGTGAACTGGATCGCTGCAGGTACATCGCAGCTGTAGCTGGATGAGCTGCTGAAGCCCGCCACTACGGCATCGCTGAACGGCGCACCCACGCCCACGGCATACCATGCATTGGTAACTGCGATCAGTTGTGGTGAGCATCCTCCGAAGAGATCCGTCGTGGCTTGAATGGCACCGGCGCGAGCATCCGCATAATCGGAATTCGCATTGAGGTACACGGTGAGGTTGCGGAACGCGATATCTCCGGCCTCCTCGAATCCGATGCCTTGCACGCTGTATGCATCGCCATTGTCATTGGTGCCCGAGCCGCCTTGGGTGAGCAGGTAGAACCAGTAGTTCTGGACACCACTGTTGGTATGCACCCCGCCATTGTCCGCACTACCTGTTACCCAATATGCACCTTGGTAGGTGTTGGGGTGGCCGAACTGGTTCGGGTCGGCCAAGTTGCGGAAACCGCTGCCGGAAACGCTCATGTCGGTGCCGATCATCCAGGAGAAGCCCTCCGGCTTGGCGTAGTACTCAATGCAACTGCCGATGATGTCGCTGAAGGACTCGTTCAGTGCACCTGATTCATCCTGGTAGATCAATCCGGCCGAATGTTCCGTGACCCCGTGCGTGATCTCGTGCCCCAGCACATCAATGGCCGTGAAGGGATGGTAGTTGGTGCCATTGCCGTCCCCATAGGTCATCCGCTGCCCGTCCCAAAAGGCGTTGTTGTTGCTGGGATAGCCATAGCTCACCAGGTTGAAGTGCGCATAGCTGAGCATGGGAGAGCCCGCGTTGTCGTAAGAGTCCCAGTTGTGGACGTCCAAGTAGTAGTCGTAGGTGCGCTCGGTGCCCCAATGGGCATCCAGGATGGAGTTTGCGCTCAAGCTGCCAAGATCCCAGTTGTTGGTGGTGTTGGTGGGGATCTGCGCCGCAGCGTAGTTGGAGGTGTTCGCACAATCGTAAGTGAGGATACCGCCGCCGCGCGAAAGGTCCTTCAGTTGGAAGGCATCATCCGTGGAAGGGCGGAAGGTCATGATGGGCCGGTTCCCGCTGTATGCAGTCTCCGCCGTACCCGGCTCGTTGATGGAATGCATCCGCGGGATGGAATTCAGGATCTCGCCTCGCTGCGCATCCACCAGCACATACTGGCGGGAGCGCGGCTCCTGGGCATAGATGTCCAGCTTGTATGCCAAGCGTAATTCTCCATCCAGCCGGGGAAAGGCGAGCGGGTAGTAGATCAGTTCCGGGGTAGGGCGGAAGGTGGCTTGCGGATCGTGCTGTTCCTTCTTGATGAAGGCCTCCATCTCCGGTGAATCCCACATGTAGCTGCGTGCACCCACGTGGCGCATGGCGGCTTCCAGCGCGGCTTCGGGGGAAAGTGTCGGAGTGGGAGCGGATTTCGTTCCAGCGATCGATAGCTCACCATTCAATGATCCGATGGCGCCATCCTTTTCGTGCACCATTACTGTGGCCCCGAAGACCGGCACGCCCTGATAAAGCTGCTGATAGCGCTGGTGGGTCCAGCCTGATCGCTCTTCGATCGGTCGGCCGGTTGGTATGAGGTTGTAGCCCGTGGGCCATCCGAGTTCACTTTCCAGAACGGGCACCAATGCGGTGTTGGTCATCCCCTCGTGGAAGGTGATCCAATCGGGAAGTTCACTGGTGCCATGCCGCTCAGTGGAAGCGATCTGTTGGCCAAAAAGGCCGGTGGTGAAGAGCGTTCCGGCGAACAGGGACAAGTAATAGAGCCTTCTGGAAGAAGTGGAATTCATGTTCGCTCGGAGGGATGGGAACGGGCGGGTCGAGACCTAAGAAGGATTAAAGGTATAGCGTGGAATTTTTCGGGTCATGCGATGTGCAGGGCTATCGGGTCTTCGAGCCACGCCTAACCTGCCCTGAGCTTGTCGAAGGGCGGTGCGGTCGGTCCAAAGAGGGAACCACGGATAGACACGGATGAGGGCGGTATTTACGCGCCTTCGCGTAGCCGCTGCGGCGAAGCAAGGTCCGTGTGGACCCGATACGTATCGGGCCGTGTCCATCCGTGGTCCGATATCTATCGGACCAAAAGATCAAGGGGCGCTCGCCCGCAGGGCGTTCAAGCGCTGCCGAATGAGGCCCACGTGACCTTGTATCCCGCGCCAAACGGGCGAATATGACCCGATAGCCCTGATGCGATGTGGCCTTGGCAAGCGTTACAAGCGAGCGCCGAATGGGGACGGGCACTCGCGACACGCGAGCGCCGACAAGGGGGGTTGGCACTCGCTACAAGCGAGCGCCGACTTGCGGACAAGCGAGCGCGGGATGGGTGCTACCGCGATTCCTTCGGCGGCGCCTTGTACGGCTTGCTCTTGCCGGTTTCGCGCAGGTCGATGTCGCGGTCCAAGCGCCAGTGGTCCTTGTCCCACGTGTAGCTGTCGAAGGAGAAGTCCGGCGCCATGAAAGCGGGCTGACCAGCGAACTCGGGCCGGGTTGGTGAAAGGTGATCCAC
This sequence comes from Flavobacteriales bacterium, assembly GCA_019638085.1. Taxonomy (GTDB): domain Bacteria; phylum Bacteroidota; class Bacteroidia; order Flavobacteriales_F; family PHOS-HE28; genus PHOS-HE28. The sequence continues at coordinate 248,366 of JAHBUL010000002.1, read as the reverse complement.
GATGATCGCCTTGCGCTCCGGCATCCACTTCAGTTGCATGCTGCCTTGGGCGGTAAAGCCGAAGACCTCCCGTTGGTTCCGATGCCTATCCGCAAGGAACAAGGGAGCGCCGAACTTCGGCGCAGAGCCGCTGATGCTGAGCACATCGATCACTTTGCGGGTCTCCACCGTGTTGTAGCCCTTCCAGCCCAGCAATGTGTAATAGGTCCTGCTGCCGCGCTTCACCGGGATCACTTCGTAATACACCGCACCGTACCAATTCTCCGGACTGAGCTGCGCTGTGGCAGGTTTGGCGATGTGGTCCGTCATGTCCCGCAGTTCGTAAAGCACGTGCTTGCTACCCTTCTTCACCAGCAGAAAGCCTTCGTAAAGGAAGTAGCCGTTGCTATGCCGTACGTTCCACGTGAACAGGCGGAAGTCGCCATCGGGGGCGTCCACGCGGCTGATCGGCACATCGGCGAAACTGGCGGTGAAGGCGCTGTCGGAATCCAGGATCAAGCCCAGCTCATGCTTCAGCAGGGCGCTGGCACTGTCGCGCTTGGCATCACTGCCGGTGCCGATCGCTTCCAGGTGGCCGGATAGGCTGGCATAGCTGATACCCGCGCTGCCTTGACCGAAGAGCAATGCCGGAGCAAGGAGAACAAGAAAGAGAAGGGAGCGTATCACGGGCAGTGAACGTTGGAAGGTTTGCGAAAGTACCTGTTCATGCAGATCCCGTTCCCCATCCAACATCCGAGCTATACCCGCCGTTCTGTTGAGAAGTGGCATGCATGTTGGCCCAAGTGCGCCCAACGTGCCGGTAGTTTTGACGGCTATTCATGAAGCGTACGACCCTTTTCTCCATCACCATCCTGCTGGGCCTGCTCTCGCTCGGCGGTGGACCACCCCTGTCCAACCCCGTTCGGAAAGTGCCTGCTTTCCTGGAAGGCCCCAGCCCGTGGGCGGATTCCGTGCTTGCCACCCTTGACATCGATCAGCGCATTGCGCAGCTGATGATGGTGGCCGCCTACAGCAACAAGGGTGAAAAGCACGCGGCGGAGATCGAGCAGCTGGTGCGCAAGTACAACATCGGCGGCCTCATCTTCTTCCAAGGTGGGCCCGTACGGCAGACCGATCTTACCAACCGCTTCCAGGCCGCCGCGCGCACGCCACTGCTCATCGGCATGGACCTGGAGTGGGGCCTATCGATGCGTTTGGACAGCACCATCAAGTTCCCGCACCAGATGACGTTGGGGGCCGTGGACGATGATGCCGCGATCGAGCGGATGGGGCTGGAGATCGCCCGCCAGATGAAGCGCATCGGCGTGCACGTGAGCTTCAGCCCGGATGTGGATGTGAACATCAATCCCGTCAATCCGGTGATCAACTACCGCAGCTTCGGGGAGGACCCGGCGTTGGTGGCGCGCAAAGGCATCGCCTACATGAAAGGCCTGCAGGAAGGAGGGGTGATGGCAACGGCCAAGCACTTTCCCGGCCACGGCGATACCGATAAGGACAGCCACAAGACGTTGCCCGTGGTGAGTGCTTCCGCCGCCCGGCTCGATACCGTGGAACTGGCCCCCTTCCAACGCCTGATCGATGCCGGGGTGGGGGCCATGATGGTGGCCCACTTGGAAGTGCCCGCGCTGGACAGCACGCCCGGCCTGCCCAGCACCATGAGCAAGCCGATCGTCACCGATCTGCTCCAGGAGAAGATGGGCTTCCAGGGACTCGTATTCACCGATGCGCTGAACATGAAGGGCATCGCTAACGCGGCCAAGCCCGGCGAGATCGAGTTGCGCGCGCTGCTGGCCGGGAATGATGTACTTCTCTTTCCGCAAGATCCCGTGAAGGCCATCCAACGCATCCGCGAAGCGGTGGACAGCGGTGAGGTTTCGCCCGAACTGATCGCGGCCAAATGCCTGAAGGTGCTACGTGCCAAAGAGTGGGCCGGTCTGGACCACTTGGAACCGATCGAACGCGCGCATCTGTATGAAGATCTGAATACCAACAATGCCCTGGCACTACGGCGTGAATTGTATGCACGCTCGCTCACCTTGGCCCTCAACGATGGCACCCTGCCGATCCAGGCCGTGGACACCTTGCGCATCGCCTCGTTGGTGATCGGCGACAGTCTGCACAACCCTTTCCAGCAGGCACTGGGCCGTTACGCGAACATCACGGAGCTGCGCTGCGACAAGATCCTCAATGCGGCACAATCCAAGGCCATGCTGGACAGCGTGAAGCAATTCGACCTGGTGATCGCTTCGGTACACAACACCACCGTCCGCGTGAACAAGGAGTTCGGCGTGCCACAGCTCACGCTGGATTTCCTGCGCCGCTTGAACGACCAACAACGGATGGCCTTCGTGCTCTTCGCAAATCCGTATCGCTTGGGTACGGCATACGGCGCACAGCGTTGGAATTCCGTGGTGGTGGCCTATGAGGAGAACGAGGACACACAGGACCTTGCCGCACAGATGATCTTCGGTGCGCTGCCTGCATCGGGGACCTTGCCCGTAACGGCCTCCTCGTTCTTCCGCTCCGGCCAAGGCGTGCGGACGGAAGCGAATGGCAGGTTGCGCTACGGCTTGCCGGAAGAGGAAAGCATGAACACACGCGACCTGTTGCGGATCGATTCGATCGTGCGTGAAGGGTTGGCCGCTGAGGCCTATCCGGGTTGCCAAGTGCTGGTGGCCCGCAACGGCATGGTGATCTGGGACAAGGCCTATGGCTCGCCCACCTACACAGCGGATCGCCCGGTGAACACCGACGATATCTATGATCTCGCCAGCATCAGCAAGGTGGCCGGCACCACGCTGGCACTGATGAAGCTGGTGGATGAAGGAAAGGTGGATGTGGAAAGGACCCTCGGCGATTACCTGCCGGAGCTGGTGGCCAAATACCCTTACCATGCCTCGCTGAAGCTGAGCGAGATCCTCGCCCACCAAGCGGGCCTGCGACCGTATTCACCGTTCTACCTGCGGCTGATGGACAAAAGGAAATGGAAGGCGGGGCTGGTGGCCACGATCGCTGATGATGAGCACGACATGCGCGTGGCCGACGGGATGTATATCAACCGGAGCTACCGCGATTCGCTGGTGCGCTGGGTCTTGGAAACACCGACCACGGAGCGGGGCAAATACGTGTACAGCGACATGGGCATGTACCTGCTGCTGCAGGTAGTGGAGCGCGTATCCGGCATGCCGTTCGACACTTTCCTGAAGAACAACTATTACGCGCCGTTGGGTCTGGCCACCATGGGCTTCAACCCGTTGGATCGCTTTCCCATTGGTCGCATCATGCCTACGGAGAATGATACGCTCTTCCGGAAGGAACTGGTGCGTGGCGATGTACACGACCCCGGTGCCGCCATGATGGGTGGCGTGGCCGGCCATGCCGGGCTTTTCTCCAACGCCAACGACCTGGCCATCATCATGCAGATGCTATTGAACGGCGGCACCTACGGCGGCAAGCGCTACCTGAAAGAGGCGACCATTTCCAAATTCACCGCATGCCGCTTCTGCACCGGCGATACAAGGAAAGAGAATCGCCGGGGACTGGGCTGGGACCGTCCCCAAACTCCGGGAACACCCGGCCCCAGTTGCGATGAAGCGAGTTCATCCAGTTACGGCCACACCGGCTTCACAGGCACCATGGTATGGACCGACCCGGCCAATGGGACCATCTATGTCTTCCTCAGTAACCGTGTCTATCCCGATGCCGACAACAAGAAGCTCTCGCGGATGGACATCCGCACGAAGATCCAAAGCGTGGTGGAGCGGGCGGCCACGGCCCCGGTTGCGCTCGCTGTTCCACTGGAATTACGCAATTGAACCAAGTAGTCGGATCCGCCCTTTCTACACAGGGTCACGCCAACCGGGTCCACGCAAGATCACGCCAGGCTGATATTTCCGAAACCTAGCGGACCCTACGCGTGTCCCCTACCTGCGTGCGCAGCCCCCCTCGCCATTCCATACCTTTGTCACGCATTCATAAAGCCAGCCATACCATGCCCACTACCCAGCACAACGAGACCCGCAGCCAACGTGCCATCCGCCTTGAAGACCGCTTCGGCGCGCACAATTATCATCCGCTGCCAGTGGTGTTGGAACGGGGAGAAGGCATTTTTCTCTGGGATGTGGAAGGCAAGCGTTATTACGATTTTCTCAGTGCGTACAGCGCCGTGAACCAAGGTCACTGCCATCCGCACATCATCGAGGCGCTCACGAACCAAGCGAAGAAGCTCACCCTTACCAGCCGAGCCTTCTTCAACGATGTGCTCGGCGAATTCGAGGAATACATCACCGGCTACTTCGGTTACGACAAAGTACTGCCGATGAACACCGGCGCCGAGGCCGTTGAGACCGCCCTCAAGCTCGCCCGCAAATGGGGCTACGAAAAGAAGGGCATCCCCCGCGATCAGGCCCGCATCATCGTGTGTGCAGGCAATTTCCACGGTCGCACCATCACCATCGTCAGCGCCAGCACCGATCCGGACAGCAGTAAGAACTTCGGGCCGTACACACCGGGCATCGATGTGATCCCGTACGACAACATTCCGGCGCTGCAGCGGGCGCTGGAGCATCCCCATGTGGCTGCTTTCATGGTGGAGCCGATCCAAGGCGAAGCCGGTGTGATGGTCCCGCATCATGGTTATCTGAAGGAAGCCTATGAAGCGTGCAAGGCGCGCAACGTGCTCTTCATGGCCGACGAAGTGCAGACCGGCATCGCTCGCACGGGCAAGCTCCTGGCGTGCGATCACGAAGGCGTGCGCCCCGATGTGCTGATCTTGGGCAAGGCCCTCAGCGGAGGCGTGCTCCCGGTAAGCGCTGTACTTGCCGATGACGAGATCATGCTCTGCATCAAGCCGGGTGAGCATGGTAGCACCTTTGGAGGCAATCCGCTTTCCAGCAAAGTGGCCGTCGCGGCCTTACAGGTGGTGAAGGACGAGAAGCTCGCCGAAAACTCCGAGCAGCTCGGAGAGGTTTTCCGCAATTCCATGCAGGAATTGGTGGAGGAATTCGACTTCGTGAAGCTCGTGCGTGGCAAGGGTCTGCTGAATGCCGTAGTGATCGAGCCGCGCAAGGACGGCCGCACGGCTTGGGAACTATGCCTACTACTGGCGGAGAACGGCCTACTGGCCAAGCCCACACATGGCGACATCATCCGCTTCGCGCCGCCGCTCACTATCCGCCGCGAGGAACTCGACGCCTGCTGCGCGATCATTCACAAGAGCGTGAAGGCGTTTGCACAAGCTTGACGCCCAAAAAGTGAAAGCTCAAACAGAAAAGTTGGAAGCTGAAACCGTGTTGGATGTACGCTCACGGGCGTTTTGACTTGTCCACCGTACGGACCAACTGGCCCTTCTCGTAGTACTTCTCCAGGTAGATCTGGCCGTCAGGAGCGTACTCGATCTGCACGCCTTGCTCCAGACCTTTGTCCCAGTTCTCGGTGTACTTGCGGGTGCCGTCCTCGTAATAGTAGTTCCACTCGCCCTGCTCCATCCCGTTCTCAAAGCGGCCCACGTAATCGAGCTTACCGTTGGGGTAGTATACCTTCTCCATCACCTTTACCGCTTCCTCGCCTTCACCTTTCAGGTACAGTACCACCTCGGGCTTACCGTTGGGATATTTGCTCGCCACGAACTTGTGGGTGGAGCATCCTGTCGCTATCAATAGGCAACAAACCAGCGGGAAGAGGTAGCGGTTCATGCGGCCAATTTAGGGCAATTCTCGCTGTGGACGCTAGTCCGGTGGAGGGTTCTTTGCTCCCTCAGCGGTCTCCGCCGTACGGCGGACCCTGAGGACAAGCACCACATCCTCACGCGGCATCAAGGTCCACTACGTGAGACCTTGATGTAATTCTAGAACCGCGCGATCACCTTCAAATTGATCCGTCTCGGCGTCAGGAATTCGGGGATCCCGTAGTAGCGGCCCTGCACATCCTGTACCCACGTGTAGTCCACCGTGTTGTTCAGGTTGATCAGGTTGAAGACCTCCAAGGAGATCCACAGGTCCTTCACATGGCGGAGCGCGCCGGTCTTTTCCTGTCCGGGTGCGCCGAGCAACTGCTTGCTGAAGCCGATATCCACCCGGCGGTAGAGGCTGGTGCGCAGCGTGTCCGCGTAGCGCTGCTGGTTGGGTGGGCCGTACGGAAGGCTCGTGCCGAAGACGAGGTTCATGTGGACCTTGAAGGTGGGCCAGCGGGGCATTTCATCCTGGAAGAAGAGGGCGAAGCTCACGCGTTGGTCGGTGGGGCGGGGGATGTAGCCCGCTTCCACGCGTACGCTGTCAACGGGTGTGCGATCCCGGGTGTCGATCGCATCGGTGCGCTCACCGGCTGCATTGTAGGTGTGGTAGTAATAGTCGCCTTCGAGGTCCTCCATGGTCTTCATCACGGACAGCGAGGCCCATGATTCCACGCCCTGGATGAACTCGCCGTTGAGCTTCATGTCGATGCCTGTGGCAAAGCCCTTCGCATTGTTCTCCGCGTAGTAGCGGATCCGGACGTTGTCCAGTTCGTAAGGATTGAGTCTGCTCAACGCCTTGTAGTAGGCCTCGGTGGTGAACTTGAAGGGGCGGTCCCAGATCTTGAACTGGCGGTCCATGCCCAGGATGAAGTGGATGCTCTTCTGGGCCATCACATTCGGGTTCAGCACACCGTTGAAATCGCGCAGTTCCCGGTAGAATGGCGGCTGGAAGTACACCCCGGTGGCTACCCAGAAGCTGTAGTCGCGTGGCACGGTATCGCCGGGTGCCACCACCTTGCGCCAGCCGGGGTGGTACGCCAAGCGCACCCGCGGGCTGATCACTGTCTCACCGTTGTAACTCCAGTTCTGCCCACGCACGCCCGCCACCAAGGCCCATGAGCGGTTGTGGCCGGTCTTCCATTCCCAAGCGTTCTGCACGTAGGCAGAGGTGCGCACACTTTCCAGATCGATCCGTGACTTCACACTCGTGTTCAGCTCCAGCACATCCCCGCTGCTTTGAGGGATGCTGTAGCCCGCGCTGTCCAGCATGTACCATTCGCTCAGGCGATCGTTGATCCGTTCGCTGCGCACTTCAAGACCCCACTGCAGGTTGCTTCCGGGGCGATGGTAGAAGGATCCGGTATGCGTAGCGCTCAGCACGGTGGCCTCCAAGCTGTTCCGGGCATGTTCCAGGTAGGCACCGATCCCGAGGTCGCGCACCACCTCACCGAACTGTTCACTGGCCAAGTTGCGGTCCAGCTCGCCCAAGCGATATTCGCCGAGGATGTCCATCCGCTCCGTCTCATAGGTATTGAAAGCGCTACCGGTGAATTTAAGCACGGTGCGGCGGGAGGGGCGGGCGGTGAGGCTAAGCGCACCCGAAAAGGTCTCGTATGCGGTGCGTTCCTGCCCCTCAAAGTAAACGGTGTAGCGCAGCGCCTGGTTGAAGTTGCCCAACTCGGTCTCGCGGTCCTGTGGGATCACATCATAGCGATTGCGTGAGTACAGGCCGAGGAAGCCCAGCTCCACCTTGTCGGTAAGGTCGTAGGTCCAATAGCTCTGCAGATCGGTGTAGGTGGGGACGTATTCGCCCTGTGTATCGAGGCCTTTGAGGATGGTGCTGAGCGTACGGTAGCGGAAACCGGTGATCTGGCGAAGCCGCTGGTGGGCCATGGCGCTGCCCACGGTAACGGAACCGCCCATCAGGCTGGCGCTGGCGATGGCATCGAATTCCCGGGGGCGTTTGTACGTGATGTCCAGCACACTGCTGAGCTTGTCGCCGTAGCGCGGCTCCCAGCCACCGGAGCTGAAGTGGATCCGCTCGATCATATCCGGGTTGGGGAAGCTGAGGCCTTCCTGCTGGCCGCTCCGCACCAGGAACGGCCGGTACACCTCGATGCCGTTCACGTACACCAGGTTCTCATCGAAGTTGCCGCCGCGCACGTTGTAGCCACTGCTCAGCTCGTTGCGCGTCATCACGCCCAAGCTGCCTTGCAGCAAACTGTTCACATCGCCCAGCGACGGCTGGAAGTGTGAGGTTCGGGCATTCAGCTTGTCCAGGCCCGCATCGCGCAGCCGATCGTCCGTGACGGTGACGGGGCCGATGGTGGTGGACCGGATCATCACGTCCAGCGACCGCTTTTCCCCGGCCTTCAGTTCCAAGGTGCGTTCCACGGCATCCGCGCCGGGATAGACAAAACGCAGCACGATCTCCTGCTCAGCGGGTACCGTGATCGAATAGCCGCCAGTGGCATTGGAACTTGTGGTGGCGTGCCCCACCACCGCGATGCTGGCATCCGGCAGGGGGCGGTTCTCATCGTCGCGCACCGTGCCGGACACCGTGGCCGTTTGGGCCGCGAGCAAGAACGGGAGCAGGAGCAGAAGGAAGAGGAGGGAACGCCTCATGCAGGGATCACGGAGGGGCCGGGTGCTTCTTTAAGGGGACGGCCAAAGTAACGGGGAAGTCCAGTTTTTAGTGCCGAACGCCTATTCCGTGGCCGCAAACACCCCTGCACGAGGCCTCCGCTTCGCCCATTTGTACACTTCAAACCACGCCACCGAGGCAAAGCCGATCGCAGCGGTAAGGGCCAGCTGCCCCACGGTGAGCGGTGCCAGATCGAACAGGCGGGCCACTGGCGGAACGTAGAGGGTGATACCAAGGGCCAACAGTGTGGCCAGCACCACGATGCGGAGCACCACATTCTTGTTCCGGGCTGCCTCGATGAAGGAGCGCGTGAAGGAGCGGTCAACGAAGGTGAGGCCGATGTTGGCCATGATCAAGGTGCTGAAGACCAAGCTGCGGACCAGCTCTTCATGGAAGCCTTGTTGAACGCCGATCTGGTAGCTGGCCAAGGTGCCGATGGTGATCACCAGCCCCTGCCAGAGGCTGATCTGGATCTCCCCCCAGGAGAGGAAGGTCTTGTCCAACGGACGTGGCGGGCGCTGCATGCCGCCCGGTTCCAGCGGTTCGCTTTCATAGGCAATGCTGCACGTAGGGCCCATGATCAGTTCCAGGAAGATCACGTGCATCGGCGTGAAGATGTTGGGGAACTTCCAGCCCAGGAACAGCGGGAGCGCTACCGTGAGGATGATCGGGATGTGGATGGCGATGATGTACTGCACCGCCTTCTTCAGGTTGTCGTAGATCCTGCGTCCCATGGCCACCCCGTGTACCATGCCGGCCAGGTCGTCGTCGGTGAGCACCAGGGAGGCGGCCTCCTTGGCCAGTTCGCTGCCGCGCTTGCCCATGGCCACGCCGATATGCGCGGCCTTCAGCGCGGGTGCGTCGTTCACGCCGTCGCCGGTCATCGCCACCACGTGGCCATCCGCCTTCAGGGCGTTGATGATGCGCATTTTCGCCTCGGGGAACATGCGGGTGAAGATGTCCGTGCGGCGCACCGCCTCGCTGAAGGCAGGCTCCTCCAAGCGCAGCAGTTCCTCGCCATCCAAGGTGCTCCGGTCGCCGTGGAAGCCCACTTGCCGGGCAATGGCCGCCGTGGTGACGGCATTGTCGCCGGTGATGATCTTCACCTGGATGCCCGCTTCCTCCAAAGTGGCCAGCACCTCGCGGATGTTGTGCTTGGGGGGATCCTCGAAGGCGACCAGTCCGAGGTATTCGATCTTGTATTCCTCCTGACTTTCCGGGTAGGTCTCCGGTGGGTCCTTCACATGGCCCACGCCGAGCACGCGCATGCCCTTGCGGGCGAAGGCCTCCACCTGTGCCATGGCCGCTTCCTTCTCCTCGGGGGTGAGCACCGCTTGCCGGAGGATCCGCTCAGGCGCGCCCTTGCAGGCAATGATGCGATGCCCGGCCGCATTGGCGAAGACGTGCGTCATCATCGGCGGCTTCCCGCTGATCGGGTATTCATGTGCCATGTGCCGCTCGGGCCGTTCATCGTGCGCCGTGTTGCGGGCGTAGGCCTCGTGGAGTCCTTTCTCCATCGGATCGAAGGGTACCGGCTCGCTGGCCCACATCGCCATTTCCACCAAGGCCTTGGCCTCCGCTGATAAATGCTCCGCATCGGCCTGCTCCACGATATCGCTGGCCTTCACATGCAGTTCCGCCAAGGTCATGCGGTTCTCAGTGATGGTGCCGGTCTTGTCCGTGCAGATCACGGTGGCTGCGCCCAAGGTCTCCACGGTGGTGGCCCTTTTCGCGATAACGCCCTGCCGTGCCAAGCGCCACGCACCCAAGGCGAGGAAGGTGGTGAAGGCCACGGGGATCTCTTCCGGAAGGATGGACATCGCCAAGGTGAGGCCCGAGAGCAGGCTGCCGGACAAGGAGCCGGTGCGGAAGAAATCCACCGCCCACACCAATGCGAAGAAGACCACGCCCACAATGGCCATGTTGCGCACAAAGCGCCCGATCTGTTGCTGCAGTGGAGTAGGGGGCGGCTCAATGGAGGCCAGTGAACCGCTGATCCGTCCCAAGCGGCTGGCCATGCCGACGGCTTCCACGCGGTACAGCGCCAGCCCCGAGACCACCTGCGTGCCCTTGCTCACCCGTGCGCTCTCCGGATCTTCCGCGTTTCGCGCCACCGCGAAGGCCTCGCCGGTGAGGATGGATTCGTTCACGCTGAAGTCGTTGCTCTGCACAATGATGCCGTCGGCCGCAAGCAGGCTGCCTTCCTCGGCTACGGCATGGTCGCCCACCACCACGTCCTCCACGGGGATCTTCTCCACCTGCCCGTTGCGCACCACCGTCGCCTTGGGCATGCTCAGCGCCTTCAGGGTGCCCAAGGCCGTCCGGCTCCGGGAGTCCTGGTAGAGCGAAAGGGCCGTCAGCAGCAGGATGGCGCCCACCATGAAGAAGCCCTCGTTCCACTGCTGGAGCAGGAAGTAGATCAAGCTGGCGGCGAGCAACAGCAGCACCATCGGCTCGGTAAGTGCATCCTTCAAGGCGGGCCAGAAGAAGCCTTTGTCATCCTCCTCCAGCACGTTGCGGCCATGTTGCGCACGCGCGGCCTTCACCTGCTCATCGGTGAGGCCGTCTACGTCGAATGGGTTTCCCTGCATGGCGCGTGGTGGCCAAAGATGCACATCGGAAGGCAGCCCGCGAATGACCGTTGTTGGTTTGGTTGAAGCGCTGCGAGTGAATTCCGGGTTGTCCAGTTGAGCGCATGCTGTTGTGCATCACATCGAGCGCAGCCGGAATGTGGGATGCGGGACACGGCAACACTGCGGTATGTACATGATCATTCACGCTCGGTCTGAATGTCTCCACCAGCGCTCAAAATGACAGCGGCTCCATGGTCCCTGTAACCTACTCATGCGAACAGTTCCGAACGGAACAGGGTGGGCCTTCCAGCGAAGACCCACCCTGGAGCGCAAGGTCCTACGGAACAATTCAGCGCTGCACCGAGATCTTGATCACATCGCGACGGCCTTCTGACTCCACCAGCAGGTGATATAGCCCCGTTGGGACGGTGGACAGGTCGAAGGTCGCTTTCCGGGAGGTGACCGTTGTTTCAGCGACCACCAGACGGCCCAATGCATCGCGTACTTCCATACGGGCGAGTACTTGCCTCGGATTGTTCAACTGGAACATGCCCGTGGAAGGGTTCGGTTGTACGGTGAACCGCATCGGGGTACCAGCACCATCGGCCACGGCTGTAGTGAGCTGACCGACGCACAGACAGTTCGCATCATACATGTCGTCTGCTGTGGAGCTATTGCCATCATCGCAGGGTGTACCGGGCAGGGCAGGACCGTTGTCAGCACCTACGCAATCCTGGGGTATGTTGCCATTGATCACCACCGCGTAGTCCTCCGTCTCGCCATAGCTGTAGTTGAAGCACACGTCGATGGGCTGTGGTTCACTGCCCAAAAGATAAACACCACGAACCCGAAGGATGGTAGAGCCCAACTGTGCTGTGGCCGGTACGGTGAAATCAATATTGTGTGCTTGGTAGGGATCAGAGCTCTGGAAGGATCCCAGCATTTCATCCTCCTCGAATTCGCCGTTCTTGTTGTAGTCGATCCAAGCCGCGTACCAATCGGTATGGTACTCGCCGGAGGTGATGGTGATCATGCTCTGCGCATTGCGCGATAGCGGTGTGGAGAACTCGCCGCTGTAGTTGGTGTAGGTAGGGCCACCTGCGCTACCCGTACCCGTATTGTTGATGGCGCCGATCTGCACACCGTCCACAAAATCGCCGTCCGATGTTCCGTTGGCGCTCACCGGGGCGCAGTAGTCGCCAAAATTCCCCGGACCGAAGAACGCCGAGATGGCGATGTAGGAGCGAATGTCCGGATCACAGAGCGAATAGAGGTAGAGGTTGATGTTGGGGAAGTCCACCACGCCGGCATTTGGCGGAGTGAGCGTGAGGATGGTATTGAGGCACTGACCGGCACTCAGGGTTATCTCAATGCCATTGTCATTGGAATTGATGGTGTTACCAAGCGCTGTAAGCGAGGCATTTCCTCCGTTGGTAACAGCATCGAACTTCAGGAAATAGGTGCGGCTGACGTTGCTGTTGTTGCAGAGGATGAGCGGAAAGTTCGCCACGCCCGGACCTCCACCTCCGCCAAGGGGTACCTCGTTCAAGATCATGGATGTGCTGCCCGCAGCACCCACCGAAAGGCTGGGCTGGTCCAGTTGGTAGCCGCCTTCATAGGGGCAACTGGTCTTCGAGAGGGCGCTGTCCAATTGGAAGACATAAGTCCCGAAGACACGATCCTCCCGGATGTTCACAGTGAACGCATCGGCCCCTTGATCATCATCCTCCAGATGATAGGACATGGTGTTCGTACTCTCGTTCGACTCGTCCACACCGTTCCCATATTCGCTCCGCATCCTCAGCTCGCCGCCTCCGGAAACCCCCGAACCGCCGACATCCACGCCGAATTCAGCGGAGAGCCCTGCATCCAAGGAGACCGTATAATCGATCGCGTTCGTCATGGAGGTGGTGGTGACCAAGGAATGGTTGAAGCCTGCTCCACCACCGTTGAAGGAGCGCTGGGGTGGGTTTGCGGCTGGTGCGGTGGCCTTGATGTTGTTGTTCATGGCCAAGGTCTGCACCCACACATCACGTTGGTTCATCGCGGTCCTGTAGGCTGGCGAGCCCACGGGAGCATCGGCCATCAACTGCTCCAGCCCGGGGATCACTTCGCCAAGGATGTGGCTTTCCGTGTAGTGGTAGCCGGATTCAACCCCGACCGGCGTGGACGCGAAGTAGGCTTTCCGTGTGGTGGATCCGCAACTGGGTCGCTCCACTTCCGTGAGCATTCCGTAAGCATAGTGTACCGCACTACCGATGAACAGGTCATCCGGAGCGCCACTGCTGGAGGTGGTGAATTCATCCGTGGCAGAGATGCAGGTCTGGTACTTGAAGTCGCTGGTCTCGGATTGGCTGGCTTCAAGACTCACACCCAACTCCGCAAAGATCTCGTAGTCGGTGGTCACACCCAGACCCAAGGAACCGGAGACCCCGATCTTCGCCTTGAACCAAGTGCTCGCACTCTCTGATGTGGACACGGACTGGGACTGTCCGAAACAAGTGGTGCTACCCGTGCTCATCTTGCTGTAGCTCTTGTCACCCGGTGGATCACGCAGGATGAACAAGGGCAGCTGCGGTGCAGTGTAATAACCGAGTACATCGGTGTAGGACGCACCCACCATTACCGCACGGAACCGTATGTCCATATCGCGAACGACCCCTTCCTCTCGCGAAAGATCCATTCGGAGGGCGAACTGACGCACTCCATTCGACGAATAGGCGCTTTTGGGTTCGTAATTGAACATCACATTCACCCGGATCATTCCCACCGGCTGCACGAAAGGACTGCCCCATCCAGCTTCACTATCCCATTGGAACTCACCGCTCCCGTCAGCGGCCTCGGATCCCAATCTGATGTTCAGGTCCGCCGCTATTTCTTCGGTCGTCTTCCCGGGGAATGCCGGAGGCACATGGATATAGAACAAGAGATCAAAGGTCTCCGAGGCTTGCGCATTTGCAGGCAGAGAGAAGAAGGTGGAGGTGTCACCTTAGGTCCCGGTGAAGTCCTCCGTAGCATCGCTGAATTGGAAGCTCCGGTTGGTCGCGCTGGGAGCACACCCACCTGCATGCATTGCGTTCAGGCCGAACTGGGATATGGTGATATCCCCTACACTGGTCGGATTCCCGACTCCATTCTGCCACACTTGTGCGGAACAGACCTGCGCCGTGGCCAGGAGCAAGGTTATTCCGGCAATGGGTACTATTCGAGTTCTCATGGCTACTGGTTTTTTGGTTGATCGTCTTCCTCTGAAGCGAAGGAAGCGGTACAAGCCATGAGCGCCAATACCTACATTCACTCAATCCGCTACTGGCAAGGCCTTGCGAAGGGCGACGCTCCTGCACGAAGAGGCCTTCAGCCTGTTCTCAAGGAACTTCGTTCCATGGATCGGGCACGAGATCCAAGCCCAGGAACGGGGAACAACATCAGCCTTAGCGAAAGGCCATGCAGCGATGCGGCCATGGAAGATCGTAGGTATCATTGTAGGATGCGCTCCTTGGTGCTTCTCGCATTCCTGTTCCCTTGGCTTGGGCCTTTATCGGCCCAAGGCGTTGGCGGATCTGCTGTGGAGCGGGACGAGCAGCTCCTGTTCACTGCCCAGCACTACGGGGTGGAGGCCGGCCTTCCGCACCGCACGGTCACCTCCATCGTTCAGGACGATCGTGGCTTCCTCTGGCTGGGCACACCACGCGGCCTGGCCCAGTTCGATGGCTACCGCTTTCGGGTCCTTACCATGGCGAACGGTCTCGCTGGCAACGAGGTCGCCGATCTGGAATACGACAACGACGGCATGCTCTGGGTGCTGTACAAGAACGGGAAACTGGACATTCTGGAATCCCATACCGGCCGTGTGGAGTCCATTCAGGAGCATTTTGCCGAACGCTTGCCTGAAGCAGCGGTAGGTCCGTTCACCAGCATCGCCGCAACCCAGGAGGGTGATATCGTATTCACCGGGGAAGGGCTTTTGTTCCGCTTTCAAGGCATAAGCAAAACCTTCGGCATTACACAAGTGGACTGTGCCCACGAATTGACGGTGGTGATCCTGACAAATGACCAAAGCGCTTGGTGTACCTGCAACACTTCGGGAGTGATCTGGACCGATGTGGACCTGCTGCGCATTCCCCTTCCGCAGAACGATGAGGCCGGGCCTACGCAAACCTTCCATGGCAAAGGCTCCATTGGCGTGAACAAGCAGCTCCAGGACCTTTTCGGCTGGCGCCCTGTACAAGACCCCGGCTTCTACTTCAGGACCCCGGAAGGAATGGCCTGGGCACCTACCGAAGCAGACCCCTTCCATAGCAGGAACAAGCAGTTGGTGCATGTAGGCCTTTCAGCAGATGCCACCTTCATCATGCCCCTGCGCGAAGACGTCTGGCTGGTGAACACCACGCTGCGGAGGATGAATGCCGGCGATGACCCCTACACCGCGCCGCTGCTCTACGACCTTACCGCGAAATATCCCGAGGCATCCTTCTTCATAGAGACCGCCATGCGCGACCGCACCGGCAATCTCTGGTTGGGCAGCGAGTTCGGTCTGTTCAAGATCAATTTACGGCCCAGCCATTTCCAGCACATGCTGCGGGATACGGCCGGTGGCGCACAGCCCGGCTACCGGATACGCGGCATGGTTGTGAACGGCGGACGCTTGCACGTGAACACTGAGGTGCAAGGTTATTGGGTACTGGATGCGGCCACCGGTGCCGTTATAAGTAGTGACCGTGGGTATGCCCTACGGCGAATGATGAACAGCGACGGCAAGGGCGGCTTGTGGCGCGTTGCAGGGGAAGCCGTACTGCACGAGGACGCAAGCGGCAAGGTGGATCGCACCATAAGTGGCCCGTCAGGGATCTATCCGCCCTGGAGCGGGCTGGAACTCAAGAACGGCGGCTTCTTGATCGGTACTTCAAAAGGGCTGCGCATAGCGAGTGCCCAAGAGGATACTTCGGTGGTGTGCCTTAGCGGCCACCCGCTGCTGGACCAGGCATGGGTGTGGCACCTGATGTACCACCGGAACGAGCAGCTGCTGGCCTGTACCAACGCGGGGCTGTTCCGCTTGAACGAGCAAGGTCGCATGCAGGAGCGCTGGTGGTCCGGGGCCTTGGAGGTGAACGATACCGCCCACTACCTGCCCACCGATGACATCCGCAACTGCTATGTGGACCAGGAGGGCATCTTCTGGCTGGCCACCTATGCGGACGGCCTGCTCCGTTGGGACCGCAGCACGGGCGAGGTGCGCAAGCTCGGCAGCCGTGAAGGCATTCCCGCCACCAGCATACATGCCGTACTTCCCGATGAGGAGGGCGCCCTCTGGCTTCCCAGCGACAATGGCCTGGTGCGCTATGATCCCGAAAGCGGTACCGCCAAGACCTTCACCACCAACGACGGGCTTCCCTCGAATGAGTTCAATAGGCTCGCTTATGCCCAAGGATTGGACGGGCGTTTCTATCTCGGCGGGCTCAACGGCATCGTTGCCTTCCATCCTGCGGATCTGCGAAACCCCACCGATAAGCCCATGGCACCCTTGGTGATAGAGGGAGTTCATAAACAGCTTGCGCAGGATCAAGGGCAGGAGGACCTGAGCGCACAGGTACTGCGCGGCGAAGCCATCACCATGTACCCGAGCGATCGTTTCTTCACGGTGGACATGGTGCTGCTTTCGTACGAGGACCCTTCCCTGATCCAATATGCTTGGCGCATCGAAGGGATCGATGAAGCGTGGAACCTGCAGCAGGAATCCCGCCTGCGCATAAATACCTTGCCCTATGGCGACCACCGCCTGCGGATCAAAGCGATGGATGCGGAAGGCCGGTGGACCGAGGCCATGCTCACCATCCCGATCATCATGGTCCCGCCGTTCCATCTGCGGTGGTGGTTCATCCTCGGCCTTATCCTGCTGGGCATCGCGATCACATTCCTTGTGGTCCGCTACAAGGAGCGCCAGTTGATGCAGGTGATCCGGATGCGTGACCACATCGCATCGGACCTGCATGATGAGGTGGGTAGCACGCTCAGCAGCATCGTGCTCTTCAGTTCGGCCGTGGGGAAACAGACCTCAGGGATCTCCAAGGAAGCCATGGGAATGCTGAAGCGGATCAAGGACAACAGCACCAGCGCCATGGAGAGCATGAATGACATCGTCTGGAGCGTGAACAGCGATAACGATGCGATGGAGAACCTATTCCACCGCATGCGGACCTACGCGCAGCCGCTCTGCGACACTGCCGGTATTGATCTGGAGTTCCACTTGGGCGAGGATCTGCTCTCCCGCAAGCTGGGTATGGAACAGCGCAAGAACCTCTATCTGGTCTTCAAGGAAGCGGTGAGCAACGCCGTGAAACACAGCGGCTGCAGTAAGATCATCGTCCATTTCCGCCAAGTGGCAGGGGCCTTGGAACTCCTCGTGCTCGACAACGGTACCGGGATCTCGCTGAGCGAGGTGGACAAGGATACCCTGGGCGGGAACGGGCTTGGCAACATGAGCCGAAGGGCGATGGAGATAGGAGGGACGCTGGAGGTGGGGGGGCGGCCGGAAGGCGGCACGCAAGTGCGCCTACATTCCGCCAGGGGAGGTAAATGAGTGGATGTAGCCATTGCTGAAGAGGGAGTGAATAACGAGGTTTGCTGCTACCCCTCGAGCTGAAGAATGATCAACCTGGCGATCTTCGATGATAAACGCGAACAACGCGATGCCTTGCGGGTCGTGCTGGCCGCAGTGCCCGGGATAGCCATCGTAGGCACGTTCTCATCCGCGAACAGGGCCATCGCGGATGTGGAATTTTCCAAGCCGGATGTGATCCTCATGGATATCGACATGCCCGGGGTGGACGGCATCCAGGCAACGGCCCTGCTACGATCCAGCTTCCCCAAGATCCGGATCATCATGCTCACCGTGATCGAGGACGATGACCGGATCTTCCAGGCCATACAAGCGGGTGCCGATGGCTACTTCCTCAAGCAGACCGATCCGGACCGGCTGATCCAAGGGATCCAGGACGTGATGGAAGGCGGCGCCCCCATGTCGCCCAGCGTAGCGCGCCGTGTGCTGCGCATGATGGAGGGAAGCCAAGCGCCCGAGCAGGACGACTTCAAACTGAGCGTCCGGGAGCAAGCCATCTTGGGCCTTTTGGTGAAGGGACATACCTATAAACGGATCGCCGACACCTTGGATATCTCCTACGGTACTGTGAACCGGCATGTGAGCAACGTGTACAAAAAGTTGCATGTCCACAGCGTGAACGAGGCCGTGGCGCTGGCGATCCGGAAGGGGTTGGCGTGAAAAGGATCGGGAGATAGCAAGTTCTGTCGTCTTGCCGGATCAAGCTCTGGCGCTCGGTTTCTGCCATGTGCCTCCGTAGGGATATCCTCACACCTCACCAAGCCTTCTTCTTGTGCCCCGCCACACCATACCAAAGGATGTAGAGGTAGCAAGGCACCATCATCCAGTATGCGTGCTGGTGGCCGATGCCGGGTTCCTCCGCGAGTTTGCCGTAGATCAGCGGGAGGATGGCACCGCCTGCGATGGCCATCACCAACAGGGCACTGCCGGTCTTGGTGTGGCGACCGAGGCCGGAGATCGCCAATGGCCAGATGGCGGGCCATACCAACGCATTCGCCAGGCCCAGCAGGGCGATGCAGAGGATGGAGGCATGGGCCGGTAGCAAGGTGGCGGCGATGGTGAGCACCACGCCCAGCACCGCCGATGCCGCCAGGGCCTTGGACTGCGAGATGAAGCGCGGGATCGCGATGATGCCGATCACATAGCCCACCACCATGCCGATCAGCGTGTAGCTGGTGAAGTGCTTGGCCACGCTCAGCGGCAGCCCGAGCGACTGGCCGTAGATGCCGATCGTGTCCCCGGCCATCACTTCCACGCCAACGTAAAGGAAGAGCGCGAGCACGCCCAGCATCAGGTTGGGGAAGGAGAAGATGCTGCGGCCATCGGTGGGCACGCCGGGTGCATCCACCTCGGGGTCCAGCTCCGGCAACGGGGAGAAGTTGATCATCAGACCCAGGGCCACGAGGAAGGCAGCCATAACGCCGTAGGGGACGATCACGCGCTGGGCCAGCTCATCCAGCCGTGCCGCCAGCAGCGGACCCTCCAGTGCGTTGATGTCGGCTTGCAGCGTGTCCGCATCCGCGAGGAGCAGGAACCCCAGGACGAACGGGGCCAGCACACCGGCCATCTTGTTGCAGATGCCCATCACGCTGATGCGGGCCGCGGCGCTTTCGATGGGGCCAACCACCGTGATGTAAGGATTGCTGGCCGTTTGCAACAGCGAAAGGCCGGTACCGATGATGAAGAGCCCGGCGAGGAAGAGGCCATAGGATCGCCCTTGGGCTGCAGGGATGAAGAGCAGCGCACCCACCGCCATGGTGAACAGGCCGTACATCATGCCGCGCTTCATGCCGGTCTTCCCCAGCACCCACGCCATGGGCAACGCCGTAAAGAAGTACGCGATATAGAACGCGAACGTCACATAGAACGGCTCCGCGCCGTCCTTCAGCTCGCACACGATCTTCAGGTAGCTGATCAGCGGACCGTTGATCCAGGTGACGAAGCCGAAGAGGAAGAACAAGGCACCGATGATGACAACGGCGGAGGTGGTGTGCGTGCGTTGGGTCATGCAGGAATGTGGCGGGTGAAAGTATCGGACAGGCAGGAGCTGAACAGACTCGAGCATTCACAGTTATGCGCAGTCCTTTGTGCGTTCGTTTCAACGGTTGAAAAACCCGAAACCTGAAACAGGAAAGCTGAAAAGTGATAGATCAGTGGAACGATAGCGAGGAATGTAAAATGTAGAATGTAAAACGCACAACGCCGGACCGCTCGTCATTCCCCGGCAGCACTTGATGCATACTCCGCGCCCTCGCCTGGTGTACCCGCTTCGGCGGAGCACGGTCTGCGCCTCCGCGGCCAAACCATCAACCTCGCGTCACTACACTTGCACCATGGATCCCCGTCTCGAAGCCTTTAAACGCCTGCTCGACATCATGGATGACCTACGTGCCAAGTGCCCGTGGGACAGGAAACAGACCATGGAAACCTTGCGGCCGCTCACCATTGAGGAGACCTACGAGCTCGGCGATGCCATCTTGAACAACGACCTGGCGGAAGTGCGCAACGAGCTGGGCGACCTGATGCTGCACAATGTGTTCTATGCCAAGATCGGCGAGGAGCAGGGTGCCTTCACCATCACCGATGTGCTCAACGGCATCTGCGATAAACTGATCCGCCGGCATCCGCACATCTACGGCGATGTGAAGGTGCAGAACGAAGAGGAAGTCAAGGCCAACTGGGAGCAGATCAAGCTGAAGGAGAAGGCGAAGGATGGCTCGGCGAAAGGGGAGAGGAGCGTCCTCGAAGGCGTGCCGCGCGGGCTGCCCAGCATGGTGAAGGCCATCCGCATTCAGGACAAGGCCCGCGGCGTCGGTTTCGATTGGGAGCACCGCGACCAAGTGTGGGAGAAGGTGAACGAGGAGCTCGCCGAGCTGAAGGAGGAGGTGGAGGCCGACAGTCCCAAGCAGGCCGACGAACTGGGAGACCTGCTCTTCAGCATCGTGAACTACGCCCGCTTCCTGAAGATCGACCCGGACGAGGCGCTGGAGCGCACCAACCGCAAGTTCATCCAACGGTTCCAGTTCCTGGAGAACGAGAGCCGCAAGGACGGCAAGAAGCTGGGCGAGATGAGCCTGGCGGAAATGGATGCTTATTGGGAGCGGGCGAAGAGCCGGTGATCGCTTGAGCGCCTGAACTCCGGCCCGGCTCGCACCGAGCCTCCAACCCCTTGTGCGGTTTCAAGCCTATTTGAGGTTGATAACCCCAAACACCCCTGAGCTCTCGCTCGGCTTTTTGCGGAGTGAGAAGGATCCTAGGGCCTCTGGCCCGCCTCGTTCGTACTCGTGACCACGGTTATTCTATTGGTAGTGAACACGACCCTTAGACCTGTTGTATGCATGAACACGGCCCTTCAAAGCCCTCAGGGACCGTGTTCATCGAGTTCCTCAGGGTCCGTGTTCAACCGGTACGCGATCATTCCACCATGAAAGGCAGCACGCGAACTTTCCCATGGCTGCCGGTGACATGCAGGAAATAGCTGCCTTGCGCCAAAGTGGAGATGTCCAATTGCGTTTCCGCATTCAAGGTCCGTGCAGACAATACCACGCGTCCGAGTGCATCCAGCACACGCACGTTCACCGGCTCCGCGATCGGCCACTTGAGATGCAGCACGTCCTGTGCCGGCACGGGGTACAGCGCGTAATTCGCATCACTGCCGTACTCGGCCACGGCATCGGGACCGCAGAGGTGGTCGCTGCTGAAAACGCCCGCTTGCAAGGTTGGTGTCACAGCGGTCCATGTGGTGGTGGTGGGCGTGCCGCTATAGGCCGTGGAGGGCAGCGTGCCCATGGGGAAAGGAAGTACGGCATACGGTGTCGTAGGGAAACAAGAACTCATGTCCGCCCCGAACGCCGACTGCGCCACCAACCGCTGGCCAGCGCCGGAGGCATGCACCGTTCCGATCATCATGGAACCGAAAAGCGCCGTAGATGTGATGTCGCTCGGAAAAGCTTCATCGCCGATGGAGATCTTCAATACCTGCGTATTGCTCAGATCGTTGTTGCAGGTGAACAAGTAGCCCTTGGGGGCCGTGGAACTGCCGTTGTTCGCCACCATGGCCAGGCCACCCAGGGTACTTGTAATGCTCGGATAGGTGAAGGTATTGGGTACACCTTGGAGCTCATCCACCAGGAACACGATGCCACCTTGGAAAATACCGTTGGCGCTCACCAGACCGATCCCCGGGGCCATCAGCGCCGGACCGCCCACCCTCAAAAAGGAAAAGGCGTAGCCTATGGGGATCGGTGTAACATCTCCGATCACGGTCAGGTAGGACTCACTTCCCATGATCGTAGCACCGGGCACCAAGGACCAACTGGGCACGCCATCGGTGGAGTACACGGTGAGCTTGCCCACATTCGCGCCCACCAATTGCGCGCCGTTGCGCACCCAGTTCACGGGCATTTCGCTATTGCCTGTATAGGAAAGACTGGATTGCCACGTGCCATCTGCGGCAAAGGCGTGGAACGTGCCGCCATCTCCGGTGCCGCGGATGGTCATGCGGATCTCGTCCGTTCCGGCGAGCACCGCCACCTTCAACCAGTCCGCCAGCCCTACGTCCATATCCTGCGCGATCTCTGCGGAAAGCAATGCGCCATCGGCATCGAGGCGCACCAGGCCGGGGTGGTACTGGCCCGTTCCATCGCGGTGCAGCACGACCAGCACAATGTTTCCGTTGCTCTGGAAGGCGGCATCCGCCACCGAGGTGATCTCCCCCGGTGAGGAGCCGATATTGATCCGCTCATACCACATTACGGCCCCGTTCGGCCCCATGCGTGCAAGGCCACCGGCAGCTTGGTCGTAATAGAGTACATCGCCATTGGCCAGCGCCGAAACATGATCCAGCAGCGGACCTGCGGCGGTGAAGGTGTCGTAGTAGCTACGCACTTGCACTTGGGCGGCCACCACGCCGGGGAGAAGGAGGAGAACAAGAGCTTTCATGGAGGGAAGATTTGTTCAACCGAAATGTAATGCCATGCCGGGGCAAGGTGCGAGCTGTGCTCGAATTATTTGCCCGGACCACAGCCTTGTGCAGTGCGACACAAGTTCAGCGCTGCCACACATATTCCAGCCCCTGCATGATCGCTGACCCGTTCGGGCAGATACTTGTGGGAGCGTTTAAGGACACGGGTTGCGAGGCACTCGAAACTGGTCCCTGTGGTTCTCGAAGCTGGTCCCTGAGGGCCTCGAAGGGCCAGTTTCGTCAATGGATGCTGATGGTCCTTCGAGTGAATGAACACGGCCCTTCGAGGCCCTCAGGGACCGTGTTCATCTTGATCCGCATGTACCGCGTTCATCCCGGAGCTGTGCGACCGATCTTGGGGTCGGGCACAGCAGGGACTGATCGCGATCAATCCTGTACACAGCGTACGGAAGCACCGATCGTTTTAGCGATCAGGATACGGTACATGGACGTGTTCACGTAGCTCAAAATGCGCACACGAACATCGCTTCCCGCATCGTTGGTGCTCCACCAGCGACCGGCGCCGCCGAGTTGGATGAATGTGCCGTTGGCCAGCCTGGTTCCTCCGGGTCGGGCATCGAGGCCCGAGGCGCCGAACTCCGGATCATCGCGAAGATCGCCACTGGTCCAGAGGGGAAAGTCGCCGGCGAATTTGCTGCCTTCATTGGTGCCGCGGTAGCCTGCGTCATCGGCCTCGGCGGGATCCATGCCCAGCTCGATCTCCATCACTTTCCATTCATCGTCGCTGGGCAAGTGCCATCCGGCAGGGCAAACACCTTGCACACCGCTGGGTACTTGGCTGCTGCTGCCAGCGCCAGCCATTGCCGCCGGCCAGTTGTACAGCACCCCGTACGTGTTGAATGTGCCCTCGTCCATCGCCAGGTCCACCTCCGTGCCATTGTAGCCGTGTACATAGTAGCGGGGGGAGGAGGCCGATCCATCCAGCGGGCCCATCACCGCCGGCAGGTATTTCAGGTTCTCCTTCATCCAGCATTGACCTCCGACCTGGAGGGTAAGGTACTGGCTGCCATCCCGCACATCAAGAAGCGTATCGCCACAGGCAATTGTCCCCACTTCGGTGGTGAAGGACACCTGATTCCCATACGCTACACCCTCTGCGTTGGTCGCATAGGCCCGGGCGAAGTAGGTAGCACCGGGGACCAAGTCCGGAAGTTCGCCCTCAAAGAGCCCCGTGCCCACGCCGTCCACGGACACATCATCCGCCACGGTGGGAAAGGGTGTCAGCGCCCAGCAGACCCCTCTTGCGGAAACAGGGGAATCCCCTTCGGCCTGAATGAAGCCACCACTCACCACGGTGGTTCCGGTGATGTTCGATACCGATCGGGTGGCGATCCAGGGCGTCCCTTCAGCACCCCCCGGACTGTAGGTGATGCTGTCGACCGCGCTCACCGATTCGATATGGATCGTTCCATCGTTCAAATGGATCAACACCAGCGCGGTCGGCGAACTCAAGTCGTGCGTCACACTATCGACCATGGCCAGCGGGAATTGCTGGATCGTGCCCGCAGTGTGGAGGTTCAACGTGGCTTGTGCCGTAGCGAGTTGTACGGAAAGGGCGAAAAGAAACAGGGTGGTGATCCGATGCATGTCCAGTTCTCAGTGTTCGATGATCAATGGGGTGGAGGCGATGTGCGCGCCATGGACGATCCTGCAGATGTAGGTTCCGCTGCTGATCGTGCTACCGTTCGCATCGGATCCATCCCAAAGGACCGTGTGCTCCCCGCTCGGAAAGTGGCGGCGGTCCACAGTGGCGACCAAGCTGCCACGTGCATCGTAGATCTCGATCAACACCTCACCGGCCGTCTCCAATTCAAAACCGATCCGGACCTCACCTGATGAAGGGTTCGGGGAAAGAGCATGCAAGGCGATCGCTGAGGGTGCCCCGGCCGTGATGCCGGTACTGAGGTCATTGAATGGATAGCGCTTGATCTCCGCCATATCCCAAGCGTGATCCGTGCCATCCCAAAGAAAGACGCGCATCATGTTACCGCTGAAATCGGTACTACGGATCTCGTCGATCGGAAAGGTGCTCGAGCTACCGTCGGTGAAGTGGACGTACACGCTCTGGGCAAATGCCGTAAATGGGAAAAGGATCATCACCGTGATAAGCGTGCGCATGGGAATAAGGTTGAATGGCGAATATAGACCCCATCATTTTTCCCGTATGATCTACGACCCATCCATCGCCACTAAGGCAATTCCATCTATTGCTTAGTTGGAAACATCCGATCGTCTGATCATCTGACCCCCAGCCCTCCTCAGTTCCCCACCAACTCCGCTGCCTGCCGCGCCACCCTTATCCCGATGGCCACGCCGATGCCGCCCAGCCCCGCCGCCACGACCACGTTGGGCGTGAGGTGTTCCACCACAGGCGGTCCGCCATGTTTTCGAAAGCCCATGATGCCGCTCCAGCGCTTTTCAATACTGAATTCCCGACCGGGCAGGATGGTGTTGCGCAGCAGTTCTTCCAGCACGTTCTGGATCTGCGGTGTGGTGCCCTCCTCGGTGGTGGTCTCGCCGGGCTTGTCCAAGTGTCGGCCCCCGCCCAGCAGCACTCGGCCTTGGTAGTGCCGGAAGTAGTAAAAGCCCTCATCCTTGTGGAAGGTACCCTTCAGCTGCAGGCCGGGGATGGGCGAGGTGAGGACGACCTGCCCGCGGCCCGGCAGGATATCGGTCGCAGGGATCAGGTCCCGTGTGTAGCCGTTGGTAGCGACCACGGCGCGGGCGGCCTTCACCGTAGCGCCGCTAGCGAGTTGGATCGCCACTCCGGTGCCATGGTCCTCCCACGATCCCACGGGGGCATTGAAACGCACATCCGCACCTTCACCTTGCACCTTGGCCAGCAGCGCACGCATCAGCATGCCGCTGTCCACCGCACCTTCCAGCGGGTTCCAAGCGAGGTGTCCGGCGTGGAGGCCCAGTTCGGGGGTCCGTTGGTCCGTCCAAGTGAATACGTTCTTCTTGAAGATGCCGTGGAGCGCTGCATTGAGCGCATCGAACCGCTTAGCCACACGGGTGTACAGCAGGCTATCCTTCGCGAAGAGCTCATATCCGCCCACGGCCTCGAAGCCGATGGCCGCATCGCCCAGCGTTTCGCGCAGTTCGGTGAGGCCGCGCCAGCGTTCCTCCACACGGTGCAAGGCAGCGGCCTCGCCCTCGGTATCGATATCGTGCAGCAGTTCGCTGGGGCTGCCGAAGCAGGCAAAGCCCGCGTTCTTCACGCTGGCACCGGAGGGGTGGGGGCCACGCTCCAGCACCAGGACACTGCGCTCCGGGTATTTCCGGCGCAAGTGCAAGGCCGTGAACAGCCCGGTGATACCGGCGCCCACCACGGCCAGATCGTAATTCCTCCCGAAAGAAGTCTGCTCCCAAATGCTTTCCATACACCTTGTGCGGTCCACCACTTTGGGCCACGCGCCAAAGTTGTTGTATTTTGCGGCTTCGTCCGCACAGCTCCAGATAGTAAGCCCTGCATGGCCGTAACCTCCATTCTTCGTCCGCTGCGAATCCTTTTCGTCTTGCTGCTCCTGTGCTCCGGGCTGTATGCCAGCGCACAGATCGACAACGTGTACGTGTACGGCACGGTGAAGGACTACAACACCTCGAAGAAGCTCGACGGCATTACCGTCACAGTGTTCAAGGACGGCGCCAAGCTCTCCTCGGTGGTCACCAGCGCCAACGGCAAGTACGAGTTCAACCTGGACTACGGCTACGAGTACAAGCTGCTCTTCGACAAGCCGGGCATGGTAGGCAAGAACGTCACCATCAACACCCGCGGCATTCCCGAGGAGGACCGCATCGGTGGCCTGGCGATGAACGTGGAGATGACCCTGTTCCAGGACATCGCGGGCATTGACTACTCGATCCTGCAGCAGCCCATTGGCAAATCGAAGTACGACCCTGCGACGAACATGTTGGCGTGGGACCTGGAGTATACTGAACAGATGCGGGCGGAACTCAACCGACTACAGAAGGAATACGACGACAAGAAGAAGCGGGAAGCCAGTGCGGATGCCGCCTTCGATAAGTTGATGGTCCAAGGCACGGCGGCCATGGCCGGGAAGGATTACAAGAAGGCCGTACAGAGTTTCACGGATGCCCTTGGCCTGAAAGCAGGTGACCCCATTGCCACCGCGAAGCTGAGCGATGCCCGGATCAAGTTGAACGAGTTGGAGGCCGCCGACAAGCAGGAGAAGCAATACACCGATCTGATCAAGGAAGCGGACGCTCTCTTCAGTAAGAAAAGTTACGAGGATGCCAGGACCAAGTATGCAGCTGCCGCGCAGGTA
Organism: Flavobacteriales bacterium; assembly: GCA_019638085.1. Lineage (GTDB taxonomy): Bacteria > Bacteroidota > Bacteroidia > Flavobacteriales_F > PHOS-HE28 > PHOS-HE28. The sequence continues at coordinate 221,529 of JAHBUL010000002.1, read as the reverse complement.
AAGGACCAGGAGCCCTATCCGAAGCAGAAGATCAAGGAATGCGATGCCTTTATCGCCGACCTGGCCGCAAAAGCGGAGGCGGACAGAAAAGCGAAGGAGCTGAATGATAGCTACAATGCTGCCGTGGCTGCTGGCGATGCGGCCTTCAAGGGCGGGAACTACGACGAGGCGAAGACGAAATTCACTGAAGCGGGAAAGTTGAAACCAGCGGAGACCTACCCCCCTCAGCAACTCGCAGCCATCGCGGCGAAATTGGAGGAGCTGGCCAAGAAGGCCGAAGCGGACAAGAAGGCCGCGGAACTGGAAGCTTCGTACCAAGCCGCGATCAAGGCCGGTGATGCCGCCTTCAACAGCGCCAAGTATGAGGATGCTCGCACCCAATACAATGCGGCGCTGGAGATCAAGGCCAAGGAGAAATACCCATTGGGACAGTTGGCCGCCATAGACAAGAAGATAGTGGAACTGGCAGCCAAGGCCGAAGCGGACAAGCAAGCGGCCGAACTGGAGGCTGCATACCAATCAGCGATCAAGGTGGCGGATATGGCCTTCACCGCAGGCAACTACGACGAGGCCCGCGCTAAATACAACGAGGCCTTGCAGATAAAGGCGAAGGAGAAATACCCCACGGACCAATTGGCCGCCATTGACAAGAAGATCGCGGAACTGGCCGCACAGGCGGAGGCGGAGAAGAAGGCCAGGGAGCTGGATGCCAACTACCAAGCGGCCATTGCCGCGGCCGATGCCGCCTTCCAAGCGAAGGACTACGATGCGGCCAAGGCCAAGTACAATGAGGCGCTGGGCTTCAAGGCGCAGGAAAAGTACCCTGCGGACCAACTGGCCGCCATCGCCAAGACCTTGGCGGACCTCGCCAAGAAGGCGGAGGAGGAAAAGCTGGCGAAGGAGCGGGAGGCCAAGTACCTCGCTTTCATCGAAAAGGCGGAAGGCTTCTTCGGCAAGGAGCAGTATGCCGACGCCAAGGGCCAGTATCAGCAGGCGTTGGGCGTGAAGCCCGATGAGGCCCTTCCGAAAGAACGGATCGTGGAGATCGATGCCAAGCTGGCCGAACTGGCGCGGCTGGCGGAAGAGAAGCGGAAGAAGGAAGAGCTGGATGCGAAATACAGCGCGCTGATCGCGAGCGCCGACAAGAAATTCAACAAGAAGCAGAATAGTGAAGCATTGAACGACTATAAGGATGCCTTGCAGCTGAAGGCGGACGAGCAATATCCGAAGGACCGGATCGCGGAGATCAATGAGCTGCTGGATGCCAAGGCCAAGGAGCAGGCGGAAAAGGAACGCTTGGAGCGGGAGCAGCAGGAGAAGGACCGGCAGTACAACGAGCTAGTTGCCCAAGCCGACAAGGACTTCAAGGGCCAGGCCTATGATGCGGCGACGCAGGGCTATAACTCGGCCTTGGAGGTGAAGCCGGGCGAAAAGCACCCCACCGACCGCTTGCTGGAGATCCAGAGGCTGTTGGCCGAACGGTCCGAGGCCGACAGCCTTAAAGCCGCCAAGGAGGCCGAGGAACGTGCGCGATTGGCGGAAGAGGCGCGTTTGAAAGCCGAAGCGGACAGCATCCAAGCGGCACAGGATGCGGCCGAGCGGGCCCGATTGGAGGCGGAACGACGCAGCAAGGCGGAATCGGAGGCGCAGCGGCAGGCGCGCTACGATGACGCCATCATTAAGGCGGATGCGGCTTTCCGGAACAGCGCCTATGATCTGGCGCGGGAGAGCTACAACGAGGCGATCGCCATCAAGCAGGACGAACAATACCCGAAGGACCAGTTGTTGGCCATCGACAAGGCCATCGCCGATCGGTTGAAGGCCGAGCAGGATTCCGCGGCCGCTGCGGAAGCCGCACGCTTGGCAGAGGCCGAGCGCCTCCGCAGGGAAGCGGCCGAAGCCGATTCGCTCAGGGCGGAGCTGGAACGTGTCCGGCAGGAACGGGAAGGCCAACAGGCCATCGATGACCGCTATGCAGGGATCATCCTGGACGCGGACAATGCCATGGGGGAGAAGGCCTATCCGGATGCACGCGCACTGTACATCCAAGCGCTTGATGTGAAACCGAACGAGACCTATCCACAGGTGAAGATCGACCAGATCGATCAGCTCATGGCAGCAGAGGAGGAGCGGCTGCGCAAGGAGCGCGAACTGGCCGAGCAGCAGACTGTTGAGCCTCCACCGCCGGTGGCCAAGGCCAGTAACCTGGACAACCGGAAGGAGCAGGAGGCGGAGGAATTCATGCGCGAGGCGCGGGAGCGAGAAGAGGTGGAGAAGTATGACCGCATCAAACGGATGAAGGCCAATATGCAGGACAGCATATCATACTGGGCCGAACAAGCGGGAACGCGACATGACCTGGACGACCAACGGAAAAATGCATACGTGGAAAGCTCGGAGCAACTCTATCAAGGCAGCGAGGCCATGCGCAAGCGGAATGCTGCGGAGCTCGAGGCTTTCCGTGCGGCTTTGGCCCAACGGGAACGAGAGCTGAAAGAGCGTGGTGAGGAGGAAAGCGGACAGGCGTATTCGGCCAAACAGAACATTCAGGCCGATATCCAGCAACAACAGAACGAGCGGAACGAGGAGCATGCCAGCCGCACACAGGACTTCAATGCGGCACAGCGGGCACAGCAGGACCGGATCGACCGATATGCCCAGGCCAATAAGCAACGCTCGGAAGCAGCGCGGGAACAAGTGGAGCAACAAGAGCAAAGCCAGGATGCGATGCAAGAGCGCCAGAACACCTTGGCCGATCGCCATCGGGACGAGGTGGAGCGCATGAAACAGATGCGCGATGCCCGCGAGAAGCAATTGCGTACCAGCTCATTGGACCGGGAGGGCAACGAACAGCAGCGGATCGGCAACATCGCGCCGAACCAGCCGCGTTCCTTCAGCGACTATACGCGGAACGAACTCGCCTCCCAGTATCCGCAAGGGGTCACCGAGGAAAGCTATACCGAAGGCAATAAGGTGATCATCCGCCGGGTGTTGGTACAAGGCAACAAGGCCGATGAATACAGCAAGGTGATCGCCAAGTGGGGCACCTTCTATTTCAAGAACGGGCAAAGCATCAGCGAGCAGATCTGGTCGGTGAACACTGAGCAGTGATCCTTCCATAGCCCGTTCATCCACCCTGTCCATGAAATTACCTCTTCACGTCCGCATCCTCATTGGTATGGCTGCTGGCGTTGCATGGGCCCTGCTCAGCAGCTTCATGGGCTGGAGCCGGTTCAATCTGGACTGGATCGACCCTTTCGGGAAGATCTTCATCAAGATGCTGAAATTGGTGGCCGTGCCTTTGGTGCTCTTCAGCATCATCAGCGGGGTGGCCGGTATGGGCGAGGTAAGGCGCTTGGGCTCGCTCGGTGCACGCACATTGGGCCTGTACCTGCTCACCACCATCATGGCCGTTTCCTTGGGGCTGTTGCTGGTGAACACCTTGAAGCCGGGAGAATGGGGGGACGACGGGAAGCGCACGGCCAACCGGATCAACTACGAGCTGTGGGTGCAGGAGACCGCGGAGGTGCAGACACCCTTGGACGGAAAGTGCCTGGCCTGCCAGCCCGAGCATGCTGCCTTGCGGGACTCCATCGCGGCCGTGCGCGGCACACTCCAGCCCAACGAATGGAGCGAGGCCGCAGGGAAAACCGCCAAGCAACGCGGCGAGGCCGGCCCGCTCCAGTTCCTGGTGGACCTGGTGCCGGACAACATTTTCGAGAGCTTGAACGAGATGCGGATGTTGCAGGTGATCTTCTTCGCCATCTTCTTCGGCATCATGTTGCTCTTGGTGAAACCCGTACATGCCGGGCCACTGAACGCCTTTATGAACGCCTGCAACGAAGTGTTCATCAAAATGGTGGACGTGATCATGCTGGCCGCCCCTTGGTTCGTTTTCGCGCTGATGACCGGTGTGGTGGCGCGCATGGCCGGGGATGATATCGCTGCAGTGGGTGAACTGTTCAAGGGCCTTGTAGGCTATGCGATCACGATCGTGCTGGGGCTGGCCCTGATCGTGTTGGTGATCTATCCCACGATGATGAGCCTGCTGATGCGGCGGAACGTGTACCGGGATTTCCTGCGGGCCATCAGTCCGGCCCAATTGCTCGCTTTTAGTACCAGCAGCAGTGCGGCCACCTTGCCGGCCACCATCCGCTGTGTGGAGCAGAACATCGGCGTGAGCAAGGCCACTGCGGGTTTCGTGCTACCGGTGGGTGCCACGGTGAACATGGATGGCACCAGCCTGATGCAGGCCGTAGCAGTGATCTTCCTGGCCCAACTCCACATGGTGGACCTCACCTTGGGGCAACAGCTCACCATCGTGCTCACGGCCACCCTGGCCAGCATCGGTGCGGCCGCCATCCCCAGCGGCGGCATGATGCTGATGGTGGTGGTCCTGTCCTCACTTGGGCTTGATCCCGCCTGGGTGGCCATCGTCTTCACCATTGACCGGCCGTTGGACATGATGCGGACCGTAGTGAACGTTACGGGTGATGCGGCTGTTTGCTCCGTAGTGGCCCACACCCAAGGTGAAAAACTCTTCACCGATAAGGAAAAGCTCGGGGCTGCATGATCTTTGTGAGCGTACCGCGATCGTGCATGGTCTTTGCATGTCCGGCAAGGCTTACCTTCATTCAATTCCAATAGAGAAACCCCATGGCCAAGTGGACCAAACGCATACTCCTCACTGTAGGAGCGCTCATCATACTGCTGCTGGTGGCGGCGGTGCTCATCCCCATTCTTTATAAGGACAAGATCGAGGCGGCGGTGAAGACCGAGGTGAACAAAAGCGTGAACGCCACCGTGGAATGGGGCGATTGGAGCATCAGCCTTTTCCGCAGCTTCCCCAATGCGAGCGTAACGGTTGATAACGTACGCGTGTGCAACAAAGCGCCCTTCGAGGGGATCTGCTTGGCCGATATCGGCGAGGTGCATATCACCTTGGGTATCATGAGCCTCTTCAGCGACCAGATCAAGGTGCGCAACGTGGCGCTCGAGAAGCCCATTATCCATGTGAAGGTGTTGAAGGACGGACAGGCCAACTGGGACATCGCCATCCCGGACAGCATGGATGCGGAACTGGCCACCGACACCTCCACCACGCGCTTCAACGTGGCACTGAAGAAGTACAGCATCTCCAAGGGACGCATCATCTACGACGATGAAAGTCTGCCCATGCTGATGGACCTGGAGGATGTTGAGCACACTGGCACGGGTGATTTCACGCAGGACCTCTTCACCTTGAGCACCCGTACCACCGCCGACAAAGTGAACGTGGTGTACGATGGGGTGAAGTACCTGAAGAATGTGAAGGCCGATATCCAGGCGGACCTGGACATGGACATGCCGAACATGAAATTCACCTTCAAGGAAAACGACATCAAGGTGAACCAGCTGGAGCTCGGCTTGGATGGATGGCTCGCGATGCCCACGGACGACATCGACATGGACCTGAAGTGGAACATGAAGAAGAACGACATCGGTGCGCTGCTATCACTGATCCCTGCTGAATTCGCCAGCGATATGAAAGGGGTGGACATGACGGGTAAGGCTACCTTCGACGGCTATGTGAAGGGTACTTACAACGAGACCACCATGCCCGGCTTCGGGGTGAACATCAACGTGGACAATGGCCGCTTCAAATATCCCGACCTGCCCGCCAGCGTGGATGCCATCTACGTGGATTGCAAGATCCAAAGTCCGCAAGGGAAGGACATGGATGGCATGGTGGTGGACCTGAAGCGCTTCGCCATGAACATGGCCGGCAATCCGGTGGAAGCCCGGATGCACCTGACCACGCCCATCAGCGACCCGAACGTGGATGCGGCCTTGAAGGCCGATCTGGACCTGGCCAGCATTAAAAAGGTAGTGCCGATGCCCAAGGGAGACGACCTGAGCGGCAAGGTGGTGGCCGATGTGCAGATGGCCGGTCGCATGAGCGATGTGGATGCCGGGCGCTACGATAAGTTCAAGGCCCAAGGCCAATTGGCCCTCAGTGGCATGGATTACAAGAGTGATTCATTGCCCTATGATGTGCTGATCCGGTCGTTGGTCTTCGACTTCAACCCGAGATTCCTCGCGCTGTCCAGCTTCGATGGCAACATCGGCAAGAGCGACATCGTGGCCAGCGGCCGCATGGACAACTACCTGCAGTGGTGGTTGAAGGACAGCACGCTCACCGGCGCCTTTGATCTGAAAAGCAACCACTTCGACCTGAACGAACTGATGGGACCTCCTTCGGAAACCACCGCCAGTGCAAAGGCCGCGCCGGCCGATACCGCCAGTATGAGCCTGATCGAGGTGCCCAAGCGCATGGATTTCATTATGACCGCAGCGGTGAAGGAAGTGCTCTACGACAAGATGACCTTGACCGATGCGATAGGCACCTTGCGTGTGCGCAATGAACGGGTGGAGTTGCGTGGGATGGGCTTCAACATGTTCGACGGCCGAGTGGGCATGGAGGGGACCTACGACACACAGGACAAAGCCCATCCGAAGTTCGACATGGACCTGGACGTGAAGGAGATCGACATCAAGCAGTTGGTGGACAACATGGAAATGATCCAGAACATGGCACCGATCGCTAAGAACTGCGTGGGCCGCATGACCACCACACTGAAGCTGGGCGGTGAACTGGACCAACAGATGTCACCGATCATGAGCACCCTTGCAGGAAACGGAGTATTGAAGACCAAGAAGGTGGCGATCAAGGATTTCAAGCCGCTGGTGGAGATCAGCAACGTGTTGAAAATGCCTCGTTTGGCGGCGGTGGACATCCAGGACCTCGACTTCAGCTACGAGATCAAGGACGGGAAGATGATCACCAAGCCCTTCGATGTGAAGATCGATCGCATGAAGGCCACGGTAAGCGGCACTACCGCCTTCGAGGATCAGGCCATTGATTACACCATGACTGCCAAGGTGCCCACGGACATGTTCGGGGTGGAGGCCGGGCAACTGGTGAGCGGGCTGATGGGCCAGTTGAACAAGAGCTTGGGGACCGATTCCAAGCTGCCTGCCGAGCTGGACCTTACGGCCAAGATCACCGGCACGGTGGATAAGCCGATCGTCAAACCGGTATTCGCAGGTGGTGATCTGAAGGAAACGGTGAAAGAGGAAGTAAAGGAGCAGTTGAACATTCAGATCGATAAGGCCAAGGAGGACGCCATTGCGAGGGCGCGTATGGAGGCTGACAAGCTGGTAGCGTCGGCACAGAAACAGGCTGATGACATCAAGGCCAAGGCCAGGAGTGAAGCCGCAAATGCGAAGGCCCAAGCATATAAGGCAGCGGACGACATGGTGGCACAAACGAGCAATCCGCTGGCCAAGGCCGGGGCGAAGATCGCGGCGGACCAAGCGAAGAAGACAGCGGACGACCAAGAGCGGAAATTCATCGCGGAAGCTGACAAGCGCGCGGATGCGATCGTGGATGCCGCCAGGAAACAAGGTGACCAGTTGATCGAGAAAGCCGAAAGCACGGATACCACGGTGAAGTAGATCCATGGAGTTGAGCAGCGTTCGCCCCTCGAGGAGGGAAGGGAGAGCATGGCACGGCCGGGTGCGGCGAGGTATGGCCGGTTTGGCTGTGTTGGTGTTGGCCATTGGCACCGTGATGGCACAGGAGGACCCGGGTCCCTGTGGCCGGCCTACGGACAAGAAATTGCTCAAGCGGTTGGACGAAGCGCAGAGCACGAAGAATCCCACGGAGCGCCACCAGAAGTTGAAGACCTTGCTGGAGGAGAACCCCGAATGCGCGGAATGCCTGTACCGCACCGGTGAAAGCGCATATCTGCGTGCCCGCTCCGGTGCAGGCAGCTTTACTACACCCATCAACTACCTGGAGGAATTGAAGGACCGCTGCCCGGAGTACCACAGCGAGCTGTACTACTACCTGGGCAATATGTATTACGCCCAGGAGCGCTATGCTGATGCATCCACGGCCTTCCATAAGTTCCTGGATTTCCCGACAGCGGACCCGAGCAAGATCGGTGCGGACGTGGACAAGCATACGGCGGAGGTGGAGCGGATCATGCCGGAGCTTGCGTTCTACACTGATTTTTACAAGGACCAGCGCCCGCTGGAACCCCAAGTACTCGCAGGAGTAAGCACCCCGGCGGATGAGTATTTGCCCATGTTCTCCCCGGACAATGAGATCCTCTTCTTCACCCGCCTGAGCAAATACCAAGCAAAGGGGGACCGCTTCCCGCGTGATGTGGAGGAGTTGACGGAAGCGCGAAGACCCAGCGTGCGGGATGGGTTCGACAAGGGCAAACCCCTTCCACCGCCCTTCAACATGGGGGATAGCTACGGAGGCGTAACGGTGAGCTTGAACAACAAGGAACTCTTTGTTACCGTGTGCAAGCCGGTGACCTCGGAGTACAAGAACTGCGACATCTACAGCACGCACTACACCACCAAGATGGACTTCGGTACGGGCAATCAGGTGTTCGAGTGGAGCCCACTTGTCAATCTGGGCCCGAACATCAATACCGATGATGGTTGGGAAAGTCAACCCTCGCTCAGTTCGGATGGGCGTACCCTCTACTTCGCCACCATACGGCGGGGAAGCCAAGGCACGGACATATACACCAGCCACCGCAACGACAAAGGGGAGTGGAGTGTAGCCGAGCCATTGCCTGCGCCGATCAATACGGCGGGTGATGAAAAATCACCGTTCATGCACAGTGACAGTCGCACGCTCTATTTCGCCGCCAGACCACCCCGGGATGAACGGGGTAATGATGATCTAAGCGCCGGCCATCGCGGGATCGGTGGCTACGACATCTTTTACAGCCGCATGCAGGACGAAGGGGCCTGGTCCACACCGAAGAACCTGGGCAATCCTTTCAACACCCCCCAGGATGAGCATGGCTTGATCGTTAGCGCCGACGGACGCACGGCCTATTTCGCCAGCAGCCGTTTCAAGGGCGCAGGCGGTTTGGACATCTATGGCTTCGACCTGCCGGCGGAGGCCCGCCCGCAGAACATCCTGATCGTAAAAGGCGATGTGACCGATGATGCCGGCAGGGCGGTGAGCGATGCCACGGTATCGATCACCTACATGGACACACGGAAGACGGAAGTGCTGAAGGTGGACCCCAGTGATGGCAAGTATGCCACGGTGGTGCGGCTCAAGGCCGGTTCGGACGTGATCGTCACCGTGAAAAAGCCGGACCATGTGTTCGACAGCCGCTCCTTCAGCTTGGAGGATACCGTGCGTGGCGGGGTGGCGGATGTGGACATGAAGCTGGAGAAGATCGAGGTGGGGAAGAGCTACCGTGTGAACGACATTAAGTACGCAACCAACAGTGCGGAGATCACCGGTGCCAGCCGCTACATCCTGGATGAACTGATCGAATTCCTCAAGGAGAACCCGTCAGTGCGCATTGAGGTGCAGGGCCACACGGATAATGTGGGTGACCTGGAGAGCAACATGGTCCTGAGCCGCGACAGGGCGCTGACGGTTGTGGAATACCTCACCGGCCATGGCATCTCGGTCTCCCGACTAAGCAGCAAGGGTTTCGGTCCCACGGAACCGGTCGCATCGAATACCACGGAGGAGGGCCGCGCGGAGAACCGCAGGACTACCTTCGTGATCACCTCCCGGTGAACCTTGAGGTGGGAACCGTTGTTTCCCGATCAACCGACTTACATGCTGAGATACATCACCCTCGTGTTCGTGATCAATTCCCTTGGCACACAGGCCCAGCTTGCACATGGGGGATCGCCAATTGGCTGGGGGCAGCCCGAGGATGAGCGCGTGAGCATCCCCAGCTTCGGCTTGGATACCTTGAACAAGGAGGCAGTATTGGCGGCTGCCGATACGATCGGCGCACCCCAAGGCTACCGTTTCGGGGAGCAGCGGGTATTTGATGTGGACCTGATCACGCAAGGCGAATGGAGCGATCTCGCCGATGGTGGCCGCGTATGCCGGCTCACACTGCGCAGTCCGGGAGCGGTGATGATGAGTGTGCAGTTCAGCGCCTTTCAGCCGGCATGGGGCACGCGGATGTTCCTGTATGATGAGGCGCGGACGAAGTTCCTGGGAGCCTTCACCATGCAAAATGCACGAACGGACGGGCTTTTTGCAACTGCCTTCCTCCCAGGGGATGCTGTTACCATCGAATTCCAGGAACCGGCAGGTGCGGGCCCTTCGCAGTTGCATGTAAGCCATATCACACACGCTTGGCAAAGCATTTTCCCTCCGGTCAGCAGTGCAGGGCAGCGCGACATCGATCCGGGGTATCAAAGCTCTCCATGCCACACCAATGTGGTCTGTCCGATCGCCGAGAACTGGCAGGACCAGACGCGGTCGGTGATCTTGTTCGTGCGGCCCGACGGAGGCGCGTGCAATGGCACGCTCATGAACAATACCTCGGAGGATGGTACTCCTTATGTGCTCATCGCGCACCATTGCTACCAGCCCAACGAAAGCCAATGGATCTTCTACTTCAACTATCAGAGTCCCACCTGTGTTGGAGACACCGGGCAAACCATGCAAACGCTTGTGGGTGCGGTGCACAGATCAGGCACCTATCAAGGAGACTTCGACATCATGGAGCTGAACGAGCCACCACCCGCCAGCTTTGGTGTGTATTACGCCGGATGGGACCGCAGCGGGACACCGCCGCAAAGCGGGGCCTGCATCTCCAATCCAATGTCCGATGTGAAGAAGATCGCCTTCTATAACACACCGGCCACCTCCACGACCAGTGAGATCATAAATACACCGAGCTGGCAGAATTACTGGTATAGCGGTCTCTCGGAAGCCAGTGGGGCACCGGTCTTTGATCAGAACAGGCGGGTGGTCGGTCATATGGTGGAGGGCGAACAGACCTGCGAGACCCTAACAACGTCGACCACGTTGGCCGCCAAGTTCAGCGCGAACTGGGATGGCCCTACACCCGGTACCCGCATGCGGGACTGGTTGGACCCGTCCAACACCACCATGGTATTGGACGGATATGACCCCAACGGCCTTTCTCCTGAAGCTGTACGCACCCGCTTAAGGGTCATGCTCGAAGGTCCCTATCTGGCGGGAATAGGAATGATGTCGGCTGCCTTGAACAATAATGACCTTGTCCCCTTGACGGAACCTTATTCGGCCCTCGGATATGTCCATGTAGGAGGCGGCGGTGGCGAGGCCACCATCCAGGATGTCCTGAATGTTGGCGGGGCGAATGAAGTGGTGGATTGGGTGGTGGTGGAACTCCGGGATAAGAACGATCCCGCTGCCGTGCTGGCAACCCGTTCGGCACTGCTCCGGAGGAACGGCACTATCGTGGGTGCGGACGGAACGAGCGCTGTGACCTTCAATCTATCTGCCGATCAGTATTATTTGGCTGTACGGCACCGGAACCATTTGGGCATCATGACCGCATCCCCGCTTCCGTTATCGTCCACAGCGGATCTGATCGACCTCACCAACGCCTCGGTGAGCGTGCGTGGAGGAACGGATGCCACCACTTCCATCAATGGCGTGCGCTGTCTCTGGTCAGGCGATGTGAATATGAACGGGGTGGTGAAGTACACCGGCCAAAGCAACGACCGCGACCCGATATTGACACGCATTGGCGGCTCGATGGCCACAGCCCAGTATAACGGCTATACCCCGGAGGATGTGAATATGGACGGCATGGTGAAGTATACCGGGGCCGGCAACGACCGGGATGCGATCCTTCTGAACCTGAGCGGTGCACCGAACGATGTCCGCATCGACCATCTTCCGTAGTCCGAGTCTCTAAATGCCTTGTACGGATAGCGCCCGCGTGCCTGCCTCCCGAAGGGACGGTCGCGGGTGTGGGCCAGCTCAACTACGCGATCATTCCTCACGCCCCAAGCGCTTCGCATTCCTGCGCATGCGCAGGTTCAGGAACTCCACCAACACACAGAACGCCATCGCCGCGTAGATGTAGTTCTTGTCGATATGCACACCGAAGCCGTCGAGCAGGAGCACCACACCCACCATCACCAGGAACGCGAGCGCGAGGATCTTCACGGTGGCGTGGCGGTTCACGAAGCCACTGATCAACTCTGCACCCACCAGCATGAAGAGCACAGCGATGATCACGGCGAGCACCATGATCAGGAGTTCATTGCTCATGCCCACGGCGGTGATCACAGAGTCCAAGGAAAAGACGATATCCAACATCACGATCTGAAAGATCACCATACCCATTGAGGTCGGTACCCGGGTGTGCGCATCCTTCTCCTTGATGAAGTCCACCTTGTGCCAGATCTCCACGGAGGCTTTCCAGATCAGGAACAGGCCGCCTGAGATCAGCACGATATCCTTGCCTGTTACGGCCAGTGAGCCAATATGGAACAGGGGTTCCACCATGCGCATGATGAAGCTGAGGGTGAACAGCAACATAATGCGGGTGATCAGTGCGAAGGCCAATCCCATCCGTCGGGCGCGGGCCTGCCGTTCCTTCGGGAGCTCTCCGCTGAGGATGCTGATCATCACGATGTTATCGATACCCAGCACGATCTCCAACGAGGTGAGCGTAAACAACTGCACCCACCCTTGGGAGGTAAGGAATACGGAGAAATCGAAAGCTTGATAGTCCATGCGTGGAACGGGGGGCGAATTTACCGGGTGGTGCGGTCTCCTCCGCGTTCTTCATCCTTACCAATTTTTCCTACGGAATAAATGGAGATGACCACATTCCTGTTCACGGGGTTCAGCCAACGCACCACGCGGTCCAGCAGGCCAGGTTCGGCGCGGCCGATCAAGTAGAGCGGCCCAAGCGCGGCTTCCACGCGTTGAACCCGTGAATCGAGTTCCTCATCACCGATGAAGAGCACGATGTTGGGCCTTCGATCCATCGGAACCTGTTCTGCCAGCGCACGGATGTCCGTATCGGGATCGGTAAGGAACTGCTGTACAATATCCCATTGGCCCAAGTAGTACAGGGGGAGCATGGGTGGGTCCTGCTCGGCGGTATCCTCGATAATGATCCCTTTCACCGGTGTGTCGCGCAGCATCAACATGGCCTCCACGCGTTCCCGCTTGCTGTAACTGAAGGAGAGCGGGATGAGCAAGAGGATGTTCAGGATCCAGGTCCAGACAAGTACCCCACGCCACAGGGAGCGATGCCGCTGCCACCACGCGCTGCCTTCCCGGAAGGACTCCCAAGCGGTATAACCCAGAACGAACACCAAAGGCACGATGGTGAATATGAAACGCTCCTGTTTGTTGGGGAAAACAGAGTGGAGGAAGAGGAAGCTGAAAACGGCCAACCAGATCAGCAAAGGCTTGGGTCGCTTGAAGAAGCCAAAGAGGATGGCCAGGGAGAACGGAGGGATGAACGCGCCTGCAAGCACGAGGAGATAGTTGTACCAAGGCTGATTGAAGTAACTGGTGGAATGCTCGAGGTTGTACGCTACGTACTCGGTCATTTCCGCGAAGGGGCGCCCCCAGATCACCGAGTCCACACCGGCCTGCACCAACACCACCGGGATCAGCATGCCCAAGCCGAAAAGCAACGCACCGCGCACGTTGCGGTGCAGCAGCAAGGCGAGGCCCGCACCACAACCGAAGAAGACGGTTTGGAACCGCAGGTCGATGGCCAATCCCACGAACATGCCGGCCACAAGTACATCCTTGCGGGTGGGAACAGCACCGCTCCGGATGAGCCACCAGGAGGCCAGCATCAGGGGCGGAATGCTCACCATCTCCACCAGATTGCGCACGGAGAGAAAGGGCATGAAGAAGAACAAGGCCAGGAAGAGTCCACTACGCCAAGCCACTTCAGGAGTGGAAAGCCGCAGGGCGATCCGGTAGCCGACCCTTACCACGATCAAGCTCCATAGCGCGTGCAGCAGGCGCACCACAAGCATTTTCCCCGCCGGGTCGTTAAAGCCCAGCATCGCACACAATTTGAACAACAAGTAGTGTACGCCCGGGTACAGCATGATGTGCCCGGTGGGCTTCGGATCAGCACCTTGGTTCCACGGCAGCCAATTGTTGTAGTCGAAGCCATCCACCCAACTTTGGGCCGCTTCGATCATCAGGAAGTGGTCGTCGTGGGCGAAGTACCCGCCGGAGAAGAAGGCGGCCACCAAACGAGGTAACAACGCGATGAGCGTGAGCCAGAAGAGCGGTCGCTGTTTCAGGCTCGCTGAGAGTTCCTTGTTCCACATGCCGTTGCGGGCGACAAAATAGGCATGCTCGGCAGGATCACCTCGGCTGCCTACCGCTACTTTCGGCCGCGATGAGCACTGAGCCCGTTCACACTGCATGGACCTGGCGCCACGCCTTGGCCGTACCGGCATTCGTTCGCGCACTTATACTAGCGTTGGCAGCAGGCCTTGTTCTTGTTCTTTCACTGCCTCATTTTTTCCAATGGATCGAGGGAAGGCCAGGGACCTCGATGCACGATCCGGTCCTTAACACGCTGGGGCCTTGGCAAGTATCCATACCTACGTTCACCGTGCTCTATGGCTGCCTGCTGGTGGTGTTGGTCACGATCGCAAGGTTACCGTTACGGATCTTGCATGGCCTGTGTGCATACATCCTGATGATGCTCCTGCGGATGGTCGCCATGGCCACCATCACACTGGAACCGCCGAGTGACATCATACCCTTGATCGACCCATTGACCCAGGCTTTCTATCCGGGGAATGCGCCCTTTCTGAAGGACCTGTTCTTTTCCGGCCACACGGCCACATTGGTCCTGATGGCGCTCTTGGCCCCGAAGGGCGCGATTCGCCTATTCGCATGGATCTGCGCGGCCATGGTGGGCACCTTGGTGCTTGTGCAGCATGTACACTGGACGGTGGACGTGCTGGTAGCGGTACCTGCAGCGTGGCTCGCGTGGAAGAGCGCAGGGATCCTGGTCAGGAAGTGGGTCCCTCTGCCTTCCGTGGGAGGCGCTTGAGGTAGATCCCGCTGGCGACCCTCTCATTCAGGCCATCAGGCATCAAGCCCTGCACCATGGCAGTTATGCGATTGAGCAATCCAGGAACCACTTCGGCCTTCCCGCGCAACATGGCCTTCACTGCGGTCTTGGCCACAGGTCCCGGACCGGTGCCGAATTTCCTTGCCAGATCATCCATTGCCATCATGCCGGCGCGTTCGGTGAAGCCTGTGATGATGCTGCCGGGGCAGATCGCAGTGACCGATACCGGACCACCGCGCAATTCGATACGCAAGGACCGTGACCAGCGCAACAGGAAGGACTTGCTACCGCTGTACACGGCGAAAGTGGCCATGGCGGAATAGGCCGTCATGCTGGAGATGTTCAGCACATAGGACCGCTGAGCGCGTTTCAGCTGGGGTAGGAGATGGTGCGTCAATTCCACGGGCACCGTCATGTTCAGGTGCATCATCCGCAGCTGATCGGCCAAGGGCAATTCATCGAACATTCCCCAGAGCCCTTGCCCGGCATTGTTCACCACGCAGGTGATGGACTTCCCCGAAGCATTTGCCCATGCCACTACGCGATCCACGGCTCCCGGCGCGAACAGGTCAGCTACCAGGATCCCCGTGCGGTCACCGTTCAGCGCACCTGCTTCGGCGGCCACTTGGCGCATGGCTTCCTCTGAGCGTGCCACCAGCAGCACACCGAATCCGTTCCGGGCCAATTCCATGGTGAGCGCCGCGCCCAAGCCTTGGCTAGCGCCGGTGATCAATGCGTATCCACGATCGTTCTTCATCGGTTGGGCCGTGGCCCATGGGTCTGGTACCGGAATGTTCCGGGCTGTGCCTTCCGAAGGGGATCTCCTACTTCACCAAGTGCTGGAAGCGATGGTAGAAAGGCGTGGGGCTCTTCTCCGATTTCGGGGTGTATTTCCCGGCGATGATCGGGATGTACATCACCCGGCGGCGGCTGGCTTCACCTGTAAGTACGCTGCGCTCCACGCGGTGCCAGCACCGGCCATCATGCACGGTGAGGTCACCGGCCTTGATGTTGAAGGCCACCTCGCGTGGATCCGGCTCGTTGTCCAGGAAATTCTTCTTCCGGAACAACATGTTCCACAGGCTTTGTTTATGGGTGCCCGCCAGTAGCCTGAGACCGCCATTGCGGGGATCTTGATCATCCAAATGGATCCCGACGTTCAGCATGGGAAGGATCTTCTTCCCGAGGAAAATGTCG
Source organism: Flavobacteriales bacterium (assembly GCA_019638085.1). Lineage (GTDB taxonomy): Bacteria > Bacteroidota > Bacteroidia > Flavobacteriales_F > PHOS-HE28 > PHOS-HE28. Next base: position 205,429 of record JAHBUL010000002.1, on the reverse strand, counting down.
CGAACGCTATCGGTATGCCAGCCCATTTGGGTGAACTTGCTGGCATCGGTGTTCACATAGTGGTTCACCACCAGACCATCCTTTTCATTCACACCCAATCGGGCATTGGGACCAACAAATCCCAACAGGGTCTCGAAGCGTGGATCCTTCAGGAACTCGGCGAGTACGGGGCTATGTTGGTTGGCAAAGGCGAAGCGTTGAACGATGCGCTTCCCGTCCACATCATTACCGTATTTGATCGGAACGCCGTTGACCTTTTCCCGTCCTTCGGTGATCCATTTATTCTGCACCACTTCCATGGCGCTCCAGATCTCAGCTACCGCCTCGCGCGAGATGAAACCGGGAAAATGAATGATTCCGTTTTCTGCGAAGAACAGCTTCTGATCCTCGGTCAATTGTGCCCCTAAAGGAGTACTGGATTCAATGATGCGTGCCACGAGCGGTGGATTAAGACCGCACGAAAATAGGTGAGACTTGGATAGATCGATACAAATCGATGGAAAGGTTATCAGAACCGTATTGTGCGTTGTCCCGGATTAGCTTTGCCGCCCATCCTTCCCCATGAACATCCTGGTCCTTTCCCGCAGCAGTAAACTGTATTCCACCCGCCGTATCGTGGAGGCCGGGCGTGAGCGGGGGCACGATATCAGTGTGGTGGACCATGTAAAATGCGATCTGGTGATCGCTCGCAAGGATCCGCACGTGATGTTCGGTGGTGAGCGCCTGCAGCATGTGGATGCCATTATTCCCCGTATCGGCGCCAGTGTTACGTTCTACGGAGCTTCCGTGGTGCGGCAGTTCGAGGCCATGAAGGTGTTCACTACGGTGGAAAGTCAATCCTTGGTGCGTAGCCGGGACAAGCTCCGCAGCTTACAGATCCTCAGCAAGGCCGGTGTGGATATGCCACGGACTGTCTTTACCAACTATAGTAAGGATGTAGCGGGGGCGGTTGAACGTGTGGGAGGTGCGCCGTGCATCATCAAGCTTTTGGAAGGGACACAAGGCCTTGGGGTGGTTCTTGCTGAATCGCGGAAGGCGGCCGTGGCCGTCATCGAAGCGTTCAACAGCCTGAAAGCCCGCGTGATCGTGCAGGAATTCATCCAAGAGGCCAAGGGCGAGGATATTCGCGCATTCGTAGTGGACGGGGCCATTGTAGGGGCCATGCGACGCAAGGGGAAGGAAGGTGAATTCCGAAGCAACCTGCACCGCGGTGGTGCAGCGGAGCTGATCGACCTTTCGCCAGAAGAAGAGGAGATCGCCATACACGCCACACGGGCCTTGGGCCTGCGCGTGGCCGGGGTGGACATGCTCCAGAGTGCCCGTGGCCCATTGGTCCTTGAGGTGAATGCCTCGCCCGGTCTGGAAGGAATTGAAAAGGCGACAGGGAAGGACATTGCAGGCGCGATCATCCAGTACGTGGAGAAGGGCCTGAAGGCGTCCTGAGGCCAGCCGTGGCTTCCCCGCGATGCCGTCACAGCTTTACGGAGAGGGTGAACCCCAACGCGCCTTGTGCGGCCATGTCAAGTGATGGGCCCGCACGAAGTGAAAGGTCATCGCTCACGTCGAAGCGCACGAAGTAGGCGTCCACGGAGGCATCGATGATGTTGAGGGCGTAAACCAGCCCGAAGGCCACATAGCTCAGATCGCGCCAACGGTGGTAGGTGTCGGCCACATTGCGCAATTGATCACCGCTGTACTGACCGTTGAACTCATCCGTGCGGCCGTTCACTACATCCAGATAAGCGGCCTTATACCGCTGGTATTCCTTGTTGTTGTCCTGAATGAACCAGTAGGAAACACCCAGACCTCCGAGCACGATGGGCACCTTCCAATATTTGCGATTGTACACCTGACCAGCACCCGGCAAAATGGCCGAATAGATGGTGGCTCGCGCGGGCTGATGGCGCGCCCTCCAATCCAGCACCACGGTGGTGTCGGCCGGTGGATCAGTGGCCAGCACCGTGTCGGACTGAGCCTTTCCAACGGCGGTGAGACCGAGGAGGATGCTGAGAAGGGTGATCAAGCGCTGCATGGGGGCCGGGACAAAGATCGTTCCTCTGGTGGTTCACTGTCCACATTCCGTGCCTTCGGCTATCTTGTCCACGGAGAGTGGGAGGGGTAGGACCCGGCAGCTTCCGGCGCGGGTGGGCCATTCGATGCTATTATGCACGGTAGCGGAAACCTCACCAGCGCGTTCGTGCGCGCCCCTTTACTGCGGGCCGCTGTGCCCTTTATTCTCGGGTTGGTCGCAGGCCGTTTCTTCATGATCCCATGGGTTGTTGGCTGGGTGGTGGTGCTTAGCAGTTTCGGACTCTGTTTGTTCCTATCGCTCCGCAAGCAGGAATATGGGCTTCGCTGGATACCTGGTATTGCCCTCTTCATTCTCATTTTCTCCTTCGGGAACCTGTGGCAGAATATCCGCAGTGACCTGGCACGCACGGACCATGTGGAACAACTCGTGGATAGTGCTACTGGATGGGAGGTGCAAGTAATGGAGGTGGCCTCCGATAATGGCCGCACGATGCGGGCGTGGACACAAGTACGTGCGGCCGTGGTGGCCGGTGTGCTGCAGCCCGCGAGCGGTGCCATGATGGTGACCATCCTGCACGACAGCACGCGCCGTGCCGTGCAGATCCATGATCGTATTGTGCTGGCCAGCAAGGCCACACGCATTGACAAAATGCCGAACCCCGGCGGCTTTGATGTGCGCCAATGGGCAGGGAGCAGAGGTGTGTACCATGAAAGCTTCGCGCCGATGGATCGCTGGGATTTTACGAGCGGACCTTCCAAGAGCAAGAATTTATTCGAGCAAGCGCGGCAGCACATCTCGGGTTGGCTGCTGGAATCCGGGCTTCCGGATCGTGAGCGCGCCCTGGCTAAGGCGATCCTTCTGGGTATGCGGGACGAATTGGCCCGCGATCAGAACCAAGCATTCGTGCGCAGCGGGACCATACATGTACTTGCCGTGAGCGGCACCCACGTAGGGATCATATATGTTGCCGTGCTCTGGGGATTGTCCTTCCTCGGTAAGGATAAGCGAAGCCGCCTTATTCGTGGCATCATGGCATTGATCGCCCTATGGGCATACGCGGGCCTCACGGGGTTCTCGCCTTCGGTGCTCCGCGCCACCATCATGTTCTCACTCTTCACCTTGGCGGAGATGAGCCGTGGGCGCACGGAATCATTGAATAGCCTGGCCTTCGCAGCGATAGGGCTCTTGCTGTGGGACCCGCTCATGCTGATGCATCTGGGCTTCCAACTATCCTTCCTTGCGGTATTGGGCATCGCGGTATTCTACCGGCCGATCCATTTGCTGTGGGCACCACCTCATGCAGTGGGCCGCTTCTTTTGGTCCCTTATCGTGGTGAGCCTCGCGGCACAGGCTTTTACCATTCCGCTATGCTTGTATGTGTTCCAAGCATTTCCGGTGTGGTTCCTCCCGGCGAACATGGCCATTGTAGGTCTCGTTGGTCTCGGCGTATACGGCGGCATCGTGGTGATCGTGGTCCATGCCATACCGGTGCTCGGGCCGATCTTCACCGCTCTGATGAAGTGGCTCCTGCTTTTGCTGGGGTTCCTCTCGGCATTCTTCGCCGGCTTGCCCGGAGCCTATCCGGCAGTGCGCATTGGTTTCTGGGGAATGGTTGGCCTGTATGTGTTATTGGCCTTCTTCGCCATGTGGATGATGCAGGGCCGGAAATGGGCGCGCTTGGCAACTTTGACCACCGTGGCCATACTGCTCTTCGGTTGGGGCTGGACAGCCCGCCAACGCAACACGCAGGAAAGTTTTACGGCGTACACGGATCGTGATGGATTCTCCGGTGCATTCCTGCATGGGCGTACACTCTATGCGTTCAACCCGACCGGGAACGAATGGATCGAGCGCAACGTGGAAGACCATGCCCGCTCGGTCGGAGCCTATCGTGTTGTACATGTGGACAGCCTGCCGCATTGGGTGGTCCATGGTAAGAAGAGCTATGCATTCCTACCCGTGGACCGCACCGCGAAAGGGCATCCATGGCCATCAACCCCAAGCACGATCGTCTTGTACGGACAAGGATGGCTGGATACGAAAGCATGTGCATCCGGAAGAGGATCGGAGTGGATCCTGAGCGCTGACATGGAGGGGACACCGCGTGCCATGATGCGCCGTTGGGCCAAGGAGAATGACGCCGCCGTGTTCGATATGCGACTGGCGGGGGCGTATGTTCGTCCCTGATGATCGTAGAGGGCATCCGTTGGAAACGCGTGGAAGAAGGTGATCCGGGGAGTCTCCCGGAAGGCAAGCTGATGCGTGTGCGCGTGAAGGACAAGGCCATTTGCCTGGTGCGCAACGCTGGCAAGCTGCACGCCCTGCTGGACCGCTGTCCGCATCAGGGAAGCAGCTTTGTTGGAGGCTGGTGCGAGGGAGGCGACATCATATGCCCCATGCACCGAATGGGCTTCAACCTGGCCACCGGTCGCAGTAGAAGTGGAGGAATGGATAGTGCGGAAGTATTCCCGGTGGAAGAACGCACCGATGGGGTTTACATCGGTTTCGCGTACACCACGGTGAAGATCTTCGGGGTGGAGCTTTGGTGAATGCCTATATCTCCTCCAACCGCAAGGTCTCTTTCAGCCTCACGCCTTTTTCGGTGTGCTCCACCAATGCACATTCCGTTACGGGATCATGCTCGAAGTAGAGTATGGACCCCTTATCCGCCGCAGAATCCAGTACCGGTGCTTTCTCTTGCATGCTGAGTAATGGCCGTGTATCGTAACTGATCACCCACGGGATGGGGATGTGGTTCGCGCTGGGGATCAGGTCGGCCATGTAGATCAAGGTGTGGCCCTTGTAGGCGATGTGCGGGATCATCATCGCGTCGGTATGGCCGTTCACCATGAGAACGTCGAAGCCGGGGAATAGGCTTTTCACGAAAGGCGTATCGGTATCCTGTTTGCGCTCCACATCGACGAACTTCAGCTGGCCGCTCTCCTGTATCGGCAGGATATTCTCCTTGAGGAAGCTGGCCTTCTCGCGCGAGTTCGGCTCCGTGGCCCATTTCCAGTGGTACTTGTTGCTCCAGTAGGTGGCGTGCTTGAATGCGGGCACCAGTTTATCGCCCACCCGCTTGATGCTTCCTCCGCAATGATCGAAGTGCAGATGGGTAAGGAAAACATCGGTAATGTCATCCGGGGTGAATCCGTGCTTTTTCAATGAGCCGACAAGCGTGGCATCGCCATGGAGGTAATAATGGCCGAAGAACTTCTCAGTCTGCTTGTCCCCGATCCCATTGTCGATCAAGATCAGGTGACCGTCCGTCTCCACAAGCAAGCAACGCATGGCCCACGAACAGAGATTTTTCTCATCGGCTGGATGCACCTTGTCCCACAGCACCTTCGGCACCACGCCGAACATGGCACCACCATCCAACTTGAAGAAACCGGTATCGATCGTATAGAGTTTCATGGTGCGAAGGTCGGGACCAGCTGAGGAACTTCGAAGTAGGGAGAAGCTTGGACCACACTACTTGGCATCCTCCCCCAGCCAATCCTTCAGGATCTTGTCCAGATCACCATCCTCTTTCATGCGCAGCAGCTCCACATCCACTTCGGGCATGTAGGGCGAATCCATTCGGAAGGCAAAGCCATAACCCTGGGGTTGGTATTGCGCAGGTGCAACGGCCATGCCCTTTTCCTGCTTCTTGTTGAAAAAGTAAAGCAGTTGCGGCCGATCGAACACGATCGCGTCCACACGCTTGTCCAATAACGCAGCATAGCATGAATCCAGATTGACCTTCGCCACCACGGTGCCTCCATGATCTTCAACTAAGTCCTCCGCTGGTGATCCGTCCAGCACGGCTATCCGCTTACCCGGAAACTTATCCGCTGTATCGATCACCGTATGCCCAAGGCCGGTCAACGTGAGCGTACTGGCGATGCCGGCTACCATCGATGTGGCGAAGATGATGGAGATCACCATCCAACTTCCGGCAATGATGCGCCCGGCCAGGGTTACCGGTGCAATGTCACCATATCCCGTGGTGCTCATGGTAACAATGGCGCACCACATGCCGTTCCCGATCCCCCGGGCAGGTTCATTGGGGAACTGTTCCGGCGATGCCTTCCTTTCCGCAAGCCAAAGCAACGTTCCCACAAAGGCCAGGATGAAGAGGAACAGCGCTAAGGCATACAAGAGCCTGATGCTGAAAAAGGGCTCGATACGTTCCCATGCGCTCAATGAATCGCTGCGCGAAAGAATGGATAGGCTGCTCCGGAAATATGGTTGTGTCATATCCATGCGTGCCACCCGGTCGGAGCTAATGCTCACTGGACCGACGACAGCATCAAGATGCCCGGCCTCCAACGCCTGCAAGGCATCGGAAACGGAAGTGAAGACTTCCGTAGTGTAGCGCGCATCCAACTGGAGTGCAATGCGGTCCCAGATATCCATGGATATGCCATTCGTATCTGCAGTGATGAACGGAGCCGTGCCTGCGATGCCAACGCGCAGTGCGGTGGTATCCACTGCGGCATGGACGCCAACTGCAAGCCAAAGGGAAAGAAGAATAAGATGAAAGGAGCGCAACGTCATCGAGGCCATTATTGGTAACAGGAACAACCGCGAGACCACGAATGCACTGCCATTTACCGGGTGACCGCCGCAGATCTGATGACCGGACGATCCGGCTGTAAAGGTATGTGCGAGGTAAAACTCGTTTCAGGAAGATTGGCTCTCGCTCCTGCACAAGGTTGAGCCTTGCGGAGAACAGGGAGCCTAATCTCCGCACATTATGCGGTGAATAGGATCTCCTTTCAACGCATGCAGATGCATATCTTCCAATGGGAAGTTCATGGCCGGGCCTATTTCGACACTGCATCGTGGACACTTCCGTTCGTGCCTTCGTAAAGGTGCAACGCGCTGTTCCACCTTTACGCCATGAAACGCGTCCACTTCATCGCCATCGGCGGCAGCGCCATGCACAACCTCGCCATCGCTCTCAACCAGCAGGGTTTTGAGGTAAGCGGTAGTGACGATGAGATCTTCGAACCCAGCCGCAGCCGCTTGGAGAACCTTGGCCTGCTGCCGAACCAGTTGGGTTGGCACCCGGAGGACATTACCTCCAAGCTGGATGCGGTGATCCTCGGTATGCACGCCCGGGCCGATAATCCCGAGCTGCTACGTGCGCAGGAGCTGGGTATACCGGTGTTCAGCTACCCGGCCTACTTCCTCGAGCAAACGCGGAACAAGACCCGGGTGGTGATCGGTGGCAGCCACGGCAAGACCACCATCACATCGATGATCGTGCATGTGCTGCGCGCAAGTGGTGCTGATTTTGATTACCTCGTGGGAGCACAGCTGGAGGGCTTCGATTGCATGGTGCGGCTTGGGGCGAAGAGCTCCGTGGCCGTGATCGAGGGGGATGAGTACCTCGCTTCCACCTTGGAGCCGGTACCTAAATTCCACCTGTATAAGCCGAATATCGCGTTGATCAGTGGTATCGCATGGGATCATATCAACGTCTTCAAGACCTTCGAGAGTTACGTTGAGCAGTTCGCCACCTTCATTGACCTGATCGAGCCGGGCGGTAAGTTGATCTACTGCGCCGAGGACCCGGAGGTGGTCCGCTTGGCAGAGGAACGAAAGGGGAGAAAGGATGTGGCCCACGTTCCCTACGGCGTGCCTGCACACGTGATCCGCCATGGGATCACATCGTTGGTGACCCCACAAGGTGAAGTGCAACTGAAGGTCTTCGGCAAGCACAACCTGATGAACATGGAGGGGGCGCGGCATGTGTGCCACCAGCTCGGCATCGGCGACCGCGAATTCCATGCGGCGATCACCAGCTTCACCGGGGCAGCCAAGCGTTTGGAGAAACTAGCGGAGCACGATGGGAAGGTGGTGTACAAGGATTTTGCCCACTCGCCCAGTAAACTGCAAGCCACCGTGGATGCCGTCCGTGAGCAGTTCCCGGGCCGCAAGCTCACCGCGTGCATGGAACTGCACACCTTCAGCAGCCTCAGCGAGCATTTCCTCGACCAGTACGCCGGATGCTTGGACGGTGCCGACAATGCCTTGGTGTTCTATGACCCGCATGCCGTGCAGCTGAAGCGTTTGCCAGCCGTGCCTGCGGAGCGTATCCGCAACGCCTTTCAACGGGATGACCTGAAAGTCCTTACTACGCCGATCGCATTGATGGGTGCCGTGCGAGAGGGTATGGGAGAGGAAGGGGTGCTGCTGATGATGAGCAGCGGCAATTTCGGTGGGCTCGATCTGGCTGCGCTGGCCGAAGCGTTCATCGCTTGAAGACTCCGCGGTCAGTGCATTCAGACCTCTTTCGAGGGCGTGAGGTCAAGCGCTTCACGTGGATCTCCACAGCGCAACATCTCGATCACGGGAAAGTGCCCCATCAGGCTACTGCGTCCTGAACCTGCGCAGCACCTTGTGATGCAGCGCAGCAAAGGCAAGCGCATTGAAGCTGCCCAGAAAGAACAAGCCGAAGAAAGTGATCGCCGCATAACTGCCGGCATTGTACATGGCACCCACTTTCTCCACCGCCTCTTCCCTCGGGAAACCTTGTTTTACAAACCCCTCCACAAGCTCGACGTTATAGTTACTGAATGCCGTGGTATCAATGGCCTTGTAAAAGAACCAGATGAACACGGACATCAGGAAAGCATAGGCGAGAACGGTCTGGAAGCCGGCCCGCAGCAACTCCCCGAATCCACGGGAAGGATCATGGTTGAGCAACAGATGCCCGCTGGAATAAGTGGCCAGTACCACGAGCAGGAGGTGTACCGGAATGAATTTCATCGGCGGCACGTTCACACCGGCATAGAAAAGTCCCATGCGCAGGACCACGCCCACAAGCACCAACAAAAGGGTGGACTTAACCCCGGACATGGCCGCCTTGTGATCAACCGTTCATGGAAACAAGGAACTCCTCGTTGCTCTTGGTACCTTCCATGCGGCCTTTCACGAATTCCATCGCCTCCACCGGCGTCATATCCGCCAAGTGCTTGCGTAGGATCCAGGTGCGTTGCAGTACATCCTTGTGGTGGAGCAGGTCATCACGACGGGTACCACTGGCGAGGATATCGATAGCGGGGAAAATGCGGCGGTTGCTGATCTTCCGGTCGAGCTGTAGTTCCATGTTACCGGTTCCCTTGAACTCCTCAAAGATCACCTCGTCCATCTTGCTTCCCGTTTCGGTCAGCGCAGTGGCGAGAATGGTGAGCGAGCCTCCGTTCTCGATCTTGCGCGCAGCACCAAAGAAGCGCTTCGGCTTTTGCAAGGCGTTGGCGTCCACACCACCGGAGAGGATCTTACCACTGGCGGGCTGCACGGTGTTATAGGCGCGGGCCAAGCGAGTGATGGAATCCAAGAGGATCACCACATCGTGTCCGCATTCGGTAAGGCACTTGGCCTTCTCCAACACCATGGTGGCCACGGCCACGTGTCGCGTTGCAGGCTCATCGAAGGTGCTGGCGATCACTTCGCCATTCACGCTCCGTTGCATGTCCGTCACCTCTTCGGGGCGTTCGTCGATCAGCAATACGATCAGGTATACTTCCGGATGGTTTGCGGCAATGGCATTGGCCACATCCTTCAGCAGAATGGTCTTACCCGTCTTTGGCTGTGCCACGATCAAACCGCGCTGCCCTTTACCGATGGGGGCGAACAGATCCAGGACGCGTGTACTCAACGTGCTCTCCTTACTCGTAAGGTCGAACTTCTCGTCCGGGAACAGCGGCGTCAGGAATTTGAAAGGCACACGATCGCGGGCCCATTCGGGATCGCGGCCGTTGATGCTTTCCACCTTCACCAAGGGGAAGTACTTGTCCTGATCGCGAGGAGGGCGCACATAGCCATGGACGGTATCACCCAACTTCAGGCCGGCTTGCTTGATCTGCTGCTGTGTCACATATACATCATCCGGCGAAGGCAGGTAGTTGTAGTCGCTGCTGCGGAGAAAACCATAGCCCTCGGGCATGATCTCCAGCACACCGTCCGTCTCGATGAAGGCATCGAACGAAGCGGGTTGCTGCTGCTGCTGTTGCTGCTGGCGCTGATCGCCCCGACGCCCTTGGTCAGTTGACCGTTGATCTCCGGAACGATGGTCGCCTGAACGCTGATCACCGGAGCCGCGTAAGTCTTGGCCACCACGCTGGTCACTTTGCCCGCGCGGCTCGTTCCGTTGCTGATCCCTTCCTTGGGGTTTGCCTTGGTCGCGCCGGTCACGTTGATCGTGGCCATCACCTTTTCCAGCTTGCTGGTCCTTGGTACTGTCCTTCCGGTGGCGATGGTCCTCACGTTTTTCGTTTGCACGGTCCAACTCAGGAGCAGCAGGGGCAGTTGTGGCACTCGCATCCCTCGAACCCGTGTCTGACTGATCTTCCTTGGGGCGATCGACTTCCACACGAGGGCGACGTCCTCTCCGTTGTTGGCGGTCGCGGGGGTCGAAGCGGTCATTCGTATCGTTGGGGCGTTCGTCGTGACGTTGCACCCGTTCCTGTGCATCCTTTTCCGGTGTCGGTGAAGTTGCACGAGCTTCCTTGGCTGACATACCCGTGGGCTCAATTCCCTTTCCGGAAAGGCGCTCTGGAGAGGGTTTACTCACGCCGTTCTCATCATCATCATCGTCGTCCCCATCGTCGTCAATTCCGTTGTCGTCATCGTCATCATCATCATCGTCGTCATCGTCATCCCCATTGTCATCATCGTCGTCGTCATCGTCATCTTCCGGCTCGGGGTCCGGCTCTGGATCAGGAGTTTCATCCTCCACGGCGAGTTCGGCAATGGCGTCCGTATCCCGGTTATCAGCGGCCTTTGGGGCCTCTTGTGCCTTTGCAGCATCCAAGATCTTGGCGATGAGATCCTGCTTTTTCAGGGTCTCGTATTTTTTCAGTTTCAAATGCTTGGCGATCTCCTTAAGCTCGGGGAGCTTAAGGGCCTCAAGTGCGGCTTTCTCGGACATGCTATACGGATTCGGAGTGGGATGCGGTATTCAGCCGCGTAGCGCCACAAGGCTCAAGAAGAAAATTCGGTGTCGTAATGGGGAAGGGGCTGACAAAAAACTGAGGGCCAGCCGAAGAATGACGTTGCAATAATAAGGAGTAACCGGCTTTCATCAACTTTTTTTGTCCGGGGTTGAGGCTTTGGATTTCCCACATCCGTTCAAGGAGGCGATCTTCGCGCACCTTCCCCAAGCCACATGCTTCAACGAAAACAATCCCTCTTCTTGCTACTGGCCGCCATTTGCGGAGCACTCACCTTTCTTTTCCCGGTAGACACTTTCATGCGGGGGGATCAGACCTTCATCTTCCGAACTACAGGGTTGTTCAACTCCGAAGGTACACCGATCACCGATGCCACGGCAAAGGTCCCTTTCGCCATTCTGCTCGGTGTGCTTTCCGCATTGCTGGTGGGCATCATCTTCATGTACAACAATCGCATGCGCCAGCTGCGCATCACCCGCATGGTGAATCTTTTGGTGATGGCGATCCTTGTCTTCCTGTTCATCACAGACAACTCGATCCGCGCCTATTTGGAACAAGGAGGGGTGGTGGAGAACAGCTTTGGACTTGGTGCCATTTTGCCGCTCCTGATGGTGGTATTCACCTTGCTGGCCGAGCGCGGCATCCGGAAGGATGAGGCTTTGGTGAAGGGGATGGATAGGTTGAGGTAGCCCTTCGGCACGGTGACGCAGAGGAGATGCGTGGTGTCTGGATCGGTATTGGGTACCGAGTACAATGCCGTGTGCGGTGCCAAGAATTCCGTACTCTATGGTTACTCGGCACATGGTACCAGCCTGCATTCTCAGCGCCTCTGCGCCTCCTCGTCCAAATTCTCTCCAGCTCCTCTAGCGCCCAGTTCGATCACCTCCAGGTCCTTCAGCTTGGGCCCGTCGATCGTGAAGCGCAGTGCCGTACGCACCTTGTGCCAGCCGTGCCTGCCAGTGGCACCTGGGTTCATGTAAAGCATATTCAATGCAGGGTCGAACTTCACCATGCAGATGTGTGAGTGCCCACAGATAAAGAGGGTAGGCGGATCGCGCTTCAGCTCATCCCGTACGGCCGGGTCATAGCGCGGTGGCCTGCCGCCGATATGGGTCATCCAAACGCGCACGCCTTCGATGGTGAATCGCTGATCAGCCGGGAATTCCAGTCGTGTCTTCGCATCATCGATGTTGCCATGGATCGCGCGCAGTGGCTTCCAGCGTTGCAGCTCGTCCGTTACGGCTTTCCCGCCGATGTCGCCCGCATGCCAGATCTCGTCACACTCCTTGAAGTGCTCTTGCAACCGTAGGTCCAGCCAGCCATGGGTGTCGGAAAGTAGACCGATGCGTTTCATCGCGCAAAGATCACACGCAGGCACCGACCTACTTTTGCATCCCGAATTCGGATTTTCTGATCCACTAATTGTCTGATCGACCTGCATGCCACGCTATTTTATGGAACTCGCCTACGACGGCACACCGTACCGGGGCTGGCAGCGGCAGCTGGAGGGAACGTCCACCGTGCAGGAGGAGGTGGAGCAGGCCCTGCGCATGCGGCTGCGAAGACCGAAGGTGACGGCGTTGGGCTGCGGCCGCACGGACACTGGCGTCCATGCTTCTTCCTACTTCATCCACTTCGATGCGCCTGAGCCGATCGAGAACACCGAAGGATTCTACAACAGCATCAACGGTCTGTTGCCGCCGAGCATCGCTGCGAAACGCATGCTATTGGTCGCCGATGATGCACACGCAAGGTTCAGTGCGCGGGAACGGGAGTATACCTACCTGATCCACCGACAAAAGGACCCGTTCCTCCACCAGAGGTCCTACCTGCTTCATGTGGAGCTGGATGTGATTGCCATGGACGCCGCTTGTCAAGTAATGATCGGCACGCAGGATTTCAGCTGCTTCCAGCGCACCGGCAGCGACAATGGAACTTCCATGTGCGATGTGCGGCAAGCCAATTGGGTGGCCACGGATGTGGGCTATCGCTTCACCATCACCGCGAACCGGTACTTGCGGAACATGGTGCGCGCGATCGTGGGTACCTGCATCCGCATTGGCAAAGGCCATTGGCCGGTGGAATACATGGCCGAAGTGCTCGCCTCCCATGATCGCGGCATGGCCGGCAAGAGCGCCCCGGCGTGCGGGCTCTATCTGTCGCGTGTTGAATACCCCTTCATTCCGCAGGAAAAGGCATGAGCGGCACGAAGGGCACGGCGTTCGATGTGGGGCTTTTCCGGCGGGTGATGCGTTTCGTGCATCCCTACCGTAGGCTCTTCTGGATCACGTTCGCGCTCACCATCTTCCTGTCGCTGGTAGCGGTGATCCGCCCCGTGCTGATGGCCGTAATGATCGACGACTACGCTGCCAAGGGTGATCTGCAGGGGCTCTACCTGATCATGGCCGTGGTGGTGGGCCTGCTGATCGTGGAAGCCGGCGTGCAGTTCTTCCAGGCCTATTGGACCAGTTGGTTGGGGCAGACCGTCACCTTCGACCTGCGCCAGCAACTCTTCGCCAAGATCACCGGTTTCCGCATGCGCTACTTCGACCGGACCCCGATCGGCACCTTGGTCACCCGGGTCGTAAGCGATATAGAGACCATCGAACAGATCTTCTCCCAAGGTCTGTTGATGATCATGGGCGACATCCTGAAACTCACGGTGGTTGTGGTAGTGATGTTCGTGTATAACTGGGAACTCGCGCTATGGAGCATGGTGCCGATCCCGCTGCTGTTATGGGCCACGAACATTTTCAAGAATGCGATCCAGAAGAGCTTCCAGCAAGTGCGCAACCAGGTCTCGAAGCTGAATGCCTTCGTGCAGGAACACATCCAAGGGATGGCCATCGTTCAGCTCTTCGGCCGGGAGAAGCAGGAGTACGAGAAGTTCAAACAGATCAACCGGGAACACCGGGGAGCCCACATCCGCTCGGTGTTCGCCTACTCGGTGTTTTTTCCGGTGGTGGAGGTGCTCAGTGCAGTATCGCTCGCGTTCCTCATCTGGTGGGGCGTTGGCGATGTGCTGAAGGGAGTGGCCACTTTCGGTGAACTGATCGCCTACATCCAGTTCATCAACATGCTTTACCGCCCGATCCGCCAACTGGCCGACCGCTTCAATGTATTGCAGATGGGCATGGTGGGTAGTGAGCGCGTATTTGCCGTACTGGATACGGAGGCCGGTATGGACGAGAGCGGCACCATGAGCACGGCGGATGTGAAAGGCGACATCGAGTTCCGCAACCTATGGTTGGCCTATGTGGATGAGGAATATGTGCTGAAGGACATCAGCTTCTCGGCCAAGGCCGGAGAGATGATCGCCTTGGTGGGCGCCACCGGCAGCGGCAAAAGCAGTATCGTGAACGTATTGAGCCGGGCTTATGAATACCAAAAGGGCAAGGTGTTGGTGGACGGGAATGACATCCGCGACTATCGCTTGGATGAGTTGCGCAAGAGCATCTCGGTGGTACTGCAGGATGTGTTCCTCTTCAGCGACACGGTACACAACAACATCACCTTGAACGACGAGCGTATTACGCGTGAGGAAGTGATGGCGGCGGCAAAAGCGGTTGGCGCACATGACTTCATCATGCAATTGCCCGAAGGCTATGATACGAGCGTTCGGGAGCGTGGCGCGATCCTAAGCGTGGGTCAACGGCAGCTGCTCGCGTTCATCCGCGCCTACGTCAATGCACCCAAGGTGCTGGTGCTGGACGAGGCCACCAGCAGCGTGGACAGCATGAGCGAGCAGTTGATCCAACGAGCGACGGAGAAGATCACGGAGGGACGCACCAGCATAGTTATAGCGCACCGGCTCAGCACCATCCAGAAAGCCGACAGGATCCTGGTGGTGGGCGAGGGACGGATCATTGAGCAGGGATCGCATCAGCAATTACTGGCGAAGAACGGTGCTTACAGGAAGCTGTACGAGCTGCAGTTCGCGGACTAGGATCCGCACCGTTCCAAATGAAAAAGGCCCGGGAACACCGGGCCTTAATACTGAAGTTCAATGTGGCTAATGGCCGCAACTCAGACCAACTGGCCATCGAGCTTACCAGCCAACGTGGCCTTGGGTACTGCACCTACGCTGCGGTCCACCACTTCGCCGTTCTTCAGGAACAGGATGGTCGGTATGCTGCGGATGCCGTACTTCATGGCGGTCTGCGGATTGTTGTCCACGTTCACTTTGCCTATCACCGCCTTTCCTTCATAATCCTTGGCAAGTTCCTCCACTACCGGACCGACCATGCGGCAGGGGCCGCACCATTCCGCCCAAAAGTCCACCAAGACCGGCTTATCGCTCTTCAGCGCGAGTTCCTCAAAGTTGCTGTCGGTCAGTTCAATTGCCATGTTCTACAGGTTTATGGCGCTGATCAGCGCCGTTGATCGATGGTTTTCGTTCACGTATTTTTCTGGACCGCTAAGGTCCGAAGTATTCCGCATTCAGCAAGCTTCCTGCCGTACCCATTTCACCTGACACTTGGTCAGCTAAGTGTCCATTTTATATCACCCAAACGGTCCAACTGCTCGGTAAGCTCCTGTGTAATGCTCACGTTCCCGGCTTTGCTCGCGGCATCCACCACCAAGTTCTCCTCACTGTCGACGAGCGAGACAAGTACTTTGCAAGGGCCTTTACTGGTAGCCAATATGTCGGCTAATTCCCGGCTCATGGCCTCGTTGACACGTGCAGCGTCCATTTGTACGATCAGTTTGCTGATGTACTTCTCGCGGGCATCTGCCAGCAGATCGATGCTGGAGATCTTGAATTCGAGCTGCCCTTCATCGCGCCCCCAAGTGCGTTCCATCGCCCTGCCCTTCAGCAGCAACAATGTCCCAGCTTGGAGGTAAAGCTTGAATTTCATGTAATCCTCACTGAAGAGCATGAAGTCCTGCTTGCCGTAATGGTCCTCCATGGAAAAACTACCGAATGGCTTCCCACTCTTGGCAATACGGTGCTCGGCCTTGGTCACGATACCTGCCATGCACAATTCGCGACCTACCACGGTCTTCAGGTCCGCCAACTGCGATAATTGCGCATTGCATAAATGTTTGATCTCCAACCGATGATCATCCAACGGATGTCCACTGAGGTAGAAGCCGATCACCTCCTTCTCATGGTGCAGTTGCTCCAGTGCGCTCCATGGTTCGGCGGGCGGCAATGGAGGTTCGGGGATCGCCGCTGCTTCGTCGTGCACCATATCGAACATGCTGACCTGCGAGCTGTCCTGTCCGTCCTGATGCTGTTGGCCGTAGCGAACCAAGGTTTCAATGAAGGTGGGTTTGCCTTCGCCTGAGTTGAAGAAGAAATGTGCACGATGCATACCGCCAAGGTCATCGAACGCACCTGCATAGGCCAGGCTTTCCAGGGATTTACGGTTCGCGCTACGCAGGTTCACGCGGCGGATCATATCGTACACACTCACATAAGGACCGCGCTCACTCTGCCGTTCGGTCACGATCGCGTCCACCGCCCCTTCACCCACACCCTTCACTGCGCCCAGTCCGAAGCGGATCTGGCCTTGTTCATTCACGCTGAACTGGTATCCACTTTCGTTCACATTGGGTCCCAGCACGGGAATACCCATGCGGCGGCATTCCTCCATGAAAAAGGTGACCTTTTCGATGCTGCTTTGTGAGTGGGTGAGCACCGAGGCCATGAACTCAGCCGGGTAGTTCGCCTTCAGCCATGCGGTCTGGTAAGCCACAAAAGCATAGCACGTGCTGTGGGATTTATTGAAAGCGTATTGGGCGAATGCCTCCCAGTCGGTCCACACCTTGGCGCAGACCTTGGTGTCCAAGCCCCTTTCGGCGGTGCCTTCCAGGAACTTGCCCTTCATCTTATCCAGCGTGGCGCGGTCCTTCTTGCCCATGGCCTTCCGCAGCACGTCGGCATCACCCTTGGTAAAACCGGCCAAACGCTGGCTCAGCAACATCACCTGCTCCTGGTACACGGTAATGCCGTACGTCTCTTGGAGCAACTCCTCCATCTCGGGCAGGTCGTAAACGATCTCTTGCTGCCCATGCTTGCGCTTGATGAAGCTGGGGATATACTCGATCGGTCCTGGTCGATACAGGGCATTCATGGCGATCAAGTCGGCGAACTGGTCAGGCTTCAGCTCACGCAAATGCTTCTGCATGCCAACACTCTCGAACTGGAATGTGCCGTTGGTCTCGGCCCGTTGGTAGAGTTTGAAGGTCTTCGGATCATCCAAGGGGATGTTGTCCAGGTCGATATCGATCCCGTGGTTGGCCTTGATCATGCGCAGGGCATCGCGGATGATGGTCAAGGTCTTCAGGCCAAGGAAGTCCATCTTGATCACACCCGCATCCTCGATCACGCGGCCATCATACTGGGTGAGGAGCAGGTTGGATTCCTTGCTGGTGCATACGGGAATGATGTCCGTGAGGTCGCTGGGGGCGATGATGATACCCGCTGCATGGATGCCGGTGCCGCGTACGGAACCTTCCAGTTTTTCCGCTTCGTTCAGCACGTCGGCCGTGGCTTCGCCGCTTTCCAGCACTTGGCGCAACTGCCGCACGTTGGCCATTTCATCGCTGCTGAGGCCCTCCTTGTCCTTCAAGCTGCCAGCACCATCCAGCGGCGCCCGCAGCAGGCGGCCCAAATTGATACCGGGTCGCTCCGGCACCAGCTTGGCCAGTCGGTCCGCTTCGTTCAGGGGCAGGTCCAGCACCCGCGCCACGTCGCGGATACTGCTCTTGGCCGCGATGCTGCCGTAGGTGATGATCTGGGCCACCTGGTTCTTCCCATACTTCTCCACCACGTAGTCGATCACGCGCTGGCGGCCCTCGTCGTCGAAGTCCGTGTCGATATCAGGCATGCTCTTGCGGTCCGGATTAAGGAATCGCTCGAACAGCAGGTCGTACTTGATGGGGTCGATGTTGGTGATGCCGATGCAATAGGCCACCGCGCTACCCGCCGCGCTACCCCGGCCGGGCCCGATCACCACGCCGATGTCGCGACCGTGGTTGATGAAGTCCTGCGTGATCAGGAAATAGCCGGCAAAGCCCATCGTCTTGATGGTGAAGAGCTCGAAATCCAAGCGCTCCTTGATCTTCGGATCCAGTGAATCAATGCCGCCCTTCAGACCGGGCTCGCTCCCTGCGCTTGTGTGATCCCCCAGGTATCTGCGCACCGCTCCGTCGTACGTAAGGGATCGCAGGTATTCGTCCTGATCGGCAAATTCAGCGGGTATCTCGAAGTTCGGCAGCAGGATGTCCTTCTTCAGCTTCAGCACCTCCACCTTATCCACGATCTGGTTGGTGTTGTCCAGTGCTTGCGGGATGTCCTTGAAGCGATCCAGCATTTCGTTCTTCGTCTTGAAGAAGAACTCATCGTTGGAGAAGCCGAATCGTTTGCCCTTGGTGGTGCCGTTCTCCGCGTCAGCATCGGTGGCCTTGGGCGTGCTCTGCTTTTCACCGGTGTTCAAGCAGAGGAGAATGTCGTGTGCGTTGGCGTCCTGCTGGTCCACATAATGGCTGTCGTTGCTGGCGATGATGGGCACATTGTACTTCCCCGCCCACTTCAGCAACACCGCGTTCACCTTGTCCTGATCGGCGATACCATGGCGTTGCATTTCGATGTAGTAGTCCTCACCGAAAAGATTGAGCCACCACTTGAACTCCTTTTCGCCTTCAGCCTCGCCCTTGCGCAGGATGGTACGGGGCACACTGGCCGCCAGGCAGCAGGTGGTGGCGATCAATCCTTCATGATATTGCAGCACCAGTTCCTTGTCGATCCGGGGGTATTTGCTGTAGTAGCCCTCGATGTACCCGAGGGAACAGAGCTTGCTCAGGTTCTTGTACCCGATGGCGTTCTTGGCCAGCATCAGTTGGTGGTAGCGCTGATCCTTGTCCTCTCGGGTGAAGGCTTTCTTGTGGCGGTCCTCCACGAGATAGAACTCACAACCCACGATGGGCTTCACCTTTGGCGTGCCATCGGGGTTCTTGTGCTTGCCGGCCTCGGCCACGAACTTGAACGCACCGAACATGTTGCCATGATCGGTGATGGCAACGGCAGGTTGGCCGTCGGCTGCGGCTTTCTTATAGAGTGCGCTGATGTTGCTAGCGCCGTCGAGAAGGGAGAATTGGGTGTGGACGTGAAGGTGGGAGAATTGCATTTGAGGTCTCGGATCCTGTACCAGTTGGCAGTTCCTGGTCGTCAGTCGTCAGGGACATGTGCTCCGATGGAGCAATGCGGCACTGAAGTTCTTCCAGGGAAGCCTGACAACCAACAACTGAAAACCGACAACTACGATGGAATGTGCGGCCCCGAAGTTACCCTGTTGGATGAGGGTGGACGAGATCAGTTATCCACATCCCGATCGTTCGATCCTGAAAAGTGGGAGGGCAGGGCAACCTCAACCCGAGTTGGTCAGTCTATGTGGATAGTTTGCATATTTTGTCGAATATTTCGTAGGGATCCCACCGCATGAAGACCGGAGCATTCAGGACTGCTTGTTTCATTTTTTCGTTGAGCTGCGCCCATATGGCGTGGTCCCAAGCCAGCAGTTGCCCGAACACCGGCTTCGATGATGGTAATTTCTCCAACTGGACCGGAGGCACCGGGGTTTGCTGCCCGATCAACATCAACAATAGTATGATCGTGGCCGGTCGTCACACCATCATGTCCGGCCCTGGCACCGACCCGAACACCGATGGAGCAGTCACCGTGGTGGCACCGGGTGGTGGACTCTATTCAGCACGGCTGGGGAACGACCAGAGCGGCGCTCAGTCGGAGCGGCTTTCCTATTCCATGACCGTGGATGCCAGCAATTCGCTTTTCGTTTACCGCTATGCCGTGGTACTGGAAGACCCCTCGCACGACCCCAATGAGCAGCCCCGCTTCGAGATCCGCATGTTCGACCAAACCGGTGCATCGATCGACTGTGGCGTGTACAACGTGTATTCCACCAGTGGTATACCCGGTTTTGTCACCATTACGAACCAATTCTTCAGCACAGTGAATTACAAGGATTGGACGACCGTAGGGATGGACCTTAGTTCATACGCTGGTCAAACCGTGACCATTGAGTTCGCAACCGGCGATTGTGACCTGGGAGGGCACTACGGTTACGCGTACATTGACTGCTATTGCAGCCCTTTGTCGATCTCCTCGGACTTCTGTCCCGGTTCCACAACCACGACATTGACCGCTCCTGTAGGTTTTGCTTCCTACCTGTGGAGCACGGGGGAGACCACTTCATCGATCGTAGTGAACGCGCCGGTTACGGGCGCCCAGTTCGATTGCACCCTCACCGCCGTTACCGGCTGTTCGGCCACCATCAGCACTACGCTAACACCGAGCATCGTGGCCTCAGGATACGGCCAAGTGGGTGATTGCATGAACGCGGTGCAGTTCACGGACAATTCATCTGTTACGAGCGGGCCGCCCATCACCTCATGGCATTGGATCTTCGGCGACGGTGAGACCAGCGATCTTCAGAATCCCTTTCACAGCTACGACACCCCGGGGGATCATGAAGTGCAATTGATCGTGGACAGTGATGCTGGTTGTCCTGACACCCTGGTTCAGACCATTACCCTGATCCCTGCACCGGTGGTGGACATTACGTACAACGTTCCCTGCTTTGGAGAACCGCTTGAGCTGCATGATGTCACCACCTCCGACACGCCGATGATCAGCCGGCTCTGGGACTTCGGCGATGGTTCCACTTCCACTGATCAAGATCCGGTGCATGACTACGCACTCGAGAGTAACTACGACATCACATTGATCGTTACCGGGGCAAACGGCTGCGAGGATACTTTGGTCACGCCGATCACCGTGAGCCCCATTCCAACAGTGGACATCGGCCCGGACCAAGCCTTGTGCGAGGGCGATCCATGGCCCTTGAATGCAGGTAACGCCGGCATGTCCTTCCTGTGGAACACCGGTGCGCAAACACAAACGTTGTCGCCCACAATTACAGGGGAATACTCGGTGGAGGTGACCAGCAATGCCGGTTGCGTAGGCCGTGATACCGTTTCGCTCGTGTTCGACCCCTTACCTCAGGTGACCATACAGGATACCACGGTCTGTGTCGAGGATCCGCTGGTCTTCGATGCCGGTAACCCCGGTTGCACCTACCTCTGGTCCACGGGAGAAACCACTCAATCCATCACCGTACCCACGGTATCGGGCAACTACTCCCTTACGGTGACCACCGCAGGTGGTTGCAGCCGGACCATGACCGCTGCGGTCACCATTGCTCCATCGGTGGCCATCGATCTGGGACCGGACCAAGGACGATGCATCGGCGAGGTGGTCGAACTCGACCCCGGTACATTCCCGGGGGCCACCTACTTGTGGAGTACCGGCAGTCCATTCCAAGTGGCCACCTTCGCTGACGATGCCTTGGTCTGGCTTTATATGACCAATGGGTATTGTACCGGCAGTGATACAGTGGAACTCCTTTTCGACCCACCTCCGGTAGTGAACATTCCGGATACGACCATTTGCGCGGCCAATACCTTGGTGCTCGATGCGGGCAACCCCGGCGCCACTTACCTCTGGAGCACAGGTGAAACCACGCAGACCATCAGTTTGAATGAGCCTTCAGGGATCCACACCTATAATGTAACGGTGACCTCACCTGTGGGCTGTGTCCGTACCGATGATGGAATAGTCACCTTCATCCCGGAGGTTTCCGTGGACCTCGGACCGGACCAAGTACTCTGCGATGAGGAAGTGGCCACGTTGGACGCAGGTGCCGCACCCGACGCCACATACACGTGGAGCAGTGGCGGTATTGGGCAGGTGGAGGAGATCACGAGCAGTGCGCTCGTTCAAGTGCTGGTGCAGAACAGCCATTGTCAGGCCGTGGATTCGGTGAACATCCTGTTCAACCCCTTACCCGTGCCCACTTTGGCGGATACCACCATCTGTGTGGAACAACAGCTCGTACTCGACGCCGGGAATCCAGGGTCGACCTACCTCTGGACCACGGGTGCCACCACCCGTATGATCACGCTCAACAATGCCCCCGGTACATACGGCGTCACCGTCACCACTCCGGAAGGCTGTAGCCGCACAACCACTATACAAGCCATCTTCATGCCCAGCATCACACTCGAGCTCGGCCCGGATTCCGTGCTCTGTGAAGGGGATGTGCTCACCTTGGATGCAGGCGAGCCAGGACCTTTCTATCAGTGGAGCACCGGCAGCAACGAACGCTTTGTGGACATTTCGGCGAATGCGGATGTTTGGGTGCGGGTCTCGAACGGCTATTGCACGGAAAGGGACACCATTTCCTTGTCCTTCATTCCCTATCCCGAACATGCTCCCGTGCTCATGATGGATGCTTGCTTTGAGGATCCCCGTTCCGTGGTCACGTTGCAGGGTAGTCTTACGGGAACCTTGTTCGACTGGAGCACCGGTGAGGTGACCCGCGATATCGAAATAAGGCAGCATGGGGACTATGTGGTGGCCTCCACAAACCCGCCCCGCTGTACCACGGTGGATACCATCCGCATCCAGGAATACTGCCCACCACGCGTATTCGTGCCCAATACCTTCACCCCGAACAGCGATGGGGCCAACGATTTCTTCGCACCGGTGAATTACCAAGTGATAGGTGTGGAATTGGCCGTGTTCGATCGTTGGGGTGAAGTGGTCTTCCTGACCAAGGACCCCAATGGTGCTTGGGATGGCAGCATCGGTGGAAAGCCAGCGCCAATTGGCGTATACACCTGGCGCTACATTTACGACCCACTGCTGGTGGATGGTAGTTTGGCCGATCGCGAGACCATCTACGGGCACGTCACGGTTGTGCGGTAGGGCTCCGGGGATCTTTCTAAACGAACGCCGATCAATAGGAGCGCACCAGCTTCCGGGTGAACGATCCATGGGTTGTTAAGACCTGCAGCACGTAGGTTCCGGGCCGGAGTTCGGAAAGATCCGTGGAGAAGCTGTGCCCCGATACTTGTTGATCACGCACGGTCCGTCCAGTGGGATCGCTTAGGAGCAGGCGCGATGCAAAGCCATTGGAAAGAGTGACGGTAATTAAATTCGTTGTGGGATTGGGAAAGACCCGGAGGTCTTCCGGAGTAGTTGCGCTGATATCCGTTGCTTGATCATACGTAAAGCTCCAAGTATCGCTCCATTCCGAGGCGATCACGGCATTGAGGCCGCGTATGCTCCAGAAATAAGTGGTGCCCGGCATCAGCGGACCCACTTGCACTTGTGTTCCGGACGAGGGGATGGGCATTGCATTGGACAGGTCCTGCATTGTGCCGAAGCGGTATTCATAGGCTGTCGCATGGTTGGCAGCAGTCCATTCCAGGTCAGTCAAGGAACTCGTAATGATGCTGCCATTCGCTGGGGAGATCAGTTCAGGTATCGACGGCTCTTCGAGTAATGTGGAGCCGGTGCTGAAAATGCGCGATGTCCAAACACTGGTGTCCACCGCGTTGATCGCACGCACCCGCCAGACATACCATTGGTCGTTAAGCAAGGCACCGGTGGCATGCTGTGTATCGGAATTACCATCGGTGCTGTTCACGTATGGTTTGACAACGGTTTGCAACAGTCCCGAATTGAACTGGTACGTGGTGTCCCATTGTAATTGATAAGTGGTTACGCCAGCGTGTGGGGCCCAGTTCAGGGTGATCCCGGCCACGCTCCGGTTCAGCGCCAGGTTTGCCGGTGAAGTGAGGTTGGCCTGGTCGCGGGTTATAAAGGACCAGGACGTGCTCCAAGTACAGGTATCCACATCATTCCGTGCGCGGACCCGCCAGTGGTAGGTCTTGCCGAAGTACAGGTCCTTCAATTGCCACTCCGTGTCGCCATTACCATCAGTGCTGTTCACATAGGCATGGCTCACCTCCCTTAACGCGGGGGAATCGAAGTTCGCCGAAGTGTCGGCCTGCGCATCGTAAAACGTGACACCTCTGTGTACTGCCCAGTCCAACGTGAGGCCGGTCCATCGAACACTGCCATTGTCGGGGGAGGAGAGGGTCACCAGGTCACGTGTAACGAAGGTCCATGGAATGCTCCACGCACTGGTGTCACCCGTCACATACGCACGGACCCGCCAGAAGTAAGTGGTACCGAAACGCAGATCGCTCAACATGCGCTGCGTGTCGCCGTTGCCGTCGGTACTATTGATATATGCCTGTGTAGCCGAGAAAAACAACGGCGAATTGAAATTAGCACTGGTATCCACCTGAAGTTGGTAGGCTTGCGACCCACTAACCGGAACCCAGTCCACCTTGGCACCCACCCACGTATCGCTCCCGTTCGAGGGTGCCGTGTGAACGGGTGTGTTCCAAGCAAAAGCCGGGTTGAGCAGGAGGGTGAAGCTCAGGAGAACGGCGTTCCGAACAGTCATGGTCCATCATTTTAGGCGCACGCCTACAGGAGTGCTTTTGGACCGTGAAAGTATGTGGTGCACTTCTCGGTGTGCAAGCCAACCAATGTTATTGCTTGACCTTCTAAGATCGGGCTGGCCCTACTTTTTTCCACCTGCGGCCAGCAGCACAACACCCGCGATCGCGGCAATGCCGCCTACGATAAAGTAAGGGGAGAAGGCACTGTCCTTCTTGCCGATATCGATCTCCGCCTTGCCGATCTCGATGGACGCTTGGCCTTTATCTTTTTCACTCACGCCGTAGATGATCACTGCACATCCGATCAGTAAGAGAATAATTGCAAGTCCTCGCTTCATTTGGGGGCTGTTTGAGAGGATAACTCCCGAACGCTTGCCGTTGTTCAGTTGAGCGATCACTTCGGTCCCAAGTGGCCCGTGAGCCTCCAGCGGTGATCCTGCCTGTGTGTATAGATCGGGACCCCTTGGCCCCAAGCGCTCACAAGTTGTCCAAGATCACCTCGACCCCCTCCTTCAATTGCTCGCTGGCCCTGGTCGCATCCCGGAATAATTCGGGGCGCGGGGTCAGGATACTTTCACGTAGCGCATCCACCAGAAGGCTCAAGTGCGCCGAGCGGGGATCCGTGGAGATGCCATGATCCATCTGCTGTTCGATCTCCGCCAACAGCTCGGCATCCAAGTGTTCCAAACGCAATTCCGTTTGCAGCATGATCACCGTGCGGCGTAGTCTGTGCAAACGTCGAGCAAGATCGAGTTCTTTCATCCGGGTGGAAAGGTATAAACCGGCCGATGGCAGGCCCATGCGTTCAACCCTGCGCTCTGGAAATGGACGATCACCGAACGGGAACGGGTTTTATTCCACCCGTTTCAGGTTGAAATCGAAAATCATTTCTTCCGTCTCTCCCGGGCCAGCGATGTAGGCGTCAAGCGCATCACCACTTACGGTGTAGCTGATGCGCTGAGGGAAGTCGTGCTCCCTGTTCTCAAAAGTCCAGGTAGTGTCATTGGCGAAGGTGCGGGTGAAGGCGACGGCAGGTCCATTGCCCATCCAAACCAGCAGGTGCCAATGCCCCGCAAACTCCATGATCCGCATGATCTCGGTCTGGTGTACCGTATCACCGCGATAGGCGCTTGCGCTTCCATCGCAGGCGTCATTGGTGCAGGTCCACTGCTCCACGTAGCGGTTCCCATTCACCGTTCCCTCCCAGGTTCCTTGCAAGGCAAGAGGAGGAGCATCTTGCTGGGCCATCACCTGGGCCATTGCGAAAACTGATACTGCAAGAACGAACTTTCTGATCATGCGCTGCGGGCTTCTGTTCAAAGCTCCGCCAGCACCTCCTGCAAATACCCCCAGAACTTTTGCACCGAGCTGATCTGCACCTTTTCGTCCGGTGAATGCGGGCCTCTGATGGTGGGGCCGAAGGAGATCATCTCCATATCCGGGTAGTTGGTACCGAGGATGCCGCACTCCAAGCCGGCGTGGCACGCCAGTACATGTGGTTCGCTATCAAAGCGCTTGCGATAGATGTCGCTCATCAACTTCACGATCTTGGCATCGGGTCGGGGGATCCAGCCGGGGTATGCCCCAGTGAACTCCACCTTGGCATCGATCAGTTCAAAGACCGCTCTGATGCTGTTGGCCTCATCCATCTTCTCCGTGTCCACCGAGCCACGCGTGAGGCACATCACCGTGTAGCTGCCATCCTTCAGTTCGATCCGGGCCACGTTGTTGCTCGTCTGGACCAGGCCCTCCACATCGGGGCTCATCCGGTAGATCCCGCCCGGGCAGGCTTGCACCGCGCGAAGGAATCGGCCTTGGTCAGCAGCGGCCATCACGTTTCCGATCAGGTCAGCTGGCACCAGTTCGATCTTCAGTTCCGGGTCGGTGGTGCCGTACTCGGACTTCAAGGTGTCGCGGAGCTTCTCGAAAGACTTCGTGAAGGCTTCCACGTTGTCGGCCTGCACGCCGATACTGGCCACGCTTTCGCGGGGGATCGCATTCCGCAAGCTGCCGCCCTCGATCGTGGAGACGCGGATGCCATGCCCCTCGTTCTCCAGCAGGATCCGGTTCATCAGCTTGTTCGCGTTGCCCCGCCCGATGTGGATCTCCGTGCCGGAATGCCCGCCGGTCAAGCCTTTCACCGAGAGGCGATACCCATTGATGCCTTGGGGAGCGGCCTCGGTGGCATAGGTGCCCTTGGCCGTTACATCCACGCCACCGGCGCACCCGATGGTGAGTTCGTTGTCCTCTTCGGTGTCCAGGTTCAGCAGGATGTGGGCATCCAGCAATCCGCCCTTCAGCTCGAATGCGCCCGTCATTCCGGTCTCCTCATCGATGGTGAAGAGCGCTTCCAACGGAGGATGTGGGATGTCCGTGGATTCGAGCAATGTCATGATGGTGGCCACACCGATGCCGTTGTCAGCGCCCAGTGTAGTGCCATCGGCCTTCACCCAATCACCGTCCACCTTCATGCGAATGCCGTCCGTATCGAAGTTGAACTGTGTGTCGTTGTTCTTCTGGTGTACCATATCCAAGTGGCTCTGCAGCGCCACCGGTGTCATCTTCTCCTTGCCCTTCGTACCGGGCTTCTTGATGATCACGTTGCCCGCATGGTCCACGTGCGTGGGCAACTCGAGCTTCTTCCCGAATTCCTTCATGAACTGGATCACACGCTCCTCCTTCTTGGATGGACGCGGCACCGCGTTGAGGTCGGCGAAATGGTTCCAGAGTGCTTTGGGTTCGAGGGCGCGGATGGCTTCGTTGGTCATGGTAGCTGGCTTGTGTAGTGAAGGTATCGGTCCGGCAATGTAAACGTGGAACTCTTGGGATCATCTCTTGTTCACATGATCTGGAAACCGCCAGAGGCGGCATGGATCGGACGCACTCGCGAAAAACGCGAGCGCGGGCATGGGGAAATGGTTCTGCATGTGCAGATCGGTTCTCATCCCTCAGGGTTGAGTTCCAGGTCCGCTCAATCAGCCCGTACAATGGATCGCGTGATGATCCCCTCACTGCTGTGGAGCTGCAGTACGTAGCTGCCCTGAGGCAAGGAGGTCATTTCGAACTCAACGCTCTGGCCGGTTACGCCTTCGTCACGCAGTATGCGTCCGCTGGCGTCGTAGAGCATCAAGCGTTCGGCATTGCCCTGTGTCAGTGTGATGTTCACCGTATTCCTTGCCGGATTCGGGAAGATGAGCAGCGCTGGCCCGGTGCTTTCACGAAGTCCAGTCGAAGGGTCGTAGGTGAAACTCCAGATCGGGCTCCAGGCCGAGGTATCGACACCGTTGATACCCTGAACGCTCCAGTAATAGGTGTTGCCTACGGTGAGCGGTCCCACTTCCGCTTGCAAGGCGCTGCTGTTGACGGCTGTGGTATTGGCGAGGTCCGTCTCGGTG
Source organism: Flavobacteriales bacterium (assembly GCA_019638085.1). Classification (GTDB taxonomy): domain Bacteria; phylum Bacteroidota; class Bacteroidia; order Flavobacteriales_F; family PHOS-HE28; genus PHOS-HE28. The sequence continues at coordinate 177,710 of JAHBUL010000002.1, read as the reverse complement.
GAGAAGCGGTAGGCGTAGCTCTGGGCACCGGATGCAGCACTCCATTCGAGCATTAGCGTTGCGCTGCTCACCGTGGACCCGTTGGCTGGGGCCAGCTGCTGCGGAATTGCCGGCACACCGGGCAACGTGGAACCTGTGCTGAACCGGCGCATTGTCCATGCACTGGTGTCAACGGCGTTCACGGCGCGCACCTGCCAGAAGTACCACTGGTCTGCGAGCAGCGGACCGGATGGGTGCTGCGTATCGGAATTGCCGTCGCTGCTGTTGCCATAGGGTTTCGACACGGCTTGCAGGAGGGCTGAGTTGAACTGATAAGTGGTGTCCCACTGCAGTTGGTAAGTGGTGATGCCGTTGTGCGGCGCCCAGTTCAGGGTGATGCCGCCCACGTTCTGGTTCAGCGCCATGTTCGCTGGTGATGAAAGCGTAACGTAGTCGCGGGTATCGAAACTGCGCCCGGTGCCCCAGCCACTGGTATCGACCATGTTCCGTACGCGCACCCGCCAGTGGTAGGTCTTGCCGAAGTAGAGGTCCTGCTGGTCCCATCGGGTGTCGTAATTGCCATCGCTGCTATTACCATATACATGGCTCACTTCGCGAAGCACCGGTGAGTTGAAGCTCGCCGAGGTATCCAACTGCGCATCGTAGAAACTGACTCCGGTATGTGGGGCCCAATCCAGGGTCAGCGCGGTCCAGGTAGAGCTGCCATTGGCCGGTGTTGTCAGGTTGACAAAGTCGCGGGTATCGAAGGTGCGCACGGTGCCCCAACTGCTGGTATCGACTGCGCTGCGTGCGCGCACTCGCCAGTGGTAGGTCTTGCCGAAGTACAGGTCCTGTTGGTCCCAGCGGGTATCATAGTTGCCGTCGCTGCTGTTGCCGTACACATGGCTCACTTCGCGAAGCACCGGAGAGTTGAAGTTCACCGTGGTATCCAGCTGTGCATCGTAGAAGCTGACACCGCTGTGCGGAGCCCAATCCATGGTCACCGCGGTCCACGTGGAGCTGCCATCGGAAGGTGTTGTCAGGTTCACGAAGTCGCGTGTGGTGAAGGTCCAAGGCGTGCTCCAGGCGCTGGTGTCACCGTTCACATAGGCCCGCACGCGCCAGCGGTAGGAGGTGCCGAAGCGCAGGTCGTTCAGCTCATGGCGGGTGTCGCTGTTGCCGTTGGAACTGCTGATGTAGGCCTGCGTGACGGAAAGCAGTAGGGGGGAGTTGAAGTTCACACTGGTATCGACCTGGAGCTGGTAGGCCTCCGAGGCGGCCACAGCGGCCCAATCCACGGTCGTTGAGATCCATGTGCTGCTGCCGTTCGAAGGGGTGGTATGGGCAGGGCTGGACCATGAGAAGGCCTGTGTGCTCCAGAAAGCGAGCAGGAATAGGCTCGCGGAACGAAGTATCATAATGGGCTGGGGTTTAAGTATTGGGCAGTGCTCACCGGGCTGCAGGACGGTGGTCTTTCAGCGGGGGCGAAGATCGTTGATCGGAAGCCCTCTATTCACATACATTACTCACGGCATTCGTGAAGATCCCCTGAGCCCACCCTTTCGTGTTTCATTGACCTTGCTTTGGACCTGATCAGGTTCTACACAGCTATGCCTCCGCTCAAACCCTCCCACGGATCATACATATAGTCCGCCACGGCCTTCTCCAGATCATCAGGCCGTTCAACCCGTGCCAAACCGCTCCGAAAAGCCTCTTCGGCCACGGCCACGGCAACGGCATGGGAGAGGTTGCGGATCTCCGTTAGGCGTGGGTAGAGGGAGCCGCGGGCGATATCCTTTTCCTGCACCATTTCCGCTAACGTACGCGTGGCGATGAGGAACATGGCATCGCTGATGATGCGCGTGTTGGCGATGATGGCGCCCAATCCGATGCCCGGGAATACGTAAGCGTTGTTGCCTTGGCCCGGTCGGAATTCCTTGCCTTTGTACGTGACCTTGTCGAAGGGACTTCCGCTGGTGAAGACTGCCCGGCCATCGCTCCAGGTGTACGCTTCCTCGGCGGTGCATTCGGCGCGGGAGGTGGGGTTGCTCAGCGCGAAGATCACCGGGCGATCGTTCATGGCGCTCATCTTTTCGATCACCGCTTTGTTGAAGGTGCCCGGCGAGCCGGTGGCACCGATGAGCACGTTGGGCTTGAGGCTGTCCAGCGCTTCCATGAATTGCATCGGCGCATGTTTGTGCGCGTAACGCAGGTTGTGCGGCTTCAGTTGATCGCGGCCTTCCACGATCAGCCCCTTGCTGTCCAGGAACCACAGGCGGTGGTAGGCTTCATCCTCGCTCAAGCCTTCCTCTTGGAACGCGGATACCATGAGGTCGGCGATGCCCGTGGCGGCGGAACCGGCCCCGAGGAACATCACGTGCAGGTCCTTGAATGCCATGCCCGTAATGCGCGTGGAGGCATACACGCCCGCTAATGCGACGGCAGCCGTGCCTTGGATATCGTCGTTGAAACAGAGCACGTTGTCGCGGTATTTTTCCAGAAAGTGGTAGGCGTTCGGCGTGGAGAAATCCTCGAACTGGATCAGTGCCTTGGGGTACTTCTGCTGCACGGACTGCACGAATTCGTCCACTAATTCGAAGTAGGCATCGCCTTCCAACCGTTTCTTCGGATAGCCCAAGTAGAGCACGTCATCCAATATTTCCTGGTTGTTGGTGCCCACGTCCAGCATCACGGGCAGGCATTGATGCGGTCGGATGCCCGCCGTGGCCGTGTACAACGCCAGCTTGCCGATGGGGATGCCCATGCCGTTCGCGCCCAGGTCGCCCAAGCCGAGGATGCGCTGCCCATCTGTGACCACGATGATGCGGATGTCCTTTTCCGGCCAATTGCCAAGGATATCGCTGATGCGGCCCTTGTCGTCCGGGGTGATGTAGAAGCCTTTTGTCTGGCGGAAGATGTGCGAGAATTCACGGCAGGCCTGCCCCACGGTGGGCGTGTAGATCAAGGGCATGATCTCTTCGATGTGTTGGACAACGACGGCGTAGAACAGCTGTTCGCTCCGGTCCTGCAAGGAGTTCAGGAGGATGTACCGCTCGATATCGCTTTCCTTCCGCCGCAACCCGGCCATCACACGCTCCACCTGCTGTTGCTGCGTGGCGACCACATACGGCAAGAGGCCTTGCAGCCCCAACACTTCGCGTTCTGCCCGTGTGAACTCCACGGAACGGTTCAGGGTTCCATCCCGCAGGACGTCGATACCTTTCTTCATGATGCGCTGGAATGACCGCAAGGTAGGATCTGGCGCGTTGGACCCTTCAGGAAGTACAGGCTTCGGAAACGACGTGGGTCGGACGCACACATCTGAAAACCCGGAAGATATCGAGTCCAGTTCACGAACTTCCGGGTGACGCACGGCTTCAGCCAAGGGTAATCGATCACCCGTTCCAGGAACAATGGTTGACCAGCCCAGCTTCCTGACCCCGCTCCGCTACCTCAGTTCGCTTTTCTCCAGCACATCCTGCTCCACGAAATCCGCGAAGACCTTCTTATGCAGCTCCAGATCCAGATCCGGGGAAACGGCCACACGGACGATGTAATCCTTGTCACCCTCTTTGGTGGTTCCTTGCGTGGATGTCGCGGGAATGGTCCAATAGCATCCCTTCAGCTGCCCGTAGCTCACGCAGAACTTGCTCTCCTTGGGGATCTCCGTGATCATCCGATCGATGAGCTTGAGGTTCAGCGCTCTCTTGTACGCTTCCCGCTCTTCATCCGTACTTCCTTTCGTGGGAAGGTCCAATGAGAACACGGAAGGGGTGAAGCCTTCTTTTGCCAGCTCTTCCGAAACAAAGTTGATCCGTGCATCCGGCAAGGTCTCGTGGATGAAGCGCACGAATTCCCGGGTGTTCCTGTAGGCATCCTGGATCCGCTGCTTCATGGACGGTAGCTGCTTCGCCAAGATCTCCACTTGAAGATCGGTGGCCTCGTTGTCGCAAAGTCGCAAGTGGGTTTCGACCTTCTCGATCAAGGCATCCGTCAGGGCGTTTCCGACACAGTAGCCCGCCGTGCAGAGCCCGCCACTGGGGAACTTCGAGCCGCTCACGTAGGCGATGGTCCTCACCGTGGAGAGTATCTCACCCTCGCCCAGGAAATGGACATTCGGGCAAAACGTTTGATCCAGGATAAAGACCGGCTCGATAGCAATGGAGCCGGCCGCGGTTCTCCGTTCCTTGCTCAGCACTTCCTTCAGGTCATCGAGGTCAGGGACTTCAACACGCGGGTTCGTAGGGATCTCTGCGATGATGTATGGGATGGCGTCCTCACTGGCGATCTTGGCCAGCACGACATCGAGGCTTTGGACCATCTCGTTATCGCCGTCCACGGGCAGGTCAACCACCTCCACATTGGCAATGCAAGCGGCAACACGCCTGGCCTGGTCGTTCGTTCCGCCGTAGCAGTTCGGCGGAACAATGAACCGGATGTTCTTCCCCTTGTGGGTTACAAGGGCATCGTGAATGAGTCCCATCATGATTGCATACTGCATGGAAAGCCCACTGGAAGCGATCAGCGCTTTTGTACGCGTGCCGGTGACCTCGCTTATTGAATTCAGCACAAGCGCCTTGTTCGCTGCGCGATCGCTTCTCCGAGCCTCGCCGGACGAACCATCGATCAGTGACTTCAAGGCCGCGTGGCAGTTGGCCGGGGTCATGGCAATGGATTCCCTTCTCCGCACGTGCTGGATCTCGGAGATGTAGGCCTCATTCTGCTTGCCATTCACCAAGAGCACACTTCCGAACTGGGCATGGACACGGATGAAAAAATCAATGTTCGGGGCGAGGTCGACCTTGGTGAAGCCTTCTTGTTGTGAAAGAAAGATGGTGCTACCTGCAAAGGCAGGGATCTCTTCCGACTTCGCCACGTGCATCAGCTCAAAGGCATAGCCATACACCGTTCGCAGTAGCTCAGCGTTGAAGTACGTTGGCAGTTCACCGGTGTAACAGATCCGGGTGTTCTTCTTGTCCAACAGGTTCTTCCGCAGGATGGCCAGAACAGGCATTGTTCCGGACGAGAAGCTGACCACGCTCTTCGCTGGCAGGCCGTTCAACTTGGCAATGGCCCATTCCAGCACGGAGGACAAGGGGTGTCCCAATCGAATGTAATCGTAGGCCGTGGGCAAGGCGGCCAGTGCAGTTGGACCGGCATCATTGGCCTTGAACAAGATCTCGAACTGATCCAGGAATTGGGTCTTGGCCAGCTCTTCATCATAGATATCCAGCCGATGGGTTGTCAGGTTCAGCCAGTCGCTGGGCATATTCACCAACACCTCCTTGAGATAACTCAGCATGTTTTTGTCTTCCATGGTAGTTGCGACTTGTGCGGCCTTGTCCGGGTTCACCATCTGTGCCTTTTGCGAAGGCTCGCACTTCAGGCAACGAAGCTAAGGTGAAGCGGTTTTCCGCGCTCGAGGAAGTCTTGCAGGAGCGAGGGAAGAGCATAGGTGATGAAGCAGACTTCGCATGGCTACGGCTGCTGAAGCTCAACCCTACGCGAGGTCCATTTTTTTTCGGTCCACCCAACCCCAAGGGTTCTCAGTACGTGTACTTTTATGCATGTCACAGGTGATGACAAACCCAAGCTACCATGAAAAGCACCATACCCACTACGATGCTGTTCGCCTTCATCTTGTTGATGATGTCCGGATGTAAAAAGGAGATGCCGGCACGCATTCCAGAGGTGCCGGATAATCCGGTGTTTCCCTCTACCGCGGTGCATCCCTTAGATCATGTCTTCGCTGACAACCTCGCCGCTGCCACACAGCAGTACACTATTACCACCGATAACGGTCCGGGGTATGTAAACGGGACACAGGGGTTCTATGCGGGGTTTGCTGCACACGCCTTCCGCAAGGCGGATGGGAGCACGGCCACCGGGCCCATCAATATCACCTTGGTGGAGGCCTTCAACGTGGGGGACATGCTGTTGCTGAACAAACAGACCGTGGGCAACGACAATGGGCAACCCAGACTCTTGGTCAGTGGTGGCCAATTCCGCCTGACCGCTGAGCAGGACGGTGAGCCCTTGCACCTCGCACCAGGCATGTCATACATGTCCGTTCCAATACCCGGTTTGCCGGATGCGGATATGGCTCTGTTCAGTGGTCGCATACAAAGCGATGGTACCATGATGTGGGACCTATGGCCCAACAACACGATCACGCCCATTGACAGTGCTACCATCGATTCCATCCCGCTGGGCGGCTTCTCCTATTCTTTCCCGTCGGACTCACTAAACTGGATCAACTGTGACTATTTCTACGGCAGCGGCGAGCCGCTTACCGCCGTTCAGGTAACCTGCCCCCCAACGTTCACTGCTTCCAACACCATGGTCTGGCTGGTGTTTCCGACCCTGAATTCGCTGACGAACCTTAGCTCCGGAAGTGGGAGTGTATTCTCCACCGGTGGTGGCTACGAATTGCCGGTTGGCATGGACATCACCGTGGTGGCCTTGGGGCAGGTGGACGAGCAATACTATTCGTCGTTCACACCCGCGGTGGTGTCGCAGGGGATGAACATGAGCATCACCCTTGCACCCACCACATTGGCCCAGTTCGCACAGGACGCAGGGGGGCTTTGAAGCTCATGAGAGATCGGTAGGTATCACTGCATACGCTTCGCCATGCGCAGCTGCATCATCAGTTCAAAGGTCTGTCTTCCGCTGGCCATCTTATCGCCGTTGAAGAGGGACCATCCGTAGGCCATTCCGATGGTGAGGCTGCCCAGATCCACTGCTGCGTTGGCCAGAATGGCACCTTGCCATTGGTAGCCCACACCCGCTTTGAAGCCCAAGAGCATGGGCCCGCCGGGGGAACGCACGCGGTTGTACAGGTGCCTTCCCACGTAGAGGTTCAGGCGGCCGGTTTGGAAGGGGCCCTGCACATGGCCGATCAGGTCCGCAGCGACGAAACCATTTTCCCAGCGCCCCAGCGGCAGTTCACCCAAGCCGTAAACGGTAAAACGCATGGGTGCAACGGCGGTGGAAGTGCCGCTTTCCTTCAGCACCAGATGACCCAAATGATCAGCGGACACCCCGACCACCAGCAGGTCGCGCTCGCGCCGCCTTGGACTTTCCTCTTCGGCCTTTACGGTGAAGGAGATCCCGGCGCGTGCTTCGGCCCAGGTCTGGTTGCTGGTGCTCCATGTTTCCCCGGAAGCCATGGCAGCATCGTAGCGCATGCCGTCGTACTGACTGCCCCATGCGCCGCTTCCATCGCCCAAGCGGCCATTGGCCCAGCGCAGCTCCAACCCGGAAGAGAGGTAGGACTTCGGCCCCGCCCTCAGGTGGACGGCCGTGAGGACTCCCACGTTCGAAAGACGCCCACCGTTGGCACCCAACTGCTCACTCCCCACGCGCAAGCCCATGCCGAACCAGGAGTTCACTTCCTTCTTGTCATTACGCAGGCACCATTCCCCGGCCAGCTGCTCGTTGCGCCATGCGCCCGGAACCTGCAGCCATTGGTCCTGGTGGAGGAAGCTGATGCGCCCTCCGGATTCGAAGCCGGTGCGCGAGGGGTCCAGCAACAAGGGTGTGCGCCCAGCGAAGAAGGGGGCGGCATCCTGCGCGTGCACTAGGGATCCAGTTACGCAGGCCAACAGCAGGAGGGCTACGCGGTTCATCGCATCAAGGTGATAGTTCCGGTGCGTTGCAGCTCTTCACCGTTGCTTCGCTTCACTCGGAGCGTGTACACGTAAGTGCCAGCGGGCAGCACCGCTCCCCGATGTGTTCCGTCCCAGCATGCATCCGGCGCAGTAGTACTGAACACAGGGCCGCCCCAGCGGTCGTGGATGTTCCATTCCAATTCGGTGAGGCAGCCGCCCATTACACAGAGCATGTCATTCTGCCTGTCACCGTTCGGTGAGAAGTGATCCGGCAGGAAAAAATCGCCACAGGGGGGGACGATGGTGGGCGGTTCGGGGAAGCGTGGCACCACCACCACGGTATCGAAAGCGGAACATCCGGCTTGGGAAACGGCTTGCATCACATAGACCGTGGTGTCCGATACGGTGCAATTGGTACTGGCGGATGCAGGGTTGTCCAATCCCATTTCCGGGCTCCAATGGAAGGTGGCCAGATCATCCGGCGGCGACTGGAAACACTCCAACAGGGTGCTACCGTTCTCCGCAAGCAAGGTATCGGCACCGATGTTCACGGTGATATTGCCGAAGGATTGGATCGTGAAGACGAATTCCTGTTGACATCCCACACTGTCCGTGGCCGTCACCGTGTAGTCCCCGGGTGGCAAGTGCTCCAGTAGGCCGTTGGTGTCCGGCCCGTTTCCGAAGTTGAACGCCAGACCCGGCGAGGTGCTGCCCGTATGTACTTGGGCGGTGCCCGTGGGCAGGCCACAGAGGGCATAGGTGGTAGCCACGCTGTCCATCAAAGCGGGAGGCATCGGCACCACCAAGCTATCCGTGCGGCTGCAGCCCAAGGTGTCGGTGACGGTAACGACGTAACCGCCAGCCTCCAGACCGGTTACCACGGGGCCTTCAAGCTCGGGGAATGCCCATGTGATGGAGAGGAAGGCGGTGTCGGAAAGGGCCAGGTCCGGATGCACCAAGGCGATGCTGCCATCATCGCCATCGGCACAGGTGGTGCCGGTGATCTGCCACGTGGCCATGGAGAATGGCGGCACGGGCAATCGCAATGTATCCGCCCGGGCACAGCCCATTGTATCGGTCACCAGCACTGAATAGTTCCCACCGGCCAGGCCGCTGACGAACGGGCCGTGCAGGTCATTCATGCTCCAGGCGATCGTGAGAAGGGAATCCATTCCGGCTGTGTCGGGTAGTAACAGTTGGATGCTTCCGGAAGCGCCCGCACAGGTAATGGGGGTGACCTCCCAATCCACATCCAGCGTGAGCGGCTTCAGTACCACGATGCTATCGGTGCGGCTGCATCCCAGCAGCGTGTCTGTAACGACCACTGTGTATTCCCCAGCTTGCAGGCCCGTGATCCAACTGCCTTGCAAGGTATCGGGCTGCCAGAGGAATGTGAGCTGGTCCGGATCAGTGATCGACGTGTCGGGCATGGACAGTTCGATCATGCCAGGGTCACCCGCACAGCTGATGTGTGTGACCTGCCAGTCCACATCCGGCGCTGGGAGCACTTCCGCGAAGAGGTCCACGTTCACCGTGCAAGCAGGTCCATTGGTTCCTGCCGCTACGATGTGGAACACCCCGGCAGTCATGGGTGCGGTGATCTGGGCTTGTGATCCAGTTGCCATCACCGAGTCGGCCACCAACCAGGCAAAGGTCTCTGCACCGCTGCCATGCACTTGGATCGGAGCACCGGCACATACGGTATCGCTGGCGAAGGCCACCGGCTCCGGCATTTCGTGTACGATGATGTTCGCATAGCTGCACGCTGTCGCATGGTCCGATCCTTCCGCCCGCACGAAAAGGGTGAAGGAGTGATCCGGATAGAGTACGATCGTATCGCCCTTGGTGATGAACTGTGTGTTCACACCGCAGGAGTCCGCGTACCACATCCAATCGGAGTCGAAGCCCAACGAACCGCTGTAGGCCACGAACATGATGGAATCGCCCAAGCAGACGTGATAGTTGTTCTGCGGTGGATTCACCCCTCCTGGACCACCACTTCCTCCCGTGCCACCGCCGCCTCCACCACCACCGCCCGAGCACGTACTGATCCCTCCGGGAGGGGAGGAGATCTTCTGATCCAAGCGCAAAGCGAAACCGTCCCAAGTGCCACCACCAAAATCCGATTGGTGCGGGTTATCCGTGAATCCGGTGATGGAGGAGGTACGACCTCCGAGGTAGATGCCCGTATGTTGCTTCACCGTCATGGCATGCGCTTCCTCATCGGCCATGGCCCCCACGTAGCGCGACCAATCCAATGACCCCGTGTTGCTGAACCGCATGAGGAACGCATCCTTGGAGCCAGCAAGAACGGCCCCAGTGGTATCAGTGGAAGTGGAGAGGTTCGCGTTGGAAGTGGTGGTGCCTGCCACGTAGAAGGCATCCTGGTCATCGATGAATACGGACGCGAGTGCGTCCTGCCCGGTATCACCAATAAAGGTGCACCATTGAACGGTCAGGTCGGGTGCCAAGGCAGCGAGGAATCCATCTTCCCCATCGGCGTTGTCGGGTTGGTGAGAGAGGGGTGTGGTGTAAAGATCCGTCGACATGGTAGAGCCTCCGATGATCACCAGACCGTTCCGCGCGGCCACGCTGCGGCCGGTGTCATCACCCGCTCCCCCGAAGTAGGTGCCGTGCTGCACCACCAGGCTGGAGTCCAACTTTATCAGGATGGCATCCATTCCCCCTTGCGCATCAGCGGTCATGGCACCTGCTGTTGCAATGCCCGTAGTGCTATTGGTATTGCCAATGAGGACAATTCCGGTGCTATCGCCTTGGGCCACCTGCACCAGGCGGTCATCGCCTTCACCACCCAGGTAGCTGCCTGCCAGCAATTCCTCGGTTCCATCAAAAAGCAGCACCAGACCATCGCTGCCGGCCGTCCACGGTTGATGGGGTGGAACATCGCTGTTGAACGCGCCTGCCGCATCGGCATGGCCACATACGACCAATCTTCCCCAAGCATCCAACGCCGCCCCGGTGGCCCGCTCTTCTGCAGGCCCTCCGAAATACGTCGCACCGAGGAGCACGCCATCTTGGCTGAAGCGAGCAACGAACATATCGGTGCCGCCACCCGGCGCGCCTTGGTAGGACAAGGTATCCGTGGTAATGCTGTCCACCGAAGTAGTATTTCCAACGAGGTACACCTCATCCGTTCCCTTGACCACTACTTGCACGGCCTCGTCGTCACCAGTTCCACCGAAATAGGTACACCACAGCAGGGCTCCGTGCGAGGCGTACTTGGCCAGGAATGCATCCGACCCGCCACCACCGTAGTACCGCTGATGGGTGAAACCGGAATTACCGGTGGTGTCATTCCCCAGCAGCAGGCTGTCCGTGGTGCGGCCCGCGACGTACAGGTACCGCGAATCGTCCACGGCCACGCTCAGAACTTGGTCCTCTCCAATCCCACCCACATAGGTGCTCCAGCGTTGTTTGGGAGGATCCATGGTCTGGGCTTGCGCGAAAACCGTGCAGGCCGGAAGGATCATTGCCATCAGAAAAACCAACTGGTTCCATGGCAAGCTGGATCGTGTGTGATCGCCCTCAAGAGCGTATGTGTCTTCCATGATGCATCGGATTTGCATCGAAGGTGGAGCGGATGGAAGCGTCCCGTATGCAGGTAACGGGCTGCGGTGTGTTACCGAACAGGAACGGTACTTTTCATCGCATGGGGATCAAATGGAACAGGGGTGGAATAGGCAGAGCAGTGGGAGAGTCCATGATGCTGGAAACCGCCGGAGGCGGATCAGCTGCCCCGCACTCGCGGAAAACGCGAGCGCAGGGGATATGGTGCTTAACCGAGCAGGAACGGTACTTTCAGGTAGGTGGAACCCAACGGTCGGGTAGCCGGCCGAACCCGATCTGGTCGGTAAATAGCGGGCTTAGGAAATCCTATTCCTTCACGAACTGTACGCTTCCCAAGCGATTGCCATCCTTATCCGAAAGGTTCAGCAAATAGAGCCCGGAAGCGAGGTTTGATACATCCAACTCGGCACTCCAAGGGCTGCGGGATAGTACTTGCCCCAATGCGTTGGTAACTGTAACGGTCCATCCAATGCTTCCGGCAATGTGGAGCGTTTTCGTGGCCGGATTTGGCCATGGGGAGAGCAAGGGAGTGGCGAGCTGGTCGGCGATGCCCACGGCTCCTGCCGAATAGTGGATCGTGCCATTGAATTTCCGTGGCGAGAGGTTGAATGCGAACGGGTAGTTGATCCCCGTTCCCTGCTTCACTTGCAGGTTGGCATCCGAAGCGAAGACCGCACCCAGGAGATTACCATCGGTGTACTTGGTGCTCGAACCGTCCGTGGTACTGATGTAGAACGCGTGCGTGGTGCCGGCTACCATGCCCACGTTCACATCGATCGGTATCGCAGTAGGAACGCCCTCACCGTTGCTTGGTATGGCCGGAGCCGTGCCGAGCTCTGTCCATGCTCCTGCGCTCTGTTCAAAGCCCACATGCGTGCCTGTTTTGTGAAGGATCACGGCATCATAGTTCCCGAGTGCCATGTTCACCTCGAAGCAGTTGATGGTGATATCGCTGAGCGCGGTGAGGTCGAACATGATGCCGTCCAGCCCATTGTTCGAATCATACGGAGTGGCCAGCACATCCGTGGAGGTACAGGCTTGGCCGAATGCGGGTTGTGCGGCACCGATCAGTGAGAGGCCAAGGGCCAGTACAAAGGGAGTACGAATTGTAAGCATGGTGAAGGGGTTAGGTATGACGAAGATACCGATAGTACTTGGCATGATGTGAGGAGGTCCAAATCTTGACCCTTCCTCATGGGGATTGATCTCAGCCAACGAGTTGGGTGGCCATGGCTCATATATCTCAATCACTGTTGTCCGGGGAAAGACCAAGGTGCTGCCGGATCAGAAATTGAAGTTCAACGAAATGGGACCTTGCCTTTTTGAAAACACAAGATCGCGTTCGAGTGGGATGCCGGATCAGGCCCGGCATGACAGCTTTTCTGGGGCGATCTGTTCGGATCCCTCTTTGTGACCCCGGCCCCCGAGCCGGGGGCACAAACGCCAGCATCGTCAAATTATCCCGGACACCAGTGATATCCCAATATTGAAAGGCCGTGCCGATTCGCGATACGACGCATGAAAACGGAGCGCATAATGTCGCCTCACCAACCCAGCGCCACCTGAGCTGCTAGCCGCAGCAACGGGGATACCTCTTCCCGCGACAGGTCGATCGCCAGGGGGAAGAGGTCGTCCTTTTCCTGGTCCACGTGGTGGCTGCACCGTGCGGTGATGAAGCGCAGCCCATCCGGAGTGGGGAAGAAGTCAGCGATCGGAGCGCTGCGTTGCCCGTTCATACCCATGCATTCTTCGAACATCCCGATCGCTTCGTCCTGATAGGTCACTGTCTCCTGGCCTACGCCGAGCGCTGCACGTTCCGCTTTCAGTTGATCGATGCGCAGTGCAAGCCTTTGTTGCCAGCGCCGCGTGATTAAACCCTGGGCCACCACAAGCCCGGTTTTGCTGAACATTCCGTCAAGGTCCAAGGCCGCACCGGTGTATAGATCATAGGTATAGTGCATATCAAAGCCTTCGCAGTACGCGCCACACGCTTCACCTACGAGGTGGATCGTGAGGGCGCCGGGAGCATAGCGTTCACAGGTCCAGTGCAAGCTGTTGATCCGTGGTACGCCACTCGACCCCGGTTCGCCCCACAGCTCGCTCAATGGGTCCTTCTCTGAGGTGAGTGGATCCACGCCAAGAAAAGCGATGGAAAGTTGACGGTTGATGCTGTCGCTCACCGCCGGATCCTGTGGAAGGCGCACGCTCGGAAAGGTGTATTCCACCTGTTGGCCCCACGGCTGCACCGCGCGCAACGTGTCGATCACCACCGTCTGTGCAGGTAGTGCTCCATAAAGCAGCACGCACAGCATAGCCCAGAGCATGCGAACACGCACGCTCTTGAAAGCCGTGCCCATCACGCCGCCGAATGCTTTACCGGTCCTGCTTTCGTCCATGGGAATAAGTGTACGGATTCTGGCCACGGGCACCTTGGCGGTTGCTATCGACCGCCCTTCACGGATGCAGCCAGCTTCAGCATTTTGCCACTGATGGAGTAGAGCCATTGCATCTGTTCCCAAACCAAATGAGCCTCTTGCAGATCACGGATCGTGCCCTGGTCCTTGGATGCCAGATCACTGAGCTCCAAATGCTTGAAGACAAGTTGCTGTTGCTCAAACGGAGACTCGTTGGGGGAGGGCCTGTTCGTAAGGTCGAAGTTGTTCTGCTTCAAGCAGTGGATCGCTCGATCCAGGTTCTGGTCGATCTTATCCGTGGTGGACCTGAACTGTTCGGATGCCTCCGTGGTGGTGTAGTGCTGTATGTAAATGCTCAGTGATGCCAGCGAGGCCAGGAACGCATGGTTCAGGATGACCAGCTCGTACACGATATCGATATTCCGCTGTTTCGACTTGGGCTCCTGCGCCATACGCTGGAAGGCCAAGTTCAGGTTGGAGGTTGCCAAGAATGCCTCCTTGCGCGCGATGTTGTATGCGGTGGGCAGGTCTCCCTTTTTCGTATAGAACTCGGTGATCTTCCGGAAGAAGTATTGGTTCGCCTTCACGCTTTTCCCGACACTTCCGTTGATCTCCACGAACTCCCAGGTAGGCAAGAGCCAGCGCATGGCGGCATAGGCGAGCGCAGCGCCTACGAGCGTATCGATGATCCGGAACTTGATCCCGGTGAGGATGTCCGGTTCAATGATGGCATATAGGAATACCACGGCCAGCGTGATGAAGATCGAAGCTGCCCTGAAGTTCTTCTGGAGCATGGAAACGGAGATCACCAAGGAGGCAATGCTCAAGGCCGCGTAGACATTCGGGTCGCCGATCAGGAACACCGCGGCCGTAGCGATGGACCCGCCGATAAGCGTGCCCAGCATACGGTCCTTGGCCCGGCGCTTTGTGAGGCCGTAGCTCGGCCGCATGATCACGATAATGGTCAGCAGGATCCAGTACGGGTTCTGGAACGGAAAGAGCAGACCGAGCGCATAGCCCACCATCACCGTTACCGACAGCCGCATGGAATGCCGGAAGATGGAGGAGCGCAGACCGAAATTCCGTACCAGCAGCCGGGGGTCCAGGTTCTGTGTGGTGATGAAGCGTTGGGCGTACTTGTGGTCGATCGGTTCCACCTTCAGCGTATCGGCTTCGCCGAGCAACAGCTTTATCTTCTTCAGTTTGTCGAACTGCTTTTCCTGATACTCGATCAAGTTCCGCAGCAGGAAATACTCATCGTGGGCCAGGTCTTCGGCACGCAGGGATCTTTTCACCTGGTCAATTTCAAGGTATTGTTGCAGTTCGTCGTTATTGGGAAGCATCCTTTTCCCACTGGCCGCCTCGGAGATCCTCCGCAAATGGCGGGACATTTCGAAAAAGAGACCTTGGAATGCCTTGATATACCTGGGGTGGCTACGAAGGAGCGCATCCATTCGGTCATGATCACCGGAATTGGCGATGGCTGTTTCCAGCATGTCGATCAACTGCACGAAGATCAACAAGCGTTTGTTCTGGTAATTCGTCCAGCCGGAAGGTTTTCTGGAAAGGATCAATAGTTCGCGCAGGGTCTCATGGTTCTCCGTAAGTGCGCTCTGCAGGTTCAACAGCTTGGACTGCAATTTCTCACGGTCCACTTGCTGGCCTACCAATTTCCCCCGTGTTTCCAGAAGGTCCGCGGTAAGTGCATAGGTCTGGGATAGGAACTCCTCGATCTCCGCCTTGGCGTTCACCCGGTACCAGATCTTGGCCAAGAGCAGGTACCAAAGCCCTCCCACACCGATCAGCAGGGCATATTGATGGATCTCCAGGTCACCGGGGTCCAAGGCAAAGCTCAGGATCAACGCCAGAAGACCGGAAAAGCTGATCAGCGTAGCGCGGAACCCGTACACGGAGAGATAGGCAATGCTGAAGCTCAGAACCCCGAGGATAGGGAGGGATAGCCATGTTTCGTAATGCAGATGGCCGCCGATAAAGGCGACCACCATGGCCAATGCGGCCGAGATGAGGATGCCGTACTTCTTGTGCTTGAAGCTACCACTGATATCGCTGGGCGAACTCCAGAAGGCACCGAAGCCAAGTGCCAGTCCGATATCGAGAACCCCGAGCAATAGGCCTGCCACAATGGGTATGGTCACCGCCAGACCGACCACGAGCGCCCTTGTGAAACTGGTGCTCTTCAGGAACTGCAGGAGTTCCTGTACGGTCTCGTGAATGCGACGGCTTCCAGTGCGCAAAGTGGAGCGGTTTATAGACAAGATAGGTTCCAACGCATTTGGCCGCATGCAGAGCATTTGTCAACGGCTTGCAGGTTCGCGAGGATGGGGATCTTTCCTTCGGTCACGCTCCGTATCAGTCCACCTTCAGCACCCGGTAGCGTCCGGTGCTCCCGTCGGTGAAAGTGAGTTCCACCATCCAGAGGCCGGGAGTCCACTGTGCGATGTGGAGCATCCGGTTGCCCTCTACCACGGGGTCGAGACGCTGCCCGGCCATGCTCCACGCGCGGGCCGAGGCGATCGGTAAACCATTGCGCAGCCAGATCCGGTCGCTGCCGGGGTTCGGGTACAGCACAGGAGCCGCCACAGTAACATCTTCCACCCCGGTGCCCAGCACCACGGAAAGCGTGTCCGAGAGCCATGCGCAACCCTGCGCGTCCACATAGGCCACATGGTACATGCCGGAGCTGAGGGCAAGGTGCCAGGCACTGTCCGCACCCGCCAGCACTGCGCCGTTGAGGAACCACTGCCAGCCCGTACCTCCTTCCACCCATAGGGAATCGTTGAGCTGCAGCACGCTAAGTGCGGGGTCAGTGCTGGTGGCCAGCGCTGCATCCACAATGATGCTCTGGCCATGGGCATCGCTCACCACCACCGAGAGCTCGCCGGCGCATTGGTCGAGCAGGGTGGTGGCGGTGGCGCCATCGCTCCAGAGCACATTGAAAGGCCCGTCGCCATTGATGAATACGGTGCGGCTGCCATTGCATGCACCGGGACACGCCGGTATGCTGTGTACGTTCACGGCGAAGGTGGTGTCCATGCCGCTCACCAGCATGCCGTCGCCGTTCAGTACGTCGCTGATGGTGGAGTTGCCGTAGGTGATGGTACCCCAGAAGTAGCCGCCGAAATACAAACGGTGTGGTGCTTGAAGCTGGCGATGGATGCACAAGGCGATATCGCGTTGGTAGCCACTGGGGCGGCTGTACCACACCGGCGTGCCTTCGGCGCGTAGCTTAAGGATCAAGGCATCCTCACTCCCCAGGGCCGTAATGCTCTGCCCCAGCAGGTGGATGGTCTGCTGGAAATGCATGGCGACGTAGGCGTTGCCCATGCCATCGGTGGTAACGCCCCAAGCGAGGTCGCGCGCTGCGGAACCCGCACTGTGTCCCCAGCGGTAGTTGCCTTCCTGGTCCAAGCCCAGCAGCAGGATGTCGTCATCGCTGCTCACCGAGGCCAAGGTGTCATCGGGCAGGTGCAGGCTACCCCAGAGGCGGCCCACCACGAAGAGGTTGCCTAAGCTGTCGGCCGCAATGCCCATGCCTTCCACGTTGGAAAGGCCGGAATAGGCGCGGGACCACAGTCCGTTGCCATCGAGGTCGCAGGCCAGCACATAGAGGTTGCCGGTGCTGGCGTTGTTGGTGAGGCTGAGGTTGCCGTAGCTCGCCGTGGCGAAGTTGGCTTGGCCGGTCACGTAGAGCTTATCGCCGCTGATGCTGATGCCCCGGCAGCTCTTGGTATCGCCGTTCCCGGTGGAGATGCGTGCCCATTGCACCGCACCCGTGCTATCGAAGCGGGCCAGGAAGACCTGGTTGTGCTCGCCGGGATTGGCCAGTTGCTGGTCGTGTACGCGGATGGGGTCGCCACCGCTTTTTCCTGCTATGAAGATGCCGCCATCATCGGAAAGTGCGATGCCGCGCGCTTCATCGGGCCAGTAGTTGCCGCCTGCACGCCGGGCCCACAGGCAATTGCCTGCGGTGTCGTAGCGCGCCAGGAAGATGTCGCTGTTGCTGCCGAAGCTGGCCAACGAGAGGCTGTCACTGAAGGTGGCCGTGCCCCGGTAGCTGCCGGTGACGTAGATGCGGTCCTGCGCATCGATGGCGATGGCATAGGCCCGCGCATCGAAGCTGGGCACGGTGATGGTGCGCATCCACAGGCATGTGCCCTGCGCGCTGTACTTCACTACTACGGCACCGGTGGTGGCGCCCACGTCCACCGCGCCGCATGCGAACACGCCGTTGCTGCCCCGCGTGGTGCCGGCATAGTACACGTTGCCTTGGCTGTCGGTGGCTATGGCGTAGCACTGGTCCTCATTGCTGGTGCCACCTCCGCTGGTGGCCCAGTTCCATTGCTGGGCCGTGGCATTCAAGCTGAACAGGGCGAGGAGAAAGGGGAGTAAGGAGCGCATGACGCAAAGATGGATCTTATTCCCAGCGGGACTGCGGCATAGGGCTCACGCTGTAGGTTTTTCACTGGATCTGAGGGGAGGCCGGTGCTCTGCATGGTGAAGAGCGCCCTTCACTTCACCAAGTTCATCCCCACCTGCGCATCCATTTTCGTCCAGTTCGTGAAGCGCTTTCCATCGAAGCGGTACACGCCACCGGACGTGCCGATCCAAAGATGCCCGGCGCCATCTTCCAGGATGCTTTGCACATACTGGTTGCCCAGCCCATCCTTTTCGTTGTAGCAGGTGACTTCTTCTCCACGCAGGGAACACAGCCCTCCGCCTGCCGAGCAGATCCAGAGGGTGCCGGCCCGGTCCGGATACAATGACCAAACAAAATCACTGGCCAACCCCTACTTCTTCGCGATCGATGTAAAGCCGCTCCCGTCGTACATGCAAAGACCTCCAAAGCGGGTCCCGAACCACATCTTGCCAGCACGGTCCTCGATGATGGACTGAACGAAGTTGTTGCAGAGCCCTTCCTTTTCCGAATAGTTGGTAAGCTTTCGGCCATCGTAGCGATAGGCCCCGCCACCATTGGTGCCGAACCAGATATTCCCGGCCTTGTCCTGTACGATGCAGTTCACCAATTTCGGTGCAGGGAACACATCCTTCCGGCCTGTGAGGTCAGGTACTGGAAGCGCGAAAGACGTAAACTGCGCTCCATCGAAACGGGATACACCATCCACCGTGCCGAACCAGATAGTTCCATTCCGGTCCAGCACCACACTCCACATGTCGTCGCCGGCCGATCCATCCGCCTTGGTGTACCGGGTGAAATTGGTGCCATCGTAACGCGCAACACCGCTTGATGTCGCGAACCACAGGTCTCCTTTCGCATCCTGTACGATCCCCACGCACGGTGGTTCCGGCCAGGTAATAAACAAGCGAACGCCCATCATAGCGGCACACGCCATCTCCGTTGGTGCCGAACCAGATATTCCCTTCCCGGTCCTGGAACATGCGGCGGATGTATTCGCTGATCTGTTCCTGAGCGGGTCCACGGAGGGTACCCTCCAGCAGTTTATCGGTACTGGGTTGCACGGGGGCTTGCGGAATGGTATTCCCGCCCTGGCCTGTGCAAGAGAGCAGGAACATCCACGAGCACAAGAGCATCATATGCCTCAATGGAATGGAATCGGGCTGGACCATGGATGATATGAGATGGGACCAAAGCTATATGTGGATCGCACCCATTTCCATTCATACCTCATGCCTTTGTTCAAGTGCGTCGAGGAGGGCACGCCGAAGGCTTTTCAGGGGATCTGAGCCGATCCAGTTGGTCTTCGTGATCTGCTTTCACAACGTGCCTTCGCGGCACCCGGATCACCACGCTGCCGATCTTCTTTCCGGTTTCCGCATAGCGATACGCGGCGGGGATCTCCTCGAAGTCCATGATGCGGTCCTGTACCGGACTGGACAGCATGGTCTGTCCGGACTTCGGCCCGTTCAGATCCATTCAGCTTGCCCCGGCATGCACTCACTCGTTCGGCTGCGCCAGCCACCACGTATTGCCCCAGTTGTCCTGGATCCCGGAGCCGCGCACGCCATATTCATGGTCGCTGGGCGGATAGCGTTCAGTGCAGCCAGCCGCCAGACACGCGCGATGCGTGGCATCGATATCGGTCACGTACAGGTAGTTCATGGAGCTTTGCGCCTTCCACTGGTCGCGGCTTTGGCCGATCATAAGCACGGCATTGCCGATCGTAAGCTCCGCGTGGCGCACGTGGCCCGTCCCGTCGCGGTGCATCTCACGGTCCTTCGCACCGAGCACATTCTTGAGGAAGGTGATGAACGCATCGGCATCGTTCACCAGGAAATAGGGCACCATCTGTTGGTGGCCTGCGGGGAGGTTCGGCTTTTTCATGGTGCAAAACAACACGCTCGGAACAGTGTGGAATTGGATGATCGCGTCATGGCAACCGCACGAAGTTGTCCACCTTCTCCGGCGCATGCCGGAAATACTGTTTCGGGTCCATGCCCCCGAAGCGCTTGAAATCGCGGATGAAATGCGATTGATCGAAATAGCCTGCTTCCAAGGCCACATCGGTAAGGTTCCGGGCAACGCCGTTCTCCAGCAGCCGGTACGTGCGCTGGAACCGCAGGATCCGCTGGAACAAGGCAGGGGAGAAGCCCGTGCAGGCCTTGAAGCGCCGCTCGAACTGGCGACGGGCCAATCCGCAGTTCATCGCGAGTTCCTCCACCGTTACGGCCGCACCATCCTTCGCCAAGGAACGCACGGCTTCTTCCAATTCAGCATCACGCGCTCCATCCGTCCGCAACCTCCGCAGTACATCTGCCACGTCGTTAAACCACGCTTCGGCATGCATTGTCGGCCATTGTTCCTGCCGGGCCGCTCCCGGCAAAAGTTCGCCCCATGCGATGAACCGGTCCTGCACGGCGTTGGCTTCCCGCTGGAACAAGGCTTGCACGGCCCACGGCCACAGGTAGGTCCCGAAAAGGCTGAACGGACCTTGCGCGGTGTTATCGGTGGCCCGCGTCAGCGCTCCGGCCAGATGCACCGCAGGGGCAAGGGTACCATCGGCCTCCGTGAACGAACCGTTACGGATCACCACGATGTTCGGGCAGGTCTCCGCCATCAAGCGATGCGGCACCATCCCGCTGGCCGAGCTTTCCAAGGTCCACCAGAAGCGGACCAGGTCGCGGAGGTCTTGCGGGGGAGCGAAGGTTTGGTAGTGCATGGGCAGGTGGAAAAATAATAAGTCATACGATCCCGAGGGTCATCGAGGACATAGGCGCCCACTGCATGGTCCGTAAAGTCCACCTGGAGCGTGGGAGCAACTCCTTTCAGACCCTGCTCCAGGATCACCTGACCTGTGGCATTCAGCAGATTTACACTGGGAGCCTCCGCGCTGGGAAAGCTGACCATGCAGGTGCCGCTCGTGGGGTTGGGATGTGCGAACGGCGCAAGCAGACGCCCTTCATCCAGTTCAGTGGGTACGGTGATGGAGATGATGGCTTCAGTGGCACCCGTCTCCGTGCCGAACTCATCACTAAGGATCGAATAGGTGAGCAACGCCATTGGATAACCGCTCTTGAACCACGACCAGGTTTCCTCCAGGCCATTGGTGATGACCTGACTACCACCCACATGGGTGACAATGGTATCGTACGCCATACTGTGTACCCGTATCACATCGGTGTAAGTGGCATTTGGCAGCTTCAACGTGCCGTAAGCATCCACGTTCCATGAAATGCCACCCGTATAGCTGGCTGGCATGCCCGTGATCGGAATATTGTAGGCGAAACTGTCCGAGCCGCTAGCGCCCAATGCTAGCGGCGTAGCACACATCACCATGGGGTCGGAATAGATGATGGCCATATCATCTCCCCCACCGGAAAGGAGTTCTCCATGCTCGGCTATACCGTTCATGAAGTCGAAGAAAAAATGATCAGCGAGACCATCGGCTTCGACCACAAGGGCACCAGTGGCACCGGGGAATTGGTCGGCCCCTTCGATCGTGGCGATAGCCTGCGCTACATAGGTGATCTCCTCGCTGCTGAAGGCGAGGCTGCTGTAATCCCAAGTGACCTTGGCTCCGGAAGCTCCTGCGGAGCTGATGGGGAACTCGTTGTCCACTACGATGGTGGTGCCCGGCACAAAGCTGAATTGCTGGATGGTGGGCTGTGCGAAGAGACCCGCAGCAGCAAAGAGTAGCGAAAGGGTTAAGGGAGTTTTCATGGGGAGGAGGATCGGTTGGTCGGTTTGTTCAGGACAGGGCTTTCGAACTGCGCCCCGTCAAGTACAGCGCTTGAAGGTAGCTGTAGGAAATGCCATGCCCAACTCACGAAGAAATGACTTTCAGCCTATTTGCGCGATGGGATAATCGATCTCCGGGAATGGCTCAGCCGATCCCGGCAACGGCTCAATGGGACCTTCCATCCGGCTACCTGTCCATCAGGATCCATCATCTTCGTACACGGTCGTGTGGGTGTTTACTTGCAGACGATTCCACAAGAAGCCCTCCTCCAACGCACTCATGGGATGCATTCGCCTTCTTACCACTGCTTTTTGCATAGCGCTGCTCGTGCCTGCCGGGGCACAGGTGGCAGGCACGCGCTCTTTCGGTAATCCGCGCGTGATCGGCGCTGCGGAAGGGCTGCTTTCCACCAATGTGCGGGATGCGGTGATGGACGACGATGGTTTTCTGTGGATCGCCACTTCCAACGGACTACACCGCTACGATGGATCCCACATGCGCGTGTTGCAGCACGATCCTGCGGACAGCACCTCGATGCCTGCGGACGATCTCACCTTTCTGCTGTTGGCCAGCGATGGTACACTGTGGGTGGGCACCGGTAGCGGAGGTTTGGCGCGGGTGGACCGTTCCAGCCTCACGTGTATGCGCTATCAGCACCGGCCGGAAGACCCACGGAGCATCTCCGCACCCCATGTGTCGTGGGCGATGGAGGACCGGGCCGGGACCCTCTTCTTCGGTGTGCGCAATGCAGCTATTTGCCGCTTCAATGCGGAACAGGGAAACTTCGACCGCATCGCCTTCCCTGAATATGGGAACACCTACGAGAGCCGGGCGCGCACGAATAGCTATTGCATGGTCCAGGACCGCTACAACGACGATGTCTATTGGTGTGCCACCACCAATGGTATCCTCCGGCTGAAAGGTCCTGAGTGGTCCATGCACCACTTCATCATGCCCGAGGAGAACACCGTGAACAAGCTGCACCTGCGCACCAACAGCTTCCGCGAGCTGACGCAGGCCCCGGACGGCAGTTTGCTGGCCACCACCTGGGGTGCCGGCATCGTCCACATGGATAGCACGGGCAAGCACTTCCGCCGCTACGCCATCCTGCAGGACGGTGCCATTCGTCAGTTCACCAACACCTTCAACGCGCTCACCGTGGATACCGATGGTAACATCTGGGTGGGCAATAATACCACGGGCTTGGCCCTGCTGGACACCACATCCGGGACGATCAACATGCTGGTGCCGGGCGAGGCGCCGGAGCTTGCTGGCCTCGATGGGCAGGGCGTGAACAGACTGCGCACCACGGTACAAGGCGACCTGTTGGTGATCACGCGACAGGATGTGCGCCTCTTCAGCAATACGCGCCAACGGTTCCGCTCACTGCGGTTCGTGTCGCAGGCAAAGCCCTACGTGGGCATGCACGTGATCCAGTGCCTTTTGCCCTTGGACGATGGTAGCGTGCTCCTCTCGGGCTACGGCCTTGACGGCATCTATCGATTCCAGCCATCGAACGCAAGCCTCGTGCGCATTGCACCGCCGGAAAGTGTATGGGACGATCCTTCACGCGAGCATTTCTCCGTGGACGGCATGGTGCGAAGCGGGCCGAACGAAGTGCTCGCTATCGGCGCCTACAAGCTGTACCGCATCGACCTGCGTACGCAGCGTATGACCTACGCGGAGAGCGGCTTCAACGACAGCAGCTGGAACAGCATCTTCCAGGACTTGTTCCGGCACTCCAGCGGCGAGCTGTATTTGCTCGGCCGTCACGATGGCCTGATCCGCCTGCGTACCGACCTTTCCGTAGCCGCTCAATATCTTCCCGAGCGTGACGATCCGCACGCACTGGCCAACGGCAGCAACCTCCTTGCCGCCGTGGAGGACCGCGCAGGCCGCGTGTGGATCGGCCACGATCGCGGTTACTCCATTCTCGATCCCGAAAGCGGGCATTTCATCAACCTGGACCTCGCGATGCGCAGCGACT
Source organism: Flavobacteriales bacterium (assembly GCA_019638085.1). GTDB lineage: Bacteria > Bacteroidota > Bacteroidia > Flavobacteriales_F > PHOS-HE28 > PHOS-HE28. The sequence continues at coordinate 153,952 of JAHBUL010000002.1, read as the reverse complement.
CCGTTGCACGGCTCGAGCGTGTGGGCTCCATGGCCATCGACCCACAGGGGCGCATCTGGATGACCGATGCCAAACGCGGCGTGGTGGTGGTGGACGACCCGTTAGAACATCCGTTCCGGACACGTACGCTCACCTCCCAGGATAGCTTGCCCTTTGAACGTGTGGGCGAGCTGTTCTTCGATACGGATGGATCACTCTGGCTCTCAGGCATCGGTGGGCTTGCGCAACGGACCATGAGCGGATGGCAGGTGTGTGGCACGGCAGTGGGCTTGCCAGGCGGTAGCTTGGGCGGGCCTGTGGTCCGAAGTTCGGAGGATGTGCTGGTGGGCGCGGCGGGCCGGATGCTCTTCTGGGAACCCGAGCGTGAACGGGGGCCGGAAGGTGTACCGCGCCTTTACTTGGCGTCCATCCGTGTTTTCGATGAAGAGGTCGACCTGCAAGCGGTAAGACCCGACCATGCGCTGCGCTTCCGCTACGATCAGAACTTCCTGAAACTCACCTTCTCCTTGGTGGATGTCTTGGGCCAGTTTCCTCACCGGATCGAATACCGACTGACCCCCACAGCGAACGAGTGGTTGGCGACGGACGCGAACGGCGTAGCCAGCTTCGCCAATGTCCCCGATGGTCACCACCTGTTGGAGTTCCGTGCAGTGAGCGAGGATGACACCATACTTGCCACGGATGTGGTACCGCTCACCGTGATCGCCCCCTGGTGGAGGACGTGGTGGTTCCGAAGCGCCGTTTTGATCGGAGTGCTGCTATTGGTGTATGTCTTCTTCCGCCTGCGCATCAATGCGGTGCGCAAGGAAGCGCAGCTGAAATCGGAGTTCGACAAGCGCCTGGCGGACATGGAACTCACCGCCTTGCGGGCACAGATGAATCCCCATTTCCTGTTCAACAGCCTCAACAGCATCCGCCACCACGTGCTGAACAGCCGCACGGAAGAAGCCGACCGCTACCTGAGCAAGTTCGCGCGCTTGATCCGCTTGATCCTGGACCACAGCGACCAGCGCACCGTACCACTGGCGGATGAACTGCAGGCCTTGCGCTTGTACATGGAGTTGGAGGCCTCGCGCTTTGATGATAAGTTCAGCCACCACATTTCCGTGGACCCGGCCATCGATCAGGAAGCCACCATGATCCCACCAATGCTCATCCAACCCTATTTGGAGAATGCCATCTGGCATGGCCTGATGCAGAAGTCCGATGGCGGGGAGCTGGCACTGCGCATCCAGCGGGACGGCCGTGCATTGCGCATCGAAGTGGAGGATGATGGCATCGGCCGTACGCGGGCCGCCGAGATCAAAAGCCGCAGTGCGCTGAAAAAACGCAGCATGGGCATGTCCATAACCGAGCAACGCTTGGCCATGATCCAGAAGCAACAGGGCATCCGCTGCGATGTTCGGGTGGAAGACCTCGTACTGGCTGACGGATCAGCAGGCGGCACGCTGATCACATTGACCATACCCTTGAATTGAATGCTGAACGCAGTGATCATTGACGATGAACGGCATTGCGCCAACACCATGCAACTGCTGCTGGGCCGTCACCCCCTCCGTGTGCAAGTACAGGCCATGTTCCAGGATCCCACCAAAGGACTCGCCCACTTGCGCAAGTACCCCTGTGATGTGCTCTTTCTCGATATTGAAATGCCCGGCATGAACGGCTTCCAACTCTTGGAACGATGGGGCCATACGGGCACGCACATCGTATTCACCACGGCCTACGACCGTTTTGCCGTGAAAGCATTCAAGGTACACGCCATCGACTACCTGCTGAAGCCCGTGCAGGAGGATGAATTGCTTACCGCGTTGGAGCGGATCGAAAGCCTGCGAGGTGCAGGCACCTCATCTGATCCCCTGTTGGAAGAACGCCTGCGCACGTTGATCTCTGAACTGCGGGCACCCGCACCCGAAAAGCAGCGTATCGCCTTCAGCACCGTGCACGGGCTCGATATGGTGGACACGGCGGAGATCATCTGCTGCCAGAGCGAGAGCAACTACACCCGCGTACATCTTACCGGCGATCGCCGCATCCTCGTCTCCAAGACCTTGCGTGAAGTGGCCGACCAACTGCCCGACGACCGCTTCCTGCGAGTACATCACAGCTTTGTGGCCAACCTGGACCATGTGCAGAAATACCTGCGCGGCGATGGCGGCACCTTGGTCATGAACAACGGAACGGAAGTGAAGGTCTCCCGCAACAAGAAGGAAGAGTTGCTGCAGCGCTTGGGGGCGTGATCCCATATCGCACTACGACCAGTCGCTGCGTTCCGATCAGATACCCTTCCAAGTGAAGTGAGATCGAATTGACGCCTTCACCCAGATGCGGAAGATCAATGGGGGGTAAAGTCAGGCGCGGTATCGTCTACTTGGCGAACAACTTCCAGGATGCCTCTGGCACGTACGGCCTCTATCCCTTCCGCATAGTCACGCTTCGTTCCCGCATCCGCTTTTTTCTCGAAGGCGGTCATATGGGCATCGAGGGTGTCTTGCAGCTGTATGTAGCGCATCGTGTCGTTCGTTGAGGCTTCGGTGTGTACCGGTGCGCGTTCGTTCGTGCAGGCCGCGAACAGGAGGGGGAGCAGGAGCAGGGAATGGCGCATGGTGAGGAGGTCGGCTGTATGCGTAGGACCTGATAGATCCGATCATCGGCAGCTCTAGCGCCATTTGCGGCCAGGCCCGGTGCATGATCGCAATAAGTTAAGCCCAACATCGGCCACGAGCCGGGACGGAACTCGATAATCCAAGATATTTTAATGGAACAGCAATGCCCGCGTTCGAAATAACGGCCAAGAGGCACGGCCTAAGCGATCAATGCGGCTAAGTATATGCCTGTCCGGAGCACCGATATCAGCTTTCCATAGTGTACTTTGGTCACTCCTCCGAAGCACTCTCACCATGTCCATCGGCAATTTCCTCCCTATCCGCAGTGCACTCCTTGCCATTGCGTGTTCATGCTCAGTTATGGTCGTGTTCGCACAAATGGCACCTGTGATCGAGTTCGTGCAGCCCGTTCTGGGACCGGATTCCATTGTACATACCACCGAAACGAGCATCAAGCTGGGTGGCCGTGTGCTCAGTGAAAGCGACGTGATCGGTCTACTTGTGAACGGGGCTGAGGTAATCGTGAAGGACGGCGGCATCTTCGTGTACTCGCTGAAGCTTGAGCCGGGGAAGAACTTCGTAGTGATCGGCGCGATGAACAAGGCGCACCGATCTGTTAAGCACAGGTTCGTCGTTGTACGTGATGATGTGGAAGCGCAAGTTCCGGACGATCCGAAGCCAACTGCGGAGATCGTAACGGAAAACCTCACGGAGGAGGCCGAGTCCGAGACTGAAGTCGTTCCAGCGCCGCTGAAGCAAGCTGCGGCCACCGTGCCTGAACCCTACACGGATGATGATGCTTCACCCTCCGCCGCTCCGGCACCCTTGGAGATCCGCGCGCTGATCATCGCCGTGGGCAAGCACAAGTACGGTGCGGACAAGAACCTGCGGTACCCGGCGAAGGATGCCGCTGCGTTCTACGATTTCATCACCAGCCCCGATGGCCTTGCCGCCGATCCGGACAACGTGCGCTTGCTGGTGGATGAGAACGCTACGCGCGAAGCGATCCTCGGTGCCATGCGCGACATGATGAACAGTGCCAACAGCACCGATGTGTTCTTTCTCTACTTCAGCGGGCACGGCCAAACGGTGGACAACGGGGAGGAGTACTACTTCTTCACTAACGATACGCGCACGGATAACCAGAATGCCATCGTGAGCACCGCGCTCAGCCGCAGCGAAGTGCGCTCGCGACTGAGCAATGGCAAGGTGCGCAAGAAGGTGCTCTTCCTGGATGCCTGCTACAGCGGCATGATGGCCAGCGGCGGCAAGTCCATGGGCGAACGCCGCGAACACCTCTTCCAGGAAATGGCCGAGACGGATGATGCGCTGGTGATCTTCACCTCCTCGTCGGATACCGAGCGCAGTTTCGAGGATGAGACCTTGGGCGGGGGCCATGGCATCTTCACGTACTTTCTGATAAAGGGCTTGCAGGGGGAAGCGGACAAGGCCCGGTCCGGGAACAAGAACGGCAGGGTGACGGTGTATGAATTGGACCGCTACTTGGGCGATGAGGTGAACGCCCGCGCCTTGCAGACCAAGGACCAGCCGCAACGCCCGAAACGCGACTGCACGCGCTGCGATGATTTCCCGCTGAGCGTGACCTCGGACTACGACATCAGCACCGCCCAACCTCAGGCCGTAGAGGCAGTGGAATGGACCACTCCGCCGCCCAACGTGGAGGGGAAGCCTGAGGTCACCACCTCATCCGGCGACCACAACTACGAGAGCTACAAATTGCCGCCGTTGCCGAAGATCACCTATTCGGAACCGAAGACCCCACGCCTGCTGAACGAGCAAGTGTATGCCGATACCGCCACCGGGGACAAGATCACGTTCTATGGCCAGAACCGCGGTCGTGTTGTGCTTACGGGAATCTTGGGCGGACAGGTACTTTCCGGACCGGGGACCATCCAAGGCATCCAGATCGGTTTCACCGATGAGGCCACTACCGAGCGCGTGACGCAAGGTTTTGCCCTTTTCTCCCCGGACAGCAGCAGCCTTAACGTGACCTTGGAACTGAAGGGCGGTGGAAAGGAGCGCTACACCTTACAGCGGATGGGAATCGCCAAGCGGGAGAAGCTCATCGGTCGTCGTTTCGTTACCGCGGACCGGAATACAGAACTCTGCACATACTGGGCTAATCGGGAGGACATAGCCGTGAGCGGCCATGTAGGCGATAAGATCATCGATGCACGAGGCCGGATCCAAGGGGATGTGGTTCTGTTCACCGATGGGCGAAAGGACCACCAAGCCAGCGGACAGATGGTGTTGAGCGATGACTGGACCACCGCCCAAGGCGTTGTGGCCTTCGGAACAGGAGAGCGGGTCAACTTGAACTTGAGCGGTTCGTCCCTCGATGGCGATCATGTGCTGAACAATGCCATCTTCACCAACAGTACCGGCGATCAGACGATCAACTTTCACGACATGTACCGGGGAAGCATCAAACTGTCCGGCATCGTCGGTGAAGCGAACATCCTATGTTCCGGGGTGATCAAGGGTGAGGTGATCTCATTGAACGACGACCCGAACACCCCGGACTTCCTGCCCAGCAAATTGGTGCTGCGCGATAAAGGCCGCGTACTGGAAGGCCAAGTGATCTTTAAGGACAGGACCGTGGTACGTGTGCAGATGGTCCGTGCCAAATGATGCGTGCAGGCGTACTTCTTTCCGGTCTCTTGATCTGGTGCACATCCCATGCGCAGGAAAACCATTTCCTGCTCACCTCCTGCCCGGCCAGCAGTGGGGTAATAAAGGCCGAGTTCAACGCACGCTACGGTGCCACCGCATCCTTGTCGGAGTACGTGCAGCTCCTGCGGCGCACCTTTCCCGGTGACAAGGGCGGGCGCTATGTACACTTCACCCAACGCGGCCCCTCCGGCAAGGAGGAGGACTTTGTGTACCACATACCCAGTGCCCGCCCACACGCAGCCGGCCTGGTCTCACTTTCCAGTAAAGGCGTAGCCTTCAGCACCGTGGAGAGCAAGGCCGAACTGCGCGCGTTCCTGCGCGACACCATCGGGCTTTGGGACACCCTTTGCATGCGGGTGCGCTTGCTGGATGCGGACCTTGCGCCCAGCGGTTATTTCCTGCTGTGGACCGATCCCCGGAATGGCGTGGTGTACAAAAGTCCGGTCCCGTCGCAAGGCGATACGTTGCACTTCAGTGCGGACCTCTTCGGCGATCTGCGGGCTCCCTACATACCGGTCCGCCTGCGACATGCTGACACGCGCAAACAGGACCTCGCCACCTGCACCCTGCGCGTGATCTCAGAAGCGGAAAAGGTGGAGCTATTGGAGCAGGTTTGTCTCCGCGCCCTGCAGGAGCAGGGTATGGATACCGTGCAACGGCACCGGTTGCTCCAGCAATATTGCCAGGCCGAGTACGGTACTGTTCCGCTCGAGCAGCTACCGGTTCCTTTGTGCCGGCCCGATACCGAATAGGCGATGGTCGCGATCATCAACGCCTTCGTGATCTTCGCTGCGGCCCTGCTGCTGGCATTGGTGCCTACAGCGGTGATCTGGCGAACGCCGCACCGGCCCCGTGGTTGGCGCTATGCCGCGCTGCTCGGTGGCCATGGCTTCGCCTGCCTGGTACTGCTGCTTTTACTGAACGGCCAGCCGGGCTACTTCGGTGAGAATGCCGATGTGCAGACCAAGCTTGCACTGTTCGACAGCCCGAAGGAAGCACGGCAACCCTTCGTCCTTATCGACAACAGCGGTAACAAACAAGTGGTGCCGGACCCGGACGGGAACGCGGAGGACAGCACCGTCCGTGTGGTGACCGACCGGGCCAAGCTGACCCGCCTGCTCCAGCGCTTCGCCGCGCACCAGGAGGACTTCGCTCAGGTGGTGGTGGACATCGCGTTCACCGATTCCAGCCCGAACGACAGTGCCCTGCGCGAAGCCGTGCTGGACCTGGCCATGCACCAAAAAGTGCTCTTGGCCCGCGCCGTGGAAGAGAACACGCCGCTGTTGCGCTTCGGCAGCGACGTGATGGCCGATGTGACCGAGAACGAGCAGGATGGCCTGATCGCCTGGCACAACGCTGCCCGGGACGAAGGGCATTCCCTGCCCTACGCCCTGTACCTCCGTCTGCACCAGCGCAAGGCCGAGCGCTTCACACTCGGGCTGTGGAAGGAGTGCGGTCCGGGCGGCTGCCGGCTGGTGTACGGTGGCTTCATGCCCACTTGGGCCTACCTGCCCACGGTGCCCGACCCGGAACAGGAGCTCGCGCCGGATGCACTGGCCATGCCGATCGGCCATGCACTGGACATGGGCTGGCCCCGCCTACTGCGGCAACTGCGTGCGCACGATGGAGCTCGCAAGGCGGTGGTGTTCATTGGCGAATTCCCGGCAATGGCGCACGAAGGCAGCACGGACCAGCACCGCACCTTTCTGGGGGAAAGCAGGGGCAGCGCCATGCTGATCGACCTCTACCACGAGATCGGGAACGGGGCCCATGTGCTCAACGGCCTCACCTTGCTCGGGCTCTTCGCTGCGCTGGTGTTCTGTACTTGGCTGGTGATCGCCCGCGCGTGGCAACCCAAAAAGCAGGCGCAGCCGAAGGGTTTCGCGGCCATGGTGCTCAACTACGTATGGGATGCGATCAAGACCGTGATCCCCTTGTTCATACTGGTCTTCATCGCTTGGATCATACGCCGCGTCACGGGCCAGCAAATGAACCTGATCCCCGTGTTGATCTATTTCATCACCCTCATGGGCTTGGTGAAAGCGGTGCGCAAAGCACGGCCGGTCGGATCGGGATCCGAACCGCCCGGCACGGGCCAAGCTTCCCGGGCTGTTGTTCCCAGGCCTTGAGCGCTGCGTGGCTTCCTGCGGAACGTTTATGCCACGCGGGGCCTTGGGCCGTACACCCCTCAGGCCACCACGCCTTTCGCAGGAACACGTGCTAGTTTTGTTCCATGTCATACCCTCCCGGCTCTTTCACTCTCAAGCTCGCCCTTCGTTGGGCCGACATCGACGCGAATTTCCATTTGCGGCACTCCGTGTACTACGATCTGGACTCGCAACAGCGCATCACCATGCTCGGCACCATGGGTGCCTCCATGAGCGACATGCGAAAGCACGGGTATGGGCCGGTGCTCTTTCGCGAGGAATGCCGCTTCTTCAAGGAAGTGAAACTGGAGGATGTGCTTGAGGTCAGCGTTACCCTCCGTGGCTTGAGCGAGGACCACCGCAAGTTCGGTTTCCGGCACGCATTCACGCGCAATGGTGAGCACTGTGCGACACTTGAAGTGGATGGTGCCTGGTTCAACAGCCACACACGCAAGCTCTTCGCTCCTCCGCAACAGGTGATGGATGCCATGAACGGCTTTCCCCGTTCAGCGGACTTCGCATGGATCTAGCTGTTGTGCGGACAGCGGCAGCCCAAACACGCTGCTTTCCACGCTGCTAGCGGCTTGTACATCGGCCGTTCGGCCACGGCGCTTGGCCATTGGCCCAGACTATGATGGCCGCCCGGCACTCGCGGCACGTTCGGCCTTCTGGTTGGTTTGGCCTGTAGACGATTGATGGCCAGCTTGTGGCTTGAAGCTAAAGGGTTGTGGTTCGACGCAATGATCGCCAGTGCAATGCTGAAAAGGCTGACCGCTACGAGGAATAATGTCAGCCGAAGGTCCCGGAACAGGATCGCGAGAAAGACGGTGAGCAGAACGGCCCAAATACCCACTACGATGATATACGAACTCATCATAAGTTCGGGATCGAGGAAGGCGTGAAACGCCAAAAGCACAGGTGCCGAAAGAACGGTCAGCGCACTCAAGAAAGTAAAGAGCAATAACCTTGGAACCAGTTAGATCGGTGTTGCAGTCAACATGGCAACAAATCTATACGACCGCCAACATGGGCATCGAGGCCTTCCGGGCCGGAACGCATCGAACGTCCTGATGGGCCGAGCGGCCTGTAAGTGTTTAGGGTATATCAGGGCCGGAGATCACTCCTGTTCCCCAACTTGCACCCATCACAACCGCCGCCATGCACCCTTCGCTTGCAAGCTTGCTGATCCTGCTGGGGCCAGTGGCCATGGCGCAGCCTGCGTTTGAACGCGAAGCGCCGTTGGGCCCCATGGGGGTGGGCTATACGGATACCCTGCTCCATGCTGCCGGGGTGGAGTACTCGGGCTTCGGATATACCGGGCCTGCGCCGCTTTTCGTGCAGCACTGGTTCCCCATGGACGCCAAGAACAGGAGCGCGCCGCTTAGCTATGGCGCCCTGCGCGAACGCCAGCTGCCCGATGGGCTGGCCTCCGTGTACGCCGCCCTGCATGCGGAGATGGAGCGCAGCTTTATCGCCACCGACCTGAGCGGGTCGTACCCGGACCATGAGCCGATCGACTACGGCAAGTCCAGCCTTGCCGAGGTGCTGGAGCAGGTGATGCGCACGGCGACGTTGAGCCAGCGCGCAGCACCCGCGCGGCGCTCGGATGCGCCAGTGATCATCTACCACCACGGCAGTCAAGGGTCCAGCGATGAGAACGTGGCGATGGCGGAGTACTTCGCCTCACGGGGCTATGATCTCGTGTCCGCGAATTTCCATTGGCCCCATGCCGACGCACCGTATGGTATGGAAGGCTTCACCAACGACCCGGGCGCACTGCGTGCAGTGCTGCGCTATGCCCACAGCCTCACCACCAGCGATAGCGTCTTCTTCATCGGCCACAGCTGGGGCGCGCAAATGGGCTGGTACACCCTGCACTCCCCGGGGCCGGTAAGGGCCTTCGTAAGCATGGAGACCACCTTGGAGACCAAGACCGACACCAACGAGATCAAGGACAAGTGGGCCTGGTTGTACGATGCCTTGGTAACGCGTGGCGAAGTCCTGCCCATCCCCGTATTGTTACTGGCCAACACGCAACGCGATGCACCATTCGCCTTCCTTGCCGGTCGCAGTACATCAGGCCTGCACGCGGCATCCATACAGCCCTTCGATCATGAGAGCTACACCAGCGCTTACTTCCTGCGCTACTACCACCGCGATCGCTTTCCCCAACCGGATACGGCGGCCATGGCGCAGCAACTGGCGCGTTACGGGGAGCACCTGTCCCTCATCGATGCGTTCTTCCATGCCGTGCGCAGCGGTGGCGAATTCCCGCGGGAACACTTCCGGGAAGCATTCTTCCTGAACCGGACCACGGGGGAGAGGAAGCCGTAATGGGGCCAAGGGGCCGGAAGCCACCTGAGCAGCGGCCCGTAGGGCTGCCGAAAACCAGCGAGCGACGGGCCACCCTTGCGCGGGAACGCATGCGGACGATTACGTTTACGCCATGGCACCGCTCGCCCGCGCCTACAAGTACTACGTGGGTTCATTCGACGGTCTCAGCCGCGAGGTGTGGGTACTTGCGCTCATCACTTTCGTGAACCGCGCGGGGACCATGGTGGTGCCCTTCCTTTCGCTCTACCTCACCAACCGTATGGAGCTCAGCCTCCAGCAGGTGGGTTGGATCATGAGCTGCTTCGGCGCAGGCTCCGTGGTGGGCTCATGGCTCGGCGGCAAGTTTTCCGACCGCTTCGGCTTCTATGATGTGATGGCCGCTGCCCTGATCACCTCCGGCGCGGCCTTCATCCTGCTCCAGTACGTGCAGGGTTTCCGGCCGTTCTGCGTCGGCGTCTTCGTGCTGATGTTGTTGTCCGATGGGTTCCGCCCCGCGATGTTCGTGGCCATCCGCGCCTATGCCCGGCCGGAGAACCGCACGCGCGCCGTCACCTTGGTCCGCTTGGCCGTGAACCTGGGCTTCAGCCTCGGGCCGGCCATCGGGGGGCTCATCATCGCGACCTGGAGCTACGGCGGCCTGTTCTGGGTGGATGGCCTCACGTGCCTCGGCGCCATGGCGCTGATGCTGTTGGCGCTGCCCCGGAAAGCGGCCCGCCTGAACGACATGGCCACGAGGTCCGTGGCCACGCGCTCGCCGTATCGCGATGGTCCGTACCTTTTCTTTCTGCTCTGCATCGTGCTGATCACCATCCCTTTCCTGCAGTACTTCAGCACCGTGCCGCTCTTCTACAACGAAGTACACCACCTCGATGAATTCCACATCGGCCTGCTGCTAGGCGCCAATGGGCTCTTGATCTTCCTCACCGAGATGCCCCTGATCAAATTCTGCGAGGACCGCGCGTACCAGCGCATGCGGATCATCCGGTTCAGCGTGGTGCTATTTGCCTTGAGCTTCGTGGTGCTGAACGTATCCCCAACCATCCTCTTCCTCTGGGTGGGCATTGTGCTGATGACCGTGGGGGAGATGCTCAACTTCCCCTTCATGAACCGCTTCGCCTACGACCGTTCGGACCAAGGCCCACCCGGCGCGTACATGGCGCTCTTCACCATCTCGTGGAGCGTGGCGCACATCATCGGCCACACCTTGGGCCTCAACCTCATCGCATGGTTCGGCTTCACGGCCACGTGGTGGTTCTTCGCGGCGATGTTGGTGCTGGGGCTGGGCATGCTTTTCGCGCTGGAGCGCATGGTGGACCGGGAGCAGGTGAAGGCCCCATGAGGGTGAAGTGGTGAAGCTGTCCGCTACTGCGATCGGCGGCTTCCAAAGAACTTCCACAGCGCCTTCGGCATTCCTGGTTCCTGCGGCCCGTACGGCTGCCGCATGCCGCCAACGCGGTGTTCTCAAGCCCCGGACAACGTCCGAAGGAGATCGACCACGGCCGAGTTGAAGCCATCGGGGGCCTCCATATTGCTCAAATGGCCGGCCTCCGGAAGCACCACCAACGTGGATCGCGGTGCTGCCGTGGCCATGGCCTCGCTGGTGGCCAGTGGCATCAGGGCATCGTTCTCGCCGGTGATGATGAGCGTGGGCGTATCGCTTTCGCGCAGGACATGCGTGCGATCCGGGCGAAGGGCCATGCCGCGTGATGCAGCGGCGATCGCTTCCGGCCGTTGGCGGGCGATCATGGCCTCCACGGTCTTCGCCAATTCGGGAACCGTGGAACGCGTTTTCTCCGAGAGCAGCTTGGGCACCATGGCGCGTGCGATGACCTCACTGCCTTTGGCAAGGACATCGAGAGCTGTGGCCTCGCGGCCTTCTTTGGCTTCTTCCGTATCCGCTATGCTGCGCGTGTTGCACAGGATGATGCCCGATACGCGCTCGGGCCAGCGCTCCAGAAAGGCAAGGGCCACATAGCCGCCCATGGAGAGGCCACAGAGCACAGTGCGCTGAATGCCGTTGGCGTCGAGTTGCGCTTTCAGCTGGTCGGCAAGGTGCTCCATTGTCAAGACCTCGGGCACTGCTTCGGCGCTTTCAAAGGCAAGTAGGTCCGGGGCCATCACTTGCGCCACGTGTTCCAAGGCTTCCATGTTGGGCTGCCAGAGAGTATGGTCGAGCGGAAAGCCGTGGATGAGGAGGAGGTGGTGTTGTTTAACGGGCATAGGGCAATGTTACGGCCATCATGCAACCAGTTCGCCTAGGGGAACGCTCGCGTAAAAAGAGGCCTGCTCAAACGTGCTACATTGCATGCGTAGATCATGGCGGGGGTGATCATGCTGACTCCCTGCTTCAATACGCAAGACCAACAATGGAACCATCTAATGGGACCTATTTTCATATCCCGACCAGCAAGCTGATGAAACGGATTTTCGCGCTTCTTCTGACCAGTTCGACCGTCCTGTATTCATTCGGCCAATATGTTTTCAGCACGACCAACGTTCCATATCAGGGCCTCGTGAGCCCGATCCCATTGAACAATGGTTCTCCTTGGAACAACAGCAGTTCCTTCCAGGTCTATTTCAACTTCGATTTCTTGATCCATGGAGAGACCATCACAGCGCTGAACGTGATGGCAGGAGGTGGCCTTTCCTTTCCGGGGATCGGGAACAAGCAGTTGCGTGTGTTCGGTCATCCGGAATCGGGCTATCTGCTGGAGGACAGAGACCAGGTCAACTCTTCTTCACCCATCAGCTATGAGGTCCTGGGTGACCCCGGACAACGCATTCTGAAGGTGCAATGGCAGAATGCAGGCTTCAGGGAATGGTGCGCCTCCAGCGACTCAAGCGACTATGTCAACTTTCAGATCTGGCTGTTCGAGGTTGACGATCACATAGAGGTCCATTTCGGTGATTTTTCTGCTGATGCGGGTGCTTATGGCCAGCCGGATTGTAATGGCGGTACGGACGGTACACAGTTCATTTTCGAATTCGACAACTGCAACAATGCGCTAAGCCTGACAGGCCCCTGCGTTCTTCCATCATACGCCTTCAGGGACCATTGCATCTGGCAACCCGGCATCCATGTTTCCGGCACTCCACCATCCGGAACGGTGTACGCGTTAGCACCTGAGGGCGATGTCGGCGTCGATGATATTTCAGCCAGTCCTCTCCGGCTTTATCCTAATCCGGTAGGCGGGATCCTCCATGTTGGCGATCCTTCAGGGAATGCCATACGGAGCATCGAGATCACGGACATGCGCGGAAGGATGTGCTTCGCTCAACAATATGGCGCTTGGATGGACAAAGAGGTCCTGATCGATCTGGGCGATGTGGACAATGGGGTGTATTCCTTGAAGGTGATGGTTGAGGACGGCAGTCAGCTCGTGCGGAAGATCATCAAGGCGGAGTGAGCGCTCAGGTCGGTGGGGCGCGGATGTCTTCATTCCTCGCTCCGTGCCTGCATAAGTTGTCTCAGAAGCGTTTCAAATTCAGCGTATGTTCCGATATCGACAAGTACGCTCTCATCGATCTCATCCACGTTCGCGATCTTGCGCTTCAGGTTGAATACGACGACATCCCAGCTCATGGCGATCCTTCAGTTCTGATCCATTTTTCCCGCCTTGATGAATTTGACAGTTTCGATCTTCGGCTCAGGCGGACCAGGATATCTCAGGTCTAACTGCTCACGCCCCCAGCTTGGCCTTTGTCTTGCCCTTCGCCTTAGTAGGCATTTGAACCCGCTTGGCTCGGGGCTTTACTGATGCAGCATGTTTGGCCTTCCGTGCTTTGATGAATGCGGCGATGGCACGATGGTCTTTCTCGGTCATCGGTGGACCGCCACCAATGAAACCGATGTCATCAAGCGATCGGAGTTTAGCATCCGCACCTTTCGGCTTGTTCGTAGTTGCTTTCACCGCACTGTGCATGGCCCTATCCGTCGCACCACGCTTGGAACCCTTGCGCTTCGGGGCAGGATGCTTGGCCAAATCCTCCTGAATATGCGCAGAGGCCAAGCGTGTCTCCTCTTCTGTCATGGGGCGACCGATGCCGATGAAGCCGATGTCGTCGAGACTGATGTTTTGAGTTTTCATTCGGAGAAGTACTGGTCCACAAGATAACGAGCATCCGGTGGATAAATGACCATTAAATGGCCGCCAATATGTACGGCCTTCAGCTTTGCTTCGTAATGCGGGATGAGCTTGGTCTTGGCCAGAAAGAGCACGGTGCCTTCAAAGCCATACTCGAAGGAGATCTTGCAGATGTAGGCCACTAAGTTGCCCAGAACACCTTCGTAAACCTTGTTTTTACCGAGGTTATGTGGGGCGCTTTCCACCAATTGCATGGCCACGTGGTCGGCCTTCATCTCCAGACAGGCCAAACCTTGGATCACGTTCGGGTTCTCAATGGTGGTGAGCTTGAAAACCTTTCGCTCCTTGGCTTTGAACTCCAACTTCCAATTGAACAACCACCCGTTCTTCTTCGCTACGGACTTCAAATCATCCTTGGTCATTGGCAACACCACGGTTTGGAAGACATCACCCGTCACAACATTCTCGATAGAGCGCGTGAGCTTGTCGATCTCAAAAGCAAGGCCGGTGGCTTTCCGCTTCTTCATGTTCATCCCTGATCCAACTTCCGAACCATCGTCAAGATCGTCGCAATAGCCACCGTCTCACCGGTCTCATCCACCACATCCACCAGGAACTTCACGATCCCCGAAGCGATATCGGTTCCCTTGGGTGAGTCCTCCTTCAGCTCCTTTTTCTCCTGGTCCACCTTCTCCTTCACGGTGAACTTCACCTGGATGGTGGCACCGGGATAGACCGGCTTGGTGAAGCGCGCTTCCTCGATGCCGTAGTTCAGCAGCACGGGGCCTTTGGGCGGGTCCACGAAGAGACCGGCGGCGCGGCTTAGGATGAAGTAGCCGTGGGCCACTCGACCGGTGAAGATGGTGCCGTCCAGCGCGTTCTCGTCCATGTGGGCGTAGAACTTGTCGCCGCTGAGGTCCGCGAACTTGTCGATATCGTCCAGTGTCACCGTGTGCTTCTCGGTGATCACGGTATCGCCTACGTTCAGCTCTTCGAAGTGCATGCGGAAGCTGTGCTTGGCGGTGATGTTCTGCTTGGCACCCTGCTGGTATTGCTGGGTAAGCGCAGTGATCGCCGTGGGCGTTCCTTGGATGGCGGTGCGCTGCAAGTAGTGCAGCACGCCGCGCTTGCCGCCCATCTCTTCGCCGCCACCGGCGCGGCCGGGACCGCCGTGTACCAGCGTGGCCAGCGGACTGCCGTGGCCGGTGTTCTCCTTCGCCATGTCGCGGTCCAGCACCAGCATGCGGCCGTGGTGGTTCGCAGCGCCCCAGACGAACTGCTGCGCGTGCTTGTTGTCGTAGGTGGCGATGGTGGCCACCAAGGAACCCTTGCCCAGCTTGCTGATGGCAATGGCATCGTCCAGGTCGGTGTAGGGCATCAGCGTGCTCACGGGGCCGAAGGCTTCCACCTCATGGCTCACACGGTTCTTCCACGGGTCTTTGTTCAGCAGCAGGATGGGACTGATGAAGGCGCCCTTCTCCGCATCCGCACCGGTGACGCTCACTTGCTGCGGATCGCCGTAGACCAGCTCGCTTCCTTTCATCAGCTTGGCGAGTTGCTCGCGCACTTCCTTGCGTTGCGTGGGACCTGCCAGAGCGCCCATGCGGACGCCTTCCGCACGTGGGTCGCCGATCACGGTGCCACCAAGGCGCTTGCCGATGGCGATCTGCACATCCTCCACCAGCTTCTCCGGCACCAGGATGCGACGCACACCGGTGCAACGTTGGCCGCACTTCAGCGTCATCTCGCGGCCCACTTCCTTCACGAAGAGATCGAACTCCGGCGTACCCGGCACGGCATCCGGCCCCAGCACAATGCTGTTGAGGCTGTCGGCCTCCATGTTGAAAGGCACGCTCTCGGCGATGATGCGCGGATGCACCTTCAGCATGCGACCCGTGGTGGCGCTGCCGGTGAAGGTCACCACGTCCTGGCTGTCCACATGGTCCAGCAGATCACCGGCGCTGCCCACGATCAATTGTAAGGCGCCTTCCGGAAGGATCTTGCTCTCGATGATGGCCTTCACCATCGATTCGGTGAGGTAGCTGGTAACGGTGGCGGGCTTCACCACGGCGGGCATGCCGGCCATCCAGTTCACGGCGCACTTTTCCAACATGCCCCAGATGGGGAAGTTGAAGGCGTTGATGTGTACGGCCACGCCTTCCTTGGGTACCATGATGTGGTGGCCCATGAAAGTGCCGCCACGGCTGGTGAGCACCGGCGGGCCGTCCACATAGAAAGGCATGTTGCCGAGCTGTTTCCGCAAGCTGGCATTGGCGAACACGTTGCCGATGCCGCCCTCGATATCCACCCAGCTATCGGCTTTGGTGGCGCCGGTCTTGTAGCTCACTTGGTAGAATTCCTCTTTGCGGTCCATGAGGTAGAGCGCGAGGGCCTTCAGCATGCGCCCGCGCTCCGGGAAGGTCATTTTGCGCAGGGGAGGGCCGCCTATTTCGCGTCCGTACTTCAGCATGGCGTCGAAGTCGAGTCCGCCGCTGCTGGTGGTGGCGATCAGTTCGCCGGTGGAGGCATCGGTGAGTTCGGCTTGCTTGCCCGTACCGGCTACCCATTGGCCGGCGATGTAGTTGTGGAGTTGCATGCTGCGAAGGTCGGGAGGAATGATTTACCGCAACGGACGCAACGAGCGCAACATGGGTTTGATGGGGATGATCCGGGAGTGCCCCGGCTCGTTCCTTGAGGCCCCCTATGGCCGGGTCGGCTTGGAGTTCAGCCCGGGTTTGCCCCTGGCCTGCACGTCCGCACTCGTTATTCGTTCTTCCACGATCAGTGTACCAGCACCTTCCCCTTTGCCAACGTTCCGTCCCCATCGCGGAGGGTCCACAGGAGTAATCCGGAGGGGCAGTGGATCTGGGCCATAGTGCTGCCTATCTGCTCCTTGCCGAGCATTCGCCCCTGTGCATCGAACAGGGTGAGCGTGCCTCCGCCATGCACGCCATGTACCTCCACCATCCCCGGAGGGCCCGCCAACACTTGGTAGCGCGTTCCTGCTTCCTGTTCTTCCAGACCAACACTGACAACGATATTGAAGGTAAGGTTCGCCGTATCGGTGTTGCCGCACAGGTCGGAGTAGATATGTGTGACGAAGTAGGTGCCCGACGTGTTGAAGGTGAACGTGGCCGTCGCTGTGGTGAAGGATTGCCCGTTGCTACAGGTCCACAGGTGCGTGCCCTGTCCGTAGTGGATCAGGGTGATGTGATCCGGCCCGCTGCTGAAGCCTTGGAGGAGGGCACTGGTGCCATTGGGCACATCCAGGTTCCAGGTCTCGGGCTCGTCCAATACCGTGGCACTGGCGATGCTTCGCAGGATCGCTGCGGTATCCGGAGGGAGGGAAGCACTGAAGGTAGCATCAACGCAGCTCTCCTGGAAGAATGTGCAATAGAACACACAGGCGGCGAGGTAGGTGCCTGCCACCGAAGGGTGGCTACCATCCGGGGCATAGAGGTTGATAAGGGGGTGCGTGTCCCGCACCTGTTTCCATGCAGCGCCGACAGGTGCGGTGTACGCATCGTTCCAGTTCGCGAGCGCCACATAGTTGTTGCGCAAACCCTGTTGCATGCCATCGTAAGTGCACATGAAAGGGAAGTCAGGGCAAAGTTCCGCATCGCCGTTCTCCCTGCCCCAGGTCATGAAGAAGACCGGATAGGTGCATTCATCGTTCTGTTCGATATCCGCGAGCAATTGGAGGGCGCCGAGCTCCGTATTGGTGACATCGACAGGGAGCGCACCCAATTGGCTCTGTTCCTGCATCACCACGAAATCCCACGGTTGGGACCCGATCGCGGCGGTCGTAGGGGCATAGGAGGCATGTTCGAACAGCGTGTACCCCCCGGGTGCCGAGCTTGCAACGGTCACATCCTCACCAAGGGAAAGCGCAAGCTGTTGCACCATGTCCGGCAGATCGTTCACCGAGGTGTAGCTGTTCCCGATAAAGAGCACCGAGGTCTGCGCCTGTCCATATGCAGTGGTGCAGACCAACAGAACCGTGAAGAGGAAGTAGCGCATCTCTCGGATCAAGGTGAATGGCAGGAACGAATATAGGGCAGTTGATGTACCCATGTTCAGGGCCAACGCTCAGTTCAGTTTAGCGTTTTCGGGAACCGCCATATGCGATCGAACGGTATGCACATAGCTACGGCACACTGGCCCGTAAAAAAGCGAGCGTTCCAAGTCGTAGTTTTGAAAGACGAAACCAACCACCATGGACCTCAAGACCCTGAAGCTCGAACTGCTGGAGCGCATCGCGTTGATCGATGACGAGGCCCGCCTGAAAGCCTTGAAGCGCTTGCTGGACAGTCCAAGGGGGTATGGGGTCCCGAATGAAAAGATGAGCGTGGTAAAGGAGGGGGAGGAGTCTTACCTGAAACTGGAGGACCGTATGTACTCGGCCAAGGAGGTGCGGGCCTTGTTGGAAGAGGTCCTGCGAAAGATGAAGGAAGAGTTCGGACCTGGGCCGCTGCTGAGCAAGGAGGAATGGGCTGAGTTGGACGCTGACCATGCCGCCTACTTGCGAGGAGAGGGCCGCAACTACACATGGGAGGAGGTGAAGGAGCAATTGCGCAAGGATCGTGGCGTATGATCCGTGTGGTATTTGAACCAAGGTAGAAGCGATACAAATTCCCCAATTGAAGGTCGCTTGTTATCGATTTGACCAGCAGTGCCGACAACCCGAGGAAGTATGACCTTGTCGATAATCGGCGCCCCTAGCCCTCTCGTTCACCGCTGCAGCTCCGTCCCGCACTTTCTGCAATACCGGGCATCGGTGAGGTGGTCGGTGGCGTGGCAGTTCTGGCATTCCATGCCGGTCTCACTGGATGTCCGCATCATCTCCGCGCTCATGATGGCGGTGGGTACTGCGATGGTACCGTAACCGAGGATCATCACGATGGATGCGATGGCCTGGCCCAAGGCGGTTTGCGGGGTGATGTCGCCAAAGCCCACCGTGGTCAGCGTAACGATGGCCCAATAGATGCTCCGCGGGATGCTGGTGAAGCCGGCCTCCGGCGATTCCACCATGTACATCAAGGTGCCGAAGATCACGGTGATGGTGAGGATGGTGAGGACGAAGACGGTGATCTTGCGCCGGCTGGCATGGAAGGCCCGCACCATCACATTGGCCTCCGTGACGAAGCGGGCCAGTTTGAGTACACGGAAGATCCGCAGCAACCGCAGGGCGCGGATCACCATCAAGGAGTGCGCACCCACGAAGACCAGCCCGATGTACGTAGGAAGAATGGCAAGCAGGTCCACGATACCGAAGAAGCTGAAGATGTATCGCTTGGGCCAGCGGGTGCTCCAGATCCGGGCGGCATATTCCAAGGTGAAGAAGATGGTGAAAGCCAATTCCGCGATATACAGGAAAGAGCCGTAGCGCGCACGGATGGAGGGCACGCTCTCCAGCAACACGAGCACTACGCTGGTCACGATGGCCCACAGCAAGATCACGTCAAAACGCTTCCCGCTGGGGGTATCCGTTCCGAATATGATGTGGAATACGCGGGTGCGCAGTGGGGAATGAGCGGGATCCTTCTCAGGCATGGCGTAAAGGAAAGCACCGTGGGGGGATGATGGCCAATTTTTCACGACAGGTAGCACGTCCGGCACCCTTTGAGGGCCTCAGGTGCAGGGAGTGGCCCGATGCATATCCCAGCAGCATGCAGGCACTTGAAAAACGCGAGCACGAGCATCGTGGATCATGATCATCCATTGATGCCATCCATGTCATCGGCAGTTTTCACCTACGTACTCATCCATCGGTGATATCTGCGTATTCGGTGGATCCATACGTACGGTATCCACCTCACGTGCCCAGGGCTTGATCGGAGACCGGCCAGGGTTTGGCCGTGAAGTGGATCAAGCCCTAGGCCGCTGCGCGGCATCCGGGCTTTTTCGTGCGGCCCTTTGCCAAGCGTGCTTGGGTCCCAGGACTGGATTGGCCGCTGACGGCCGGACCAGGGTTTGGCCGTGAAGTGGATCAAGCCCTAGGCCGCTGCGCGGCATCCGGGCTTTTTCGTGCGCTTCCTCGTTCAAGCTGCGCTTGGCTCGGCTGCGCACGAAAAAGCCCTGCCGCTTCGCGACAGGGCTTCATCATCAAGTGCCCAGGACTGGACTCGAACCAGCACAGCCTTTCGGCCACACGCCCCTCAAGCGTGCGTGTCTACCAATTTCACCACCTGGGCAAGGGGGCGCAAATATAGAAGTGTAAGGCAATGGGCAAAGCCTATTCTTTCACCAAGCGCGAAACGTACTGGTCCGTGCCTATCGTTACCTTCATGGAATACACGCCGGATGCGAGTTTTCGGACATCCACCTCGTTCACATTGCGTGCGGAATGGACCTGCCGACCACCCACATCGTACAGCTCCACATCGGCGGAATGAACACCGGGAGGCAATAGGATGCGCGTTTTATCGGTACAGGGGTTGGGCACCAGCCTGAGTTCACCTCCCCGGCGGTCCTCAGCTATTGCTGTGTTGCAATCCAACGCATCCATGTATTGCCAGATCACATTATTGAACACGGTGGCCACGGGTAGCGAGGTCCCTGCGGAGTCGCCCATCCGCACCAGCACCAGACCGCGGCTGGGCACCACGTTGAGCAACTGATCGTTCTTCCCCAGTCCGCTATACATATCGGCTGGTGCCTCCGGCATCAGCGGACCCGGGAAAACGATCTGAGTGGTCGGAAGCATGTAGCTGGATTGTCCGTTCAGCCACCAGAGGTAGCCGTAGCCGGGGTTCAGCGATTGTGAAGGCGTGGTGGCTGCGTCGAAATAGGCGGTATCATGGAGGATGGTGTCGGCATCCCACACCATGCGGTTGGAGGCGAGCAGCCCGAAACGCGCCATGCTGCGGAGCGTGCTGAAGTAGACGCTTTTATCCCCGACCGGGACCCAGATCCCGTCCATGCCGATGGGGTTGCGTAAGCGGGCGTTGAAATAGGGCGTGAAGTTCTGGCCCGTGGCATGCTCTACCACTTCCTGCAGCAACGTGTACGGAGCGTTGTGATAGGCCCAGCGATCACCGGCATCCGCGATATAGGTCAGGCAAGTGGGGGCCGTGCAATCCACATCCGTTACACCATCGTCCAAACCGCTGGTCATCGTAAGCTGGTGGCGCACGGTGATCAGGGCTTCCTGTGCCGGTGTCTCCGAGGTCCAACCCGGGCCGAGGTAGGTATCGGTGGGGGCGTTGATGTCCAGGTAGCCTTCCTCCTGCGCGATCCCGACCACGGTGCTGGTCAATGTCTTTCCGGCACTGGCCCGGTACCAGATGCTGTCCTGCACAAAGGTGCCGAAGTAGCGCTCCAGCACAATGCGGCCGTCCTTCAACACCATGAAACCCTTGGTATTGTTGGCATCGAGATAGGCGTACAGCGAATCGATGCGGTCCGGGCACCAGCCCAATGTGGCCGGATCGATGGTCTCCCATGTGCTACCTGCAACCGGCGCGGGGAAGTAGGGTGTTTGGGCTATGCTGAACGTGGGAAGCACCAAGAGTGCAAGTCCGGGCAGGAGGGTTGTGGCACGCATGGTCACTAGGACGCGCTTGAACAGGTTTGGTTCAGATCGTGCTCAATCCTCCGGAATGGTGAGCTTTTTGATCCTTACCAGCGGCCCGGGACACATTTGGCCGTGGCAGGCAGCGCAGGTTTGTACCATGGCATTGAAGACGCCGGTCTTCTCGGATGCGGATGCGGTATAGAGCGCATCCAATTTGTTCAGCCATGCGTGGGCAAAGGGATCGAAGGTGCGGTGCTCCACCATGCCGGGCGTGGCCTCTGCTGTTTTCAAGGTCTTGAATTGCTCCGGGTATGGCAGCAGGTCCTTTCCGGAGGCCAAGCGTTTTCCGGTGGAATCGGTGAATACTGTCATTTCGCGCATCAGCAGGGCCAATTCACTGGTGGCAGGTGGATCACCTTTCACAATGTGCACCGTTTCCACGGGCGCAGGCTCGGCTTCGGTCACTGCTTCAGGCTTACGACTGGTGCATGCAAAGACAAGAATAAGTGTCGCCACAAGTGAAATAACGGCTGGGAAATGGAGACGTACAGGGTGATATGGACGCATGGTTCGGGTGGGTTTGTTCATCTTCGCCTGCCAAGCTGGCCGATGCGAAATTCGGCCCGAAGTTCGTGTACCCGAGCCGAACATGAATCCACCCTTTCCGCCATCCGTTGATCACGATCGCCGACGGATCTTCACGGCCTTGCTACTGCCCGCAATTGCGGTGGCCATCCTGTGGGTGATACTCGGCTTCGACCGCGTGTATCAACTGGATCTGGCGCGGTTCGGGGTCTTCCCGCGTTCGCTCACGGGTCTGCGCGGCATCCTGTTCGCCCCGATGCTCCACGGCAGCGTGGATCACCTGATGAGCAATAGCGTGCCCTTGCTGATATTGGGCTGGTTCACGGTGTATTTCTACCCCAAGGCAAGCGGCCGGGTGGTGCTGGTGAGTTGGTTGGCCACCGGACTTTGGGTCTGGGTATTCGGTCGCGAGAGCCATCACATCGGAGCCAGCGGTATCGTGTATGCCTTGGTTGGTTTTGTCTTTTTCAGCGGACTGATCCGACGACGGATCGCGTTGATGGCGGTCTCGTTGATCGTCGTTTTCCTGTATGGCAGCATGTGGTGGGGCGCACTTCCGATCCAGGAAGGGGTGAGCTGGGAGAGCCATCTCTTCGGTGGTGTGGTAGGGGTGGTGCTGGCTTGGTTCTACCGGAAAGTGCCCACAGCGCACGTGCCTCCACCGCGCGTGTACGGGCCTGATGAGGACGACGAAAAGATCCCGTTCGTCAGTGATCCCGATAAATTGCTTACCCCCCCTCCAGATCCTCCGGAGCAGAAGCCGGACCCGCTTTACGACCCTTCGCGCACGAGCAGCACGTATCCGTGGGAGTGATCGTTCGTATCGTGTCGTGAGTCGTGAGTCTTGAGTCCGCAGCCTGGAGTCCTGAGTCGGGGATAGGTCCTTGCTTTGTGCCCTCTGTGCCTCTTCCTGCCCTGAGCGGCGTCGAAGGGTGGTGAAGCATAGCGCTACTCGCACTCGATCAAAAGCTCATCCGTGAAGATGAAGGATGGATCTCCGCTACCGGGATGCCACTCCGGGCAGGGACCCGGGTTCTTCGCGATCACTTTGATGTAGCGCGCGTGCTTGTTCAACACCTCCGTCATCATGTCCATCGTCAAAGTACCTTCCTCCGTGCGGGGAATGGTGTTCTCCACCGTGGCGCTACTCCAATTGCGGCCGTTCGTGCTCCACGCGAATTGTACGCTTTCGGGATACCAGATCCACGAGCGTTGGTCCTGGAGCACGCTCAGACCGAGGCGTTTGAGCTGCTTCACGCTGCCGAGGTCCACGGTTGCGAGCACATCATTGCCGAGATAGCCCTGCCAACCGCCGGTACGCCAATCCTCCGCTCCACGAATGCCATCGATCAAGGCTTCTTCTCCGGCAGCGGCGTACTGCGAGCTCCATTTGCTCTCCACGGTAATGCTCCGGTTCGGATCGATCAGCGTGAATTGTGCCGAACTAACGGGGCTCTGAACACCTTGATCCACAGCAATGCAACGTACCGTGGCCGTGGTATCCAGCCGATAGGGACTTGAGTACAGTGGACTGCCAGCAGTGGGCTGTTCGCCGTTCACGGTGCAATGGATCGGCCAGCGGCTGTCCAGGCTGCTTACGGTGACCTCCATGGATCCCTTGAAGACCTTGGAACCGGCCGTGATGATCGGCGCGGTGGGCGGATAGCTCGTGATCGGATCGCGGGCCACGGTGGTGAAGGGCATTCCTTCCAGCGGGCGCCACATGGCGGTGAGATCGAGCCGCAGGTCCATGCCGTTCATGAGGGTGGAGTAGGGGATGGAGGCCAGTCGGCCGCTTGTTCCATTGAGCGTCGTGGAGCGGATGAAGCGTTCACCGACCAGGTCACCGGTGCAACGCACGTTCACCTCCTTGCCGTTGGACAGGTGGATCCGGTAGGCATGGAACAGCGGTGCCTGCAGTTCGAACACCGGTTCGCCGGGAGCCACTTGATACATGCCCAAAGCACTCAATACGTACCAAGCGCTCATCTGGCCGCAGTCCTCGTTGCCGATCAAGCCGTCCGGCGTGTCGTGGTAGAATTCCGTGAGGATGCGGTCCACCATGCGCTTGGCCTTGTCCTGCCGACCCACGCGGCCGTACGTCCATGCCATGGCGTGGCTGGGTTCGTTGCCGTGTGCGTACTGGCCGATCAATCCGGTGATGTCGCTCTGGGTGCGGCCGGTGGTGCTGGGGTGTGCATCGAAGAGATCGTCCAATCGCTGTTCCAGACCGCCATGGCCGCTGGCTTTCAATGCCCGGTCCAAGCCCTCCACATCCTGTGGGACGAAGGTGCTGTACTGCCACGCATTCGCTTCAGTGAAGTCGAAGTTCACCTCATATGGATCGAAGGGAGACTTGAAACCGCTGTTGTAGCGGGCACGGAAGAAGCCGGTCTCCGGGTCGAAGAGATTCCGCCAATTGCTGGCACGAGCGAAGAAGACGGAAGCCAAGCTGTCCTTGCCCATCGCCTTGGCCATCTTGGCGATGCACCAATCGTCGTACGCATATTCCAAGGTGCGGCTCACGCTTTCGCTCTGGTCCTCGCTGCTGATGTAGCCCTTCGTCCGCAACGCGTTCAGGCCCGGTTCATCGCGCATGGCACTGGCCACCATCGCCTCCAGCGCCTGGTCGGCATCGAAGCCGCGAATGCCCTTCAGGTAGGCGTCGGCGATCACGCTCACGCTGTGGTAGCCGATCATGCAATCGGTCTCGTTGCCCCACAGCTCCCACACGGGCAAGCGTCCGGTCCGGCTGTAGATGTCGAGGAAGGTCTTGATGAAGTCCACCGTGCGCTCCGGTTCCAGGATGGTGAACAGCGGATGCTCCGCCCGGAAAGTGTCCCAGAGGCTGAAGACGGTGTAGACATCATGCTTTGCGGTATGGACCTTGCCATCGTTCCCACGGTACTTGCCGTCCACATCGTTGAAGAGGTAGGGGACGAGCAGGCTGTGGTAGAGCGCCGTGTAGAAGATGCGTTGCTGTTCCAGTTCACCCCCTTGCACTTCGATCCGCCCGAGTTCCTTGTCCCAAGCTTCTTCGGCTTGTTTTCGCACGGCATCGAAATCCCAGCCGGGCACTTCGGCCTCCAGGTTCTTCCGCGCACCTTCCACGCTCACCGCGCTGATCCCGACCTTCACCACCACCGGCCCTCCCCTCGCGGGCAGCGTGATCACGGCAACGGAGCTATCGGAGAGCGAAGCTTCCAACCCGACCGGCACGTTGAAGCGGATGCAATAGAACAAGCGCTGGTCCCGTGCCCAGGAGCTGCTGCGGCGCTCCCCGCTGATCTCGCTCGGCCCACTTTGCCTGATCGATGCGGCCAGCAGCCGGTCCCGATGCCGAAGGTCCAACACCATGGAACGCGCGGCTTCCAGCTTGAATGCATAGCGGTGCATGCCCACACGTTTGGTGGTCGTCAGTTCCACATCCACGTTCGGGTCATCCAGATGCACCTTGTAGTAGCCGGCATGCGCTTCCTCGCGCTGGTGCGAAAAGCGGGAACGGTACTCCGCAGGCTTGGTGGTAAGCCCTCCGCTCAGAGGCATCAGAAGCACATCACAGAGATCGGAAACACCGGTGCCGCTAAGGTGCGTATGGCTGAAGCCGTAGATCAGGCTGTCGCTGTAATGATAGCCTCCGCAGCCGTCCCATTCCACGGGATCTGTGCGGGTATCCGGGCTCAGCTGCACCATGCCGAAAGGCACACAAGGCCCGGGGAAGGTGTGCCCATGGCCGCCGGTACCCACGAACGGATTCACCAGTTCGGTGGCATAGTTCTTCGCCCACGTGGTGGTGTCCTGGGCGTGAACAAGAGCGGGAAGCAGGAGAAAGGATAGGAGCCAGCGGTGGGTCATCGGACGAAAATACGGGTTGGTTTTCACCGCCACGACGTTACGGCGCTCCCGATACGTATCGGGGGAATACGCAACGCCTGAATGAAGGCTTTTGTATTACGTGGCGTTACCGTGGCGTCGTAGCGCAGTTGCGGTCCGCTTTCTTACCTCACATCGTCGTCAGCGCCGCCGCTCCCAGTATCGCAGCATCATCTTCCGGCAACGCCGAGGTCACCAGGTCCACACGGCCATGGTAGATGTTCAACAGGAACTCTTGGAAGCGCTCTTGCAACGGCATCATCAGCAGATCACCACTGCGGGCAATGCCTCCGAAGAGCACCACGCGCGCCGGACCGGTAACGGCCACCGCATTGGCCAAACCCACGCCCAGCCAACGGGCCGCGTGACGGAAGGTCTGCAAGGCCGCTGCATCCCCAGCCTCCGCAGCCTTGGCGATGCAGTGTACTCCTTCCTCCTTCAACACCTCCGGATCACCGTCCAACTCCAGGTAGGTTCGCCGAAGTCCACGGATGCTCATGTACGCCTCCAAGCAACCCTTACGGCCACAGGTGCAATCCCGGCCATCGATCACAATGGTCATGTGCCCCAGTTCGCCTGCATTGCCAGCGTTACCGAGCACCAGCTGTCCGTTCACGATAAAGCCGCTGCCCACGCCGGTACCGAGCGTCACCAAGAGCAGATCGTTCAAACCTTGGCCTGCGCCATAGCGCCACTCGCCCAGTGCGGCTGCATTGGCATCGTTGCCCAGCACGCTGCGGATGCCGGTGCGCTCCTGCACCATTTGCGCCAGCGGGATATCATTCTTCCACGGCAGGTTGGGCGCCATTTCAATGATGCCGGTGAGCTGGTTGGCATTGGGTGCACCGATACCGATCGCTGTCGCCAGTTGTCCGTTGTCAGTTGTCAGTTGTCGGGCGGCTTCCGCCAGGGCATCCGCGAAGGCGAATTCATCCGCATGGCCACTGGTAGGGATGCGCTTGCTGGCGACCACCTTTCCACTATCGACGAGGCCGATCTTGGTGCTGGTACCGCCGATGTCTATTCCTATGAGCATATTCTGAGAAGATAAAAACCGCCGATTACGCCGATTTGCGCAGATAATGTGTTGGCGGGTGTCATGGTTTTGCAGAACCCCGAATGAAACAAAGGTGCTCCTCCGGCTGGGAACTCGATTTCTTCAAATTGAACCAGGATCTCCGATAAACTGTTGGAAGCAGCTCGGCGAAAGGCATTTCATCATCTGATCATCTGATTTTCTAATTCTCTGATCAAAGGCTTGCTTCCCTCGAACCCGAACCAAGCCAAGTACGCATAGCAGAGCAGCGGCAGGAAGAAGCTTAACTGCATCGCGCGCTCCGGGGTGCCGTGCTCCAGCAGCACATCGATCAAAGCGCCCTGTGCCAGCGGGATCAATGCGCCGCCCAGGATCATCATCACCAGCAACGAACTGCCTTGGCCGGTGTCGCCTTTCAGCCCGGCGATGGAGAGGGTGAAGATGTTGCTCCACAGGATGGAATTGAACAGACCGATGGCCAGGATCATCCACATGGCGATCGCGCCGCTACTGAACACCGTGGCCAGCACCAAGGATGCGGCGATGGTGGCAAAGAGCCCTGTAGACCGGCCCGGTCGACGGCCAGCAAGGAGGAAGGCGGCCATGTTCGCGGCGATCAGTATCGCCAGTGGCCATAGATGCTGGATGTCCAGCCCGCCGCCCACTTCGTTCACGATCCAGAGCAACAGGAACATCGCCATGCCGATCACGGCCAAGAGCGCCACGCGCCTCAGGCCATTGAACCGATCGCTCAGGGCCACGGCGCCAAGGAATCGCCCGCACATGGCGCCACCCCAATACAGGCTCAGGTAGTTCTTCGCCTCGTTGTGGGAGAGCCCCATGATCCCGTCCAGTTCAAGGAAGCCGATGATAAGGCTTCCGATGGCCACTTCGGCACCCACGTAGCAGAAGATGGCGATCATGCCGTTCCGCAACTGGCGATGGCGCAAGGCGTTCCGGCGTTCATGTACCTCCGTGCGCGGTGGCTCGGGCAAGGCGGTGAACCATACCCAGACAGCTTGAAGGATGAGCAACAAGGCGAAGAAGGCATACGGCCAACGCACGGCATCATCCCCCTTGAACAGGTCAAAGATCAGGGTGCCACCGATCAGTGGCGCCAGTGTGGTGCCCAATGAGTTGAAGGCCTGCGCAAGGTTCAGGCGGCTGCTGGCGGTCTCCGAAGGACCGATGATGGCGACAAATGGATTCGCAGCGATCTGCAACAGCGTGAAACCCAGGCCCAGCACGAAAAGGGCCAACAGGTAAAAGCCATAGGCGCGCAGATAGGTGGCCGGAACGAACAAGGCACTTCCCAGCGCGCTCAGGATCAAGCCGGCGATCAATCCTCTTTTGTAACCGATACGCTGGATCGGGTCGTCACCACCGCGTGAGATCAAGTAATAGGCCAAGGAACCAAGGAAATAAGCGCCGAAAAAACAGAACTGCACCAGCATGCTCTGCAACCAGCTAAGGGTGAAAACGGCCTTCAGGTGCGGAATCAACACATCGTTCATCACCGTCATGAACCCCCACATAAAGAAGAGCGTGGTCAGCACAGCCATCGGCCACGCAATGCGTGTTGATGCGTTGGTAGGGGAAGAGGTTACCTCGGCCATTTGAAATTACGATCGATCGGGCACAAGATTAATCGGCATAAGTGCAGTTTCGAAGCTGCTTACTACTTTAGCCTCATAAAAACCAACACACATGAAACACATTACACTGCTGGCCGCGATGGCCGTTTCACTGGGTGCTACTGCGCAACGCGACGTAGGCACCGTTGAGCACATGAACGTGCATCTTCCGCACGTAAGCGCAGATCGCGCACCGACGGACACACTGGTACCTCCTGGAATTTCTGACCCTGGTGCATCCTACCAGCTCTCCGGCGTGACCCTTGGAGGCTACGTGACCGGCTCCAATGGCTATGGGGACTTAGCGAAGGTGCAGGTCTTTTCCAGCACGGGTGATGTTTTCGTGGAGGAGATGATCATGGCTTTCGGTGCGAAGAATGACAACGGATCGCCCAATGCGATCTTGCATGCTCGCGTATACACGTTGGATGGCCCTGGTACTGCCACCACCGGCGATGTCACCAATGCCCCGAACTCTGTTCTCGGCAACGTGGACCTGGCCATTAGCGAGTGCGATACCGCAGGCCTGACCATTGTCGCGTTCGATCCTCCAGTGGCAGTATCCGGCAATTTCGGTGCTGGGATCGATGTCTCCGGCCTGGGCGATGGCGTATACATTGGTCTGGTTCATTCCACGAGCGAAGGCCCCGGCTCAGTAGTGGACAACACTTGGGAACAGTGGAGTGACGGTTCCTGGATGACGCTGAGCGAGGCATGGCCCCTCACCTTCGACATGGCCATCTACGCCGTTATCGGTGATGGTGTCGCCGGCATCAACGACCTGGGTGCCGTGAACAACATGCGCATGAGCTTCCTGGGCAGCAACCCGGCCTCCAACAGCGTGGTGGTCGCCTACGAAATGCTCCAATCTGCCGATGCACGCCTCACCGTGCTGGACGGCAAGGGCGCCAAGGTGATCGACCAGCAGCTCGGTCGTACCGCAGTTGGTCAGCACCAGACCACCCTCGATGTGAGCAGCTTCGCCAACGGCACCTACTACGTTACGCTCTTCGCGAACGGAAACCCGTTGACCAAGAAGCTGGTGGTGCAGCACTAAGCACTGGTTACCGCACATTGAAAAGGCTCCCTTCCGGGGGCCTTTTCATTTTTGTGCCTCCGCCTACCACGCCGCCCGCAGCAGGCCCAGCAGCTCATCCTCCGAATAGGCGGGGACGGAAGCAATTACCCTATCATCCGCAACAGCGGCTCCGGATCTTGCATTGGGCACCACCTTCCCGGTGGAGCGGTTTTGGCTTCGAGCCACTTCCGTGGCCATAGTACTTGCGGGTGCTGATATTTCCCCAGTACTGGTGTTGGTCACATCAGCCATCTCCCTGGTGGGTGCTTCCGGCTTGGACAAAGAGCGCACTTGATCCTCCTGGAGTTCCATCATCGGGCTATCCTCCATGTCCATTTTGTCAGCGGCCTCAGCGAATCGCTTCGGTTCCAAGCGCTTCTCATCCGCTGCTTCTGACCGGATGGTCGTTCGCGATGCTTCCGCAGCGGTTTCATCCTGTGTAACGGTGTTCAGCAGTTCCGGCTCCTCCACGCGCTGGACCGGCTCGGATGGTTTCAAGGTAACAGGCGCTGGGGTTTCCTGTTTCACCTCTGCCAACACCATTTCGTTATCCGGGGTCATGGCATTCCACACGGACAAGGAACCGAAGATGAGCACAGCCACCGTGACCAAGGCCAAAGCCGGGCGCCAGTAGGAGGAAGGGCGGGCGGGAAGCAGGAAGCCTCCCACACTGTTCAACCAGATCTGCCATTGGGGGCGTCGCTGCTCACGGAATGCCGCCAACACACGCTCACGGACCACGGGGTCGGCATCCATCGGAGCCTGAGTGCTCTTGGTATCGCGAACGTGGTGCAGCAGGGCGCGCATCCGCTCATATTCGGCGCGGCTTTCCAAATGGCGCAGCGCATAGGCGCGTTCCTCCTCCAGCAGCTCATCGAAGCCGCGCTCGAGCATCAGGTGCTCCAGGTCCTCGGGGTCGTATCGTTCAGGGCGTTCCATCGTTCGTTCATCGCGTCCCCGTAGAAGACGCTTGTTTAGGTCGTGGGTCGAATTCCGGCATGGTAGCGGCAAGTTTTTTCACCGTGTAGAAGAGTCGGCTTTTCACCGTGCCTTCGGAAATACCGAACACGGCAGCGATCTCCTTGATCGCCATGTCCTCGTGGTGCCGCATCACGAAGGTGGCCTTCTGGTCCGGGTCCAGCTTGTCCAGTTCCTCCTCCAGTTTGGCGGAGAAGCGTTCATGGTCCACACCTATGCCGCCCACCGCCTCCACCGTGTGGCTGTTGGTGGCCTTCAGTTCCGGCACCGCTGCGGTACGCGTGGCCATGCGGCGGTATTCATTCTTGCACATGTTATTGGCCACGCTGTACAACCACGTGCGGAAGGGACGCTCCGGATGATAGCTCGTCGGCTTCTGCGCGATCTTGGTGAAAAGGTCCTGCAGAAAATCCTGCGAACGCTCCCGATCCTGCCAGAGCATGCGGTGGAAGTAGGAGAGGAGCTTGCGCTGGTATCGATCATAGAGCACGGTGAAAGCGCGCTCGTCACCGCGCACCACCAGCTCCATCAGGCGCTCGTCGCTCAGGTCCACGGGATCTGTACGGAATAGGCCCATTCGCTTCAATGTTGAAGGATGCCCAATTTGTACAGGTCCTGCGTGGCACCGGTGGCCGCAGCCATACTGCGCAGTTCGTGCTCCAGCTGGGAGGCCCGGGTCTCATCACCGCTCCTGCGATACTGGTTCAGCAGGATGGCCCCCGGTAGCAGGTAGTTGCGACTGAGCGGTCCGGCATCCATCGGCTTTTTCATGGAAGCCCAGTGCTCTGCAAGCAGTGTGGCATCGCTCGGTGAGGCCGTTCCTACGCGGAACGCAGCCCCTACGGCGTGCAGCTGTCCCGGGAAGGCTTCCAGCCATGAGCGATCCAAGCTCAGGGCGAAGTAGATCGGGCGTTCCGTTGCGGAGAGAAGTGCTTTGGCGAAACCTGGTCCATCGGCAGGCACCGCACCTTTTGCACCGGCCTCGCTCCAGATCCGTGCGCGGTAAAGCCGTTCCGCCAGCAAGCGCCTGTCCACGATCAGCACACCCGGTTTCTCCTGCTGCTGCACCTGCCGGATCACGGCGGGCTGGGTGTCCATATCCCCATTGGTGAAGAGGATGCCGTCCGCGGGAATGCTTAGCAGCAGGTCGGTGGCTGCCGCCTTCAAAGAGGGCACGACCCCTCCGCGGCTTTCCATTTCGGCGCTCCACTTTTTCAGTTCAGCAGCATTGCCATCCAACATCGCTTTGGAAAGCATGGGCGCCAAGAGCTCGGTGCGCTCCGGTGCCATGCGATAGGCCGTCTCCAGCTCCGAGAATGCAGCCGCTTTGGGGAATTCCACGAAATAATCCGCCAGGTGCTGCTCGAAGCTACCGGGCGCGGTGGTCTTGATGTCGTCCGCAATGCGGTCCAACTGGGCCCGGTCCGATCGGTTCAGCACACCGTTGTTGTTGCTGATCATCGCGTTCTGCTCGCTGCGCAACCAGTTCAGTTGCATGAGCGCGTTGGGAGGTGCGTTCGTATTGGCGTCCTTCCATTGGCTGGCTTGTGAGTTGGCCACATTGTTGTCCCAGCCGCCTTGCAGCACGTTCACGGGCGGGGGAGGCGAAGGGAGTTCCTCCTTGTCCTGTGCCTGCGCCAGGCCCAAAAAGGGGAGGTGCACCAGTAGGAAGATCAGGGTCGGCCTGTTCATGGTTCGGGATTCGAGGGGCTGTACACGCAAGATGGCGAGAAGTTCAAAGATGAGGCGAAGAAGCCCAGGTGCTCCTTTACTGGAAGGGACGGACCCTGGAATGGAACTTACGACCCTGCCATTTCGAGCTCCTACCCGGATCATGCAGTAGGGTTCGTAGCGAGGGTCGAAAGCGCAATGGCAGCGACGCTTTCACTGAGAAGGAATAGCCCAAGCCATTCTGCCGAAGGGAAAGCGGGCGAAGCGTATGCCGCCGCAGCGCCCCGCTATGCAGCGGGGTCGGGCCGGAGTAGAAATCCTACTGCATATTCCGGGTCCTACAGAACGTGGCTCAGACTTCAATGGGGGGCGGGCAGCTCCTTCCATTCCAGCCATGCCTTCACTCGGCCCTACCTTTGCCACCATGGAGCACGATGAAGCCCGCGACCGAATGCGCAAGGCATTGGACCTGGTCCATAGTTGGCCTGCAGTTTACATGTTCAAGTTCATCTTTGAACCTGAGCAGGAACGATTGGATGCGCTATTGGCGCTTTTCCCGGAGGAAGCGGAGGTGCTGCGCAAGTACAGCAAGGCCGGCAAGTACCTCAGCCTCACGATCCGCGAAGTGATGATGAGCGCTGATGAGGTGGTGGCCCGGTATGACAAGGCGGCAAAGGTCGAAGGAGTGATCGTGCTTTAACAGAGCTATGCTAGAGGATTTCCGCATTGCGCTACTGATCACCTTGGCCATTCTCGTAACGGTCATTCTGGTCCGTCGTTTCAAGCATTACATCCGCGTTCATCACATGCCGGTGCCACAGCATGTGGAGCTGCAGCATGTAGAAGTGATGTACCATCCATCGATGCTGCGCGTTCAAGTGAACATGCCCCGCCCTGAGGAAGTGTTCCCTGCCATGCTTACCCATGCTCATGCACCTTTGCGCTCATGGCCGGCGGTGCATATGGAGAAAGGGGACCATGTGCTGGAGCTGCCGCTGGAAGAGACAGCCGATGGGACCTTCTTCTTTGAGATCGCCACTTCCACACAGCGCACCGAACGGCGGTTCACGGTAAGGCAGGCATGAAATTGTGGCTTGCCACCGGAGCTTTGGCCTTGCTGGTCCCCTTCGCCGGCATGGCCCAAAGAGCACCCGAATTCCACCCTACGGCGCAGGGCTTCCTCTTTCTTCCGATCGCATTGGACAATCCCGTATTCGATAACCTCACGGATGTGTTGGGGCAGGTGGACGGCGCGTTCCAACTACCGCTGTACAAAGGGTTTGGCGCAGGAGTGGGTGTGAACGCCACTTGGTATGAACTGAATGAGAACGCGCTCGCGCCGGAATACACCTTGGGCGATGTGAACCGGCTGGTGTTCTACGGTAAGCTCACGTATTCCCATTACACCGGTGCCCGCACCTTTTATGAACTCAACGCGAAATTGGGCCAGTCCACCTGGAAGTGGAATTGCCGCACCTGTGCCGGGAATGACACACAGTCCGGCTTTCATTGGGGCCTGAATGCGGCGTTCTTCCTGCACGCCACGGACAATCTCGCGTTCGGGCTTTCCGTAGGCTATCAGCAGGATGCCACAAGTTTCGGCCCCGGCGTGGTGGGCCTGGAGAGCTTCCCCGGTCGCACGGATACCGGTGGACCCTATCGCTTCCTTAATGTGGGGCTCGGCTTTAGCACCACGTTCCAGAAGGGGGATGAAGGGGTGTGGTGATTTTTTAGTTCTCCGTTGTCAGTTGTCCGTTGTCAGGGTGGCCCCGGATCTCTGTGCACTCGGCCGACGCATCCACCGAAGGAACCGACACTCGCCTAGTGCCTTCGGCACGTGGATCTGCAGGCGACCCTCAGTTGTTCAATCGGAGACCGCGTCGGCAGCCGCCTGACAACGGACAACTGATCTGCACTGAAAATGAGAACGGCCCCATCAAGGCCGCTCTCATTTCATTCTATCCCTAACAACTACGCCTCCGGCTCCGCCGGTGCATCCTCGTCGCTCTTGCTCACCTTCTTCTTGCTCTTGGACACTTTGATGGTCACATCGCTCTTGTCCTTGTTCAAGCCCACGGTGATCTTGTCGCCTTCCTCCACGTTCTGGTTGATGATCTCTTCGGCCATCGGATCCTCGATGTACTTCTGGATCGCACGCTTGAGGGGGCGGGCACCGAACTTCTCGTCGTAGCCCTTCTCGCCCAAAAAGTCCTTGGCGTCCTCGGTGAGCTTGAGGTCGTACCCCAGTTCACTGATGCGCTTATACACGTAACCCAGTTCGATATCGATGATCTTGTGGATATCCTGACGCGACAGGGAGTTGAACATGATGATGTCATCAATGCGGTTCAGGAACTCGGGGGCAAAGGCCTTTTTCAGCGCCTTCTCCACAATCCCACGGTTGGCATCGGAAGTTCCTTCCAACTTGGCCTTGGTGCCGAAGCCCACGCCGGTCCCATACTCCTGCAGGTCGCGTGCCCCGATGTTCGAGGTCATGATGATGATGGAGTTCCGGAAATCGATCCGTCGGCCAAGGCTATCGGTCATCTGGCCGTCATCCAGGGCCTGCAACAGCAGGTTGAAGACGTCCGGATGGGCCTTCTCGATCTCGTCCAAGAGAATGATGGCGTAGGGTCTGCGGCGCACCTTTTCAGTAAGCTGTCCGCCTTCCTCGTAGCCCACATAGCCTGGAGGCGCACCGATCAAGCGGCTCACGGAGAACTTCTCCATGTATTCGCTCATGTCGATGCGGATGAGTGCATCCTCGGTATCGAACATGTACTTGGCGAGTTCCTTCGCCAACTGCGTCTTACCTACGCCGGTGGGGCCAAGGAAGATGAAGCTGCCGATGGGGCGGTTGGGGTCCTTGAGGCCGGCACGGTTGCGCCGGATGGCCTTCACCACCTTGGTAACGGCCTCATGCTGGCCGATCACCTTGTCCTCCATTTCCTCCTGCATGCGGCGCAGCTTGCCGCTTTCCTTTTCAGCGATCCGCTGCACGGGTATGCCGCTCATCATCGCCACCACTTCGGCCACATTGTCCTCGCTCACCTCGGTACGGTTGACGCGGCTCTCTTCTTCCCACTTCTTCTTGGCCGCATCCAGCTCTTCGAGCAAGGTACGTTCGCGGTCGCGGAGCTTGGCGGCCTCTTCGTAGCGCTGGCTACGGACCACTTTGTTCTTCTCCTCCTTGATGTCCTCGATCTTCTTCTCGACATCCAGAATGGCCTGCGGCACCACGATGTTGCTGATGTGTACGCGGCTTCCCGCCTCGTCCAATGCATCAATGGCCTTGTCCGGCAGGTGCCTGTCGGTGATGTAGCGATTGGTGAGGGTCACGCAGGCCGCCACCGCCTCGGGTGTGAATTCAACATTGTGGTGGTCCTCATACTTCTCCTTGATGTTATTGAGGATCTCGATGGTCTCTTCCACGCTGGTGGGTTCCACGATCACCTTCTGGAAGCGGCGCTCCAAGGCCCCGTCCTTCTCAATGTACTGGCGGTACTCATCCAAGGTGGTGGCACCGATGCACTGGATCTCCCCGCGGGCCAAGGCGGGCTTGAACATATTACTGGCATCCAATGAGCCGGAGGCACCGCCCGCACCCACGATGGTATGGATCTCGTCGATGAAGAGGATCACATCCGGACTGTTCTCCAGCTCGTGCATCACGGCCTTCATGCGCTCCTCGAACTGTCCGCGGTATTTGGTGCCGGCCACCAAGCTGGCAATATCCAAGGCCACGATCCGCTTTCCGAACAGCACTCGGCTCACCTTGCGCTGTATGATGCGCAGTGCAAGACCTTCAGCTATGGCGGATTTACCGACACCGGGTTCACCGATCAGTACGGGGTTGTTCTTCTTGCGTCGGCTCAGGATCTGGCTTACCCGTTCGATCTCCTTTTCACGCCCGACGATGGGATCGAGCTTGCCATCCTCCGCCATTTTGGTCAGATCACGACCGAAATTGTCCAGCACGGGCGTCTTGCTCTTGCTGTCGCCGGGCTTCTTGGCCCCGGCGCTATAGCTGGCGCTGCCGCTATCATCATCATCATCATCCGTGCTCTGCGGGCCTTGGGCCTTGGGCCGGGGGCGCTCGGGCGCGGAGGGAGAGGAGCCATCGCCGGCGAGGATGGTATCCACCTCGTGCTTTACGTTCTCGTAATCAACGTTCATTTTGTTCAAGGCTCGAGTGGCCAGATTGTCACGGTCCTTCAGCATGCTTAGCAATACGTGTTCAGTATCGATCTGGGGGCTCTTGAAAAGCTTGGCCTCGAGGAAGGTGATCTTCAACATCTTCTCGGCCTGCTTCACCAAGGTGATCTTATCCTTGTCGGGCGGGCGTACGGTGCTGGCGGGCTCCATGCCGGCCTCCACCATTTTGCGAAGGTCCTCCAGGTCCACATCCAAGTGGTGAAGGATCTTCACGGCATTGCCCTCGCCGCCCCTGATAAGGCCCAGCAGGATATGCTCGATACCGATGTGATCATGTCCAAGGCGCAGGGCTTCTTCCCGGCTGAAGCCGATGACCTCCCGTACCCGTGGTGAAAATTTAGCGTCCATAGTGGTTGTTCAAGCGTTGTCTGGGTCCTGTTGCGCAGTCCTTTGATTCCATACGTACGCGCAAGTTACGTGCAACAGTTCGGCGGCAAGCTATCCAAGCGATGCTCACCGGGCCTTTCCGGTGTCTTCTCTTTTATTCACACTGCTGTGTGGGATTGTGGAAAATTCCACGGTCCCATAACAGGCATTTGGGGTACCTTCGGGACCGTTTTCGCAGGGGGGTATCCAAGATCCGTGCGAAACATTACAAAAGAACAAAATGGCAGAAGGAGGAGAGCGGATCATACCGATCAATATCGAGACCGAAATGAAGACCGCCTACATCGACTATTCGATGTCGGTGATCGTAAGCAGGGCCTTGCCTGATGTGCGCGATGGTTTGAAGCCCGTGCATCGCAGAGTGCTGTTCGGCATGGAAGGGCTGGGCATGTCCAGCACCCGACCTTACAAGAAGAGCGCCCGTCTGGTAGGTGAGGTGTTAGGTAAGTACCACCCGCATGGCGACCAGAGCGTGTATGATGCTATGGTCCGTATGGCCCAGGAGTGGAGCCTGCGCTACCAACTGGTGGACGGCCAGGGCAACTTTGGCAGTATCGATGGTGATAGCCCGGCTGCGATGCGATACACCGAGGTGCGCATGCGCAAGATCGCCGAAGAGGTGATGGCCGACCTGGACAAGGAAACGGTGGACATGCGCCCCAATTTCGACGACACGCTGGAGGAGCCTACCGTGATGCCCACGCGCATCCCCAACCTTTTGGTGAACGGGGGATCCGGTATCGCCGTGGGTATGGCCACCAACATGCCACCGCACAACCTCACTGAGGTCTGTAACGGAATCATCGCCTATATCGAGAACCGGGACATCGACGTGGCCGGGCTGATGGAGCACATCAAAGGTCCCGATTTCCCCACAGGAGGCATCATTTATGGCACCGATGGCATCCGCGATGCTTATGAAACCGGCCGGGGCAGGATCGTCCTGCGCGCGAAATGCCATATCGAGGAGGATCCGAAGAGCGGGCGTGAGACCATCATCGTCACGGAGATCCCTTACCAAGTGAACAAGGCCGTACAGCTGTATAAGGGTGTGGCCGATCTGGTGAACGACAAGAAGATCGAGGGCATCAGTGATGTGAACGACTACAGCGACCGCAACGGCATCCGCTTGGCGTACGACGTGAAGCGCGAGTCCATGGGTACCGTGGTGCTCAACCAGTTGTACAAGTACAGCCCGTTGCAAACAAGCTTCAGTGTGAACAGCATCGCCTTGGTAAAAGGGCGTCCCCAGTTATTGGGTCTGAAGTCCATGATCGAATATTTCGTGGAGCATCGCCATGATGTGGTCGTGCGCCGTACCACCTTCGACCTGCGCAAGGCTGAGGAGCGTGCCCACATTCTTGAAGGCCTGCTGATCGCGCTGGACCACTTGGATGAAGTGATCGCCCTGATCCGCGGCAGCCAAACCCCCGATATCGCCCGTGAAGGCTTGATGACCACCTTCGGCCTGAGCGAGATACAGGCCCGGGCCATTCTCGACATGCGCCTCCAGCGCCTGACCGGCCTGGAGCGTGACAAGATCCGGGATGAGCATGCCGAGCTGATGAAGCTGATCGACCACCTGCGTGCGATCCTTGCCAACGAAAGCATGCGGTACGACATCATCAAGGCCGAGACCTTGGAGATCCGCGACAAATACGGTGATGCACGGCGCACCGAGATCTTGCACGCCAGCGGAGACATGAGCATGGAGGACCTGATCGCCGATGAGGCGGTGGTGGTCACCATCAGCCATTTGGGGTACATCAAGCGCACCAGCCTGCACGAATTCCGCACCCAAGGTCGCGGCGGCAAGGGAAGCCGTGGCAGCACCACAAGGGATGAGGATTTTCTCGAGCACCTATTCGTGGCCACCAACCACAACTACCTGCTGATCTTCACGCAAAAAGGACGCTGCTACTGGATGCGTGTCTTCGACATTCCCGAAGGCAGTCGGCAGAGCAAGGGCCGCGCCATCCAGAACATGGTGCAGTTGGAAGGAGATGACAAGGTGTTGGCATACATCAACGTGACCGACCTGAAGACCGAGGAATACCTTGATAACCATTACGTGGTACTCGTCACCAAGAAGGGGGTGATCAAGAAAACCACCTTGAAGGCATACAGTCGCCCACGTTCCAACGGTATTATCGCCGTGGGTATCCGTGAAGGGGACGAGTTGTTGGAGGCCAAGCTCACCAGTGGCAACAGCCACATTGTTATCGCCAGCAGAGCTGGTAAGGCCGTCCACTTTGAAGAGGACCGGGTGCGCGCCATGGGCCGTGGTGCCAGTGGTGTACGCGGTATGATGCTGGCCGACGAGAACGACGAGGTGGTAGGAATGGTGACCCTGGAAGGGGAGGAGACCGCCAACACCCAAGTGCTCGTAGTGAGCGAGAAAGGATACGGAAAACGCAGTCCTGTGGACGAATACCGCATTACCAACCGCGGTGGAAAAGGCGTGAAGACGATCCAGGTAACCGATAAGACGGGACCGCTCATTGCCATCAAGGCGGTGAAGGAGGATGACCAACTGATGATCATCAATCGCAGTGGCATCACCATCCGGATGGACCTGAGCGAAATGCGGGTGTTGGGCCGGAACACACAAGGTGTACGCTTGATCGACCTGCGCAAGAACGACTCCATCGCGGCTGTTGCTCGTGTGGATAGTTCCTTGAAGGAGGAAATTGACGAAAGCGAGGAAGCTGCGGAAGGCGAAAATGCGGAAGGCGGCCCCGAGGATGAAGCAGGATCGGGAAACCCGGATGAGGGCGCATCCGAGAATGGCACCGATATTGAAGGAGGGCCCGAAGCATGACCCAAGCAACCTATAGCATGAAGCATCTATTCATTGTGGCGGCGCTGGCCGTCCCCTTCGCGCTGCACGCGCAGAACAAGAACGTGGTGAGCGCCTACAACTACATGGGCGACGGGGATTATGACAAGGCAGCGGAATACATCGAGCCCGCGACCACCAACGAAACCACGTCGAGCAAGGAAAAGACCTGGCGGTATCGCGGTGCCATTTACGCGCAGATCGCCATGGGTACGGATGATGCGCTGAAGATGAAGTATCCCAATGCGTTGGATAAGGCGATCGAGAGCTACGTGAAGGCCAATGAGCTGGACACGAAAGCCAGCTACAAGGAGGAAAACGACCACGCGCTGAGAAATCTACAGATCACTGCCTTGAACGGGGGCAATGATGCCTTCAACAACAAGAACTACGAAAAGGCGATCGAGGGTTACAAGCAAAGCGAACGCATCGCCAAGGCCTTCGGACAGGTGGATAGCAACGCGGTGTTCAATAGCGCCTTGGCCTATGAGGCCATGGGCGATACGGCCACGGCCATGGAACGCTATGCGGAGTGCATCAAGATCGGCTATGACAAGCCCGACGTGTTCCGTTACCTCGCCAGCATGCAAAAGCGCACTGGGAACTTGGATGCGGCCATCGTCACCACGCAGCAGGGATTGGCCAAGTATCCGGACAATAAGGAATTGATGTTGGATCTCGTGGCATTTCTGCTGGAAGCGAACCGGATGGATGAAGCCGAAACCAGTGTGAAAGCAGCCATCGCGAACGACCCCACGAATCCTGTGCTGTACTCGGTGTTGGGCAGTTTATACGATGGCAAGGCCAACCCCAAGGAAGGGGAGGTGAACGAGGCCGATATGATCAAGTGGTACGACTTGGCCGAGCAGGCGTACAAAAAGAGCATCGAGGTGGATCCTACATTCTTCGATAGCTATTACAACATCGGCGTGCTCTACAACAACCGCGCGGCCTATGAATACGAGAAGTGCAACCAGATCAAGGACGACGCGAAGTACAATGCCTGCAAGACCAAGGCGGACGAGATCTATTTGAAGACGATCCCTTTCTTCGAGGAAGCCCACAAGCTGAAGCCTGATGACACTGCCACGTTGCAGCAGTTGAAGATCCTTTACGCCAAGTCCGGCGACACGGAGAAATACAACGCGATCAAGAAGGAATTGGGAGAATAGGTTTCAGGGTCCCCCTTCATTTTGGAAGCCCCGCACCCCGGGGCTTCTTTTTTAACAGAGCAAGCGGGCGAGGAAGGATACATTTGACGGCCATTCGTACAGCTTCTACTTTATATCATCATGACATCTTTCAATCCCATTGAGGCCTGGCTTCACATGAAGGCCCAGTTGCCCCCCTTGAAGATCGAGGGTATCGGCATCATGTATGTCTACCCATTCTTCCTGGCCCTCCTACTTCTTGAGTTCTACAAGGCCAAGCACCTGTACAACTTACGGGAGACGTTCGCCAGCTTCGTTATCCTCGTGGGGGCCACAGTGATCCGTGTGCTGACGAACGTATTCGAGATCACACTTTATTTCTTCCTGTTCAAGCTGGCCGAACCCCTGCGGGAGCAGTATCTCGGCTATGGCAGCTTGGGCTTTGCTTGGTACATCTGGATCATCTGCATGCTCGCGGACGACCACAACTTCTACTGGCACCACCGCCTCAGCCACAACATCCGCTTGCTCTGGGCTGCGCATTTGCCACACCATTCCGCCAAGACCTTCAACCTTACCGTCAGCATCCGCAACGGCTGGTTCATCACACTGTATAAGCCGATCTTCTGGTTGTGGATGCCTTTGGTCGGTTTCGAGCCGATCATGATCGCCACGGCACTCATCCTCAACTCCTTCTACCAGTTCTTCCTGCACTCCCAGTTGGTGCCTTCCTTGCCGTTGTACGAGCGGCTCTTCAATACGCCGTACATCCATACGGTACACCACAGCAGCAACACGCCATACTTGGACAAGAACCACGGTGGTATCCTCACCATCTGGGATCGGCTCTATGGCACTTGGCAACCCCCGATCAAAGGGGTAGTGCCCAAGTATGGTATCAGCCATGATCCCGGCACGGACAATCCGATCACGCATAACCTGTTCGAATTTCAGGAGATCTGGAAGGATGTCAAAAAGGCACCCGGTCTGAAGAACAAGTTCATGTACATCTTCGGCCCTCCCGGCTGGAGCCATGACGGAAGCAGCATGACCAGCAAGCAGCTTCAGAAGGAGCTGAAATTGGCCAATGAGCAGGGAGTAGAGGTACCGGAGCGCGAGTTCATACGGTCGAACTGAGCAGATTCACCACCAAGCGGAGTTAGCAATGGCCCGAAGAGCATCCCCAAGTGGGACTTCTTCGGGCCATTTCAATTGGTGATCTTCAGTTGAAGGCGATCACCGCTGACCACCGTCGCCGCTACGTAGCCCACGGCAGCACCGGCAGTTGATGCAGCTTCCTGAAAATAAAAGAGCCGCTCAAGATGATCGAGCGGCTCCTTTCCTCAAAGTAGTTATCAGCGCTTCCCGCTACCGCCACCACCTGGGCGAGGACCTCTCCAACGCCTGCGGGGGTTGCGAGCACCACCCGCCGCCGGCTTCACCCGGGCCTTGGCCGCCGTGCCATCCAGATCATTGATCAGCTCAGCGGTAAGTGCAGCGAAATCCTTGGTTTGGCCATTATTACCACCCTGTCCACCACTACCGCGTCCGCCACCTTGACGTCCCTTTCCCCTAGGGGGAGCAGGTGGAAGGGGCTTGCCTGCATTGCCGCTGGCCGGGAAAGGATGTTCCTCCACAACGGGTATCTGCCTCGCGATCAGCTTGGTGATATCGCGGAGGAACACGCGCTCGTCCACATCGCAGAGCGATAGGGCGATACCGCTAGCACCCGCACGACCCGTGCGGCCAATACGGTGGACGTACGTCTCCGGCACATTGGGGATGTCGAAATTCACCACGTGGGAAAGGGAATCAATATCGATGCCGCGCGCCGCGATGTCGGTGGCCACCAGTACACGGGTCTTGCGTTCCTTGAAATTCTTCAAGGCGCGCTGCCGGGCGTTCTGGGCCTTGTTCCCATGGATGGCCTCCGCACGAATGCCCGCTTTCTCTATCACCTTCACCAGCTTGTCCGCACCGTGTTTGGTACGGCTGAATACCAAGGCCTCCTTGATATCGCGCGTTTCCAGCAGGTGTACCAGAAGCTTGGCCTTGTTGGCCTTGTCCACGAAGAACACCTCTTGTTGCACCGTTTCTGCCGTGGACGAAGCCGGGGTCACTTCCACCTTCACCGGATTGGTGAGGAGGGTGGACGAAAGGCGTTGAACCTCAGGCGGCATGGTAGCGCTGAAGAAGAGTGTTTGCCGTTGGCGCGGAATGGCCGCGATCACCTTTTTCACATCGTGGATGAAACCCATATCGAGCATGCGATCGGCTTCGTCCAGCACGAAATACTCCAGTTCCTTCAGGTTGATGAAGCCTTGGTTCATCAGGTCCAGCAAGCGGCCAGGAGTGGCCACAAGGATGTCAATCCCGCGACGCAGGGCATCCGTCTGTGGTTTTTGGCCCACGCCACCGAAGATGACGGTGGTACGCAGGTCCGTATGGCGGCCATACGCCTTATAGCTTTCATCGATCTGGATGGCGAGCTCGCGCGTTGGTGTGAGGATCAGCGCCCGGATGGGACGACGGCCACCACGGGCGGTTCCGCCTCCGGAGGTGTACATCCGCTGGATCATCGGTATGGCGAAGGCGGCGGTCTTTCCGGTTCCGGTTTGTGCACAGCCTAGCAGGTCACGCCCTTCTAGCAGGTGGGGAATGCTCTGTGACTGGATCGGCGTGGGGTGGGTGTAGCCTTCGTGTTGAAGGGCTTTTAGAATGGGCTCGATAAGACCGAGCTGGTCAAATGTGATCTTTGGCATGTAACTGCTTCAAAACAACGGTCCGGCTCATTGGTGCCACGGACGCGCGGAATGGTTTTGTAGGAAAGGCTCTCGGTCGGTCCGGCGTGCAATGATCCGCAGGGGATGGCGCCTGGACGATGATCCCGTGAGGGAATAAGGCTGGGCGCGATAGAGCGGTGCAAATGTAGCGCAAGAGGGAGGTAATCCGTATGTGAATTTTCAGATCAAAGCTCGACTCCTTGGTGTAGATGCCTGACCGAATACTGATACTTAACCATGTGCATACACCCTCGAAGGCACAGCGAACGGGCTGTTCCAATTCCAGGAACGTGAAAGTCGCCGAACGGCACGCGGAGGGTAACGGCGATGGAAAGATCGAACGAAACCATCTGACCCTGAGTGGGGTACATAGTAAAATCAAAGTTAACATAATATAAATTATGCGCAGATTGACTTGAACTCAAGTTCAGTACGAAGGACGGCTCCGATACCCGGACCGTGCGGCATGATCAGTTTTCCATGATCCATGCTTATCCCCTGAAATGGATCATTCTTGATCAACCACGGGCCATCCAGGTCAACGATGTCTGCTTTACCCGCCATGTGTGCCATGGCCGTGCACCCCAGGGAACTCTCGCTCATACTGCCGAGCATCACCTTCATGCCCAATACCGCAGCACGATCCATCAAGGCC
Source organism: Flavobacteriales bacterium (assembly GCA_019638085.1). GTDB lineage: Bacteria > Bacteroidota > Bacteroidia > Flavobacteriales_F > PHOS-HE28 > PHOS-HE28. Next base: position 109,685 of record JAHBUL010000002.1, on the reverse strand, counting down.
TTGGCCCGATCCAAGCCTCCGCACTTCATTAACTTGATATTCAATCCTTTGAATACTCCCACTGAATTTTCCAGTTCATTCAGGTCTTGAATGGATTCATCTCCATAGATCACCACACCCAGGCGTTCCTGTAACTGCTTCTGGAGATCGTTTCTCTTCACTGGAAATGGTTGTTCCATAGCCAATAGCCGATCACCAGCAGCCTCTACCAGCAACAAGGCTTCTTGGATCGTGGACAGCCCTTGATTTGCATCCAAGAACAATGGACGGCCATCTAACTGCCTGATCCTTTGTATTGTATCGAGCGATCCTTCATGACCTACTTTCAGTTTCAATGCATCCGAGCCAGGTAGTTCCTCTATCTTGCATGAAAGCTCATCCAAGCCGGATAACCCAACGGTGACCAAGGTGGCTACTGACTTATCCGGATTCACATCGATTATCTGATTTACAGGAAGTTGAATCTGATTTCCTATTAGATCACTTAAAGCCATCTGCACACCTGCTCTGCAACCTTGAGCATCTGGCCCAAACAGCGTTTGATCCTCCAGCAGCAGCTTCAAGGCATCGGAATTCCCGATCTCCCGGCTACCCACACGGTGCAACCGATCTATTACGGCATCCGGCTTTTCCTTCAGGTACGGCGGCAATGTGACTTCCCCATATCCAAAAACACCATTCTCTTCCAGACGAATGAAAATGCTATCTGTCCCTGTGCGAACCCCATGGGCCGTTCCGAATGGATGCTTGAAGAGCAGCCGATAGGGACAGTAGCTGATGGTGATGGGCATTGTGGATGCTTCTACTCGGCTAGCACGTGCCGCAAAGGACGGTTGCCGTGTAGAATGATCGTTGAGATGCTGGCTATTTTTATACAGTGAGTCATCGGAAATCTCATATGTATGGCCGCACACCTCTGTTGTCCGCACCTTTGAACCTAGTCTTCATCTGAATCCGCAAGACTCAGATCTCCAGCAGGATAGCGTATTGCCCAGTGTACAGTGCCATCGCGTTTCAGCGTATCATAATGTATGGCCATACATATGACCGGGCCATCACCGCTTCCGCCGTACTGCCCTCCTTCCACCACTAATACCAATGCCCCGCTCTCTACCTTCGCCGCCTATCCGATGCGCACCGCCGAGATCGCCCACCTCTTGAAGCTGGAATGGCAACTGGACCGCCGCCAGAAGCATGCGTGGGGTAGCATGGCGCTCTATGTGGTGAGTACCATCTATGTGTGTTACCAAGGTGTTCGGCACCTTTTCGATATCCCGATCTGGAACGCCTTGTTCTGGATCATCCTTCTTTTTGCGGCATTCAATGCCTTGGGGCGCTCCTTTCAGCGGGAGAATACCGGACGCCAGCTTTACCTCTACACCTTAGCCTCACCGCGCAGCGTGGTCCTGGCACGAACGATCTACAACGGTATCACCATGGGCGTGCTGAGCCTCTTGAGCTTGGGGGCCTACGCCCTCTTCATAGGAAGCTCACCCATGAACGATGCCCGACTTGACATCTTTCTATTGGTCGTGATCGTAGGTGGCATCGGCTTTGCCTTGGTCCTCACCTTGATCTCCGCTTTGGCGGCACGTGCAGGGAACGGCGTGGGGCTGATGGCGATCCTCGGCTTTCCCATCGTGCTGCCCATGTTGCTGAGCGTGATGAAAGCAAGCAAATTAGCCTTGGATGGACTGGGTTGGGACATCACCGGGAAGTACGTGCTATGGCTGGTGCTGATCGACCTGATCACCGTGGCCCTCGCCTGGTTGCTCTTCCCTTACCTTTGGCGCGACTAATGAAGGGTTGGTGGTGGAAGTTGCTTTCGGTAGTGCTCCTGCTCTACGTGGTGATCGTTGGATTGGGAACGCCATTAGGTCCGGCCCTGGTCCATGCTTCCATCGACCGTATCGCCCCGGGTCCCATCTCTTTGGAAGCCACCGGTTACAACACGCACTTCGCAGCGAACACGCCTGAGGTCTGGTTGGAGAATGATGGCCAGCGGGTGTGTGCCACGGACGTGAAGGTCCTGTCGGACGTCCAGTTTTCTGCTGACTTCAATGTTCCCGAAGGATTCCGCACCAACCTGACCAGCCTTTGGGCGTGGGATGCGGCGGATGGACAAGTGGTGCTGCGCGAGGCATTCTTCACCCAAGGCCTGGGTACCGGTATTGCGCAAGATGATTGTGTAGTAAGCGATGCAGCGCGCACCAGCTTCGCATTTCCGAACCGTTCCATCCTCAACGAGACCATCCGCAACCTGTTCTTCCACGTGCCCATGTGGTTCACCATGATGGTGCTGATGACGATCGCTTTCTGGCAGAGCCTGCTGGTGCTGCGCTCGGGTGATCTGGTCGCTGATGGTAAGGCCCTTTCCGCTGTGGATGTGAGCTTGCTCTTTGCCGCATTGGGATTGATCACCGGGAGCATTTGGGCTCGCGCCACGTGGGGCGGTTGGTGGACCAGTGATCCCAAGCTCAATGGCGCTGCCGTAACGGTTCTGATCTACGCGGCCTACCTCATCCTGCGCGGCTCCGTTCCCGATCCGCATAAGCGGGCTCGTTTGGCGGCGATCTACAACATCTTCGCCTATGTGCTCATGATGGTATTCATCATGGTACTGCCTCGCCTTACGGATTCCCTGCACCCGGGCAGCGGAGGAAACCCGGCCTTCAACCAATACGATCTGGACAGCACGCTCCGGGCGGTATTCTACCCTGCGGTCATGGGCTGGATCCTGTTGGGTATCTGGGCCTATACCCTGCACCAGCGCACCGCCCGCCTAAGATCCATTTACGATGAAGCTAACGATCGTTAAGCCATTGACCGTGGTCATGGCCTTTCTCGCCTTGCCCATGAGTACCTTCGCGGCATCCGGCGCACCGAGCTGGTTGCAGGAGACGATGTTCGCATCCGGCAAGATCAATACGGTGGTGATGGTGGTGAGCACAGTGCTTATTGGGATCGCCATCTGGATGTTCGCCTTGGATCGCAGGCTCGGGAAGTTGGAACGTCGCATGAAAGAGCAGACGAACGCAGGACAGCACTAAAGAAGACCAGAAAATGAAACGCAGCCACATCATCGCACTAGTCATCATAGCCGTGGCCATTGCGGCGTTGATCAGCTCACTGAACGATAGTAGCAGCTATGCCAGCCTTACCGAGGCCTTTGAGCAGCCCGGCCGTGAATTCCACGTGGTGGGCACCTTGGACCGCTCCGAGCCCATCGTGTACGAACCAAGTGTGAATGCCAGCCTTACGAAGTTCGCCATGGTGGACCTCAATGGCCGCAAATGCTACGTGAACTTGGCCATGGCCAAACCCAACGACCTGGAACGCTCCGAACGCTTGGTATTGATCGGCGAGGCGGATGCCAACGGCGAATTCCACGCCAAGGACATGCTGATGAAGTGCCCCAGCAAGTACAACGAGGAACACCAAGTGACCGCAGGACTTTAAGCGGACGACGGTCGGAAGATCGGACGGATCCATGCCTTGGAAGCCACCTACACATTCCTGTCATTATTGATCGTCTGATCTCCTGATTTTGGACAACTCCATTGCTTACGTTGGTGAACATGCCTGGGCCGGACAGCTCGGCCACTGGCTCACCGTCATCTCTTTTACCGGTGCGCTCTTCGCACTGATCTCCTACGTGCTGTACACGCGCACCCAGGATCTGGGGTGGCGGAGCGTGGGGCGGATCGCATTCCGGGCGCACTCCATTGCCATCCTGGGCATCGTGGTCACGCTGTTCGTGATGCTTTTCAACCACTGGTTCGCCTATGACTACGTGTGGAAGCACAGCAATACCGAGATGCCGCTGCGTTATATCGCCAGCTGCTTCTGGGAAGGTCAGGAAGGCTCCTTCCTGCTGTGGGCCTTCTGGACCATGGTGTTGGGCAATCTGCTGATCTGGCGGGCGAAGAGCTGGGAAGGCCCGGTGCTGGCGGTGTTCGCACTGGTGCAGATCTTCTTGGCCACCATGTTACTGGGCATCTATGTGTTCGATGTGAAAGTGGGCAGCAGCCCCTTCATGCTCATCCGCGATCTTCCGGAGAACATCGGCCTGCCTTGGACGAAGCTCCCGAACTACCTCACCATCATTCCACAGTTCAGCGACGGACGCGGCTTGAACCCGCTCCTGCAGAACTATTGGATGGTGATCCACCCTCCTACCCTTTTCCTGGGCTTTGCCTCCACATTGGTGCCGTTCGCTTTCGCCATTGCCGGCCTTTGGACCAGGCGTGTGAAGGAATGGATGGAGCCCGCCCTTCCATGGACCTTCTTCGGGATCGGCATTTTGGGTCTTGGCATCCTGATGGGTGGGGCTTGGGCGTATGAGGCCCTCAGCTTCGGAGGCTTCTGGGCATGGGACCCGGTTGAGAATGCTTCGTTGGTGCCCTGGCTCACCTTGGTGGGTGCTGGCCACTTGATGCTGATCAACAAGCGCAAGGACACTTCGCTCTTCACTACTTTCTTCCTGTCGCTGATCACCTTCCTGATGGTGCTCTACAGCACCTTCATGACCCGCAGCGGTGTGCTGGGTGATACCAGTGTACACAGCTTCACCGGAGAAGGCATGCTGGCCGGGTTGCTCATCTTCATGCTCACCTTCGTGGTCATATCCGTGGCGGCGTTGAACCAGAACCGCTCCGATAGATTGTTCTACATCGGCATCAGTTTGGTGATGTTCGTGCTGGGCATCACCCTGCAAGTGCAGGTACCAGCGATCATCCTCTTTGGCGCAGTGAGCATTATCATGACCGTTGTGGCCTACCGGAAGGGCTCGTTCCGAAGGCAAGAAGAAGAGGAATTGCTAAGCCGCGAGTTCTGGCTCTTTATCGGCTCCTTGGTGCTGATGCTCAGCGCGGCGCAGATCACCTTCAGCACGAGCATGCCGGTGTTCAACCTGCTCTTGGCTCCGTTCCATGGTGCATTCGAAAGTCTGCACGACCTCACCGGCTGGGGCTGGGCACACGATCTGGCCCAGCACAATTTGGCACCTCCCGTGGAGGCCAAGGCACATTACAACAAGTGGCAGATCCCTTTCGCCTTCATCGTGGCGATGCTGGTGGCCATCGGCCAATACCTGCGCTACAAAAAGACCGATCGGAAGAAGTTCTTCCGCGAACTGCGGATCAGCTTTTTCGGTGCCTTGTTGCTCACCGCCTTGTGTGTGTGGTGGCTCAACTACCGACTGGCGGAAGGCAACATCGTCGCGCTGCTCTTCGCTTCCTGGTTCGCCGTACTGTCCAATGCCTTCTATATCCCGCTGGTATTGAAAGGCAAGCTGAGCAATGCCGGACCGTCCATGGCCCACGTGGGTTTCGCCATGGTGCTGCTCGGATCGGTGATCAGCATGTCCCGCGAACACAAGGTCAGCCGCAATACCTCCGGACCGGTGCTGAGCTATCTGAACAAGGATTTCAATGATGGGCAGGACATGCTCCTATACGTGGGCGATACCGTGCCTGTGGGCGATTACTTCGTCACCTTCAAGGGGAAGCGTCAAGTAGGTGTGAACCTGCTGTATGACATGGACTACTTCACTGCTGAGCCGCGCAGTTACAGCGCCGGGGACACGGTGCGGGTGCGGAGCATGCTCTTCATCGCCAAGAACGACCATACGGCCGGAAACAACTTCATCGTGGACCAACCCGATCACTGGGCGCCGCTGGAGACGTTCACTCGGAGCCAACTGTGGAACACGCCCGATTGGAAGCCCCGCCGCCCGGGTGCGAAGGAATTCCAGTTGGAACCGATGGTGCAACTGAACCCACGCTTCGGCAACGTGGCCGAACCAAGCACCAAGCATTGGCTGGACCGTGACCTCTATACGCACATCCGCTACGCCAAGCTGGATACCGCTGCCGACGGGTACATGCCCGCACGGTTGTACGAGAAGAACGTGGGCGACACCATCGTCACCCCCACCTGTGTGATCTTGATCGACAGCATCCGCACGGTACAGGACAGCGTCACCATTTCACGCCTGGGTCCGGACTTCACCGTGTACATCCTGGATATGCGCGTACGCGATCTCTACGATGAGCACCGCTGGTTCGAGGCACAACCCGTGGTGATCTACCACAACGGCCAGAACGTGGGCAGCAAAGGCTTCGACATCCCCGAGCTGGACGTGAAATTTGATCTGGAAAGTGTAAAGGGCAACCAAGTAGGACTGAATGTGAGCGAACGCGAGTTCGTGATCATGCAGGCCATCATTTTCCCCGGCATCAACATCCTCTGGATCGGCGTCATCCTGATGACCCTCGGCTCCTTCGTAGCGGTGCGGCAGCGGGTGCGGAAGAAGGGCGGAAAGAAGCGGGCTGTCAAGGAATCGTGAAGGGATTAATCCCGTCTATACCGGTAGTTCTGAACAGGTGTAGAGCAGCTCAGCCGAATAAATCGCTTCAGCGGCTTTTTGACGCATGTGCCGGACACGGTGTATCACAATGCAACTCTTGCGGATAGAGTAGATGACGTGATATCCAAAGGATTCGATCGGAACGGCCCGATAGATCCCATGTCACATCTGTGCTCCTCCGGGTAATTGCTGGATGATCCGCAGCTGTGTTCCAAGTCTTCACGAAACCGAACACCCATCCCATTCTTGCTCTGTTCCACGAAACGCTGGATCTCCGTGACCTCTTTTAAAGCAACAGCGGAAACCTTGAGCGGTAAACTCATTTCTCCAGGTCCTTCCGCAAATGGGCCATTACCTCCTCAACGGTATGAAAGGTGCCCTGGCCTCTTTCCGCCTCTTCCCCTTCGCGATCCAGAGCTCCCCATTCTTCCGGAGACAACGAACTGGCAAAAGCATTCTCGTTCCTCCTTGCTTGGAGGATGTCTTCCACGATCTGCCGCACCTCCTCCGCAGAGTAGTTCCGGTCCTCCAACTTCAGGTACGGCTCCTCGCCTTCCTTCACCACGGTGAGGTGATCGTTCGGGATGCCATAGCCACGAGGGGCGTCCAGCAGGCGTTTCAAGGCGAGCAAGCGTACTTCATCCTCCAAGAGGGAGATGCGCTCCAACAGTTCGAGCTTTAAGGATTTGAGGTCCATTGTGGTGGGGTTGAACCAAAGTTAGCAATTTGATCAGCTGCTGTCCGGAATGCACGTCATTGCGAGCGGGCTGCCTGCGCGGGATGGCCCGTGCCTTAGGCAGGCAGGCGCGAAGCAATTTCAGGCAAGTTGGCATGGACCCGCGGGTAGCACATGGCCGATCCTTGCGTTACTCCTGAGATTGCTTCGCTCATTGGCTCGCACTGCCGTGCGCTCCTATAGCCGTGCCTGCGGCAGGCAAGCTCGCAATGACTTAGAAGGGAGGAACGCCGTGCTGTTCGGACTAAAGCACCACCGCTTCTGGCAGCATCAGCAGGAAAGGCAATGCCGCATCGTAGTCCAGCGTATCACATTCCACGCCCAACAACCTGATGTTCCTGTAATAGAGTGCGTGCTTTTCGTAGTAGTTCCTTTCCGATTGGATCAACCAGGCCTTTTCCCCCAGCTTTTCCGCCAAGAACCATTTTTCCAAGAGCCTTGCGCATCTCCCGTTACCGTCATCGAAGGGATGGATCTTCACGAACACCAAGTGGAGTATTGCGGCGAAGAAGAAGACCTCTGGGAGTGATAGGTCCATGGCCAACAACTGCGCAAGATCGCCGAACAGCTTTTCCATTTCCGCCTCCGCGATAAAGGGTGAGGCTGCCACGTATTCGATCTTTCCGGTAGCGGTGGTCACGTACATGTTACTCGTTCGCATCCTGCCCCGCTGCGCGTCGGGCAGGATATGGCGGGTAAGCATGCGGTGCGCGGCCAAAACATGCTCGCGGTCGCAGGTGCTCGCTTCGGCGAACTGGTAGGCACCGTACAAGTCTTCGATCTTCTGCGTGTGGTCGGGCAGAAAGGGTATGCCGAAACGCTTGTGCTTCACGTACGAGTCCAGCTCGATCTCTTCTCCTTCTATCTTGGATGAATAGACCGCCGAGACCGAGGTGTAAAAGCTGAACGCATCTACGGACAGTTCGCTTTCCTCTAGCTCCGCGTACCTGCCCAAGGAGGCCGCGTCGATGGCCTCCCGGTACTTCTCCAGCAAGGCGACCGGCACTATATCGAACTTCGTTCCCTCCATGGCTTTGTCGTGGCGAAAGTAGCTTGTTCGATCAGCTGATCTTTTCAATCCCGACCTTCGCGCACATGTCCACGGTTCTCTTGATCGGTACAGGTCGCTTGGCGTTCCACTTGGGTCATGCGCTGCGGCGTTCCGGGGTGGAACTTGCAGGCGTGGTCGGCCGTGACATGGGCAAGACCCAGGAGTTGGCGAAAGCCCTCGAATGCCCCGCGTTCGGGTTGGCGGATGCGCTGCCGCCCGCAGACCTGCGCATGCTCGCGGTGAGCGACGATGCTATCGCTACCGTAGCGGAAGGCTTGCCCCGCGATGGCACGCCCGTGGTACATGCCAGTGGGTCCAAGTCACTGGTGCTACTGAGCGGCCATGCGCACCGGGGCGTGCTCTGGCCCATCCAAAGCTTCAGCCCGGGTCCGCCGATCGACTTTTCCGACGTGCCCTTGGTGGTGGATGCCGATGATGCCGGCACCCTTTCCAAGCTGCAGGCGCTGGCGGGTCGCCTTTCTTCCACCGTGGTCCACCTGCCCTTTGCAAAACGGCAACGGCTCCACCTGAGCGCCGTGATCACCTCCAATTTCCCCGTGTTCCTGCTGCGGGAAGCCGAGCGATTGCTTCTGGACCATGGGATCGATCCCGGGCTGGTGCATCCGCTCTGGAAGGCTTCTTCGGAAAAGGCGCTGCTGAACGCCGATCAAGCGGTCACCGGACCCGCTCGTCGGGGAGATGTGAAAACCATTGAACAACAACTGCAGCTATTGTCGGATGAACCCGACCTTCGGCGCGCGTACGCCGCTCTCAGCGACCTGATCTTCCGTACCTACCATGCCCAACACCGTGACCAACAAGACCTATAAGGAACTGCTCGCCGGTATCCACACCTTCATGTTCGATGTGGACGGCGTGTTCACCGATGGCAAGGTGCTTCTTTATCCCGGTCTCGATCCGGTGCGCACCTTCCACACCCGCGATGCCTACGCCGTCCAGCATGCCTTGAAGGAAGGCTTGCGGATCATCGTGATCTCCGGGGGAAAGTCCGCAGGTGTCACGGAGAGCTTCGCGCGTTTGGGCGTTACGGAGTTCCACAACTCAGTGGCGAACAAGGATGCCCTGCTCAACGAACTGGAGGGATCGGGGCTCGAGTTGGCCCGGACGGCCTACATGGGTGATGACATCCCCGACCTGCGCCTGATGCAGCGTGTGGGCCTCCCCTGCTGCCCTTCCGATGCGGCCGAAGAAGTGAAGGCCATCAGCCGCTACGTCTCGCGCTTCCCAGGTGGCGGAGGTTGCGTACGCGATGTGCTGGAGCAGGCGATGAAGGTGCAGGACAAGTGGCTTACCGAACAAGCACATCACTGGTAGTATGTGGGCTTTCCTGCGGCTCACCCGCCCGCTGAACCTCCTGATCATCGTGTTCACCATGGTGGCCATGCGTTATGGCGTTGTCCAAGGCTATCTCGATGTGAGCAGCATGGACCTGCGCGCCATGGCACTGGACCCCGAAGCCACCATCTTCGACAAGGTGCCGCAGAACACGTTCACACATGGCTTCACCGAACTGCTGTTCTGGCTGCTGGTGTTGAGTACCGTGCTGATCGCGGCCGGTGGCAACGTGATAAACGATTACTTCGATACGCGGATCGACCGGGTGAACAAGCCCGACGCCGTGATCGTGGGGCGATCTGTGAAGCGCCGCGTGGCCATGATGGGCCACTTGGTGCTCACCGGCCTCGGTATCGTAACTGGTACGTTCGTCGCATGGCGCAGCGGTCAACTCCACTTGGCGATCATTCCGGTGTTCGCAGCAGGGGCACTCTGGTACTACAGCACCACCCTCAAGCGGACCTTTCTGCTCGGCAACGGGCTAGTGGCCACCCTGGTGGCACTGGTACCGCTCACCGTGGGTCTCTATGAGATCCCTGCATTGTTGAAGATGTACGGTGCTTCCGCGGAAGGCACCGCCTACACCGGGGATACCGTGGAGATCGTTTTCGGCTTCCAAGCCCTGTGGCCGTGGATCATGGGCTTCGCTTTCTTCGCCTTCCTCACCACGCTGGTGCGGGAACTCCAGAAGGACATGGCAGACATCAAGGGTGATGCGGCGGACGGCTGCCGCACCATCCCGATCGTGATGGGCATTTCCTGGGCGAAGGGGATCACCCTGTTCTATCTCGGAGTCACCATCGTAGCGCTATTGCTGGTGCGTTCCAAGGCCCTTACGGACGAGTTCTCCTACTACTACATCGGCGCGGGCATCATCCTTCCATTGCTGCTGTCGGCTGGCTTCACATACAATGCCACAACACGCCAAGGCTTCGGCATCGCGGGGAACATCCTGAAGCTCGCCATGGCCATCGCTATCGCATTTGCCTTCTTTATCCGACACACGCTTCAATGAACCCCGCCCCTCCCCTTTTCCCATGGCGCTTGGTACTGGCGTCCGCTTCCCCCCGCCGCAGGCATCTCCTGCATGGGCTGGACCTGCCGGTGGAGATCACCCATGTGGACATTGATGAAACACCGCCGGAGAATGTTCCTGCGGAGGAAGTTGCGGAGTACTTGGCTCGCAAGAAGGCGGAAGCGTGGACGGGCAACTTGGCGGACGACCAGGCATTGATCACCGCTGATACCACCGTGTTGCTCGGTGAACTGCTCCTGAACAAACCCTCCGACGCAGAGGACGCCAAGCGCATGTTGGGCCTCCTTTCCGATAAGGAACACCGGGTGATCACAGGTGTATGCATCCGCACCAGCACGACCAACGCATGCTTCAGCGATACAGCACTGGTCCGCTTCCGAAACCTGAGCGACGAGGAGATCAGCTACTATGTGGAACGCTATTCACCGCTGGACAAGGCCGGTGCGTACGGCGTACAGGATTGGATCGGATACACCGCGGTGGAGCGGCTTGAAGGATCATTCTATACCGTGATGGGCTTGCCGATGCACAAGGTGTACGAAGTGCTGAAGCGACTCGGGAAGGGAGTTTCCGTTGGTGACTAGTGTCCCGCCCCGATACATATCGGGGTGTATCGGGAGGTGACTAGTGGCTGATGATTGGTCGGACTTAAGACTCCAGACTCACCACTCACGACTCAAGACTCACGACTCCAGACTCCAGACTCACGACCAGCTCAAAGCAGCAGCGTTACATGACCTACCACCTCGTGGGCATTTCCTTCCGAATCGGTGATCCAGACCTTCCACACGTAGACGCCTAGCGGGGCATTGCCGCCATCCCAGCCTTGGTGGATGTCCTCCGTGGTGAACATCGGTGTGCCCCAGCGATCGAAGATCATCAAGCGGTATTCCTTTGGTGAGCGGACGGTGGTGAAGGGCAACAGCACATCGTTCACATCATCGCCATTGGGCGTGAAGGCGTTGGGCATGAAGACCGCATAGAGATCTTCCACGCACACCTCCGCGCTGGCGGAATCGCTGCATCCTTCCGCGCTGGTGGCCATCAGGCGCACGGTGTAGCAGTCCACTGCAGGATAGGTAAAGCTCGGTGCGGGTTCCATGGACGTGGTGTTGGCCGGGTCGCCGAAATGCCAACTGAATTCCGTGGCGTTGCTACTGCTGCTATTGAAATGGAAGGTGGGGTCCTTGATGGTGGTGATGGGCGGCGCTGCGGAGAAGGAGACCGCCGGTGCGGCATAAGCATCCACCAGATCCGGGATGGTGACCGTTCCGCTACATCCGGCATCATCGGTAACGGTAAGCGACACGGGGAATGTTCCGTCGCCGGTATAGCAATGGGCAGCCGATGCTCCCCCACCTGATGCACCATCACCGAAGTCCCATGTGTAGGTCTGTGCGTCGGCAGGTAGTGCGTTGAATGTGACGCACAGCGGCACGCAGCCGGCAGTGTCCGATACCGTGATCGTGGGCTGGAAGCTGGAAGAGACGGTCACCGTTATGGATCCTGCTGCCGAGGTGCAGCCTTGGGCATCCGTAGCCGTCACCGTGTAGCTGGTGGTGGCCATCGGCGCGATCGCCGGGCCTTCCGGAGACCAGATGTAGGTATAGCCGCCGGTGCCACCACTGGCCTGTGCCTGCAAGGTCAGCGCACTGCCTTCGCATACGGCGGTGTCCGGGCCTACTGTCAGCAGCAGCGGATCAGGTTCAACCACAGTCACCGTTTGCTGGTCCGTGCAGCCTTGGCTGTCGGAAACCGTGCAGGTATAAGCATCCGGGGCCAGGCCGGTGAGCGTGGCGGTATTGTCGCCCGTGGGTGCCCAGGAAAGCGTGATCGGGGCCACGCCGCCGGAGACCACGGCGGTGGCCGTACCATCATTGGCCCCCGAGCAACTCACATCGGTGTGGCTGAGTGCCAAGGCCAGATCGCCCACCGATGGTGCCAACGTGGCCGTAGCCGTGGCGGAGCAACTGTTCGCTGCGGAAACTGTTACGGTATAGCTGCCCGAGGCTGCGTTGCTGAGCGTTTGTGTGGTGGCTCCACCGGGTGACCAGAAATAGTTCACTGGTCCGTTAGCGCCGGTAACCACGGCCTCCAAGCTGCCGTTGGCCTGCCCGCACGTGGGATCCGTGGTGGTGATGGCCACGCCCAGTACGCTGATCTGCTGTGTTGTGGTTCCCGAAGCGCCACACCCGTCCGTGGCTGTGAGCGTGATGGTATAGGTGCCGGGGTTGGTATAGGTGTGCGAGGGGTTCTCCTGTGTGGAGGTGTTCTGCGCGGAGCCGGGGTCACCGAAGTTCCACGAGAACACATTGGGGCATGGCGTGGAGGTGTTCTGGAACTCGATCGTGGTCCCATCGCAGTCGCCGCTGAAGGAAGCCACCACCGGGTCCGACTCCTCGATCAGGATGTCGTCGATGGCGATACCGTCGAAGTTGTTGCAGACGCTGCCCGCGCCGAAGAAGAAGCGGAAGCGTACGCTGGGCGCGTTGGCCAAGAAACCCAAACAGTGCTTCGCCGTCACCCAGGTCTGGCTGCCGCTACCGCCTTGGCAACTGCCTTGGGTGGAACCTATCCGTCCGCTCCAGCCGTGTTTCGGGGAGATGGAGGACGGCAGGTTGGTGAGGTTGTTCGAATTGAACCAATTGGCGGTATTGCAGCTGGGCGGTTCATTGAATACGCCCACATTGGAATAGGTGAGGCCGCCATCCGTGGAATATTGGAAGGTCATTCCATCGTACTGGCGTTCCACTTCCCAAAAGATCTTGAACGAGATACGCGGCGTGTTCAGGTTGGTGAAATCGAAGCAGGGGCTTTCCAGGTAGGAACGCTCATTGCTGTTGTAGTACGACCCCGTGAGCCCGCCCACACACCAGGACTTGCTTCCGCCTCCGGCGCTATTGATCAACGGATGCGCAGGCGTCCCCCATGCCCAATCGTTACCGGTGCCTCCGCTGGTCCACGCTGCAGAGGCCTCGAAGCCCTCACTGTACGGAAAGGTGCCTATCAGCGGACCGCACTGCCCTTGCACACCGACGCAGCCAAAGAGCACGGCCATGAATGACAGAGCTACGGAAAGTGGTGCTGGTTGCTTCAATGCACTTGGGGAGCGACGCATCTCGGAAAGGGACGCAAAGATCGGGTTCAATGGCGTACGGGAACTACAGGTTTTCATTCCCGTCCGACTGGTTGGATCCCAAGAGCACAGGGCATCGCGGAAGCGCATATCCATCCATCCACGGATCGGCCTCATTTTTGTCTTCGTCAATACCTATTCAAGGAACCAGCCCATCCCTCTCATGTTCGATCCAAGAACCACCATACTGACACTTCTCTGCGCCACCCTCGCCACTGCGGCCAGCGCCCAGCTCAAGGTGAATCCCCAGATCGGGGGCACGTTCACCAACCTGACCAACAATCCTGCAGGTGTCACCACCTCCGCCGCCTTCGGCTTTCAGCTCGGCGCCGATCTCCGTTTGGGCGATCGCCTATACTTCCAGCCGGGTGCGTACTTCGGGCGGAGCGCGACACTGGTGGAACTCAACCACGCGGATACTTCCGTGATCGAGGACAACCTGATCCGCACCACGGCGAAGGTGAAGGCCATGCTCGGCTACAACATCATCCACGGCGGCACTTTCAAGCTGCGCGTGAATGCCGGACCCACGTACGAGGCACTCTTGAGCGTGGACAACAAGGATGATAACATCGCCTTCAACAAGGACAACTATAATGGAGGCTCCTTCAACATGGATGCGGGCCTGGGCCTTGATATCGCCGTGCTGACGCTGGAGACCGGTGTGAGCTACGGGTTGAGCAATGCATACAAGGACCAAGGCCAGTTGATGGGGGATGCGAAGTATTTCACATGGTACGCAACGCTTGGACTTGTATTTGGTGGGGGGAATTGATCGGGATCACTTTCGGATGAGTCGGGCGGAGGCCCTAGGATGCCGCCCACTCGGCAAAAAGCCGAGCGGGGGCTCGCGTGGAACACGAGCCAATGCGAGCAGTTCACACGTTGCCGCTCAACGTACCAACGTGATGGTCCCGCTCAGGTCGTAGCTCTTGCCCTCCATATCCCGTGCGCGGAGCGTGTAGAAGTAGGTACCCTCGCTGAGCACCTCACCCGCTGGTGAACGACCGTCCCACACTTGGTTGATCCGCTCCAGCAGGGCCACTTGCTGCCCCCACCGGTTGAAGATGTGTACCTCCAAGCTGCTAAGATCACCACCGGTGATGCGGAAGACATCGTTGCGGCCATCGTTGTTGGGCGAGAAGATGTTCGGCACTGTCAGCTCCCCTTTGCCCAGCACACAGACCTCCTGCTGGGTGCTGTCCGCGCAGCCGGCACTGTTCATTACCAGCAAGGAGACCGGGTAGCAGCCTTCACCGGAAAAGGTGAATGCCGGCGAGGGATCCGTGGAGACGCTGCCGTCGGGATCACCGAAATGCCAAGCCCAAGTGGAGGCATCCACGCTGAGGTCGGTGAACTGCACCTGCGGATCGCTGACGGTTGGCGCTGCGGGCGACCAA
The DNA here is from genome assembly GCA_019638085.1 of Flavobacteriales bacterium. Taxonomy (GTDB): domain Bacteria; phylum Bacteroidota; class Bacteroidia; order Flavobacteriales_F; family PHOS-HE28; genus PHOS-HE28. The sequence continues at coordinate 94,600 of JAHBUL010000002.1, read as the reverse complement.
GTGAAGTGGGCCTCCGGGGCAGCATGGATGGTGAATGGTCCGATCGACGACGTGACGTCCGGGCAACCACCGGTCAGCTGCACTACCAAGTTCACGCTGTATTGACCGGCGGTCGCATAGCAATGCTCCACTGTATTGTCGGATGCGGTGTTGCCGTCGCCGAAGTCCCAGGTAAAGCTGTTCGCATCGGAAGACGAAGCTGTGAAGGTGATGCAATGAGGGGCACATCCATCCACGGGTGTGCTGCTGATGGTGACGGCCTGATCCGCTGGCACTGTTACCGTCACTTGCAGGGGCAGGGTCTCGCATCCGGCAAGATCACTGACCACCACCGTATATACCGTGGTTTCCGTAGGAGATACCACGGGGCCTTCGGGAGACCATGCATAGTAGTAGGTTCCCAAGGATCCCGCGCTACCGCCGGCACCAAAGGCCTGCAAGATCGCCGTGCCACCAGGGCAGATGGTGGTATCTCCCCCCACGGTCGCGGTAAGCAACGGCGGCTCCGTAATGGTAGTGCCACCGGTCATGCTGCACCCATCGGCATCGGTGACGGTGTAGGAGTAATAGCCCGGTGCCAGCCCAACGATCATCGTATCGGTGCTACCGGTGGACCACAGGTAGGTGTATGGCAAAGCTCCACCTGTTCCTTGTGCCGCCAAGTGGCCGTCCGCCGCCCCATGGCAACTCACATTTTGGTACCAGGTGGTGGTGTGCATCCAGCGGGGTGAGATATAGCCTGTATCGCTGCCGCAAGCATTGGTGCCCACCACCCAATAATCCATGGGGCCGGTGATGGCTGCCACGATGGAAGGACCGGTAGCACCGGTGCTCCAGAGATATGTGTCCGCGCCGGAGGCCGTGAGCACCGTGGTGGCGAACTGACCGCATAGGGTTGTATCCCCGGACACTATCACGTTAGGTGTCGCTCCCGTACTCACCTGCACTTGGCTGCAAATAGTATCGCCGCAGTCGGTAATGGCGCAGAACGACAGTTCCACATCACCGTTGTCACCGCCTCCCGGAGTGTAGCTCGTGTTCAAGGCATTGGGGTCGCTGAACGTGCCGCCTCCCCCCTGCCAGAGCAAGGAAGCAAAATCGCCTGAGACACTGCCCACCAGATCGGTAGAGGCACCACACACGATCGGCCCGCCGCCGGATACCACCGACACCAGCGTGGGCGTGAAGGGTGCTTGGCAGCCGTAGTTCACGTAGGTGGCAACCGGTTGGCCGGGCCATGCGAACTCCACCGTGGCCCCGTCATTCTCGGTGTTCAGCCCGCCGTATGTACCGTAGATGTTCACCAGCTGGTTGGCATCGTAGGTAGCGGTATCCCCGCAGGCAGTGCCGCCCACATCCAACCGGAGCCAGCGCATCAAGGGTGCGGCCGGCACGGGACTGATCAGCTGCCCCACCAGGTCGTTGTTCTTGAAATGGCCTTGGCTGTTCCCAGGTGTCTGGAAGATGATGTACAACGTATCACTGAGCGCCGTGAAGGGATTCGCCTGCACGCACATGGCCGTGGAGGTCACAAAGATCACGCGGCTGCCGGAGGGGATCACGCCGCCGGAAGGTTCCAGCAGTTGGCCGCAACCCTGGATGGAAGCGTTCAATTGGCTCGTCAGGGTTGCGGTGGTGGCATCTTGTGTAATACCGCGGAAGGTGCTGCTGAAGAAGGTGAACTGCAGGTCGTCCAATGCGATCGGTGCCGGCCCGGTGATAAAGCGCACCATCTCATTCATGCCCTCCGTACTGCCGGGGCAATCGGTCTCGGAGATGCACGCATCCACCAGGATGCTCTCGATCTCCACGCACTTGGTGGGGACCTGCCCGCGCAGGCCGCTGCTGCAAAGGACCGCCCCCGCAAGGGCTATCGAGGCAGGGATGTTCATTTTCGGCATGGACATGCGGCTTCCGTTTTTCATTCGGCGGGCTTCGGCATGGGCATCAAAACACACAGGCATACCACACCGGCACGAACATATTGACGCGGGGAGCCGCTCGAACGGAGCATCCCATGATGTTTTCCACCATCGATCATGGATGAAAGAACACTGGGTGATTTCGAATGCCCTTCACTACTCCCTCCGCTAGCAAGTGGATTCTGTCGCAAGGGTCCCGCTCACATCTGTAATATCCAGATATCCTGTTGTGCCAGCGGCACGCCCTACCCCGGCACTCAGTTCGGATCCGAGAATGCCGGGTTGTTGAGGAATTCCGTATCCGTAAGTGTCTTCAGGAAGGCCACCAGCGCGGCTCGTTCATCGGCATCCAGACCGAGCTGGCCGTCCAGGAACGGGAGCATGTGATTGTCCAAGTTGGGTGTGGTGGAACTGATGGAATCGGCGTAAAAATCCACGACCTCTTCCAGCGTTGCGAAGCGGCCATCATGCATATAAGGCCCTGTTACCTCGATGTTGCGCATCGTGTTGGTCTTGAACTTACCAAGATCAAAATGATCACCGGTCACTTCCTCCAGGCCCGCATCATCGGGGTCGAAGCCCAACCCGATGTTGACGATGGTGTTGTTGGAGAAGAGCGGCGCCGTATGGCAAAGGTTGCATTGGGCCTCTCCGAAGTAGAGGTCCCGGCCTGCCTTTTCCTGGGCGGTAAGTGCGGTGCTATCCCCACCGTATTCATAACGGTCGAAGCGGGAATTGAAGGAGATGAAGGTCCGCTCGAATTGGGCGATGGCTTTCACCACGCGCATGCTGTCCACCCCGGGCGAACCGAATGCCTGTTCGAAGAGCGAGGGGTACTCCGGATGGGCTGCCAAGCGGCTCTCCACCTCGGGCCAGGTGTTGCGCATCTCCACCATGTTGGCCACGGGGCCGAGGGCCTGCATCTCCAACGAAGGGGCGCGACCATCCCAAAAGAAGAACTGTTCCCAAGCCGGGTTGGTAATCGCCATGGAATTACGCCTGCCGGGCGAGCCGTCCGTCCCCAATGAAACGACCCGGGGATCGGTGAAGGCGAATTCCTGCTGGTGGCAGGTGGCGCAGGACATGGAATAGTCGTCCGAGAGTGCTTTTTCATAGAACAACTTCCGGCCCAGCGCGATGCCCTCCACGGTCAGTGGATTGTCCACCGGAATGATTATTTGTTGGGAGCCCGTGGAGGCCCAATCCGGATAGGACAACTGGTACGGTGTAGGGCCGTTGCCGCCTTGCCCGGGAGGTTGAGCCATGTCCGGGTCTCGTTGACAGGCGAACAAGGCTACCAGCCCGGCACAAAGCAGGAGTACGGAGTTACGGCCGTGTATTTTCATCGGTGTGAAATACGGTTAATTCCTTTTATCACACACCATAAAGATGGCCGGTACCGTGGAATGCTGATCAGGTCCCTGAACAGCCCTGAACCACGATGGCCCTAGGGTTCCGACCTTCGATCACGAGCAACAAGGCCTTGGATCCCACTTCAGCATTCCAAGTCCTTGCTCGATCTACGGAGCTGGTTCAGACCCTAACTGATTATCTTTGTCGGCAGATGTGGAAAATGTCATCCATTCGAAAGCGGAAGGCCACCCTGTGGCCGTTAGCGCTGTTGCTGTTCCTGGCAACGGTGGCCCCCAAGCTTTCGTTGATGACCTGCGGTTCCAGCGGCCGTACCATCCTCTCTATTGGGGATGGCAAGGAGTGCTGCCCCGCCAAGAGCCAAGCTGGCGACGAGTTGGACATAAGTTGCTGTGCATTCAGCAGTGTACAGGCTGAGCTTCCAACATTTACTTCATCAGTTGTCGCCGTCCCAGCTCCGGTATTTGCCGTAGCCGTTCCATGGGCATCCGTGATCATGGCACCCCGCACCGGGCACGCCTTTTCGGATGGACCACAGAGCCGCCCGCCGAGGCTGCTAAGTGATCGCTTGGCGGTCCTGCAGGTCTTCCGCATATAGTATTCCATACAGTGGACCTCTGTGTCCTTTGCGCTTGATGGCTTGAGCCGTCGCGCCCTTCTGTATCCCTTCCTGTCCATTCGGCTTGTGTATCGCATGGCTCCCCATCGGGAACCGGCCTTACGTCCACACGATCCCTATGGCGAGAACCAAGAGCAACCGGACGATGAACCAATACAGCCTGATCATTCACGCCTTTGCCACGAGCACATGGAGCGCCTGTGGCAGCACCCCCTACACCAAGGTGGGCTCACACACCCCTTTTGTGGCTCACAATACCGCTGCGAACGCAACGGAGGGAATGGCTTATGCGTGCCCCAGACACCCAGCGGACACTGAGAAGAAAGGGGACAAATGCACGAAGCGAGGCATGGACCTCCATCCCGTATAATAACCTCGACCCACCAAAAAGCTGAACAACGATGAACACTTGGGAACTACATCCGGCATTCGTACACTTTCCGATCGCCTTGCTGCTGAGCGGCGTGGTACTCGACCTCTACGGTTGGCGAAAACAGCGGGAAGACCTGACGCGCGTGGCCTTCGGGCTGATGGTAGCGGGCGTGATCATGGGCCTGTTGACCATCATCACAGGCATTCTGGCCTATTACACGGTGCCCGCCCACACGGAAGCGGCGCATGAGCGGATGACCTGGCACATCTGGATCCAGTCGATCGCTATCGGCCTCTTCGGGCTGATGTGCCTGCTGCGTTGGAAGCGGAGGAAAGATCTACCCTCGCCAAAAGCCTTATTCCTCGGTGTAGCGGCGGCCGTGCTACTGGTCATCGGCTCCTACCTCGGTGCCTGGACCGTGTATCGCGGTGGTGCCGGTGTGGACCCTGCGATACTGGCTCCGGAGGTAGTGGAAGGTCACCACCACCATGGTCACGGCGGCCATGCGGACGACGACCACGATGGCCACCACGACGATGATGACCATGACGCGGATCATCACCATTGATCAATAGGTCCCGTGGTCATTCTCCCTTTGAATGCTACACGCTCCTACCCACCTCACCCAGCACGCGGATAACCAAAAGATCTCTTCTCAACCATAATTGAATGAAACAGCACCACCAACACGGATCCGCAGCCAGCCCCACTGACCCCGCTGCTCATAGCGGAATGGCGGAGGGTCACGATCCTCCGCATGGCATGGACGGCCATGACCATCATGCCATGATGATCGCCGACTTCCGTAAGCGGTTCTGGATCTCGCTCGTGCTTACCGTGCCGGTATTGATGCTCTCACCGATGGTGCAGCAGTTCCTGGGTTTTTCCATCGTGTTCCCGGGGAGCATGTATCTCCTGTTCGCCTTGTCGTCCGTGGTCTACTTCCACGGTGGCTGGCCTTTCCTGAAAGGCGCGTTCACGGAGATCCATTCGGCTTCCCCGGGCATGATGACGCTGATCGCCGTGGCCATCACCGTGGCCTACGCATACAGTTCGGCGGTCGTGTTCGGCCTGGAAGGCACGCTCTTCTTCTGGGAGCTGGTCACCTTGATCGTGATCATGTTGCTGGGCCATTGGATCGAGATGCGCTCGGTACTTGGCGCGTCCAAGTCCTTGCAGCTGCTGGTGAGCCTGATGCCTGCCGAGGCCCACTTGTTGGAGGACGGGCAAGTGCGCGATATACCCTTGGCGGAACTGAAGCGCGGTGCCCGCATCCTGGTGAGGCCGGGCGAGAAGATCCCTGCTGATGGGGTGATCGAAAAAGGCGAGAGCAACGTGAACGAAAGCATGCTCACTGGAGAATCCGTTCCTGTGAAGAAGGGGAAAGGACAACAGGTGATCGGCGGTGCGATCAACGGCAACGGGGCCTTGGAGGTGATCGTGGAACATACCGGCAAGGACAGTTACCTGAACAAGGTGATCACACTGGTGGAAGAGGCCCAGAAGACCAAGAGCAAGACCCAGCACCTGGCGGACCGGGCGGCGAAGTGGCTCACCTACATCGCGCTCTTTACCGGCTTTGCCACGTTGGCGATCTGGCTGATGGTGGGCAAGGAATTCGTATTCGCCCTGGAGCGGATGGTAACGGTGATGGTGATCTCCTGCCCGCACGCCTTGGGCCTTGCGATCCCCTTGGTGGTGGCCATCTCCACGGCGATCAGCGCACAGAACGGATTGCTGATCCGCAACCGGACGGCCTTCGAGAACTCGCGGAAGATCACAGCCATCGTCTTCGACAAGACCGGCACGCTTACTACGGGAGAGTTCGGTGTGACGCGTATCGCACCCTTACCAGGAGGAATGAACGAGATGGAATTATTGCGGCTCGCCGCTGCACTGGAGCAGAACTCGGAACATCCGATCGCCGGGGGCATCATGGAACGCGCGAAGAAGGAGGGGCTTACCATACCTGCTGCGGAGAAGTTCCAAGCGATAACGGGCAAAGGAGTGCAGGCCATTGTACAGCGCCGTGAGGTGGCCGTGGTATCACCGGGCTACTTGCAAGAGAAAGGCATCGCAGTACCAGCTGAAGGTGCTTTCGCTGCTGCTGAAACCGTGGTATATGTAATGGTGGACGGCAAGCTCGTCGGATCCATCGCGTTGGCTGATGCCATTCGCGAAAGCTCAGCCGAAGCGATCGCGCAGTTCCGCAAGCAGGGCATCAAGACCTATATGGCCACGGGTGACAATGAACGGGTTGCCAAGGCGGTAAGTGATACACTCGGGCTGGATGGATACCTCTCGGAGGCACTGCCAGATATGAAGGTGAACCTCATCAAGTCATTCCAGAACCAAGGTGAGTTCGTGGCCATGACAGGTGACGGCGTGAATGATGCACCCGCACTGGCCCAGGCCGATGTGGGCATCGCCGTGGGTTCAGGAACGGATGTCGCCGCTGAGACCGCTGACATCATCCTGGTGAAGAGCGATCCGCGCGATATCCTCGGGCTCATCCTCTTCGGCAAGGCAACCTACCGCAAGATGATCCAGAACCTGATATGGGCCACCGGCTACAACGCCATTGCCATACCATTAGCCGCCGGAGTGCTCTACTCCTTCGACTTCCTGCTGAGCCCTGCCGTCGGTGCGGTCTTCATGACGCTCAGCACCGTGGTGGTGGCCATTAATGCACAACTGCTCAAACGCAACCTCAACCTCTTGCGATCATGAAGTCCCAACGCACGCAATATGGATCGGAACAGGAACAGATGATCGGAAGCCCGCTCCCACCATCTCCATCTCCGGTACACTACAAGCAACCTTGACCCCATGTTGAACAAGCTCATTCATTATTTCCTCGCGAACAAGCTGGTGACGGTGCTGCTGTTGCTCTTGCTTGTCGGCTGGGGGCTGGTCACCGCGCCTTTCGGCTGGGACCTCGGGTCCTTGCCGAAGGACCCGGTGGCGGTGGATGCCATCCCTGACATCGGGGAGAACCAGCAGATCGTCTTCACGGACTGGCCGGGCCGTTCGCCGCAGGACATCGAGGACCAGGTGACCTATCCGCTCACCACCAGTTTGCTGGGCATACCGGGCGTGAAGTCCATCCGCAGTTCGTCGGTCTTCGGTTTCTCCAGCATCTACGTGCTCTTCGATGAGGACGTGGAGTTCTACTGGTCGCGTTCGCGGATCCTGGAAAAGCTGAATGCACTACCGGCCAATCTGCTGCCGGATGGGGTGCAACCGGCGCTGGGCCCCGATGCCACGGCACTGGGGCAGGTCTATTGGTATACGCTGGAAGGCCGCGACCCGCAAGGGAACGTGACCGGGGGATGGGACCTGAACGAAACGCGCACCGCCCAGGATTTTCTGGTGAAGTATGCGCTGAACGGCGTGGAGGGCGTCAGCGAAGTGGCCTCCATCGGGGGCATGGTGCAGGAGTACCAGGTGGATGTGGACCCCGAGGCGCTCAAGGCCTTCAACATCCCGCTGAACGAGGTGATGCTCGCCGTGCAGAAGAGCAACCGCGATGCGGGCGCGCAGACGATCGAGGTGAACCAGGTGGAATACCTCGTGCGCGGCCTCGGTTACATCCGCTCGATCGAGGACCTCGAACAAGCGGTGGTCAGCGTGCACGACAATGTGCCCTTGCGCGTGAAGGACGTGGCCCACGTAACGCTGGGGCCCGCCACGCGGCGCGGCCTGCTGGACAAGGGCGGGGCCGAAGTGGCCGGCGGCGTGGTGATCGCACGCTACGGCGCCAACCCGCTGGCGACCATCGAGGCCGTGAAGGAGAAGATCGCCCAGATCGCACCGGGCCTGCCTTCCAAGGTATTGGCCGATGGCACCCGAAGCCAGCTCACCATCGTGCCCTTCTACGATCGCACCCAGCTGATCCACGAAACGCTCGGCACCTTGGAGGAAGCGCTGTCCTTGGAGATCCTCGTCACCATCCTGGTGATCCTGATCATGGTGGTGGAGCTGCGCACCTCGCTCATCATCGCATCGCTGTTGCCCATCGCCGTGCTCATGGTCTTCATTGCCATGCGCTACTTCCATGTGGATGCGAACATCGTGGCGCTTTCCGGCATCGCCATCGCCATCGGCACCATGATCGACCTAGGCATCATCCTCTCGGAGAACGTGCTGCGGCACATGGACGACGACAAGGGCCGCAGCAAACTGTTCGATGTGGTCTACAAGGCTTCCGCGGAAGTGGGCTCGGCCATCCTCACGGCCGTGAGCACCACCGTGGTCAGCTTCATCCCGGTCTTCACCCTGCAAGCTGCGGAAGGGAAACTGTTCCGGCCGCTCGCCTTCACCAAATCGTTCGCCTTGCTGGCTGCGGCGCTCGTGGCCTTGTTCATCCTCCCCTCCCTGATCCAAATGGTGTTCGGTGTGGATGGTCGCAAGCGGTGGACGCGCATCACCCTGCGTGCTCTGATGCTGGTGGGCGGCATCGTCGCCTTGGCCTTCGGGCAATTCTGGGCCGGGGCCACCTTGCTCGCCTTGTTCGCCGCACATGTGGTGGTGGACCGCAGCGAGAGCGACAACGTCTGGATCAAGAACCTTCCCCTGGTGGTGATCATCATCGCTGCGGCCTGGTTGCTCGCTGAGCTCTGGCGGCCCTTGGGCGTGGAGCGATCGCTCTTCACGAACTTCCTGTTCGTAGGCACGTGGATCGGTCTGATACTCGGCCTCTTCCAAGCGATCCAACATTATTACGAACGCATTCTGCGCTGGTGCCTCAACCACAAGGCGGCCTTCCTTTCCATACCCTTCTTCATCGTGCTCTTCGGCGTGATGATCTGGTTGGGGTTCGGGCGCATCTTCTCCCCGGTCTCATCCTTGGCCAACAAGGCGGGCTGGAACATCCAGCGCACCGCTCCCTGGAGCACCATGGCACACGCCTTCCCCGGCGTGGGCAAGGAGTTCATGCCCTCGCTGGACGAAGGCAGCTTCCTGCTGATGCCCACCAGCATGCCGCATGCAGGTGTGGAACAGAACACGGAGGTGGTGAAACAGCTGGACATGCGCGTGGCCGCGATCCCGGAGGTGGAAATGGTGGTGGGCAAGCTGGGCCGTGCGGAGACCGCGCTGGATCCCGCGCCCATCAGCATGTACGAGAACATCATCAACTACCGGCCGGAGTACGAGGTGGACGAGAAAGGCCATCGACAGGCCTTCAAAGTGGATGATGACGATCGCTTCATCCTCACCACGGGCGATACCGTTACACAGCTGGAAGCGCTCACACCCACCTTCGACCGCCGCACATTGATCCCCAGTACCAACGGGCGCTACTTCCGCAACTGGCGGGCGCACATCACAAAGACCGATGATATCTGGGATGAAATAGTGCAGGCCACCAAGCTGCCCGGCGTCACCTCCGCGCCCAAGCTGCAACCGATCGAAACGCGCTTGGTGATGCTGCAGACCGGCATGCGCGCGCCCATGGGCATCAAGGTCTTCGGCCCGGACCTGCCTACCATCGAGGCCTTCGGTCGCGAGCTGGAAAGCATCTTGAAGGAAGTGCCGGGCGTGAAGGCCGAAGCGGTCTTTGCCGATCGGATCGTTGGCAAACCCTACCTGCATCTGCGCATCGACCGCCAGGCCATCGGTCGCTATGGCTTGACCGTGGAGGATCTGCAAGGCACCATCGAAACAGCGATCGGCGGCATGACCAACACCACCACCGTGGAAGGGCGGGAGCGCTACCCGGTGCGCGTGCGCTACCCGCGCGAGCTGCGCGATACACCGGAGGCGATCGCACGCATCCTGGTACCTACCCCTACCGGCGTGCAGGTGCCGCTGGGCGAACTGGTCCATGTGGAATACGAACGCGGCCCCCAGATGATCAAGAGCGAGGACACCTTCCTGGTGGGCTATGTGCTCTTCGACAAGAGAGAGGATCAGGCAGAAGTGGACGTGGTGGAAGCCGCGCAACATGCCATCCAGGAACGGATCGACAAGGGGGAACTCACGGTGCCTGCCGGGGTGAACTACCGCTTCTCAGGCAGCTACGAGAACCAGGTACGTGCGGAGAAGCGGCTCTCCATCGTGGTGCCCTTGGTGTTGGTCATCATCTTCCTGATCCTTTATTTCCAGTTCCGTTCGGTCGCCACCTCGCTCATGGTGTTCTCGGGTATCGCGGTCGCCTTCGCCGGTGGCTTCCTGATGCTCTGGCTGTACGGGCAGCATTGGTTCCTCAATGTGGACATCGCAAGCGTGAACCTGCGGGAGCTGTTCCAGATGCATACGGTGAACCTGAGCGTGGCCGTGTGGGTTGGCTTCATCGCGCTCTTCGGCATTGCCACGGACGACGGTGTGCTCATGGCCACCTACCTGGACCAGAACTTTGAGAAAATGCCCACGGATGATCGCAAGGGCATTCGTGCGGCCGTGGTTTCCGCAGGCAAGAAGCGCGTGCGCCCAGCGCTGATGACCACCGCCACCACCTTGATCGCATTGCTCCCCGTACTCACTTCCACAGGTCGCGGCGCCGATATCCTGGTGCCCATGGCGATCCCATCCTTCGGTGGAATGGCCGTGGCATTGATCACCATTTTCGTTGTTCCCGTGCTCTACAGCGCACGTATGGAACGGCGGATCCAACGCAACAAGCCATGAGAACGATCCTCCTGCTTTTCCTCTGCTCCTTCGCGCTGTCGCAAGCACATGCGCAGGACTTGGATGCGCACCTGCGAGCTGCTGCGGAACTGAACCCGGCGGTGCAAGCGCGGTACGCAGAATTCGAAGCGGCACTGAAGCGCTCCGCTCAAGTCCGGGGCTTGCCCGACCCAACGCTCACGATGGGCGTCTCCCTTACTCCGTCGGAAAAGATGATGAACGCTGAACGGGCGCGCTTCTCCCTGATGCAGATGTTCCCTTGGTTCGGTACGTTGGGTGCGCAAGCGGAAGTGGCCGACCGCCAGGCCGAGGCACGTTACGAGGCTTACCTCAGCGCGCGGAACGAACTCTTCTACAAGGTGCGCGTGGCCTACTACCCGCTGCATGAGCTGGGGCGTGCCATCGCCATTGCACAGAATGACCTCGCCATCCTGCGCAGCTACAAAACATTCGCCTTGGCCCGTTTCAAAGGCGGCGACGGAAGCATGGTGGACGTGTTGCGCATCGACCTCCTGATCAACGCCGAAGAGAACGACATCGCGATCCTCGAAGAACGGCGCAAGCCCTTGCAGGCCACCTTCGCCAGCACTGTGGGCTATGCCGACCCGGTGCTCGTGGACGTGAGCGACACGTTGCAGCTCGTGGACCTGGCCAACTATACCACCGACAGCCTGGAGCACAACCCCCGCCTGAGCGAACTGGACCGCCAAGCATCGGTTGAAATGGCACAGGCCGAGGCAGCCCGCAAGATGGGCCTGCCGCGCTTCGGGCTCGGCGTGGAATACATGGTGATGGATAAGAATTCGCCCATGATGATGCCGGGCATGAGCGGCAGCGAAGTAATGCCCATGGTAAGCCTGAGCCTGCCGATCCATCGCAAGAAATACCGGAGCGCGGTGGAGGAAGCGCAGGGCTTGGAGCAGGCCGTGCAAGCGATGCGGCAACAGACCGCGAACGAACTGGGCAGCGCATACGAAACGGCCTATTTTGAAGCACACAAGGCCGCGCTCGATGTGGGCCTGATGGACCAGCAGATCGGCATTGCCAAGCAAGCGCTGGACCTGCTGCTGGACGCGTACAGCAACAGCGGCGACGACCTGGAGGAAGTGCTGCGCATGCAGGAACAAGTGTTGCGCTTCCAGCTCTTGCGGCTCTCCGCCATGCGCGAGCATCACACCGCCATTGCCGAACTCGAATACCTCACGGCCAAGCAGATCGTGAGGCCCTAACACGCTGAATCAACCAAGTAACAACAACCAAAAACCAAAAGACGATGAAGACGACCAACATGTTCAAGACCGGCCTGATGGCCTTCGCGCTGATCGCATTCAGTGCCTGCGGAAGCTCCAGCGAGGAAGTGACCACGGAAAAGGGTACTGCCCCACAGGAGCACATGCACAGCGACAGCACGGACCACATGCATGAAGAGCACGCCGGGGTGTACCAATGCCCCATGAAGTGCGAGGGCGAAAAAACCTATGCAGAAGCGGGAAAATGCCCCGTATGCAAAATGAACCTGAAGGAGGTGAAGTAAGGCCAACCGCCACATTCACCAGCCACTAACCAGATGAGATCGGTCCGGGGCGCAAAGGGCGTACCGGACCACCACCCGCAGATGCTTCAAAGCAAGTACAACACCACATCAGTGCGGGGAGCAGCGCATGCTCAGCGTCCCGATCACTACGGCGCGGGGAAGCTTGCCCAACTGAAAGCTGGCCGATGCACAGATCGATGCGGTCATCTCAGCGGGAAAAGCGAACGGCGTAAAATGCCTGTGCTCACTGTTAGCCGTTACAACCAATGAACATGGAAACCATGAACGTGAACCAAACAGGATTAGCCTTCGGCTTTACCGGAGCATTGCTCTATACAGTTTGTTGTATTGCATGGTTCTACAACATGAGTGGCACCGAGGAAGGCGGGAAAGCATGAAGGAGCGGTCAGCCATATTGATCGAACGCGCCAACGGCGAAATGGATGTCTTCGCCCCCTCCAAGTTGCGTGCGTCCTTGGAACGCGCCGGTGCGCAGGAAGCGGATATCGAGCGAGTGGTACACGAGGTGAAAAGATCATTGCGCGTGGGCATGAGGACACGGGAGATCTACAAGATTGCATACCGGTCCTTGCGTAAGCGATCGCGGGGTACGGCTGGTCGGTACTCCTTGAAGCAAGCCATCCTGGAACTGGGGCCTACAGGCTTTCCGTTCGAGAAATTTGTGGGTGCGTTGCTCGCCCACCAAGGCTACCGGACCACTGTCGATGTGATCGTACCCGGCAAATGCGTGGACCACGAGGTGGATGTGGTGGCCGAGAAGGGAGATCATCACTTCATGGTGGAGTGTAAGTTCCACAGTGATCCGAAACGCAAATGCGATGTGAAGGTCCCGCTGTACATCCAGGCGCGCTTCACGGATGTGGAACGGCAATGGAAGGCGATCCCCGGCCACGGGACCATTTTCCATCAGGGCTGGTTAGTGACCAACACGCGCTTCACTTCCGATGCCGTGCAATATGGGGAGTGTGTTGGGTTGTACCTGCTGAGCTGGAACCATCCGCAGGACGATAGCCTTCGAGAGCGGATCGACCGTAGTGGGCTTCACCCGATCACTTGCCTCACCACCCTGACGAAAGCGGAAAAGCAGCGGATCCTGGACGCCGGTACGGTGCTGTGCGCAGAGATAAGGGAAGATGTCCAGATCCTTGGTCGCGCTGGTGTTGCCGCAGGCAAAGTTGCCAAAGTCCTCAAGGAAGTGGAGGAACTCTGTGGTCCGGTACACGGGAATGCGGACCGAACAAGAAACGGGACAAGGTCGAACAAGGAACAAGGCATGGACCTATGAATTCGGAAAAAGAAACAGCACCCGGGAACGAACTCGTGCTGCGGTCGATGGGTATCGATACGTACCGTGAGAACATCATTTACATGCGGGCCGATTGCCACATCTGCCGCTCGGAAGGATTCTCCGCGCTCACTCGGCTCGTGGTAGGTCATGGAGCCAAAAGCATCATCGCGACGTTGAACGTGGTCCATTCCGAATTGCTGGCCCAAGGTGAGGCCGGCCTCTCGCTCGAAGCTTTCCGAAGACTGGGGGCCAAAGCGGACGACACGATCACCGTGGACCACCTCGTTCCCATCACTTCCTTGGGCTTCGTGCGTGCCAAGATGTACGGCAGCGAGTTGAGCGCTGGTGACCTTGAGGCGATCATCACCGACGTGACCGCTGGTCGCTATTCCAACATCGAGCTCGCCGCTTTCCTGGTCGCATGTGCCGGAGACCGGCTCAATGAGAACGAGATCGTCGCACTGACCGAGGCCATGATCGCAAGCGGCAAGCGATTGACCTGGGGTCCCGGTCCCATCATGGACAAACATTGCGTGGGAGGCCTGCCCGGGAATCGTACCACGCCCATCGTTGTGAGCATCGCAGCAGCCGCAGGGCTGACCATACCCAAAACCTCTTCGCGCGCGATCACTTCCCCCGCGGGGACGGCCGATGCGATGGAGACCATGGCCCCGGTGGACCTTGACCTGGAGCTTATACGCCGGGTGGTCGTTCAAGAAGGCGGATGCATTGCTTGGGGTGGTGCAGCAGACCTGAGCCCGGCGGACGACATCCTGATCGCGGTGGAAAAAGCGCTCGACATCGATAGTGTGGGCCAGCTGATCGCCTCGGTGTTGTCCAAGAAGGTGGCGGCGGGTTCGACCCATGTGGTGATCGATATACCGGTCGGCACAACGGCGAAAGTGCGCTCGCAGAAAGAGGCACGGGATATTGGGAAACGCATGGACGCTGTGGCACGGGTGATCGGTCTTCAAATTCGCATCATTTACTCCGATGGGAGCCAACCGGTGGGCCGGGGCATCGGCCCGGCGCTGGAGGCGCAGGATGTGCTGGCCGTGCTTCGGAACGACAAGGACGCACCGCTCGACCTGCGTGATAGAGCGCTCACCCTGGCCGGGGTCATGTTGGAAATGGCGGGCAAATGCACTGCGGGATCAGGAAACGAGAAGGCCCGCACGATCCTGGACAGCGGGGAAGCGTTGAAGAAATTCTTGGCCATTTGCGCGGCTCAGGGCGGTTTCACGGAACCGGGTGAGGCACCGCACCGGTACGATGTGCTGGCGGATCACGATGGTGTCGTACACTCGGTGGATAACCGGCGCCTCGCCCGTATTGCGAAACTGGCGGGGGCGCCAACAGCTCCAACTGCGGGCATCCGCTTTCATGCGCCGATCGGCAGGAGCATCCGGAAGGGAGACCTGTTGTTCACCATGCACGCAGAGGCACAAGGCGAACTCGACTACGCCATCGCTTACATGAAGCAGGAGAACGGAACCATCCAATACGACTGACATGAGCATGATGATCTTCTGCCTACCGGGCAATGAATTACTGGCGGACCAACTCGCTCAAGCGATCGGGGCAACGCACGGTGAACTCTCCATGCGCCAATTTCCAGATGGCGAATCGTATATACGGGTCGTGTCCGAGGTGAAGGGCATGGAGGCCATCGTGGTCTGCACATTGCACCGTCCGGACGGGAAGCTCTTGCCGCTCCTCTACCTCTGCCGGGTGCTGAAGGACCTTGGTGCCGTAAGCGTTCGCTTGGTCGCCCCTTACCTGTCCTACATGCGGCAGGACACGGTCTTCAAGCCGGGCGAAGCGGTCACCTCGGTTTACTTCGCGAAGCTTCTGTCCTCCTTTACCGATGGCTTGATTACGATCGATCCACACCTGCACCGCCGCAGTTCACTTGCGGAGATCTACAGCATACCGAGTACCGTGCTGCTTGCCGCCCCATTGGTTTCGGCATGGATCAAGGCGAACGTGAAGGATCCGGTGCTGATCGGTCCCGATAACGAGAGCGAGCAATGGGTTTCAGAGGTGGCGCGGGACGCGGATGCTCCTTTCACCGTACTCGATAAGACCCGCTTGGGCGATGCCGATGTCCGCGTGAGCGTGCCGGAGGTCGATCGCTACATGGACCGTACGCCCGTGCTGGTGGACGACATCATCTCCACCGCGCGCACCATGATCGAAGCCGTGGGGCACCTGAAGCGGATGGGCTTGAAGGCACCCGTTTGTGTGGGCACCCACGGTGTGTTCGCTGGCACGGCCTACGCGGACCTACTGGCTGCTGGTGCGGCGCAAGTGATCACCTGCAACACCATACCGCATCCCTCGAACGGGATCGATATCACGGCCCTGATCACAAGCGCCCTGAAACCCCGGTCTTCCGTTGGTCCACACCGATCAAATGAGCCAACCCAACACTAACCACCCACAAATGAAAGATACTTCCATGGAAGCAACGTGGGCCAGTGAAAAGGGCAATGATGCCGGCCTTACGATCCAATTCCTCGGTGCCTCGGGCATGGTCACCGGGTCCAAGTACCTGGTGGGAACGCCGGGCATGAACGTCCTGGTGGACTGTGGCCTGTTCCAGGGCGATCACAACTCCCGTGCACTGAATTGGGAAACTCCTCCGGTCGATATTCCGGCGATCGACGTGGTGTTGCTCACCCACGGCCACTTGGACCATGTGGGTTATCTGCCGCGCTTGGTCAAGGCCGGATTCGGTGGGCGGATCCTTGCCACGGGTCCGACCATCGAGATCGCCACCATCATCCTGAAGGACACCGCGAAGATCCAGGAAGAGACCGCGGAACGTGCGAACCGGGAAGGTTATTCGAAGCATAAACCAGCACAGCCGCTCTATGATCTGGCGGACGTGGACCGCACCATGCCCCTCTTCCATGAAGTGAAGGAAGGAGCATGGCACGCGTTGTCCGATACCATCAAGGCCAGGTTCCAATACGTCGGCCATATCATAGGTGCCACCTTCATTGAATTGGATATCGCCGGCAAGCGGATCGTCTTCTCCGGAGATGTGGGTCGGCAGGAGGACATCCTGCTCTTTCCCCCGAAGCGCCCTGAACGAGCCGATGTACTGCTCATCGAATCCACCTATGGTGACCGCACTCATGGCACCATGGAAGCCACCGTGGCCCAGCTGAAGGAGGTGGTGAACGAGACGATCGCGCGCGGCGGCTGTTTGTTCATCCCCAGTTTCGCCGTGGAGCGGACCCAGCTGATCATGCTGGTGCTTTGGCAGTTGCTGGAGGAGGGTAGCATCCCACGCGTCCCCATGATCATCGATAGCCCCATGGGGGTGAACGTGCTCGATGTCTTCCATCATACCCGTGCATGGCATAAACTGAATAAAGAGGAATGCACACGGATCTGCTCCTACTTCCAACGGACCGCTCACTACAAGGAGACCCTTCAATTACGTGCGGACAACGCACCCAAGATCGTGATAGCAGGCAGCGGCATGGTGACCGGTGGTCGTATCCTGAACTACTTGGAATACCGCTCCACGAACACGAACGATACGTTGCTGTTCGTAGGCTATCAGGCGGAAGGCACCAAGGGCCGCGCCCTCTTGGAGGGGGCGGATACCTTGCGGGTCTATGGCAAGGAGGTCCTCTTCAAGATGCAGGTCCGGCAGATCAATGGGCTCTCCGCACACGGCGATCGGAACGATCTGCTGTGGTGGTCGGAGCTGATCAAGGAAGCACCGGGCAAGGTCTTCATCGTGCATGGTGAAGATGCTCCCCGGGAGGCCTTTAGGAAGGCATTGCTCGAGGAGCGCGGCTGGAACGCTGAACT
The DNA here is from genome assembly GCA_019638085.1 of Flavobacteriales bacterium. Classification (GTDB taxonomy): domain Bacteria; phylum Bacteroidota; class Bacteroidia; order Flavobacteriales_F; family PHOS-HE28; genus PHOS-HE28. The sequence continues at coordinate 77,011 of JAHBUL010000002.1, read as the reverse complement.
GCCCAAGTTGAACGAACGGATCAACATCACCTGAAATGAACGGACGACGCCATATTGCAGTGTTGTGCTTTCTTGCACTCATCACAAATTCCGGCCAAGCGCAGGCCGTGTTCCGATCCTTCAATTCGTCCTTGCACGTCAAGGCGACCTGGAACGGACTTCCCGTACTGGCGACCACGGATGAAGCGAGGGTCATCATCGATTACGAGAAGGCCACGCTGGACATCACGTTCGATCCCGCAGCGCTCCGGACCGGGGTCCCGGAACTGGATTCCATACTGGTCCAGCATCACGGGCTACCCGTCTCGATCATGGCAAAGCTGGTTGGCGTGGACCATATCCAAACGGTGAAGCACCCGCCAATGGACTTTGACCTGGAGGGCCGTTTGGCCCACATGGACTTCGATGCGCCGATCATGGGCAAGGGACACCTTGAACACATATTTGCCGGGCTGTACGCATGCTTGCTCGACGTCACGTTCAACGTACCCGTGGAACGATTTCAACTCGACCGAACGTTCCCCGGTCTCTCTGGCGACATCACGCTCCACATCGTTCAATCCTTACTGAAACGAGCAAACGATTGATCAAACGAAGGCACAGCGGGAGCTCGAAATGAGTTCATCCAATACCTTCAATAGCAACATGGAACACCACGATCATCACCAACACGGGTCCGCAGCCAGCCCCACAGCTCATGCGGCAAATGGCGGCATGCACAACGGCCACAACCCTGCCCACGGCATGGCCGGCCACGATCACCATGCCATGATGATCGCCGACTTCCGCAAGCGGTTCTGGGTCTCGCTTGCGCTCACCATCCCGGTCCTGCTGCTCTCACCAATGGTCCAGGAATTCCTGGGCTTGTCCATTTCGTTCACGGGGAGCTTGTATCTGCTGCTCGCATTGTCATCCGTGGTCTATTTCCATGGTGGGTGGCCTTTCCTGAAAGGCGCGTTCACGGAGATCCGATCGGCTTCCCCGGGAATGATGACGCTGATCGCCGTGGCCATCACCGTAGCCTACGCATACAGTACAGCGGTCGTGCTCGGTTTGGGGGGCACGCTCTTCTTCTGGGAACTGGTCACCTTGATCGACATCATGCTGCTCGGCCATTGGATCGAGATGCGCTCGGTGCTTGGTGCGTCCAAGTCCTTGCAGATGCTGGTGAGCTTGATGCCTGCCGAGGCCCACGTGATCGAGAACGGGCAAGTGCGCGATATACCCTTGGCGGAACTGAAGCGCGGCGCCCGCATCCTGGTAAGGCCGGGCGAGAAGATCCCTGCTGATGGGATGATCGAGAAAGGCGAGAGCAACGTGAACGAAAGCATGCTCACCGGCGAATCCGTTCCGGTGAAGAAGGGAAAGGGACAACAGGTGATCGGAGGTGCGATCAACGGCAACGGTGCTTTGGAGGTGATCGTGGAACATACAGGCAAGGACAGTTACCTGAACAAGGTGATCACGCTGGTGGAAGAGGCACAGAAGACCAAGAGCAAGACCCAGCACCTTGCGGACCGAGCAGCAAAATGGCTCACCTACATCGCGCTCTTTGCCGGATTTGCCACGCTGGCGATCTGGATGATGCTCGGAAAGGAATTCGTCTTCGCGTTGGAACGTATGGTGACGGTGATGGTGATCTCCTGCCCACACGCATTGGGCCTTGCGATCCCCCTGGTGGTGGCCATCTCAACAGCGATCAGCGCAAAGAACGGTTTGCTGATCCGAAACCGGACGGCGTTCGAGAACTCGCGGAAGATCACAGCCATTGTCTTCGACAAGACCGGCACGCTCACAACAGGTGAATTCGGAGTGACACGCATCGCACCCGTCACCGGTGGAATGGACGAAACGGAATTGCTGCGATTTGCGGCAGCCTTGGAGCAGAATTCGGAACACCCCATCGCCGGTGGCATCATGGAGCGTGCGAAGAAGGATGGGGTCATGATCCCTGCTGCGGAGAAGTTCGAAGCGCTCACCGGGAAAGGGGTGCAAGCCATCGTTGAAGGCCGCGAAGTAGCGGTGGTATCACCGGGCTATTTGAAGGAGCACAACATCGCCATACCTGCTGAAAGCTCCACGGGGGCTGCTGAAACTGTGGTCCATGTGATCGTGGACGGCAAGTTTGCAGGGTCCATCGCCTTGGCTGATGCCATACGCGAAAGTTCGGCCGAGGCGATCAAGCAATTCCGCAAGCAGGGCATCAAGACCTATATGGCCACGGGGGATAATGCCAAGGTGGGCAAGGCAGTAAGCGATGCACTGGGCATGGACGGTTTCCATGCTGAAGTACTGCCACACCAGAAAGTGGAACTGATCAAGGAGCTTCAGTCGAAAGGTGAGTTCGTCGCGATGACCGGTGATGGCGTGAACGATGCCCCCGCGCTGGCCCAGGCCGATGTGGGCATCGCAGTGGGTTCGGGAACGGACGTGGCAGCGGAGACCGCTGACATCATCCTGGTGAAGAGCGAGCCGCGCGATATCCTCGGGCTCATCCTCTTCGGCAAGGCCACCTACCGCAAGATGATCCAGAACCTGGCATGGGCCACGGGCTACAACGCCATTGCCATTCCGCTAGCGGCCGGTGTGCTCTACTCTTTCGACTTCCTTCTCAGCCCTGCTATTGGTGCCGTGTTCATGACGCTCAGCACCGTGGTGGTGGCCATTAATGCACAACTCCTCAAACGAAGCCTTAAACTCATACGGTCATGAAGATCCCCGCTTTCCTTTCCCGTTACCGCACCCCGTTCATTATCGGCATCGCCCTCATCGCAGGGCTCTTGCTCGGCAGGGTCTTCTTCGGCGGTGGTCCTTCCGGATCATCCGCAGCGGCCCACGAGAACCATGGTGAAACGGGCCAGATATGGACCTGCTCCATGGACCCGCAGATCCGCATGAACGAGCCCGGCTCCTGCCCCATCTGTGGCATGGACCTCATACCCCTTGCAGCCCTGCATGAGGATATGGACCCCATGTCCGTTCACATGACGGAGAACGCCATGAAACTCGCGAGCGTGCAGACCATGGTGGTGGGCACGGGCGGAGGCACGGGCAGCCTGCGCCTCACCGGAAAGGTGGTGCCGGATGAGCGGCGCGTGTATGCACAAGCCTCGCACGTGGCCGGGCGGGTGGAGGAACTACTGGTGAACTTCACCGGCGAGTCCGTACAGAAAGGACAGACCCTTGCGCGCGTGTTCTCACCCGAGATGGTGACCGCGCAGGAGGAAATGCTGGAAGCCCACCGCGTGCGTGAAGCGCAGCCGAACCTCTACGCCGCGGCACGTGGAAAGCTGCGCAACTGGAAGCTGAGCGATGCACAGATAGATGCGATCATAGCCGCGGGAACAGCCAATGGCGTGATCGCGATACTGGCCGATGTAAGCGGTGTGGTAGTGGAAAAGAAAACCGATCTCGGGGACTACCTGAAGCGCGGCGATGTGCTCTACGAAGTGGCTGACCTGAGCCAGCTATGGGTGCAGTTCGACCTCTACGAGAGCGACCTTGGCAGCACGCGGAAGGGCGATACGATCCAGTTCACCGTGCGCTCCCTGCCCGGCAAGACCTTCAGGGGCCGCATCACCTTCATCGATCCCATGGTGGACCCCGCCACGCGTGTGGCCCGTGCCCGGGTGGAGCTGAACGATCCGCAAGGGACGTTGAAACCGGGCATGTTCGCCATCGGCACCGTGCAGGCGAAGCACCGGCATGGAGACACTGAAGCCTTGGTGGTCCCACGCACGGCCGTGCTCTGGACCGGCCCGCGCTCGGTGGTGTACGTCCGTGTGGGCGAAGGGCAGTTCCGCTTGCGCGAGGTGGTGCTGGGTGCCGCCATGGGCGATGATGTGATGATCGCCTCCGGCCTGGAAGCAGGGGAAGAGATCGTGGTCCACGGCACCTTCACCGTGGATGCCGCAGCGCAATTGAGCGGCGCGCCCAGCATGATGTCGCCGCAAGGTGGTGCCATGCCTAAGGGGCATGACCATGATCACATGTGATGCAAAACACCTGAAACCCGAACACTGGAGGTCGCTCACGACCAGCGCCAACACCGACCGATCATTTTGATGACCACCATTATCAACACGAACATGCCAACACGCTCCCGAATACAGCTCATAGCCTTGCGCCTTGGCGGGCTTTTGCTCCTAGTACTCCTCGCGGTCCTGTTGATCCAACGATCCACCGCACGGTTGGATCAAGACCAGGTAGTGGGAACCTTTCGAACGGTACTTCCCCCCACGTTTGACGACACCATTGCACCGGCAACGGTGGAACTGCACTCGGATGGCCGGATACGGACAAGCGGACCCGGTGGGGCCTTCAATTTTGAGGGGACCTGGGCATGGGACGATACCGGCGGTTGGGTCAGTTCCGATGTGCCCGAATTGCACCAGCGGATACGGGGATATCGCGGCTGGACAGGCCCCAAGCTGTTCTGGAGGATCCAACAGGACATGCACGATCCGGAGGAATTCACGCTAAAAATCATCAAGCCATGAAGCGATCTACTCTTGACCTGAACCGTGCAAGGAACTCCGGATGGGATCGGGAGTCCTGGATCGCTATTGTGCTGGCCCTATTTCTGATCACACTGGCGTTCGCCAGTGGCTATCGCGCCACCAGCGACCTCACATGGGGACCCTATGTGGACTTTGACCGGGATGCATCGTTCGCACAAAGTATCCTCGAAGGGCACTACGGTGAAGACCCCATGTACCGGGATGAGGTGATGTGGTTCACCCCGCTCCTATTCTCCATGCAGGCGTTCATCGTAAAGTCCACAGGCATGTCGATACAGGTATTCCAAGCACAGGCCGGGGCATTCCTCAACCTGCTTGGGCCGATCGCTTTCTTCCTCATGGTCTGGCGGTTGTTCAACCCCTTGGTGGCGATCGTGGCCTTGTGGGCGCAACTCTATCTATTACCCGGCCAGGAACCCGGCTGGGCGATCGCCACCTACTCCCCGTGGTTCCTGCCGATGATGTTCTCGCAAGGCTTGTTCTACCTGATGGTGATCGCGCTGCATCGATCCTTCCGGACCTCCGCTTGGCCGGTATGGCTGGGGGTCGGTGCCGGTGCAGGCGTGCTCTTCCTTGCACATGCCGCACCTGCCATGATCCTGGTGGGCACGGTGGCGTTCCATCTGATCTACGAGATGGTCACTGCATGGCGTGCAGGGGATCGCCCGGCGGTGCTTGCCCATCTCAAGTGTTCGGTTGCTTCCGGTGCTGCCTTCATCATCATCACCTTACCGCTCACGTGGTATGTGGTCGGGCACTACGGTTTGGACCAGGTGAACCGCATTCCGACGGCCTATACCTACACGCCGCTTTCGCTTCGCAATTGGAACCTGTTCCTGTTCCACAATGCCTCGCTGTTCAACCTGATAGCGGTGATCGGGGTGGTGGGGCTATTCCGGGGCAAAGGGCAAATTTCACGGGTATTGATGCGATCCTGGATCCTGCTGGCCCTCTTCTTCGGCTTTTTCGGGTACATGGCCGTAACACTGGGAGTACACTATGGCATCAAGCTGCCTACATCAGTACCCACCTTCCATTTCTATTTCTACCTGAAAGCAGCGCTTGCCATAGGCTTCGCCCATATCATGGTCCTTTCCGTGGAACGTATTTGGCGTTACCTCGGCGGCACCCGTGATCTGCGTAAGGTCACCTTCAGGGCCACCATCACCCTCGGGGTCCTCATCCTTGTGCAAACCGCCATTGGCTATCCTACTTACGCCAACAGGTCGGACCTGCTCCTTACGCGGCAGCGGTGCATGGAACGCATGGCCGATATCGGTGCAACGGACATGTGCTACTTCATGCGCGACAAGCTCCCATGGGAAGCCGTGGTGCTCTGCGATGAGGGGCTCTCCATCTGGGTACTGATGGCCTCCGCCCGCAAGACCGTGGCCAACAATGCATCCATGGCGAATCCATACGTGCTACCCGCTCCTCGCGAGCAGGCCCGAGCAGGCATGTTCGCCGGCCTGGCAGCGGAAACACCCGGGATGGCAAGCCTTTTGGACGCCTACGATGTATCCTTCCTGCTCATTCGCACAGGTGAGGAGGAGCAATACCCCGAACGAGCGCGTTGGTTCCCCCGCCTCGTCCATCAGAGCGAAGGCTACCTGCTCTATTCCAGGGATTGAGGGAACGATCCAATCACTACGGCCACGAAATTCAACCGCTGATGCCCAAGCTCTTGTTCGTCTTTTGGATGGAGCGTTCAGCACTTGCCTCCATGCCGGTCAATGCGCGGATGGCATCGATCGTCTCCGGGATCACGATCGCTTGATTGTCCACCAGGTAGGCGTAGAAGAGTTCGTCGCCCTGCACCTTCAGCATGTCCTCCCAGAGCGCCACTTCATACATGTCCCCCCACGGGCGGCCCAGGTCCAGGTAATGCTCCTTCACGGTGTTGTTGGAGACCAAGCCATCGCTGTATTTGATCAATGCGATCCGGGTGGAGCTCCTGAAGGCGGCCAACACTTCCGCCTTGCTTGCTTTCCGGGCCAGCTGCACGGTCCAATAGTGGAGGTGGCTTAACGTCTCCGGGACCTTCACCGCCATGGTCACCACGTCCAGGTCCGGGTCCACGCTTTGCGCGTCGGGCCCTTGGTGGCTCGGGATCTCCTGTTCGGGCACGAGCGTGTTCATGATACCGCCCAGGTGGCTCTCCCACGGATCCGTAGCGCGCCGCAGCAAGGTTCCGCGTGCGTGCTTCAGCAGTCCGGCGTTCTTGAGCGCGGTGAGCGTGCGCAGGATCGATGTGGTGTTGCACGATACCACCCTGGTGCTGTCCCTGTTCAACGCCGATGCGTAGTTGTTCTCCGCACTGAAGGAATGCCCTGTGACGGAGTGTTTCTCACCGCCATGCACGATGAACTTGAGCCCGCGTTCCTTGTAGATGCGCACGTTCTCCGCAGCGATCTTCTTCGGGGTACAATCGACCACTAGATCGACCGCATCCAACAGTGCCTCCATGCCACCTGCCACCGGGATGCCTGCGTCGGCCATGGCCGCTTGTGCCTCGGTGTTCGCGGCGAAGATGGGATATCCATGTTCTTCCGCTGCCCGGATCCGCCAATCGCTCACCACGTCGCACACTCCCGCCAATGCCATGTCATCCTGCAAGGCCACGGCATGCGCCACCCGTTTGCCGATCACGCCGTAACCGACCACTGCTACCTTCTTTTTCATGTGTCCAATTTTATCGTTCCAGTTCAATGGTCGTATGCTCCCCGTCCGCTTCCCGGAACTCCAGGTGGACCAGGCCCAGCTTCCGGTCCACGTCCTCCTTGGTCGTGAAACGGATAGTAGAGACGTTGATCCCCCATGCGTACGAGGAGATCGTCAGCGTGCCGGAGATGGTATAGGTGGAGCTTCCCGTGGGGGTAAGCACACGGTCCGCGTACACCACTTCGCTTCGCGCTCCGAAGAACCCGGCCCATCCTCCTTCAATGCTCAGTTTCAAGGTCCTGTCCGGCAAGGGAGTGATCCCGCCCCACTGTTCCGGATAGAGGTCCGGGGCGTTCATGTCCGTGATCCGGATCGTGCTCTTCGATCCTTTCAAGGCATAGGGCAGCACCACCGCCAGCATTTGTTTCTGGCCGGGGGAACAGGTATAGGTGGTGCTGGAACTGTCCTGGAGCAGGCCATCAGCATCGTATGAGTAGATGCTGACCGGCAGTTCCAAGCGCTCGCCCTTGGTCCGTAGTTCCCCGACCTTGATCCGTTGCCGGTCCTTCTCTTTGTGTGCCTTGTCGAAATTGCGCAGGACGTAACTGTTGCCGGCGATGTTGGAGATGAGCATGGCCCCGGAGTCCTGGGCCGATGCAAGGGTTGGGCCCAAGGCCAACAGTAGCACGACGAACACCACCCTTCCCAGGCATGCAAAGGGTATTGTGCTGCGTGGTGTTCCTTCCTTTTCTTCGATCATGGATGGCCTTGTTGCGAGGTCCGTTGAGGAACGACCGGTTTGTACCAGCGGAGGTGTTCGTACAAGCCGGACCAGAGCATGCCGAACGAGAACGCGAACAGGTATTCCTCAAGCGGAATGCCCAATACCAGCAAACCTGTGAGCACGTCCAGGTTCCATACCTGCTCCACATAGGCCGGAAAGGCCAAGACCAAGGAGGTGAAGCAGATGAAATAGAGCAGGGTGAACAGCACGCCACCGATCAGGACCTTCCGGGCAAGGTCCGGTCGGCAATACAGTGTGAACAGCGCTCCGGCGAACAGGGCGATGATCCCGCAGTAGATGTGCTCCAAATTGGTGAATGCGGCAAGCAGCAGGAACACCAGAACGGGCGTTGGCAAGAGGAATGCGTGGAACCGGTGTCTCACATGCTTGCGCTCCGCAGGTTCGATGGGCTCAAGCTCCGATCGGGTGATCGCGTTGTAGAGCACCGAGCCGATGCCCCCGATGGCGAAGGAGAAGATCAGGCTTTCCACGTCGAACCCCGTGCGCTGGGCCAGGTCGAACAGCGAGGGAGGGTTCCAGTATTCCGGGACGAAAAGTGGTTCGGTGAGTCCCATGGGCATGGTCCAAAGGCCGACCCGAAGCATTTCCTGCCGGACCGTGGACCGCGTGAGCAGGTACAATACTACCCAAAGGAGAAGAAAAAGGAGCGACCATATGAGCCAAGCGTACCGCATCAATTCTTGGATCTACCGGCTCGCTCCCGGCCGAGGGATCTCGATGGTGGAAGAAGCACTGAACGCAGGTGACCGGATGCGATTGTCATCGTGATCCAATGCACTGAACGATCAACGGACCGAGCTATTGTAGATGGCCCCAACACATGCACCGACCAGCCAGCCAAGAATGAAGGTCTCCGATATCCCGATCCCAGCCTCCCACAACGGTATGTCATAGCGCACGATGCTGGTGACGTCCAGGCCGTGCAAGAGGCTATTGAAGAACGTTACCGTGCCGCCATGGCCCACGGTGACCATGAGGACCATGCATCCCAAGTAGAGCAGGGCCCCGGTAGTGCCGCAGGCCAAGCCGAGCTTTCTAATGTTGATGTGCTTCATGGGTGTCCGTATTCGTAGTTCCGCGCTCGTGGTCCTGTTGCCCGTGCCCTTTGTGGTGCATGGGCATCAGCAGGTGAAAGGCGAACATGGCGAGGATCAGGATGAACAACGGAACATTCCCGCCCAAGCCGAAGGCCGGGGCCAGGAAGATGAGCAAGAGCGGCACCACGCAGCCGAGGATCATCCAGAGGGTGTGTTTGGTCATGGTAGGGAAATTACTTTTCCAACTCCAAGATCCTCCGCTTCTCTGCAAACTCTTCCTTGGTGATATCCCCGTTCGCATAGCGGCGTTTGAGAATATCCAAGGGGTTGTCCCGTTGGACCTTCTTTTTCGGCACGGGTTCGAAGAAGCCCCAGAACCCGAAGATGATGACGAGCCAGAAGATCCACCAGATCATGTGCATTCCCCAGAAATCATATCCGTTGTGGAACATGGTGTTGTTGGTTTTGGTTGGTTGTTTGTTTGGGATAAAGGTGAGCGTGCTATCAATGAAGTGTGTTATACAATTGGAGGCGATCCTTACATAATTCTCATCAACCTCGAGGCTGCCATCAGTTTCCAATGCCTTGGCTGCAAATGGTTTCGAGCGAAGGGACATCGCTATACGGCGGAAGATCGCTGCGATGGTTCTGCAAAGGCCGGGGATGAACGGAAAGCCTGAAGAAGTGCGGGCCATCCCCTCCATGATGATCTTCCGAATGAGAGGCTCTGTTCATACCGGAATATCGTCAGTTGTTGGTCTGATTCGAAAATCTTACCTTGGCACTTGCAACCCATGATCCGCTCCAGTATCGCCCTCCTCCTGATCCTCCAGCTCTTGCTGGCCGGTGTGCCTTGGAGCGTACGGTCGCATTGGTGTGGTGGTCATCTTGCGGACCGTTCTTTTTGGGGTGGCGAAGTAAGTTGCGGTATGGAGGATGATGCCGCTGATTGTCCCAATGCCATGGCTGCCGTGGCTGGTGTTCCATGCTGTTCGAATAGCCTTGTGGCAGCGGGTGGCCTTCCAAGTTTCGTGAAGATCGCGTCGGATGCAGCACCTGTTATCGTGCCCACCGTTATACCGCTTCCTCCTTTTGCCGGGAAGGAATTGGGAATAGCAGCGTCCATTGCGGTTCCACCAGCGCACCCGCCGGATCTTCCGCTTACGGGCCGCTTGGTACTTGAGCGTATCCACCGTTTCTTGATCTAGACATTCTCGTATTCCGTGACCGGTGCCATGCATCGGTCGCGTTCGCATGCCGTGCATGCACGGCCCTGCGTTGGTCGCACCACGAGAACCTCCGGATCCATGTTGAACGAACTCATCCATTACTTCCTCGCGACCAAGTTGGTAACGGCCTTGCTGTTGCTATTGCTTGTTGGCCGGGGGTTGGTCACCGCGCCTTCCGGTCGGGATCTTGGTGCATTGCCGAGCGATCCGGTGGCCGTGGATGCCATCACCGATATCGGCTTCTTCAAAGACATCGAACATACTGCGCTAGCCACCACGTTCGTGCATGCCGTGGCTGCCGGACCGATCCTGTGCTCACGCGCTAAAAACCCTAACACCACCAGCCGGGTATGATCATCTACGTGAAATACATGGTATGCCTTCGTTGCAAGCTGAAGGTGAAGGAGGAGTTGACGAAACTCGGTATTCACTATGGAGCCATTGATCTGGGCACGGTGGAGGTCCTGGAGGATATCACACCGGAACAACGGGGGCGCTTGAATGAGGCCTTGCTCCGATCGGGCTTGGAATTGATGGATGACAAGAAGGCCGTCATCGCTGAGCGCATAAAGAACGTGATCAATGAAATGGTACACGATACAGAGGAGGTTCCGAGGGTGAAGCTCTCCGTCTTGCTCAGCGAGAAATTGGGATACAGTTACACTTACCTCGCGAATATCTTTTCAGAGACCAAGGGCACGACCATCGAGCACTACCTGATCACCAACAGGGTCGAGCGGGCGAAAGAACTGCTCCTTTATGATGAACTGAATCTGACCGAGATCTCCTACAGGTTGCACTATAGCAGTGTGGCCCATCTTTCCGCCCAGTTCAAGAAAGTGACGGGGCTGACCCCTACATTCTTCAAGAAATTGAAGAAGAAGCGCGAGGTGCACTTGGATGCCTTATAAGCGAATGGAAGTGGGAATAATGTAATTCCTTTTCGGTGTTATGTAACGCGGTCCGGTGGGTGTCGATGGACCTTTGTCCCGCAGCGATACTGCTGCGTTTAAAGCACCACCAACATGTCCGCCATCGCACACCCGACCAAAGAGGCACCGACCAACCAGCATACCAACGCGGGAACGCAGACCATGAAGGCGCTCGTGTACCAGGGCGAAGGGAAGATCGAGTGGAAGGATGTCGAGAAACCCGGCATCGAGAAACCGACGGATGCGCTCGTCAAGGTCCTGAAGACCACGATCTGCGGTTTGGAACGCTACGCTTGGGTTCTTTTTGGACGCGCAGTTCGCCTTGACGAATATCAGCAACGGCGGTTGACGACAGGGATGATCGCGACAGGCCACCGATGAAATTCCCCAGATCAATGCAATACGAACCGAACGTGGTGAAAGCACCCCACTGCCCCAAGCAGCGAGTGCCGTTGATAAGGCCCGGTTCGGTCCGGAGTCGCACTGGTGTCAAGGCTTTACAAGCGCCAAGGCTTCTGAACACCATCGTGGATGATCGTTTGCACCTGAATAACCCGAAGGCCGGTGGAAGTTCCGAACGCGGACCTGCCAGCCCGACAAACCCAAATACCCGATACGATGAAAAAGCGCAATGAGAAAGTGAACACGACCAAAGCCACCGATGCCAAGCAGGACAAAAAGAGCGAAGGCAAAAAGAGCGGACCCACCACACCGAAGGCTGGTGGCAGGAGTGATGAACATGAAGATCATGATATGAGCAAGATGGGTAAGCGCGGCAAGCGATGAACCTGAGTTGCCCTGTGATCTACCCGATAACCGGAAGCAATGAACAGCAGAACAATGACCTCGGCACAGTTGGAACTGGAAGTAGTGCGCCATGGCGTGGTACTGGACAAAATTGCGAACGGCTACGAGAACGAAGGCGTGCTCAATCCCGCGTGCATCCGGGAGGGTGACGAGGTACACATGTTCTACCGGGCCGTAAGGCATGGCAACTATTCCACCATCGGGTATGCCCGGTTCAAGGGTCCTCTGGAATTGGTGATGCGCAGCGGGACGCCGCTGCTCATCCCCGAGGAGAAGTACGAGTCGCAAGGCATGGAGGATCCGCGTGTCGTGAAGATCGACGACACCTACTTCCTCACCTACACGGCCTACGACCGAGCGAACGCGATGGGTGCGTACGCTACCTCCCAGGACCTGAAGACATTCACCAAGCATCCGGTGATCACTCCGCAATTCACCTACCGTGAGTTCAAAAAGCTGATCGACTGTTGCCCGGGCCTGAACGAGAAGTACCTCTTTCACTACAAGGTCTTGAAGGAGCACGGGCTGGGCGAAGAACTCGCGGACAAGTTGATGCTCTGGGACAAGAACCTGATGTTCTTCCCGCGCAAGATCAACGGCAAGTTCGCATTGCTGCACCGCATCCATCCGGGTATCCAACTCGTGACATTCGATGATCCAAAGGAATTGGACCGCGCCTTCTGGGAGCAGTACATCATGGACCTGAAGTCGCACATCGTGATGGATCCCAAGTTCCCGCATGAGAGCAGCCACATCGGTGGTGGCGCACCGCCGATCGAGACGGAGGACGGTTGGTTGTTCATTTACCATTCCACCGATGACACTCCGAAGGGCTACGTGTACAACGCGTGTGCTGCGCTGCTGGACCTCAAGGATCCTCGGAAAGTGATCGGCCGCCTGCCCAAGCCATTGTTCTCCCCGCAGGAGCCCTACGAGAAGGTGGGCTATGTGAAGAACGTCATCTTCCCATCCGGGGCCGTGGTGTTCGGCGACGACCTCTACATCTACTACGGCGCTGCTGATGAACGCGTGGCGGTGGCTTCGGTGAAGTTGCCCGCGCTTTTGGAACAGCTAAAGAAGAACCCAACATGAAAAACACCGCACCGGACCGCGTACTGGTCCTCACTTCCTATCCGCCCCGCGTGTGCGGGATCGCCACCTACACGCAGGACCTGGTATCCGCGTTGAACAAGACGTTCAGCGGACCCGATCGCTATACCGTGTGCGCCGTTGAGAACTCGTCCATCGATCGCGCCTACCCTTCCGAAGTGACCCACCGCCTGAACGCGATGTATCCCGATGACCACATACGCCTGGCGGGGGAAGTGGACCGGGACGAAAGCATCAAGCGGGTTTGGGTGCAGCACGAGTTCGGTCTCTACCAAGCGGGTGAAGGCCAGTACCTGTTGCGTTTCCTGAATGCGGTGAGCAAACCCGTTGCGATCACCTTCCACACCGTGCTCACCTCGCCTTCGGCCGAACGTGCGGAGATGGTCCGCGCGCTGGGCGAACGCGCATCGGACATTGTCGTCCTCACCGAGCGTTCAGCGCGGGTCCTGCGCGATCAGTACGGGATAGAAGCGCGCAAGATCTCGGTGGTCCCGCACGGGACCCATGCCGTGCAATGGATCGAGAAGCAACGGATGAAGGAGAAGCATGGACTACAAGGCCGTCGGGTACTCTCCACCTTCGGGTTGTTGAGTGCGAACAAAGACATCGAAATGGCGCTGGATGCCCTCGTGTCGATAAAAGAACGTGTGCCGAATGTGCTTTACCTGGTATTGGGCCGCACCCATCCGGAAGTGGTGCAACAGGAGGGCGAACAGTACCGCGAAATGCTCTTGCGCAAGGTGGATGAACTCGGTCTGCAGGACCATGTGCGGTTCGTGGACCGCTACCTGGAACTCGACGAGTTGTTGGACTACCTGCAGCTCACGGACGTTTACCTGTTCACCTCCAAGGATCCGCAACAAGCGGTGAGCGGCACCTTCGCCTATGCCATGGGCTCCGGTTGCCCGGTGATCTCCACGCGCATACCGCACGCTGCCGAGGTTCTCGATGAAGGCACCGGGGTGCTCATCGATTTCAACAGCCCCGACCAATTGGCGCAGGCCACCATTGCCCTGTTACTGGACCCGGAGCGCATGGACCGGATGGCACGCAATGCCTTGCACCGCATGCGGGCCACCGCATGGGAGAATGTGGCCATAGCCCACGCACGTGCGTTCGCACGACGCACCGGTACCACCGGCGAGCTGCGCTTCCAATGGCCGCCGATCACCCTGGGCCATCTGAGCCGCCTCACTGACCGCATCGGCATGGTGCAATTCTGCGATCTCAGTGAACCGGATATCGATTCCGGGCACACCTTGGACGACAACGCCCGAGCACTGATCGCCGTGTGCATCCATGCCGACAACGTGGGCGGGAACGAAGAGGTCCGCGATCTGGCTTCGCGCTACTTGGAACACATCGTTCACTGCCAACAGCCGGACGGCCGGTTCCTGAACTACACCGACATCGATGGTGCGTTCACCGAGCAGAACTTCGGAGAGAACCTGGACGACAGCCATGGTCGCGCGTTGTGGGCCTTGGGCATTTGCGTCGCTCACGGAACACTGCTCGACGGGAACACTTCGCAAAAGGCGGAACAGGGGCTGCGCGCCACCTTCCATTGGGCCGGTGAACTCACGTCACCACGGGCCATGGCCTTCGCCATCAAAGGCCTGCATGCCTACAACACCGTTCGCCGCGAAGAACGCGTCACCGCGTTGATCGATCGGCTGGCAGCGCGCCTGCAGCGCACCTACGCCGACACGGCGACGGCGAACTGGAACTGGTTCGAGCCCATCCTTACATACGGGAACGCCGCACTCCCGGAGGCCATGCTACTGGCCTATCTGGAAACCAAGAATGACATCTATCGCGAGACGGCCCAAGGCACGTTCAGCTTCCTGTTGGCCCATCTTTTCAAGGGTGATATGCTGCGCGTCATCTCCAACCGGACTTGGATGGAACCCGGTATCACACCCGACCAATTCGGTGAGCAGCCCATTGACGTGGCCTACACCATTTCCGCGCTGGCGCTCTTCCACGACACCTTCGGCATTCCGGAGCATGCGCGCAAAATGCACCTGGCCTTTGAGTGGTTCCTCGGCCGCAATCACCTGGCCCAGGTCATGTACAACCGTGCCACCGGTGGATGCTACGATGGGTTGGAAGAGCACAGCGTGAACCTGAACCAAGGGGCCGAAAGCACGGTGTGCTACCTCATCGCGCGATCGCTCATGGAACGAAGCCGAAAAAAGGCTCAACAGCAGCGGGCATTGCGCCCGGTGCGCCGGACGAGCGCATTGGTCGTGATCCCGGAACCCCTACGTCCACTTGTCCGGGACAACCAGAAGACGCGTATTCCTGCCTGAACGGGTTTAGTCCTTGAATTCGATGTTCACCATTCACCTCCCCCCAATTTGTCGGACCGCACCGACGGTCCGCGTATCAATGCACATCCCAAAAGCGCTGAACATGGCATGCCGGGAATTGGCGACGATGATCTGGACAGCATAAAACATTCAACACCAAACAACCTTAAACCATGAAGACCTTTTCAACCTCCCTGTTCGGTGCGGCGCTGTCGCTCGCACTGATGACCATGACCCCGTTCATTTCTCCAGCCAACGCCCAACACGACCATTCGCACGACACTGCCGCGGTCGCCGCACAGGAACCCGTGTACAGTTGCCCCATGCACCCGGACGTCACCGGTGCCAAGGGCGATAAATGCTCCAAATGCGGCATGGCCCTTACCGTACCCGTGCCCATGTACGCATGTCCCATGCACCCGGAGATCACCGGCGCCAAAGGCGATAAATGCTCCAAGTGCGGTATGGCCCTTACCGAAATGAAGGCGGCCACGTACGCCTGCCCGATGCATCCGGAGGCCACGGGCAAACAAGGGGACAAGTGCCCCAAGTGCGGCATGGATATGAAGCCCACCAAAGCGAAATAAGAACAGGCTCCTGCGGGACCCAACAAAAAAACCAGATTATCATGCAAAGCGAACAGCAGACCAACACCGAATTGACCGGGACCCTATATGCGTGTCCCATGCACCCGGAGATCACCGGGAAGAAGGGCGACCATTGCTCGAAGTGCGGGATGCTCTTGGAACCCGTTGCGGCGGAAGACCATGAGCGGGACTTGCATAAGCACCCGAACAGCCAAGAGGAAGCACACTGTGCCATGTGCGGCACGCCCACGGAACCCAGCAAAGCGGAAGATCATACCCATGTTGCCGAACAAGCGGACGTGAAGAGACCTGATGACGGCAAGAGCTCCTGCTGCTGCTAGACCCCCTGGAACGGACCACGCAAAGTGAAACCAGCGAACACGACCAATAGTGATCAACACCACTCACGCATGCGACACTTGAACAACGCCACGATCGCCGATCGACCGATCACCACCATGCCTGCTCACACCGCTTCCGCCTGGTCGGGGACAACAACAGGCACCTACTCCTGCCCCATGCACCCGGAGGTAACGGGCAAACGAGGGGACAAGTGCCCCAAGTGCGGCATGGCGCTGGAAGAGCGGGTCGGGTGTTGAGTACAGCGGCAAACAAGGTCCTGAAACACTCAAACCAGCACAGCCATGATCCATCTGAACCGAATATCCACAGAACCACCGAAGCGATGGGAGAAGAAGGAAACAAAGGAAAAGTTGTCCGAGCTGCACAAGGAACTGTTCGAGCTGCAGAACAAGTTCTTCGCCGACGGAAGACATGCCCTCTTGATCGTGCTGCAAGGCATGGACACATCGGGAAAGGACGGTACCATACGCCATGCATTGGCGTGCATGAACCCGATGGGAATTGAGACCAAGTCGTTCCGAATGCCCACAAAGGAGGAAGGCGATCACGACTTCCTCTGGAGGATCTATCCCCATCTTCCGGCAAAGGGCATGATCAGCGTGTTCAACCGGTCGCACTATGAGGATGTCCTGGTGCCTACCGTGGCCAAGTCCATTCCTGAGGCCGGCCTACGGCACCGCTTGGAACTGATCAACGCCTTGGAGCGACATTGGGTGTCCAGCGGCATCGGTGTGCTCAAGTTCTATCTGCACATCGACCAGGGCGAGCAAAAGGAACGCCTCGCGGAACGCAAGCAGGATCCGCAAAAGAGGTGGAAGTACGATGCAGCGGATGATGTTGCCGCCAAGCATTGGGACCACTATCGGAAGGCCTACGAGCAGGTGCTTTCGGGATGTAACGACGTGCCTTGGAACATCATCCCGGCCAACAAGCGTTGGTGCAGGAACTACTCGGTGGCCAAGGTCGTACGGGACCATCTGGACTCCTTGGAACTGAAGTATCCACGCAAACGCGCATCGGCAAAACGAAAACGTGCGCAATGAACGCATGAACGGCCCTGAAGGAAGGGTTGTGGAATGAAACACCAAACACGATCAACAATGGAAACCATGAACGTGAAACGAGCGGGGATGGCCTTCGGCTTTACCGGAGCGTTGCTCTATGTGGGCTGCGCGCTGGTGATGCTGATCGGCGGAGGCACAGGTACCGTGAAACTCTTCAACAGCCTGCTGCATGGGCTCGACGTGAGCGGCATCGTAAGGATGGGCGTCCCGTTGGGTGAGTCCCTCGTCGGGCTTGTCGCGACCTTCCTGTTGGGATGGCTTGCAGGAATGTGCATCGCCTGGGTCTATAACATGGGTGCAACAAAGGCAGGTCGGGCGGCATGAAGGTCCGGCCGATCATATCGAACGAACGCGCCAACGGTAATACGCAGGGCTTCGTTGGAGAACCATCGATCACCTTGATGCGACGTATGCCTTCCCCCTGGGTTCCAATGCGGACCACGCGAGCAAGGACCTGATTACTCGGCAAACAAGAACCCAACCCCTACCATGAAGACCAGCGTCATTGATGTACACGACCTCCTCTCGGCATTGACCGTGAACGGCGTAGAGAAACGCATCGGCAATGTGCCGGGCGTGGAAAGCGTAACGGTGAATTTCGCGGCAGGGACCGCCACGGTGCGCTTCGACGAGACGCGGGTTGAGACCGCCGACATCAAGGTGGCCATGCACCGCGCCAACGGGGGAGTACACCGCAGGCCAAGGATCAAGCACAAGGCCGAGCACGATGATGCGGAACCACCAATGGATGCTGCACCGCCCGCTGCTGCCGCTCCGAAGCCCGCAACGCCCGCACCTGTTGCTTCACCTGGAGCAGAAGCACCACCGGCTGCAGTTGCAGCACCGGAAGACAAAAAGGAAATGGCTGCAATGCCGGTTGCCGATGCGTCGAAACCTGCCGCAGCCGCTGTGCCTGCTGCTCCAGTGGTTGCCGATAAAAAGGACGCGCCTGCTGCGGATGCCAAGCCGCCAATACCAGTGGCTGAAGCACCGAAGTCCCCACCTGCCGCTGCACCTGCCGCTCCAGTGGTTGCCGATAAAAAGGACGCGCCTGCTGCGGATGCCAAGCCGCCAACACCAGTGCCTGAAGCACCGAAAGCATCGCCTGCCGCACCTGTTGTTCCAGTTGTTGCCGATAAAAAGGACGCGCCTGCTGCGGATGCGAAGCCGCCAACACCAGTAGCCGAAGTACCGCAAGCATCACCGGCCATTGCACCCGCTGCTCCAGTTGCTACCGATAAAAAGGAAGCGCCTGCTGCGGATGTCAAGCCGCCAACACCAGTGACTGAAGCACCGAAGGCATCACCTGCCGCCGCACCTGTTGTTTCAGTTGTTGCCGATAAAAAGGATGTGCCTGCTGCGGATGCGAAACCGCCAACACCAGTGGCTGAAGCACCGAAGGCACCACCAGCCGCAGCGCCCGCTGCTCCAGTGACCGCCGATAAGAAGGCATCGCCTGCCGCCGATGCGACGCCGAAAACACCAGTGGCTGAAGCACCGAAGGCATCACCTGCAGCCGCACCTGTTGTTCCAGTTGTTGCCGATAAAAAGGATGTGCCTGCTGCGGATGCGAAACCGCCAACACCAGTGGCTAAAGCACCGAAGGCATCACCTGCCGCCGCACCTGTTGTTCCAGCAACCGCCGATAAGAAGGCATCGCCTGCCGCCGATGCGAAGCCTACAGCGCCCGCCGACGAAGGGCACAAAGGCCACGCAGCGCCGAAGGATCAGAAGGGCATGCCTGCGGAAATGGCACACGAGATGGGCCACAGTGGAACGGACCTGGCGGCCATGGTGCGCGACATGCGCAACCGCTTTTGGATCTGCCTCACCTTCACCATTCCGATCTTCGTCTTCGCCCCGATGGGCGGCTTCTTCACGCCGCCAGCGCCGCCGTTCGGGCTGGAGTTGAACCTGTGGCTCTTCTTCCTCGCAAGCGCCGCGATCCTCTATCCGAGCTGGCCGTTCTTCGTTTCCGCATGGCGCGCGCTGAAGAAGGGCACCCTCGGCATGGCCGCGTTGATCGTACTGAGCGTGGGCACCGGTTACCTCTTCAGTGTCGGCACCACCTTCTTCTTCAAGGGCGAAGGGCAGTTCTTCGAGGCCGCCGCCGTGCTCCTCGTTTTCATCCTGCTTGGCCACTGGCTCGAAATGCGCGCCCGTGCCGGTGCCTCCTCGGCGATCAAGGCGCTGATGAACCTCACCCCTGCGATGGCGATGGTCATTCGCAACGGTGCCGAAGTGGAGGTGCCCACGGCCGAAGTGCTGGCTGGCGAGATCCTGGTGATCCGGCCGGGCAACAAGATCCCGGTGGATGGCATTGTGGAATCCGGCGGATCGTTGGTGGATGAATCCATGCTCACTGGGGAATCGATGCCGGTGCAGAAGGATCCCGGAGCCACGGTGATCGGCGCCACCATCAACAAGAGCGGCAGTTTCCGCTACAAGGCGACGAAGGTCGGGGCCGACTCCGCGTTGGCGCAGATCGTGAAACTGGTGCAAGAGGCGCAGAACTCCAAGGCACCCGCGCAACTCCTTGCCGACAGGGCCGCGCAATGGTTGGTGATCGCCGCGATCGCGATCGGTCTCTTAACGTTCGGCGTGTGGTTCTGGTGGATCGGTGAACCGCTCCTCTTCGCCACCACCTTGACCATCACGGTCTTCGTGATCGCCTGCCCGGACGCGTTGGGCCTTGCCACGCCGATGGCGGTGATGGTGAGCACCGGCTTGGGCGCGGCGAACGGCATCCTGTTCAAGAACGCTTCAGCGCTGGAGGACGCCACCAAGCTCCAGGTCATCGTTTTTGACAAGACGGGCACGCTCACCATCGGCCAGCCAGAGGTGGTGGAGATCATCACAGCGGAAGGCGTTACTGAAGACGTTGTGCTCGCCGCCGCTGCGGCGGTGGAGCAGGGGTCCGAACATCCACTGGCCCAAGCGATCCTGCGCAAGGCGGAGAACCTGACCGTGGCGGCACCAACAGGATTCCAGAGTGTGCAAGGCATGGGCGCACACGCCGAAACGGCCGGGGGAACGGTGTTCCTCGGCAACCGGGCCCTGATGGATCAGCAGAAGCTCGCCTTGGGTGCCCTGGAAGCCGAGGCCACCCGTTTGCAAGGCGACGGCCGCACAGTGGTGCACGTGGCACAAGCCGCTCGCGTGATCGGCCTTATCGCCATCGCCGATGCGATCCGCCCCACCTCCAAAGCGGCCGTGGCAAAGTTGCGCGAACGCGGTATCGAAGTGGTGATGCTCACGGGTGACAACCTGGGCACCGCGAAACGCATCGCTGCGGACCTCGGCATCGAGAGCATCCTGGCCGATGTGCTACCGGCCCAGAAGGCCGAGAAGGTGAAGGAACTGCAGGCCACGGGCAAAAAGGTCGGCATGGTGGGCGATGGCGTGAACGATGCGCCCGCGCTGACACAGGCCGACGTGGGTTTTGCCATCGGTGCCGGTACCGACGTGGCGATGGAAAGCGCCGACGTGGTGCTGATGAAAAGCGATCCATACGACATCGTGGGCGCCATTGAACTCTCCCGTGCGACCGTGCGGAAGATGCACCAGAACCTCTGGTGGGCGGTGGGCTACAACGTGATCGCATTCCCGCTCGCTGCGGGCGTGTTGTTCCCCTTCGTGCTCAGCCCGGAGGTCGCCGCGTTGTCCATGTCCGGCAGCACCCTCATCGTGGCGGCCAATGCGCTGCTGCTGAAGCGCACCAAGTTGGAAGGCATCCACAAGCCAGGTAAGCAAGCCGTGGCGGGTAAACCCGAAGTGGCCGCTAACCTGCAACCCGTTCAGGAAGCGGCTTGATGGAATGTCCGCTACCCATGATAGGGCAGCTTTGGTGGATGCTGCATCAAGAATGGATCGCAGTACACTTTGGAAGTGACGCAATGCGATCACTGGAACAGTAACGACCGCCGCCCATGTGCTTTTCAGCAACAGCCAGTTTCATCTCCGGCACCGCGCTCTCTGCGATCGGCGTGGCCAGCATTGCACGCGCAAAAACGAAGAGCGATCTGCCTTATGCGATCATTCCCTTGCTGTTCGGGATCCAGCAGCTCACTGAAGGGGTGATCTGGTTGACCTTCCAACAGGACGCACCCGTGTTGAAGCAAGTGATGACCTATGTGTATTCGGTCTTCTCGCACACGTTGTGGCCCATCTATGTGCCCTTCGCCATCGCGGTGATGGAACCGGTGCGCTGGCGCAAGAAGGCCCTGCATGTGTTCCTGGCGATCGGCCTGGTCGCTGGCCTCTACCAGCTCTACTTCCTGATCATCGGCCCGCTCGAAGCGCAAGTGATCGGCAAGCACATCGTGTATGTGTCACCGCACTTCCTCGCAGTGCCGATGATCCTCTTCTACCTCACGGCGACCTGCGTCAGTTCCTTCTTCTCGAGCCACGTGTTCGTGCGGATGTTCGGCGGGCTGGTCTTGCTCGCGTTCGTCGCGGCCTATCTCGTTCAACTCCTGGCCCTGGTATCGATCTGGTGCTTCTTCGCGGCGGCCCTCAGCGTGCTCATCTATCTGCACATCAGGTATACGAGTGTCGGTGCGATGGTCTCAGCGTTGAAAGGAATGCCTCACACACGCACAGCCAGATGACCAGCAGGGCCTTCCGTTCGACCACCAATGCTGGTCCACTGGCGGTTCTGGACCAAGATGTTTCCATGAGATCTGAATTCCCTTGTGTCCTGAGCATCAACGGCGGCTCGTCGAGCATCCGGTTCGCGATCCATGAGGCGCGCGAAATGCCTGTGCGGCGGCTCGATGGGAAGATCGATCGCATCGGTTCGCACGGGGCGAAGTGGATCGTTCGTGATGCGGAAGGTAAACCGCAAGCATCCCGACCCGTCGCCGCTGCCGACCACAGCAAGGTGGTGGACCTGTTGCTGGACTGGCTCCAGCTACAACCCATTTTCGCATCGGTGCGCGCCGTGGGACACCGCGTGGTGCATGGCATGAAGCATACCGCGCCGGAGCGGATCACATCGAAGTTGCTCGCGGAATTGCACCGCATCACGCCGTACGCCCCGGACCATTTGCCGCGCGAGATCGCGTTGATCGAAGCGGTGCGCAAGCGCCACCCGAAGTTGATCCAGGTCGCTTGTTTCGACACGGCCTTCCACCGTACCATGCCGCAGGTGGCGAAGCTGTTGCCGATCCCACGGAAGTATGCGAGCAAAGGAGTGGAACGCTACGGCTTCCACGGCTTGTCCTACGCCTACTTGATGGAAGAGCTCGGCCGCCTCGATCCCGTCGCTGCCAAGGGCCGCGTGATCCTGGCGCACCTCGGCAATGGGGCAAGCATGGCGGCGGTACACAACGGCAAGAGCATCGACACCAGCATGGGCTTCACACCAACATCAGGCCTCGTGATGAGCACGCGCACCGGCGATCTGGATCCCGGCGTAGGCTACTACCTCGCGCGCACCGAGCGCATGACCCCGGCCCGGTTCCAAAAGATGGTGAACCATGAGTCGGGATTGCTCGGCGTATCGGGCACCAGCGGCGATGTTCGCGACCTGTTGGCGAACGAGGACCACGACCCGCATGCGGCGGAAGCCTTGGCGCTCTTTTGTTACCAAGCGAAGAAGTGGATCGGTTCCTTCGCCGCTGCACTGGGCGGTGTGGACGTGCTTGTTTTCGCCGGAGGCATCGGCGAGAACGCACCACTGATCCGCGAACGGATCTGTGATGGTCTCGACTTCCTCGGGATCGAACTGGAACGCAAGGTCAACACGAAGAACGCACCGTTGATCTCCACGAAGAAGTCCCGCGTGAAAGTGCGCGTGATCCACACGGATGAAGAACTGATGATCGCGCGGTCCGTTGACCGCATCCTTGAACTGAACTCGACCAAAAGAACATAGACGATGAACGCCGAAATCCAAACCGAGGCCAATACCCTCACGCCGGAACTCCTTCAAAACATGGACGCCTACTGGCGTGCCGCCAACTATTTGTCGGTGGGCCAGATCTTCCTGTATGACAACCCGCTGCTGAAGCGGCCGCTAGCCCCTGCGGATGTGAAGCGCCTGCTGCTGGGGCACTGGGGCACCACTCCGGGCCAGAATTTCATCTACGTACACCTGAACCGGGTGATCAAGGAGTACGACCTCAACATGATCTATGTCTCCGGTCCGGGGCACGGCGGCCCCGCCGTTGTGGCCAATACCTATCTTGAAGGTACCTACAGTGAGGTTTATCCCGACATCAGTCAGGATGAGGCGGGTCTGCGGAAGCTCTTCCTGCAGTTCTCATTCCCGGGGGGCATTCCCAGCCACGCATCACCGGAAACGCCCGGCTCGATCCATGAGGGCGGCGAACTGGGTTATTCGCTCAGTCATTCGTTCGGTGCGGTGTTCGATGATCCAGAACTCATCGTGGCCTGTGTCATCGGCGATGGTGAGGCCGAAACGGGACCACTGGCCACGGCGTGGCATTCGAACAAGTTCCTCGATCCGATCACCGATGGCGCGGTGCTGCCGATCCTGCATCTCAACGGCTACAAGATCGCGAACCCCACCGTGCTTGCCCGCATCACCCGCGAAGAATTGGACCAGCTGCTCCGCGGTTATGGATGGGACCCGCTCTATGTGGAAGGGCATGTGCCGGCGCTGATGCACGAGGCGATGGCCGCAACGCTGGACACTGCGGTAGGGCGGATCAAGGCGATCCAGGAGAAGGCCCGCGCAACAGGCGATGCCACACGTCCGCGCTGGCCGATGATCGTACTTGTTTCACCCAAGGGTTGGACCGGCCCCAAGGTCGTGGATGGACTACCGGTGGAAGGAAGCTTCCGCGCACATCAGGTCCCGCTCCATCCGGATCTGAAACCGGAACATCTCCCGCTATTGGAACACTGGATGCGGAGCTACCGGCCGGAGGAACTCTTCGATGAACACGGTCGCCTTCAAGCGGAACTGGCCGAACTGGCACCCAAGGGTGATCGGCGCATGGGCGCGAATCCGCGCGCCAACGGCGGCTTGCTGCTGCGCGACCTACAGATGCCGGACTACCGGAACTACGCGGCCGATGTGCCGTTGCCGGGGGTCATTGGCATCGGCGACACGCGTGTACTGGCTCCCTTCCTGCGCGATGTGATGAAGCTGAACAGCGAGCAGCGGAACTTCAGGGTCTTCGGCCCGGACGAAACGGCCTCGAACGGCCTGGCAGCACTCTTTGAAACCACCGATCGCCAATGGGACGCAGCGACCTTGCCCACTGATGTATCCCTCGCGCCCTCCGGCCGCGTGTTGGACTCCATGCTCAGCGAGCACCAATGTGAAGGCTGGCTGGAAGGCTACCTGCTTACCGGAAGGCACGGGCTCTTCAATTGCTACGAGGCGTTCGTTCACATCATCGATTCGATGTTCAACCAGCACGCCAAGTGGCTGGAGGTGACGGCGGGCCTGCCCTGGAGGCGGGAGATCGCCTCGTTGAACTACCTGCTGGCCTCGCACGTCTGGCGCCAGGACCACAATGGGTTCACGCACCAGGATCCGGGGTTCCTCGATGTGGTGATGAACAAGAAGGCCGGGGTGGTACGCGTGTACCTGCCGCCGGATGCCAACTGCCTGCTCTCGGTGATGGACCACTGCCTGCGCAGCCGCCACTACGTGAACGTGGTGATCGCTGGCAAGCATCCCGCGCCGCAATGGCTCACGATGGATGCCGCCGTGAAGCACACCGCCGCCGGTATCGGGATCTGGCAGTGGGCCAGCAACGACCAAGGCGCATCGCCCGATGTGGTCATGGTCTGCTCTGGCGATGTGCCTACGCTGGAGACCCTCGCTGCCGTCTCCATCATGCGCGAGCACTTGCCCGAGCTGAAGATCCGGGTGGTCAACGTGGTCGATCTCATGAAGCTGCAACCGGATACCGAACATCCGCACGGGTTGAGCGACCCGGATTTCGATGCGCTCTTCACGAAGGACAGGCCTGTGATCTTCGCCTTCCATGGCTACCCGTGGTTGATCCACCGGCTTACCTACAGTCGCACCAACCACGACAACATCCACGTGCGGGGCTACAAGGAAGAAGGTACCATCACGACGCCGTTCGACATGACGGTGTTGAACGACCTGGACCGCTTCCACCTGGTGATGGACACCATCGACCGCCTTCCGCAGACCGGTGAAAAGGGGATCCGCCTGAAGCAGCAACTCGCGGAGAAGCTCATCGCGCACAGGGCATACATCAATGAATTCGGCCAGGACATGCCGGAGATCCGGAACTGGAAATGGGGCAACACCAAATGAACAAGCAAGCGCTCATCGACACTGCGCAGGCCATGGTCGCGAACGACAAGGGTCTGCTGGCGATGGATGAAAGCGATCCGACCTGCAACAAGCGCTTCGCAGCGCTCGGCATTCCGCAGACCGTGGAGGCGCGCCGCGCCTATCGCGAGTTGCTCGTCACTACGCCCGATCTTGGCGAGGCGATCAGCGGTGCGATCCTTTATGACGAGACGATCCGCCAGCGGACGAAAGAAGGCAAGCTCTTCCTGGAAGAGCTTACGGATGCGGGGATCATTCCCGGCATCAAGGTGGACATGGGCGCGAAGGACCTCGCCGGTCATCCCGGCGAGCGCATCACCGAAGGCTTGGACGGCTTGCGCGATCGCCTGGCCGAATATGCCGGCATGGGTGCGCGTTTCGCGAAATGGCGCGCGGTGATCGCCATCGGAACGGATCTTCCCAGCCGGGGGTGTGTTGAAGCCAACGCGCAAGCGCTTGCGCGCTATGCGGCGTTGTGCCAAGAGGCCGGACTGGTCCCCATTGTGGAGCCGGAAGTGTTGATGGACGGCGATCATACGCTGGAGCTCTGTGCGGAGGTCACCGAAGAAGTCCTGCGGATCGTGTTCGACCAACTGAACGAACAGGGTGTGCTATTGGAAGGGATCATCCTGAAGCCGAACATGGTATTGCCCGGCTTGAAAAGCCCTCGGCAGGCATCGGTGGAAGCGGTGACAGAGGCCACGGTGAACGTGCTCTTGCGAACGGTTCCCGCTGCCGTTCCCGGTGTGGCCTTCCTATCCGGTGGACAATCCGCGGAACTCGCATCAGCGCGCTTGAACGCCATGAACGCACGGTACGGGGCACGTGCGCCTTGGGCATTGGCCTTCTCCTTTGCGCGCGCCATTCAACAACCGGCATTGGAGGCTTGGCACGGTGATGACGCGAACGTGCTTGCGGCACAACGGATCCTGCTCCACCGCGCACGATGCAACAGGGCTGCCCGCCGCGGTGAATACACGGCCGCCATGGAAGAAGAGAACAACGATCGAACAGCGCCGGATGCAGTGGCCGACGATACGCACAAACGGTCATGATACCAGAACGCGGGATGTCGATTGGACCGATCACAGTAAAAAGCGAAAAGCCCAAGGTCATCGGCATTGCCGCCGATCACGCAGGCTACGAGTTGAAGGAATACCTCGTGCACGAACTGCGCAAGGCCGGAGCGGAGGTGATCGATCTCGGTGCCAGCCAGTTGATGCCCGATGATGACTACCCGGACTTCGTGATCCCGCTGGCACGCGCGGTGTCCGCAGGGACCGTGGACCGTGGTATTGCCATTTGCGGCAGCGGCGTGGGCGTAACGGTGGCGGCGAACAAAGTGCCGGGCGTGCGCGCGTGCCTCACCCATGATCCCTTTTCCGCGCGACAAGGCGTCGAAGATGACGACCTCAATGTCATCTGCCTTGGTGGGCTCGTGATCGGTCACGCGATCGCGTGGGAACTGGTGAAGACCTTCCTCGGGGCGCGTTTCAGTGGGGAAGAACGCCATCGTCGTCGGCTGGCGAAAGTGGCGGAGCTCGAGGTGCAGCCTCAGCGAGGGATCATCGGCGCAACTCCGATCAGGGCATCCGTTCCACAGCAGCAGGACATCGACCCTGAAAGCAGGGACACACAAGATCCCGGACCGCTGCGTCTTTTCCTCGTCCGCCACGGCGAGACCGCATGGTCCCTTACCGGCCAATACACCGGAAGCACCGATATCGCACTGACCGCGCATGGAGAACAGGAAGCGCGCAACGTGGGAGAACGCCTTCGGGACGTTGCCTTCACGCAGGTGCTCGCCAGCCCGCTGATCCGTGCCCGGCGCACATGCGAACTCGCGGTGCCAATTCCGGCGTTCGAGATCGAACCCGACCTCATCGAATGGGACAATGGCACGTATGAAGGACGCACGCCGACGGAGATCCTCGCGGAACGGCCCGAATGGAACCACTTCCGCGACGGTTCCCCGCACGGGGAAACACCGGAGAGTGTCGCGGCGCGTGCGGATCGTCTCATCGAACGGCTCCGCACATTGGAAGGGAATATCGCCCTCTTCTCCCACGGTCATTTTCTCCGGGTGCTGGCTGCGCGATGGATCGGAGAGTCCGTAACGGACGCGCAGCACCTCTTGCTCGATACCGCAGCGCTGAGCATCCTCTGTTACGAGCATGGCGATCCGGACATGCCAGCGATCGAACTGTGGAACTCAGGCACACAACACAGTGCCAAGGTGGAAGAACAGGTCCATGAGCGGTCACGGACAGAACCGATCGCACGAGGATGACCGACCTCTATCCACTACGGTTCGCACCGATCTATCAATACCGGATATGGGGCGGGCGCCGTTTGGCCCATCTGCTATCCGATCCACTGCCCCCCGATGACCCGATCGGGGAAGCTTGGTTGCTGAGCGATCGGAAGGATCACGCCAGCATCATCGCTAACGGAGCGTTCAAGGGAAGCACGCTGAGCGAGATCTTGGCGCAGGCACCGGAACAATTGATGGGAGAAGCGACTGGACGCTTCCAACGATTTCCGCTGCTGCTGAAGTTCCTCGATGCGCAGGACACGCTCTCTGTACAGGTGCATCCTTCCGACACGCAAGTGGACTACCTGCCTTCGGGCGAAAGCGGCAAGACCGAGGCCTGGGTGGTGCTGGAAGCTGGCAAGGACGCGCGCGTTTATGCAGGCCTTGTCCCCGGCAGTGACCTCGACACTCTGCAAAGCGCGCTCGCGAATGGAACGATCGCGGACCAGTTGGCCTACTTCACCCCGAAGCCCGGTGACGCCATCCTGATACCCGCCGGGACCGTGCACACCATGCGCGACGTGGTCGTCTTCGAAGTGCAGGAGAACAGCGATGTGACCTTCCGTCTTTTCGACTGGGACCATGTGGACCCCAAGACCGGAAAGCCGCGTCCGCTGCAAGTGGAACAGGCGATGGCCTGCATCGATCTCGCGCAAGGAGCCAAGGCCCCGACCCTACCCGTGGTGGAAGAGCGAGATCCATTGCGCGAGCTTCTGTTCAACTCGGATCACTTTCGGCTATGGCGCGTCCAGAGCGATATACCGTTCACCGTCGGTGAGTCCCGAAGACCGCGTGTGCTCGTATGCCTCTCCGGCAATGGCTTCGTGGAGCACGATGCCGTTCCCCATGCCATTGGCAAAGGCGACGTGATGCTGTTGCCGGCCATAGTGGGTGAATGCACCTGCCGGCCACAGGTCTCAATGAGGATCTTGGAATTGGCGCTACCCGAACGATCATGAAAAAGCTCATCGTATTCGATCTGGATGGAACACTTGCCGAAAGCAAATCGGCCGTGGACGGCGAAATGGTCGCGCTGTTGAGCGCTCTGCTCGCCATCGTGCAAGTGGCGATCATATCCGGTGGTAGCTGGAAGCAGTTCCAGGAACAAGTGCTGGGGCATCTTCCGGATGATGGACACCTGAAGGACCTGTCCCTGTTGCCCACCTGTGGAACGAAGTTCTATCGGTATGGAGCAGGTTGGGAACAACTCTATTCGGAAGACTTCACCCCGGAGCAAAAGCAGCGTATCATCGGAGCGTTGAATGAAGCGATCGCAGCATCGGCGCTGAAGGCGCAGAAGACCTGGGGTGAGTTGATCGAGGACCGCGGAAGCCAGATCACCTTCTCCGCCTTGGGGCAACAAGCCCCGCTCGATGCCAAGGAGAAGTGGGACCCTGACCTCGCGAAGCGCAAAAGCATGAAAGCACTGCTGGACGAGCGCCTCCCAGAGTTCAGTGTGCGCTTGGGGGGCACGACATCCATCGACATCAACAAGCCGGGCATCGACAAGGCATACGGGATCAGAAAGCTTCGGGACATCCTCGCCGTTCCCATCGATCAAATGATCTTTATCGGTGATGCCTTGTACCCCGGCGGCAACGACGTGCCGGCCAAGGAAGCGGGCGCATTGTCCATACAGGTGCGGGATCCGGAGGAAACGAAGCGCGTGATCGAGGCGATCATCGCCTGCTTGGGAAACACTCAGTTTAACCTGCCTCAACCACAAGCACGCACATGAGCGACTTCAAAATGGAACGTCTCGGCCTGATCATGGAGCCGGAACCGGGGAACCCGCTCGAGGTGGAGGGCACCTTGAACCCCGCTGCGGTGCGCGGCCCGGATGGCCATCTGTATCTTTTTCCCCGGCTCGTTGCGAAGGGAAACTATTCGCGCATCGGTATAGCTCGCGTGAAGTTCAACGAAGCGGGTGATCCCTATGGGGTGGAGCGGCTCGGCATCGCCTTGGAACCCGAAGCGGATTATGAGCTCCATGAGGGCGGCGGTGGATGTGAGGATCCGCGCGTCACCTTCCTCGAACGGTTCGGGAAATACCTGATGACGTACACGGCGTTCTCATCCATAGGCCCGCGGATCGCGATGGCCGTTTCGGAGGACCTAATGCACTGGAAGCGCCTCGGGCTGGCGACCTTCGAAGCGTACAACGGGATCGACTTCGTGCATGTGGACAACAAGGACGCCAGCCTATTCCCCGTGGCCATTCCCAATCACGCGGGCAAGATGCAGTTCGCCCTCATCCATCGGCCGCTCTTCACCGGATCCCTTCCGGAGGAAACCTGCCGCGAACCTCTGTCGCGGGCGGTAGATCCCCAACGCGAAAGCATCTGGATCTCCTATTGCCCGTTGCCGTTGGAAGGGCACGAATTGAATGAGGTTGGCTTGTTCAACTCGCATCACCGCTTGGCAACACCCGTATCGCCTTGGGAGATGCTCAAGATCGGCGGTGGTACTCCGCCTATGCTCACCAGTCATGGCTGGCTGATGCTGTACCATGGCGTGAGCAAGACGACCAAGCCGGTGAATGCTGGTCGGCAACTCTGTTACTCGGCCGGTGTCATGATCCTCTCGGAGAAGTGTCCCCGGGAGATCCTCTATCGGTCGCAGGAACCGGTGCTTACCCCCGAATCGCCGGAAGAACTCGAGGGGACGATCGCCAACGTGGTCTTCCCTACCGGGGTCGATCGGCGCGATGACCTCGGCACACCGGATCGGTTCGATGTATACTACGGCATGGCCGACAGCCGGATCGGCGTGGCGCGCCTGCATGTGCCGGACCAATTGCCCCATGGGGCTCCCGCAGACCTGCCCGAAACGAAAATGAAGGCCCTTGAGTGATCGCGGATGATCTCTCCATGAAGAAGCACTTGTTCGCCCTCTACGCCTGCCTCTTCGTGGTGATGATCGGCTTCGGCATCACGCTGCCGGTGTTGCCGTTCTACGTGGAGCGGCTCGCCCTCGAAGCGGGCGTGTCGCAGGGGTCCATTGTGCTGCATGTCACGTTGCTCACGGGCATGTTCGCATTGATGCAGCTCTTCTTCGCGCCGTTGTGGGGCCGCTGGTCGGACCGCATCGGCAGAAGGCCGCTGATCCTTATCGGCATCGGTGGCTACGTTATCGCACAGGTTCTTTTCGGTCTCTCCACCTCGTTGTGGATGCTGTACGGGGCGCGTGTTCTCGGCGGTATACTGTCCTCGGCAATGTTGCCGGTGGCGGCCGCTTATGTGGCCGACCTCACCACCGATAAGGAACGGAGCAAGGGCATGGCCTGGTTGGGTACGTCGGTGAGCTTGGGCTTCGTCGTCGGTCCGGCCCTTGGCGGAATGTTGTCCGCTACGGATCTGCATTTCAGAGCCAGCTTCGGGCATTTCCTGATCGACGGTTTTTCGGTACCCTTCTTCGCTGCGGCGCTGCTGGGCCTGCTCGCCTTGTTCGCGGCGCTACGCTGGTTGCCGGAGTCAAGGTCTGCGTCCGATGAACGCCACAAGCGTGAAGAAAAAAGAGCCGACTGGCGTGGTCTTGTGCGCGATCTCGGACCATTGCTCGGTCTGGCGTTCGCGGTACAATTCGGGCTCGCGGTCTTCGAGGCCATCTTCGCGCTGTACGCACAGGCGAAATTCAACTTCGGTACTGGCGAGGTCGGGGCGGTCTTTATGGTGTGCGGGTTGGTGATGGCCGTGTTCCAGATCGGGGGCGTGGGCTTCTTCGCGGGGCGCATCCGCGAGTTGTACCAGATCCGTGCTGGCTTCGGCCTCATGGGCATCAGTCTTGCACTGCTGGTATTATCCAGCACCAAGTGGTCCGTGTTCGGGCTTGTCGCGCTGCTGGCCATGGGCACGGCGTTCATCATACCCAACGTCGCGACGTTGATCTCCAAGCGCGGTGAAAGCGGTCGCACCGGGTCGGCGCTCGGCATCGGAAATGCTGCCAACAGCCTGGGCCAAGCCAGCGGACCGCTGTTCGCGGGCGCATTATTCATCTGGCAAGTGAACGCCCCTTATCTGATCACCGGGTTGTTGTTGGTCTCGGTCGCATACTTCGTTGGGTGGAAGGCGTTCAGCGGGCGGGAAATGCGCTGACCCGCTGCTCTTCCCGATCTAGCAAGTTCAGCGAAGACAATGACCGTTGCCAGGCGCAAGCGGCGCCTATCCGGAAGGGCAGACCCCAACGAAAAGGTGCGACGCGCAACAACTCGGCATACGCGGAAGTGGTAGTCGCTCACCGTCGTTGCTGCCCGCGACTATTGCTTGTCCAGCAGCACGCTCTTCCTTTCCGTGTACTCTTCGTTGCTGATATCCCCGTTCGCAAAACTGCGTTTGAGAATGTCCAAGGGGCTATCCCGTTTGACCATCTTTTTCGGCACGGGCACGTAGAAGCCCCCTAACCCGAAGATGATGATGAACCAGAAGATCCACCCGATCATATGCATTCCCTAGAGATCATATCCGCCGTGAAACATGGTGTTGTTGGTTTGAAACGCGCCGGACCATTCCGTGATCCAGTCCACATTATACACCTTAAAGGTAGAGTAACATAAGGGGTAGCCGATTGACGAATGGCAAGTCTTGGCTAGAGCGTTAGCCGAACAGCGTATCGGACGGCAACCCTTTGGGGCCATGGGCCTTCGCTATGGCAGGTCTGTTCGGGGGCCATGCCTACGTGCCCTTTCGCAAACGTGAGGCGGAGCAGTTCCCGAACGAGGGCGTTGGTTCCCCCACCTTGTCCATCAGAACGAAGGCTATCTGCTCTATTCCAGAAAATGAAGGAACATGTTCTCACCAATCCAACATTGCCCCAATTCTTGCACGTAGCTTGTATGTACCTTGCTCAATTAATGATGAAAATCACTTGGAGGGATCAATAGTAACGGACGCACGAAATCCATGAATGAAGGAATCCAAATGCGCAATGTGATCATAGGTATGCTCGCTTGTGCCATTCAAAGTCTGCAGGCCCAAGCCCCCGTTTGCGGGTTCGATTCCTACCTAGCTCGCCATCAGCACGGCATTGAGGGCATGGAGGCAGCGTTCAGTACGGCACGGTTAGCTGCATCGGGCACGGAACGCAGTAACGATGTGAAGGTGATCCCCGTGGTGGTGCACATCTTCCACCAAGGCGGTCCGGAGAACATCAGCGATGCACAGGTGCAAAGTCAGATCCAGGTCTTGAACGAGGATTACCGGAAACAGGCAGGCACCAACGGGGATGGCAACGGCGTGGACGCCGAGGTGCGCTTCTGTCTTGCACGGTTCGACCCCAATGGCGAATGCACCAATGGCATCGTGCGGATCAACAGCCCCTTGGCGGATCACCAAAGCTTCCAGCGCACCATGCTGAAGCAGATCAGCGGATGGGACAACACGCGCTACCTGAACATCTACGTGGTGCAGGACATCGACAACAACAGCGGAACCTTGGGCTATTCATCCTTCCCCGATGGTCCCGCGGATGAGGATGGCATCGTGGTGCTGCACAAGGCCTTCGGTACCCTGGGCACGGTGCAGGGGCCTTACCACCTGGGCCGCACGGCAAGCCATGAGGCGGGCCACTGGCTGGGCTTGTACCACACCTTCCAGGATGGCTGCGGCACGGACGTTTGCACCACGGGCGATCTGGTCTGCGATACACCACCGGTGGCGGCACCCCACTTCGGCTGCCCTGCTTCCGCTAACACCTGTAGCAACGACCTACCCGATGTGAACGACCTGGTGGACAATTACATGGACTACACCAACGACGCGTGCAAGAGCATGTTCACTCAGGGGCAAAAGGACCGCATGCAGGATTTGCTGGAACTGTTCCGGTACGACATCTGGCAAGCGGGCAATACCACGGCCACCGGTTGCGACTCCTCGTTCGTCCCTTCGCCCTGCGCAGCGGTGGCCAACTTCGCCACGCTCGTGCAGCAGGTATGCACCGGCAATCCCGTACAGTTCGTAAGCACGGCCCTGAATGACCCGCTTGGCTGGCAGTGGTATTTTCCCGGAGGCACCCCCACCACATCGGCGATCGAGGATCCGGTGGTGAGCTATGCAACACCGGGCACGTATGACGTGGCCTTGGTGGTGCAGAACACCATTGGAAGTGATAGCTTAATGATCACCGGGATGATCACCGTTGCGGATCCCGTGGCGGGGCAGTTACCTCCGTTCACCGAAGGCTTTGAGTCGCTCGTATTCCCCCCGAACGGGATCACCGTGGAGAACCCCGATGGCGAGCACACCTGGGAACTGGATACCGTGGCCGTGCAGGCCGAGGGCATCGCTTCGGCACGCATCGACAACCTCACCTACACCAACTACGGCCAGAGCGATGCACTGGTGCTACCCAGCTTCGACCTGTTGAACTTCGGTGCGACGCCCTCCCTGCGTTTCCGCTGGGCCTATGCACGCAGCAGCCCGAACTATTCGGACCAACTGGTGGTGCTCGCATCCACGGATTGTGGCGTCAACTTCAGCCAGATATGGACGCGCAGCGGTGGCGCGCTGGCCACCGGACCCACGCAGACCACACCCTACATTCCCGATAGCACCACCACGTGGAAATCCGCTAGCATCAGTTTGGCGGCGTACCAGAGTTCGGATCACGTACTCATCAAGCTGGTGAACGTTACGGACGGGGGCAACTACCTGTACGTGGACCGCATCAGCGTGGGTGATCAGTTCGTGGGTATCAAAGAGCAAGCGACCCTCAACGGGACGATCTCCGTGTTCCCGAACCCTTCCACCGGCACGGTATGGCTGCAAAACCTACCACCCCTGTCTTCTGATGCGGTTGTGCTAGTGCGCGATGGTACCGGCCGATCGATCCTGACCGCGCCGTTGCACAAGGTCCAAGAGGCAGGCATCGATCTATCAGCCTACGCTGCCGGGTTGTACTTGCTCACCATCCGAGACCATGGTGCGGTACTTCACGGCAAGGTCAACCTGCAACATTGAAGTGCTTCGGGTGCATGCACAGCTTGGAGCTGAAGCACTGGCAGGAATCCAATAAGCAGCGAATGCTCTCGCTCTGGACCGAGCAATTGACGCGCAACAAAAACTCAACGACTAAATTCACCGCACAACCCCAACGCCCATGAGAAACCTGTTACCCTTCGCCTTTGGCGCTTTGTTCTTTCCCGCCCTCCCACAGGCCCAAGTACCGATCACCATAGAGGTGATCACCGACACATGGGGCTATGAAGCCTATTGGCAGCTGGTGCCGGACGGTTCCGCTTGCGGCAGCAACACCATCGCCTTCGGCGGGAACAACGCCGTGGGCTGCAACGGCGGCGGCGACCAGAACCAGAGCCCCGGCGGTTACGGAGCCAACCAGACCTATACCGAAGGGCCCTACGACCTTACGGAAGGGGCCACCTACAACTTGATCGTTGTGGACGATTGGGGCGATGGCGGCACCCATTACAATGTGAAGGCGGGCGGCTTCTTGATCGGGCAATACATGTCCATGGGAGCTGGCAACACCTTCTCCTTCGTGGCCGCCCTTCCTGCGGACCTGGACCTCGCCGTGAGCGAACTTTCCAACCCGAAGTACGCTTTCGCGGACCAAGCGATCACCGTGGCGGGTACCATCCGCAACCATGGCATGGCGACCATCACGGACATGGACCTCAACTACACGATCGACGGCGGCAGCCCGCAGGTCAACTCGTTGAGCGGTTTGAACATCGCTTCGGGTGAGGACTACCACTTCGAGCACAACATTCCCTGGACGCCCACGCAAACAGGCACCTACGACCTGGACGTATGGGCGAGCAACCTGAACGGTGAAGCCGACCAAGTGCCGGGCAATGACCACAGCATGCTCCAAGAGGTGATCAACGCACCGATCCCCAACATCGTGGACCAGTACCTGTTCTCCACCCCCACCTTCACCACCGTGGGTTCCAGCAGCGATCAAGTGAACACCCCACGCGACCTCGACTTCCACCAGGACCTGGCCCGGAACGAGCTCTGGGTGATCAACAAGGGCACCGAGAACTCCGGCGGCAGCACGGTCACCTTCTTCGATGCGGGTGCCCCCGGCATGACCCATCAATACAAGCAGGATGGGAATGCCTGGCATTTCATGAGCCTGCCCACCGGTATCGCCATGTCGGACAACGGCAACTTCGCCACCAGCAACGGGGTGTATGATGCCAACCACGACGGCGGCTCGCCCTTCACCGGCCCTACACTGTGGAGCTCGGACATGAGCATCTACGCGGAACCATCCGGTGGCAATGGCAGCCACTTGGACATGCTGCACGAAAGCCCCTATTGCCAAGGGATCGCATCCGAGACCTTGAACCGCTTCTGGGTGGTGGACGGCAACCTCGGCGACATTGTGATGTACGATTTCAAGGCCGACCATGGCCCTGGGAATAATGACCACGCGGACGGGGTGGTGCATCGCTTCGACGCGTTCACCATCGCCAAGGACCCGAATGACCACGTGGTGAGCCATTGCGTGCTGGACCACGCCACCGACCGGCTCTACGTGGTGGACTACGGCGGACAGCGCGTGCTGCGGCTGGACATCCGTTCCGGAACGCCGAACGGAACGCCCACTTTCGGCCCCCACGAGCCGATGGCGGAATACCTGAATTACACCGGGGCTACTTGGGAAGCGGTGATCACCACCGGCCTTGTGGAGCCTGCCGGTATCGAAGTGATCGGCGACCGCTTGCTCGTTACCGACTTTGCGACCGGCGACATCCTCGTGTACGACCTCAACTCCCCCGCTCCTTTCACGCTTGTGGGTACCATCTCCACCGGCGCGCCCGGCATCATGGGCGTCAAAGTGGGTCCGGATGGCCGTGTGTGGTACGTGAACGCCACCACGAATGAAGTGGTACGGATGGATCCTGCGATCGGCGCAGGCATCGCGGAGAACGCGCTGCCCACGCTCAGCGCACACCCCAACCCCACTACCGGGATCGTTTACCTCGCCGGCCTGAACGCCGTGGACCGCAGTGCCACCTTGGACGTGCTGGACATCACCGGTAGCATCGCGCTGTCATTGCCGGTCTCCACGGCCTCCCAAGGTCTCGATCTCACCGGCTTGGCCAGTGGTGTGTACGGAGTGCGCATCCGCGAATACCCACGCAGCATGGTCCGTATCGTTGTGGACCATTGATCCCGCGGGATCAATGGTATGATCCGCTCACCTTGGACCCGACCACGCTGGCGCATTGCGCTATCGTTGGTCGTGTCTTTGCGTTGGTGACCGCGGCGCGCTGGCATGGGCTGCAACAGCCCGACCACACGAACGGATCACGAGAACAGCAATGGATCAATGATCACTTTGATGATGGTGCGGCACTTTTCCCTTCCTTGCCAAAGTCCGCGCAATAGCTGGTCCATGCCGCGTACTGGTCCATCGTAAGGATGTTCTTCAACTCAGCCATCACCGTGCTGCCATCGGAACTGGAAATAGCGTTGTCGTCCTTCTGCACACCCGGCAGATCGCATTCCGTCTTACAGGCCTCGTAGATCGCTTCCATGCGCCGCGATTGATCCGGGGTCAGTTTTTGTGCTGTCCAGAACGATGCCGGCGTGCCCATGAAGCAACTCTGCAGCACGGCGCTGGAGGTCGCAGATCCGGGCGTCTGTGCGACTGCACCAGCGCTGCACAAGAGCATGAAGGTTAATATGACGAAGGGTTTCAACATCGGTGAATGGGATCAGGATCCTTATTCAAGTACCAAGTTACGCATTCGCGCAGCGGTACCGGATCCATTACTCCACCAGACGCCAGACCAATCCGGAAAGGATCAACGCGAGGAGGACACCGTAGATGTGCTTGTTGTACCGGGCGAGCCAGATGGGCAGGTAAATGTCGAAGTTGGGGAGTTGAGAGTCGGAATAGCGACGTGCGACAATGGTGAGCGGACAGGCCATCCTGAAAAACAACAGCACCGCACATTCCGCGCCGATGAGCGCCAGACAGATCCAGGCCCAGGTGTCCAGCCGGTCCGTCAGCACCGCAAGGAGGAGATAGAAGATCACCACATTGAAAAACACCCACACCGCAGTGTGGAGCAATTTGATGGCTAAAGGGTACCTCGAAGAACCTCGAACGTTCCGATACATATCGGAAGGCACAAGTGCTTATCGTTCTGGGCAGCCAAGGCGCGACGAAAGGAAGTTACCCGTAGGTAACTGACTGAGGAGCAACGCCGGATGACCAAACGAGAAGTGCTTGCCCGAAAGGGTTAATGCCGCCGGAGTGAGGTTCTTCGAGGTACCCTAAAGCTTGCTCCGCGCAGTCATGGCAACAAACCGCGCACGTGGGCCATCCACCACGGCGCGAGGAAGGTGATAAGGGGTACGAAAACCCAAACTCGTCCTTTCAGCACATTGTAGTCCGCCAGCATCTCGGTCCAGCTATGGTGACCGATGAAGTGACCTACGCCAAACTCGAAGGCCAGCGTGAGGAACAGCCAACAGGCTCCAATAACCCATGCCTGAAGGGTCGTGCCAAGGCCCACCCACGGCAACGTGTACCATGTGATGGATAGGATGATCGCACATAATAGAACGGTGCTGATGATGTGCCCGATCGCTTCGCCCGTGAACGGAACGATCACCTTCACGCGAAGCGTACCATTGAGGATGGCACCCACCATGAAGAGCAACCAGATGAGCAGTACTTTCCACCACATGGGCATCGCTTTACAGTAAAGCTAGACCGTTGAATAACTTCATATCATGACACCCGTCATAAGAGTGCCGATCCCTCCCGCAGGATACCCGGACACGCTGAGCTGGGCGCAATACGATCTGTAAATTGCCTACATTGAAACACGACTACCACTGCAGATCAACGCTGAATAAGGAACATATAAAGATGGAAGTGACAAAACCCAAGATCAGAACATTGGCCACAGGAAAGAAATTCACGGCTAAACAGATGGAGGCCAAGGCCGGAGACCTCTTGCCGAAACACTTGGCGAACATGGAGTCCGTGTTGACCGTAACGCAAGGGGAATGTGTATTGGCACTGGCCGGTACCGACCATGTCCTGAATCAGGGAGACAGTTTTATAGTCCCACCGGATATCGAGCACCAGATCAGGGCGGTTCAGGACCTGAAGGCGGTGCATGTGATGCCCAGCGGGATCGAGTTCGAGTATTTCGATTGATAGATCCGACCTTCCGAGCCAAGTGGTGCTCGCCACATGATGTGTCGTGCCTGCATCTCGGAACTGCGGCTCCGGCAGCACTACTTCCCCGGCACCTCCGGCCTATCCAACCGGTTCCTTTCGAACACCCCTCTCGAGTTGAACCAATAAATGAACAGGCCCACAAAGGAGAGCGCCCCCGTGATCAGGAACATGTTGGAGAAGCCGTAGAGGTCCGCGATGTAGGCACCGAGGAGCATCCCGATGCTGATGCCGAGGTCGAAGCCGGTGAGGTAGGTGGAGTTGGCCGTTCCACGCTGGGTGGATGGGGCCATGGCGATATAGATGGTCTGCAACGCAGGAAAGAGCGTACCGTATCCTAGGCCGATCAGGAAGGCGGAGATGCTGAAGAGCCGGATATCGTGGAACGAAGCGAAGCTGGCAAAGCCGATACTGATGAGCACGATGGCACCGGCCATCATACGGTGCAGGTAGCCGCGGTCCACCAACTTCCCGGAGGCGACCCGCGAGAGCACCACCCCGCCGGCAAGGAAGAGGAAAAAGATCCCCGCGTTGGGAACACCCACCTCGTTGCCGTAAAGCACAGCGAAGGCCACCAACGTGCCCCAGCCGAAGGCCAGGAACAATTGGTTGAACAGGATCGGGATCGCTTTCACCAGGATAAAGCGGTCCAGTGAGATCGGTGCATGCTCAGGCAGCGGTTCCCGATCGGGAACTTTGATGAAGGCTGCTGCAACAATGGCCAGAAAACCCATGATCAAGGCGGCTGAGATCAGCGCATGGAACCCGTAGCCTTCATAGATCTTCACGCCGATGAAGGGTGCGAAGGCCATGGCGAGGTTGGTGTTCACCCCGAAATAGCCGATCCCTTCGGCCCGCCGGGAGGATGGAATGATGTCGATGGCCACGGTATTGGCCGACACGGTTGCCAAGCCCCAGAACAAGCCATGGAAAAAGCGGAGCACGATGAAGAACAGCACCGTGAAGGCGAAGTAGTAGCCGATGAAGATGGACACGAACATGATGGTACCGAAGAGCAGCAAGGGTTTCCGGGCATAGCTATCCACCAGGAAGCCACTGAACGGCCGAAAAAGCAGCAGCGCAAGGACGTATGATGACAGCACGATCCCGATCTTGGTGGGTTCCACGTCCAGCTCTTCCGAAAGGAAGATGGGGATGGTGGGCATAAGCAGGCTGAAGGTACACGCGATCAGGAAGTAGCTGAGGCAGGCAATGATGAAATTCCGGCTCCAGAGTTTTTCGGTCATACTTGCCTGCTGATTGTCTGGCCCACTCGCCGGTGCAAAGAAACCATTGGAATCGGGGAATGTTCGAAGTTGTATTGAGCTGGAAACCGGAGGGGCTGTCATTTCGGGCATCGGTCGATCAGGCCTCACAACGCTGCGGTCATTTTGCGCACCGGTGAAGAAGGACAGGCCAAGAGTGAAGGGCAGGCATTGGCCAGTGGATGTCCGGCTTCGATCAGTTCACCGTTCACCATGGTCTCGTTATCGTGCGTAGCGCTCCTCTATAAAATACCCATTACTCGGTATTTCAGGAGGGATGGCCCATGTCTTCCTTTGTGCCTTGATCCCGGACCATCGTTCGGATCACCCAAAGCAACCAACGGACATGAAAACCTTGCTCCATCCGGCCTCTGCGATCCTCGCGATCTTGGCACTCACCCAGGCAGCCCCGGCATTTGTCGGCGCCTCTTCACCTCGTTCAATTTCCGAGGAACTTCCGGCGCGGCCCGAAATGCCGAGGGCGACCTATGATGCACCTGGATTCGAGGAGAACAAGGGACAGGTGACCACCATGGCCGGTGCTCCCGCATCCTTCGTAAAGTTCCGGTATTCAGAAGGTAACACGAACATTTTCTTGCTGGACAATGGTATCGCATACCAATTCGACCGGGTTCACCTGCCGGAAGGATATGACCAATTGCTCCAGGAGGCCCGCCAAGATCCGGCCAAGCAGGAGCAACTAGCGGAACTCCGGTCCAAGGTGCGGGTCGAGACCTATCGCATGGACATGGTGCTGGAGGGTGCGAGCAGGCAAGCGCGCATCACCACGGATGATCGCAGCGGGAGTTTCGCCAATTATTACGGTCATGATGCAATGGACGTCCACCGCTTTGGCCAAGTGACCTACCATGATGTCTACCCCGGCATCGATTGGAAGGTGTACACCACGGCGAAGGGGATCGAATATGACTTCATCGTGCATCCCGGTGCCGATCCGGGACTGATCCGCTTGCGTTTCAAGGATCAGGAGGAACTCGCTCTGGACAAGGCTGGCAGGTTGTTCCACGGCAATCGGCTGGGCCATTTCATCGAAGCGGCACCCGTGAGCTATCAAGCGGATGCGGAAGTGGCGACCCGTTTCGTTCTTGAAGGGGACCTGTTGCGTTTTGAACTGAGCACCTATGACCGTTCCCTACCGATCACCATCGACCCTGCCCGTATCTGGGCCACCTACTACGGCTCCACCGGGGATGATGCGGCCTATTCCACTGCGGTGGACGGCAGCGGTAACGTGTACTTGGCCGGCCAGACCAAGTCCTCGGGCAGCATTGCTTCCGGAGGGCATCAGAACACCCTTGGGGGGAACTACGATGCGTACCTCGTGAAATTCGACGCCAGTGGAGCACGGCTATGGGCCACCTATTATGGTGGCACGCTGGAGGATGGCGGAACGTCCTGTGCGGTGGATGCCAGCGGCAACGTGTACTTGGCCGGCTATTCGAAATCCACTTCTGGTATTGCGGCAAGCGGGCATCAGGGCACGCTCGGTGGCGGGCAGGATGCCTTCCTTGTGAAGTTCAATGCATCGGGGGTGCGGCAATGGGCCACGTACTATGGCGGGGTCACTTTCGAATTCGGGGCCTGCTGTGCAGTGGATGGAAACGGCAATGCCTATCTCGCGGGTTCTTCCAACTCCAGTGCGGGCATTGGCTCCGGAGGCCACCAGAACAGCTACAACGGGAACTACGATGCGTTCCTGGTGAAATTCGATGCATCAGGGGTGCGCCAGTGGGGCACGTACTATGGCGGCACGAACGGGGAGAACGGCAATGCCTGCGCGGTGGACGGCAGCGGCAATGTGTACCTGGCAGGCCAGACGAACTCCTCCGGCTC
This sequence comes from Flavobacteriales bacterium, assembly GCA_019638085.1. GTDB lineage: Bacteria > Bacteroidota > Bacteroidia > Flavobacteriales_F > PHOS-HE28 > PHOS-HE28. The sequence continues at coordinate 34,701 of JAHBUL010000002.1, read as the reverse complement.
CATTGCCTCTTCGGGGCATCAAAGCACATTCGGGGGCGGCACCGGTGATGGCTTCCTGGTGAAGTTCAACACTTCAGGAGTGCGCCAGTGGGGCACCTACTATGGTGGCACGGGCAATGAGCTTGGGCATGGCTGCGCGGTGGACGGCTTGGGGAATGTGTACTTGACCGGGGAGACCACATCCTCCACGGGCATTGCAGCCGGCGGATTCCAGAACTCCAGGAAAGGGTTGATCGATGCGTTCCTTGTGAAATTCAACGCCGCTGGAACACGTCAATGGGGCACCTACTACGGCGGTACGGCCAACGATCTGGGCTGGTCCTGTGTGACGGATGCTTCAGCCAATATCTATTTGGTGGGCCAGACCAGCTCCACCAGCCGGATCGCAAAAGCAGCCCACCAATACACGCTTGGCGGTGGCGCGGATGCGTTCGTGGTGAAGTTGGATCCCAATGGCGACCGCTTATGGGGAAGTTACTACGGCGGCCTTACCGATGATTCCGGGCGGTCCGGCGCATTGGATGCCAATGGGAAAATCTACATCGCGGGCTACACCAACTCCACGGGAGCCATTAGCGCTGGTGGATTCCAGAACACGTTCGGCGGTATCTACGACGGCTTTCTGGCCAAACTGTCGAGCCTCAGCGGATGCCCTGGTGGAAACGAGGTGGTAGTGGTGATCAATTCGGACGGCGACCCGGAGCAGCTCACGTGGCAGGTGACCGATGTGAACAATGTGGTGATCGCAAGTGGCGGCCCGGTAGCAAGCGAGGACAACCAAGTGGTGACCGACACGCTATGTCTTGGCAGCACTCCCACCTCCGCGTGCTACGGCTTCCGCCTGATGGACAGCTTCGGTGACGGCATTGTGGGTGGCGGTTGGGAATTGCGTACCAGGGCCGGCGCGCTCCTGCTTCGTGATGATTTCGACGGTGGGGCGAACTCCCCTTCCACTACGCCGCTCAACCCTAACTATGGAAGCGCGCATAGCTTCTGCCTGCCCATCGGTCCGGCCAACATTGCCCCCACCGAGTGCGGCCTCTTCAATAACCAGCTGGGTAATAAGGTCTACGCCAATAAGGTGACCGGGGCCTCCAACTACCAGTTCGAGTTCTCCGATCCCGATGCCGGCTTCATGCGCCGTATTGCACGGCCGTACAACTACGTCCACTTCTGGGACATGGTGACCAATCCGCTGGTACCTGGTGTGAAGTACTTCGCACGTGTCCGCACGGATCGCGATGGCCCCATTGCGACCGCGCACTTCGGAGGCGGTTGCGAGATGGGCCTGAGCCTGCCACAGGTGGTCACCTGCTCACAGCTGATCCAAGCGCCGGCCTACGGCCACTCCTGCAATGAGATCCGGACCTTCAACACCAACAACAGCTTCATCTATGCGAAGCCGATAGTGGGTGCAACGGAGTACCAGTTCCGGATCATCAACACCCAGGAGGGCTATGACCAGACCTTCATCCGCAACACCTACATCCTGCAGTTGAAGTGGAACAACAACGTGGCGCCCTTGTTACAGGACGGCAATACCTACAACGTGGAGATCAACGTGAAGGTGAACGGGCTCTACAGCGGCTTCTGCGCCAGCAGTTGCAACATCACCATCGACAACAGCGGCAACCGCCCTGAGGCCAGCATGGTGCAGGCCAACGGAGTTACGAGCCTGTGGCCGAACCCTCTGCGTAGCGGACAAGTGAACCTGAACATCGATGGGATCCAGGACCCGGAGCAGCAGATCACGGTGGACCTCCAGGACATCTATGGCAAGCAGGTGTTCAGCAAAGAATTCAGTAACAACGGAGACCGGTTCACCGCCATCCTGGACCTGCCGAGCGACATCGCCAGCGGTGTTTATATGGTGAGCATTACGGTGAACGGTGAGCGCACCGTGCAGCGGTTGAGTGTGATCAAGTAGGCTTCCGGAGCCTCTGTCCATGCCCCATCGGACCCTGAGGCTCTCGAAGGGCCGATGGTCCCGAGACTTCGGTCCCGAGGCTTCGGTCCCGAGACTTGTCCTGAGACTTCGGTTTTGAGAGTTCGGTTTTGAGGCTTGTCTTGAGACTTCGGTCTTGAGACTTCGGTCCCGAGACTTGTCTTGAGACTTCGGTCCCTGAGGTACTCGAAGGGCCGAAGAACCAACAGACTGAAGATCCAACAGACTGAAGAACCAACAGACTGAAGAACCAACGCACTGAAGAACCAACTACCCGAAAAGCCGAAGGTTGGAAAATTGAACCGCAACCACCCCAATGCCTTGGAACGACCGCTCAGGCATGAAGGATAATTGATCGCCATGATAACCTCCATACCACACCCGTACCAAGCATGAAGGCCCGGATGGAACTGGTAACCTTTTGCTGCAAGGTGTATTAAAGAACGGTAACCATCCGCAACACAACCAACTCAGATCCCGATGACCGCATGATCCATGTATCTCAACATCAGGTACTGGGGTCACGCAATTTTTACGCTGCTTCAATATCGTTTCGCAAAATTCAGTGATGCCTGATCGCTGGTAAGATGAACAAAAAAGGTCCTCATCATCCGGACGTCGCATCCCTGTTCCGCACATTGGAGGAACTGCGTAGCGAAACGCCGCAGGCCAACAAGGACCTACCTGCCCGCTTGGAAAAGCTTCTCGGTCAGTTCCCACATTTCGCCGGCCATTTTCTCTATGTCTTCAATTACAGTCTGGGGCGGGTGGTATATGCTCGCGGTTTTAAGGAGGTGCTGGGGTACATCGATGCAAAAGTTGATACCGGACTGCTTTATGGGATCGTGCATCCGGATGATGCTCCTGCTGTTTCCCGCCTGACCCAGAGCGCGATCAAGGCCATGATCGGGTTCCGGGATCCGGGCAAATTGCCCGAACTCTGTCTAACGTTGGATTATCGGATGCGGAAAGCGGACGGGCATTACATAAAAGTACTGCGGCAGTCAGCGGTATTTGAAGTGGATGAAGCGTCCGGGGTGGTCCACAGCACCTTTAGTTTGCTTAAGGACATCAGCGGCATCAAGAGCAGCAACAGGATCGGATGGCAAGCGAACGGCTTCGACTTCTTGGATATCCAGTTGCCCCAAAGCGCTGCGGAACGGGTTGAGTATCGTCCTACACCTCGTGAACTGGATGTGTTGCGAAGGATGGCCGTTGGAAAGGCGAGTAAAAAGATCGCAGCGGAGCTTTGCATCAGTCCCATGACCGTGATCACACATCGCCGCAACCTGCTTCGGCGAACCGGTATGAAGAACGCTGTAGAGCTGATGCGGTATGCCAGCGAGATGGGCTGGGTGTGAGCACGGCGGAGCATGGAGCGTGATGTCCAACACGTAGCAAACACCATATATGAGTTCCACCACAGCCCGGCCTTCCCCTACTCCCGTGTTTTGATCACGCGGGCACTCCTGATGCCTTCCGGCTGCTCCATCGTGAGGACATAGACGCCGGGAGTCAGCTGTGCCAGGTCCAGTTGGATCTTGTTCACACCGGCATGGAAAGCTTGCGGTACGGACAGGATCAAGCGACCGTCCATATCCGCAAGCCGCAGTTGGCCACTGCCCGCAGCTGCGCTTTCATAGCTCACGTACAGCAGGTCCACACAGGGAACGGGGAAGGTATACAACTGCTGGCCTTGCTTGCGAAAGTGCGCTGTGATGGTACCATCCGTGGCGAATTCCCCTTGGTAGGTGGCCGATGTACTGAACGTGCCCTCGCTGCCGGTGTAACTCCAATGGTCGAAGACGAAACCTTCATCGGCATGGGCACTGAGGTCGATCGCGTTGCCGTTGAAGTAGGTGCCCTTGAACGGAAGCTGCGGATCCAGGGTGTTGAGGGTAATGGTGCCTGCGGCTGGCGGGAAGCTCTCGAAGGTGAGCGCGACCTTATTCGGCAGGTTGAACCAATTGAGCACGTGGTCCTGCACATGGCCACCACGCACGGTGATGAACTCCGGGATCAGCTCGCCGGCATGCAGCAGCCGCGAATTCCAGTCGCAGGACCAGCGAGCGTAATGCCGTTGTGCTTCGGTATCGGTGGCACTGGTGATCTTGTTCAGCTCGGCCCTCAGCGCGGGTGGGGAGAGGCTTGTGTTCATCAGATCGGCCAAGCGATTGATGAAGGTGCGCTTGAACTCTTCGTTCTCCAGCAGTTCCTTGAAGATCCGGCTGTGCATCTCCCCTTCGTACAGCACGAACAGGCGCTGGAACATGTCAATGTCCATGGTGATCCATCCGAACACGTTCATGGTGGCATCCAGATCGTGGAGCACGTAGCGCCACTTGCCGCTGTCCACCGCGGGTTTCCAGGCCCGTATGTTGTTCGCAGGCCAGTCCGCGTTGCCCGCGAAGATCTCCAGGGCGAAGTAGTCCTTCAGGCTCTTCAGGTCCAGCAGATCATCCACATGTTGGAAGTACACGGGATCGTTCAGGTCCTCATCAAGGATGTAGTTGTAGAGCTGCGCAAAATGGATACTGTCGCCCTGCACGGGTTCGTTCTCCTGGTCGAAGAAGAGGACCTCGTCGCGGTCCAGCCCATGGTTCAGGGCCACGTCCTCCGGGCTTAGCCGTTCCCGCAGGTTCATCATGCCCCAATAGACACCGTTGATGAAGACCCGCACGGGACGGAATGCCAGCTCGTCGACATCCAGTCCTCCGTGCAGGGATCGTTGGTGCCAAAAGCCATCGCGGAAATGAGCGAGGCAGTAATCGCCCCCGGAATTGCGCAACACCAAATGCTTGTACTGATCGAAGCCACCACGTTCCGGGAAGAACGGATATTCGATCAGGCTGTTACCGTACCGTTTACGCCCGATCAGACGGAGGGAGCGTTGTGGCTTTGTGCGTGACTGGGTACCACCATGCATCCGCAGATCCACTTGCTGCACATGGCGCTGCCGGCCCTGCTCATCGAAGAACTCCATACGCACGGGTATGCTCCTGTTGGACCAGAAGTTCGCGCCTTCGTACGGCGGAAGGCTATCGGCATCGGGCCCCAGCATGTACAGCCCGAGTTCCTCGTGGAACATGCTATCGGGTTCCACCGAGAGGGATAGGATGGGCAGACCCGCGGTTTCGTTAATGAAGTAAGTGCCGGTAAAAACAGGCGATGGCAGGTGGTCGGGCAGGCTTGCTTGCGCCTTCACCACCACACTGGAACTGAGCTCCAAAGGACCCGTGTAGAGCGGGCTGAGCGGATCGGGGTCCTTGCCGTCGAGCGATATGCGGATCTCCTCGCCGGAACTGGTGTGTAGCTGTAGACTGGCACCCGCAGGAACAAGACCCGGCGCAACGCTCGGGAGCGGCATGGTCGCATATCCGGCATAGTCCGGCGTGTTGTTAGGTGCCCCGGGTGTGGGCTGCTGGAAAATGCGCACATCCTGGCCACCCAAGGGAATACCAGCGCTATGGTCGCTGCTCAACGCGGGAATGTCCATGCGGTCCACAAGCTGGAGCGCTTCGGAAAAGAGGAATACCGACTCCCCCTCCTGCGCGATACCAAAGGGGAAATGTTCCTCCCCACTTGCGCTGTGCGCGGAGAAGAACAGCACGTAACCACCTGCTTCCAGCAAGATCTCCGGCATGCGCCACATGCTCGGCTCGTAGAAACGATCGCTCAAATAGTACTGGCCCAACTGCACCGCCGAGGTTCCGACATTGTGCAGTTCGATCCAGTCCGTGTGATGCCCGAAGCTGTCCTCCGCGCTGCGGTAGTTCTTGGAACAAACCTCGTTGATCTGCAGCTGTGCGTGGCCCACTGCACCCCATGCAAGATAGGTACAGAGCACTGTACAGCAACGAAGGATATGCGTCATGGAGGACACTATGCGGAGACGAGAGATGTAACGTTGCGTAAAGTTAGGTGGCTTGCAATGCAAGGTTGTGTCTGTTGCTCGCCTTTTGTTCAAGTAGGTCCGTGCATAGCGAGGCGGTTCGCGCCACTTCCCTGCACGTTCTTGCGAGCCTCCGGCAATCCATTGCGATGCCTTGCATATGCGGCGTGATGTGTGGAACCTGTTTTGAACACAATGAATGCGTCCTCGCGCGGTGCCATGCCCGACCATCACTCCCGTTCAGGTCATTTCAATACCTTTCGCATCGATGTGCTCCCTGCGTTCGCTGATCGCCTTGTTCCTGCTGGCCGCTTGCGGTCACCTTCACGCCCAGCGCGCGGTGGTGCCAGCAGGCGGCGAGGCCACGGGAGCGGGCGGTAGCTTGAGCTGGACGCTCGGCCAGGTGGATGCTTTATCCATTACTTCCACGGGCGGATCCGTGCAACAAGGCGTACAACAACCGTATGAATGGCTAAGCGTGGAGGTGCCGGAAAATGAAGCTGCATTGGGGGTGAGCGCGATGCCCAACCCGGCGAACGACGGCATTACCATACAGCTTGCCGGTCGGGATGGCATCACCGCCTATCGTCTAATGGATACTGACGGAAGGCTGATCAGCAGCGGCAGTTTTTCGGGCCACCGCACCTTCATTCCCCTGTCCGGCAGGCCCACGGGCACCTACCTCATCCACCTTCAGCGCAGCGGCGAACAGGCCACACTGCGGGTGATCAAACAATAGCCATGCGTTCATCTTTCCTCCTACTTCTATCCTGCATCGCTTCCTTCACCTGGGCACAAGCGCCGGAGCGCATGAGCTTTCAAGCCGTGGTGCGCGATGCTGCCGACATGCTGGTGACCAATGGCGACGTGACCCTGCGGATGAGCATTCTGCAAGGCAGTGCGAACGGCACGGCGGTCTTCGTGGAAACACACAGCGCCACCACCAATGCGAACGGGCTCGTAACGGTGGAACTGGGCGGTGGCACGGTTGTGAGCGGTAGCGTGGGCAGCATTGATTGGGGCAGCGGCCCGTATTTCCTGCGGACGGAAACCGATCCTCTTGGCGGAAGCAACTACAGCATCTCCGGGGCCAGCGAGCTGTTGAGCGTGCCGTACGCCCTGCACGCGGCCAATAACATGCCTGGCCCGGCCGGGCCGCAGGGACCTCCAGGCGTAGCGGGTTGCGACATGGTGCGCTCGGGGAACATGGTGGTGGTCTACACGCCCACTCATGCCTATGGCTTTAACCAGAGCGAATCCAGCGGTAGTCTGAACACCGGGAACTGGAAGGTGACCACCCTCAGTGGGAACGTGATCGGTGCCGTTGCATCGGAGAACACGATCGTGGTATACACCAGCACCCATGCATACGGCTTATATCAGAGCCAAATGAGCGGCAGCTTGAACACCGCCAACTGGGCAGTGACCACCTTGGACGGCAACGTGATCGATGCGGTGAGCAATATGAACCAGATCGCGGTCTACACCAGCAGCCATGCCTACGGTTTCTACCAATCGGAATCCAGCCAGAGCCTGAACAGCGGCAATTGGAAAGTGACCACGTTGGATGGTGTACCGATGGGGGCCGTGCCTTCCCGGCAGCAGATCGTGGTGTACACCACCACACATGCGTACGGTTTTTACCAATCCCAATCCAGCCAGAGCCTGAATATCGGTAACTGGAGCGTGACCACGTTGGACGGCACCCCGGCCGGAGCGCTGCCTACGCGGTAGGGGCTCGCCATGCCAACTGCCCTTTGACCCGGCCGGACGCTGGTTCTCCAGTGTCCACCGGAAACCTGACGGAGTGATGAATGAGCTACGGGTGCAAGTTCCGGATCCGCTCTGTACGTAGTTTTGATCACCACCATGCGATGGCCAAGCTCATCCGCGTGACCATGCGTTCCATCCTCTCACCCATATCCGGCACCTGGGCGCTCTTGTGCGCGTTGCTGTGCGTTGCGGCCTTCGTGAGGCCGTTCAACGCCCTACCACAAGCCACCACGGCACCTGCGGAGGCCCGGGCGGAGGCAGACCTGGAATTGGCAACAAAACTCTTGCCTTCCGATCCGGATTCCGCGCTGCTGGTGGCGCTACAGTTAGAGCAGCAATTGGGGCAGCTGACCGGTGGTGAACAGCAGGCCCGTGCGTTGATGGTGCTGGGCGATGCTTACGCGGCCACGGCCGAAATGCCCCAAGCCTTGGCCGCCTACCAACGGGCTCAAGTACAACTCGACGGGGCGTTGACGAAAACGCCGGAGGCGGTACCGCTCCTGCTGGCGCGGGCGGACTTGGAACTGAAGCTGGGCTCGCTGTATATGGACCTGCGTGACTTGCCGAAGAGCATCGCACATTCCAACGCGGCGCTCCGCACGCTGGATATCGGGCATGGCACACTGCCGACGGAGGAGGTGAACGTGCGCAAGGTGCGGGCCTTCAACAACCTGGCGGGCGTGTATCTCTTGCGGTCGGAACATGCCTTGGCGCTTCCGTACTTCGAGCAGGCACTGGCCATGAACCAGCCGTTGAACAACCGGCGCAACGAGGGTGCACTGACCAACAACATCGGCATCTGCTATATGGAGATGGGCGAGCCCATGAAGGCCGAGGAATACTTGCTGCGGTCGCTGGCGGTACGCAAGCAAATTGGTGATGTGCGGGGGCAGGCGCAGGTACTCAACAACCTGGGGAAGAACCAAGCGCTCATCGGCCACTTCGCGGCGGCACGGGCCCATTTCGAACAGGCGCTGTCCTTGGGCAGAGCGATCAGCAGCCCGCGGTCCATGGTCATCTCGCTGGAATCACTGGCCCAGCTGTACGATACCTTGGGGGAATACCGCTCGGCCTTGGGCGCGTTCCGTGAATTCAAGACCTTGAACGACAGCCTGTACAGTGCGGAGAGCCGCACCACGATCGCTCGCTTGGAGGACAGCTTCCGGCGGGACAAGGAGAAGAAGGTATTCGAGCTGGAGGCCCAGCGGAAAGATGCGGAAAGCGCCCGGCGGCAAACATGGAACATCGCGCTGGGCATCGCGCTGTTCTTCCTGGCGCTTACGGCGTTCCTGCTCTACAAAGTGATGCAAGGCCGGGTGCGCCACAGCGCGTTGGAGCAGGAAACGCTTCGCCTCCATGGGGAGAAGCTCGCGGCGGAGCAGGCCGCACTGAAGGAAGATCTGGAGTATCGGGAGCGCGAGCTCACCGCCAATGCCTTGTTCCTGCTGAAGAAGAACGAGTTGATCGCACACATCGTGGAGCGGCTCCTGAAGGCTAGGCCGACCTTCCGGCAGGAGAACCAAAGGATCGTACAGGAGATCATCCGCGACCTTCAGGCCAGCCAGGATGAGCACAACTGGAAGGAATTCGAGGCGCATTTCACACGGGTCCATTCCACCTTCTACCAAACGCTCCTGGAGCGCTTCCCTACCCTGACACCAAATGAGCGGAAGCTCTGCGCCTTCCTCCGGCTGAACATGAGCACCAAGGACATTTCGGCCATCACACAGCAGAGCCTGAACAGCATCATCGTGGCCCGATCGCGCTTGCGAAAGAAGTTGCAGATCGAAGGTGAGGATATGCAATTGGTGGACTTTCTGCTCTCCATTTGACCCGATCGGAGGGTTTTTCATAAAATCCTGTGGCTCAGAAAGTCATGGATTCCTGTATGGTGGATGTAAGGGCTTTTTCTTCCGATGTAAGGCAGATGTAAGGTCCTTTCCCGGCGGTGTAATGAGGATGTAAGCAGGTGAGCGAACCGGAACGCAATTCGGTGCCTCACCTTCGCCGCATCAATCGAAAACACCGTGGCAACGCCTGATAAAAAAGCAATTCCAGAGGACGAGCTTGAACGCTTGGAACAACTTCACCTGAAAAGGAAGGATGAGGCTGAAGCGTGGCAGAACCTGCTGGACGGCCTCCGGAAAATGAGGACAAGACACACCGATGAACCTGAAACCAAACCATCACCCGAATGAAAACTGAACTGTACTCCCTTGTTGCCGCTGTCGCCCTGCTTGGGGCACCGGCCATGCTCCATGCCCAGGCCGGCGCCCTCGACCCCACGTTCATTGGAACGGGCTATGTGATAGCCCCGGTGAACGATCTGGATAACGCACAGAAGATCCTTGTACAAGAGGATCAAAAGGTCCTGCTGATCGGCATGAGCTTCGATGCCACCTACACTGCGCGTGCCTATGTGTTCCGTTACCTGCCCGATGGCACTCCGGACCCTGACTTTGCTATCAACGGTGTATTCACGTACGAACTGGACAACGAGGCCGACATCTACTCTGCCGTGCTGACGCATGATGGGAAGATCCTCTTGGCCGGTGGCACCACGGACTACCAGACATACAGACTGTTGCTGATCCAGCTCAACGCCGATGGCACGCTGGATAATTCCTTCGGGACCAATGGTGTATTGGCACAGAGCATAAGCGTGGTAACCGCGAACGCGGAGGACATCGCCTATGATATTACACTGGACGCGGTGGGGAACATCATTGTATGTGGAAGCACATTTAACGAGGATTACGTACGGCGCCCGTTCGTGGCGCGCTTTTCGGCAAATGGCGTGTTCGATACCAGCTTCGGGTTGAACGGGATCGCATCGATCCCGGTGCTGGCAGTGGGAGGCAATTCCTTCCAAGGCGTGGTGGTGCAACCGGACGGAAAGATCGTGGCTTCGGGCTACTTCGGGAATTCCGAGCTGTGGTATGTGATGCTGCTGGTACGCTTCGAGGCTGATGGTAGCCTGGATCCCACCTTCGGCGATGCCGGGGTGGTGAAGTACAACCACGGGAACGTGGATGATGAAGGTGAGGACCTGAAGCTGACGCCCGACGGCTCCATCTTGGTGTGTGGGGTCACCGTAACGCAGACGTACAACTACAGTGCATTGCTCGCGAAATTCACTTCAGTGGGCGAGTTGGATACCACATTCGGTAACCTGGGCACGGTGACAGAAGACCTGGCCAACTTTGATTTCGCATCGAACCTGTTGATACAGTCCGATGGAAGCATCATGATGGCCGGTTCCTCGGGTGTGGGCCCTCCCGGTTCCTTCGACCAAGCCGTATGGAAGTACCACGCTGACGGCACCAGGGATGCGAGCTTTGGTACCAACGGCCTCTCGCAACCGGCGATCCCCGACCATCACACCATGATCTACGCGATGGCCGAGCAGGCGGACGGAAAGATCCTCATTGGCGGCCAGGCCCGCACTACGATGAACGAGAACTACTTCTACGTGGCCCGGATCCAGAATGACATCAGCACCGGGATCACAGAGCGGTCCACTTCCATGGATGCTCTCGTGTTCCCTGATCCCGCCACGGCAGGTACCTCCGTGACCGTACAAGCGAACGCTCCCATCGCAGCCGATGCGCAGCTCAACCTGTACGCTACGGACGGTCGATTGGTGTTCAGAACTCCTACCGCATTACTTGCTCGCGAGGCAGGGCGCGTGAGCTTCCAGTTGCCCGGCGACATCGCCCCTAGCGCCTACAAGTTGACCATCCAGCAACAAGGTATGCGCTTCGTATCTACCTTGGTCATCACCCAATAACCTAGAAAACCTGATGACCATGAAGCACTTCTATCTCACGCTTGCTTCCATCTGCTTGGCAGCATTAAGTGCATTCGCACAGCACACGGCGACCATCGTAGTAACGGATAACAGCACCGGACTGCCGGTGGAAAATGCGAGCGTAACGCTCGATGGCAACACCCATACCACCAATGCCGCCGGAGAAGCGGTGTTCCCCGAACTGGAAGACAATACCTACCCCTATTCGGTGAGCGCCGTTTGCCACTACGAGAGCTCCGGCCTGATCAATGTCTTCGGTGCCGATGCCACGAGTTCCATCGGATTGGATCCATTGACCCGGAACAACCTGTTCTTCTTCATCGGCGACCCGTTGGCGATCACGGGTTCCACAGTGGAGGTCACCGATGGCGCGGACTTCTTTGTGAGCTTCGTCACCAGCGATCCATTTGGTGGTGAAATGATCGATGATGTACCCTTTGGTGAATACACCTACACCATTACCACACCCTGCTATCAGACCGTTTCCGGCACGGTGACGGTGGATTGTAACAACGGGGAGGGCATCGTGGTGATGGAAAACCCGGAACCAGCGACGCGGAACAACCTGTTCTTCTTCATCGGCGACCCCATGGCGATCACGGGTTCCACGGTGGAGGTCACCGATGGCGATCAATATAACGAGAGCTTCGTTACCAGCGACCCCTTCGGAGGTGAGATGCTGCCGGACGTGCCATTCGGGGAATACAGCTACACGATCACCACGCCGTGCATGGAGACCGTGACGGGCACAGTGACAGTGGACTGCAACGAAGGGGACGGCATCGCGGTGATCGCGAACCCGGAACCATCCACCACCAACAACCTGTTCTTCTTCATCGGCGACCCGATTGCGATCCTCGGCGTCACTGTGGAGGTAACGGATGGCGCGGACTATTACGAGAGCTTCGAGACCAGCGACCCTTTCGGCGGTGAGATGTTGGAGAATGTGCCTTTCGGTGAATACAGTTACACCCTCACCAAGCCTTGCATGGAAACGGTGACGGGCACTGTGACAGTGGACTGCAATGAAGGGGACGGCATCGCGGTGATCGCGAACCCCGCAGCCGCCACCACCAACAACCTGTTCTTCTACATCGGTGATCCGATGGCGATCATCGGGGCCACGGTGCAGGTGACCAATGGTGCAGACTATGATACCACCTTCGTGACCTTCGATACTTTCGGTGGCGAGCTCCTGGCGGATGTGCCCTTCGGTGAGATCAGCTATACCATCACAACGCCTTGCTATGAGACGGTAATGGGGACGGTGACGGTGGACTGCAATAACGGCGATGGTATCGCGGTGTTCGAGGACCCGGAACCCGCCAACAACCTGTTCTTCTTCATCGGCGAACCTCTGGCCATAGTAGGCGCCACGGTGCATGTGTCCAACGGTGCCGACTACGATACCACCTTCGTCACCAGTGACACCTTCGGCGGTGAGATGCTTGCGGGAGTTCCTTTCGGTGAGATCAGCTACACCATCACCACGCCTTGCTACGAGACGGTTTCCAGCATGGTGACCGTGGATTGCAACGGTGGGAATGGGATCGCCGTGAACGCGAACCCCGCACCGATCGACTTCGATGTAAGCGTGACGCTCGTTGACCACACGCTCACGGCCGGAGCGGAAGGGATGCATTACCAGTGGGTGGACTGCAATGATCAGAACGCCCCTATCGACGGTGCCACGGATCAGAGCTATGAGGTGACAACAAGCGGCAATTACGCGGTGATCGTGAGTGATGGGGATTGCTCACAGACCTCTATTTGCACGGCGGTGATCGTTACCGGCTTGGAAGAACTCCAAGGCGCCGATGCCTTCTCGGTGTATCCCGTCCCGTTCGGCGACCGGCTCACCGTGCAAACCCATGGCACGGTCGGCCCTGTTCGAGCGGAACTCTTCAGCCTGTCCGGCCAACTCCTCCTGGATGTGACGCACAGCGGCATCGACATCAACTTGCCGACGGCAGGGCTTGCTTCCGGCAGCTACATTCTGCGCTTGACCTCGGATAACGCACGCAGCACAGTGAAGGTGGTGAAGTAAGCGCGAACGCTCCGAGCGGTTGGTATGCACAGCCCGCTCTGTCCCGAACATGGGGCGGTGCGGGCTGTTCCTTGTTCTGGCCTTCATTCTTACCCGAGCGTCCCGCTCTTGTCCTAGCATCCTCAAAAGCTCAGACAGGACGCTTTCGCTGGAAAAGCGGAATACCTCAAGGTTGAACACTTGTCCCATTTCGCAAAATCATACCTTTCCCTCGCCATGAACAAGATCTCTACCCTTGCTGCCTGCTCTTCGCTGCTCTTCGCCGTCGGCGCGATCGCCCAGCCCAGCTTCACCAACACTCCCGGCCTGCTCCCCTATGCAACGCATAGCGGGAACTGCATGGCCGTTTCGGACCTGAACGGTGATGGACTGGATGACATCGCTGTGCTGGACAGCAGCACCTTCCTCCGCATCCTTTACCAGAACCTGGACGGCAGCTTCCACGGTTACAACGTGGGTTCCGTAGGAACCGCCCAGCAATGGGGCATGGCCGTGGCCGATATGGACAACGACGGCCATAAGGACGTGTTCACCGGCGGCAATGGAGATGGCCAGCACTATTGGCGCATTACGGCACCGGGGAGTTCAACGGCGGGTACGGTGCAGAGCGTGAGCATGTTCATGCAGAACATCAGCATCGGCGATATCGACAACGATGGCCACCTCGACGTGTTCGGATGCCACGACAATGCGGCGCCACGGACCTGGATGAACGATGGCAACGGTACCCTGAACCTCGGTACACCGATCGACTTCACATCGGACCCGGTGAGCGATATGAGCGGGAACTACGGTAGCGTATTCACCGACTTCAACAACGATGGCAACTTGGACCTCTACATCGCCAAGTGTCGCCAAGGGGTGAACAACCCGGCCGATCCCCGGCGCTGGAACCGTATGTTCGTGAATGATGGCAACGGCAATTACACGGATCTGGCCTTGGAGCATGGTATACAGATCCGCTATCAAAGCTGGTGTGCCGACTTTGGTGACTGGGACAATGATGGCGATCTGGACCTGGTGGTAGGGAACCACGACCATAAGTTGCAATTCTTCGAGAACGATGGGAACGGATACTTCACCGAGGTTCCCGGTACGGACACGGACATTGTCGGAATGTTCATCCAAAGTCATTTTGAGGATTTCGACAACGACGGCAACCTGGACATCCTGTTGTCGGGCAGTAGCACCACCTACCTCAAGGGCAACGGTGATGGCACGTTCACTCCCATCAGTGGCTTGTTCCCCTATACGTCGAACCTGCACAGCTATGCCATCGGGGACCTGAACAACGACGGCTTCATGGACGTGTGGTCCAGCTACGGTACGGGCTACACCACCCCGCACTACGGCCGCCCCGACCGCCTATGGCTGAACGACGGTAACGACAACCACTGGCTGAACGTGCGCTTGGCAGGTGTGGAAAGCAACCGCGATGCCGTAGGAGCGCGGGTTACACTTACCACGGCCTTGGGCACGCAGATCCGCGAAGTGCGCGCCGGGGAAAGCTATGGCCTCACGAACACAGCGATGTGCCATTTCGGTCTTGCCGACCATACTACAGTGGAGACCTTGGTGGTACGCTGGCCCAGCGGGCAAGTGGACACCTACACGAACATTGACGCGGACCAGGAGATCACCTTGGTGGAGGGCACGTGCATTGCGCCAGTGGTGAACATCACCAGCAACGATGGTCTGCACATGTGCCCCGGCGGTACATCGATCACCTTGACGGCCACTGGTGGAAGCAGCTATGCGTGGAACACCGGAGAGGTCACCGCCTCCATCATAGTGAGTGAGCCGGGCTATCATAAAGTGACCGTGGATGCGGAGACACCCTGCTCCGCGGCGGCCAGTGTTTTCATCATCGAAACACCGGACATCACCCCGGAGATCACTTCCGATGTGCCACTGGAATCTTGCTGGAACACACCGATTACGCTCACTTCGAGCGATGCATCCTCCTACCTGTGGAATACCGGAGAGACCACGCAGAGCATTACTACCACTGTGGAAGGTGACTATACCGTTACGGTTAGCGGCATTTGTCCGGACATCACTTCAGCCCCGGTGACCATTGCACACCTGCCAACGCCAGCTGCACCAACCAGCCAGAACGTGACCATCCAGTCGGGAACCTCCGCCACGCTGGTGGCCCAAGGGGACAGCATCCTCTGGTATGACACTGCCGATGCCACCAGCCCTGTAGGACTTGAAAGCCCATGGACCACACCGGTGCTTACCGAGGCCACCTCCTACTGGTGCGCCGAGGCGAGCCAACCCGTGGACAACACGGTGTACGGTGGAATGGCATCGCCAGGGACGAATGCGAACGCGGAGAATAATAGCGTCTACTTCCCCATCTTCGAATGCTATTCGCCCTTCCAGTTGAAAAGTGTATTGGTAAAGGCCGCAACCGAAGGCGTTCGCATCGTGGGCCTGGTGGAGTGGCCCAGTGGTACCCCGGTCGTCTCCGGGAATTTCAACTTGCCTGCGGGCGAGTCCCGGATCGACCTCAACTGGGACATTACCCCCGGTACGTACGGCCTGCGGATGTTCGGCGACAACATCGGCATGACCTATAACAACGTGAGCAACGGCTACCCGTATCCGCTTGGTGATGTGGGCGCGATCGTCTCCACTACCAACGGAGGAAGCGGAGCAACCGCCTATTTCGAGATCTTCTATGATTGGGAAGTGGGCTTCACCACCTATACCTGCGAAGGACCGCGCACCCAAGTGGATGTTGCGATCTCCACCGTGGGCATTGCCGAGGCCACCAACAACGATGGTGTGAAGGTCTATCCGGTACCTGCGCATAACACGCTCTCCGTGGACATGGGTGCTTTGCAAGGCCCTGTGGAACTTGAGGTAATGGACATCTCCGGCCGCGTCATACAGCGCGAACGGGCAGCCGCTGGGACCTACCAATTGGACATCTCCGGATTGGCCAGCGGGGATTACCAGTTACGCGTGGTGAACAATAGCAGCTCGGAGGTACACCGCTTCGTCGTTCAGTAGTTTCATCTCCCATACGCACGTGCGCGCTCGGCTTGTTGCTGAGCGCGCGCTTGTGGGAGATTAGTGGATCACACGTTCGGCTTTCCAGGACCTCAGGCACAGAGCTGAGCACGGGCTTCGTATCGTTCAGCTCGATCCCGCTCAAGGTAGGAAGCGATGGGTTCCGGTGAGCGGATCGATGGAGACGCCGCTCCCGCTGAAGGCTTTGGCCAATTCACCGGAGTGCATGGCCTCTCGGGGCGTTCCTTGCCAAAGCCCCTCTCCGCTGCGCATCAGCACCACCCGGTCTGATAGGTCCAATGCGAGCTGGAGATCATGCGTACTGAAGAATACAGCCTTGTTGCCCGCTTGCGCAATGGAGCGCAATACGCGAACGATCTCGGCCCGGTTGGGCAGGTCCAGGAAGGCCGTTGGTTCATCCAGCAAAAGCACCGGAGTAGTTTGTGCCAGAGCACGCGCGATCAACACCTTCTGCACTTCGCCATCGCTGCACGTGGCCACTTGTCGATCGCGTAGATGAGTTGCCCCTGCCTGCTCCAAGGCCTGTTCCACCGCGTCGTGATCAGCATTTTTTATGCGCCCCCAGCGATCGGTCCACGGTTGCCTTCCCAATGTTACCAACGTTTCCACATCCAACATACCGGTCCTTGGGCGCCCGGTCAATACCACGGCGATGCGACGCGCTCGTTCCGTGGCGGATATGGAATGGACGCTCTCCCCGCTCACCAGCACTTCACCTTCCAATGGCAATTGCAGGCCAGCGATCGTGCGCAACAACGTGCTCTTGCCTATCCCGTTGATCCCCAGCAAGGCGGTGAGGCTACCGGCTGGCAGCTCCATATCGATGTTGCGCACCATGGACCTTCCTCCATGGCCTATCGAGAGCTTCAGGGTGTGTATCAGAGGTGTTGACGCGGTCATCGCTTGGCCCATTTTCTGCCGCTCAATAACACCCAGAGCACCACGGGTACACCCAACAGGCTGGTCACCGCATTCAACGGAAGCACCGCTCCGGTCCACGCACCGCGTACGATCAGATCGCATACCAAAGCGAGACCAGCACCAAGTAGGATCGTGGCCGGCATCAGGAGCCGATGATCGGCGCTGCGCACGAAGGCACGGGCCACATGCGGCACGGCCAACCCCAGGAAGGCGATCGGTCCACAAAAGGCCGTCACCGTGCCGGCCAACAAACCGGAGATCCAGATCGACCGCCGTCGCACGCGATCCACATCCACACCCATCGTGCGTGCATGATCATCACCGATCAACATGGCGTTCAAGGGCTTTACCAAGGTGAGTGCCAGTATGAGGCCGATGGCCACGGGGACCAGGAGCCACGGAAGGCGGGTAAGTTCCATTCCTCCGAAGGAACCCAGACCCCAGAGCACGAACCCCTTCAACGCCCGCGCCTCACTGCTGGCCTGTAGCACGCTCACCAGCGCGGCGCTGAGATAGCCGACCATCAACCCGAGAATGAGCAAGGTGATCCCATCATCCACCCGCCGGTCGGCGAAGGTGATCAGCAGGAGCACCGCGATGGCGCCGGAAAGTGCCGCTAACGTGACCAGCAGATCTTGCGGAAGCGGCATCATCGCCCAGAGGGGCTGGGCCAGCAGTACCAAGGCCACACCCAGTGCCGCCCCCCCGGTAAGGCCGAGCACACCGGGTCCTGCAAGTGGATTGAGGAAGATGGTCTGCATCAACAAACCCGCCGCTGCCAGTCCTGCTCCCGCCGCGATTGCCGTAATGATCTCCGGTAGGCGCACGTGGAGAATGATCACATCGTAAGTACCATTTTCCGCTCGGAATAGCGAATGCCATACATCCTTCAGGGGTATGTTCACGCTGCCTACGGCCAAGCCGAGCAGGGCCATTAGCATGGCAAAGACCGCGAACCCTACCAACCACCAACCCCTGCCTCGCATCCGGCAAACTTAAATGGCGCAGGCCCAGCCATAGGATGCCGCTTCGCTCCTTGCCGTTGTATGACCGTATGCTGGAAAGAAAGGGTGATATTCGCGGCCGCTATGATAGAACACGCTCCTACGATCCGCCGTTTCCGCTGGGTTGCCATCCTCGAAGGCATCAGCTTTTTGGTACTCCTTTTCATTGCGATGCCGCTGAAGTACATGGCGGACATGCCCTTGCCCGTAAAGTATGTTGGTTGGGCGCATGGCATCCTGTTCATCGGCTACATCATTCTGGCCATCCCCCTGTTCACCCGGTTAAAGTGGCCGATCGAACGGGTGTATGGTGTGGGCATTGCCTCACTTCTTCCTTTCGGCACCTTCGTGCTGGAGCGCCGTTGGCTCCGCTCCGAATATCGTCCCGGGCCTACTTCCGGGAATAGCTGAGTGCGGGCCGATCACGGAATATCGGCAACGCTTATTTCGCCTTGAACAACCCTTCCGGTCTGTATTCCAGCATCACAGCGCTGGAATTGCTCCACCCGTTCTCCGGACCGAGCTTCTGCATGCGGAAGTCCAAGTACAGGGGTTTGGCCTGCACTTCTGCGTAGTGCTTCGGAAAGCTATTCCCGAACTGCATCTCGGCCTGCAGGAAGTACAGTGCCACATCGTAACCGAGGAAGGCATATTCCCCGGGCTCGTTTTGGAACCGGGCCCGGTAGGCGGCTATGAAATCGTTGACAGCCGGCGAATGGTAGTCGATGTATCCGTTGGCAGGTAGCCTTACTTTCAGTTTGACCAACGCGGATATGTCCAGCGTGCTCATCGTGGTCCATGAATTCAATCCGTAAACGGTGATCGCGTACTTGGACACCAGTCCGGAGAACTTGTTCAGCACCGTGGTCACGAACTCCACATCCTCGCTGGGGACCACGAGTATGTTGGGCCGTCCGGTCTCCAGTTTGCTGATGGCCGCACCTACATCCCGGCGATCACAAGTGACCACGGACATGGGCTTCTTAATGTTCGATGGGTCCTTCATGAAAAGTGAATCCTCTTGGAGAGCCGACTTCGGGCGAAGGGCTTGGTCCAGTTCGCGCTCCATCAGGTCTTGAACATCCTTTTCACTGTAGATCTCCGGCTTCAGAAGCAGAATGTTGGCACTGCCGTGGTTGAAGGCCACATAGCGCGCCATCAGCTTCAGCCGGTCCGTGCGACCACCTAGGGCCTTGCTGACCGTACGGTTGCCGAGGATCACTTTGTTGCTCTGCGGTACAGGACAAATGATCGGGGCATTGCTGGCCACTTTCACCAGGTCCTCAATGGCTGCACGGTGGAAAGGTCCGATGTATAGGTCCATCCCTCGAATGGCATCGCTCTTGAAAAGCGGGGTCCACTGAGCAGCCTTCATGCCGGTATCGAACACATACAGGTCTGCATTCAAACCCTTGGTCTGGAGGGTATCCATGGCCATGGCCAGGCCGGCACGGAATTCCACGGCGGCATCCGTGATGGAATTGGAACGGTACTCCTCATCACCTGTGCTGACAGAATCCGAAGCGGTGGATGTGAACGGAAGCAGCACCGCGACGCGTCGGCGAATGGCCAACGAGGGCCTCGGAGTGGTGTCCGGCATGGCCAGGCTGTCAACTTCCATCCTCTGGCCTGCATGCGGTATCCGTATGTAGGTGCCGGCTTTCAATCCTTCAGGCAGGCCACCATTGGACTCCTTGATCGCATCAGGGGAAATGCCGTACTGCTTCCCCAAGGAATAGAGTGTTTCCCCAGGTGCTACCTGATGGAATTCGGCACTGTCCATCATCGCCGGCTGAACGGCGATCGGCGGCGCAGCTGTGCTGGTGGCCAATTGAACGCGCAGCACCATGCCCACGCGGAGTCCGTATGAAAGATCCGGGTTTAAGCGACGAAGGTCCTCTTGGGTAACGCCGTACTTCCGGGCGATCCCATAAATGGTCTCCTTCTTGGTTACCGTGTGCAGCAGCTCCCCATCACCCAGCTCTGGTGCGCTCTTCAATTCCTTCCTGGACTGTGCCTTTACCGGGATCAGTAAGGTCTGCCCGATGCTGAGCCCTTCAGCCGTACCCGGATTTGATGCCGTGATCGCATCGAGCGGCACCGCGTAATGCCTGCTCAGTCCGAACAAGGTCTCACCCTGTTCCACCGTATGTACAATGTACTTGTCGCCGTCCACCGTGCGCACTTCCTGCCCGATCATGGTCAGGGGGAAGCACCCCAATAATAGGGCGGCAAGCAACAAGTTCCGGATCATTCCCATTCGATGGTGGCGGGGGGTTTACTGCTGATATCGTATACCACACGGTTCACCCCTTTCACCTTATTGATGATGTTATTCGAGATCCGTGCCAAGAGTTCATAGGGCAGGTGGCACCAATCTGCTGTCATGCCGTCGGTGCTGGAAACCGCCCGCAACGCCACCGCATTCTCGTAGGTGCGTTCATCGCCCATCACGCCCACGCTACGCACGGGCAACAGGATCGCTCCGGCCTGCCAGACCTCATCATAAAGCCCGGCATCGCGCAACTCCTGGATGAAGATGTGATCCACCTCCTGAAGCAAGGTCACTTTCTCGGCCGTGATATCACCAAGTATCCGGATGGCCAGGCCAGGGCCGGGGAACGGATGCCTGCCGAGGATGGAAGGATCCAGCCCAAGTGCTTTCCCCACGCGGCGCACTTCATCCTTGAAGAGGGAACGCAGTGGCTCCACCACCTTCAAGTTCATGTGTGCGGGAAGGCCTCCCACATTGTGGTGGCTTTTGATAGTGACGCTGGGCCCATGCACGCTTACACTCTCGATCACGTCGGGGTAGATGGTGCCCTGCCCCAACCATTTCACATTGCTGATGCGCTTGGCCTCGGCATCGAACACTTCAATGAAGGTGCGCCCGATCGCCTTGCGCTTGGCCTCGGGATCTTCGATGCCCATCAGTGCCGTGAGGAATCGCTCACGGGCATCCACCCCTTGGATGTTCAGCCCCATGTGGCGATAGCTCTCCAGCACCTGGTCGTACTCTCCTTTGCGCAGGAGGGCATTGTCCACGAAGATGCAGTGCAGGCGATCGCCAATGGCCCGTTGCAGCAACATGGCCGCCACGGAACTGTCCACGCCACCGCTGAGTGCGAGCACTACATGATCCTCTCCGAGCTGGTCACGCAAACCTTGCACGGTCTCTTCCACGAATGCCTTCGGCGAATGGTCCGCCTTGCACCCACAGATCCCGATGACGAAATTCCGCAACAATTGAAGCCCATCCGTGGTGTGGAACACCTCCGGATGGAACTGCACTCCGTAGGTCTCCTCCCCTTTCAAACGGAATGCGGCCACCGGCACGCCATGGGTGCCAGCCAAGACCTCCATGCTGTCCGATGGGGTCAAAATACTGTCCCCGTGGCTCATCCACACCTGAGTGCCGGGATGGATACCGGTGAACAACGGTTTCTCTATGTGGATGTTATCCAGAAAGACGCGACCATATTCCCGCACCTGACTTTTGACCACCTCGCCTCCCGCACGCTTCGCCACGAGCTGCGCACCGTAGCACACCCCTAGCAGCGGCACTTTGCCTTGGAGGCCACCGAGTTGAGTATCAGGTGCGCCATTGTCAAAAACCGATGCCGGACTTCCACTGAGGATCACGCCCTTTACGGAAGGGTCGTCAGCAAATCGATCGGCAGCGGTGAAGGGGTGGATCTCGCAGAATACATCCAGCTCCCGAACGCGTCGCGCCAATAGTTGAGTGTATTGCGACCCGTGGTCGAGGATGAGGATCTTGGTGTGCAAGGGAAAAAGATTTGCCCGATACATTTCGGGTCGCCAAAGGTATTCCGCCGTTCCAATTCCGCCCCACTTTGGCTGCGATCCACGCTTCATGGTGCACGAAACAGCCTGCTCCGTATGCACAGAACAAGATGTGCACGGATGAATCGTTCCTTTGCAAGCTGAATTCCTGCCATGAACATCGCGCTTTACGGATATGGGAAAATGGGAAAGGCCATCGAAGAGGTGGCCCTATCCAGAGGTCATCGGATCATCCTCCGGGTGGATCACCGGAACGCGGGTTCCGCTCCCGAAGGTGCGGACGTTGCCATTGAGTTCAGCAAGCCTGATGTGGCACTGGCGAACATGCGGCTCTGTTTGCAACATAAAGTACCTGTGGTAGTAGGGACTACCGGCTGGTACGACCACCTGAACGAGATCAAATCCCTGGTTCAGTCCGAACAAGGTAGCCTACTGTGGGCCAGCAACTTCAGTATTGGCGTAAACCTCTTCTTTAAACTGAACAAATACCTCGCCGGCCTGATGGATGGCCAGCCGGCCTATCAGGTGGCGATCACGGAAACGCATCACATCCATAAGCTGGATGCTCCCAGCGGAACGGCGATCACCTTGGCCCGGGATATTGACCTGCGTTCCGCGAAGTACAGCGGATGGAAGCTGCACGAGCAGCAACCGAAGGACGTAGCCGCGAAAACAACCGGAACGGACACGATGCCGGTGGCGATCCACAGTGAGCGCATCGGCGAGGTACCCGGTACACATGCTGTTACGTGGAAATCCCCGGAGGATAGGCTGTCCATCACCCATGAGGCTTTCGGTCGGCACGGATTTGCTCTGGGCGCCGTTGTGGCGGCGGAATGGATACCGGGGCGCACCGGGCTCTTCACCATGGATGATCTGCTCGATGGCAACTGATGGACTCACCTCTTTTGCCGTCTTCCCTTCCTTCGGGATGCTCCCTCCCTGCATCACCTTTGCAACTTTTATTCACGGGGATACCTGCCCTGTGCCCACCTTGCGCCCTATTCTGAACTCCACCGCATGATCGCTTGGTCCCTGCTTGGGCTCTATATCGCCAGCCTGTTCGTCTGCCTTCCTAAGATCTTCGCCAAGGCGGGCCGCCCGGCTTGGGAAGGCTTGGTACCGTTCTACAACCTGTACGTGTGGAACAAGATCCTGGGAAAGCCTTGGTATTGGCTGATCCTGCTCTTGGCCCCAGGGGTGAACCTGTTGATGCTGATCATTTACAACGTGAACACAAGCATCGCCTTCGGCAAACGCACATTGAAGGAGCACTTCATCATGGTGCTGGTGCCGTGGGTGGAACTGTCCAACTTGGCCTTCAGCGAGAAATACAAGTGGGTGGGACCGATCCCTATCGGATCACACAAGCGCAACATGCTCGGGCAATGGGGTGATGCGATCCTCTTTGCCGTGATCGTGGCAACGGCTTTTCGCACCTTCACGTTCGAGGCTTTCACCATCCCTACCGAATCCATGGAGAAATCCCTGCTGGTGGGTGATTACCTGTTCGTGAGCAAGCTGAGCTACGGTCCGCGCCTGCCCATGACGCCGGTGACCTTCCCTTTCACACACCATACCTTGCCCTTCACCCAGCACACGCCCAGCTTCACCAACTGGTTCGAGCTGCCTTACATGCGCCTCCCCGGTTTCGGCAAACCTGAACGCGGCGATGCCGTGGTGTTCAACTTCCCGGAAGGTGACACCGTGGTGGCGAACTTCCAGAACATGAGCTACTACCAGCTGGCCCGCATGAGCGGACGTCAGAATCTACTGGAACGGGATCGGGTGGTATTCAACATGCCGGACGGACGCCAAGCCAGCAGGCCCACCGGAGGTATCCTGATCCGACCCGTGGATAAGCAGGAGAACTACATCAAGCGCTGTGTGGGTGTTGCGGGTGATACGGTGGAAGTGATCGATGGGCTGGTCCACATCAATGGCACACCGGAACCCTTGGTGGCGACCGGCCAATATGCCTATGACTTCGTGATCAAGGATGGTTTCAACAAGAAGATCCTGAAGGAGCAATACGACATCACAACTGGTGATGTGGTTGAAGAGACCGGCCGGGCCAACATGCCCCTGACCGCAGAGAATGCGGAAGCCCTGAGCAAGTTCGGCAACGTGGTGAGCATGACGCGCCAGAACAAACCCAAGGGCACATATGGCCCCAAGGACTACTGGCCCATCTTCCCCAACATCCCCAGCTACGATTGGAGCGAGGACAACTTCGGTCCGCTTTGGATACCCAAGGCCGGTGCGACCATCACCCTCACCGAGCGGATCCTGCCCTTGTATCGCCGGGCCATTACCGTGTATGAGGGCAATGAGCTGGAAGTGAAGGACGGATCGATCTGGATCAATGGCCAGCAAACCGATACGTACACCTTCCAGCAGGACTACTACTGGATGATGGGCGATAACCGACATCGTTCGCAGGACTCCAGGTTCTGGGGTTTCGTACCGTACGACCATGTGGTGGGCAAGGCCGTTCTGGTATGGCTCACCGCCGACCCCGAGAAGGGCGGCTTCCCCATGGGCATCCGCTGGAAGCGGTTGTTCTCCAGGGTCAGATGAACCTGAAGGAGATCACCGGACGGATCCCGGAATGGGGAAAAGCTTTTCTGCTGGCCCTGGGCCTGCTGTTGATGATCCATCTCTTCGTGCTTCGTTGGGTGAGTGTGCGCAGCACGAGCATGTATTCCACCTTGGTACCGGGTGATCTGCTCGGTGTGGAGCGCTGGCCGCTCTGGACCGGATTGCAGAAAAACGACATCATCGTGTTCCGCGACCCCGTGCAGGATGATCGTCCCAGGCGCCAGAGACAGCTGTTGGTGAAGCGCATCACGGGGATACCGGGAGATGAAGTGGAGATCCGTGCGGGTGTTCTGTACGTCAATGGGGTCGAAGTCCCGCCCGCACCAGGCCAAACCTCCAGTTGGAGCATACGGCTCAAGAACGGAGCCGATGCATCTGAACTACTATTGGAACTTGGGCTTCCTGCAGATTATGTAATGCCCGGCCATACGGTGATCGACCTTCCCTTGAACGACTCCTTGGCGGCCCGATCAAAGAAGCACCCGGAGGTGATCAGTGCAGAGCCTCGCAGCCCCTCCACCGGCTCACGTGCCAACCTCTTTCCATTCGGCCCGAACTTCCGCTGGAACAATGACAACTATGGGCCACTGCGCGTTCCTGGTGTTGGAGATACTGTGGCAATAACACCCTTCTCCCTACCGATCTTCGATCGTCTTATCAGCCGTTATGAGCACAATGTTGTGGAGGTCTCTGAGGGTAAGATGCTGATCAATGGAAAACCTGCTGATCACTATGTGATCCAGCAGGACTACTACTTCGTGCTGGGCGACAGCCGGGACCACAGCTCGGATTCCCGGTATTGGGGTTTCGTTCCTGCGGACCAGATCGTGGGCCGTGCAGGTTTCATCCTCTTGAATGCGCGGTCCTGGGGGGAGCACCCCATAGCGGACCGCACGCTGAAGCAACTTTAGCTCCCATGTATCTTGCACCCATGCGCGTATTTGCCCCTTTGGCTTTCTGTTTGGTTGCCCTTTCCTGTACTTCCTCAGACCCGGCGGTGTTGTGCGATCGCTTTTTCAGCCCCTACCCTGACCTTGTGAGCCAGCGTCCCCGCACAGCCCGCAATGCTGCTCTGATGGATGCCATGGCCTTTTATTCGGCCAAGGACTATACGCAGGCCATCTCCGGTCTGCAGCAGGTAGTGGATCGCGACTCCCGCGACATAACAGCCCGTTTCTATCTGATCAACGCATTGCTGGCAGAAGGTGATCCGTACAAGGCAGAGATGCACTTGGACTTCATGGAGAACGATATGAGCCGCAGCTACAGCGACCAAGTGGAATGGTACAATGCCCTATGCTGGTTATGTGAGGGCAACACTGAAAGAGCCGCCAAACAGGCCGAATGGATCGCTTCACGCCCACACACCTACCGCAAGGAGGCTGCCGACCTGGCCAAGGCCTTGAAGAACTCTTGAACCGTGCTCCTTTCCCCTTCCGAACTCCGCGCTGCCCTTGAGGCTCCATTACCCGGGCATAACGCATTCATGGCCCTCAGCGGCTATCCAAGGGCCTCTATCGAGGCGGTACTGGCCTTATCGCCACCTCCTCGTGAGAGCGCGGTATTGATCCTGATCCACCCCGTGAACGGGACGGACCACACCCTCTTGATGCGCCGTGCGATCTACCCCGGCGTGCATAGCGGGCAGATCGCATTTCCGGGCGGAAAGCGCGAAGCCGAAGATCCTTCACTGATCGATACGGCCATACGCGAATTCCAGGAGGAGACCGGTGCCAACACCTCCGGTTTCGAGATCATGGGCCAACTCACACGCATCCACATTCCACCAAGCCACACCTTGGTAACCCCCGTAGTGGCCTGGGCGCCACAGCTCGGAAGTCTTCGGCCCGACCCACGCGAAGTGGATGAATTGCTGGATGTGCCGCTACCTGAGCTTTTACGGGACGACATCCTGTTCCGTAAGCCGATCCGCATGAACGTTGATGGCTCCGATCACATGGTGGTGTATTGGGATGTGCTGGGCGAAACCGTGTGGGGAGCCACTGCATTGATGATCGCCGAACTACGGACGATCCTGGGTCATCCGATTCGCCCCACCTGGTAGTTGGGCAACCGTGATCGTGCAAAACCCATGACATCCCCCTTGCGTTGAAGCGCTATCTCTGCTACTTTTGTATGACATTACCCGGATCATGAACACATTCTCTCTACGCCGATCGCTTTCCGTTCTTGCCTTTGCCGCTGCCACGGCAACCATGTATGCTTCCAATGTGGACATCACCTTGGTTCCTAATATCGATGGGCAACTGGAAGTGAAGTTGCGGCCCAGTGCCAATTTCGATGGCATGGTGAGCAGCTTGGTATTCACCGTGAAGTGGGATGCCGGCACGGAAGCCCATCTTGGTACCATCCAACAGGCCGAACCAGCCAGCACGTATTTGCCCGTTAGCCGTAGCGGCGGAGAGCAGGATGCAGGTGGCGACCGGTACCAGATCTTCGTCGGTTTCGGAATGACCCCTATGCAATGGATCTCCACGGAATGGGTGGCCGGTCAGGAGTATACCATCGCCACGATTCCCGTTACCGGTACGGCGGAATTCAGCTTGGTGAACAACTCGTGGACCAGCTTGAACAACGCAGACTATTACTTGGCCTTGGGCGGTGCTGATGAGACCGGCATCATCTATGGTGACATAACAACCGGCATCGTGGCTGGCGAGATCGGCGAAGGAGGTTTATCCGTAGTACCGAACCCCGCCGACAAAGCCACTGTGATAACCATGGAACTGCGCAAGCCCCAGGACCTGCAATTGGACCTGGTGAATGCGGCTGGCCAGTCGGTGTGGAAGGAGAGCCTGCCCAATGCATCGGGCACCATTCGCATTCCGTTGGACCTGAGCTCCTACGACAAGGGCGTATACCTACTGCGCGTGAACGGTGCGGACAAGGTGATAACCCATCGCGTAGTGAAGCGGTAGATCCCTTAATAATTGTCGTCCCTCAGAAAGGGCCACGTTTTCAGGACGTGGCCCTTTCTTCATTTTGGCGAAGCTTGCCTGGCAATGTGCGAAGACTGATCAGAAGCAATGACAGGAGGTCCGGAACGAACACATCCACATTCTTGACCAAGCATCTGTATCGCACCTTCTTACACTGGGGATCGGTGCTATCGGTCACTGGATTTTGACCTCTGGTTCAACGCCGGTCAATGCCGGGATCAGACCATTTCCTCCACTTCGAGTTCCAGACCCACCTCTTTCAAGAAGCGCTCGTTCGGGGCCCATCCAGCCTTGTCGCTGCTATACTCGGGCTTGAGCCTCCGCACGAAGTACATGTCGATCTTGCCTTTGTTCTTGGCCTCCACCTGGCCGCGATGCTCACAGACAAAGTGGTTCTTTACAAGTTCGTAGGTAGTTCCACTAACATTCACCTCGCCGGGTGCACCACTACTCTCCATGCGGCTGGCGGTATTCACCGTATCACCCCAGATGTCATAGGCGAACTTCCGCTTACCCACAACGCCAGCGACCACAGGTCCGGAATGCAATCCTATTCGTAGCACCCAAGCCGCCTTATTGGAACCTTCCCGTTCGGCGTGCCATCGGTTCATCTCCTCGCGCACATCGATCGCTGCCATTACAGCCCTCAGGGCATGGCATTCCACAGGGGCCGGCAGACCGCAGGCGCTCATGTAGCTATCCCCGATGGTCTTGATCTTCTCGATGCCATACCGGGAAGTGATGTGGTCGAAGCGCACGAAGCACTCATCCAATTCGGCCACCAATTCCTCAGGCGTCATCTTTTCCGCCATGGTGGTAAAGCCTTTCATATCGGTGAACATCACCGTGACATCATTGAAGCGACGTGCCGTGGCCTTGCCCGTATCGCGTAATTCATCGCTCACGGCCTTCGGAAGGATGTTCAGCAGCAGCTCTTCAATGCGTACCTTCTGGCCTTCGATCTCCTTGCCTTTCGCGCGCACTTCCGCAGTCCGTTCTTCCACACGGTGCTCCAGCACCTGGTTACGCATTTTCAACTGCCGTTCCCGCACCTTCACATAACTGATCGTCCCTGTGATCAAAACGAGCGCCACTAGAGTAAAGAACCACCAGCTACGATACCATGGGGGAAGAATGGTGAATCGCATTTCGGCCGGCACAGGGCTGAAGAGACCGGAACGACCAATGGCCTTCACCTTGAACTCGTAATCACCTGCTGGTAATGCCGGATAATGAACGTCGGTCTCCTCCGTGAGCGGCTGCCAGGTCTTGTCCAATCCTTCCAAATAATACTGATAGCGCACCGCCTCGGGATCACTGAGGCTCACGCTTCCGTACTCGATGCGCATGTTGCTCTCCGTGTGGTCAAGCTCGATGTATTCACCTGGAGGACGATCCTCCAAGTTGACCTTAAGGCCCCTGATCGCCACCGTTGGAGGCACCACCTTGTTCTGGTCCGGTGATGATCCGATACAAATGGCACCGTTGGCGGTACCGAACCACAAGTCACCGTTCTTAAGTAGGACTGCACTGTTCGGCTTCGCTTCTATCCCGGTGAAACCGCTCCTTGCAGAATACCGGATAAAATGATCCTTGTCGGGCTGCCATTCATTCAGGCCTCTATTCGTACCGATCCAAATGTGACCGACCTTATCCGTGACGAGCGAGCGGATCGAGTTGCTGATCAAGCCTTCATCGGTGGAGTATTTGCCCACTTGCTTCCCTTTGTCCAACACCAGAATGCCACGCCCCTCCGTACCCACCCAAAGGCGACCCTGCGCATCTTGGGTAAAGCAGGTGGGACTATATGTGAAACCGAGATCCAAGGGGGTGGCCTTCCCGCCTTCAATGCGGCTCACCCCACCACTTGAACTACCTACCCAGAGCACTCCCTTCGAATCCTTGTAAAGTGCAGTTACATGCTCACCCGTGAGACCATCTGCCACGTGCATCACAGTTGGTATCAAGCCGTCCTCGGAGTGTACCAATCCATTGATGGTGCCGATCCAGAGTTCTCCCCTGTCACCCACGGCCAACGCCGTCACCTTGTTCTCCGCGATGCTGCCGGCCACCTCCAAATTGTTATTCGGCCTGAAGGTGTTCGGATCAAAATCAAATAATCCGCCATCTTCCGTACCGATCCATACATGGCCCCGTTGGTCCTCCACCAATGCCCGCACATGATTGCTGGTAAGCTGGCCATCTTGCATGGTGAGGTGGCGTACCGTCCCCGAACCGTTGGGCCCGGGCACCAGGATAGTGATGCCGCCGTTGGTACCGAACCACAGATTGCCTTCGCGTGTCTCCGTAATGGCCCAAACCTGCTTATCCACCAAGTGGTCCTCCTCAGTGAAGGACCTGAATCGGTCGCCTTTGTACACATCCAAACCGGCATCATGCGTGCCGACCAGCATATTGCCTTCGCGGTCCAATGCCATACAGCGTATGCGTTGGCTATGCGTGCCATTGCCAACATTGAACCTCCGCACACCATTTTTCTCGATCCGGGCAATGCCATTGTCCCATGTTCCTATCCAGATCTGGCCCTGCTCATCTTCTGCGAAGCACATGACGAAATTGCTCGGGAGGGCCGTGGCGATATCATAGGTGTCCACTTGGCCGGTCTTCGAGTCCAAATGCACGGCCCCGCTGCTTTGGGTACCGATCCAGAGGTCATCGTGGCTGTCTTGGAACACCGTGGTTACGGCCAACAACATAGGAAGCCCTTTGGGCTTGAATGTTTGGAACGCTTCCTTTTCCACGTTCCATGTTTTCATGT
Source organism: Flavobacteriales bacterium (assembly GCA_019638085.1). GTDB lineage: Bacteria > Bacteroidota > Bacteroidia > Flavobacteriales_F > PHOS-HE28 > PHOS-HE28. Next base: position 4,122 of record JAHBUL010000002.1, on the reverse strand, counting down.
CTCCGTTGGCCTCAAGGAAGAGCAGCCTTCCGTCGTTCAGCGTAGTGATGCCCGTAATGCGCGTACTGACCCCACGCTGTTCATCGTATCTATCAGCCTCCTGTGTACCATCCTTGGCCATTTGGGAAATACGGTAAGCCCCTTCGCCGAAGGTGGCTATCCATACATCTCCTTTGCTATCCTGTGCAATGCCCGTTATGTCCCTGCTGGGCGGCTCGGCGCCCAACTGCAAAGTACGGAAGCGGTTCCCCTCCTTCAAGCTGACGCCCCCCCCCAAATGCCCGACCCACAAGCGTAGGTCCTTATCCAAAAAGAGGCTACGTGCACCATTGGGGGCCAAGCGGTCATTGGCCCCGAAGGTCCTCACCTTGTTCCCGTCATAACTCGCAAGCCCGGCCTCCGTCCCGATCCATAGTAAACCAGTACTGTCCTGCAGAACGGCGTATACCTTGGAGGCCGGCAGACCATCACGTACGGCGATGTTCTCGAAGAAATAGCGCTGCGCATGGCCTTGGAATGCGGCTGCCACAAGCAGCAATACAAGCAGGATCCTTCGCATGGGCGTGTGCATGGTCTTGCAAGTTACACGTGCGATCGATCACCGGGTCAATTCGTAGAAACTAGGATCATTGCCCGACGCATCACTAACTACCAAAGTGGTCCGCACACTTTCACTATAGTTCTCCATCAACCCCTTTAAGGGGCCATAGTTGTAGAAGGAATAGACATCGTCCGCTTTCCCATCCACCGGGATCCAATAGGCCTTGCCCCCTTGGCTTCGCCCATGCCCTTCATACCATACCAAGAGGGTATTCACCTGTCCGCGCCGCACCAGGTCGCGCAGTTCGATGTTGAAGAACCGCTCCAATTCCGTCTTGGTCAGGTTCTTCTTCACCACGGTGCGCTGGGCGTCGTACTTGGCGAACGCCTTGCGCATTTTGCCCATGCCCAAACTTGTGAGGGCCGGCATGTTCTTGTAGTTGCTGTTCTCGATATACACCACCCAAGTATTACCCATTGGGGATGCGGATCTATCGGCTGCTGCTTTAGGGGTTGCCACCACCACGGGCGCTGCCCGTTTCAACGCATAGACCGTTTCGGTGACATTCCCGTATCGATCCTCGGCACGAACGGTGAATTGTTGCTTGTCAGCTATTTCCAGCTTGATGCTGAAGTCCGTGGTGGTGGTATCGGGTATGAAACTGGCGAACTTGCCATCCACCATTACCGAACGGATACCGCTGGGATCACTTGCCCTTCCTTCCACAAAGATCTGATCCTTACCTGCTGGTACCTCCGCCACACGATCTGCCGATACGGTGGGTAGGGAGACCAATAATGAAGGAGGATCCCCTTCCGTGCGCTGTATCTTCAGGGTGATGGTGGACCGGTTACCGTAAACATCCTCGGCCATCACTTCGATCTCTTTGGTAGACGCCGCCAAGGGCACGGTAACCCGGAATTCAGGCGACATTTCCTCCGGATCAAAGTCAGCATCCACTTCCTGCACCTTGATGGACTTCAGTAGGCTCTTATCTCGCACATGGCCGGCAACCTTCACCATGCCCAATGCACTGCTCACTTGCACCACATCATCCTTGCGCATGGGCTCCACCACGGTGATCACCGGTGGATCCGCTTCGCGGTTCATCTCGAACACTTTGACCTGGACACGCTCCTTGCTCTTTGTAATGGTCTTAAGATCCTCTGCGCTCCATGCATCAGGATGATCCTTCATTTGCTTTTCGGCCAGTCCGAGGTCTTTTACAGCACCGTCCAAGTCCAAGTTGGCCTCTCTACACTCGGCGCGTAGCAATAGGAAGGGCACATTGTCCGGATATTGTAGAAGCAGCTTGTTCAGGTCGTTCACCGCGTTCTGCTCCTGTCCGAATCCATGGTAATACAGTGCCCGCTGGTAATACACCACGCTGTCCTCCCGGCCGAATGCCACGCATTTACTTACATCGTCTATGGCCTTGGAGAATTCCTTCTGCAAGGCATAGGCCTTGCTCCGCACAATGAGCAATTCCGTGCTGGACGGGTTCAATTCGAGCCCGCGGGTACACCGATTGATCGCTTTTTCCAAGGCGCGCATCTGCATGGATACACCCCTGTAAGTTTTGTTCAGTTCCAATTGCGTTTCGCCCGAGGCCACATAGGCCGCTTCGTATAGTGGGTTCCATTCGATAACCTTGTCAAGGTCCGTGTCCGCCGTAGCAAAATCACCCGATGCCATACGGCTACGAGCATGCAAGTAGTACGTGTCCGTTGTGCCTTTCAAGGCGAGGGCGGCATCGGCAGCGGCAACAGCACAAGCAACATCTTGGAGTGCCAAGCAGGCCCGCACCTTGGTCTGCAACGCATCCATACTTTTGGATGATATGGCGATGGCGGCATCGGCATACTTGCGGGCTTTCGCTGGATCATGCGCATCCAGACAAGCCATGGCGGTCAACGTTTGATTGTCCGCATCGCGAGGAGTGAGCCGGGCCACATGCTCCATGTCCGCCATACGCTCTTCCATTCGCCCCATGTCCAAATAGAGCGAGGCCCGCCCAAGCAAAGCCTTCACATAATTTGAATCCACGCGGATGGCGAACCCATACTGTTCGAGCGCAGCATCCAACTGACCTGCAGCGCGCATTTTCTCAGCATCCTTAAAAAAGGTCTTGCCGTCCTGCGCATATGCGACAAAGCTCCCTATCAGCAAGGTGAGCGCAAGTAGGGCTCTTCGCGATGATGGGATCATGATGCGGTACTAATTCGAGCGAATGGAAAGCATGAAGCTCCTAATTTACGTGGTAGTGACCGATCTGTCCGGGCCGTAACCTCCCTTATGATTTCGGCTCATTCATCAGCTTGTCCACAACGAAAGGTGTGGCACCCGTGCTACTGAACCCTCCATCGTGGTAGAGGTTCTGCATGGTGACGTACCGGGTAAGGTCGCTGAACAACGAGATGATGTAATTGGCACAATCCTCCGTAGGTGCGTTGCCCAGCGGGCTCATCGCTTCTGCAAAATCGAACAAGCCTGTGAAGCCTTTGATGCCGCTGCCGGCAGTTGTCATGCTCGGGCTTTGGCTTACGGTGTTCACCCGGATCTTCATCTTGTTCCCCAAGTGGTAGCCCCACGAGCGGCCAATGCTTTCCAGCAGGGCCTTGGCATCCGCCATGTCGCCATATCCGGGAAAAACACGTTGTGCTGCGATGTAGCTGAGGCCCACAATCGATCCTCCATCGGCTAGTGCATCCGCTTTCACGGCAGCCTGTATCATGCGGTGGAAACTCATCGCGCTGATATCCAAGGTCTGCTTGTACCACTCGTAGTTGAGATCATCATAGGTCCTGCTCTTGCGCACATTGGGGCTCATGCCAATGCTGTGCAACACAAAATCCACGGGGCCGCCGAGGTTTTCCTTTGCCTTGGTGAAAAGGTTGTCCAATTCATCATCCTTGGTGGCATCGGCCCCAATGATGATGGAGCCGGTTTCTTCAGCGAGCTTGTCGATCTCGCCCATGCGCATGGCCACTGGGGCGTTCGTCAGCACGATCTTTGCACCTTCCGCGTGGGCCAAGGCAGCCACTTTCCACGCAATGCTCTGCTCGTTCAAGGCGCCACTGATCACGCCGCGCTTTCCTTTCAATAGTCCGTAGGCCATGTGTTTGATTTTCGGCCCGAAGATAGAAGGATGGCCGGATCCATCACTGGGATTTCGAGGCGGTAGCCTCGTAGGCTAACGGAGTTTCCTTCACGAACAAGCGTGTCCATTCCCCAAGGTGAATTCACGCAAGCGCACTATCCCACTAGACCTCCAATTCAGGTATTTTCGCCTCTGGATCAGGATAACACCTCCGAAGGATCATTTCCAGGATGAAGAACCGGATTACGATTTCCAACAACGGGTCGAGTGTTCTGTTCAGTCTGATAGTAAAGGCTGAAAGACGTGGGAAGATCGTTCTTACGCTGTTGGTACTTCTACTTATTGGCGTGGTCGTATTCGCGCTTTCAAACACCCCCCGATCCGCATTCCCCAAGATCATCATTCCTGCGACGATCATCGGAGGCCTTATTTTTTACTTCCCGATACGCTATTGGCTTTGGAACCTATACGGTGAAGAGTT
>JAHBUL010000019.1 GCA_019638085.1 Flavobacteriales bacterium | reverse complement strand
ACCTGTGCTGAGACCGGGGTAGGTTACGCCGCACGTCACCGGGTTGGCGTCGCAGGGGAGGTCCGGGTGGTAGGCGCACTGGACCGTCCAATCCAATGTGGGTTGGTTCGAGCCATCCGTGGTCAAGGTCATGAACAGGTCCGAGCCAGTGGCGGTTACGGTTACTCCTGCCAGGTTCGTCGTGCTGCCCGGGTTCTGGTAGAGCACCGGTGCGCTGGCGTTCGTTCCATCATAGATCCGCAGCTTATCCCAAGTGAAGCTCTCGATATTCCCGCTATTGAAGGTGAGGGTGAAATCGCCCGTGCCGTTCGAGTGGTATGCCCATTGCTGGTTATCGTTTGCTGAGGCAGTGTAGGTATCGTTGACCATTGGGCCACCGCAATCCACTTCCGTTGCAGGAGGAGGGTTCATTACGCAGAGGGCGAATGGTCCGGCCTCCGCCGGGCGGCTAAGGACACGAATGATATACGTGCTCCCGGGTGTTAAGCCGGTGAGAGCATACTCCGTGCCGAGAGCGTCGAAGCCAGGTCCGATCAACTTGCAGAGGAGTTGAGTACCACCGCAGCCGGCGTAGACGCCCATCATGTAGACCCGGCTCGTGGAATCCTGGCTCATGGTAATGATGTGTCGATCAACGTTTGCTGTAAAGCTGAAGTAGACGTCATTCACGCCCAAGGTCTGGTTGACACAACCCGGATTCGCTTGGCCTGAATAAGTGGCTCCGAGCAGATTTCCGATGGTCGGTGAACAAGATCCATAAGCCGATACGCCCACGGATTGCGCAGTTGCACAGTTGTCGTTCGTTGAAGGCTGGGCGCTGCTCTCGCTCACGCAAAGGGTAAAGTTGCCGACATCCGTGGAGGCGACGCGCACGATATAGGTGTTCCCTGAGGTGAGTCCCGCCAAGAGGAAGTTACCGCTGGTGAATCCGCTACAGTAGATCTCGGTTCCACCGCATGCGGTGAATACCGATGCGTTGAAGCTTCCGCCCGAGGGGAAGTTCAGCGAGAGGTTATTGGCATAGCCCGTGGCGACGAAAGAATAGTACACCGTTGGCAACGACAGTACATTGTTAACACAGCCGGACCCCGTCATGGACTCCATGCTTGCATTGTACGTACTGCCATTGGTGGCCACGCACGCGTTCTCCGGGTACACGGTCAACGCTTGTGCCGTGGCACAGCTCTGGTTGGTGGGCGTGCACGTGTAGGTGGTGGTCACATAGGTGTCGCACAAAGGCTCCGGTCCGAATGAGACCAAGTAGGTCACTTGGGTACCGTTAAAATATGGGCCGAAGTTGAACGTGCCCACGCCACCGGTCTGTGCAGGACTGCCTTGGTTGTCGGTCACCGTTATGCTGGTGCCATCACCCAGGTCGGTCACGTGCACATCTACGCTGAACTGGAAGTTGCCGCAATCCGCAGTGATCGTGGTGCTGGCCGTGGGGGCCAGACAGGGGGCTGGGGTAATGTTCACCGTGTAGTCCTCCACTTGTCCGAAGAGGGAGTTTCCACAAGGTGACTCCTGCGGTCCGTTGATGGTGTTGTCCAGCCGGACCCGCATGCGAGTGGGGCCTGCGATGGCAGAGGACGCCACATGGAAGCTTGTGCTCACCGTGTAATCATTGGGGCCTGAATTTCCGGGAGGGTTCGCCAGTACGGCTACCTTCTCATTCTCGCTGAACACATAATCCTGGTTGAGGTCGATCCAGACCCGGATACGGTCCGAATCATAGCCCTCGCTCACTCCGATGGATATGGGGTAGTTCGCTCCAGCTTGCAGGTTGCCCACCACGCTGGTGAAGTCATCATATCCTCCAGTAGTAAATGAGGGATTATCCACATCGGCGAAGGCGACCTGCTTGATCTTTATGTTGGTGCTGTTGGCCGTGGCCCCGGCAGCGCAGTACGCCAGAACAATGCTGGTTGGGTTCCAGAACCCCACGTCGTTCCCGCCGTCGCAAATCGCCTGTAGATAGAAGGTGTATGAGCCGCCCACACTAAGGCCGGATACGCTTACCGGGCCGCTGGCCACGTTGCCGCTCGCCATTGCACCCGGGCTACCAGGAGCACCCGATGTACGCATCTCCCAATTGTAACTGTCCGCGCCATTGTTCGTCCATGCGAGCGTTGCCGTACCACCTATGATGCTCGTTATGGAAACAACGGGGGTAGGGCAAGTGGGTACGGAGACGTTCAATGTATAGTCCTCAGCTTGCCCAAAGGAGTATGAACCGCATGGGGCTGATGGGGAACTATTGTAATTCTTGATGATACGCATGCGGCTTGTACCGACAAGCGCATTGGAGGGGATCGTGATCGATCCGACCACGGGTGCTCCGCAGGAGGAGCCCGTGCCGGTGAAACTGCCGATCGGTATCACGGTCTCCAAGGTTCCGTTCTGATCCAGATCAAAGAATGCCGTGAAGTAGTTGTCGTAGGGCCCATCCGCATTACCGGTGACCGAAATGGGGTATGTAGCACCCGGTGCCACGTTGGCCACCAAGTTGGTGAAGTCTTCCACCGCAGGTGCCCCGCCCACCGTTCCCGGGCTGTTGTTATTGATACCGGCGAATGTCACATTGCAGATCGGTTCGATGTTGCTCGTAAAGGTCGGGAAGCACATGTTGCAGATCATAGGAGCGGTCATGCCTACCTGTAGTGGCGTGCTGGACGCCGTGCCATTCCCGGTGCAGGTCACTTGTACGCGGTACCATGTAGCAGCGGTCTGTGTGGTGGTGTAGGTGGGGCTTGTACTGGCACCAGGGCCGTTGGTCCATGTTGTGCCATTGGAGGAAGTTTCCCACTGATACGTGAGACCGCCTTCCACAGAAGGGTTGGCTACGTTCAGTGTAAAGGATGTGCCTGCGCAAATGTTGGCAGGCCCCGTGGTGTTGCCGGGCGTGGGTGTTGCAGAGCACGCCGTGTTGGCAATGATGTCAATAAGGTAATCCTCGGTCTCTCCCCAGGTGGCTCCGGAGCATGCACCACCGGCTGCTGGTGCAGTACTGTACTGGCACCGCACACGCATGCGGGTTTGCCCTGATAACGCCGTTGGGGGAACAGCGAAATTGCCTGAATAGGTTGCTGGGTTGGAACCCGCATAGCCGGTGAAGATGAGCTCGCCCGCAGTGAACTGTCCATCCTGGTTCCAGTCGATCCATGCCGCTGCACCCTCCGTGTCCCCACCTGTGGATACCGAATAGGAGTTTCCCGAGGTGCCTGCAACAAGACTCCCGACAGGGCTTGTGAAAAGGCTGAAGCCATTGGCCCCGCTAGCGTTATCGCAGGCGCTGTTCCTGTTGATGCCTGCGATGTTCACGTTCGTGATATAATCAAATCCACAGCCTGTACTCATAGCGGGGATGCAATAGGTATTGCAAAGTCCAGGGCTGCTCAACATACCCACTTGAAATGGATTGCTTGTTCCTGTATTTCCCGAACAGGTCACTTGAACGCGATACCAAGTGGCCGTGGTCTGGTTGGTGGTGTAGGTCGCGTTCGTACTTGCGCCGGAGGCATTGCTCCATGCGCTACCATCCGGTGAGGTCTGCCACTGATAGGTGACCCCGGTCCCGGCGGTTGGGTTTTGGGTCCCTACTGCGAAGTTGTTCCCTGAGCACGCGCTGGCAGGCCCGGTGGTGTTGCCAGGAGTAGGTGTGCCGCTGCAAGGTGGAGGGGCCGGGAGGGTAAGCGTGAACGTGCCCGGGCAAGGACTGTTCGGGGTAGGCCACGTATCGAACATGAAATAGTATTCGACACCCGCCTGGATGTTCACGTTGATGGATTTGGAACTCGTGGAGTTCGCAACACTTCCTATGCAAGTGCCTCCGCTCGTGGGGCAACCCGCATAGAAGCTGATGCTTGACCAGGTTTGGCCGGAGTAGGCCAAAGTGGCAGACCCACCCGCTGTTGCAGTGAACTTGTACAGGGCCTCATTTCCCCCCTTGTAGCTACCGCTACCGCAGCTTGCAGCATTTGAACCGGTAATGTCGTTCGAACTGCCGCATGTCACGGCTTGGTTCGTGTAGTTCTGGTGAGCCAGTCCCGTTGCATTGGCGCAGGTGGTGGCCCATGCCTGACCTCCTATAAGGAGAACGGACGCGAACAAGAGCGCAAGGCCTTTCCACCAACTGAGGAGGTGTCCAATGGGAGTTGACGTGTCTTGTTGGGTCATGGTTTTGGGGTTTAGGTTCGAGGAAAAATTTGCGTTCGTGTTATCGATCTACTACCGACTGCTCCCGGTTATGGTTGTCGGGCACCTGGTACCGAAGAATGTTGGTTGGATTGGAATGCTGCCGGGCAGCTCTTTTCTACCGGGACCAATATATTGCCCGAGAACTCATGGTGTCAAGAAAAATATATTTTTCAATAGAAGGCAACCATTTTGTTTTTCGTCGTACCTGACGGGAAATCGGTCGATATGTGGAGAAGGTTCATGGCTGATCTGACTGTGTTGGCATAAGATTTATCATTATTGAAATCCTGTTGCGAAATCTGATGTCGTTCTGCCTGTGCGGTGGGATTGTTGAAAACTTGTCTGAGGCGATAGGTGGGAAAATGAAAAATATGGTGGGTTACTGCGTGGTCCTTGAACGCCCACTGTATCTGAGCACGCCCGAATTGCTTCCTGGAGGTCATGCCGAAAGGGCCGCCCCTTCCGATATATATCGGAACGGAACGGCCCTTCGGCGTTGTATTGGATCTCTCGTTGCTTCGGCCCTTCGAGTGCCTCAGGGACCGAAGCCTCAGGCCCATCGTCCCTTCGGCCCTTCGAGTGCCTCAGCGACCGAAGCCTCTGGGACCGATGTGCTATCGGACAATGCTCAACCGCTGCACGGTACGTTCCCCGTTCACGGTAATGTTCACCATGTACACCCCGCTGGCGATATCGCTCGGCAAGTTCAGGGTGGTGTTGAAGTGCTCACCGGTGTTGCCGAACTCCTTGGCGAAGACCTGCTTGCCATCGATATTTTGGATGACCACGGAAATATCCTGGTCCGCATCTTTCAGGCCATCCATGTTCAAGTTGACCTGCCCGTCACGCACGGGGTTCGGCCATAGTGTCGCTGCACCCATTGCCTGCACCATGCTGGCCTCCGGGCGGTTGCCGTCGGGGACGATGGTGATGTTACAGGTGCTGGCACAGAAGCCGCTGTAGAGTCCGTTCACCTTCACGTTCATCTGTACCGCGTATGTATAGCCATCCTGAAGCAAGGGTGCCACGCTGGGGTTCCACTTCAACTGCAGGATATAGGTGCTGCGGGTGAAGGTCTGGTCGTATCCCTCCCCGCCGTTCGTAATGCGGAACTGGTACTCCGTAGCCCCCTGTACAGGTTGGGCATAAATGAAGCTGTTGTTGGTGTTGAAGGTGCGAGTCTCGTTGCAGGAGTGTCCGTAGGCAGGTGCTTGGATCAGCTGCGTGCAGGTGACCACCGCCGGTAGGCTGAGGCCCATCTCGCAACCGGTCCCGAAGTGCGCATTGGCCATGGGCCCATCGCGGTCGGTGCGCACACGGGCGAAGTACTTTACACCGGGCACCAACGGATTGGTCACCATGTCCCAGAAGTGAACGTAGTTGTACGGCCGTGCAATGCGGCGCATGAAGCCTGCATCGGGGTCGGAGAACTCGAACTGGTAGTTGGAGGCACCGGTGACCTTGTTGGCATACACCTTATTGCCGAGCATGTTATTGAAGAGTCCGCACTCGGTGGGGGCGATGTTGGCCGGTCCTGCGGGTAGGCAGATGTTGTGCCCGAATCCGTAGTTGGGGTGGGCCGTGGGGGAGGTGGGTGTACTATACCCGTCCACGTTGGCATCGAAGAGGTCACGCAGCAGGAGTCCTCCTGTAGGAGTGCGAAGTTCCCAGTATCCGTTGCCGTTTGCGCAGCAGAGCCCGTCGCCGAACCCGTCGGTGATCTGGAACATGAAGCAGTTGCCATTGTCGATGGAGAGGCAATGGTTCTCGCTGATCAGCGTGTTGGCCTGGGCGTATGGTCCGCCCTGTGCTGCAGGGATGTAGAATTCGTCGTAGATCACCCACGTAAGCTGGCTCGGGTCGTTGTCGGTCATGATATTCACAACCACGCCTTCACCGCCCACATCAAGGGCCACGCTTTGGCTGTCGTTGGCAGGGAGGCCATCGGCCACGCCATTTGGCAGGCTCGTGGCCACGGTGAGTGTTTGGCCTAGACCAGCCTCAGCCGCCACGGTGGGCAGGGTAAAGGTGGTGGATGCACCGTAGGTGAGGTTACCCGTCCAGTTGTAGGTGTGCGAGGCACCGCCAGAAAGCCCGTAGGTGATCTGCACGCTGGTGAGGTCGTTGTCGCCGTTGTTCAGCAGGGTCACCTGCGGGGCCAACACGGAGCTGCAGTAGAGACCCGGCGCGGGATCAAGAATGGCGGTGATCGCCGCATCGTTGTGCGCGGCATGTTCCACCATCAGCCCGAAGGTGCCTTCCACGCCGGAACCGCCCGTGTTGTACACCATCAACAGATAGTCCGTATTTGGGTTGACATCGGCAATATTCCTACCGCCTGCATCGAGTACATCGGCCTCGTTCAGGTCAGCGCCCATGCCCGAGCAGGTTCCCGCGAAGAGGGCATAGTTCAACGTGGTGGCGGTATTGGCAGCATTCTCCTCGTTGTCCTGCAAGGTGATCAGTGCATGGTCGTATGCCCCGGAATTGAAGCTGAACCAGACCCCCTGCACAGGCAAGCTGCCGGAGAGTGGTGTGGGGGCATCCACGATCGCGCATGCATTGGTGAACTGGGCAGGTGTTCCCGTTCCGTCGGCCAAGGCGTTGGCAAGGGCGACCGCACTGGCGCAACCATCGTTGGCGGGCGGAGGGCAAATTGGAGCGCAATTCACGCTCAACTGGTAGGTACCTTCTTCCGCACCGGCTCCATGCACGGCGAACCAATAGGTTTGGCCGGTTTGGGCATTGAAGTTCACCACGCTGCTGCCGTTCGCGCAACCGGGATTGTCATCGCTCAGGGCCACGCAGCTCATGGAGTTGCAGTCCGTACCACCGAACACCGAGATGCGCGTGTCGAAATTTGCAGTGCCGCAGGTGCTCAAGGTGATGGATTCATCTGAAGCGGCTACATACTTCCACCAGTTCTGGCCGCCTGTGCTGGCGGCTCCGTTGAAGGGGCATGCAGAGGCGGGCATGCTGTGGGCCACTGCCACGGTGTTACCATTATAGGTCTGGCCGCAAGCCACCGCATAAGCCGTGGCGCAGGTGTTGTGCGGCGGGATCACATTGATGGTATAGTCCTCCGCCTCGCTGTTGTTCGCGTTGCCACAGGCGCTGGGGGAGGAGCCATTGGCGGCCCGAACTCGCATGATGGTGGGTCCTCCCACCGCGGTCATGGGCACTGTGATATTCACAGGTGATCCGGAGGTGACGCCTTCACCAAGGAATACAACCCCTAGGTCGTATCTTTCACTTGCATCGAAGGTGCCGTTCTGGTTCCAATCAATCCATGCGTTCGCGTATGCGATGCTGAATCCGGGGGCGTTCGCGCTCACAGAAAGTGGTAGGGTCTGGCCAGCGTCCACCGTGGTGCTCTGAGCACTGTAGTCGCTGTAGGCCGGGCCGCCGGTGGATGCGTTGGAAATGCTGCCGAAGCTCACGTTGGTCACTCCGGTAGCATCATCGCTCGTAGCGGTTGCGCTACAATAACACGCGGCTGCCAAGGCGTTCGGCGTTATGGCCACAGGATTACTGGTGCCGGGGTTGCCGGAACAGGTCGCCACCACTTGGTACCAGGTGGGTACTGCGGTATTGGTCACCTGTGTGGATGCCGTTCCAAGGCCGTTGTTGCCAAAGGGACCACCCGGACCTGCAGTACTGCTTTGCCATTGGTAGGTGACGCCTGATCCCGAAATGGGGTTCGAGAACCCAAGGGTGAAGTCCACACCGGGGCAAGGGGCCGTCAAGGTTGTGGTGGTACTGCCCGGATCAGGTGTGCCAGCGCAAGGCACTTGGGGTGTCACATTGATGAGGTAATCCTCCGCCTCGCTCCAGTTGTTGTTTCCACAAGCGCCGGGGGCTGAATTGTACCTAGCGCGCACACGCATGATCGTATTGCCAGGAAGCGCGGAAAGGGGAACTTGGATCATAATGGGGGAACCGCTTGGTGCCGCATCGCTCACGTTGGTAGCCGAACCCAAGTCATAATCCTCGGAGCCATCAAATGTCCCGTTCTGGTTCCAGTCGATCCATGCCTTTACATTGGCCGTATAGTTGCCATCGGTGTTCACACGCACGGATAATGCATGGGTGCTTCCCTGTTCTACCGTGGTGCTTATCGTACTGTAGTCCGTATAGGCAGGTGCACCACTGGAAGAGTTGTTGATCGTATTGAAGGTCACGTTCGTCACGCCGGTGTTATCATCGGTATTTGCTGACGGCGTGCAATAGCAAGCTCCGGAAATGGTGGGGGTTACCAGAACAGGCGTGCTGTACCCCGTGTTGCCGCTACAGGTCATGGCCACCCGGTACCAGGTAGCACCGGCAGGGGTGGTCACTTGCGAGTTAGCGGTGCCTAAACCGTTGCTTGCAAAGGGTCCGCCGACACCCGTGGTGCTGCTCTGCCACTGGTAGGAAAGCCCTGTTTCGGTCGCCGGGTTCTGGAATTCGAGGGTCACCGCGCTGCCGGGGCAGGGTGTTGCATTGTCCACCGTGGTGTTGCCGGGGTCGGGTGTGCCGCTGCAGGGTGTCAGGCCCACCACGTTGATGGTATAGTCCTCGGCCTCGCTGTTGTTGGTGTTGCCACAGGCGCTGGGGGCACTACCACGACGAGTACGGATGCGCATCCGGGTGTTGCCTGTGAGGGCAGTTCCCGGTATGGTGATACTGACGGGGGAACCGCTGGGGAAATCTTCAACTTCGTTCCAAGAATAGCCCGTAAGAGTTCCTAGGTTATAGGTCTCTGAACCTTCAAAAGTGCCGTTCTGATTCCAATCAATCCAAGCAACGGCTGTGTTAGCTGAACCAAAAGCGCCCCCAGTCGCCTTGATCTTAACTGAAAGCGGATAGGAGGATCCCTTCAGGACCGAAGTTGATTGTGCCGTATAGTCCGTATACGCAGGATTGCTCGACGAGCTGTTGTTGATCGTACCGAAGATCACTTGTGTGATGCCGGCGGAACCGGCGTTATTCGAGCCTACCGAGCAGTAGCTCTGCGCGCTGGCGCTCCCCACCGTGAGGCAAAGGGCGGCTAGCCCCAAGGCCATTCTAGCCCAATACGCTAGTGCTGAAATGGAGTTGTGCTGTGTAACCATGATCTGAGGGGTGTTCCGGTTTTCCATTGGCAAGGCCAATTTAGATGAACAGTGATTCTGTTTCGACGAAGCAAGTGTTTGGTCCGACGAATGCAACTTTACGACTATTCAGATCCCGTTGTCAAGTAGGGATACCCCCATTTAGGGTGATTTTTTACACAGTAACTGTGGAAATATTTTCGTTTTGAGGCGCCATCTATTCCCACGATATTCGGCTCGTTGTACCTCGCCTTATGATGCATTTGGCCCACAGCGAGGAACCATGGATTGGCATCGATCCGCCCGGGTGTAGCGCCGCAAATACGATCATGTCGATCCACGGTATCCGTTGCTTTGAACAGCAAGGCGCATGTCACCTCAAGGCATTTCAACTTGGCGTTGGGCACCCAGCCAAGTGTCTCCACATGCGCGCTGGTTATTCTTCCCGCTTCACTCCCCAAGGCTTTCCTTTGCAGGCTATTCCCACAGTCATGCTTCACCTTCAACTTCCTACCGACCCCCGCTGGGCCGAATTGGCCAAGGAAGACCTACGGACCCTGTTGATCGACCATGCTTGGTGCGAGCACAAGGCCGCCAGCAATGCCATGTCCATTATCGTTCGCAACCCGGCGCTTACCGATCTGGTGGAAGCGTTAACGGCCATCGCCGAGGAGGAAATGGCCCACTTCGGTATGGTGGTGAAGCGGATCCGCGAACGCGGTTGGGAACTCACGCCGGAACGCAAGGACAGCTATGTGAACGAGCTGCTCAGCTTCGTCCGGAAGGACGGCCGCAGTGAAGAGCGCCTGGTGGACCGATTGCTTTTTTCGGCCATGATCGAGGCACGCAGTTGCGAACGCTTCAAGATGCTCAGTGAAACCGCTGAGGATCTCGAGCTCCGTGAATTCTACAGGGAATTGATGATCAGCGAGGCAGGGCATTACACCACCTTTATAGGCCTGGCGCGGAAGTATGGTGTTGGCGTGGATGTGGATGTCCGCTGGAAGGAATTCCTGGATCATGAGGCCGGAGTGGTGGCTCGCTACGGCACCGCTGCTGAAATGCACGGTTGATCAGCCGCACACGAATGAAAGCAGATCGGATGGGACCCGCAAGAGGGACAGGTAAGGAGGTGACAGCAGAATGCCTCTGCATCGGGGATGAGCTGTTGATCGGCCAGACCCTCGACACCAACTCCGCGTGGATGGGGCAGGAGCTGGGTCTATCGGGGATCCGACCGGTGCTCACCCGTATTGTTGGCGACGATAAGGAAGTGATCTTAGAGGCCTTGAGGACCGCGCGGGCCGATATTGTGCTGATGACCGGTGGTTTGGGCCCTACCAAGGATGATATCACCAAGCGGACCTTATGTGAATTCTTCGGTACCCGTTTGGTGCGGAATGCCGAAGCGGAAGCCTGTGTGATCAGCCTGTTCACCAAAATGGGCAGAAAAGCCCATGAGGTAAAGCCGGCCGATCTTGCCCAAGCGATGTTACCGGAGAGCTGTACCATGCTCCCGAATAAACTGGGTACTGCCAGTGGCATGTGGTTCGAGCGCGATGGCCGGGTGTATGTGAGCATGCCCGGTGTGCCCTATGAAATGATGGGCATCATGCAGAACAGTGTTCTGCCCAGGCTGCGGGACTTATTCCATCCGCCTACGATCGTACACCGGACGCTACAAACCACCGGGATGGGTGAAACGTTATTGGCGGAGCGCTTGGAGGAATGGGAGAACAATTTGGCGATGGAGGGCATCCATTTGGCCTATCTCCCGTCCCCAGGCTTGGTGAAGCTGCGGGTAAGCACCTATGCCGGGGCCGACCCCACCGAGGCGGTAGCTCGCGTAGATCGGCAGGTGGCCCTGCTGTATGGGCTCATCCCGGAGCTGATCTATGGTGAAGGACGCCAGCAATTGGAGGAAGTGATCGGGGGGCAATTGAAAGAGCTGGGCCAGACCCTGGCACTGGCTGAGAGCTGTACCGGCGGCTATCTCAGCCATTTGATCACCTCCATACCGGGAAGTTCAGCCTATTACATCGGCGGCGTTGTCAGCTATGCCAATGCCGTGAAGATGGAGGAGCTGGGCATAGCCAGTGATATGTTGGAGCTGAACGGTGCCGTAAGCAGGCCAGTGGCGGAGCGGATGGCCGAGGGTGTGAGGAAAGCGCTTAAAAGTGACTGGGCCATAGCCACCACCGGTGTTGCCGGTCCCGATGGTGGCACGGCGGAGATGCCCGTGGGCACGGTTTGGATCGCCGTGGCGGGACCGAACGGGGTAACCTCGAGCAAGGGGGTGTTCATGGGCACAAGGGACCTGGTGATCCGCCGTTCGGCCATTGCAGCTTTGAACATGCTGCGGAAGGAGCTGATACCCGTTAGGGCAACGGCTGCCGAATGAACTCCTTTTGAGATTGCTCTTTTTCAGGAATTTGCATTACTTTCGCCGCCCGAAATCGCATAGCCATGTCACGTATCTGCCAGATCACCGGAAAGAAAGTCATCACCGGCAACTCAGTGAGCCATTCCAACCGGAAGACCCGCCGCACCTTCGCTCCCAATTTGCAGGAGCACAAGTATTTCATCCCGGAGGAGAACCGTTCCGTTAGCCTGAAGGTGAGTGCTGCCGGCATGCGTACCATCAGCAAGATCGGCATCACCGAAGCACTCAAGCGGGCAAAAGCGAAGGGCTATCTCAACGCCTGATACCTCTTGCACCCGCTTAAAAGGCGCTGTGGACCTCCCCAGCGCCTTTTTTTGTGCTCATAATGCCCGCTACCCTTTGCGCACGAACGATAAGCGGAAGCGATATTTGAACCATGCGAGAGCGCAGTCTCCTGATCTTCATGATCGTTGCCTTGGGCATTGCACTTCCGGCGATCGTGGCCGTGTGGCGCATGGATCACCTCGCCTTGCATATGGCCATGAACCAGTACCATGGTTCGTTCATGGACCTGGTCTTTCCTTACATCACGGATCTGGCCAGTGGTTGGCTTACTGCTGCACTGGCGTTGATCCTGCTACGCAAAAGTTGGCGCGCCTTCCTGATGGTGGGTCTCACATCCATTATCAGTGCCGTAGTGGTGCAGTTGCTTAAGCAGTTGATTTTCCCGCAGGTGGTGCGTCCGTCGGCCTTCCTCGAAGGAATGCCGGGGTTATCCCTTGTAGCAGGTGTGGAACTACATCGCTATATGAGCTTCCCGAGCGGTCACACCACGGCGGCATTCTCCCTGTGCATAGGCTTGGCCGTGGTGATCGGAAGACCTTGGCCAGCCGCGATATTGGCGGTGGTGGCAGCGATACTTGCCTACTCCCGGGTGTATCTATCACAGCATTTCACTGAGGATATTTTGGCGGGAGCGTTGCTTGGTAGCTTGGTCGGCATTGGCGTCTACTGGGCATTGTACCGAGGGAAATGGGCGCACAATAGCGGCTTGGACCGGTCGCCCTTCCGTCGTCAGAACCAGTAGCGCACGCCGATGGCCGCGCCTATATCGAATGATGTGGATGGAAGCAGGTCCAAAGCGGGTGCTACTTCCAAGAAGACATCCACCGGTGAATTATCCGGCAGGTAGTCCAGGCCGACGGGAAATCGAACCCCTAATCGAGCACGGCTTCCTTCGTAGCCATGCCAGCCACCGTGGTCCCAGTAGCGATCCCCGGTCCAGGAACGCAGGCGGACGCCGGGGCCGTAGTACAGTGGCAAACGGCCTTTGTTCAGCTTGATCAATTCCATGTTGTGGAAGAGGTAATCCGCATGAATGCTGAAGTAGGAAGCTCCGCGCAGCGACCAGGCCAAGCCGCCATCGATCGCCCGGTCGGCGGAGAGCCAGCCTTTTACCGAGACACCAGTGGGTTCACCCACCATGATGCCGGCCCCAAATCCGCTGGATTGGGCTTTCAGCACGGTGGAGAGCAAGAGGGCAAAGCAGATGAGCACGTACTTCATGAGGACGATCGTATGGTTCGGAGGTGGAACGATGGATAATGGTGAACTGTTCGACCAGCCCCATAAGAACTATTGCTCCTTGTACGTGATCCGGTAGATCAGGTCGGCGGAATCGTCGCTCAACAGAAGCGAGCCATCGGGTAGTTCCAGCACATCCACTGGACGTCCCCACGCCGAGTTGCCCTGCAGCCATCCTTCCGCAAAGATCTCCGTGCGGGCAGTGCCATCCTCTTTAGGCCATGCCACCGAAAGCCGGTAACCGATGGGTTTGGTCCGGTTCCAACTGCCATGCTCCGCGATGAATATGGCCCCCCGGTATTTTTCAGGGAACATGTTACCCTTGTAGAACTTCATGCCCAATGCGGCTACGTGGGGACCTAGACGCGCTTTGGGCGCGGTGTAGTCCCCACAATCCATATCCTTCCCGAATTTGGGGTCAAGGATATCCCCTTGGTGGCAGAAAGGATAGCCAAAGTGCTCACCAACGAATGACAGGCGGTTGAGCTCGTCGTCCGGTTGGTCGTCACCCATCATATCCCGGCCATTGTCCGTGAACCAGAGTGAACTGTCGCGTGGGTTCCAATCAAAGCCGACACTGTTGCGCACACCGTGCGCGATGATCTCCATGTTGGTCCCATCCGCATTCAATCGCGTGATGGTAGCGAAGATGCTGTCCTCGCTGAGGCAGATGTTGCACGGTGCACCCACCGGCACGTACAGTTTCCCATCGGGTCCGAAGGCGATATACTTCCAGCCGTGGTGCTTCTCCGAGGGGTACTTATCGTAGATCGTGACCGGCGCAGGAGGATCGGTGAGGTGCTCAGCAATGCTCGGCAGCTTGACGATCCGGTCCACCGAACTGATGTAGAGGTCGCCCTGATGCCATGCCAAGCCAACAGGCATGTTCAGTCCGGTGGCGATGGTGTGCTTGGTTTCCGCAGTACCATTCCCATCCAGGTCCTGGAGTGCATATACGCTTCCTTCCCCTCTTGAACCCACGTACACCGTACCGTCCGGCCCCAAGCTCATGCCTCTGGCATTGGTCACATTTTCGGCATAGATGGAAAAGTGGAACCCGGGTGGCAGTTTGATATCCTCTATCCGCGGATCGCCGGCAAACAGGGTAGGTTTACAAACGCCTCCGATAAAGATCAGGGCAAGCAGGGGCAATGCACGAAGCAGCGGGTACGTATTGTTCATGTGGTTACAGGAGGGGGAACAATGAGAACGGAATAACGGTTCGCGCGCAGTACATCATCCGATGTGCTCCCCAGGAAGGCCTTTGCCAAGCCTCGCCTGCCATGGGTACCCATTACGATCAGGTCTGCATGGAGGCGCTCCGCCTCCGCCAATATGGTTTCCACGGTGGGTCCCATCACCATAATGGGCTGCGCCTCCAGTTTGCTGGCGGCCAGTTCCGCCACCATGCGGTGCAACTTGGTACGCTCTTCCTTCAAGGTTTCAGCACGCACATCGCGGATGTACTGGGGGCCGGCCTCATAGCCGACAAAATCGGGATCGGGTGCAGCTACATGAAGCAGCCAGAGCTTCGCACCGAAGGCTTGTGCTATCTGAGTGGCACGATCAAGAACGCGATCTGTTTCCGCGTTAAGGTCCAAGGGAACGAGTATGTTCTTCATGATATAGGCTGTTGGAACAGCGTCAAGGTACTTCCCAGAGGCATGTAAAGGGAAAATGGCGACTGATCAGTCGCCATTTTCATGCCATTCCATTTGTTGGTGTGCGCGTTTAAGCCGGTGCCTTTTCGGGAGTTAGCACCAAGCGCTCGTAGTGCTGCTTGCGTAGCTTTCCGCTACTTTGGAAGAACCAGTCCTTCAGCCCATAATGGTAGCCTCGGCGCAAACCGCTGTGGTGTGTGCCCAGCAATTGCTTCTTCCCGCTTAACTTCTGTAATGCCCGGGTAACAAAGGCCTCCACCTCCTCAGTGGAAAGTTCCGGTTTGTTTTTGGTGGCCCATGTTTTAACATGTTCGAGAATATCTTCCTTGGGCAACAGGAGGCCTGAGGAATTGATCGCATCGATCACGATATTGTCCCATTCGTTCAAGGCGCGTTCCTTGCGTTCGCGCTTTTTCGGACGGCCTGGTTTTCCGGCTGAAGCGGTGACCGTTGCATCCTTTCTGGGCCGACCCGGGCCACGCTTTGGGACATCTGCTGAGGAAGTGGAAGTAGGCACGGGCATGGCGGCTACCACCTCTTTTTCCTTTTTCAGATCGGCGATCGCGCCTCTTACCAGATCCAATTGGTAGCTGAGACGGCGACGTTCATTGCGGTAGTGGACCAGGAGTTGGTCAATGTTCTTTTCACTCAAGCGTCTTTTAGCCATGTTTCGGTGTAGATCTTATTGATTTTAGGAGCGCTGCAAATGTACGATACCACAACATTCCGGTGGGTAATATGTTCGCCCTGTTCACAATAGTTGCCATGTAATGTCCTATCCAACAATGACACGTTTATTGCTCGTGTCATCATGGAGTTCGCCAATGCGCCTGAACAAGACTTGGGATCCCTTTAACAACAGTTCCACGTTCTCCAGTTCGCTCTTGGCACAAGCGATCAGCAGGCCGCCACTTGTTTGGGGGTCGCAGAGCAACATCATGCGTTCCATCGTGTTGGCACCGTCCACTTGCCCGGCGATGCTTTTCCAGTTGCGCAGGGCACCATCGGCATAGCAACCTTCCTTTACGTAGTCCACGGCTTCGGGGATCAGGGGGATATCTGAGTATTGGAGGCGCGCGTTCAGTTTGCTGCCAAGGCACATTTCCATCAGGTGCCCGAGTAGGCCGAAACCTGTGACATCGGTAAGGGCATGCACGCCCGCCATGGTACCGAGTGCGGTTCCAATGCTATTCGGTTGCAGCATCAGGTCCCTGCCGATATGCTGGTGTTCTGCACGAAGCTTCCCCCTCTTTTGTGCAGTGCTCAATACACCCACCCCCAATGGTTTGGTCAGAAGGAGCACGTCGCCAGCGCGGGCCGTATCATTCCGCTTGATATGTTCAATTCGCACCTCACCTGTCACGGCCAAGCCGAAGAAAGGTTCCGGAGCATCAATGCTGTGGCCACCGGCCAATGGTATGCCGGCATCGCGGCATGCTTGCCGACCTCCTTCAACCACTTGGGCTGCGAGTTCAGCCCCGAGCTTTTCCAAGGGCCAACCCAGGATGGCCACCGCGAGCAGTGGCTTTCCACCCATGGCATAAATATCGCTCAGTGCATTGGTGGCCGCGATCCGTCCAAAGTCAAAAGCTTCGTCCACAATGGGGGAGAAGAAGTCGGTGGTGCTGATCACGGCCCGGCCATCGCCAAGATCATAAACTGCAGCATCATCCCGGTTGTGGTAGCCCACCAAGAGATGGTCATCAGGCATGGGGCCCGATGTACTGGCCAGGATCTTATCCAGGTCGGCCGGGGCGATCTTGCACCCACAACCTGCACCGTGGCTGAACTGCGTAAGCCGTACTTCACTTTTATCCGTTCCGTTCATTTCCTTTCAGCCAGTTTGCGGGCCAGATCATCGATGGACATATCATTGACATCGAGCATGTGTATGCTCGCGGGGTCTCGTTCACCAAGTCCTCGAGCATAGGTCTTGTCGTAATAGGTCAGGGTGATCATCGCAACCCGGTGCAGGTCATCCGCTGCCAGCGCTGCCAGTGCCTCCTGCGCATGTTGAGGACCCAATCGTTTTTGGATCCGCGTGGTGGCTGCGGCCAGTTCCTCCTTGGGAAGCGCACCATATTCCTCCACTAATCGGGCTGCCCGTTGTTCCACTGGCATATTTACGAACTCCACGGTATTTGCACGCATTTGGGCATAGAGCAGATCGGGGATCTTCACAAAGCCCACTAGGCGACTTTCATCCTCTACCCATATCGGTCGGCGGGGATCGAAACGGCGAAGGCTGTCCCAGATGAGGTTCTCGAATTGTTCAGTGGAAGGTTGCATTCCGGCACCTATGCCACCGTATGCTGATCCCTTGTGGTTTGCCAGGCCCTCCAGGTCCAAGGTCTGCTCCCCCAGCCCGCGTAACTTCTGCAATAATTCGGTCTTGCCCGAGCCGGTATACCCACCCAGTATCCTCAAGTTCCAGTTCCGGCCGAAGGAGTCCAATACGAGTTTTCGGAATGCCTTGTAGCCTTTCTGTAGGGTAAGGACCTTCATGGAGGCGGTCTTCTCAAGCAGCCAGCCCACGGTGGCACTCCGTTCGCCACCTCGCCAACAATGCACGCCTACATTTCCATCCGGAGCGATCAGTCGGGCACTCTCCACCAGACCGGCTAGTTTGGGACCTGCAATACGCAACCCTTCCAACATGGCGACATCCCGACCCCTTTGCTTGTACAGCGTTCCCACGACGGAACGTTCCTCATCAGTGAACAGAGGGAGGTTTACTGCTCGGGGAATATGTCCTTGAGCGAATTCGCTTGGTGAGCGAACATCGATCAACGGAAGCTCGGAACGGAGGAAGCCCTCGATGGGGATTGCTGTGGGCACGGGCCAAAATTACTGAGGCTTGTTGGTGTTATCGTGGATTGTTGTAGTTATCCAGTATTTCATTCCGTTTGACACCACCATCTGCCGTGCCCGGAACGAGGTAGTTCAGCCAAAGCGGGTTGGTCATTTCGCCGGGCATATCCGAGGTCAATAAGGTCCAGCAAGTGGTGGAGCGTTCCGGTTGATAGAAGACAAAACGGCGATCGGAGTATCGGCCTGCCCGGTAATAGTGCCAGATCATATAAGGCACTGAGGTCGTTTCGTTGGCACGATCCACCACGGTGTTGGGTGCGCCGTAGCGGAGGTATACGTAGCCTTGGTCGCTCTGGTAGCCACGCATGTTGCGGCATCCGAAGCGCTGGTTCACATAATTCACCGCCTCCAGATAACGCTCCCAGGCGGCCTTGGGGTCCTGTGGTGAACGGTTGTACCAGAAGGTGAACATCAACTGTCGCATCAGTTCCGGCTTCTTGTCCTTCCACCGGTCGTCGATCATCTTGCGCTCCATTTCATCAGCGATGGGACGCATGGAACTCAGGTACTCCGCCAAGGAATCCGGGTCGGTGTATACATCCGTAAAGTTTGGACCGAGTTCGCCAGCGATCAAGGCACCGGGATCATAGGATATCGGATTGTTCCGCTGGAAGAACTGCGCGCGACGTTGGACCAAGGAGTCGTTGCGATCACGGAGCTCCAGCGCCAACAGGTAGTTGCCACTGGGTAGTTTGCCGATCCCGAACTCCATGACGAAGGGCACAACGGTATCGGCCTTCACCCTCCGGACATGGCTGAAATTACCGGCCACTTCGCCCGTCTCATAATTCTCTATTCGTGCCAATATCACGAACGCACCGTTCTCGCCGAACTTGTCGAGCGTGCCGTACGCCTCCGCATAGAAACCGAGCTTGTCCGTTTCCGATGGAAAGTAGGTGCCCGGGAATGGCGCGATCCCTTTGCCGTCCGGCCCGGGAAGGGTGAACATTATGTCGGAAAGGGTCACATCGTTACCCCGTGCCGGTACCACCAACGGGGTGTGAACGTATGTCCGTGCGGTATCCGCCAAGTTCGCATCATGCAGTTCCAGCGTGAGGGCATAGGCCCCTGGTTGCAATACGAACCGTTCTTGATGGATGAAGTCACTCTGAAGCGTATCGGCGCGTTCCGGTGACCGTACCAGTGTTTTCCTGAAATCCACTATTCTGCCATCCTGCTCGATCACAGTGAGCGCCTCCACCTTGGCTTGTTGGAAGCCGCGCTCATCCATTGTCCAGAGTGCGGTACCACCGATCACGGAGATGTTCACGTCCACCAGTTCCCCCTTGCCGGGCTCGTAAAATCGTTTTGTCTCCACCACGGCGTTGAGCCGGGATTGGCCCACCAAGGTGAAAGGTAGGAGTATGGCGGCTGCCAGTAGAGAACAACACTTCGTCATGCCTCAAAGTTAAACGGTGTGGCCACAGCTGGAGCACCGTTCGCCTTCCCGTGGCTACCGTTCGTCAATTCCAAGGGATTAGGGGAGGTATGGGCACCACCTACCTTCGCCCCCCTTTTCTTGACCATGCGCGACCGCCTTTACATCGATGATACGAACCAACGGATCCGTTCCGGGCACCCGTGGGTTTATGACAATCAGGTATTGCGTTTTGAAGGCCGCCCCAAGCCGGGTGGCATCGTTCAGGTGTTTGATGTTCGGAAAGGGCCGCTGGGCCAAGGATTTTTCAATCCGCGCTCGAAGATCAGTGTGCGGATGCTGACGAAGGACCTGGACGAACCGATCGATGCCGGCTTCTTCCAACGGAAGATACAAACAGCCTGGGATCACCGGATCCGTATGGGACAGCCAGTGAGTTGTCGAGTGGTCTTCGGTGAAGCCGATGGCCTACCCGCGCTGGTGGTGGATAAGTTCAATGATGTGCTTGTGCTCCAAACCTTGGCCTTGGGGATGGACAATTTCAAAAAGGAGATCATAGAGGCGCTGCATAAAGTTATCGCACCGCGCGGTATCTACGAGCGGAATGATGTGCCGATCAGGGAGAAGGAAGGTCTGGAGCAGATCACCGGCTATATCGGAACAGAATTCGACCCCAACCTCATCATCGAGGAGAATGGCTTACAGTTCGCGGTGGATGTGGCGGCGGGCCAGAAGACCGGTCATTTTCTGGATCAACGATTGAACCACGCGGCGCTGGAGCATATCGTAAAAGGCCAGCGGGTACTGGACTGCTTTACCCACACCGGTGGATTCGCCTTGCATGCCGCGAAGTATGGGGCATCCAGCGTATTGGGGCTGGACATTAGCGAAGATGCGGTGAGCCTGGCGCAGCGCAATGCCGTGCTCAACGGCCTAGGTGATCTTTGTGAGTTCAAGGCAGCCAACGTCTTCGATTTTCTTTCCGGTCCGCGCAACGTGGCCAACAGCTGGGAGGTGATCATTCTGGATCCTCCTGCATTCGCTAAAAGCAGGACCGCTCTTCCAGGTGCGATCCGCGGATACAAGGAGATCAATCTGAGGGCGATCAAGAGCCTGCCTCCGGGAGGTTTTCTGGTTACCTGCTCATGTTCACAGCATATGGGCACGGAGCTTTTTCGTAAGACCATCGCAGATGCTGCGCATGATGCACATCGCGAATTACGTGAGGTCCATAGCGGCGGGCAGCCTCCCGATCATCCGATCCATTGGTCCATCCCTGAAACCCATTACCTGAAGTGCCTCGTGCTGCAAGTGCTCTGAATCGGAGCAGCGGGTTCTCAGTGATCAAGGGATGGCGATCAGATCCGGAAGCGGAGGAAACCGAAACATAGGGAGACCGTGGGGTCGTGGGAAGCGAAGAAGGTGATCATGTCGCGCGATGCGATCCCGACCTCAAAGGTTCCTTTGGCCACATTGAAGGTGATCCCTGCAGGCAGCCTGGTGCGGAAGTCTCCACCTGTCATCACGCCAAGACTGAACTGAAGCCATTTTGTAGGCCTGAGATCACCACCGAAACCGATGATGGCCTTGTCGAAGTTCCCCGGTTGATCGTTCAACGGGACTACCACGTCCACGCCGATCTCGGCCACCTCGCCGAGGAGCACTCCGGTACCTAGCCGAAGGTTCGCAGGAAGGGGCACCTTGCGGCTACGCTCCCCTGACCAATCAAGGACGCTGTTCTTTGAGGTGAAATCGTTGATCCCGTCGATCATATTGTAGCTGTCCAAGCCGCTGCTGGCCAAGTCGGCCAGGTAACCATCATTTGCGGAAAAGGCATTCCCTTGCCAATTGATGGAACCCAGATTCGTAACGGCAACGCCGAACTTCCATTTCTCGGCGATCAGGGCGCTAAGCCCCAGGTCCATTCCGCTGCCCTTGCCCACGGCTTGCGGTAGGCCCCCGCTGCTCTTGTGCACCGTATTGGTGGCTCC
The DNA here is from genome assembly GCA_019638085.1 of Flavobacteriales bacterium. GTDB lineage: Bacteria > Bacteroidota > Bacteroidia > Flavobacteriales_F > PHOS-HE28 > PHOS-HE28. The sequence continues at coordinate 54,351 of JAHBUL010000019.1, read as the reverse complement.
TGCCACACTACCGTAATCCACATCGAAGAAGGGTGAAAGTGCGGAAAAGGCTGCAAGCGTGCCGTTTTCATCGGCCGAAATATCGATGATGCCGTAGCCGGAGAGGTACTTCAGCCCGATACCGGCGTACAGTTCCACATTTTCACTGTGGAAGATCCGTCGTCCGTACGAGACGTTGTACTCACGATACCAGTTGAAGGCGATCCGTGTACCTTTCAACAGGGTGGACAAGGTGAGGAGGTTCTCGTCCCGGATCCCTTGTACGACCTGGTCGATGGTGGCTTGGGAGAAGTTCCCGGTGTTGGGGATGGTGTCGCCATTGGCCAACACCACGCGATCGAAATAGGAAGAGGTGGATCCGAGGAAAAGCAGGTCCGTGGCGAGCGGCCCCAAGGTGGAGGACCAATGCGCCCGGTCACGCACCTGGATCCCGATCCCGCCGAACGCATCCGTGCGGAACGCGGCCCCGAAGCTCATGATATCCGCATTCAGCGTAAATCCCTTGCCAGCCATGGTTTTCGCGGCATCCAATTTCTGTGCTTGCGTGAACCGTCCGGTCTTGCCAAGCACGCTGGCACGGAGGTCGTCGCGCGTGAGCGCCTCGGAATTGGCCGATACGGAGCACTCGGCGAAGCCGAAGAACACCTTTTTTTCCGGCCAGCGGCCGGGCCATCCCAAATTGGCGGGGTTTATACCGATGGCTTGGTAATCCGTAACGAATGTGGTGGCTGCTGCCCTGCCCGTGGTGGAAAACACACTAAGGTCGGTCTGTGCCTGCAGATCAAGAGCTCCGATCACTGCAACTGCCAATAGAAGCCGTGGCGTACGCATTGCCCCAAATGTAACCGAACTTCATACGGGGGGGCATTAATTTACAGTTCTCTTTTCCTGGTCTCCAGCTAAGGAGAGGGACAGTTTGTGCCGATCTTTCCTAGGCCATTTTTCCTCTTCCCCTAATAGGAAGCCCCACGGCTGCAGGGTCGGGATCTCATCAAAGACGAGCTTCATCATTCCAGTGATCGGAATGGCTAAGATCAGGCCCATCAAGCCCCAAATGGAACCCCATGCGATCAAGGCGATGATGCTGGCCAGGGGATTGAGCTTCACACTTGAGCCCACCACCTTGGGCGTGAAGAAGTTATTATCGAGGAACTGGGTTATTGCGATCACTCCAGCAACGCCGAGCACATACATGGCGGAGTCCTTCGTCAGCAAGGCGATCAATGCAGGAATGATGGCCCCTAGCCATGGTCCCACGTACGGTACCACGTTCAGTATGGCAGCTGTTACACCCAATAGGATGGCATATTCCAAGCCCAAAGCAAGAAAGCCGATGGAGTTGAGTATGGCCAGAAAAAGCACCACGGTAAGGACTCCCTTGAGCCATTGGCGGGAGAGCATTGCGATATTGTTCACCACGCGCAGGATCGCTCCATCGGCGTTCGAGGGCAACTTGGAGAAGAACACCCGGAACCTCCCTTTCAAAAGCAGGAGGAAGAAGGTGACTATGGGCACGATGACCGCTGTTGCCAAGGCTGTTCCGGTGGCGGTGAACAGGCTCATGGCCATGGCCCCGCCACTTTCAGCCAGAGCGGAGAGTTCCTTGTTCAACCAATCAGCCTGTTGCCCCCGGGGCACGTTGAAGCGTTGCTCCAAATAGGTCTGTCCGTTATTGATGTGTTCCAACAAGGCCTGTTGGAGAGCGGGGAGGTCCGTGCCGAAGTGGGCGTACTGCCATCCCAGAAAACTGATCAACCCGATGAAGATCAGCAAGAGCAACAGGCAGCTCACGGCTGCGGCCAGCCACAGCGGGGAACCCCATCGCTCCAGCTTGCGGCAAAATGGGAGCAGGAGAAAGCTGAATATCCCGGCCACAAAGAGAAGAATGAACAAGCTGCTTCCCAATGCAAGGATGGTTACCGTGCCGATCACCGCAAAGAGCACCAGGACATAACGTAGCAAAGGACTCATCCTTTCTTGAAGGCCTGGGGCCGTCCTGGACGCTTCCTTCACGCGTGATGTCATACGTCCATCCGTTCGGCCTTGCGTTCGCGCATGTGCTCTTTCAGACGGTGCCAACTTACTTGGAGTTCGTGACCGATATCCGGAAGGGAAATGTTTTCCAACTTTTGAAGGAGTGAAGGAGCCGCAATGCCCAACGCAAAAAGCGCTGCCCGTTTAAGTAGACCACCTTGACCCGTACCGAAAGCCATGCGTAACCCACTGCTCACATCGCCTTTGCCGAGCAAGGTGCCCAAGATCCCCTTGGGAAGTATCTGCCGTGTGATATCACCAACCACGTCATTCACCATGGCCTTGCGGAACCGAGGTTCCTTCCATACTGAGAAGTGACGTTCAAGACGAACTAAATGCTCCCGCCGTTCCATCAGAAGCAGCGCCTTCTCAGCTTGGAATTCCTTCAGGTCAGCGAAGCGATCAGTCGTTTTCATCATAGAAGGAGTTGATGACGTTCAGCATCGTTGAATTACGAATGGCCTTATGGGCCATGAAATGGACGATGATAAATACCAAGAGATAAAGGCCGGCCACGATCAGGAATCCTAACGCAACACTTGCCAGGAGCGAACCGAGGTAGAGCGCAAGGGCGACGCTGCCGAAAACGAGAAAGAGGATCACGGCGATCGCGGAGATCACAATGCCGACCAAGCCTCCGACGGCCTTGCCGATCTTCTCATAGATGAAAAGGGTCAATACTTTTTTCTCAGTATTCACATAATCCTTTGCCTGCGCACGAAGTGAATCAAAATACTCGCCCAGTTCATTGTGGTCGGCCGGGTCGGCAGTGTGTGGGCGGGAAGGACCGGTCCCTTTGGTGGTGAAACTCATATGATGAGGCTTAAGTGGGACATAAGCAATACCTGCCGCTCATTAGCGGCAGGTATTGCTACAAGGATTCAGATCAGTTATGCGAGGCGGGGTCCACAGCACGCTTACCTGCATTGGCCACGTTCTTTGCGCTGCTTTTCACATCGCTTGCGATACGATCCTTGAGGTCAGCACCTTCAGCGGACATGAAACCGAGGAAGTCCTTGATGTCAGCTTTCGTCATGTTGGCGCGTTCCACGATGGTGTTTCGAGCTTTCTTCCATTGCTCATACCCTTGGTCCAGAAGGTCGCTCAGATCTTCCTTTGCTTTTACGCCTTTCTTCTTCAGCAGGATGCGGGTCTCTTTGCCGGAACGTGGGGCCAACAGGATACCGATGGCAGCTCCGGCGGTAAGGCCGAGCAGTACGCCAAGTAATGTTCTTTGGGTGCTCATGGTGTGGTTTTGGTTTTAAATGTACTACTTCCCAAGGAAGAAGTATGCCAATTGAATATGAGCGGGGAATTCCCCGAACATGGGGAAATTACATGGCCGACCTCTACACATCGTGGAAGTCGTGCCCCAACTACTTTCCGAAGTTTGTACGGTTCCGGAGCGGCTCGTTGACGGGTCACCGTCTCGTATTGGACCTCAAGTGGTCTTCTGATGGGTTGCCGGTGTGGCGGTAAAGCGACGGTCCTTCAAGGAATAACTATGCCCCTTTGAAATGATATGGATGCGCATGCCTTCGATGCTGAAGACCTCGCCCTCTTCCACGTCGGCCAGATTGGTGTATGAGATATCGTGACCATCGAAGATCATCACTTGCCCGCTACCGATGGTCTCCAGATGGTCCCCCTCAGTGATCACCACACCCGTATCCTCGCCGAGGCCGATCCCAATGGAGGTAGGGTTCCCGGAGATGGCTTGGGTAAGTCGGCTGAAGCGACCCCGCTTCACGAAGTGGCTGTCGATCACCACATCGTTGATCAACCCCGCCCCAACGGTCATTTTAACGCCTCCCTTCACCAGGCCTGTGGCACTTTGGCCTTGGTAGATCATGGTAGTGCTCATGCACATCGCCCCTGCACTGGTGCCAGCGATCACGAAGCCGACCTCATCATAATAGCGGCGTTTCATGGCCTTCATGAATGGTGTGCCACCGAAGATCGTGGTAAGCCGGAGCTGGTTGCCGCCGCTGATCATTACACCGCTGGCTGCTGCCAAGCGTTCGGCCATTTCCGGCGTTACGTCCTTGCGTTCGCGGATGTCCAGTATGTCCAGGTCCTTCACCCCGAGCTTCCCGAATGCTTCAACATAGTTCTCCGCCACCTCCTCCGGAATGGAGCTGGCCGTGGTGACCAGGGCGATACGCGCTGATGGGCCTCCCATTTCGTCCACCACACGGCGAAGGATACCGGCCTCGATAAAACTTCCTGAGTCCCCACCGTTCTTCTCCGTGCCGTTTCCTTTGTCCTCGGCACCTCCGATGGCGATCAACTTCCCTTTGGGCGTTGTGTCCATGATGTTCGTTTTAACCCCCGCCCCGGTCGTCCATCCGGCGATCGGCCGGGAACAACAGGGACAAAACTAACTGTCCCCGGTCGCTTGTACCGTTCCTGGGGAAATTTGTTCAACACCGCTATCTTCATACATTGACCGCGCAATACCCCCCACACAGATATGCGGATCTTGGAACTCAAGGCCATGCGTGGCCCTAACTACTGGTCCGTACGTCGGCACCGGCTGATCGTAATGCGGCTGGATATCGAGGAACTCGAGGAACGGCCTACGGATAAGATCCCGGGCTTCCTGGACCGGCTCAAGGGTATGTTGCCGAGCCTCTACACCCATCGCTGTAGTGAAGATCACGAGGGAGGCTTTTTCGAGCGCGTGGAACGCGGCACGTGGATGGGCCACGTGATCGAGCATATCGCGTTGGAGATCCAGACCTTGGCAGGCATGGACACGGGCTTCGGAAGGACCCGCACCACGGGTGAGCATGGTATATACAACGTGGTCTTCAGCTATATCGAGGAGGCCGTCGGGCTATACGCCGCCAAGGCAGGGGTGCGCATTGCGGAAGCGTTGATAAGCGCAACAGCCTATGATCTGGAGAGTGATATCCAACGGATGCGGGAGCTCCGTGAGGAGACCCGCATGGGTCCCAGTACAGGTTCGATCGTGGAGGAGGCCGTGAGACGTGGCATTCCCTATCTACGCCTCAACGGGCAAAGCCTCGTGCAATTGGGGCACGGTATCCACCAGAAGCGGATCCGGGCCACCGTTACCAGCAACACCAGCAACATAGGAGTGGAGATCGCCTGTGATAAGGAAGAGACGAAGGAACTGCTGGAGAGCTATGAGATCTCCGTGCCGAAAGGGCGGGTGGTACGTACTGAAGAAGGGCTTATCGCCGCTCTGGAAAGCGTGGGCTTCCCCTGTGTGATCAAGCCCATCGCGGGCAACCATGGACGGGGTGCCACCATCGGGGTGAAGACGCTGGACGAAGCCAAGACCGCCTTGGCCTTGGCGCAGCAGATCAGCCGGAGCGTGGTGGTGGAGAAGGAGATCACCGGGCTGGATCATCGCCTGTTGGTGATCGATCACAAATTCGTTGCGGCGGCCAAGCGCACACCTGCTTGCGTAGTGGGGAATGGAAAGCACACCATTGAAGAATTGGTGGAGGAACTGAACAAGGATCCACGCCGCGGTTTCGGACACGAAAACGTGCTTACCCAGGTGGACATTGATGCACACACACTGGAGCTGTTGAGCAGGAACGGGATGACCCCCGCCAGTATACCGGGAGAAGGGGAGAAGGTTTACCTGAAGGCCACCGCCAACCTCAGTACGGGTGGTACGGCCACGGATGTGACCGAACAGGTCCATTCCTATAATGTCTTCATGGCTGAGCGGATCTCGCGGATCATCGATCTGGACATCTGCGGCATTGATATCATGACCGAGGACATCACTCGCCCCTTGAACGAATGCGGGGCAGTATTGGAAGTGAACGCAGCGCCCGGTTTCCGGATGCATCTGGATCCGACCGAAGGGTTGGGGCGCAACGTTGCCGAGCCCGTGGTGGACATGCTCTTCCCACCCGGTGCCGCCAGTCGTATTCCCATCATCGCCGTCACCGGCACAAACGGGAAGACCACCACTACACGCCTGATCGCGCACATCATGCGTAGCCACGGCAACAAGGTGGGCATGACCTGTAGTGATGGCGTGTATATCATGAATCGCCTGCTGATGCAGGGGGATTGTACCGGCCCCATAAGTGCGCAGTTCGTGCTGAAGGATCCTTTGGTGGACATGGCCGTGCTGGAAACGGCGCGCGGTGGCATGGTCCGAAGCGGCCTTGGGTTTGAAAGCTGCGATGTAGGTATTTGTACCAACATCGCTGCGGATCATCTTGGCCTTAAGGACATCAATACATTGGAGGATCTGGCGCATGTAAAGAGCACCGTTCCACGTAGTGTGCGCAGCGACGGTTATGCCATCCTGAACGCCGATGATGACCTTGTGATGGCCATGCGCAAGCAGTGCGATTGCAAGATCGCGCTGTTCAGCCTGGATGAAACGAACCGCCTCATCCGCCAGCACTGCAAGCTGGGTGGCCTCGCGGCGATCTATGAGAACGGCTATATCACCATCAGCAAAGGGGAGTGGAAGCTTCGCATTGAGAAGGCCGTGAATGTTCCTTTGACATTAGGCGGCAAGGCTGTCTTTAACATCCAGAACATCCTGCCCGCTGTGCTCGCAGCGTACGTGCGCGGTGTGAAGATGGAGGAGCTGCGTGAGGCACTCAGCACGTTTGTTCCATCACCGGCACAAACACCGGGTCGCTTGAACCTGTTCCAGTTCAAGAATTTCCAAGTGGTGGTGGATTATGCTCATAACCCCCATGGCTTTGAAGCGTTAGGGCGTTTCCTCAGCAAGGTGCCCGATAGCCCGAAGGTGGGCGTGATCGCTGGGGTTGGGGACCGCCGCGACGAGGATACCATTGCGCTGGGCAGGCTCAGCGCAGGAATGTTCGACGAGATCATCATACGGCAGGACCGAAACCTGCGCGGCAAGACCGACGATGATATCATCGCGCTCATGATGAAAGGCATCCATGAAGTGAATCCCTCCAAAAAGGTCACCATCATCAAAAAGGAAGAAGAAGCGATTCGGTATGCGATCAGTACCGCAAAGCCGGGCAGCTTCCTCACCCTGTGCAGTGATGTGGTGCCCGATGCACTCGCCTTGGTGATGAAACTGAAGGAGGAGGACGATCGCGTGTCCTTCAGCAAGGAAGATATCCCCAACGTGAACCGGGAGTTGGTGGGTCCCGTAGTGCAATAGCAAGCGCAGGGTTAAGCGGAGCGTAGTTGCATCAGCATGGATGAACGAGGCCGTTACCTTCGCCGGACAATCCACTTCTTCCAGTGCAACTCACATTCCTAGGTACCGGCACCAGCCAAGGCGTTCCTGTGATCGCCTGCGATTGTGCGGTATGCATGAGCAAGGACCCCCGGGATGAACGAACGCGGTCCTCGGTTCTGGTAGGGTCCGAAGGCCGGCATATTTTGATCGATTCCGGGCCTGACCTGCGCCAGCAAATGCTGCGCGAAAAAGTCCGCCACTTGGATGCTGTGTTGCTCACGCACGAGCACATGGACCATATCGCAGGCATGGATGATCTACGGTCCTTCAGTTTCGCACATGAACCTCCGCAGCCCATATCCATTTATGGTGACCCTCCCACACTTACCGCAGTTCGGCGGGTGTTCGCCTATGCTTTCTCAGGATCGAAGTATCCGGGCATTCCCCAGTTCGACCTCCACACCATCGGGCGCGAGCCGTTCCAAGTGGAAGGACTTAACGTGATACCGCTGGAAGTGATGCATCATCATATGCCCGTCCTGGGTTTTCGGATCGGCGGTCTTACGTATATCACGGACGCTAAATCCATCGCTCCGGCGGAAAAGGAGAAGATCCGTGGAAGTGAAGTGTTGGTGGTGAATGCACTCCGTAAGAAAGCGCATATCTCGCACTTCAACCTCGAAGAAGCCTTGGCGCTGATCGAAGAACTGGCGCCCGACCGGGCCTATCTCACGCATATCAGCCATCTGATGGGCCTGCATGCCAGCGTGATCCTTCCTCCGAACGTCCACTTGGCATTCGATGGGTTGAAGGTGCAACTCTGAGCAAGCGATAGAGCTTGCCAAGCCGACCATCCTGTCACGTGATGATCGGTCGCAACGGGGGATCAACAAGCAATGCCGGCCGGTGCTATTGCATCGATCCGAGGTTTAACGTTGACCTGCGGTGAAGCCTTTGCATCTTTGCGCCATGGCGCTCAGCTCCGCATTGCTCGATCAGGCCGTGGATCAATTGGCCACCTTGCCGGGAATTGGTCGCCGCACGGCCATGCGCTTGGCCTTGGACCTACTGCGCAGGGAACGGCACGAAGTGGTACGCTTCAGTGAAGCCGTGCGCCGATTGCGTGAAGACGTGATGTACTGTTCCGAATGCTGCAACATCAGTGATCGACCTGTCTGCGACATCTGCGCCAACCCGGCACGGGATCGCTCATTGATCTGCGTGGTTGAGGATATCCGCGATGTGATCGCCATTGAGAACACCCGCCAGTTCAAGGGACTGTATCACGTGCTCGGCGGGGTGATCAGCCCCATGGACGGAATCGGACCGGACGACCTGCACACCAAGGAGCTCTTGGCGCGCATCGGCAATGGGGGAGTGGCGGAGGTGGTGTTGGCGTTAGGGGCCACCTTGGAGGGCGACACCACCAGCTTCTTTCTGCACCGGAAGTTGCATGAGCTCGGTATCTCCGTCAGCATGATCGCTCGCGGGATCAGCGTGGGCGGCGACCTGGACCAAGTGGATGAGGTGACCTTGGGCCGCAGCATCGCTGACCGGAAGCCCTACGAGCAAAGCGTACGGAGATGAGGCCTTACCGATGCCCATGAAGCTCAGCATCATCGTTGTGAACTATAACGTCAAGGCGTTCTTGGAGCAATGCCTCCGGACAGTCTTTGAGGCATTGGAGGGGATGGATGGTGAGGTGTTCGTGGTGGACAACCAGAGCACGGATGGAAGTACGGGGATGGTCCGGATGAAATTCCCACAAGTGAAGCTGATCGCCAACACGGAGAACGTCGGCTTCAGCCGGGCAAACAACCAGGCCATCCGTGAAAGCAGCGGCGAGTACGTGCTGCTGCTCAATCCGGACACTGTAGTTGGAGAGGACGTGTTCCGGAAAGTGGTCGATTTTCTCGATGCACACCCCAAAGCCGGCGGGCTCGGTGTGAAGATGATCGATGGCACCGGTCGCTTCCTTCCGGAAAGCAAGCGTGGGCTGCCAACACCTACCGTGGCCTTCTTCAAGATCATGGGCTTGTCCAGGCTTTTTCCGCACAGCAAGCTCTTCGGCCGCTACCATTTGGGTCACCTGCCGGAAAATGAAGTAGCCCCCATCGAGATCCTGTCCGGAGCATGTATGTTCCTGCGGAAGGAGATGTTGGACGAAATAGGTCTTCTGGACGAGAGCTTCTTCATGTATGGGGAGGATATCGACCTGAGCTATCGCATCACGCTGGGTGGCTACGAGAACTGGTACTTCCCTGATGCACCCATCATCCACTACAAAGGAGAAAGCACAAAAAAGAGCAGCGTGAACTACGTCTTCGTGTTCTATAACGCGATGGTGATCTTCGCCAAGAAGCATTTCACCAGACGGGGCCCGCAGCTCTTCTCATTCATCATCCGCGGTGCCATTTATCTAAGCGCAGCGGCGGCCCTTGTTCTCCGTTTTTTGTGGGAAGCCCTGTTGCCCATCGTGGACTTGGTCTTGCTGTACTCTGGCTTGGTGCTCATGGAACACCTGAACATCCTGGGTACGCTGGCGACAAGTGACCGCGTGCTAATGGCTGCGGCGACTTTGGGCATCATGGCCCTCTTCGGCGTGTACGACCTTCCACTCAAGGCCGCAAACATCCTGAAAGGGCTCGTTGCATTGTTCCTGTGTGGCTTAGCCACACAGCAGTGGACGGGACTGAAATTGGCGGAGGTCTTTACCATGCTGGCCATGTCAGGGGCCGTGGTCGTATGCGTTCGGCTGTTGTTGTACATGTTGGAGATCCGTCGCATTTCCACCTCTCCGGTAGAACGTGCGCGGATACTGGCCATCGGGTCCGAAGAAGAGACCAAGCGCGCCTTGGGCCTGCTCTGGCAGACCCACTACGGTCTGGACCTGGAGATCACCATGGATGCCGGCACGGTGGACGAACCTACAGGGGCAGCACAGGTCAAAGAGGCCATTCGGAAGCAACGCTTGGATGAAGTGGTGTTCTGTGCCAAGGACCTCTCCTCCCAGCGGATCATCCGCATGCTTGAACAATTGCAGAACACGGGGGTGATCTTCAAGATCGCGCAGCCGGCCTCGGAATTCATCATCGGCCCCAGCACCACGGAAAGCTTACAGGACCTGTTGATCCTCCGGGACCATGCGGTTGACAGCTCCTCCGCTAAACGTCGCCGGAGGACCATGGACCTACTGGTCTCGCTGTTCCTGCTGATCACGCTACCCGTGGGGATCTGGTTCGTGGAGGCCAAGGTCGGTTTCATCCGGAACCTCTTCCTGGTGCTATTGGGCAAGCGCACTTGGGTGGGCTATGTGATGCCGGGCGCCGACAGGCGCATGCCACGCATCAGGCCGGGGGTATTGGATCCGGCGCGTACTGACCACCGGAAACGCGCTCCCCTGACCGTACACCGAATGGATCTTGAATACGCCAAGGACTATCGGGTATGGAAGGACATGGGGCGCGTGTTCGCCAATTTTCGATCCCTGGGAACCAGGGCTGATATGGGCTGAAATGGGCGAAACGGAGGTTTAAGTACGACCCGAGGACCGCTTGTTCCCACGGCTCGGATAACTTCGCAGCCCGCAAGCTATCTTCCAGAAGCGGAACTGAATGGCACAGATCGATATCCTATTGCCCAAAATGGGCGAGAGTGTGGCGGAAGCCACCATCATCAAGTGGTTGAAGAATGAAGGGGACCGTGTGGAAGCCGATGAGCCGTTGGTGGAGATCGCCACGGACAAGGTAGATAGTGAGGTGCCGGCCCCACAGGATGGCATCCTGCTGAAAAGAACAGTACAGGAAGGCGATGTGGTACAGGTTGGGCAATTGATCGCCCAACTCGGTGCCGCAGGCGATACCGCGCAAGTGGCACCGGCAGCTCATGCAGCCCCTGCCGTAGAACATGCTGCACCCCGTGTACAGGCCACGGCCGATCCATCCACCATGGCAAGTGGAGGTTCCCCGGTGGAACGTTCCGGCCCGAGCGGGAAATTCTATAGTCCATTGGTGCGCAACATCGCGGAAAGCGAAGGCGTGACCATGGAAGAACTGGAGGCCATTGAAGGAAGCGGACAAGGAGGCCGGGTCACTAAAAAGGACCTGTTGGATTACCTGCCCAAGCGGGTGGAGACAAGCAACGGGGAAACGGAAACTGCTGTCTCAGCGGTTGCCAAAGCTCCAGCACCACAACCCACTCCCACCACCACTCAGGCCGCAACTGCACCGGCTGCCGCTCCATCGGAGATCAAACTCGCCCCGGGTGATGAGCTGGTGGAGATGGATCGCATGCGCAAGCTGATCGCCGACCATATGGTGATGAGCAAACGCACCAGCCCGCATGTCACCAGCTTTGTAGAGGCTGATGTGACGAACTTGGTGCTCTGGCGGAACAAGGTGAAGGGTGCGTTCGAAAAGCGGGAAGGGGAGAAGATCACCTTCACGCCCATTTTCATCATGGCGATCGCACAAGCCATCAAGGAGATGCCATTGATCAACATCCAAGTGAACGGGGATAAGATCATCAAGAAGAAGGACATCAACATCGGCATGGCTGCTGCACTTCCCTCAGGCAATTTGATCGTGCCGGTGGTGCGCAACGCCGACCGCTTGAATTTGATGGGTCTTGCCAAAGCGGTAAATGACCTGGCGAACCGGGCACGCAACGGTAAACTTTCGCCGGATGAGGTCAGTGGGGGAACCTACACGGTGACCAATGTGGGCACGTTCGGCAATGTGCTGGGCACACCGATCATCAACCAGCCCCAAGTGGCCATCATGGCCATGGGTGCGATCAAGAAGAAACCCGCCGTACTGGAAACGCCCACAGGAGATGTTATTGCCGTCCGCCATATGATGTTCCTCAGCCATAGCTACGATCACCGCGTAGTGGATGGTGCCCTAGGAGGTAAGTTCGTTCGTCGGGTGGCTGACATTCTGGAAGGGTGGTCCATCGATACTGAGATCTGACGAAATGGATCCTACAAGGGAAAACTTCTACATTTAGCCACTAACCACACCGCTCTGTGAAATGAGCAATAGATCGTAGCACGTAATGATCCGAAAACTACACGCCACCCTTCTTGCCATTCCGTTGCTCGCAATAGGTATGAACCTTAGAGCCCAAGGCCCTCCCACCGTTCCTTCCACCTCCACATTCGAGGAGGCGAGCCAATTGATGGAGGAGAAGTTCTATGGGCAGGCAGCAATGGTCTGGAAAGATCTGTTGGCCAAGGACCCCGAGAACTCCAACCTGAATTGGAAGGTGGGCGAAGCCTACATGCTATCCTATAACGAAAAGTCCAAAGCGCTGCCATACTTGGAAGCGGCAGCGGCCAAACGTGGTTCCAGCTATGGCGGGTTGAATACTTCGGGTTATAACCCCTTCGACCCCAAAGAGAGGAATGCTCCACCCAAGGTGGACTACTGGCTGGGGAAGGCGTACCATCTGAATAACGAATTCGATAAGGCCGATGCATCCTATCGGAAGTTCATTGCTGAAGCTGGCGACCGCAGTGACTTCAAGCCGATGGCGGTTCGCGGCTTGGAAGAAACGGCCAATGCACGAAAACTGATGGCTGACCCCAAGAATTTTGAGATCAGCAACATCGGACCGGTCATCAACTCCGAGTATCCTGATTTCAGCCCGGTGATCAGTGTGGACGGGAACGCCTTGTTCTTCACCTCGCGCCGGATCAGGTCGGATAGCAGCAATTTGGGCCTTATCGATCCGGTTGCAAACCTTCCGTTCGAGAACATCTATGTGAGCTACAAGGACCGGAACGGCAAATGGCAGACCCCGGAACCGCTGAACATCAATCCGGAGGTGGGTCACTTGGGCACGGTGAACGTATCGGCCGACGGACAGACCTTGATCATCTACAAGGATGACGATGGCGACGGGAACCTGTACGAGAGCAAGCTTGTAGGTGAGATCTGGAGCGATCCCGTGAAAATGGGTTCGGACATCAATACCAAGTCATGGGAAACCCACGGCGCCTTGAGCGGGGATGGGAACACCTTCTACTTCGTGAGCAACCGTTCCGGTGGCTATGGTGGTCGCGATATCTATCGCGTGGTGAAGCTACCCACAGGGGAGTGGAGCAAGGCCCAGAACCTGGGCAACACGATCAACACGCCTTACGAGGAAGATGGCGTGTTCATCCACCCGAACGGGCGCACGATGTACTTCTCCAGCAAAGGCCATAATAGCATGGGCGGGTTCGACATCTTCACGTCCGAGATGCAGGCCGATGGAACGTGGAGCACCCCGGTGAACATCGGATATCCCTTGAACACCGTGGATGATGATGTCTTCTTCGTGACCACGGCCGATGGTAAGCGCGGATACTTCAGCTCCGACAAGATCGGTGGCTACGGTGAAAAGGACATCTACTTTGTGGACTTTCCAGGGGAAATGGGGGCTGAGGGACTGGCCGTGCTGAAAGGCTTCATCATTCCCCCTCCAGGTGAGCAGCTTTCGCCCACTACCACTTTATATGTCACGGATAAGGCCACGGGCGAAGTGAAGAGCTACAAGCCCCGCCAGCGTGATGGCGTTTACGTGGCCATTCTTGCTCCGTGCAAGAACTACAACCTGGATTACCGGGTGAACGATAAGACCATCCACACCGAAGACATCTTCGTGGAGTGCGAAAGCGCCTACCAGGAGATCAACAAGGAGGTGTACTTGAACCCTGTATCATTGGATGGAGCTGCAAGTATCGTGGACCTGCCTGAAGGCGCTCCCCCCGGAAGCAAGGAGAAGGGCGAGCCGGTGAAGGGAGGCGTTACCGTGGTAGGACCGGATAGCAAGGTGAAGACCCCAATAAAGGTGGTCCCCGGAGCCACCCCGAAGACCGATGCGGAACGCAAGGAAGAAGGAGAGAAACACGTGACACCGGATGCTACGTTCGAGGCTGAGTTCGTGAAATACCACGACTACAACGAATCCGCGATCGATGTGAACAGCGCGCAATGGAAGGAATTCGCTGGTAAGGTGATCGCCTTGTTCGACAAGCAGGAAACCGTGAACGTGACCATTGAGGCCAGTGCTTCACATGTGCCGACAAAGACCTACGGCACTAATGACAAGCTGAGCAATCTCCGCATGGAGGTTGCACGGAAGGCCCTGCTGGATGCGGTTAAGGCGGCCGGCAAGGACCCCAAGAACCTCCTGCTCGGCTCCGTGAACCACTTGGTACAAGGCCCAAAATATCGTGGAGATTACAAGAACAAGGAGAAGTACGGCAAATTCCAGTTCGTAAAGCTCAAGGTCCGTTGAGCATACCCTGTTCAAAAAATGAAAAAGCCCCCGCAACCACGGGGGCTTTTTCATGCCAACTTGCAGCCATGACAATGGAATTGGAACGTCCTTTGGCGGTTTTTGATCTGGAGACCACCGGTGTCCGTATCGGCCGTGACCGCATCGTGCAGATCGCCGTGGTACGCCTGATGCCCGACGGCACGCGTGAGAAATGGCAGAGCTTGGTGAATCCCGAAATGCCCATTCCTCCAGAGGCCACTGCGGTGCATGGGATCTCCAATGCCGATGTCGCCGATGCTCCGGTGCTCGCGGAGCTTTCCGGCGAGCTACTGCGCGAGTTGAATGGTTGCGACCTGTGCGGTTTCAATGTTCTCCGTTTCGACCTGCCCTTTCTCAGCGAGGAACTCTACCGGGTGGGGGCGACATGGGATTCGTCCACCCTGCGGGTGATCGATGCCTTGCGGATCTACCATCACTTTGAGAGGCGCGACCTCACCGCTGCTGCACGCTTTTACTTGGATCGTGAGCATACGGGCGCCCACGATGCCTTGGCCGATGTGGAGATGACCGCCGATGTGCTGCTTGCCCAATTGGAGCGCTATACTGAACTTCCCCGGACCGCCTCCGCCCTAGGTGAATTCTGCGGCGATCGCAAGCGGGCTCCCGATGCGGCCGGGAAACTTCTGTTCGATGATCAAGGCGCCGTATGTCTCGCTTTCGGGAAGTACAAGGGCTGGACCATCGAGAACATCGGCCGGAACGATCCCGGCTATATGCAATGGCTGATGACCAAGGCCGAGCTGCCGGGAAGTACCTTGGCCGTGATGAAAAACGTGTTGGCAGATATCCATGAGTAATGATGATGGCCGTATAGGCGCTGGGGCACCGGGGAGTACAACATGGTACCCCGGAAAGCCGTGTCCTGAAGGATGGCCGTTCCCATCCATTCGTGGAAGGAACCCTTCTTTGCGCCTCTGCAGCCACCAAACCATCGCTTTGCACCCTTGAAATGAAGATCATCTGTATCGGTCGCAACTATGCCGACCACGCCAAGGAAACGGGAAATGAGGTCCCTTCGGAACCGATCTTCTTCATGAAGCCCACTACCGCTTGCCTCTATCCGGGCCAGCCCATCATCCTTCCGGATATCCCAGGAGAGATCGAGCATGAGCTGGAATTGGTGGTGATGATAGACAGCTATGCAAAGGATGTTCCAGTGAACATGGCCTTGGGCCTGATCGCTTCTTTCAGCTTGGGATTGGATCTTACCGCACGCACCCTCCAGAATCAATTGAAAGCAAAAGGTCTCCCTTGGGAAAAGGCGAAGGCCTGGGATGGATCGGCGGTGTTGGGAGAGGTGGAATTGCCCATGACGGCCTCCACCGACCTGCAAGGGTTTGGGATCGAGCTGAAGAAGAACGGTGTAACTGTACAGCAGGACACTACTGCGAACATGATCTTTACCGTTCCCGAGTTGATCGCATACGTTTCACGCTTTGTCACCTTGGAACCCGGCGATCTGATGTTCACGGGTACGCCAGCCGGAATTGGACCCATTGCGGAGGGCGATGTACTCGAAGGATTCCTGAATGGCAAATCACTGCTGAATGTGAGCGTTGGGAAACGGTAGATTTGCGCAGCGGGCAAATGTTTAATGTCCGTCCTAAGTGGCCAGGCTTGCCTCGCCATTAACCAAAGCACTCCTCCGATATGCATTGCTCCCATTATTCCATGCCATCAGTGTCCCGTGCATATCGGATATAGAACCACTCATCAGCCCAACATGACCAAGCACGTACAAGTCGGTAACATCGATTGCGGAGGAGATCAACTCTTTCTGATCTCGGGTCCTTGCGTGATCGAGGAGGAAAGCATCATGATGAGGACGGCGGAGAAGCTTCGCGAGGTAAGCGAGCGCACTAAGGTCCCCATCATATACAAGAGCAGCTTCATGAAGGACAACCGCAGCAGTGTGGAGTTCTACATGGGCCCAGGGCTCGATGAGGGGTTGAAGACACTGGAGAAGGTGAAAAAGGAGTTCGGATTTCCCATCCTCACGGATGTACACTATCCGAGCCAGGTGAAAGCTGCTGCGGAAGTGTGCGATGTACTCCAGATCCCTGCCTACCTCTGCATGCAGACCACCTTGGTCACGGAGGCGGCCAGGACCGGTGCAGTGATCAACCTGAAACACGGCCAGTTCCTAGCCCCGGACAATATGGTAAAACCGGTGAGGAAGATCGAGAGTGTGGGTAACGAGAAGATCATCCTCACGGAGCGCGGATTTGTTCTTGGATACAATGATCTGGTGGTGGACCCCCGAGCGTTCTATCACCTTCGCCAAGCAGGCTATCCCGTGGTATTCGACATCACACACAGCATCCGCAAGTATGGCATCCCCAGTGCCGACCCTCGGGGCGGCAATCGCGAGTTCCTTCCCACCATTGCCCGTGCCGGTGTGGCAGCGGGCGTTGATGGTGTCTTCATTGAAACACACCCCGACCCAAGCACTGCGCTCTGTGATGCAGCCAGCCAGCTTTGTGTCTATGATCTGGAGGAATTCCTGAAGCCGCTGCTGGATCTGCATGCGGTGGAGGTGAAGTACAGGGAAAATGTGGAGGTGAAAGGATGAGTTTCGGAGATCAGTACTGACCTGCGTCTTATGTCCCATGCTTTGACCGGACATAGCGCATTGGACATTTGACAACCAGCATAAGACAACAGATACAAGACAACCAACATTCCCACATGGAACTCTACTTAGACAGTGCCGACATCAAGGAGATCGACGAAGCCTTCAAGCTTGGTTTTCTCACCGGTCTCACCACCACGCCCACTTTCATGCATCGTGGGGGGGTCACGAACATCGACAAGATGATCCTCGACCTTGCCAAGAAGGTGCCCATCCTGCAGGTGGAAGCCTTGGGCGAAACCGCTGAAGAAGTGGTGAAGGAGGCCAAACGCCAACTGAAGATGGGTCTGAAGAAGGAGACCACAGTCTTCAAGATCCCGGTAAGCCTTGAGGGATTGCGTGCGTGCAAAATGCTACGCGATCAAGGCATCATGGTGAACGTGCACTTGGTGTACACGCTGCAGCAGGCCTACATGGCCATGCAAGCGGGTGCCAATTACGTGTGTCCGCTCGTGGGGCGTTTACAGGACCAAGGGCACGATGCGCTCAGCCTCGTTCAGCAGTGCGTGGATGCCGTGAACTATTATGGCTACGATAGCAAGATCATGTTCAGCAGCGTGCGTACAGTAGAGCATGTGCGCAATGCGGTGGAGATCGGGGTACACACCATCACGGTCCCTTGGAAGCTGATGAAGCAACTTACGGACAACCATTTCACCACCATTGGCACACAACAGTTCTATGAGCACACCCGCTTGATCACCATGAAGGTGAAGGACGTGCTCTCACGCAGCAATCCGATCGTGAAGGAAGGTGCAACTGTAAGCGAGGCCTTGGTGGAAATGACCAAGCACGGCTTCGGCGCTGTGATGGTGGTGGACGCCAAAGGGAAGAACAAGGGCGTCTTCACGGATGGTGGCCTACGCCGCGGCATCGAGAAGGACGGAAACAAGTTCCTTAGCAAGAAGCTGAGCGCATTGACATTCAACGCGCCGTACACCGTGTCTCCTGAAGCCTTGTTGGACGAGGCCCAGAAGCTGTTCAAAGAGCATAAGGTGGATACCCTGAGTGTAAGCGAGAACGGCAAGCAGCTCGGCATGCTGGACATCCAGGATATGATGAAGGCAATTGCGGGGTAGAGTTGTCAAGGCTGAGTTGTCGGTTGTCAGTTGTTAGGCTGCCAACGCGTTGCCGCGATGCAAACTGAACTGAACAACCGGGTATACACTAAAGTTTCAAGTTCGGACCTGACAACTGACAACGAACAACTGACAACTGAAATGCACGAAACCCGCTACCTGCACGAGCCAGCGGAACTACAGCGCCGAATGCAGAACATCAAAGCTGTCCTCTTCGATTGGGACGGCGTGTTCAACGACGGTTGGAAGGACATCGATGGTGGCAGCCCATTCAGCGAGGTGGGCAGCATGGGCGTGAACATGCTGCGCTTTGCCTTGTGGCTGAAGAACGGCGTGAACCCACCGGCCGCTGTGATCACCGGACAGATCAATCCGCATGCGGAGAAGTTCGTGCAGCGGGAGAAGTTCCATGCGATCTACATGGGTTACATAAACAAGCCCGATGCCTTTGAGGTTTTCTTGAGGGACAACGATCTGAAACCTCAAGAAGTGGCCTTTTTCTTCGATGATGCCATCGACCTGGCCCTTGCGAAGGAATGTGGTTTGCGGGTAATGATCGGCCGGAAGGGGGGTGAACGGTTCACCAACCATGTGATCGCGAGGGGTGAGACTGATATCGTAACGGCCAACAGTGGCGGGGAGAATGGTCTGCGGGAAGCCACTGAAGCAGTGATCGAGCTGATCGGGAATTTCGCGGATGTCTTCGAGCATCGTGCGGCTTTTACGGAGCCGTACCAGCGATACCTGCAGGAGCGGAATGCCACGGAACCGCGTGTGGAAAAGGGTAGGCGTTAATGGTCCGTAAGCTCATTGTAAGCGGATCCGCTCGGTCTGTTTTCCTTCCTTCACTTCAAACGCAGCCAACTTGAAGGGTGGGGGACCCGTATTGACGGGTGCATCATTACTGAAGCCATAGGGTTCTTTCGGCCAGCCGATCCAGCTTTTGTCCAGTTCACCGTTGCTGTTCACATCGTGGAAGACCTTGATGGCATAGGTTCCCGGAGTGATCGCGCTGAAGGTGCAACTAACCGTACGAGCGTCAGCTTCCACGCTTTTCGTTGAACAACCCGTTTCGGTTTTGTACGCCTCTGCGGAAGGACAGAGAGCAAAGTGCAACTTGCCACCAGCGTCAGGCTTGTTCAGGATCACCTCCACTTTCAGGTCGGATTGTGCAAAACCGGAAGCGGAAAGCAGGAGCAGAGCAAGAGGTGCAAATGTGCGCATGGTTCAGGATCGGCTGGGTGATCGCAGTGCTTTGGCAAGCATCGTGCTGAATTCTTTCCGGGGCACCTCGATGGCTCCGAGGGATGCCGTATGGGCATTCAGGAACTGCGTATCGAAGAGCGAAAATCCCCGTTCCTTCAAATGTTCGACCAAGTGGTAAAAAGCAGCTTTGCTGCCGTTCGGGACCAAGCTGAACATGCTCTCACCGAAGAAAGCCCCACCCAAGCTCACGCCGTACAGTCCACCCACCAATTGTTCGCCTTGCCAGGTCTCCACGCTTTGAGCATGGCCCATGAAATGCAAGGCTGTATACGTCGCGATGATCCGCTGATCGATCCAACTTTCGCCATGCACCGTAGCACAGTGACCGATCACCTCTTCGAAGGCTAGGTCCAGCGTGCAGCGCAGATCACTGTTGCGGAGAAAGCGACGGAAGCGAGCGTTCGGCGCGATCGCATCCAAGGGGAAAATGGCGCGTGGATCGGGGTCGTACCATTGGATGGTGCCATCCCCATCAGCCATGGGGAAAATCCCCTGTGCATACGTACCCAGTAAAAGCTGCGGAGTGAACGGTGGCGTATTGTCCGTGCAGAGCATTTCCTACCCGGCCTTGATCACGCGTTGGGTCAGCTTCGAGTCACCAACTTGCACCTTCACTATATAGGTCCCGGCACGTAGCTGCGTCAATAGGTCGTTCTGGATACGCACGCGGGAATACGTGTGCGGCTCCAAGCCCGTGGTGGTGGACCAGAGCTCACGGCCCAACACGTCATGGATCCGGAGGTCCATGCTGGTTGCATCGCCTGCGAACACCTCGATGTCCAAGAAATTCGTGAACGGCACCGGCATCACTTGGAAGGCCGTAGCATTCGTGACGTTCGTGATATCTCTTCCGCCGAGCAACAAGTGGGCCCGCCAGAAATCCGGGATACCATAGCCAAGGTCATCATCGGGGGTGTTGTGTCGGGAGGCGCTGCGCCGCACTGCATCCATGATCTCATGGGAGGTACGATCCCGGTGTAATTGCCACAAACAAGCGGTGAGGCCGGCCACCAGCGGGGAAGCGAAGGATGTGCCGTTGATGCCGTAGACGTTCTCCCCACCGATCCCAATGCCGATGGTGCCGAAGCCTACCGCGCTCACGTCCGGCTTTACCCGTCCATCTGCGCTTGGACCGCGTGAGCTGAAATCAGCAACGGAACGATCCATGCCTACCGCACCCACGGCAAGAATGTCGAAAGCGTCGGCAGGCACGCTGATGTAGTGCCAGGGCAATGTCCCGCTATTCCCTGCGCTGTTCACCGGGATCATGCCTTTGCGCGAAGCGATATCGGCAGCAAGGGTCATGCGCGAGGTGAGGCCGTTCAGGTCTGCGTAGCTGTGGTTCTGGGTGCTGTCGTCGAAGGTGGTATAGCCCAGTGAAGTATTCAATACATCACAGCCGATACTGTCACATACTTCCGCGCCACTCACCCAATTGTCTTCCTCCACGAGGTATTCACTGGCGGTGTTCTCCGTGCGGATAAGTACATAATCCGCCATGGGTGCAGTACCGGTCAGTTTTCCTTCCACATGCCCGGCCATCAGTGAAAGCACGCTACGCCCGTGGTAGTGATTCGCATAGACATTGCCACCCGGATCCACCATGTCCTGCGTGTAAATGATCCCGTTGCGGTTGCGTAGATCAGCGAAGCCGGGCAGGATATCCGCATTCTCGTAACCCGAGTCGAGCACACCAATGAGCAAGCCCTCGCCCTTGGCAGCACCGACCTCGTGGAGCAAGTGCCCGTTCATCATTTCGATCTGCCGGAAGGAGGCGCCGTAATCCTGTTGGAAGGTCTTCGCGCCGGTCCCGAACTTTTGCGCAAATCGCGTAGGGCGGGGCTTTCCGTCCATGGTCATCCGCACTTCATGTACGAAGGGGAGCAAACCGAGGCTATCCAGCGCCAAGGTGTCGGTGCTGCGAATGGTGACAGCGTTGAACCACTTGCTAATGTTCAACAGTTCGATCTGTCCGGCGGCAAGCAGCTGTGCGATGTAGGTGGGGTCCACAGGCAGGTCCAAGGAATCGATGGGGATGTTCTGGCGCGCACGCCGCTCAATAGCGCGCTGGGAGAGATAAGCTTCGGGCGCTGAAAGACTATACGGCGTATGGTCCTTATCCGTGAATTGAACCCAGTAGATGGCTGGAGCCGTTTGGGCGATGAGGGAGGGGGAGAGCAGAAGGATGACCACCAGCACGTTCAGGCGCATGACGGTACAGAGCAAGCGCATTATCATTTTCCGCTGCGCTTCAGCGTTCCGGCGAGCAAACATCACTGACCGTAGCCTGTGATCACTTGCTTATACCAAGTACCCCGGATCTTCACCACGCCGTTCACGATCTGCGTGTTCGTGCTGTCCACTTGCCGATAGACCAAGCCAACATGCTTGGCGTATCGCTCATAGTAGGTGTTGGTGATCACCGCATTGTTCGGATAGGTGGTCTTCACCAGCAACGTACTGTCGAAGCTCATGCCGTTGATGCTCCAAGGCACATCCACTTCCAGATATGTGAGTTCGTATTCACGTTCCGTATTGAGCGCATTGGTATTCCAATATTGTCCCGTGCGCGGAGGGAAGATCAGCTTGATGCGTCGCTGGTTCTCCTCGGAACGTTCCGCTTGAGTAGTTCCACGTACTTGCCACCAGACATCCTTGGGCATCCAATTGCCGGAAGCAGAATCCTGTTTGAAACGGATCAAGCGCTGTGCCGGGCGCCCTTCCGGATCCGTGAAGTCATTCACGATCTTTTCACGGAGCGCGTAGCTGGTGCTGTCGGTTACCCCGGTTAAATCGTTCCTCCAGACCGTGTCCACGGCGTAATCGATCCACCGGCCCGTATCCGTTGGAAAGTAGGCATGGCCCAGATCGATGGGAGGTGGAGGGTCGTCCTTCTTGCATCCGGGAACGACCAGCAGCAAAACGACAAGGACGATGAACGTGTTCTTCATGGCTGTTGGGGTTCGCGATCGATGAAACCGCCACCGATCACATCATCCCCCTCATAAAAGACGGCACTCTGCCCCGGTGCGATGCCTTTCACCTTGGAATGAAAATCCACACGCACATGTTCATTCTCCATGCTGATGGTGGCTGGCGTTCCTTTGTCCTTGTATCGGATCTTGGTCGTCGTCTCCATCTCACCCACTAGTTCCGGCACTTTCTGGAAGTTCGGCTGGCGCACCCAAGCGGTGTGTTTATCGAGGTCTTCCTTATTGCCCAGCACCACGGTATTGGTCTCCGGAATGATCTCTGTTACGTACATGGGCGTGCCCAAGGCAATGCCCAATCCTTTGCGCTGACCCACCGTGAAGAAGGGATAGCCATCGTGCTCACCCAAGGATGCCCCGTCCGTGCCCACGAACCTGCCGTGCGCCAGTTTCTCGAAGGCCACAGGATCCCTGCGCTTGAGGAAACCCCGGTAGTCGTTGTCGGGGATGAAGCAGATCTCATAGCTGTCGCCCTTGGAGGCTAATTGTGGAAAGCCGCTCTTCAAGGCCATCTCCCTGATCTCCGTTTTCTTGAAGCCTCCGATCGGGAATCGGGTACGGGCCAGGTTCTCTTGTGCCAAGCCCCATAGCACATAGCTCTGGTCCTTGGTGTGGTCCACGCCCTTGCTCACCACGAAACGGTTCTCTGTTCCAGAGGAAGTAACGACCTCCTCTGATCGCACCTTGGCATAATGCCCAGTGGCGATCAGCTCGCAGTCCAACATATTGGCACGCTTCAGCAGCGCCTCCCACTTGATGAAGGTGTTGCACAGCACACAAGGGTTCGGTGTGCGCCCTGCCATGTACTCGCTGGTGAAGTTCCCGATGATGGAAGTCCCGAACTCCTCGCGGATGTCGATGATCATATGGTGGAAACCACGGCTCACGGCCATATCGCGGGCATCGTTGATGCTGTCCAGATCGCAGCATCCTGTGATGCGCTTCCCCGTGCCATTGGCCGCATAATCCCAGGTCTTCATCGTGACCCCGATCACTTCATATCCTTGATCGTGAAGCATCAGAGCGGTAACGGAGCTATCCACTCCGCCGCTCATGGCCACCAATACTCTTCCGTGCTTACTCATGGTTTCGTCCCGCCCGTAGCGGGAGCTCCGTTCACATAGATCAGTGTCGAGATCAACTTTCCTTTTTCGTCGTACTCCTTTACAGGCCCCTCTAAGATATCATTTTTATAGGTGCCTTCCCGTTTCTTGGTCTGCCCCTTGAGCACCCGCTCCACTTCGTTCTTCTCTCCACCTTGAGGCCCCAGCTTCACCGGCACCTCGGTCCACACTCCATTGTTGTACCACTCCGTGAAGGGACCTTCGCGTTTGCCGTTCTTATAGGTCTCTTCGCTCTTCACTTGTTCATCCTCCCAATATTCCTTGAAGGTGCCATTCTCGTATTTCTGCCGCACCAACTTTCCTTGTGCGTAAAGGATCTGCATCTGCACGGAACCGTTCTCATTGTAGTACATCCAGCCACCGTCGCGGTTGCCGTTCACATAGCGGCCCTCGATCTCCTTGTTCCCGTTGGGGAAGTAGAACGTCTCCTTCCCTTCGGGCTCCCCATTCACGAAGTTCGCTTTGTAGCGTGGCTTTCCATCCGCATGGAATTGTTCGGCCAGCCCATGGGACAAACCATTCTTGAAGTGCCTTCTTTCGGCGATCTTTCCATCGGGATAGAAGGTCGTCATTTCTCCTTCCAGCTTCCCAGCTTTCCAGTTTTCAGTGCTCCTCAACACGCCCTGCTTATCGAAGTAGTTCCAGGTACTATCCTTTTCCTGTCCCACATAGCGTCCCTCAGCCATCAGCGTTCCGTTCGGGTGGAAGTGGCGGCCGTGTGAAGCATTGCTGCCGGCGTAGTGATCGACCTTGCTCTCCACCACGCCTTTGGTGCTGTAATAGGTGAAACTGCCCACGGGCTTGTCGTCCTTGAACTGACCGGTATAGCGGACCTGGTCACTTCCCGCCCAAGTACGTACCCAAGGGCCTTGTTTGCGGCCTTGGGCATCGGTCCGGTTGGATGGTGCGTCAACGGATTGGGCCACAATGGCCGTGGCCAGCAACAGGAACAGGAAAAGAGGAAGGTGGCGAATGGTCATGCTCAAGTACACGCGTTCAGCGCGCCGCGAAGTTAAACAACGGGATAGGGGAGGGCTTGGTCTCCTTGCCTGATCTCCAAGTATCGCGCCAAGGGTAGGCGATCACTTTTCCAATACGCGGCGTATGTAATTCACTTGGCCCAGATGGTAGCCTAAATGACCATACAGGTGAAGGAGGAAATGTCCCGTGGTGATCATTTCGGTGAGGACCTTCACGGGATAGGGGTTTTTCAGAACGTCGGCAGATAATCCTGCCAAAGTTGCATCTACGGTATCCATGGTGCGTTTCACCTCTTGCAACAACTCTGCTGTAGGCACATCGCTGGCGGAGAATTCACGTTCCCTATCCCGGCGGTACGTGCCGCCCCCGAGCACGGAGCCGATGAAATAGCGCAGGTTTCCGCAGAGGTGCAGGCAAAGATTGCCAGCGCTGTTCTTAACGGACCCCTCTGTGCGCCAAATGTTCGCCTCGCTGGTGAAAGCGTCGATCTCGTTGCAAAGCTGTCTCAGGTCCCGAGCGATCAATAGGCGTAGGTCGGTAATTTCCATGGAAGTAATGGATTGGGCATGAATCTAATCGATCATCATCCGAGGTGGCGCTCCGGGACAGTGACCGGACCTCCGCATTCTTCAAGGACCTATCTGAACGTCCATCTGCTTGACCTTCGATCACACAAGGCCATAAAGCGAGGAAAGCCCCTCGTGAGGGGCTTTCCTGTGTGATACGTACGCTTGAAATCAGGTTTGGCTTAGAGCCCTTACCCACCAGCCCGTCGGAATACGCCAACGCCTGGTTTCGGTGTATGGCGTAGTACGTGGTGGAACCAAGCGGTGTAGAGCCCCGATCCGCTCAGCTGTCCTTTCCCTTCATCCTTTCCGCATTGGGCTGAATGGTAAAGACGAGGTGTGCTTGCCCGTTGGAACCGTCCGTGACGGACCGGATATTCAACGCATGGTGTTCATCCACCAAGGGAAGGATCTCGGCGAGTTGTTGCTCCAAGGAACGCTGCTCCATTGGAATGAGCTTCCCTGGATCATTCGGGGCGGCCTGGGCTGCTTCGATGGAGAACTGCAAGCTGCCCTGGTCGCCTGGTCGGGCGTTCATGTTGCACACCTTCAGCACGGTGCCTTGGTCCAATACGGGTAGCACAGCCAGCATTTGCTGCTCAAAGCCCATGTCCTTGGCTTTGGCTTCAGCTTGGGGGGCACCGGCCTCGGAGCAACCCAAGAAAAAGGCTATCAAAGCAACACAGCCACCAAAGAGATCCACTCTTTTCATTGCGTTGGGTTTTTGGTTAACGCAAAGATATGCAA
This sequence comes from Flavobacteriales bacterium, assembly GCA_019638085.1. GTDB lineage: Bacteria > Bacteroidota > Bacteroidia > Flavobacteriales_F > PHOS-HE28 > PHOS-HE28. The sequence goes on along the minus strand of JAHBUL010000019.1, from coordinate 28,439 downwards.
TGCTGATACAAGTAGGAGCGCCGGCCAGGGACACAGTGGCTACGCCGGGAATTTGCGCTCACGAAAACGGGAAAAGCCCCTCGTGAGGGGCTTTTCTGCGGTCCGGACGGGACTCGAACCCGCGACCTCCGCCGTGACAGGGCGGCATTCTAACCAGCTGAACTACCGAACCGTTCCATTCTGACTTTCGCCGGAGCGGCTGCAAAGCTAACAGGAATAAACATATGGGCAACAGGCCGTCACCTTACGGAGGATTTCATCTTTGGCCAGTGGGGTGAAGCCTTATTAACCTCAGTACAACTTGCTGCGCTTCAATAGGAACTGCAACAGGATGTTCTCGAACCCCGCGTTGATATCAGCTTCCACCAGCTCGATGCGGTACTGGCCGCACTTCAGCTTCAGTTCGTGCCAGTATGCGGCCATGGCAGCCTTGTACTCATCGCGCACTTCGGCGGCATGGGCCTTCACCTGCGTACCGCTCTCCAGGTCCACGAAGGTGTATGGGCGATCCTCCAGATCCAGTTCCAGTTCCCGCTTGCGGTCCACTACGTGGAAGAGGATCACATCGTGCTTGTTGTAGCGGAGGTGCTGCAGTGCATCGAAGAGCTCTTCACTTCGGGCACTGTTGTCCATCATATCGCTGAAGAGCACGATGAGCGAACGGCGATGGGTACGGCGGGCTATATCGTGCAAAGCATCCACCGCACTGGTCTTTTGCTGTTCGGCAGGCGCTTCCGCGCTGAGCAGTTCCTCCAGTTGCGCCATCAGATGGCGGAGGTGAACGGCATTGCTACGTGCCTCTTCAGTGAGGAGCACATGGTCCGAAAAAACGGTCAACCCTACGGCATCGCGTTGCTTGCGCAACAGTGTGATCAGCGCAGCAGCTGCATACACCCCGAACTCGATCTTGTTGAACTGCTTGGGTGCCTTTTCGGAGGTCTTCGGGTAATACATGCTGCTACTGGCATCGATCACCAGCTGGCAGCGCAGATTGGTCTCCTCTTCGTAACGCTTCACAAAAAGTTTGTCGGTGCGTGCATAGAGCTTCCAGTCGATATGGCGCGTGCTTTCGCCTGGATTGTAGGCGCGATGCTCCGCGAATTCCACACTGAAGCCGTGAAAGGGACTCTTGTGCAAGCCAGCTAGAAAACCTTCCACCACCTGACGGGCATGAAATTCCAGTTGACTGAGGGCTTGAATATGCTTTTGCTCGATGGGCATGATGGTCAGGGGACGTACGCAAGGGATCGTTCAGCAGGGGATAAAGTTCGGCCATTGCGATGGAAGAACGCGCAAGTGGATCCACGGCTCCTTGTGCTGATGATCGCGATGGTGCGTGAGGATGTTGAAAATGGAGAGGAGGCCAAGGACTGTCCTGTCCGATACATTTGCGTGCCGGATGAAAGAACCCACGAACTTGAAGGGAGGCATCCCGATCTCGGTTTCATTGGATGCCACCCTGCGCCAGGCCCACCTGAAGCCTTCCGCTGGAACGGACAAACGCAGGTTGTTGTGGATCACCTTCCTTGCCGTCGTCTCAGCGGTGATCATCGGTTTCCTGGCCGAGGGCATGATCTTGCTCATCGACCTGATCACCAATCTTTCCTTCCACGGCACGTTCACATTCGGTTACATCCCACCGGGCGATAACCAGTTGGGCTGGTGGGTGGCCCTGGTACCTGCCTTGGGCGGGGTAGTGGTTGGCCTGATGGCGTTGTATGGCTCCAAGGCCATCCGCGGGCATGGCATCCCGGAAGCCATGGAGATGATCCTCACCAATGAGAGCAAGATCAAGCCTGCGATCACCTATTTGAAGCCGATCTCTTCCGCCATCAGCATCGGCACCGGTGGGCCTTTTGGTGCGGAAGGGCCGATCATTTCCACTGGTGGTGCCTTGGGTTCCATGGTGGGGCAGTTGCTGCGGATAACACCTAACGAACGAAAAGTGTTACTGGCCGCCGGTGCCACGGCTGGTATGGCCGCCATCTTCGGAAGCCCCATCGCTGCGATCTTCCTGGCCATCGAACTCCTCTTGTTCGAGTTCGCTCCGCGATCACTCCTGCCCGTGACCATGGGTTGCATCACCGGAGCCGCCATGCATCACCTGATGTTCGGCGGCGACCCCATGTTCGCCATGCCGCCGATCGATCTGCCGGGGAACCACGCGCTCTTCATTTATAGCATCATCGGTCTTCTGATCGGAGTGCTTTCCTTGCTGATCACCAAGGCGGTGTATTGGATCGAGGATGGATTTGAAAAGCTGCCGATCCACTGGATGTGGTGGCCCGCGATCGGTGGCCTTGCAGTGGGCATCATCGGGTACTTCGCTCCAAGGACCTTGGGCGTAGGCTACGAGAACATTACCGAACTGTTGAGCGGCACGGCCACCATGCACTTGATCCTCAGCTTAGCCTTGCTGAAACTGCTGTCCTGGGGCATCGCATTGGGCAGTGGTACTTCCGGGGGAACCCTTGCGCCGATGATGACCATCGGCGGTGCCATCGGCTGCTTGCTGGGCATGGCCGCCATACAGTTGTTCCCTTCAGTGGGCGTGGTCCTTCCCCTGGCGGTGTTGGTAGGCATGGCCTCCATGTTCGCAGGTGCCTCTCGTGCTTTCCTTACCAGCGTTGTATTTGCCGTGGAAACCACGGGGCGCATTGAAGCGCTGTTGCCTTTGCTGAGTGCTTGTGCAGCTTCCTATTTGATCTCTTATTTTTTCCTGGCCAACACGATCATGACGGAGAAGATCGCTCGACGGGGCGTGCGCGCTCCTGATTCCTATGAGCCCGATCCCTTGGAACGCGTGCAGGCGGGCGAGGTCATGCATCGTGGAGTACCCACGGCTCAAGGGAGCATGTCGGCCAAGGAGCTTTTGGCCACGATAGGACCGAAGTTGGATCATGTATTCGTCACCGATGATGTTGATGCTTTTAAGGGGGTCGTGCGTATAGCGGATCTGCGGGATGTTCAGGGTGATATCTCCATCGGCAGCAAAGCGATCATGCCCAGCGTTGTGCGAATCCATGATGATCTGCGCATCGCAGCTAGCGAGTTGGCTCGTTCCTCCGGTCAGGAACCATTGGCGGTGGTGGAGGATGGAACCGTGGTGGGCCTGCTCACGTTGGCCGATGTGCTGAAGGTGTACGGCAAGCATCAGGAAATACATACGGAGCACGACGCCAGTATCCTGCTCCATCGGCGCAGGCTGAAGGTGATGGCACAGGGCAAGCAGCTGTACCGGAAGGTGACGGGGCGCAGTTGAAGTTCAGTTGGCCGTAGCCGGTTCTCAGTTGTCAGGTCCGTGCTATCACCTTCATCCGTATTCGAAGTTCAGTGCGGCCAGCCTGACAACTAACAACTGAGAACCGACAACTACGCCCTAGCGAAGCACCGCCTTCAAATAATGCGCGGTATGCCCGACATCATTCAGCACCAGCTCCTCCGGTGTGCCTTCAAAAACAATGGACCCGCCAGCGTCCCCGGCTTCCGGGCCGAGGTCGAGCAGATGGTCCGCGCAGGCGATCACCTCCAAGTTGTGCTCGATCACCAACACGCTGTGCCCGTTCTCGATCAAGGCATTCAAGGCTTTGAGCAGCTTGGCGATATCATGAAAGTGCAATCCGGTCGTGGGTTCATCAAAGATGAAGAGCGTGGCCTGTGCATCGTGGCCTTTACCGAGGAAGGAAGCGAGCTTGATGCGTTGTGCCTCACCACCCGAAAGTGTGCTACTGCTCTGTCCGAGCTTCACATAGCCAAGTCCGGTTTCCTGCAAAGGCATGAGCTTTTCCACAATGCGCTTCACGGAATTGTGCTTGTCGACATGTGCTTGGAAGAACTCCAACGCATCATCCACCGTGAGGTCCAGTAGATCGGCCACATCCTTTCCTTGGAATTTCACGTCCAGGATCTCCTCCTTGAACCGCTTGCCATGGCATGCGTCGCAGCGCAAATTGATGTCCGCCATGAACTGCATCTCGATATGCACTTCTCCTTCGCCTTGGCATACCTCGCATCGGCCACCATCCACGTTGAAGCTGAAGTAGGCTGGTTTGTATCCACGCATCTTGGCGATCTCCAGTTCACTATACAATTGCCGGATGTCGTCCCAAGCCTTCACATAGGTCACTGGATTGCTGCGTGATGAGCGGCCGATCGGGTTCTGGTCCACCATCTCCACAGCCTGCACGCGACGCACATCGCCAGCCAATTCCTTGAATTCACCGGGCCGTTCACCACCACCGCCTTCCAGTTCGCGGCGCAAGGCAGGGTAGAGGATGCGCTTCACCAAAGTGGTCTTGCCACTGCCACTCACACCGGTGACCACCGTCAGCATGTTCAGTGGGAACACCGCATCAATCCCCTTCAGGTTGTTCTCGTGGGCGCCCTTCACGATCAGCCGGTCCTTGACCGGACGGCGACGCGTGGGCCGAGGGATCTGCATGCGCCCTGTGAGATACTTGGCCGTGAGGCTATCGCTTTGGATCAGCTGGTCGTGTGTGCCACTGAACACCACTTCTCCACCATGGGTGCCGGCTTCCGGTCCCATGTCGATGATGTGGTCCGCAGCGCGCATAACATCTTCGTCATGTTCCACCACGATCACGGTGTTGCCCAGGTCGCGCAGTTGCTTAAGGACATCGATCAGGCGGTTGGTATCGCGCGGATGCAATCCGATGCTGGGCTCGTCCAGGATGTACATGCTGCCTACCAAGCTACTGCCGAGCGAGGTGGCCAGATCGATGCGCTGGGTCTCGCCGCCGCTGAGGGTATTGCTGCGCCGATTTAAGGTGAGGTAGCCTACGCCCACTTCATCCAGATAGCGCAGTCGGTTCACGATCTCCTTCAGCAGGCGTTCCGCGATCTTGTGGTCGGCAGGGGAGAGGTCGATCTGCTTGAAGAAGTCCAAGCATTCGGTAATGGGTAAGCGCACCAGTTCGGTGATGTCGCGATCGGCCACTTTCACATGGCGGGTCTCAGGCTTCAAACGGCTGCCGTGGCAGAGCGTACAGGTGGTCTTTCCGCGGTAGCGGCTGGCGAGCACCCGGTATTGGATCTTGTAGCTCTTCTGCTCGCAGTACTGGAAGAATGCATCGATGCCGTGTACTCCACGTGCGCCGTTCCATAGGAGGTGGCGTTGGGCCTCGTTCAGCTCGCGGTATGCGCGGTGGATGGGGAAGTCGTGCTTCGCGGAATCGCGGATGAAATCACGTTTCCACTCGCTGAGCTTTTCACCACGCCATGGAGCAACGCAATCGTCGTACAGGGAGAGGCTCTTGTCCGGGATCACTAGGTCGGCATCAATGCCGATGATGTTGCCGTAGCCTTCGCAACGTGGACAGGCACCCACAGGGTCGTTGAAGCTGAAGAAATTCGGTATGGGTTCCTCGAAGGTGATCCCATCCAGCTCGAAGCGGTCGCTGAAGTCCAGCTGCAGCGGTTTGCCGTTCATGTCCACACCCAGCAACATGCACGCACCTTGGCCTTCGAAAAAGGCGGTCTCGGCACTATCGGCCACGCGGCTTTCGGTCTCCTCATTGCCCGGATCCACTGTAATACGATCAAGCACCAAGCTCCACGGTCCTTCACCTAATTTCTTCTCGATCAGCAGATCCTCGATCCGCTGCACCTTCGCGCCGTCATGCACGCGTGCGAATCCTTGTTGCTGCAATACATCCAGATGTTCGCGCAGGCTCCTTCCATCAGGCAAGTTGATCGGACTCATCAAAAGCACCGTGCTCTCCTTCGGGAATTCGTTGGCGGCGGCAACTACATCCTCAATGGTATCACGCTTAACCTCGCGTCCGGTCACTGGACTATAGGTGCGGCCAACCCGTGCGAAGAGCAACTTCAGGTGGTCATACACCTCGGTGCTGGTCCCAACGGTACTGCGCGGATTGCTTGTCATCACCTTCTGCTCAATGGCGATGGCCGGGCTGATGCCGGTGATGCGGTCCACGTCGGGTTTCTCCAAGCGCCCCAGGAACTGCCGGGCGTAGCTGCTCAAGCTTACCACATAGCGGCGCTGTCCTTCAGCATATAGCGTATCGAACGCCAAGGAACTTTTGCCGCTGCCGCTCAGCCCGGTTATCACCACAAGCTTTCCACGGGGAATGTCCACGTTCACATTCTTCAGGTTGTGGACACGGGCACCCTGCACACTGATCACTCCGGAAGCGCGGGGGCGGCTGCTCGCTCGCCCATTGGTGGCAGCTTGTTTGGGTCCGGCCGGGGCCGGGGTGCTATGTGAGGGCTGGGACAAGGGGGCGCAAATTTACACCGCAGTATTCCGGATTGGATCCAACCGCATATATTTGGCCGTGAGGAATTTGGTCTACTTGCACAATAGACCGTCCTCAGGCAACGTTTACAGAACACCACACGTCTGCATTCAGTTCACCGGATCTTCCCTTTAGCGGGATCTTCACAACACCCAAACGGACAGCGCATAGCAAGACCTCTACACCGAAGTGCCCTTCATACTCCTTCGGACCTAAACGGGAAAAGGTCATGCTGTCCAAGTCACTTTCAGACATTGAGCTCGTGCGTCACTACATCGGTGGCGATGAGCATGCGTTCGAGATCCTTCTTCTCCGCCACAAGCGGAAAGTGTGGTCCCACATCTTTTTGATGGTACGTGACCGAGAGGTCACTGAGGATATCTTCCAGGAAGCCTTTATCAAGGTGGTACATCATCTCAAAGCGGGCAAATACAACGAGGAAGGCAAGTTCCTGCCTTGGGTGATGCGCATCGCCCACAACTTGGTCATCGACCATTTCAGGCGGAGGAAGAAAATGCCGATGGTGCGCAGCAACGATGAGTATGATGTCTTCGCCACGCACTCCCAGCCAGACAAGAACGTGGAGGAGCGCATGGTGAACGCACAGATCGATGAGGATGTACGCAAGCTGATCGAGAAGCTACCTCCCGAGCAGAAGGAAGTGGTGGTGATGCGTACCTACTTGGGCATGAGCTTCAAAGAGATCGCGGAGCACACCGATGTGAGCATCAACACGGCGTTGGGTCGCATGCGCTACGCCCTGATCAATATGCGAAGACTGATCAAGCAGCACGGCATGCAGCTTGAACGGGCCTGATCCCTACGCGTGAGGGATCCCGCCCCAGGAACGTCGGCCCGTAAGCCGGCGTTCGTGTTTTGGTACATGCTCCATCAAGGTTTTCCGCCTCGGGCTTGGATGCCAGAGCCCCCAAGGCTTCCTGACCCGGAAGCTCCATCAAGGTCTCCGATACGGGACCTTGATGCTCCATAAGGATTTCCCCGGCTATGCAATATGCGCTGATGCCCCGGCGTTCTAAGCAAAAATCCACTGATATGGCACACTCTACACTTAGGAGACCTTCTCGTAACCGCGCTGAAATGCCCGCTCTTTCCGGCCCCCGGCCGTCAACAGTCAACGCCATCCTCAACTACAGCAAAGCGTTGAAGGTGGTGGAAGTGCCGCCGGTTGGCCAAGTACATGTGGTGCTGAACTAGGTTATCGTGCATGGTGGCTGGTGGTTTGTGACTAGTCCGGTCGCCGGTCACCAGCGACCTTTCACTTAAAAAGCACCTTCCGTCCGATCTCCTTACAGATAGGGCACTTCAGCGGATCGTGGCCCCTTGCAGGGCAGTGCTCACGCCCGAAGTAGATGATCTGGATATGGATCGTACTCCAGGTGTCCCTTGGGAACAATCGTTTCAGGTCCACCTCCGTACGCTCCACGTTCTTGCCCGTGCTCAACCCCCAACGCCACGCCAAGCGGTGGATGTGTGTGTCCACGGGGAATGCGGGTATGCCGAATGCTTGGGACATCACTACGCTGGCCGTTTTATGACCCACGCCGGGCAGGGCTTCCAGCTCTTCGAAAGTTTGCGGTACTTGTCCGCCATGCTTTTTCAGGATGATCTCCGAAAGGCCGTGGAGTGCCTTGCTCTTCGCAGGTGAAAGCCCGCAGGGCTTAATGATCTCGCGGATCTCCTCCACTTCCATGCTCGACATTGCCTTGGGCGTATTCGCCTTCGCGAAAAGCAGTGGCGTTATCTCATTCACCTTCTTATCCGTGGACTGCGCACTGAGGACCACGGCCACCAGCAACGTATACGGATCCGTGTGATCCAACGGGATCGAAGGTCGTGGGTAGAGGCGGTTCAGCGTTTTCGCCACGAAGGCGGCTTTCTCTTTCTTGGTCATGGCTCTACAAAGGTGGAGGAAGTATGCACAACAGCGGCAACGGCCCTATGCAGGATGAGCAGCCCGATGGAGAACGCTTCCGTTCAGGGTAATACAGCAAGGTGCCAACCTGCCTCTTCCGTTGCACTGTCCACGTTCGAACCATCCATCCGGGTGTCGTGGGGGCAAACAGGGAGTCTTCCGCCCGCGTTTTACTGGAGATGCGCACGCTACTTTCGTCAAGGATCCACATCATATGGACCGGAAAAGGAAGGAGAGCCCATGGAAATTCGAAGGACGAAGTACTGGATCAAGGTGTATGCGGCAGTTGCGGTGTTGCTGCTTGCCCTTCATTATTCTCTGAACTTGAAGGTCTTCCATCCATGGGCGGAATATGTTCCATTCGTGGAAAAGCTCAGCATGAGCCTGTTCTTGATCGCCATGATCTTCTTGATAAGCAAGGTCATTACACGGCTGGTCAGCGTCCGGGCACACATCGAAGGAGACCAGTACAACCTGTTGCGTATCATACGCTTGCTCGCGATCGTGTTCAGTCTTATCGTAGTAGCCTCCTTTTTGTTCCAGAACCTGTATGCAGCGGCGGTCAGTTTCGGACTCATATCCCTGGTTGTTGGCTTTGCCTTACAGGCCCCGATCGCTTCATTCATTGCGTGGGTCTATTTAATATTCCGCCGATCGTACTTGGTAGGCGACCGGATCCAGATCAAGGGATTTCGTGGGGATGTAGTATCGATTAGCTATCTGGATACTTCCATTCTGGAATGCAGCGGCGACTATCTGGTCAACGATAGAAGGAGTGGCAGGATCATTCGATTCCCCAATAGTTTAGTGTTGAAGGAAGAGGTCATCAATTATTCCGGCCCTGAGATCCCCTTTATCTGGAATGAGACCCCGATCCAAGTGGCATACACCAGCGATCTGCAATTCGTGGAAGCATGCCTACTTGCTGCCGCCACCAAGGATTTTGAAGAACGGTATCCACAGTTCCCGATCACAGAGCACAAGCTGTGGGAACCTGCGGTGTATTTCAGGATCAATGCCTTCGCGTGGATGGAAGCCGTCGTTTCCTATCCAGTGGAACCGGCAGACACCACTGGCCGCCGGAACCGCATTCTGAAACTGGCCTTACCTCTGATGAACGGAGCGCCGGATAAAGTTCAATTTCCCGAAGGTGCAAGGAGATAGCTCCGTGAACTACGCTCTGTTCGCTGAGGAGTTATTCACCACCCAAAGCTGCTTCGGATCCAAGCGGAACTGCACGTCCTGCCCGATCTCCACCGGCTCACCATCCAAGTGCGCGAGCATGCCATCCTGGTGTGCCATGGCCTGGTCCGTAACAATGTTGGTGATGTAGGGGCTGGAGTCGATGCTCCCATTGTACATGCGAATGAAGGCCATGAGCATGGGGAGCAACGGGGGCTTGGCTACAATACGCAGTTCCGCAAGGCCGTCGTCGGGGAGCGAGCCGGGGCTGATTACGGCACCGTTACCGAACTCGCGGGTATTGCAGAACACGAGCATCAGCACCTTGTCCTCACGGGTCTCCTTGTTCACTTTCAAGACCACGCGCATGGGCTTGGCGCTCAGCACGTGCTTCATGATCAAGCGCATGTAATTCCACATGCCGCGACCTTCACTCTTGTCGAATTCCCAAGCCACCCGTGCATCGAAGCCGATACCGGCAGTGCCCAGGAAGAGCCGGTCGTTCAGGTAGCAAACGTCCATCTGTCGGGCATTTCCGGTGAATGCCAAGTGCAATGCCTGCATGGGGCCGCGCGGGATCATCAACGATCGCGCATAGCCGTTGCCGGATCCCATGGGCACGATGCCGAGTTGCAACGGAGAACCCACTATACCGGCAGCCACGCCATTCAGGGTGCCATCCCCTCCGATGGAAATGATCCTTTCGAAGCCGGCATCCTTGGCTTCATGGGCAAAACGCATTCCGTCGCCGGGTGCAGCAATGGTTCTTATCTCCAATTCATCACCGCGCTGCTTTGCCAGTGCAACAGCCGCTTCCCGCAAGCTCTCCGCCCGCCCTTTTCCCGATCGGGGATTGATCACCGTGAGGACCTTCATTCGGGCTTCAGTACCATATCCTGGTGGAGCACGTGGTTGTTGTACTGCTGAATGGCGGCCTGCAGCGTGGGCATCAACGCTTCCGCCGCATCCGCACGCCCTTCGGATCCACTGCGCACTCCGGCGGACCAAAGGATGCGTTCGCCATCCGAACGCAATTGTGCGTGGTCCCCAATGATCAGCCACGTGGCGTTGCTTTCACTCACGGCGGCCGGTATGCGCTCCTGTCGCAAAGAGCTGCTTCCGAAAGAGAAGAACGGTTCGGGATATCCGATAAGATCCAGCACTGTCGGCAGAATGTCGATGTGTTGGGTCACGCGGCTTTCCGTGCGAGCGGGAATGGCAGAAGGCATGTAGTAAAGTAAAGGCACCCAATGGTCGAACGCGGCACCACTGACCTCACCCTTACGCACAAGATCCGCGGTGTGGTCGGCAGTGATCACGAAGAGTGTGTTGTGGTACCACGGCATGTTGCGCGCCGTGGCGAAAAATTCCCGCAGGGCATCATCGGTATACCGCAGTGTGGGCATGATCGGGAGCTCACCACCGGCAAAGCGTTCCGCCTCTGCCTCCGGCAATTTGTAGGGATGGTGCGAGGAAAGCGTGAAGACACAATTCACAAAAGGCTGCTCTTGTTCGGCCATTTCATGGGCAAAGAACTGCAGGAATGGCCGATCGCGGATCCCCCAGATACCGTCACTGTCCTTGGGGTCCGGGTACTGATTCCGCCCCACATAGCGTTGAAATCCGGCGACCTTTGCAAAAGCATCAAAGCCCATGGTGCCGTTATGCCCACCGTGGAAGAATGCTGAGCTGTAGCCGTCGGCCTTGAGCAATCCCGGCAGGCTGCTGATGGGTTGCTGGGCATAGGAGGATTCGATGAAGGCCTCGTTCATCATCTTGGGTAAGGCGGCCACTATCGAGGGGATCCCGTCGATGCTCCGCCTGCCATTGGCGTAGGCATGGTCATAATTCAGGCTCTCGCCCATAAGCGAATCCAGAAAGGGCATATAGCCGTTGCCGGTACCATTGAGCCTTCCACTGTACGAGGCACTGAAGCTTTCCAGAATGATCAACACCACATTGGGATGGGATATCGTCCATGACGAATCGCCATAGTGATGTATTACAGGCCATAACCGGTCGGCTTCCTCGCCAGACATGTATGCGACTTCCTTCATCCTTGGCTTGCCCAGGCTTTTCATGAAGGTGAAAGGCGTATTCAGCACCATGGGCATGTACGCCGGTGGAGCGTATTTGCTTGAATCCAGCACGCCGATGGGGATGTACTGGAAGCCACCACGGGAGAAAAGCACCACCAGGCCGATGAAAGCAGCACGCCATAGCCACCAAGGTCTTGCTTGTTCTTCGCGTACTCCTCGGCCAGCCCATCGGTATCCCCACTCCGCCAGCGCGATGGAGCCTAGGAAGATCAGTACCACGTACCAGTAATCCTTCAGGAATACAGGAATGAGATTGACCAGGTCGCTGCCGCCGGTGGCGATGCCGAAGAGATCCGCGGTACTGCGTTTCAAGGTGAACCTGAAGTATTCCAGATCAATGCTGTTCAGGAAAAAGCAGATCACATTACTGATATGGAACAGGACCTTCTGCACGATGGCGAACCATCCAAGAGGGGCAGGGTAGACCAATACCGTGAGTAGCCAAGGCATGTACAGCCAAGCAATGGCGCTCAGGTCGAAGCGTATTCCGCCCAGGTACACCGATGCGGGCGGTGAGGGAAAGGCATCGTGGTTGAGCATGCCGAACAGAACCCGTTGCAGGGTAAAGATCAACACCAGTACCCCGATACGGAGCAACAGGACACGAAGTGGACGCAGGTTCGGCACGGCGCGAAGATCGTGATGCGGGATAGATTGAACGCTGTTGACAAGGAAACAGTGGATCTCCGCAGATCAGTATCTGGTTCGCCGGTCAGAAGAAGCTACTGGTGCTCACAGGAACTAAGTAGCTTTCGATTTCATGCATTGGACATGTAGTGGTGTACAACCACCGAGGACGGCCGGGGAACCGCTGATCTTCGCCGCTACCTTTGCCACCGCCTGCAAAAGCACGGCTACACGTCATGTTCCTCGATACCATTGAAAAGAAGCAGCTTGCTTTCGATCGGAAGAAGCTGAAGGACGCTGAATTATTGGACATCTATGAGCATCTGCTACGTCCTCGGCTTATCGAGGAGAAGATGCTGAGCATGCTCCGCCAAGGGCGCATCAGTAAATGGTTCAGCGGCATCGGTCAGGAGGCTGTGGCCGTTGGGGCCGCTCTGGCGATGGAGCCCGATGAGTACATCCTGCCCATGCACCGGAACCTGGGCACCTTCACCACTCGTGGTGTGCCCATGGCGCGTTTGTTCAGCCAGTTCCAAGGTTACGCGAACGGCTTCACCAAGGGGCGCGATCGCAGTTTCCACTTCGGTACGCAGGAATACAAAATGGTGGGTATGATCAGCCATTTGGGGCCACAACTCGGTGTGGCCGATGGGATCGCCTTGGCACACAAGCTGCGCAAGGAGAACAAGTGTACCCTCGTCTTCACCGGTGATGGTGCCACCAGTGAAGGCGATTTCCATGAGAGTGTGAACGTCGCCGCCGTGTGGGACCTTCCTGTCATCATCGTTGTGGAGAACAATGGCTACGGACTCAGCACACCGAGCAGTGAGCAGTTCAAATGCCGCTACATCAGTGACAAAGCGCTTGGCTACGGGATGGAAAGCCGCGTAGTTGCGGGGAACAACATCCTGGAGGTGGTGAACACCCTGCGCGAGGTGGCGGAAAGCATCCGGCGCCGTCCACGCCCGATCCTGGTGGAATGCATGACCTTCCGGATGCGTGGCCATGAAGAAGCCAGCGGCACCAAATATGTGCCGAAGGAATTGATGGCGGAATGGGAGAAAAAGGATCCCGTGGTCAACTACGAGCACTGGCTGATGACCCAAGGCATCTTGACCGAGACGGTACGGGATGCGACGCGAAATGCCATCAAGCAGGAGATCACTCATGCGGTGGAGACTGCTTTCTCGGAAGAGCCGATCAAGGCCGATCTCGCTACGGAGCTGAATGATGTTTATGCCAAACCGATCGTGCTCGGTGACCGCGGCCCGGCCATGGTGGAGCCCTCGGTGGAAGGGAAGGAGGTCCGCTTTATCGATGCCATCACCGACGGGCTTCGGGAAAGCATGAAGCGCTATGACAACCTTGTACTGATGGGGCAGGACATCGCCGATTACGGCGGTGCCTTCAAGGTCACTGACGGACTGATGCTGGAGTTCGGCAAGGACCGTGTGCGGAACACGCCCTTATGCGAGAGCGCCATTCTAGGTGCTGGGCTTGGCCTGAGCATCAATGGCATGAAAGCCATGGTGGAGATGCAGTTCGCCGATTTCGTAAGCGAGGGCATGACCCAGATCTGCAATAACTTGGCGAAGACACATTGGCGCTGGGGCCAGAACGCGGATGTGGTCGTTCGTATGCCCACCGGTGCAGGTTCCGGCGCAGGACCATTCCACAGCCAAAGCAACGAGGCCTGGTTTTTCAAGACCCCCGGATTGAAGGTTGTATACCCCGCCTTCCCGAATGATGCCAAGGGCTTGCTTTGTGCGGCTTTTGAGGATCCGGACCCGGTGATGTATTTCGAGCACAAGAATCTTTACCGCAGCTTGCACGGGAAAATGCGTGAAGGCTGGTTCACCTTGCCGATCGGCGAGGCGGCATTGCTACGCGAAGGCACGGATCTCAGCATCATTACATACGGCATGGGTGTGCATTGGGCGCTGCAGGCGCTTGATGCCGAACCGGATATCGGTGCGGACCTGATCGATCTACGGAGCTTGCTGCCTTGGGATAAGCAGCGCGTACTGGAAAGTGTGCGCAAGACCGGGAAAGCCTTGGTGCTTCACGAGGATACCCTCACCGGCGGCATCGGCGGCGAGATCTCGGCAACGATCATGGAGGAATGCTTCACCGATCTGGATGCACCTGTGATGCGGGTGGCCTCCATCGATACAGCAATACCGTTCTCACAGGCGCTGGAGGCACAGTTCCTTCCGAAGGGCAGGCTCCAGGCCGCCTTGAAGAAGCTGGCGGCCTATTGACCTATCTGCTCGCCGAGCCTTCCAATTCTTCGTAGAGCGACTTGAACTCGGGGTTCTCCATGAAATAGTCCTTTCCGAGGTCGATCACCTTTCGTGCTTCGCTCAGTTCACCCTGATCTTCCCAGTACATGGCTGTGCGCACCAAACTTTCGCGCAGCAGGATGCGCTCATCCTTGGGTAGGCGTGCCACATTGGGGATGGCATCCAACACCTCGTGGAACTTCGTTGTGTTATCCTGGGCATCACGGGTCGCTTTCATCTTTTTCTGGGCCAAGGCCAGCATGGCCCAGGCACCGGGGTTTTCGGGGTAATAGCGTGTCATCCGCTGGAACTGCGACTTGGCTTTGCTGAAGGATCCCTCATCCAAATAGTTCATGCCGATCTCTTGGGTAACGGTGTTCAGTTCGCTCCAATAGTCCTCGTAGTTGGCGAAGAAATCCATGTTCTTGTCCTTCCTGCGGTACTTCGCTGCCCACTTCAACGCATCCCTGCCAGCGCGTTTGTATTCGTCCATTTCCTGATACTTCGGGATCTTGCTCATCTCGAAGTAGCACATGCTGGCATACAGGTAGGGGAGTGGGTCGCGATGCGTGGCCTTGCGGTCCACATAGCGCTCAGCCTTGTAGACACATTTCTCGTAATCCTCGTCCACGTAGAGGACCAAAAGGTCATCATAAGGCTTGGATTGTGCGCTTACAGGCAGGTGTGGTAGCAAAAAGAGTAGGAGTAGTGCGAGTTTCTTGATTGTCATCATGTCCTCCAAGGTACAAAAAAGATGCCGGAAAGCCTGATGCGGGATTCGTGTATGCGTGCAGGGTGTTTGGCAGGTCGGCAACAGCATGTGTGAATGCTGCATGTTGGTGCAGGACGGGAATATCTACTATTATTGATGACATTAAAACCCTATTACGATGGTGAAAGCTTTACCCTTCATTACGGCGGTTTTGGCCGGTTCGTTGACCTTGTCCAGCTGGGCACAATGCCCGGGAGGCACTTTGGTAACAGTGTATGCCACCGACTTTGAAACGGACGATGGCGGATTCGTTGAAAGCGGTGGAGGTGACTGGGAGTACGGGATCATACCGGTCGTCATTACCGGAACGAATTGTGAAAGCGCGACCATCAATTCACCTGGTGGAGCACATTCGGGCACAAAGGGCTGGGGCACATTACTGGATGATTGCCATCAAAACTTGGGGGCCTTCAGTAGTGTGGGTTTCACCGTGGACCTGAGCGATCCGGACTTCACTTCGGCAGAGATGGAATTCGCCAATTGGTTCGAGGTGTTCACCAGCTTCGATTACCGCCGGATCACGATCAATGGTGTGGAGGTGTACAGGAATGATTCTGTTGCAATGAGCAATGGCTGGGTAATTCAGACCATGGACCTTACGCCCTATTTGGGGCAGGCAAGTGTTTCCATTGTCTTCGACCTGTGGGCCACCACCGTGGTGAACCGGGCCGGATGGTATATCGATGATGTGACCGTAACCGCTTGCTCCAGCACACCACAAGCCATTACCGAGGGCAGTTCTGCTGATTTCCGTGCATGGCCGATCCCCGCGAAGGATGTGCTCCAAGTGGAGCTTTCCACAGCGATGGGTAGCGTACACGCGTGGACCTTGTACGATGCTACCGGGCGTGTGCTGGCCCAAGGCGTTCCTGCCGGGAACGATCGCTTCAGCATTGATGTGTCCAAATTCCATGGCCTTGGTGTGCTGGAGTTGCGCACCGCAACTGGTGCCCATCGCCAACGGGTGGTGATGAAGTAAGAGGAAACCGTTCTCTTCAAAAAGCATAAGGCCGCGCTATCTGCAAGATGGCGCGGCCTTATGCTATCTGAGGGGCGTTGGGCATCACGGTCCACTTCGTGAGACTGGATGGAGCTTTGAACTTCGCAAAGCCTTGCAGAGGCTTTGCGGCCTTGACAGGAAAGCTCTATGCTTTTTCCAGAAGCACTTCACGCAGCACCACGGCTTGGTTGTGTTCCTCGTCCTTGGCGCCATAGAGCAAGGTCACCCGATGTTTCCGCGCCAAGGCTTTGATGTGATCCAGGTGATCGGGCATCGCCTGCAACTCCTTCGTATAGCGCTTCTTGAATTCAGGGTATTTGGGTGGTTCGTGGCCGAACCACTTCCGCAATTCCGTGGAGGGACCGATCTCCTTGTCCCATTCATCAATGTGTGCATCCTCCTTCTTCATGCCGCGCGGCCACAAGCGGTCCACCAGCAGACGATAGCCATCGTCCTTGGCGGGCTCTTCGTAGATCCGTTTGATGTGGATGTCCATGCACTGTACGTGCCATGTAAACACTTGGACCGTGAGCAAGTTCGTTCGTGAGCGCCGCTCCACAAGGTCGCCCGGATACTCGGATTTTTATCGAGTGCGAGAAACGGCAGACACAGAGGCGATCAGTTGTTGTTGATGATGATCACCGGTGCGTTCTGGATATGCTTTGGCGAGCGGGAGACGAAGCGTAGTTTCTGTTCCCCCTTCTTCTCCTTGATGGCATAGACCACGGCCACCGGTCCGGAAGGTGCTGTACCCGGTGTAGCGATCTGTACGTTCTTACGCTCGATCCTCGGGATCGCGGCATCAACGAAGTTCACCTCCACCTTTACGAAATCGAAATTGATATCCTTCGCGGTAACGCTTGTGGACGGCTCTGCGTTGATCGTCTGGCCGTTCAATATCAAGGTAAAGGGCAGGCCGTCTTCCGAGAAGACCGTGATGTCGTGCCCGATCTGGGCTTGCATGGTAAGCGATAGGCAAGTGAATGCCAAGGCGAAAAGAACGAGTAGATGTTTCATGCGGCTAAGATCGGTAATCCCATGGAGAGTTATCCTCCGGCCTTCTTGCTTCTGTAGCCCGCTTCCGCCAGCAGCTTCAGCACTTTGTCCCGGTGGTCGCCTTGCAGCAGGATCACGCCGTCCTTGGTGTTTCCACCAACACCGCACTTGCTCTTCAGCAACTTTCCCAGATCGGAGAGGTCGTCGTTCTTTCCCACGAAGCCCACAATGCGCGTCACTTCCTTGTTGCCCTTGAGGCGATCGAGATGGATGCGCAGGTCCTGCTGTGCTGGCAGAACCGTAGCAGGTTCGCGGTCCCCGGTATTACTTCCCTGAAAGTCGGGGTTGGTGCTGTACACCATTCCTCCGGTGGTCCGTTTCTTCATTTCCGGTGGCAATTATGCCAGCGAAGGTAGATGCACAAGCAAAAAAGCCCCAAGACCGGGGCTTCTCCGCTGTTGCATCTTCGCCTTTATGCGGTCGCCTTTTCCATTTGCCCGAAGGTGACTTCCAAGCTCGTTTTGGCTCCTGTCATCAAACGGGAAACAGGACATTTCTCCTTGGCCTCTTGCGCGATCTTCTTGAAGGTGGGCTCATCGATGCCGGGCACCTTGCCGTGGATCATCAAGCGGATCTCCGTGATGGTCGGCAGCCCATCCATTTCTTTCAGCACGACAGTAGCCTGCGTGTCCAGCTGATCAGCCGTGTGCCCCGCCTCTGTGAGCAGAAGTGTGGTCATCATCGCGAAGCAGCCGGCATGGGCTGCACCGATCAGTTCCTCTGGATTGGTGCCCATGGCATCCTCGAACCGCGCGTGAAAGGAATAGGGACTATCGCTGAGAACTCCACTGGGAGCGGTAAGCGTGCCCTTTCCTTCCTTGATGTTGCCTTTCCATTGTGCTTTTGATGTGCGTTCCATGATGTTTGTAGGATTTGGATGAATGATCTCCTTTCACTGGCCGTAGACTTTGACAGCCATGGCCTTGTATGCACATCTACAACAGATGGGACTGAAGAACGTTCGCGTCGATAGATCTACCAAACGGAGGGTGGATCCTACCTTTGCCGGATAATCCCAATAGAGATGCCCGGTACAGAACTTTTTGGTGAAGAAGAGAGGAAGGAAGTGATGGACGTCCTGGAGACAGGTGTGCTTTTCCGCTACAACCACGATGCCCAGCGCAAGGGCCACTGGAAGGCGAAGGAATTCGAAGCGGAGATCGCGAAGTTCACCGGAGCGGAACATGCGCTGGCCGTCAGCAGCGGCAGCACTGCCGTCAGCACCATGCTGGCCGCTTGTGGCGTGGGTTATGGCGACGAAGTGATCGTGCCGCCCTTCACCTTTATCGCCACCATCGAGAGCGTGTTGCTTGCGGGCGCGATCCCTGTTTTCGCGGAGATCGATGAGACGCTGTGCCTGAGCGCGGAAGGCATCCGCGCGGTTTGTGGCCCGAAGACGAAGGCCGTGCTGCTCGTACACATGTGCGGCGCCGCCGCGGACCTCGACGGCATCATGGCCGTGTGCAAGGAGAAGGACGTCATGCTGATCGAAGACACCGCACAAGCGTTGGGCGCCACCTACAAGGGCAAGCATCTGGGCCTCTACGGCAAGGTGGGCAGCTTCAGCTTCGATTTCTTCAAGATCAACACCTGTGGTGAAGGTGGAATGCTGATCAGTGACGATGAGCAACTGATCAAGACGGCTGAACACTTCAGCGATCACGGTCATAGCCACGAGGGCGACAACCGCGGGATGGAGCCGCACTACATCATGGGGACCAACTACCGCATCGGCGAGATCAATGCGGCGATCGGTCTGGCGCAGGCGCGGAAGCTTCCCTACATCCTCAGCCAGCAACGGAAGCACAAAGCGATCATCCAAGAGCGGCTGTCGAAGATCCCAGGTCTGGCATTCCGCAAGCAATGTGACGATGCAGGCGACAGCGCCACCTTCTTCCACATGCTCTTCCCGGATGAGGCCACGGCGCGCGCCGCGAACACCGCGATGGGCGAGGCCGGCGTGGGCGGTGCCTACTGGTATGACAACATGTACCACTACATCAAGCAGTGGGACCACTTGAAGGACATGAAGATGCCGTTCCGCACGGTGGCCCACGAGCTCGGCCTGCCGCAAGACCTCAAGACGCAGAAGTTCCCCAAGAGCGACGCGGTGCTCAGCCGTTTGATCAGCTTCAACATTCGAGTGACTTGGACCGAGGCCGAGCTGAATGCCTACTTGGGCAAGGTGGAGAAGGCGGTGAAGAAGGCGATGGAGGGGGTGACGGCTTGATCGTTCACCACTCGTGCGCGGGTTGAAGGGCGTTATCGGACCTTTCTGTTCTGAGTCCGATAGCGCCGTTTCGCACATGCCCGCACCAGTCGGACAAGCCGCGATTTTCCCCACCTTGGCCGCACGATCCGATCAGATGCCAGTACAGTTGCGGCCAGTGGCCTCCGCCAAGGAACATCGCCGGTACCTCAGGCTGCCGCTCGAACTGCCCGATCGTCGTCCCAACGCTGTGCCCATCTTGCTGGTTGATGATCGGGACCTGCTTGATCCAAAGCGGAACCCACAATTGGCCCATTGTGAAGTGGAGCGTTGGATCGCCTGGCAAGGGAACCGGGCCGTAGGTCGGATCATGGGCATCATCCATCGCAGCCATAATGCCTCACATGGTGAACATACCGCCCGCTTCTTCCAACTGGACTGCATTAACGATGCGGAAGTCGTTCGCCTACTCGTGGTTGCTGTGGAGGACTGGGCGCGCGAACGGGGCATGGACCGCATCATCGGGCCGTTCGGTTTCAGTGACAAGGACCCCCAAGGCCTGCAGGTGGAGGGCTTCGCGCATCTGCCCGTGATCTCCACGCCTACCAACCCGGCATGGCTGCCGCCACAGCTGGAGACCTGTGCGTACGGCCGATCGGAGGACCTTGTAAGCTACCACTTGGCCATACCGGCTCAGTTGCCAGCCAGCT
The DNA here is from genome assembly GCA_019638085.1 of Flavobacteriales bacterium. Classification (GTDB taxonomy): domain Bacteria; phylum Bacteroidota; class Bacteroidia; order Flavobacteriales_F; family PHOS-HE28; genus PHOS-HE28. The sequence continues at coordinate 8,291 of JAHBUL010000019.1, read as the reverse complement.
ATCACGCCGTGGCGGATCGGTGCCTCAGGAACCTGGGCCTACATCTGGTCACGATCCGCTCCAAGCGCGAGTTGAAGCCTTGGGTGGTGCCTGTCCTGCGTTTGGTGAACGAAACCTATGGAAAGCTGCTCGGCTTTACGCCGATGTCCGAAGCGGAGATGCATGCCCTGGCCGCGAAGTACATGTTCATCCTGCGGCCCGAACTCGTTCACCTGATCGCGGATGAGCACAATACACCGGTAGCCTTTGTGATCGCCAGTCCGGACATGAGCGAGGGCCTGCGGCGAGCGAATGGCAGACTGTTCCCATTGGGCTTCCTTCACATCCTGCGGGCCATGAAGCAGGCGAAGCAAATGGACCTGCTTCTGGGAGCCGTGCGCCCGGATCTACAAGGGAAGGGGCTTACGGCAGCGATGGGTATTTCATTGTTCGATGCGGCGCGCACGCATGGCTTCACCCACCTGGACAGTCACCTGATCATGGAGCGCAACACAAGGATGTGTGCGGAGCTTGAACGCTTGGGCGCACGGGTGTGGAAGCGATACCGGGTCTATGAGCGGATGATCTCTTGATCACCCACGGCTTGTGACCTGATCAGTTGGTCCATCGATGACATGGACTCAATACAGCAGGAAGACATATAACCCACCAGCGGCCATCAGAAAATACGGCACCAGCACCGCAGCCCCTTTGTAATCCTTGGCCACGCGTTGGCCGAAGAACAGCATGGTAAGGCCCGCAACTGCGCAGAGCATGCCGAGCGTGCCGATGCCGGTGCTGCCGGTGAGAAGGACCTGGAAAAAGCCTGCGGCGGAAAGCAGCCCGGCTGAAAGCTCCACCAGCGTGATCACGGGCATCAGGAGGAAGACCGAGCCCTTGAGAATGCTCTTGCCGAAGTGCGCCTTGTAGAAGTTCTTCTCGCTGGTCCAGTTGAAGACCTTGTCCAGGCCGGACTGGATAAAGAGCACGGCAGCAAAGGCAGAAAAGGCCAGTTGCATCAGGTGTGTAGGGGTGAGGCCGAGGTCAGCGAGGCAGGATGCGGTGCAATTCATGGTAGCGCGGTTGGAAGCACAAGGATAGGCACGGGCTGATCGTGCGTGACGGATGGCAGCGGCGGCCCGGCCACAGGACGCGCTTGTGGCACACGGAGCGAGGAGGCCCGGCGCAGACGGGACTCCGCAGGCCGATGCGCCGTAATGCGGACCAGGACGGCCACAGCGGACAGCCGGACCCTGTGCGGGGGGTGCGCGTGCGCAGGAAGGGACACGCCCAAGTCTTTCATCCTTTCCTTTGCACCATCAACATCGAAGTCGGTGATCATCTGATCATCTGATCGACCAATCATCTGTTCGGCAATGAACCTCTTCCGCAATTTCAAATCGGTTACCAAAACCTGCTATGGCCGTGGCTCCTTCGATAAGCTCGGCGAGATCCTTGCGCCACAACGCTCCGCGAACAAGGGCTTTCTGGTCTTTGTGGTGGATGATTACTTCGCCGACAAGGATGATTTCAAGGGGCGGATCCCGGTACACTCCGATGATGAGATCCATTTCATCAGTTCGTTGAAGGAGCCGAGCACGGAACAGGTGGATGCGCTGCGGGATGACATTCTCGCTCGTCGCGGCCTGCCGGCGGGCATCATCGGTATCGGCGGGGGCACGTTGTTGGACATTGCCAAGGCCACTTCGTTGATGTTCACCAATGAAGGGAGCAGCGTTCAATATCAAGGATTGAACCTGGTGAAAATGCCCGGGATCTACCATTGTGGTGTGCCCACGATCAGTGGCACGGGTGCCGAAGTGAGCATGACGGCCGTGCTTACCGGGCCGGTAAAGAAGCTCGGCCTGAAGTGCGATTGGACGGTACTGGACCAGATCGTGCTCGATCCCGACCTCATTGCCACCGTGCCGCAGGACCAATGGTTCTACACGGGTATGGACACGTACATCCACAGCGTGGAGGCGATCACGGGCACGAAGAAGAACACGTTTGCGGAAGCATACAGCGAAAAGGCCCTTGACCTCTGCCGCGAGGTCTTCCTCAAGCGTGATCGTACGGATCCGAAGAGCGATGAATTCCTGATGGTGGCCAGCTATATGGGCGGATTGAGCCTGACCTACAGCGAGGTGGGTGTGTGCCATGCGTTGAGCTATGGCTTGGGCAAGGTGCTGGAGATCCACCATTGCCTGGCCAACTGCATTGCGTTCGATAAGTTGGAGGATGTGTATGGGGACAACGTGCAGGAGTTCAAGCGCATGGTGCAGCACAACAATATCCATATTCCCCAAGGGCTAGCAAAGGGCTGGAGCGAGGGAACGATCGATGCGATGGCCGAAGTGGCCTATAACCTACCGCACATGTGGGACCATGCCTTCGGCCCCGATTGGGAGAAGGTGCTGGACCGCGAGCGGATCAAGGGTTGGTACCGTCGGATGTGATTCCGGGCTGTGTGAATACCTTTCGGCCCATGCAACATCGGTATCTGTTGGTCATTTTCGCGGGAGTGCTGCTTTCGTTGGGTTGCGCGAAGGAGGAACCCGTACTCACGGCCACGCTCCATGCCAAATGCAGGGACTGCGTGGTGAGCTATGCCGCAGGGGCAGCGCAATCCAAGAAGGATACGTTGTTGGGCGTGGTGGATCCGGCTTCCGGCGATACCGTGGCCGAGGAACGCCAATGGAGCCTACAACTGAAGGATGGGGACAATATCTATCTTCGGGCCTGCCGCTTGCGGCCAGATACGGCCTTCGGTGATATTCAGGTGTGGGTCGATGGAGGTGTTCAATCCCTCCAAGCCCAAGTTGATACCACACAGGAGTGCGCCGAGATCAACCAGTCCGCGCACGGCTTATGATGAGATCGCCAACTCCGCTTGGTGAACCGGCCGTGTAGCGAACAGATTTCGCGCTGGGAAGGTTATCTTGCTGAAAATCAGATCAAGATGACCACGAAGAAAGCTCGCCTGCGAAAAACGAAGAGTGTTCTTGGCAAGACCGTCTCCAGTTTCAAGAACACGAGAGCCCGGCGCAAAGCATTGACGGAGAAGCGTATGGCCGCTGCTGCAAGGGAAGCTGCCGCAACGATAAAGGCTGCCGCCAAACCTCCCGTGGCTGCCAAGAAGAAGAAGAACACGGCAGCAAAAGCCGCTCCGGCCAAGGCTTAGGGGTACTGTCTACAACGTCACGAAGCTGCGGCGCATGTGGCTACGCTTGAACTTGTAACAGACCTCGAAGCTTAGGTAGCTGAATGAATCCGGCAATCCCGGATTCCCCCTTGGGCTGGTGAATAGACTCTCCTTTCCAGTGGTGCCCCAACCGGTGGGGTCACTGATATAACGGGCCATGAACTGTTGCGTGCTGTCGGGGTAAGCCTGACCGATCTCCGCGTATGTGGCGTAACGATCACTTACCGCGTCCAACATGTCGGTGAAGAACATGTAGTAGCTGAACTCCACCCCCACGGAAATTTGTCGAGTGACCATGTAGCGCATGCCGAAGCCGATAGGTACGCCAACATGCCATGGGCTGGGAGGTGTGGTCAATGCATGTCCTTCCTTCCCGCCACCGGTCCCTTCCGTGACCCAGCTGTACAGGTCCGTTTCGTACTTCCCATCCTGTCCGATCACATTGGCGCTCGCATCACCGCGTGGTTTATCGCGGACGGTGCCATCGGCCCAGAAGTAATATTGATTATCCAGATCGGCCGGTCCGTTGAAAAGGTCGGCCTTGGGTCTTCCATAAAAGAGCCCCACTCCGATGAAGGAAAAGGCAAAGAAGCGCTGCTTGTATAAGGACTGGAATGGTTCCCTGTACATATTGAGGACCAGATGCTGGCTGATGCCGAAGAGGTCGGTCCGGAAATTCAGGCCGCGCCTGTAATTGCGCAGCTCAATTCCTGCTTTTCCTCCGGTTGGTTCCGCCTCGTTATAGCCCAAGCGGTGCCAGCTCAATCTTGTTTCAGTAGTGAGAGCGCGTGTGATGTACCGCTTCGGATTGTTCAGGTAGTCACGGAAGGTGATGGACATGGCGGGGCGGATACCATTCCACTGAATGGGACCGTCCCAATTGCCGAGGTCACCGGAAAAATGGTCCACACCGAGTTGGAGTCCGACATCCAAGTTGCGTTGGGCATGAAGTCCCGACGTCATGAGGAGGAATACGGAAAGGCAAATGAGGCAGAACGTTCTGACCATGGGAATGGGGCTTGGGGCCATCGAAGGTACTTAAAAGACGGCCACCTGGACCTTTGGTTGCTTAGGGCAGGTGCAACTATGAGCGCTCCCCGAAAATAGCGGTGCCGATGCGCACCATGGTGCTGCCGGCTGCGAGGGCTTCGGTAAGGTCTGCGCTCATGCCCATGGAAAGCTCCGTGAACCGATCGGTGGATACCGCACCGCTCTCCAAGAGTTCGACCCTCAAAGCGGCCAATCCGTCGAATTCGCGCCGGACCTGGCTGAGGTCGTCGGTGTTGGTGGCCATGCCCATCAATCCGCGAAAACGCAGTTCGGGCCAGCGGTCGGTGAGCTTACCAGCACTGACCAAGGCGCGGAGTTCCTCGGGAAGGAAGCCATGCTTGGTGTCCTCCTGAGCGATATGTACTTGCAGCAGCACATCGATCGTCCGCTCGGCGTTGGCTGCTCTTTTATTCAATTCATTCAGAAGGCGTTCGCGATCCACGCCGTGTACCAAGTGAACAAAAGGAGCGACGTACTTCACCTTATTGCCTTGGAGGTGGCCGATGAAGTGCCATTGAATATCATCCGGTAGCAAGGGCTGCTTGTCCCGGAGTTCCTGCGGATAGTTCTCGCCGAATGCCCGCTGACCCAGATCATACAAGGCCTGTATCTCTTCCACAGTGCGGGTCTTGCTCACGGCGATCAGTTCCACACCGTTGGGAATGGAGGCCTTCACCTGGGCATATCGTTCCGCTAGCGCCACCTTGTCCATCAATGGTCGTCCAATGAGTAAATGGTGAGGCCGCTGCGCAACTTCGGTTCGATCCACGTGGTCTTGGGCGGCATGCATGCACCACTATCGGCAACGGCCCTCAATTCATTGAAGGAAACTGCCCGGAGATGGAACGCCACATCGGCATTTCCGGAACGTACCTGCTGTTCCAGCTGCTTGGTTCCCTGGGTACCCGGTACAAAACGAACACGCGGATCGGTCCGCAGATCGGTAATGCCAAGCACCGGAGCGAGAACGAATTCACTGAGGCGGCTTGCGTCCAGGGCATGCACGGGATCCTTGCTGGAAGGCGACGGCAATGCCAACGTGTACCAAGTGCCGTCCAAGAATACCTGCACCGTGGCGGACTCCGGCACACCCGGTCCGTCAGGTAGTCCCGTCAACGACCCTACTTTGCTCAGAGCTTCCAAAAGCTCCTGTTTGGAAAGCCCGTTCAGGCCCTTCACGGTCCGATCGAAATTATAGATGTGCAGCTGTGGCTCAGGCACCATGAAAGCCAGGAATGCCGCCTTGGGAGAGCCGGTTTCCGCGCCGGAGCTTTTGGCCAGGCGCGCACTGCTGGCACAGCGATGGTGCCCGTCGGCGATGTACATGGCGGCCATTTTTTCGAAGTAGCCTCCCAGTGCTGCCAGATCCACCAGATCATCCACCTTCCAGAACCGGTGGCGCACTTGGTCCGTGGTACAGAAGTCATACATCGTTGGGCGCATGGCAATGGCATCCAAGGCAGCCTCAAGGTCAGGGGCATCGGGTACGGCCAACAGCACCGGCTCCGCATTGATGCCTGTGTGGTCCAAGTAATCCATGAAGAGTTCCTCCCGAGCGGTGAGGGTTTGCTCATGCACTTTGATGCGGCCCTCGAAGTAATCCGCCACATCCACGGCTCCAATGATGCCCCGGGAGGTGAATGCGCCGCAGCTTTGTTCGTAGAGATAGAATGCAGGATGCTCCTCCCGCTGAAGGATCCCCCGCTGGGCAAACTCCATGAACTTGTTCCGCACTCCATCGAAATGTTCAGCGCGTGACAGCCCTTCACGATCGTGATCGGCATACACAATATGCAGGAAGGAATAGGGGTTGCCGGCCAATTTGGCCCGTAGTTCCTCGCTGGAATAGTTCAGGAAGGAACGCGAACCCACCAGGTGCGCAGTATGGGGCGCTGGGCGCCAAGCCCTGAAGGGGCGCACGTGGATCATCCGCGACCCACCGTCACCTCATCCCGCCATGAGATCAGCAGGTCGGCAAGCTCATTGCCTACCCGTTCCTGTGCTTCCTTGGTAGCAGCACCGATATGCGGGCTCAGGCAGACATTGGGTAGCGTCAGCAGCTCTGCGTGGGGGGTGGGTTCATCCATGAAGACATCGAGACCGGCAGCCTTCACGCGACCGTCCTTCAATGCGGCGATCAGGACCTTCTCATCGATGGAGTTTCCACGTGCCGTATTCACGAGCACCACACCCGGTTTCATCTTCGCAAATTCCTCCTCACCCAAAGCGAATTTCCCGTCCCCCTTGGAGTTGACATGTACGGAGATCGCATCACTTATGGCCAACAGCTCTTCGAGAGGGACCATCTTGATACCTACACGACAGTTACTGCCGTTGAACTCCATTTCGATATAATCCACCGTGGCGCTGTTGTCGGTGTAGATCACCTTCATGCCTGCCCCCACGGCATAGCGGGCCACCCAGCGACCGATCCGACCGAAGCCGATGATCCCCAAGGTCTTGCCGCGAAGCTCCGCACCGCTGCCATACTCCTTCTTCAATTCCTTGAAGGCCGTACTCCCTTCGGTCGGCATGCGCCGGTTCGCCTTGTACATGTCGCGCATGAGGTTGAAGAGGTGGCCCATCACCAGCTCAGCAACGCTGATGCTGCTGCTGGCCGGGGTGTTGATCACCCGCAGGCCCTTCTTTTTGGCGTATTCCACATCGATATTGTCCATTCCCACGCCACCGCGTCCGATCAGCTTCAGGCTGGGGCAGGCATCGATGAGCTCCTTGCGCACTTTTGTGGCACTGCGCACCAGTAGGGCATCCACCTTTTCCTTATTGATGTAGTCCACGAGCTTCTCCTGCGGAACATGGTCCGTGGTGATCGTGAAATCCTGTTCCTTCAAAAGGCTCTTGGCCTCATCCGAAATACCGTCGTTCGCGTGAATGCGCATGGTGCTTAACCGTTCTTTTTTGCAAATTCCTCCATCACTTCCGTCAACGCCTTCACGCTTTCCAGAGGCAACGCATTATACATGCTGGCGCGATAGCCTCCCACGCTCCGATGCCCGCGGATCCCGCTGATCCCGGCTGCCTTCCACAGCTCATCAAAGGCAGGCTCCAAGGCGGCATCCTTGAGGACGAAGGTGGCGTTCATGTCCGAGCGGTCCTCCTTCGCGGTGGTGCCTTGGAAGATCGGTAGGCGGTCCACGGTGGAGTAGAGCAGTTCGGCCTTGGCCGTGTTCCTTTTCTGGATCCCCGCAATGCCTCCCATGCTTTTCATCCACTCCAGGGTGAGCATGATCACATAGACCGGAAATACCGGAGGGGTGTTGTACATGCTGTCCTTGGCGGCATGGTTGGCCAGGTCCATCATCGGGCTCAAGGTGCGGCCTGTTTTCCCCAGTGCTTCTGGGTTGAAGAGGTACATCGTGGCACCCGCCGGCCCCATGTTCTTCTGGGCACCGGCATAGATCAGGGCAAAGTCCGACACCTTCACCGGGCGGCTGAAGATGTCGCTGCTCATGTCGCAGATCATCGGTACCGCGCTCTTGGGGAACTGCTTGTACTGGGTCCCGTAGATCGTGTTGTTGCTGGTGAAGTGGAAGTAGTCCGCATCACCGGGTACCTCGAATCCCTTGGGGATGTAATTGAAGTTCTGGTCCTCGCTGCTGGCCACTACCACGGCCTCCCCGGCAATTTTGGCTTCCTTGATGGCACGCTTGGACCATTCGCCCGTATGGGCATACGCTCCTTTGCCGCCGGGCTTCATGAAATTCTGTGGGACCAAGTGGAAGCCCATGCTTGCACCACCACCGAGGAAGATCGTCTCATAATGTGAAGGCGCATCCAAGAGGTCCTTCACGAGTTGCCGCGCGTTGGCCATGATCGCCTCGAAGGGCTTGCTGCGATGGCTGATCTCCAGGATGCTCAGCCCGCTTCCGTCCAGGTCCAGCACCGCTTGGGCTGCTTTTTGGAAGACCTCAGGGGGCAGTATGCATGGTCCGGCGCTGAAGTTGTGGACCTTGGTACTTGTTATAGCAGGCATATCCGGGCTGGTTTTTAGGACCGCAAAGGTAGCCCAAGGGATCGGGGATCCGAAAGGCCGGAG
>JAHBUL010000018.1 GCA_019638085.1 Flavobacteriales bacterium | reverse complement strand
TGTGTAGTGTGTTTAATTAAGGTAGGATGTTGAATAGAAGAACTGAACAAAAATTTTAAAAGAAAATATTTATATATAAACATAAAGACATGAGTAAAGAAATGCGAAAATATATTGACACATTTAAACAACGTATGATTAACGAAAATTTAGATGTAAATGATTATATAAATCAATTAAATAATAATGAATATAGTAAATTAACTAATAAACTCTTCAATGATATTGAGGATGAAGGTTGGTTGGAACAATTGGAAGATTTTTATAATAGGAAATTTAATAAAAACGATTTTTCATTCACTACGTTAAAATTGACAACCAATGATAGAAACGGTCTTATTAATTTTGATGATGATGTAATTGAAAAGTTTAATGACTTTGATATTAAATTAAAATCTATGAGTGAATATCCGTTTAATAGATTGGATTTAATTGATTATGATAGTGGTGTTGTTTATATAATTAGATTAGATATTTAATTTTCTTTTAAAATTTTCAACCGAAATGTTAATTAGAACGATTAACAGAACACTTACACATAACTCGTTCGTATACGCAGGTTTCGGGAATGGCCCCTTAGTGCAAAGCCCTGGGAACGAGCAGTTCCAAGAAGTAATACTCCAAATGCGCAGCTCTTTGAGCGTGCTGCGAGTACTTGGAATGCGCATGTTGTTCAGAGTTCATCCAACGGACTTCTTATTCGCTTCAATGCTCGGTCGGTTACCTGGGCGTAGATCAGCGTGGTCTCGATATTCGCGTGGCCCAGTAGCTTTTGAATGTGGCTGATATCCGTACCTGCTTCCATGAGGTGAGTGGCATACGAATGGCGCAAGCCATGTATCCCCACTTGCTTGTTGATCCCGGCCACCTTCATCGCCTGCTTGAAAACTGCTTGGGCACTGCGCACCGTGTAGGCTCCTCCATATTGTCCCTCGAAGAGGTATTCCTTCGGCTTGTATTCCTTGAAGTAGTGGCGCAGTTGGGCGAGGATGCTCTCCGGCAGGTTCACATATCGGTCCTTCTTGCCTTTGCCCTTCACCACGAGCACTTGCATGTTGCCGCTATCGATGTGCTGCACCTTCAGCCCTACGAGTTCCGATACGCGCAAGCCCATGCCGTAGCACAGGCGTAGTAGCGTATTGTGCTTCAGGTTGGTGGTGCTGTCCAACATGCGCTTCACATCCTGCTGGCTGATATGCTTGGGTAGGGTGCTGTGCTTCTTGGGCCGAGGGATATCCGCAAAGAATTTTTCACGCTTCAGCACCTTCTCAAAATAAAACTTGATGGCGTTGAGCCGGCTGTGGAGCGTGGCTTCACTCAGCTTCAGCTCGCTGGTGCAGTAGAGCATATAGCTGCGCAACCGTTCAGGGCTAAGGTGCTCCACCGGTACATCGCCCAAGAGCAGCAATAGTTGGGCGAATTCGTTGCGATATGTTTGCTCTGTATGTCGGCTATAGCCCTTCAACCGGATGGTTTGCACCATGCGCTCAAGCGCAGGCCTGTTCACCGCGCTCACGCGCGCAAGCGCTGCTTTGCCCTGTTCACGTAAAGGTAGCCCGACCTGCTGGCGGAACTGATCCACATCCCGCACATACCAAGCCTTATGCGTGCTGGACCACCGTGCGCCGGGCAGTTTGCGTACGTGCTGCACCAGTTGCGGCTCATATGGAAAGCGGATCAGGATCACCGCCGCTCCCTTATGAAGAGTGGTCTCGAAGGTGGCATCTTTCGCAGCGAGGGCGAAATCTGCCAGCACTCCACTTGGTGTTATGGATGCCCCTTCCATCTTGCTAATGTATTGCACTTGATCCATACCATCACTCGGGAAAGCCCGAGCGAGGCAAGATTGCGGAGTGCTTGGACCTCTTCCGCTGTGAACAGAGCGAGGAAGGCTGATCCATCGCCGAGTGATATGAGACGGCCGCAGCGATACTTTTGATCGAATACGCACCCAATGAACAACCTTGGAAAACCCGTACTCTTCATCCTTTTGCTTGTACTATCCCTTGCGGCCATTGCCCAGAAGGGCATGCAGGACATGGTGTACCTGAGGAACGGCACCATCGTGCATGGTATGGTCATCGAGCAGATGCCCGTCGATCCCATCAAGATCCAAACTGCGGACCTGAGCGCCTTTATCCACCGCAGGGACGAGGTGACCAAGATCACCAAGGAAGAGGTCGTGAAGTCCTCCGTCCCGAACACCGGCATCCCCAAGGGTCGTGAAGGTCTTATGCAACTGGGCTTCGGCATCGGCATCGAACAGTACGGAGTGGACCGCTTGAAGATCAACTACATCTATGGCTACCGGTTCTGCCCGCAATTCATGACCGGCCTCGGCCTGGGCATCCGGGCCTATACCGGCACGGCTTCAACGGACCTGCTCGCGCCGATCTTCCTGCACCTCCGCTATACTCCGCTGGACCGGAAGGCCTCGCCCTACCTGGCAACGGACCTCGGCACGGCCTTCAACATATCCAACGAAGACAATACCGAAGGGCTGATGTTGAACACCGGCCTCGGCGTGTCGGTCCGCACGGGGGAACACACCGCCTTCCATATCGGCTTCGCGTTCGACCTTCAAAGGCTCAAGGTTTACGAAGCAGAATTCACCAGCTCGTACTTATCCAGCGAGGAGCGCTCTGTAAACTCCAGCGTACTCAGTTTTAACGTCGGCTTCTCCTACTGAAGCGTATTTCCTCAGCCTGTTCACTGCCGCTCCACGAGCATACCTACCATACCTGTTCCTAACCTCTTGAGGATGCGAAATAGGCAGGAGCCGTTCGGGGCCTCCTTTCTGAGATCCACCGCCATTTCCCCTCGTGCGGTCGATGTGGTCTTCTCCAGCATCGTCCGCTCATTACGATCAGGCGCAACGTTGGCGGTATATTTTAACTGCTTTTGAATTCCTTTCCGGACAACTCTGGTTCCAATTTCAGGGTCTCATTTCCAGCGCAGCGGGAACATCTTTGGCCATCCGTAACGATGGACACCTGTGCCATCCGCGGTTATCCCCTTACCAAAATATCGGGCCCTGTGGAAAGAAAGAGGCCATGGCCCTGCAGATCCGGAATCCGCACGGTCCGTTCCGCTACCTTCACAGCCCCCAATACGAATCCTGCCGTGAGCATGCCCCTTACCCCTGAGAACGCCAACGGGAACACTGAGGACAAACGCCTCTTCCTGCTGGACGCCTATGCCTTGATCTACCGCGCCTACTTCAGCTTCATTCGCTCGCCGCGCATCAACAGCCAGCGCATGAACACCAGCGCGGCTTTCGGCTTTACCCTCACCTTGCTGGACCTGATCAAGCGGGAGAAGCCCACGCATATCGCCGTGGTCTTCGATACCGCCGCTCCCACCGAGCGCCATGTGGTACACACCGAATACAAGGCCAACCGACAGGAAATGCCGGATGATATCCGGAGCAACGTGCCGTACATCCGTCGCATCGTCGAGGCCTTCAACATCCCGGTGATCGAAAGCGATGGCTACGAGGCGGATGATGTGATCGGCACCTTGGCCAAAAAGGCCGAGCAGGAAGGCTATACCACCTACATGGTAACGCCGGACAAGGATTTCGGGCAGTTGGTGACGGATAAGATCCTGATGTACAAGCCGGGCCGTAGCGGCGCCCCGCCTGAGTTGCTCGGGCCCAAGGAGGTCTGTGCGCGCTGGGACTTGGACAACACGGATCAGGTGCGCGACATCCTCGGACTGATGGGCGATGCGGTGGACAACATCCCCGGTATTCCCGGCATCGGAGAAAAGACCGCCGTGAAGCTGGTGAAACAGTTCGGCAGCTTGGAAGGTGTGCTGGAGGGTGTGGAGCAGCTTAAAGGCAAGCAGAAGGAGAACGTGATCGCTTTCGCGGAGCAGGGTCGCATGAGCAAGGCACTGGCCACCATCATCGTGGACGCACCGGTGGACGTGGACCATACCGCTTTACACCTGGATCCGCCGGATGAAGAGAAGATCCGGGAGGTGTTCAGTGAGCTGGAGTTCCGGAGTTTGCTGAAGACGGTGCTGGGTGAGGAAGCACGATTGGAGGCGGTTACCGCTCCTCCGGCGAGCCGGAAGAAGGTGACCCCGAAGAACCAGATCGACATGTTCGGCGGAGCGGAAAGTGAGGGTGAGAACACTTCGCAGGGCCTCGCGACGACGGCTGGTACGGTGCATGAGATGGCCGACATTTCCACCACCCCGCACGATTACCGTGTCGCATCCACGGTAGCGGAACAGGAAGCACTGGCGAAGGAATTGGCGGCTTTGCCGAAATTCTGCTTCGATACGGAGACGGATAACCTGGACGTACAGAGGGCCGAGCTGGTGGGCCTTTCCTTCAGCTGGAAAGCGCACGAAGGCTGGTATGTGCCGGTGCCCGCAGACAAGGAGCATGCGCAAGCCGTGGTGGAACGCTTCCGCACGGCGTTGGAGGACGGAAAAAGCATGAAGGTGGCGCAAAACCTGAAGTACGACATGCTCGTGCTGGAGCGCTACGGGGTCAGCGTCCAAGGGCCGCAGTTCGACACCATGCTCGCTCATTTTTTGTTGGAATCGGACCTGCGGCACGGCATGGACTACATGGCGGAAACACTGCTGCATTACCGACCGAAGCCGATCACTGACCTGATCGGGCCAAAGGGTAAGAACCAGAAGAGCATGCGCGATGTGCCCGTGGAGATCGCCGCCGAATACGCCGCTGAGGATGCCGACATCACTTGGCAATTATTTGAGTTGCTGGTGCCGCGCTTGAAGGAGATGGAGCAGGACAAGCTCTTCCACGAAGTGGAGATGCCCTTGGTGCGCGTGCTGGCGGATATGGAGCGCGAAGGCATCCGCTTGGACGTGGATGCGCTGAATGCCTTCAGCAAGGAGCTGGGCAATGAGCTGATCGGGCTACAGGACCAGATCATAGACGCCTGCGGCGTGCAATTCAACATCGATTCCCCGAAGCAACTGGGTGATGTGCTCTTTGAAACATTGAAGCTGGGCGGCGACAAGCCGAAGAAGACCAAGACCGGCCAGTACCAGACCAGCGAGGACGTGCTGAGCGCGATGGCCCATGAGCACCCGGTGATCCCGATGATCCTGGACTACCGCAGCCTGCGGAAATTGAAGGGTACCTATGTGGACACCCTTCCGCTTGCGGTGGACCCTGCGGACGGGCGTGTACACACCAACTACCGCCAGGCCGTGGCGAGCACGGGTCGCCTGAGCAGCGATGAGCCGAACCTGCAGAACATCCCCATCCGCACGGAAAAGGGACGAGAGATCCGCAAGGCCTTCGTACCACGCGATGAAAATTACGGCCTGCTCAGTGCGGACTATTCGCAGATCGAGCTGCGGATCATCGCACACATGAGCGGTGACATGAACATGCAGGAAGCATTCCGCCAAGGGCTGGACATCCACGCGGCCACAGCTGCCAAGGTGTTCAACACGCCCATCGCGGAAGTGACCCGGGAGCAACGGAGCCGTGCCAAGGCCGTGAACTTCGGTATCGCATACGGTCAAGGGGCCTTCGGGCTGAGCCAGAACCTGGGTATCCCACGCGGGGAGGCACAAGGCATCATCGACGGCTACTTCGCGGAATTCCCCGGCGTGAAAGGCTATATGGACGAAATGATCGGCTTTTGCAGGGAACACGGCTACGTGCAGACCATGATGGGTCGCCGGCGATACTTGCCGGATATCAGCAGTGGGAACAACACGGTGCGCGCAGCCGCTGAGCGGGTGGCGATCAATGCGCCGATGCAGGGTACGGCAGCTGACATCATCAAGGTGGCGATGATCCGCATCCATGCTTGGCTACTGGAGAAGTCGATGAAAAGCAAGCTGCTCTTGCAAGTGCATGACGAACTTGTTTTCGATTGCCTATTGGAAGAGGCCGATGAGCTGCAAGCGAAGGTGAAGGAGTTGATGGAAGGGGCCTTGGAGCTGGCCGTACCGCTTGTTGTTGACATGCGCGTGGGGAAAAACTGGCTTGAAGCCCATTGATCCATCCAACCTTCGGGGGCACCTTTACCCCGTTCATCAATATTGAAGTCAGCCTAACATGCGAGCGAACCAGATCATTTGTGCCACCCTTGCGACCTTGACACTGGCCGCGTGCGGCGGTGACCAGCCGCAACAGGACAAACTCACCGTGCCGGAAACGGATTCCACGGCGGTGATCCGTTCCCAACGCACCAAGAACATCTTTCACAACATTCCGTCTCCCATGGAGACTGCCGGCCTCCTGAAAAAGGCAGGTGCGGAATACGACCGGAACATCCTCAATGATGTGAAGAACGTGGACAACTATACGGCAGCGAGCAAGCAGGCGCTCAACTTGGGCATCTACGGCGCGGACCTCAGCTACGCCAGCGTGTTCAACAACACGCAGGAAAGCATGCTCTATACCAGCTGTGCCCAGAAGCTGGCCAAGAAGCTCGACGTAAACGCCGCCTTCAATGAAGAGGTGGTGGGGCGATTGGAGAAGAACCGGAACAATCGCGACTCCCTCCTAAGCATCATCAGCGAAACCTACTGGCATGTGGATGCATACCTCAAGGAGAACCAACGTGACAACATCAGTGCATTGATGGTGACCGGTGGATGGGTGGAAGGACTCTACATCGCTACCCAAGTAACAAAGAGCCACGACACACCGGAACTGAGGCAACGGATCGCTGAGCAGCGGTTCCCCTTGGTGGACCTGCTGGAGCTGGTGAAGACGTACAGCCCTGATGATGCGGCCATCGGATCCGTATTGACGGATCTGGAGGCGCTCCAAGCGCTTTACTCGGACGTGGAAATGCCTTCCGGCAACAGCACTGTGACCGAGGAGAACGGGGTGGCCACCATCGGCGGCACCGCCCCCACCGCATCCCTCACGGATGAGCAATTGAAGATGATCACCGAAAAAGTGGCCACCATTCGTGCGAGCTACATCAACTAATTCAGGCCATGAAGCACATTATCCCCATCCTTTCCGTACTGCTCATCCTGGCGCTGCCTGCCGCTTCCCAAGCACAGTGCCGCAGTTTCGCCAAGAACAAGTGCATGCCCTCGATGGCACCGTACAAGTTCAATGAGACCTTCAACGCTGCACAGCTTGCACCGGGTGAGGAGGCCGAGGTGGACCTCACCTTTTACAGCGGGCAGGAATATCGGCTGCTGGTGTGCGCTCACCCCATTCTGGGCAATGTGAACTGGCAGCTCGCCGATGCTGCGGGCAACGTCTTGTTCAAAAGCACGGCGGATGAACCCAAGGAACATTTCGATTTCAAGGTGGCCACCACTCAGAAGCTTACGGTACACATCGATGTGCCTGCTGGGGAAAAGGGAGGCACGAACATGCTCACGGTAGGCTGTGTCGGCATCCTTGTAGGTTACAAGGAGTGACCACTCCTTGTAAATGAAAAAAGCCCCGGTGATCCCGGGGCTTTTTTCGTTGGCTGATCCTCAGTTCGGTATCCTGGCCCATCCCATCATTCATAATGGCTTGGCCGGAATGCGGAAAACCCGCCTACTCCTTCGTGAACTTCGCCACCCGCATTCCGTCCGCCTGCTGGATGCGTACAAAATACATCCCGCTCGGTAGCGTGGCCAGATCCATGTTCCATTGCGCTGGGCCGGCTGCGCGAGTTCCTTGGGCGATCTGCTGCACCGGGCGACCCAGGAGATCGATCAATTCGACCTTCACTTGTCCGGCAATCGCCAAATTCGTGGATACCACTGCGCGTTCCTTGGCAGGGTTCGGAACCACCATGATGTTGCTTCCTGAGGATACCACCACCTCATCGATCCCCACGGATGCGCCGTTGATATTGATGTCGTCCAACCAGAAATTGTTACCACCATCGCTCTCGAAAACGAATTTGAAGCGCAGGTCCGTGACCTCGAACAATCCACTGATCGGGGCTGCCTCGTTGTACGCCCATTCGTCCGGCCCATTGGGGATGAACGACGCTCCCGTGTTAGCTGCCGTTACCAAGCTGTTCCCGATCAGGGCGCGCCTGAGGCTCCAACTCTGCCCGCAATCACGGCTGGCATACACCCGCAAGGCATCATTGTTACTGTTGTTCCGCTTCGCGTAAGCGTATCGGAAGCTGATCACTGCTGGAGGGTCCACGGTGATGTCCACGGTATTGCTGATCAACTCGAACTTACGACCTGCACTGGCAGCTGAGTTCGCCACCATTACGCTATGCGAACCGCTATAAGCAGCAGAACTGCTGATCTGGAAGTTTCCGCCACCGGCGCTGTTGTCCACCTGCCAATTTTCCGAAGGAAGTTGCGACAATGCTTCAAAGCCTTCGATCACAGGCAGAGGCATTCCCATGGTAGGTAGGACCGTGATGTACTGCTGTTCGGTCAATGCCTCGCTGTCGGTGCTGTTGCTTACCGTAAGGCTCACATTATACTGTCCAGGGGTATCGTAGGTCACCACGGGAGTCGCCGATGTGGAACTAGCCGGGCTGCCGCCATCGAAGGCCCATGCCCGTTGCGTCACCCCATTGAAGCTCGCATCGGTGAACGTAATGCTCTGGCCGGCGCAGATGGTGCGTTGGCTGCTATTGAACTGCACACTGCATATCTGCGGGGAGGTGTTGAGACCGGTGGCCGTCAAGTTTGAAGTGGTCCAGAGGTTGTTCCGTGAGGCCGTGCTGCTGTTCAGCGCTGCATGCACCCTTGCCTTCTGGCCAAGGGTGAACATCTTGGAGCAGTACGAGTATTCCATGAAGTTCTCCACATTGTCCAAGGATCCGCAGCTTTCTCCCCGCAGATTGCAACTTGTCCATCCTTTGGTCAACGGTGTATCGGCAACGTTGTCGTCCATGTTGCAATTGGACTCCATTCCGGGATCATTCGAATCTCCCCAGCAATGCTTCAGGTTCAGCCAGTGGCCAGCCTCATGGCTCAAGGTATGGGACCGCTCGGGACTGCTTGTCCCGATGGCACCCACATACGTGTGCAACACCACGATACCATCCGTGGCTGCACCCCATCCACCGGCCACGGATGAAGGATACATGGAGTATCCTGCGGCGCCGCCCGCATTGGCGGCCACCCATATATTCAGGTAGCGGTTCCGTGGCCAGATGATCAGGTTCTTCATGTTCTGATCCCCGGAGTTGGTCAAGGTGCTTACCGTGCGGGTGATCCCGTTGGTGCAGTTACCGTTCGGATCCAGTTGGGCCAGTTTGAAGGTGACACCCATGTCGGCCACGAGATCGAGGAATTCAGGCTGTACCTGGCTCCAATCCGGGGTCAACTTATTGAAGTCCTCGTTCATCACCCGTATCGCATCGTGCACCTGCTCATTACTGATGTTCTCCACCCCGTTGACATGGATGATGTGGAACACCACCGGGATCACATAATTTTCGTCATCCCGTGACGCATCCCCTTGCCAAGTCTGGGTGAAATGTTCCAGCTCCGCCTCCGCTTGAGCGATCTGCTGCAAGCGTTCCGGATGGTCGCTGATCAATGTTCCCATACGGTCCAACTCATTGGCGCCGCAATGGAAATCAGCCTCCTGAGCACTGAGTACTACAGGAGAAAAGAACAGGACGGCCGCAAGTAGGCGGAAAGTTTTTTTGAGCATGTTGGGCAACGGATGGGTATCGATGTTGAATCAAATTTACGGAACGACCGGTTTCCCGGATCTACCAAGCCGAACCCCACTCTTGGGTTCCAAGCGGTCCCGGCCTTTCGGATTCAGCCCAAAGCTTGGGCCAGATCCTCGATCAGGTCTTCGGCATCCTCCACACCCACGCTGAGGCGGATAAGGGAGTCGGTAACACCCGACAAGATCCGTGCCTCGCGCGGAAGGCTGGCATGGGTCATGCTGGCGGGATGTCCCATCAGTGACTCCACCCCTCCCAAGGATTCAGCCAAGGTGAAGAGCTTACAGCTACCCAGGAATTTGATCGCATCCTCCTGCTTGTCACCTTTGATGGTGAAGCTCATCATGCCGCCGAAGTCACGCATCTGCCGCTTGGCCACATCATGATTACCATGATCTTCGAAGCCCGGCCAGTTCACCTTGCCCACCTTGGGGTGTTTCGCGAGCCATTCGGCGATCGCCCGGCCGTTGCTGCAATGGCGCTCCATGCGTAGGTGCAGGGTCTTGAGGCCACGTAGCACCAGGAAACAATCCTGCGGGCCGGGCGTTGCACCGCAGCTGTTCTGGATAAAGGCCAAGCGCTCCGCAAGGTCATCGTCATTCACCACCAAGGCACCCATCACCACATCACTATGGCCACCGAGGAACTTGGTCACGGAGTGCATCACGATGTCCGCTCCCAGGTCTATCGGGTTCTGGAGATAGGGTGAAGCGAACGTATTGTCCACAGCAAGCGGGATGGCCTTGCCTTTGGTGAGCTTCGCGATGGCCTCAATGTCCACGATCCGCAATGTTGGGTTCGTAGGCGTTTCCACCCACACCAGGCTGGTCCTCGGGGTGATGGCCGCAGCCACATTGGCCGGATCCTCCATGTTCACGAAGATGAACTTGATCCCATAAGGCTCAAAGATCTTGGTGAAGAGACGGTACGTTCCACCGTAGAGGTCGTTGGTGCTTATGACCTCGTCCCCGGGATTCAGCAATTTCACGACTGCATCGATACTGGCCATGCCCGAAGCGAAGCAGAGACCGTGCTTGCCATTCTCCAAGGCAGCAAGTGCATGCTGCAAAGCCGTGCGAGTGGGATTGTGGGTGCGGCCATACTCATAGCCCTGATGTTCACCTGGAGCAGATTGCACGTAAGTACTGGTCTGGAAGATAGGGGTCATGATGGCACCCGTGGAGGGATCGGGGTCCACGCCGGCATGCACGGCCTTGGTCGAGAATTTCATGGAAGGAACTTCAAAGGGGCCCGAAAGTAACCAAGGCCATTACGGAGGCGCTTTATGGCATGCTCGCGTTCATGGCTAATTTCACCACGTCGCTCGGACCCGTATTGCACAGGCCTTCTCCCGTGAACAGGAGGGTTTCCGTGCGAACCGATGAAAACAAATAGGACATTGAATCCACGCAACATCGCCCTTCTTCCACCGGACAAACACACCGGTTTGAAGCTCTCTGCTCGTAAGGATCGCGCGGCCGGCATACCGGCCTTGGTGGAATCGTTGGCGCATATCCGCGAGGAGACCGGCATATTGGACGGCATCAAGATCCTGAACCGGATGAACCAGAAGGATGGTTTTGACTGCCCGAGCTGTGCCTGGCCGGATCCGCACCACCGCAGCAAGTTGGGCGAATATTGCGAGAACGGAGTGAAGGCCATGGCCGAAGAGGCTACCACCAAGCGTGTGGACCGGGCCTTCTTCGCGCAACACAGTGTGGAGGAACTCAGCCATTGGAGTGACCATGAACTCGGGAAAAGCGGACGCGTCACGGAGCCGTTCCTTCTCCGCAAGGGAAGCAACCACTATGAGCCGATCAGTTGGGATGAGGCCTATGCCACTATCGCGCAGCGGCTGAATACACTGCCCTCTCCTGATGATGCCATCTTTTATACCAGCGGCCGGGCCAGCAACGAAGCGGCCTACTTGTACCAGTTATTCGTGCGGATGTTCGGTACCAACAACCTACCGGATTGCAGCAACATGTGCCATGAAAGCAGTGGTACCGGCCTCGGCGAGACCATCGGCGTTGGAAAAGGCACAGTTACGCTGGACGACATTCATGAAGCGAAGCTGATCCTGATCATGGGGCAGAACCCGGGCACCAACCATCCACGGATGCTGAGCGCCCTGAAGAAGTGCGTGGAGAACGGTGGAAAACTGGTGAACATTAACCCGTTGCCAGAGGCCGGTAGCATGGGCTTTGTAGATCCCCAGAGCGTGGGCAGTGTATTGACCAACGGCACGATCTTCAACACCCTACATGTGGGTCTGCGCATCAATACCGATGTGGCCTTCCTGAAAGGTGTAATGCGGCTCCTGCTGAACAAGGAGGATGCCGCACCCGGTTCGGTTTTCGACCATGCCTTCATATCCGGAAAGACCGATGGCTACGATGCCTTGATCGCTGACCTCCGCCTCACCGATGCACAAAAGATGGCCGACATCTGTGCCGTGCCCTTGGCCCAATTGCAAGAGGTGGCGGACCTGGTAGCGAGCACCGACCGCATCATCGTTTCGTGGGCCATGGGCCTTACACAACACGTGAACGCGGTGGCCAACATCCATCAGATCGTGAACCTGCTCCTGTTGCGTGGAGCCTTTGGAAAGCCGGGAGCCGGCGCCTGTCCGGTACGCGGCCATAGTAATGTGCAGGGCGATCGCACCATGGGCATCTTTGAACGGCCGAGTAGTGATCTGCTGGATGCACTCGATGCCCGTTACCCCTTCAAGTCCCCAAGAGAGGATGGCACCGACGTGGTGCGCGCGATCGAGGCCATGCGCGATGGCCAGGCCAAGGTCTTTTTCGCTCTCGGTGGAAACTTCATCAGTGCCACACCGGACAGTGAAGTGACCGCACTCGCGGTGATGAACTGCAACCTCACCGTGCAAGTGAGCACCAAGCTGAACCGCAGCCATGTGATCACCGGCGAGGAGGCCATCATTCTCCCTTGCCTCGGTCGCACCGAACGCGATATGCAGAACGGCAAACCGCAGTTCGTCACTGTGGAGGACAGCATGAGCGTGGTACACCGATCGCAGGGTACGCACGAGCCTGCCAGTGCGCACTTGCGCAGCGAGCCTGCCATCGTGTGCCAGTTGGCGGCGGCCACTTTCGGAGCACAACAGCTGGTGGATTGGCACAGTTTGTCCACCAACTATGACCTGATACGCGAAGAGATCCAGGCTGTGATACCGGACTTTGAGAACTTCAACAAGCGAGTGCGCCAACCCGAAGGCTTCCTACTACCCAACGGCCCACGTGATGGGGCCAACTTCACCACCCCAAGCGGCAAGGCGCACTTTATGGTAGACCAAGCTCCCGCTTGGAAGCTGGCTCCCGGTGAATACCTGATGATGACCATCCGCACGCACGATCAATTCAACACCACCATCTATGGTCTCGAGGACCGCTACCGCGGTATCCATGGAGAGCGGCGTGTGGTGCTGATGCATGCCCACGACATGGCGCGTGAAGGGCTCAAGAGCAAGGACCGCGTGGACCTGGTGAACGAGCACGGAAGGGAGCGCGTGGCCACGGACTTCTTCGTGGTGCCTTATGACATCGCGCGTGGATGCTTGGCCACCTATTTCCCCGAGGCCAATGTGCTGGTGCCCTTGGACCAGAAAGCGGACAAGAGCGGCACCCCTGCAAGCAAGAGCGTGGTGGTGAAACTGCGAAAGCGGTAGCCTCCATTGCAACGATGCCTACTTGAATGAACGTCCAACCCGCCTACTTCAGTGAACGATTCAGCATCAAGGACCTGGAGCTTTTCTCCGGCATCAAGGCGCATACCATCCGGGCCTGGGAGCGAAGACATGGTTTGCTGAAGCCCTCTCGCAGCAATACGAACATCCGCTCGTACGATATGGATGATCTGCGGACGATCCTCAATACATCCCTGCTGCTGAAGGAGGGGATGTCCATTTCGCAAGTAGCTGCGCTCACCGAAAAGCAGCGCGAGGAAAAGATCCAAGCAGGCGTCGGTGCCAGATGGGGAAAGAGCGAAGCCCTGAACGCCTTGAAGATGGCCACCGTGGCCTACGACGAGGAACTGTTCGAAACGACCTCTCGCAACTATCGCGTTGATCATGGTTTCGAAGCCTTGGTGGAGAACCTGTACCTGCCGCTATTGAACATGCTTGGCCTGCTATGGCAGTCCGCCACCATCTGCCCTGCGCAAGAGCATTTCACCAGTAACCTGGTGAGGCAAAAATTGATCAGCGCCATCGATGGCCTTCCGCAAGGGATCAACGATACCCGCCCCATGGTGGTGCTGTACCTGCCGGAAAATGAGATCCATGAACTGGGTCTGCTTTACCTCCAATACCGTCTTCGCCGTGATGGCCGGCGCACCATCTACTTGGGCGAGAGCGTTCCGGTGGAGGACCTCGTTGGACTTGCGCGGCAATGGAAAGGCGCGCTGGATCTCTGCTCCGTACTTACCATGTATCCACAGGCCGGAGAAAAGATCGCATACCTCAACGAACTGGTGGAACATCTATCCAACCCGCAGATCCGCTTTCATTTCTGCGGACCCGTGCTGCAAGACCTGGAAGCCGTCAAACTTCCGGGTCGCGTGAGCGTGTATCCGGATATACCCGCGTTGATCAAAGCGGTGAATGCGAACCGCTAGTTGGTAGGTGCGGATGCAGCGGTGACCGTTGGCACCTTCCGTAATTTGGTGTTCAGGTACGGCCTCTTAATGATCGCACGTACGAACTCCTGCTTGGCGAGGGTTCATCTGTCCCTTGCGATCATGCGCCGATCGGATAGCGATCCTTTCGGCTCCTTCTTCTTGTGTTTGGTCTTTCGGGTGTACGTCTTCTTGCTCTTCTCCACCTTCTCGCGGAAGCGACCATCCAAGGCGCCTTGGTCCTTGCGCTCCTCGCGCACCGCAGCCTTTTCAATCTTCAACAACTCCTCTTTGGTAATACGCTTCTTCGTCATCTCTGATCAAAGATCGAAAAAAGCAGGAACCGTACTTGTAAATGAGATCCTCCGGATTATAAATTTCGGAAGGAAAATACCCGCCAGGTCATGAAGAAGCTCTTGAAGGTCATCGGTGTAATGCTCGTTCTCATCGTGCTCGTTATCGTGGGCGGCCTTACTTATGTCACTCAAGCCTTACCGAACATTCCAGTGCCTGCTGACCTGCACGTGGAGATGACCCCGGAAAGAGTGGCGCGTGGTGAGTACTTGGCCAATCACGTAACCATCTGCATGGACTGCCACAGTACGCGTGATTGGAACAAATTTTCCGGACCGGTGGAGCCTGGCACGCTGGGCAAGGGGGGTGAGGTCTTTGATCAAAATATGGGCTTCCCCGGTCGCTTTGTGTCCAAGAACATCACGCCTTTCAACCTGAGGGATTGGAGTGATGGGGATATCTACCGTGCCATCACCAGCGGCGTGAGCAAGGATGGTCATCCGTTCTTCCCTGTAATGCCCTATCTCTACTACAACAAGTTGGCGACGGAGGACGTGTACAGTATCATCGCATACCTACGCACCTTGCCTCCCATCGAAAGCCACCCTGATGATTCAGAAGCAGAGTTCCCGATGAGTGTGATCCTGCACACCATTCCGGAAGAGCCACACCCGTTGACCTTGCCCGAACCGACCGATGCGGACTACGGTGCGTACATGGTGAATGCCGCTGGTTGTCGCGAATGCCATACAAAAATGGAGAAGGGAAAAGCAGTAGGTGAACCCTTTGCAGGGGGCTTCGAATTTAATTTCCCGAACGGTTCCACCGTACGGTCAGCCAACATCACCCCGGATATGAACACAGGTATTGGTGCTTGGGACAGGGAAACCTTCATCCGCAAGTTCAAGCAGTTCGGTGATAGTTCCTATGTGCCCTTGCCGGTGGACTGGAGTGCGCAGGATTTCCAGACGGTGATGCCGTGGGTGATGTATGGCGGCATGAGCGAGCAGGATCTGGGTGCGATCTACGATTACCTTCATGCGCTTGATCCGGTAGTGAACAAGGTGGAGTACTGGTCACCGGCGCATGAGAAGAGGACGGCGGAGGTGCGATGAACCGGAGGGAACACCGAGGTCTCTTCGGCTTTGGTTTTCGAAGCGAAGCATCAGCGCTTCCGGACCAATTCACCGACCCGGACCGATCCCTTTATCGAAAATGTTGCGTTCATCCCAAAATGCACTTTGTTCCCTGTAGATCGATAGCCGGCCAATGTGCGCAACGGCTCCGGTGAACGCGCACCAGTTCGCTGGTCCGTAGTGGTGATGACGCAACGCGCACAGGGCTTCACGATGTTGAAGCGCACAGCTCCAATGGTGATCTCCTTCCAATCATCCTCTTGGAAGGGCACGCCTCCAGCGATCACGAAGTTGGGGCGGAAGCGTTCCATCGGCACCGGTGTTTCCAGTCGCTCATTGAGTTCGTCCAAGGAGGCTTGTGAAATGATCAGTGCCGGGAATGCGTCGTTCAGCGCAACAGGCACTTCAGCATAGCGCGCGTCCGTGATGCGCACCGTACTGTCCGGCATGTAGGCCACGCGCACTGGACGTTGCAGGGCCTCACTGAACCATTGGTGCATGCCTACAGGACCGCATATCAACTGCAATGGATCATCCCAGATTTTCGCCAGCACTTGCTCTCCATGGTTCAACGACCATGGCAGGTCCAACACGTTTCCGTTCCGCGTATCAGTCACCCGGAATCCTGCTCCATGCGGAATACAATGCAGGCAGGCCATGGTAGGACACTCCCGCTGGGAAAGGAAGCGCCCATCCGGGCCGATGAGCATCCAGCGGCGATCATGTTCCAAGCCGCGATCGGTCAACCGCACCTCGGGAACCGAAAAGCCACCGAGCGATTTGACCGGATAGATGTGGATGGAAGCGAGGGCAGTTGGTATCATGGTGACATCCGCACCACGCGCACCATGCGATCGCCCTGGGGAGTTGAGATCACCAGATGGTATACCCCCGTCTGTTCAGGTAGCTCACAGCGCCAGCTATTGCCACTTCGTGTGGTCTTCAGCGGCACGCGTTTACCCGCTGCATCATACGCTAGGACCTTGGTCGCTTCGGGTGAAGTGATCGTAATAAAACCATCGCGCGTGGGATTGGGGAATGCCTGCAGTGCGCTGCTATGCAGGACCCGCATACCCGTGCCGATGTCCAATAGCGAATCGGCCACAACGAGGTCCGGCGTGCCATCAGCGCTGGTGTACATGGCACGGAAGGCATCAATACGTGGGCCATGGTGGCTGAACATTTCCCGGTTCCAGCGTGGAGGCACTTGCTGGAAGTACACCTTGGTCTTCAGCTCCACTGCACCTAAGTAACCGTTGGTGGCAATGTGATAGTGGATCACATCACCTCCATTCCCCTCGGTGCCGAGCGCATCGTGGTTGAAGTTCGGATCGATAAGGGCCAACCCGGCGATACGTGTGGTATCGTAACTCGCATGAGAAGTACTGAAGCCGATCGGAGGAATGCGATTATCCTTCAATCGGTAGACCGCGCGAAGCAGTGTGGTGGTCACATCACCATTCACGTCCCCCATCACGAACTCATAGATCTGCACCTGATCTTCTCGCGTGATCACATCGTGGTGCGGCTCGTAGATGGAGTCATGCCCGATGACTTCATATGTACTGTCCCAGCGACCGCTTTGGAAGAGCGTATCACCTGTGGCCGTGAGCGCGATCACCTGCACAAAAGCACGCCTGTTGGGGAAGCCGCTGGGGAATTTGTGGCCGATGATGTTCGTGAGGCTCACATCCATGAAGAGCGTATCGTCCGTGCGATCCATGACCTGGGTATTCATCACGATCGAATTGCGCAGATGTGCTTCGGTGCGTGCTATGGTACTATCGAACTGGACAGGAGTGGCTGGAATACCCAGTGCATCGATCTCGTCCTTCATCAGCTTCAGCATGAAGGTGCCCCCTCCCGCCAGATGGTGCTTCCCGAATGGGGATTGGCCCCCGAGGAAGATATATTCCGAGGCCAGCTTTACGGAGTCCTGTATGCGTGGCATGTGGCAGCTGCGGCAGTTCTGCGCGGATCCGTAGTAGATGGAGTTCTTGTACTCCTGCCACATGGTCTGTTCATAGAACGAAATGCCGGTGGGAACGCCCTGCAGGTCCAAGCTTTGATTGATCGCCGTGTGGCATCCGGCGCAAACACTACCGTCCAGGATATGTGAGCCTTGGTCCGGCGTGAAGCCGACGAAAAACTCCATGATGGCCGGATTGATCTGCTCCTGCGTATACGGACCCCATACTCGAGCACTGTCGAAATGCAGGTCTCCGGAGAAGAAATTACCTGCGGAATCCGGGTTCTGCATGTGGCAGGCCAAGCAGGAGATACCATCCTGCGCGAGCACACTGGTGTCCAAATGCGCCATGGTGAACGGTGGATTACCCAACATCTTCTGCTCGAAGACCGCCAGTGGTGCATGGCACTTCAGGCAACTGTGCTCCAGTTGTTCCTTGTAGGCCGGGTTCACCAGCCCCTCGTGTTCCATCTTGGCCAGGAAGAAGGGATCCCGTGCGCTATTTGCCATCATGGTGCTGCGCCAATCATCCACCACGTTCACATCCTCATCCCCGGCCACCATGGCAATTCCCAATGAATCATGGCCATGACAACCAGCACAGCGCCCTGCCGTGACGAAGTACGTACCGAATTGCACGGGAAGCCCTTGGATCTGCTCGCGCATGAAGGCCAGCTCGATGGGACTGTGAGGGCCCTTCACCGGCGTGGTGGCAGCGGACCAGCCCACGAGAAGGAATACCAGCGCCAACAGCCCCGAGAGCACGCGGATGTTCTTAGGGATCAAGACCTTTCGTTGCATTGGGACCGCAAGGTATACGTAGCAAGATCGAAAATGTGCGGTTCTGCTCCTTTCAGGGCTTCTTCACCACACACCATCGTTGATGCTTCCACGTTCCTTTCGCAGCGCCATGGCATGGTGCTTCTATTTTTGGCCACATGCGAACATCACGCATCCTTCATATTGCAAAGGGAATGAACCACCGCCTTTTCGCCATCGCACTTGGCGTCTGCCTGCTTGCACTCTTCACACCAAGCGCATCCGCGCAATCGGTGCAGCCCTATGTGGATCATTGGGACAGCCTGAAAACGGTGAAGAAGAGCGAGGGCCTGATGGTGAACGGGCGTGAATGGGGCGAGTGGAGGTTCTGGGACAGCGAAGGGCGCATCACCGAGAAGTCCGATTTCAAGAGTGGCCAACGCGATGGCCATGTGGTGATCTATTATGGCAATGGGAAGGTGCAGCACGATGGATGGATCCACCAAGGCAAGCAGGATAGCACGATGCTCAGCTACTACCGCAGCGGCCAGTTGATGGAAGAAGGCAACTACCTGAATGGCGCTAAGCGGGGACCATGGGTCTACTATTACCCCGATGGGCGGAAAATGCTGACGGAGCAATGCGACAAGGACATTTGCTTGAGCATGGATGCCTGGGACCGTGACAGCACCCAAACGCTGAAGAAGGGAGAGGGATTCATTCGCACCTATTACCCCACCGGCGATACAGCCGAAGTGAGCCGTTACCACATGGGGGTACTAAGCGGTGAACAACGGGAATACTGGCCCGCCGGGAACCTGAAGTCCAAGGGCAATTGGCTTGGTGGTGTAAAGCACGGCACATGGGAGTATTGGTACTCCACCAGTGTGCCGGAGCGGACCGAGGAATGGGAGAAAGGCAAACTGGACGGTCCGTTCACATCCTGGTTCTCCACGGGAAAAGTGAATGTAACGGGCTTCTATACAGCGGGCCTGAAGGACAGCACGTGGACCTGGTTCACCACTACGGAAGCGCGTGATATGCTCGGCCACTTCAAAGCGGATAAGCAGGATGGTCTTTGGAAATATTGGTACCCGAACGGGCAGCTGAGCTCCACCGGGCTTTATCGGGATGGTAAGCAGGAAGGGGAATGGGTGTACTATTACGAAGGCGGCCAGATCTGGAAGCGCGGCAACTGGAGAAATGGGGAAAAGGATGGCTTGTGGACCACGTGGTTCGAAAGTGGGAAAAAGCTCCAGGAAGGGAATTACGTGAACGGCAAGGAGGAAGGTCTTTGGGAAAGTTGGTTCGAGAACGGACAGCAAAAGGATAAGGGCTCCTTCAAGCAAGGACAAATGGACGGGATCTGGCAGGGTTGGCTACCGGATGGCACCCAAAGCTACATGGCCACCTGGAAGGGCAACATGAAGAATGGCCCTTGGAAAAGCTGGTATGACAACGGCAAGCCGAATGAAGAGGGCAGTTTTGCCAATGGGCTGAAAAGCGGCCGATGGGTGGTCTACAACGAACGGGGGATCGAAATGAGCGAAGGCATGTACGCCAACGGCACGCCTACCGGCCCCTGGACCTATTTCGATGACGCCGGTGTGAAACAGCGCGAACAATCCTTTCTGAACGGTGCACCACATGGCAAATGCGTGGTCTACAACCGGCGGGGGCGGATCGTTCAGGAAATGAACTACAAGTCCGGCAGGCTGGATGGGACCATGATCCGGTACGACGGCACGGGCAAAGTGATCTCCAAGGTGGAGTATGAGGACGGAGCGGTAAAACGTGTGCCCCCACCCTCCATGAAAAAGGATCCAAAGCGGCGCTGACCAAATGGCTGTACGTGAGAAAGCCCCGGCTATCCGCCGAGGCTTTTCCACCTGTCCGTTTTGAGCCCCGTCAAGAGGGAAGAGCTCGTGCCGTGTTCAACGGTAGCCGTTGATGTAAGCGTTGGCGATCAACTCGCTTTCCCTTACCAACCCCTGCACGATCTCCCGGATCAGCTCGTCGAGCTGTTGATCGGAGTACCGCTGCAGGTCGTTGTACACATGCGACTTGCGCTTGCTGCTCTTGATGAAGGCTATCTTATCCTTCTGCGTCATGTGGCCTTCAACGTGAGAATCCAGGAAAAGGATCCATTCACGACGAAATATTCTTTTCCCGGATGCTCGCGCAAGTACAAACTACTAGAGCAGCGGGCCCAATGTTGAAAACAGGACCGGCCTATGCCATGGCCGGCCTGCTACGCAGGGCGAACAGGAGACGCAACGCATGCAGGTACCGCTCCACGTTGCCATCCAGCATCATGCGGGTGGCGGCTTGCTGCAACTTCCGGGCACGTTCGATATTGGGTTTCATCGGTAGATGGGTTTGTCGGTTTCCACTTGGCAAAACCAATGGCGTGCCAAACTGAAAAAAGCCGTGGCCGAGGTCGCGTAACGGGAATATTCAGGGACAACCTTTCCACATGCTTCCCCAACTGTGGTGCAAAGCCCTACTTTCGTCCCCGATGCATCAAGGCAGCTACCTCGTTGGTGTGGCCGGAGGAAGTGGATCGGGGAAGACAACCTTGGTCCGCGCGCTCCGAGACCTGCTGCCCCCCGAAAGTGTATGCATCGTATCCCAGGACGACTACTACCTACCCATTGAACGCCAGTTGAAGGATGCCAACGGCCGGGTGAATTTCGACCTGCCCAGTGCCTTGGACCTGGACCTCTTGGCCGAGGATCTACGTTGCCTTGCCCAAGGCGAAGCGGTCTATCGGCAGGAGTATACCTACAACATGGCTACCGAGCCCAAATGGATGGAGGTCCGACCGGCCAAGGTGATCTTGGTGGAAGGTCTTTTTCTCTTTCAACACCCGAGCTTGCGCAAGTTGTTCAACCTGAAAGTGTTCGTGGAGGCCAGTGAGGAAGTGCAGCTTAACCGCCGCATTGCACGCGACGGACGGGAACGTGGCTATCCCTTGGCCGATGTGATGTACCAATGGGAGAACCATGTGATGCCCGCCTACCGCGAGCACCTGCTCCCGTACCGCAACGAATGCGATCTGCACGTGGTGAATGAACACCGCTATGAATGTGCCTTGGGCGTGCTACGGGACCACCTGGCCCTGCGTACCGGGGTGGAGGCGTTCATTGGCCAGAACGTCTGAACCGCTCTGTGGATCAATCCGAATAAAGCCCGTTCTGCCGGATATACGCGAGCACCTTGGGGTCCAAGAGCCCATCCACCGGCTTCCATCCCCTCAAACGGACCCTTATACCGGTGGATGAGACGGGCGTTTGTGGTGCATCGGGAAGCACGGTCACGGAGGGATGGTACAGCAGTTCGGCCTGGGCCAGGTGCTCTTCCAGCCCCGGACGTGGGTAGACCAATACCGGCGTCTTCTCCAACATCAACGAAACATCCTTCCAATGATGCAGGCTCGCCAGGTTATCGCTCCCGATGATCAGTAGAAACTCGTGTTGGGGCCATCGTTCCCGCATGAACGCCAAAGTATCCACCGTGTAGTTGGGTTGCGGCATGTCCAGTTCCAGGCCGCTCGCGCTGATGCCCTCCTGTCCCTGCACAGCCAAGTGGGTCATGGCCAAGCGGTGCTTCTCGGGGCTGAGCTTGCGATCCTGCTTGAACGGGTTCCGGGGAGTGACCACCAGCCATACCTGATCCAGGCCACGATGCTCCTTCATGTATTTCGCCAGCAGAACATGGCCCATGTGGGGCGGATCGAACGAACCGAACAGACAACCTATCTTCATGTATCCAGGAAACCGCGCACTGCCTCATAGGCCTCCTCGCAGGCTTGGCGCATATCGTCGTTGATGACCACTTGGTCGTAATGAATGATGAAGCTGAGTTCATGCGAGGCCTTGTCCACCCGAACGCGGAGCGTCTCCGGCGTTTCCGTGCCACGCAACATCAAGCGTTGTTCCAGAGCTTGAATGGTGGGAGGTGAAACGAACAAACTGAGTGCCTTGTTCCCGAAGAGTTCCTTCAGCCGTATACCTCCAACCACGTCCACATCGAAAATGGGATGGCGACCCGCCTGCCAGATGCGCTCGATCTCGCTCCTTAGGGTGCCGTAGAACCTACCGGGATAGACCTCCTCCCATTCCACGAAGGCGTCCTCAGCGATGCGCTGACGGAACTCATCCGCTGTAAGAAAGAAATAATCGCGGCCGTCGCGCTCGTATTCCCGTTTGGGCCGGCTGGTGGCGCTTATGGAGAAGTCCAATCCGAGATCGCGACCCAGTAAGTGGCGTACGATGGTGGTCTTGCCTGCACCCGAGGGCGCGGAGACGATGATGCATTTCCCGTTCTCCATCGATGCCAGGATCAGAGCACGTTCAGCATTTGCTCCTTGATCTTCTCCAGTTCATCCTTCATCAACACCACGCGCTGCTGCATGTCGGCATCGTTGCTCTTGGAGCCAAGCGTATTGATCTCGCGCCCCATTTCCTGGGTTATGAAACCCAGCTTCCTACCTTGGCTATCCTCTTCTTCCATCGTCCGGATGAAATACCCGCAATGCGTGGCGAGGCGTAGCTTTTCCTCGGTCACGTCCTGCTTCTCCATGTAGTATACCAATTCCTGCTCAAAGCGGTCCTGGTCCACTTTGGCTTTCATTTCCTCCAGCTTCGCCATGATGCGTTCGCGGGTGCGCCCGATGCGATCGCGGTCCATTGCATCCACCTCAGCAAGCAGACGCGAGATGTTGTTGGTTCGCTCCTTCAGTTCGGTAAACAGCTTCCCTCCTTCGGTGCTCCGGAACTCCTCGTATGCCACCCAGGCCTGCTCCACTAATGTGAACACCTGTTTCCACTCAGTGGGGTCGAATTCCTCCTTGGCCGTGGACATTACATCCGGCATACGCAGCACCAGGGCGAGCAGATCCGTATTGGACTCAGGTGCCACGCTCCTGCTCACCGCCAGCAATTCATCGTAATACGCTTGGATCAGCTCCGCGTTGAAAACGGTCCGCTTCACTGCTTGAATCCCTTCCACACCAATATTCAAGTCCGCTTTGCCGCGCACGATGCGCTCCCCCGCCCATTGGCGCAGTTCGATCTCCTTCTCCCGCCAAGGTGAAGGCACTTTTACTTGCAGATCCAGCTGTTTGCTGTTGAGCGAACGTAGCTCAACGGTCACTTTCTTCGTACCAACCAAGCCTTCTGCACGGCCAAAGCCGGTCATGGAACGTAACATGGGTGGCAAATGTAGCAGGGTTCCTTCGTCGCGCCGGGACCTTTTACAGTGATGCTACAGGAAGATCGCGTGATCCTCATCCCGGGGCCCGCCTGTCCTTCCGCCCTACCAACCACACACCCAAGAAGATGCATACCGCCGCCAAGGCTTGCGACCATCCCAGATCCAGTGCATCCGGAAGCAAGATGTATGCGGCCAACAAGGCCAGTATGGGTTGCAGGTAGATGAAGGTACCGGCCACACTGGGCTGCACCACGCGCAGCGCCCAGGTGTTCAGCAGGTAAGCCACGAAGGTGACCATCACGACCACGAAGGCCAAGCTCCAGATATCCGGTGGGGTGAGTCCCAGCCAATCCACCTGCGAGAATTCATATAAGCCGAATGGGACGACAATGATGCTTCCCACGAGGAAACACCAGGACATGACCGTGACCGCGGAATATTTCGACATCAAGGGTTTCACCATCACCAGAAAAATGGCGTACGAACTGGCGTTGATGAAAATGAACAGATCACCCATAACGGATGATGTCCCACTGGCTTCTCCACCGATAAAAATGAGCACCAAAGCCCCGATGGCCCCAAGGGTGACACCGAGCATCTTGGCGCGGGTGATGCGTTCGCCGATGAGCACCCCACTGAGCACAAGCACCAAGATCGGCGTGGCCACCATGATGATGCTGGCGTGTACCGGTGAAGTGCGCATCAGGCCATGGAAGAACATCAATTGGTTGACCGCTACTCCGGAGATGCCACAGAGCACCAGGCGGCCCGCATCGGACCAGGCCACGCGCTCACGCTTGATCAGCCAAACGGGCCAGAAGAGCAGGTTGGCACCTGCCACTCGCAGGAGGATGAAGCCGGAGGGACCAATCACATCCGGCATCAGCCCCTTGGCCACCACGTAGTTGATCCCGTACAGGAGATTCACGAAGAACAAGGCAGCAAGCGCGAGTAAGCGGCGGTCCATGAAGGTTTGTGATGCTGGGAAAAGCCAATAACGAACAGGGAATGCATGTCCTGACCTCGCGGCAAAGGTGGTACATGAAGGGCTGGGTACTGATGCCCGGGATGGACGTGAGGCAATGCCCACGTTGCTCCCCGTCCACATTGGCCGGAGCGCCGTTGCCTTCCTGATCCGGCGCGTCTTCACCTACAATTTCCTTCGCTTCCGGAGCTGCCTTGTCCCCGGCTTGGTTGTCGGGTACCGAAAAACCGCGCCAACGTTGAGCTCAACAGGGAATCCACCTTTTGGGTGTGCTTATTCGGTGGTGATCGCCCAACTTTGCGCCAACACTCAACCATCCATCCACGATGAGGAATCCAGAAATTCTACCGGAATCCGTTCTTCGCGATCAGCTTCCTGGAGCCGGTCCGGCATTGCGATCTTTCGGGCATGTGGAGGTGGTTCGCATCAAGCGGCGCTCCCGTAGGCATCCGGATCTACTCCTGTTCAAAGGGGCACCCGCTTCCAAGCATAGCGTTGCCAAGAGTGTATTGGTCAGCATCCCCGATGCGAACGGCGAGCTTCCCGCTCCTTGGATCGACAAGGAGAAGGGACGCATCCACCTCTTTTACTCCAGCATGGAGCACCCTGACCTGGTGTCCTTGATGAAGGACCCAGGTGGCTACCTCTGCTACGTTTGGATCAGCTCGGATGGTTCCAAGAGCCACGCGTGGCTGTTGAAGACCCGATAAGGAATTCGTTCTATTCCCAGAACACGTCCTCGGGACGTTCTTCCTTGATCGGTTTGGTTAAGCTGCTGTGCGCTCGCTCTATCTCGACCAGCTGTTCCGGTGTGGCCAATTCCTGGATGTGATTGAACAACCGGCGTTCCTCGAAGCGGATATGTGCCTCCAGTTCCTCCTCGATCAAGGAAAGTGCGATCACCACATCGGTTTGCCCGTTGATCAAACGCTGTAGGCGACGGTGTTCAGCCATGGCGCGCCGCACATCGGGATGGTGGGAGCCCAAGATCGGGAAGAGGACGTCCTCTTCAATGGCAAAGTGAGGTCTGAGATGCTCCCTCAGGAACTTCCTGCAATATCGCCGGATCCGGGTGGGCGCCACGCCTTTCGCGGTGCCCGCCCTGATCTTCCAGCACAGCAGGAGCCCATCGTGGTGCTCGCGGCTGATCCCCTGTAGTTCGGGATAACGCTCAACTGGCGGCATGCGCCAAGCCCTTCTCCAATTCGATCGCACGTGGGAACATGATGTTGTTCTCCAAGTGGATGTGCAGGTGCAGGTCCTCCTCGAACTCCTTCAGCATGTTGAACGCCGCGGCATAAGTGGCACAACCATCTGCCGGCGTAGTGAAGCCATTGGTTACTGCGCCCATGCGCTCAAAGCGCTCACCTTCTTCGGTATGATCGTCCATCATCATGTTCACCGGGTTCTCCACCGTGCCGAAATTCGGCTTCTTGAAGGGTTCTCCGGTGCGCTCGCTCTTGGCCAAGTTCCGCACGAAGGGGAATAGCACCAGCTCCTCCTTTTTCATGTGTACGGCCATGGCCCCAACGCAGGCATTGAACTCGTCATTGATGGTGAACAGCTCAGGGTGCCGTTCGCCGTGCACTTTGCAGAGCTTTGCGAGGTACTGCTGGATGATCGGTCCACGTTCCTCCACATACCGGTGGTGTACGGTCTCCACATGGTCCGCCAGCTTATCCAACGGCCAGGTGCGTGCATCTTCACCGCTCTTGGCATCGCGGGCCAGGAGTTGGGTGATATCCTCGGCCAACTTGTTCTGGTCGATGCTTTGCTTCTCGCATACTTCCTGCACGGAGCGGCCGCCCTTGCAGCAGAAATCGATGCCGTACTTGGTGAGCACGGCTGCCGCACGATAATCCTCGGCGACAATGGACCCTACGGTCCGTTCGGGTGTGATCTTCATGATCGTGTGTGTTGTTTGTTGATCGCCGGATCCCCGGCGCGGGTTGATAAGCGATTGAACGGTGCCACGCAGAGCATCCGGGTCCCCACCAGAAGCGTGACTGCACATGGGCGGCACCTTGCAATAGAGGGGGTGAAGGCACTATCGACCACCCGACCCAGCCATGTGAACACCGCGACCAGAGCGACCGGATGCTTCACGATCGTCATCAGCGGATCGGCGTGGTGCCTGCACGTGCGTGCTCGGCCATTTTGAACTGGAACATCTGCGCCATCATCACCGAGCGCTGCTTGGCCTCATCGGCCTTGGGCCCAATGAAGAGGTCATCCAACGTGGTGTGAAAAAGCGCGAGCCAACGATCGAAGTGGTCCTTCTGGATCGGAAGGCCGGAATGGGGTATGAAAGGGCTGCCATAATACGTATGCTGGCCCAGTAAGATGGTCTGCCAGAACTTGTAGAGCTTGTCCAAGTGCTCAGGCCACCGGTCTTGGATGGTGTCGTTGAAGACAGGCCCCACCAGTTCGTCCAAGCGGGCACGGCCATAGAAGGTATCCACAAGGAGACGTACATCCTCGATGGTGCGGATGTCACCCTTTTTTTGTTCCTGTCCGGCGGGTCCCACGGTCGTATTACTGTCCATATTCAGTCAGACCTTCAAATTGAGGTCGCAAGGTATCAGCCGCAGCAAAGGCTCATCCTGACGATCATCAGGATTCCTTACCAATTGGTGATCAGCCGCCAGCGTATACGTTGAATCGCTCCCCGCGGAGGAATCCAATGAGCGTGAGCCCGCCTTCCTTAGCGAGTTGTACGGCCAAGGAGGAAGGTGCACCCACTGCGGCCATCAATGGGATGCCGGCCATAAGGCATTTCTGTACGAGTTCAAAGCCGGCGCGGCCGCTTGCCAGGAGTTGACAGTTGTCGGTTGCCAGTTGTCCGGCGGTGCTCTCCGAGTTCGTACGACTTGCAGTGATCAGTGCTCCGATCACTTTGTCCACTGCGTTATGGCGGCCGACGTCCTCGCGCAGTATAAGCAGCTTTCCTTCACGATCGAAAAGTGCCGCCGCATGGATGCCCCCAGTGTACTTGAAGACCGTTTGTGCCTCGCGCATGCGATCGGGCAATGCGGTGATCACCTTGGGGTCAATGGGGCCGAATGGAGTGATCGCCGTTGCACATCGTGTATGCACCGCTTCGATGCTGGTCTTTCCACAGACACCGCAACTGCTGCTGGTATAGAAGTTACGTTGCCACTTCGCGGGATCGAGCTCCATTGATGGATGCAGCTCCACGCGGATCACATTGCCCCGCTCCTCCTCTTTCACGTTCTCGCACGGCACTACTCGGAGCACTTCGGACATGCCCTTTATGATGCCCTCCGTGAAGAGGAATCCGAGGGCCAACTCCTCGTCGTTCCCTGGTGTGCGCATCGTAACACTGAGTTGAACTTCCTTCCGGTCCTGTTCCGGGCCGTGGCCAAGTCGGATCTCCAATGGTTCTTCCGTCACGAGAATATCATCAGCCCCGGTGCTGGAGCCCTGTTCGACACGCGTGATATGTATGGGTGAGACCGGTAGGCGCATGTGCTTCAGCCCTTCTTTTTCCAGCACGTCACCAGGTGGTCATCCACCATTCCGCAAGCTTGCATGAACGCGTACACGATGGTGGTACCCACGAACTTAAAGCCGTGCTTCTTCAGGTCCTTGCTCATGGCATCACTCTCGGGCGTGGAAGCTGGAACTTCGCTCATTTGTGCATAGCTGTTCACCTTCACCTTGCCGCCCACGTGCTTCCACAGGAACTTGTCGAATGAACCGGGGCCATCCTCCATGATCTTCAAATAAGCCTGTGCGTTCCCGATGGAGGCTGCCACCTTCGCTCGGTTGCGGATGATGCCGGGATCATTCAACAACCGTTCAACATCTTTCTCGCCGTAGCATGCGATCTTCTTCGCCTCCCAGTTGTCGTATGCTTTCGCATAACTCTCCGTGCGGATGAGAATGGTGTACCAGCTCAAGCCAGCCTGCGCGCCGTCCAGGATCAGCTTTGCGAAGAGCTTGCGGTCGTCATGCTCCGGCACCCCCCAGACCTCATCGTGGTAACGCTTGTAGATATCATCCTTCAAGCACCACGGGCACCGGATCTTTTCATCGGCCTTCATGCGTGCAAAGTTCGCTTATAAGAGCATCAAAACCGGCCGCTGGCTCCCGGCGGCCTTCTGCCGTACGGCAACGACCCTGAGGAGGATCGTTCATCCGGACCGAGTGAACGGGTTTTCGAACCTACGGTGTATCAGGGTCCACTGCGTCAAGCCCTGCTGAAGCGTTCGTGCCGAAGGAAATGCACCTCGGTACCTTTGTACCCTATATGGCCTTGCTCACCGACCTCCATTCCCGAATACACCGCAGCCTGCGCATCAGCATTGTGGACAAGTGTGATCTGCGCTGCACATACTGCATGCCCGAAGATCAGCAGTTCCTGAAACGCGACGCGCTGATGACACGGGAGGAGATCCGGACGCTGGCCAAGCTCTTCGTGGAGAAGTACGGGATCAACAAGATCCGGCTCACCGGTGGCGAACCTTTGATGCGGCCGGACGTGGTGGACATCGTTCGGGATATGGCCGCACTTCCCGTGAAGCTCGGCCTGACGACCAACGCGATGCGACTTCATCTGTTCCTGGATGACCTGATCGGCTCCGGATTGAAGAGCCTCAACATCAGCTTGGACACCTTTGATGCCGAACGGTTCCGTACGCTATCGCGAAGGGAAGGCCATGATCGCGTGCT
Source organism: Flavobacteriales bacterium (assembly GCA_019638085.1). GTDB lineage: Bacteria > Bacteroidota > Bacteroidia > Flavobacteriales_F > PHOS-HE28 > PHOS-HE28. The sequence continues at coordinate 48,628 of JAHBUL010000018.1, read as the reverse complement.
GGCGAACATCGAACAAGCGATCGACCGTGGACTGCACGTGAAACTGAACATGGTGGTGATGCGCGGTGTGAACGATGATGAGCTACTGCGCTTCGTGGAGCTGACGCGCGAGCGCAACGTACACGTCCGCTTCATCGAGTTCATGCCCTTTGCCGGTAACAAATGGGGACGCGATCGTGTGTACACCTATGCTGAAATGCTTGGGCGCATATCAAGCATGTATACCATCGAAAAGCTGGATGATGATCCGCATAGCACAGCGAGATCCTATCGCGTTGTGGAACGCATCGGCGGAGACTCCATGAGTTGGAAAGGCACCTTCGCGGTGATCAGCACGGTGACTGAACCCTTCTGCGGATCCTGCGACCGGCTTCGCCTAACGGCGGAAGGCAAGATGCGTAATTGCCTCTTCGCCCGCCAGGAGACCGACCTGCTTTCCGCGATGCGGAAGGGCGAGGATGTATCACCTATGATCGAGGCGAACGTGTTGGCGAAGCACAAGATGCTGGGTGGCTTGCCCAAGTTCAATCCGGACAAGCAGGAGGAAGTGCTGGATGGCCTGAGCGGTCGGCCGATGGTGGCGATCGGGGGGTAGGAGAAGCATCAACGTCTTCCGCCGTACGGCGGAAGACGTTGATGCTACTTAACTCCCTCAGAGATCTCCCAAAGGGGATCCTGAGGACAGAGAGGCATCACGTCCACTTCATGAAACGTAGATGGAGCTATAGCATAAACAATGGCCAGATAGTGGGAATGCCGTAGCGGTGATAGGGTTCGCGGCATGCGGCGCAACGTCCGCGGGTCTTCCTACCTTTGGTCATCCACGAAATATGGACGACCGCATTCGATTCGAGACCAAGGAAGAGAGCAATGCTCGTCGTGAACGGGAATTTCTCGCCTTGACGCCACATGAGCGTTTCCTCTGGTTCCTGCGCAGCTTCGATGGGAGGAGATCGGACCCCGATGCTGTGGATCAACCCACCAAGAACTTCGTGATCTGCAAGAAAGATGATCTCGTTCGGTAAGGAAGTCAGCGCCTTCCTTCACGAGGCGGACAAGCAGGGCCTTCGTGTACTATTTGTGGATGGTGGTGCCGTGAATTTTCACGGCTATCAGAGGCACTCAGCGGACGTCGACCTGTGGATCGAACCCAGTCCGGAGAACTTCGATCGCCTTCTTATCGTGCTTCGAGCACTCGGTTACGAATTAACCGGGTTGCCCGATGCCGTGCTGCGCCAACAGCAGAACGTCTCGATCAGAATTTCACCGGATATGGAGATCGAGATCATCACCCGATTCAACCCAGGCAGGACATTCCAAGAGGCTTGGCTGCATAGCGAGTCCTCCGAATTGGCCGGTGAGCCGGTCGCTATGTACCGCATACTCAGCTATGATGACCTTATCGCCAGCAAGCTACGTTCGGCCAGACCGAAGGACCTACTGGATGTTCAAGAGCTGAAGCGAAAGCGAGGTTGAGATAAGACACATCACGTCTCCGCCATGAAGCGGGATCTATTGATGTGGCTTACGACTCCTGCTCGTAAAATATCTTGTAGAACTTCCGTCCGTTCTCGTCCACGCCGTGCTCGATCTTGTTGCGGTCGCCGTGGATGTAGATGTGAAAATTCTTGTCCAGCTTCAGTACGCTTTTGAAGACGCGTGCCTGCTTCTTCACGGCATGGGCGGAGATCTCGAAATTGTCCTGCACCTCCACATCATTCTCCTTTTGGTAGCGGTCGCTGTATTGCTTGTAGGACTGGATGGCCTTCTCTTCCTGAAAGACCTCTTGTGTGAATTCGTCCTGATCAAATTCCGTGTGGTTCTTGAAGTACTGCACCGAGCGGTTCAGGAGATCGATCTGATCGGCCTTGTCCACCACGAAGTCCTGCGGTAGTTGTTCAGTGATGAAGGTCTTCGTGATGTTCATCAGGTCGCTGGTGCTGTTCACGTGGTCCTTCTTCGCCTGTGCTCCGATGAAATCCTTCTGCCAATACTCCGTGTTCGCTTGGTTGTCGATGATGAAGAGGGTAGGCGAATCTCCGGAGAAGACCACCAAGCAAGCCTTGTTCGGCTTGACGTTGCCCAAACCGCGCTTCATGCGCAGCGCGATGGCATCGTCCTTCAGCGTGCTTTCAAGAAAAACCTCCTTCTCGTCGAACTTGAAGATGCCCACGGCTTCATGTTCCGCGTTGCCGACCTCCACAGCACTGAATTTAGCGATGATCAGATCACCACCCGGCAACTTGTCCTCCGGCGCAACCGCAATGAGATGCTTAGCGATGGCCTCGGAATTCTCCACTGTACTGTCACCGTCGTAGATCTTCCTGCACAGCTCCTGCAAGGTGTTCTTTCCCGGAGCGAACTCACACGTGAAGGCCATGTTGGTGAAGGGTCTCAGGAAGAGTTTCCGCAGGAACTGCTGCTCCAGCTCCCCCTTGATCACCGCGCTGAAATCACTGAATACGCTGGGTTCACCTTCCGCACCAATGCGATGCAGCACGAACTCCTCCACAAATGCCTCCTTTCCGTTGACCATGATCGCTTTCCAAGAGCGGCGAAAGTACCCCTTAGGAACCTCAGGGTCTCCGCCAAAAGATGAAACTTAATGATAAGGGCAACCTACTTTCACGCCATGAAGCAGCTCTTCGCCTTCGTGGTCCTTTTCGGATCGCTTACTTCCGTTACCGCGCAAACTTCCAAAGTGCTCTTCATCGGCAACAGTTATACATCCGCGAACAATCTTCCGGAGATGACGAGGCAATTGGCGATTTCCCTTGGTGATACGTTGGTGGTGAGCAGCTCAGCACCGGGCGGTGTCACCTTTCAAGGGCATACCACGAATGCGACCACGCAGAACCTGATCGCCCAAGGTGGATGGGACTATGTGGTCCTTCAGGAGCAGAGCCAATTGCCTTCCTTCCCACCGGGCCAAGTAGCAAGCGATTGCTACCCCTATGCAACTGCGTTGGTGGATAACATCCGCACCCACTCCCCGTGCGCGGAAGCAGTCTTCTATATGACGTGGGGCCGCGAGAACGGCGATGCACAGAACTGCGCTTCCTGGCCGCCCGTATGTACCTATGAGGGTATGCAACAACGCCTGCGGATCAGCTACCTGCAAATGGCGCAGGACAACAGCGCCGAATGTGCGCCGGCAGGCATGGCGTGGAAACGCGTGCGGGAAGAATTCCCGGCCATCAACTTGTACTCGCCTGATGGCAGCCATCCCAGCGTTGCCGGATCCTATCTGGTGGCCTGTACGATGTTCAGCACATTCTTCCGCACCTCCACTGTCGGGGCCACATTCACCTCCTCATTGGATCCCGCTACGGCTGCCACCTTGCAACAGGTCGCATCCACGGTGGTGTTGGATAGCCTTGCTACTTGGAACATCGGCATCAACGATCCGGTGGCCTTGCCGGAACATGTGGACCTCGGCGCGGGCCAGATCGCGTTCAGCGAGAGCTCCGTGAACAGCACGAGCAATTTCTGGGACCTCGGTGATGGAAACAGTTCGGACCAAAGTGCATTCACGCACACGTATGCCGCGAACGGCGTGTACACGGTGACCTACATGGCCATGGATGATTGCGGCCGCACGGATACGAGCGGCTTCATGGTGGATGTGATCTCCGCAGGCATCGCAGCGCTGAACAAGCCGAGCATATCCATCAGCAGTGATGCGCAAGGGCTTGTGGTGAACAACGCACACCGTGACGGAACGCTTGAACTATTCGATACGCAAGGGCGGAAGTTGGCGACCCATGCCATCACGGCAGGCGAGTTCCATCACCTTTCCGCACCTTCGGGCACGGCAATGCTCTGGCGTTTTCAAGCGAAAGATGGGAGCTTCGGAGCGGGTATGGTGGTGAGGCCGTAGCACACGATCACCGGAGTTACTTCGTGAAAACGAAGTGAGCGATTGGATTGGATCACCGCCAAGCATACCAACGGTACCCGGGGACGCAACGAGCGATTGGGGGAAAGGTCGATCGAGCTACCCACCAGCGAACGGAGGCAGCAGCGCCACCTCTTCCGTGCCGTTCAGTTCAACATCCTCACGGGTGATGCGCTGGTTAACGGCGATGGCGTAGCTGAGTGAGGCGAGCCCTTCAATGCGTTCCTCCAAGGCGTGTTTCAAGGCAAAGGCCGAAGGTGCGGCCAAGGTGATCACATCCGTTCCCGCCTTCTCGGCGATCAATCCAAAAAGCTTCACGTCCATTTTTCCGCGCCGGTACTATTGTGTCGGCGTGCATCAAAGGTCGTAAGGACTGTTGACATTGCGAAAAAGGTCGGCAGGCCATCCCTTTTCGCCGGGCTGAATGTCCAGGAAAGCGGCTTGAACATCGGCCAATGCGCCTTGCATGGAAAGTTGGCTGCGTGTAATGTGGTCCATGAACGCCGATGCGCAGCGGCGATGGTAGGCGGCTACCAAGGGTTCGAGGCTTTCGCCATGGCGCGGGACCAAGGCATCGGCATCATCCGGGAGTTCGCGCGTCAACCGTTCCAACAGTTCTGCGTTCACTCCGGGGACATCCACGGCGAGCACCAGCAAACGGTCATGCCGCGCAGCGCCCATCGCTGTGACAATTCCGCCCAACGGACCCAGCCCCGGGATCTCGTCCGGCAGCACGCCCGGCCAGATGTGCCCGTACTTCCGCGGCTCACCGATCACGAGCAGTTCCCGCACATGTGGTTTCAACTTCTCGATCGCGTGCAGCAGCATGGCCTTGCCGTCAACCTCCAGCAGGGCCTTGTCCTGGCCCATGCGCGTGCTCTTGCCGCCCGCGAGCACCACACCGGTCCATGCGTATTTGCTCCCCATCAGCGTATGTAATGTACTTCCACCGGATCACCCGCTTTTAGCTCGCGTACTTCCGCAGGGATGAACGCCAGTGCATTTGCCTCGGCCAGCGATCGCAACATGTGTGAACCTTCATCCGCAAGCAAACGCACCATACCACGTGCAACATGCGCCGCCCTGAACTCAGCCCGATCCCCTTTCACCAACAAGGCCTGTGCGATCGGCAACCGGTCCGTTGTCATCCAAGGTTCCTTAGCAGCTTGCGTGGCGCGAATGAACGGTGCGACGTATTCCCAGAACAACACCATCACCGCGCGGGGATTGCCCGGAAGCCCGAATACCGGCGTGCCTTCCATCTTCGCGAACAGCATCGGCTTTCCCGGCTTCTGTCTCACACCGTGAAGCAGGATCTCTGCGCCAAGCGCGTCCAACGTGGGCCGCACGAGGTCGTGGTCGCCCACGGAAACGCCACCGGTCGACATGATAAGGTCATGTGATCCCGCTTCCTTCTTCCATGCGCTGATCAACGCTTCGCGATCATCGTCAACTTGAACGGCGTCCGCTTGGATGCCCAGCTCGCGCATGGCGGCCTGCAACATCACGCCGTTGCTTCCGAAGATCTTTCCCGGCCGCGGGACTGCTCCCTCGGTGAATTCGTTCCCGCTGATCAGCACGGCAACGCGCGGTCGTTTGGCCACGGCCACTTCAGCAACACCCACCGACGCAAGAAGTCCGATCGCGCTCGCATCCAGCTTCATGCCCTTCGCCAACACCACGGCACCCGCGCGCAACTGTTCGCCCTTGAGGCGCACATTACCGCCATGCTTGAGCTTGCCGTCCGAGTGGGTGATCGTATCCCCGGTCCGCTGCACAAGCTCCTGCATCACCACCGTGTCCGCACCCGGCGGCATCATCGCACCGGTAAAGATCCGCACGCACTCACCCTTCGCTAACGGACGGGGGAACACATCTCCCGCAGCCACTTCGCCGACCACGTTCCACTCGGACGCACCATGTGCGAACGCATAGCCGTCCATGGCACTGCAATCGAAGAGCGGATGGTCGAACGGCGCGATCACGTCCTCAGCGGGATATCGCTCCAATGCGTCGATCAGCGCGACACGCTCAACGGACATACGTGCTGCGGCCGCGATCACACGTTGCTTCGCCTCTGCCACGTCGATCATCCGATCATCAATTTGGCACTGGCGAAAAGCAACACCACGCCGAGTGCCTGTTTCAAACGTAATTCGTTCAATCGCTTCGCGCCGATCCAACTGCCGAGCAAGCCACCCAGTACCGCCGCGATGATCCAGGGTATCATTTCCGTGCTCAGCGTTTCGCCATTGCCGAACGCTCCCACGATGCCGGCAGCGCTGTTCACGAAGATGAAGAGCGCGGAAGTAGCCGCGGTGGTCTTCATGTCCGCCCAGTTGAACAGCAGCAGTACCGGGCTGAGCAGGATACCGCCGCCGATGCCGATCATGCCGGAGACGAAGCCCAGCACCACGCCGATCAGCAGGCCCCATGCCAAGGGCACCGGGACCACGCCGTCCTTGCCCTTGCCGAAGAAGCCGAACAGCCGCGCCACGGCGAAGAGCAGGCAGACGGCGAGGATGCGCTTGTAGATCAGCGGGTCCAGCACGATGTGCGCACCGAGCCATGCGGCCGGGATGGAGGCCAAAGCGAAGGGCCAGAAGGTGCTCCATTTGAAATGGCCGGTGCGTGCATACTGCGCGAAGGCGATCGCGCTGACGAAAAGATTGAGCACCAAAGCGGTGGGCCGCATCACCACCACCGACATGCCTGCGAGGGCCATCAGCGCGAGATAGCCGCTGGCTCCGCCGTGGCCCACCATGGCGTACGCGAAGGCCACAAAGGCGATCAGGATGATCAAGAGCGTGCTGTCCATGGATCAGGATGTCGGCGGATCGATCCCGGTCCAATGCTTGCCATCGAAGAGATCGATGCGGCCGTTCCCCACGGGTTCGCCGTGCAGTACTGCATGCAGCAGTTGTGCCATACGCCTACCGGTCTCGGCAAGGGTTTCCAGCGGTACGTTGCGCATATCGCAACCATCCTGTTCACTACCCGGTTTTCCTTGAAAGATATCAGCCCTGGTAAGGCCTTCACCCTCTCCTTCCACGTGCAGTACGATCACTTGTGCCTGTTGGCCATGTACCGAGCCACTGACCAGTGCCACGCCATAGTCCCCGCAGGTGCGATCCAGAAGGCGCTTCACGTGGGCATCATCCGTGCAATCCGCAACTACATCATGCAATGGAATGACATTCCCGGCATTCTTGGCATCCAAGAACTCATCCATGGAGGAGACCCGTACCGGAATGGGCATATTCCGAAGCCAAGCTGCCAGCACCTTGCTCTTCGCCTTGCCGATGTCCACCGGGGCGAAGAGCTCTTGACGATCCAGGTTCTTCTCCTCCACGCGATCCCCGTCCATAATGGTGATACCGTCCCACTTCCAACGCGCAACGCGTGGAAGCAGGGCGTTCGCGATCGCACCGGCGCCCACAACGAGCAATCGCAGGGGCCGTGCGTCCTGAGTCTCCCGTTCTGCCATGCCTCAAAGAAACCACAAATACGTCCAATGGTAGCAAAAAGCCCCGGCATTACCGGGGCTTTTTGCTACCATTCCGTTTCCTGATCAACGCTTCACAAAGGAGGTGTTGCTTGTAGCGTGATCACCGCGCACATGTACTGTGTATGCACCGGATGCCAACGGAGCCACATCGATGGTCAGGCCACCTGTTGTGATCGAGGTCCGGAGGCAAACGCGGCCGGCCACATCGAGGAATTCCACTACCGTTGCACCTTCAGGCAGTTCGCCGCTAAGCGTGACCGACTCCGTGGCCGGGTTCGGGAAGACCTGAAGGCCATCAGCCTGTTCGTTAGTGGCTACGCTTGTGGGGCCGACGAACACTTCCACCGGCGTCCGTGGCCCTTCGCACCACGTGGTGGGTGTGGCCACCTCCCAGTCATAGAAGTAGTAGTAGTAATTAGCAGAGCCGGCATTGCTTCCGGTGATGGCACCGAGACCTCCCAGGTCATAAGGGAAGGAGGGATTGCTACCCACACCATCACGCCAAAGCTGCGGATCGCCGGATACAATGCGCAGTCCGTAGGCGCCGTTGCCCGGTGCAAGCAGATCAAGTTGAACCCGGCTCTCACCGTCGGGAATGTAGTAGTCGCCGGAGGCCACCACGTTACCCGTGTTCTGATCCACGATGGCGATCGGACGGATGCCGGCACCGTTCGCGTACACCTTGGCGCTCTTGATCACCATGTCTTCATTGGTACTGAAACGGAGGTAGTAGGTGGAGTTGTTCTGGTAGGTACCGATGGCGGAGCGGTCTGTCATTCCACCATGGTAGGTATCTCCACCGTTCTGCCCAAGGTCGGCACACCAGAAGAGCGTGTTGGTATCCACGAAGGGCGTGGTCCAGGAATTCCCTTGACCTATTGGCGTACCACCAGTAGCCACGTCATACCAGAAGATGCTGTCGCCCGTGGCGGTCAGATCAGCGGTACCGGCAACAGGGATCGTCACATCGTTGCTCACCGGTGCAGCAGGTGCGTTCAGCACGTTCACTTCCACGGTAGATGACGTGAATTCGGCGCACGTCCCCTGGATGGTCACTGCGTATTCGCCTGCGGCACTTACCACAATGCTTTGTTGGTCGCTGCCATTGCTCCAGAGATAGCTGGCTGCCGGGCTGGCCGTGAGAACCACTTGGTCCAATGGGCAGATGGTAGTTTCCCCTTCCACGGAAATGGTTGGCGTTTCATCCGGGCTCAGCATAATGTTCGCATTGGCCTGCGTAGTGCAATTGCCGGTGCCGGTGACCGTCCAATAGGAGCCTGCGTCGGTCACGTTAATGGTCGAAGTGGTAGCACCGGTATTCCATACGAAGTCGTTTCCGGGGGAAGCGGTAAGCGTGATCGGTCCACTTCCGAGGCAAAGCACCATGCCGGGCGATGCCGTAATGGCCACATTGGGCGATATGCAAGTGCCTTCCACCACGGTGATGGTCTGGTCGGCATGGAGGTCGGTAAAGGTCTCCACCAATCCACTTGGCCAACTCACGGTCATGGTGGGCACCGTGGTCTCCGCCCCAAGGCCGAAGGCAAGTACGAAGGAGTTTACTAAGCCGTAGCTCTCGCCGGACCGCACCTCGCGGATCTGGGTTCCCCATGGGCCGGTGATGGTGACACGTGCTCCGATGGCGTCGCGGTTGCTCGTAGTGCCCTGCAGCCGCACTCGGAAAAAGTGGTTGCCGTTCGGCGTGTTCAGCCAGAGGCGGTCCGGGTTGCTGCTGCTCCCGGTCACATAGCTGTTCCCATAGTTCGCATAAACATCCTCGAAACCATCCCGGTTCAGATCACCGAAGGCGAAACTGTGCATCGCCTTTGTGGAGGGAAAGAGACCTTCGATCTGCGTGAAGGTCCCATCCCCATTGCCTTTGTAATAGAACTCACTACCACCGGCGATAAGGATGTCCAAGAAGCCATCATTGTCCAAGTCACGGAAAAGACCTTGCAACGGGAAGCTGGCCACACCCAATCCACTACCTGCAGTGACGTCAGTAAAGTGTCCCGTTCCATCATTCCTGAACAGCTTGGTACCGGTGCTGTGCTCGGTGCTCACCATATCCAAGTCACCATCGTTATCGAAATCACCGAAGTCCGACGTCCAGGTCTGCTCGTGGTCATCTGCACCATAGAATTCAGCTTGATCGGTGTATTGGTTGTTCCCGTCATTCACGAACAGCCGGTTCCAGCGTCGTGGATCATCAGGGTTGTTCACGCCCTGGCGGCAGTGTGCGATATAGAGGTCCAAGTGCCCGTCATTATTGAAATCCGTGAAGCAGGATCCGTAGTTGCCGCTCATGTCGCTGGGGGGATCGGTGCTCCAATCGATGTAGGTATTATGGATCATGGGTACACCGTTCCCGTCGGTGATCCACAGGTTCGGGGCACCATTGTCGTTGCATCCGAAAAGGTCCACATGACCATCATTGTTCACATCGCCCATGCTCATGTTCTGCATGAAGATGTTCGGGCCGTTCAGTGTGGAATGGGTGAACACACCGCGCGAGGTGATGCTGACCAGGTGCGTTCCATCGCTATTACCTCCGCTACAGATATCCTTGTGCCCATCGTTGTTCAGGTCGCCAATGGCCCATCCCCATTGTGAACTTCCCGATACGGTACCGTAGTCTACCGTGGTGAAGGTGCCGTCCTGTTCTTGGTAAAGCACATAGACGTCTTTGCTGAAATCCAGCTGGATCACATCATCCAGTCCGTCACCATCCATGTCGGTAATGGCCATGCAGCCGCCACTGTTAGCTGGGTGTGCCAGAAGGGGTGTACCGTCGGTAAAGGCAGGCTGTGCAGTGACTTGCGCAGCCAATAGCAGGGTCAACGGAATGGAAACGTAGTTTTTGATCATCTGGAGCGTGTTGGTTTGGAGTGACGGGACTATCGGTGAAAGTTAGGTGAACGGTGCGTCGTCCTTGGAGCTCCCGTTGCAATTCTCGCTTGAGCCTTGGATTCCCGGAGCCTCTTGTTCGCGTTCCCAAACATCGGTTTGCTTACGGATGCTCTCATCATGGACCGCATCCAACAAGGCCTGGATGAAGTGCGGGGATAGTCCCAATCCCGCACCGAAAGCATGCTGTGCTTTCATGATGCGCCGCCACCGTTCTGGTTGTAGGATGGCGATGTTATGTGCTTGCTTGAACAATCCGATGCGCTCGGAGATCTCCATGCGCGCTCCTATCTTTTGCAGGATCTCCTCGTCCAGCCGATCGATCAGGTTGCGGTGTTCCTGAAGCTCATTTCGAAGATGCGGTTCCGCAATGGAGGAGCGGAATGCCAAGCCGCCCAAGAGTTCGGCCAGGTCCTTCGGCATCACCTGCTGTGCGGCATCGCTCATGGCGGCATCGGGATCGACATGCGTTTCGATCATCAGCCCGTTGAAGTTGAGGTCCAGAGCCTGCTGGGAAATCCCGGCCAACAAGCTGCGGTCGCCAGCTATGTGGCTGGGATCACAGATCATTTCCAGTTCGGGAAAAGCAGCTTTCAATCTCACCGGGATCTCCCACATCGGGCTGTTCCGATAAGGGGTCCGCTCGAACCAATGGAAGCCACGATGGACCGCAGCCAGCCGCTTGATGCCCGCGGCGTGTAAACGCTCCAAGGCACCGATCCAAAGTTGCAGGTCCGGGTTCACCGGGTTCTTCACGAAGACCGGGATGTCCGTGCCTTGAAGTGCATCGGCGAGGGCCTGCACGCTGAACGGGTTCGGGGTGGTGCGTGCTCCGATCCAAAGCATGTCCACACCCGACCTCAAGGCTGCTTCCACATGTGTGGGTGTGGCTACTTCAGTGATCGTCAAGAGACCAGTACGTTCCTTCACTTCCGCAAGCCAAGCCAATGCCGCTTCGCCAACACCCTCAAAACCTCCGGGCCGTGTGCGTGGCTTCCACACGCCAGCCCGGAACACCTTCACGTGTGGAGCTTGTTCCACGATACCTTCCGCTGTGGCCAGCACCTGCTCACGGCTTTCGGCGCTGCATGGACCGGCGATGAGCAAAGGCCTGTCCAAGCCAAGGCCCCATTGGGCGAAGGGAAGGGGAAGAATGTTCGGTCGCGACATAGGGACAAAGGTATTGGGCGTAGCCCATGGCGTTCGGCACGCTCTTGGTGCATACCTTGTGGAAAACTGATCCCTTGACACCATGGATACCAAGCCAAATCCCGACCCGAAGCCTCGCCCGCTGGGCAATGAGAGCCCGGACCCCTTCTCCCCCGCCCTTCCCCCGGGCTCACTGCACGAGCGGCTCCGTCAAGAGGAGGATGAGGAAGACGTGGGCGGAGACCCCAAACCTGTGGAGGACGACCCTGCTGCCGCGCCGAAGAAAGAGGAGTAGCTACCACTTCACCGCCACCTTCCCAATGCTCTTCCCCGAGCCGAGCAGTTGCACCGCCTCGGGAAGTTGATCCGCGCTGAAAAGAGGATGGACCTTGGGCTGGAGCCATCCATCGCGCAAAGCGCCCAGCGCAGCTTGCATGCATGCGGAAACGAGCAATGGCTTGTGCTCGCTGAGCCGGAGCATGTTCACACCGATGAGGCTCTTGCTCTGCATCATCAGGAAGATGGGGATCACTAGCCCCATGTTCCACACGAAGCGTAATGTCCCGAACGCACCGCCCGCACCCCGCTCCGCACCGCCGAAGAGCACCAGCTTACCCCCGCTGCCGAGCAACTTCAAGTCCTTTTTGAAAGTGGTGCCACCTACCGCGTTGAAGCTCGCATCCAAGCGCGCCTTGCCCAAGCTCTTGGTCAGGTCTACCGCATAGTCTCCTGCTTTGCGGTCCATGACATGCTGTGCGCCGAGTTGATCCAGGTAGGCCATCTTTTCCGCACCGTGTGCCACCGCGAACACTTCAGCCCCCTGCTTTAGCGCGATCTGTGTGAGTAATTGGCCAACGCCGCCAGCAGCGCTATGGACCAGCACACGGTCGCCATGTTGCACCGGGGCAACCATCATGGCCATGTACCAGGCCGTGGCTCCTTGGGTGGCCATCGCCAAGGCTGCCCCAAGTGCCTTGCTGTCCGGAATCTCGGCCACAGCGCGATGGTCGGTGCAAGCAAGCTCCGCATAGCCCCCGAAACGCGTCATCGCCAAGACACGCTTGCCCATGAGTTCGGCAGGAACCCCATCGCCGCATTGTTCCACGCGGCCCACGATCTCGTAACCGATCACAGAGGGCGGAGGAGGTGCGTCGCGGTAGAGGCCCTTCACAGCCATCACATCGGCGTAGTTCAACCCAAAGCCTTCGCTGCGGATGAGCACTTCACCGGGTTTGGGAACCGGGTCGGGGACTTCAAGTAGGGCGAGGACTTTCGATGGTTCGCCGTGGGCGGTGAGCTGCCATGCTTTCATTCAGTTGTCAATTCTCAGTTGTCAGTTGTCAGGCGTGGAGGCGACGGGCTTGCGATTTGCCTTTGGTAGTCGCGCATTCACGCCGCAAGCTAAGGGGTGGGGTAGTTGTCAGTTGTTAGGCGGAGAGGCTACGCCTGTCAGCTCTGCAATCCAGACGGACAAGTGACAACTGACAACCCAATAGCACCTTAGGCAAATCCCACTAAGATTCAAAAGGCATGCTCCGGACCAGCGAGGCGGCCTTCTTCCACGGCCACTGCGTAGTCCACCACACACTGACGCACGCTGTCCATATCCGTGCCTTCGCCAATGCGATCCAATAATTCAGAATATGCAGGCCATGCTTGCCTGAACTTTGCGGATGGCGACTTCGTGTCGTCGGCAGTGAAGTGCGCCGGTACGATCTCGCTTTGCAGATCCCGGCTGAGATAGGAAGCGTAGCCGTATTCCACTATTGCGGCTTCTGTGGAATCGCGTTGCATCCGCAGATGCGCCAGGCCGTTCTCCCAATAGCAGATCGGGCCTTGGGCCATTAAGCGTACTGGTAACTTTCCTTCCGGTTCGATGCGGTACAGGAAGCCGTCGTTCAGGAAGCCCCAGACCTTGCGGGTGGGAACATGCTTCTTCGACCCGGCGTTTTCATAGGCCACTACGAAGCGGCCCATGTTCGGTACAACATCGATCAGGCCGTCCACCTGCTCACCTTTATTCTCCACATACTCACCATAGCTGCGGTAGATGACGTTCTGCGCCATGATCCCGCTGCTGATGCCAAGCGAAAGAAGTAGGAGAAGGCGGTGCATGGCGATGGAAACTTGAACGAAAGTTAACCGCTTGATCCATTGTAAGCACGAGAACGAGGATGGGTTGCGAACGATGGATCGTGGGTTCAGTGCTGCGGATCTGCGCACTCGCGACATGCGAGCGATATACGCACTCGCGACACGCGAGCGCTAACCCCCTAGTTAGCGCTCGCGTGTCGCGAGTGCGAACTTTACGCTCCTGCTACGCAAAGCACGAACTCCCCCTTCGGCGGATGCGCTTCAAAGTGCGCCGCGAGTTCCGGCAGCGTGCCGCGCAAGGTCTCCTCGTGCAGCTTGGTGATCTCCCTCGAGATGCTGGCTGCACGGTCCGCTCCAAAGGCTTCACCCAGTTCGCGAAGGGTGCGGATAATGCGGTGCGGGCTTTCGTAGAAGACCATGGTGCGCCGCTCCTCCAACAGCTCCGCGATGCGTGTACGGCGGCCTTTCTTCACCGGCAGGAACCCTTCGAATGTGAAGCGATCACAAGGCAGACCACTGTTGACCAAGGCTGGCACAAATGCCGTTGGGCCGGGGAGGGTTTCCACTGCTACGCCCGCCTTCACCGCTGCACGCACCAGCAGAAAGCCGGGGTCACTGATCCCGGGCGTGCCCGCATCGGTGATCAACGCGAAACGTTCACCGGCCACCAAACGCTCCACCAGCCGATCGGTGACCTTGTGCTCGTTATGTGCATGGAAGGCGATCAGCGGGCGGCTTATACCATAGTGCTGAAGCAGCCTTCCGCTAACCCGCGTGTCCTCAGCGATCACGGCATCGGACTCGGCGAGTATACGCTTGGCTCGGAGGGTAATATCCTCCAAATTACCGATGGGCGTGGGCACCAGAAAGAGACGACCACCGAGATCGGCCGCGCTCATTTCAATGTACTAAGGAGCGTGATCAGGGTGCGATAAAGCTCATCGAATTTCGTGAGCGGTAAGGTCTCCGGGCGATCGTATACATCGTGGTAGTGGCTGACGCCACCCATGGTGTAGATGAAGATGGCGGGGATGCCCTTCTGTGCAAAAGGGCAATGGTCGCTGTTGCAGGCCGGGCCCCGCGACTTCACTTGCGGAAGCGCTTGGGTCTTCGCGCTGATCGCGACAAGCTGATCGTATACAGCCTGCTGCGCTGTGGCATTCACCACCGTAATGCCTTCCTCACCGGTGCCATTCAGATCCAAATTCACCACCATGCGGATGCGGGCCATGTCCAGCGGGCGGTCCACCACGAACCATTCGCTGCCTTTCAAGCCGGCTTCTTCACCAGCGAAGGCCACGAAGAGGATGTTGGTTTTCGCAGGATGCTTCTTGAACCATGCAGCCAGGCTGAGCAACATGCTGACACCGCTTGCATTGTCGTTCGCACCCGGAAAGAGTGCAGGTCCCATCATACCCAAGTGATCATAGTGTGCCGTTACCAGCAGCCAATCCTTGCTTCCCCCCTTGGCCTTTACCACGCCCCATACGTTGCGTGCGTTGTGCCTTGGAATAAAGCGGTTGTCCACTCGGATGATGGCACTTCGGGCTGAATCGGACAGCACGCCTTCGCGTACCTCGATGATGGCATTGCGCGCTTGGGTACCGGCCACGCTCCAGGTGAGCTTCTTACCTCCTTGGCGGATCACGGGCACATAGCGCGACAGTTCGTTCTGGAGGTCGTTATAGAGTGCCATCGTATCTCCATTCGTGCTGGGTGGAAAGTGCAATACGGCTGCATGGCCCATCACCACGCCCATGGACATGGCCTTGCGTTCCGGTGTGGCGAGGTCATCCAAGGTCAGGTGTACCAATTCATACTTGCCATCCGCGGATCCCGACGCCGGGTCCACGAGGAAATCCACACCCGGGATCATGAGGCTACCATCCACACGCAACGAAACACTATCCGGAAAGCTGTTCACCGGAAAGGTGAAGGGTTCGAAGCGCTTGTCGTTGAGCTTCCCCAAGCCGATACGGTCAAACTGTTCCGCGATCCATTCCGCCGCGAGGCTATCACCGTGGTTCACATATCCGCGACCATACATGGCCGGACTCGCCAAGGTGTCCACGTAGCGCTTGGCCTGCTCCTTCACGGAGGGTGGCTCTTGTGCAGAAAGTGCGCTGGCCAATAGCAGCGGCACCAGGACCATGGAGATACGCATCAGCTGAAGCGGCGTTGCAATAGATCGGAAAAGGTGGCCGCCACCTCATCACCCGGCGGCTTGGCCTGTTTGGCCGTGATCTCGGTGGTCATGTAGGACTGGGCCTCTTCCAAGCTGCCCATTCCATTGATGGCATCGATAGCCTCTTCGTAGCGCTTGCGATCGCCACCGAACAGCTCGGCAACAAACCAGAATTTCTGGCTCAGTGCGATGGCCTTTCGCAGATCGGCCACGGGTGCATGCTCCATCTTGTCGGCCACGGTGAGCGGGCGATCGGCCGGCTCTTTCACGGTTGCTGGTTTTGCTTTCACCGGTTTGGGGGTGGCAGGCTCCTCAGTCTTGGGCTTGGCCGGCTCTTCCACCTTGGGCTTGGCAGGCTCCTCCGCCTTGGGCTTGGCCGGTTCCACCGCCTTTTGGGACTTGGAGGGACTTGGCTTGTCTCCAGCGTTCTCGGTCTCCGCGATGGCATCGATCAAGGATGTCTGCAAGTGCGATGCTTCTGCCGGACGGGTATCCAAGCGGATAGGCGCGGGTCTTTCTTCCTCCGCTACTACGGGCTCCTTAGCGAGATTGGGCGTAACCGATGGCTCGGTCGGGGCTTCTTTCTTTCCTGTACCCACTGCGGTTTCGCGGGCCTTGTGGCGCAGAACGACCATGCGCTCATAGATCGCCCGGGCGTCCTCAGTGCATTGCTCGAGTTCGTTCAGGCTGAGCTTCCCCTCCTCCAATCGACCAATGGCCTGTTGTAGGGAGTGGATCAACTCATTCATACGTGTAGAGGCTTTCTGCTGGGCCATGGCGTAGGTTACGGTGCGCGCTAAATTCGCTAAATTCGTGCCGCTTCCCAAATGGCTGGATCACGCGCCTCACAAGCTCTTCCATTATATGTTCCTGGAGCACACTGGTAATCGCTCCCCTCGGAAGGGTTGGATCGAGGTGGTCTGTGGCAGCATGTTCTCCGGCAAGACCGAGGAATTGATACGTCGGTTGCGCCGTGCGGAATTCGCCAAACAGCGCGTGGGCATCTTCAAGCCCGGCACCGATACACGCTACCACGAGAGCGATGTGGTAAGCCACGACAAGCGCACCATTCCTAGTACTCCCGTGCGGGACAGTGCTTCCATACTTCCCCTCGCGACCGATCTGGAAGTGGTGGGGATCGACGAGGCCCAGTTCTTTGATGAAGCCCTCCCACGCGTATGCGAGCAGCTTGCCGCGCAAGGGGTGCGCGTGATCGTTGCAGGTCTGGATATGGACTTCCAAGGTCGGCCTTTCGGGCCGATGCCGCAGCTGTTGGCCATGGCTGAATTTGTGACGAAAGTGCATGCGATCTGCATGCGCTGCGGCGAACTGGCCACCTTCAGCCACCGCACCAACGCCAGCGAGCGGTTGATCCTATTGGGTGAAACGGACAGCTACGAACCCTTGTGCCGCCACTGTTTCGATGCGGCCCGTGCGGAAAGATCAGGCACCAAGAACACGCTCTTTCCCTGATGTCACAAGGTCGGCTGTTGAGCGAGATCGCCGCGGCCACCGGAGGCGTGCTGCAAGGTGCCGAAAGACGCATCGAACACCTTTCCATCGATACGCGCCAACCCTTCGATCCGGAGGACACGCTCTTTGTCGCACTACGCGGTAAGCACCACGATGGGCACCAATACATAGAGGAACTCCGCCAGCGCGGTGTGCGCTGCTTCCTGGTCCAGCGTGGTGTGGTTCCACCGAATGAAGGAGACAGTTTAGTGGAGGTGGACAATACGTTGGAGGCCTTGCAGGCATTGGCGGCCTGGCATCGTGCGCAGTTCAACTTGCCTGTGATCGGGATCACCGGCAGCAACGGTAAGACCGTGGTGAAGGAGTGGCTTCAGCAACTTTTGGGACAGGACGAGCGCATTGTGCGTAGTCCCGGCAGCTGGAACAGCCAAGTAGGCGTACCGCTCAGCGTATGGGAGATCGGTTCCGAAGACACCCTCGGCATCTTCGAGGCGGGCATCAGCGAACCGGGTGAGATGGCCGCGCTCGCACACATCATCGCCCCGGATATCGGGATATTCACGAACGTAGGGCCCGCCCACAGTGCAGGCTTTTCCAGCGATGAGGCCAAGGCCCGGGAAAAGGCCCTGCTGTTCAGCCATGCGAAGACCGTGGTGTATTGTGCCGACCATTCCATTGTACAAGCAGCCTTGGCGCAATTGAAAGGCCCGGAATTGCGCGCTTGGTCCCGGGAGGGCGGTTCCTACGTACACATCCTGTACGAAAAGACCGAAGGCACGGAGACACACCTGACCATTGCGTGCGAAGGGAAGGAGACCGAGGTATTACTGCCCTTCAGCGACAGTGCTTCCGTGGAAAATGCCTTGCACTGCATCACAGTGATGTATCTCCTGGGCCGTTCGGGGAAAGCGATCGCGAACGGTGTACGCCAGCTGCGCCCTGTGAGCATGCGTTTGGAGATGCTGCCCGGCCTGAACAACGGCACCTTGCTGAACGATGCGTACAGCAACGACCTTTCATCGCTCACCATCGCTCTTTCGCAATTGGCACGCACTGCAGCGGGGAGGCTGAAGACCGTGGTGCTTTCGGATATTGTGGAAAGCGGCGAAGGACCAATGGAGCTTTATGCCCGTATTGCCGCACTTCTCCGCGCAGCTGAGGTGGACCAACTGATCGGTGTGGGCCCGTTGATGCAAGCGCATGCGTCCATGTTCCCTGCCTCATCACGTTTTTATTCCGATGCCGACCAACTGCTGCGTGCCTTGCCCTATCCGCCCGAGAATGGAGCTGTCACACTGGTGAAGGGGGCGCGTCACTTCGGGCTGGAACGCGTGGTGGAGCGTTGGGAGGAGCGTACTCACGGCACCGTGATGGAAGTGGATACCGAAGCACTGCGCCATAACCTGAACCACTATCGCGAACTGTGCGGGCCGGAAGTACGGATCATGGCCATGGTGAAAGCAGGCGGATACGGAAGCGGTGCGGTGGAGCTGGCCCGCTTCTTCGCGCATGAGCAAGTGGCCTGGCTCGGCGTAGCCTATGCGGACGAAGGGATCGAGCTGCGCAGGCAAGGTATTCGCACCCCGGTGCTGGTGATGAACCCGGAGCCGGTGCCCATGGAGACCTTGCACCGCTACCACTTGGAGGCGGAAGTCTATGATCAGCGATCGTTAAAGGCTGCACTGCATTTTGCCGAACATGTACCCGATGCGCCAGCAGTTCACATCAAGCTGGATACCGGTATGCATCGGCTCGGCTTCATGCCTGCCGAGATCCCCGACCTGCTGGAGGCTTTGCGCGGGAACCGGAAGTTGCGCATCGCTTCCATCTTGTCCCATTTGGCCGCCAGTGAGGACCCGCAGCAGGACGCTTTCACGCGGGAACAGATCGATCTGTTCCGCTCCCTTGCCGCCACCATCACGGATGTGATCGGATATCAACCGTTGCTGCATCTGGCCAACTCCGCTGGTGCCACACGCTTTCCCGAGGCCCGATTCAATATGGTGCGCTTGGGTATCGGTCTTCATGGCATCGGTGCAAACGCCGAAGAGACAGCATTGCTACTACCGGTGGAAACATTGCGCACGGTGATCGCACAGGTGAAGGACGTGCCCGCAGGGGATAGCGTCAGTTATGGACACAAGACCCGCCTCGACACGCCAACGCGCATTGCTGTACTTCCCATCGGATACGCCGATGGACTTTCACGCCGACTGGGTGAAGGGCGTGGCCGTGTTTGGATCAACGGCCATGAGGCCCCCTTCGTCGGGGCGATCTGCATGGACATGTGCATGGTGGATGTGACCCGGATCGCATGTGCCCCGGGTGATGATGCCTTCCTCTTTTCAGTTGATCACCCGGTACAGGAATATGCCCGTGATCTCGGCACCATTCCTTACGAGGCACTCACTTCCATTAGCCCACGAGTGAAGCGCGTGTTCGTACACGGGGGGTAGTGTTGGACCCGTACAGCCTCGTTGTTGAGTGCAGCCTATGACTGCCCTTCGCTGAAGTCCGCCAACAAGCGAATGATCGTCTCGCGATCGGTGGGCTTTACCAAATGCTGATCGAATCCCGCTTCCTTCGCGCGCTCCTTATCTTCCTTTTGGCCCCATCCGGTGAGTGCCACGATGTGGATCTTTTCCACGCCCTCCAATCCACGTATTCGCCTACAGACCTCATAGCCGTCCATACCCGGCATACCGATATCCAGGAACACCACATCAGGTCTGAAATCCTTCACGAGTTCGATCGCTTCCTCACCGCCATGCATGGCGTGTACTTCGTGATCCATCTTCTTTAGGAGCATGCTGAGCACGAAGGCAGCATCCACATTGTCGTCAACGATCATGATACGGAGGGGCTTGACGCCTTCCATTCCAATTCCCTCCGACTTTTGGGGCGAGGTCTTGACCTGGACTTTCGCCAACGGAAGATGGACTGTAAAAACGCTGCCTTTACCCAAGCCTTCAGAACTCACGGTGATGCTGCCTCCGTGCATCCGGGTGAGACGCTGCACAATGTTGAGGCCTATGCCCAAACCGCCTTGAGCACGATCGGTCTGTCGGCTCACTTGGGCGAACATCTCAAAGACCTTGGCTTGATCCTCCGGACGGATGCCCACGCCGGTGTCGGTAACGGAAATGCTGACCTGGTCCTCGCGTTTTTCCACCTGTAATGTGATGCTGCCTCCGGGCTGGGTGTACTTCGCTGCATTGTTCAACAAATTGCCGAAGATCTGCGTCAAGCGCGTGGAGTTCCCGTTGATCATGATCGGATCAGCATGGAACTCCACGTGCAATCGGTGTTGATGTTGCTCGATCATAGGGCGAACGACCTCCACTGCCGCTTCCAGCACATCACGAAGCTCAATGGGCTCCATGGCCAGATCAATGAGCCCCCTGTTCACACGGCTCAGATCCATCAGGTCGTCCACCAACTGCACCATGTGTTCCACTTGTCGTGACATGATCCGGTGGGCCTGTTTCACCACATCCGGATCGCTATCCTCGGCGAGGAGCTCCACCCCGCTCCGCAAGGGTGCCAATGGATTGCGGAGCTCATGGGCCAGCACGGCCAGGAACTCGTCCTTCCGGCGGTCCGCTTCCTTCAGGGCCTCGGCGGAACGCTCCAGGGCGGTAACGTCGCGCGTGGTACCCGCAATGGCCTCCACTTTGCCATCCGGGCCGAAAACCGGCATGAAGATGTAATCGTAGACACCTCCACCACCTTTCGATCGGAACGGGATCTTCCCCCGCAAAGGCTGTCCTGTACGCACCACTTCATCGATCTCCTGTTCATGCATCCGTGCATGCCACTCGGGATAGCCCACATCCCGAAAACTCTTCCCCACATATTCTTCCTGCTTCAGCCCATACAGGTCAAGCAGCGACTGGTTCCCATACAGGAAGGTGTAATCCGCACCCCAGATATAGGCGAAATCCGGCGTGGTGGTAAGAATGGTGGTATAGAAACGGCGTTGGCGCTCCGCAGCCTCTTGTGTCGCCATCAGTTCCGATTCGCGTTGTTTGCGATCTTCCACATCGTAGAAGAATACAACGATCCCTCCATCCGCCGCTGGATGGGATTCCACATCGAACCAGCTTTGCACGGGTTCGAAAAAGAGCTCGATACTATTCACCACCCGGTCTTCCATCGTGCTTTGGTAAGCATCCTGCACGAAGGTGCCGGCCACCTGAGGGTACACCTCCCATACTGAGCGACCAAGCAGCAATTCAGCACTGGTCTTCAGTGAGGCGATCGCGCGATCATTCAAATAGGTATACCGGTACTCCCGATCCAGTTTGGCCATGCCGATCGGCAGCTGGTCCAAAAGCGTCTGCTGGTCCGCCTTGCGCGATAAGCGCGCTGCAAATTCATCACGCTTGTGCATACTGGCATACAGCTTTGCACCATTATCGGCCAATGACCCAAGCAGCTCTACTGTCCCTTGGTGGAACTGGTGTTCACCATGTGCGGCCAACCACAGCGCACCCGGATGGTCCGTGTCCAGTCCAAAGGGGACCATCAACAATTCGGTGATCGTTGTATCGGCTGGCCCGAATTTCGGAAAGTACTGTTGCGGATGGCCCATGAGCATTGGCTCGCGGGAATCCACGCAAAGGTTGCAAGGTGTTTCAGCACGCGAGGTCACCAGACCTTTGTGGGCCGCAAGCATGCCACTTACCGCGGCCCAGTGTATCTGCTGATTTTCTCCCGGAAGTGACAAGCTGACCCCGGCACTTACCATGTTCTTGTACCCGCTCGCTTCCACGGCCATGTTCACCATGGCCTGCAAAAGCTCGTCGGAGGGCATATCCGACATGGCGATCAGGCGGCTCAACAGATCCTCGATCTTCGGGCCATCGCCAACCGGTCTGGGCCGAGCCTTCAACTCAGACGTGATCAGAACATCCTTCAAGGAATTCGGCTGAAGCATGGGAAAGTCAATTCACTGATCGCGCGGCGGCAAAAATATACCTGTAAAGGAAGGTGCGGGTGGATCTCCGAGCCCAAGATACACGTACAGCTAAAGGTTGAGGTGATTACCTTGCGGGATGCACCTAACATGATCGACCGCTCCGTTCTCATTCTCCTATTGCTCTGGTCCTGTACTCTCGTGCATGGTCAGGATCATATCACTCCGGGTCAATTCAGTTTCCACGTTGACAGTAGCCTTGTTTACGGTACTTCCACCGACTACTTGGGGAACAACGTGGACTTGGCCCTCGACCTGTACAAGCCCGTGGGCAATACTGATGATGAACGCCCACTGCTCGTTTTGGTTCACGGGGGCGCTTGGCTGGCGGGTTGCAAGAATGATGTGAACAGCGGTGTGGTCGCTTTGGCACGGGAATTCGCGGAACGCGGCTATGTTGTGGCCTGCGTGAACTACCGGTTGGGGTGGCACAAGGCAGCCTACGTTCCTACTCCGGCAGGACCTCCGGTCTGGCCGCAACCCTACTTGGGTTTCTATGCCGCTGATACCTTGGAAATGGTGCGAGCACTCTACCGGGCACAGCAGGATGTGAAAGGAGCGATACGTTGGCTGAAGGCGCGGTCAGCGCAGGACAGCACCTGTGCGGAAAAGGTTTTCGTAGGGGGTGAAAGTGCGGGTGGATTCAATGCGATGGCAGTGGGATTCCTGGATCGCCCTGAGGAGAAGCCCGCGTCTTGCGGAACGATCGCGGATGCGCCCGTACCGGGTTCCAACCTGCTGAACCAGACCGGATATGGATGTGAGGTGCAAACTTGGACCGTAACGGAAGCGATGCTTCAACGACCCGATCTCGGCCCCGTGGATGGTACACTGAACCTGAACGGCATGGATGCACGCGTGCAAGGGGTAGTGGACCTGTTCGGTGGAGTACCCACTGATGCTTTTGCCTTGGATTGGTGGCAGGGCGTGGATACCCCGGCCGTGTATCTCTACCATCAAAGCTGCGACGGCGTTGTGCCTTTCAATACCGGAAGGCCTTTCCGGACCCTTTCCACCTACTGCAATTTGGGCGCAACACCGTGGCATCCCACCTATCCGATCATTCACGGCAGCAACGCGATCGCCAATGCATTCCAAGGGATGGCGGATCCACCGAACTACATCACGGATTTCACCAACTGCCCTTCGTTCAATGGCGATCTTGCCCTGTTCGAGTGCCTGCGCTATGGTGATAATGGCAGCTATCATTACTTGGCGGACGCTCTTCAGCGAGCGGCGAACATCGCAGCATTCCTGGAACCTCTTGCAAGTGATCCATCGGCCTGTCTGGAAACCGGTATCGTCGATCCATTTTCTATTGAAGTACTTGTATTCCCGCAGCCTGCGGAGAACCGCATCCAGTTGCGGCATCCCGCTTTACGAGGCTCCGTATGGATGCAATTGATCGCGATGGATGGTCGTATCGCTGAAGAGGCGACCAACATGGCAACTTATGGCACGGTAGTGTTCAATTTCAGTAACGGGGTGCCGAACGGATCGTACCTGATGCGCTATGCGACCGGTACCGACCATGGCATGGTGCGCGTCGTGGTCAGCCGATAAAACAGCGATATTTCAACCGATCGATACGCACAGCCTTCCAAGTAAAGCAGCATCCTTGCCTGCCCACAAGCCACGAATTTCCCTGATCTACCGTCTATTTTTGAAGCATGTTCCAATTGATGAAGAAATATTTCCTCCTGTTCCTGTTCACGGCCATTGCGATGGTCGCCTATCCCCAAGCCGCCATCGTGCCCGGCGATATCATCGTGATGACCCGTACCGGTGAGTCCGCGAACAGGATCGCGGCGGACCTGGCGCAGGTGCAAGGAGCCACAACCGGGGTACGGGCGGTGGAGGAGATCTCCGCACCGATGCGCGCTTGGCTTTTCCAGTTCGATACTGCAGCCATAAGCCAAGCCGCGATGTTGCGCGCTTTTGCAAACCACCCTGGGATCCAGCTCGCACAGAACAACCATGTGATCGCCGAGCGGAGCATCCCGAACGATGCGCAATACAGCCAGCAATGGTGGCACCAGAACATCCAGAGCGAAGAGGCGTGGGATATCACCACTGGAGGCTTGACGGCGACGGGTGATACCATTGTGGTTGCGATCATTGAGAAGGCGGACCTCATCCATCCGGACCTGGGAGCCAATGCCTGGATCAATCATGGAGAGATCCCCGACAACGGCATCGATGATGATGGGAACGGCTATGTGGACGATGTACGAGGTTGGAATCCGACCTCACTGAATGACAACGTTTATGGTGGATCCCATGGCACCCAAGTGGCCGGCATGATCGGTGCCGTGGGGAACAACGGAAGCCAAGTGGTGGGTGCCAACTGGCACGTGAAGATGATGCCGGTACATTATCAGAACACGCAGGAAGCGAACGTGATCGCAGCCTACACCTACCCTTTGGAAATGCGCCGACTGTACAACAGCACCGGTGGTAGCAGAGGTGCATTCGTTGTGGCCACCAATGCCAGTTGGGGCGTGGACGGTGGCCAGCCGGCGAACGCGCCGATCTGGTGTGCCATGTACGACACCTTGGGCACTGCGGGGATCCTCAACTGCGGCTCCACCACCAACAACAACTCGAACGTGGATGTAGTGGGCGATCTGCCAACGGCGTGCCCGAGCGATTATATGATCAGCGTTACCGCTACCAATAGCAATGATGTGCGCACCTTCTCCGGCTACGGAGCCACCACCGTGGATGTGGGTGCCCCTGGCGATAACGTGTTCACTACTACGATAGGAGGAGGGACCGGAAGCACCAGCGGAACATCCTTTGCCAGCCCGCTGACCGCTGGTGTGATCGCGCTGATGTACAGCGTACCCTGCCCCAGCTTGGCGGCACTCGCACATGATGATCCACAGGAAGCGGCCAACCGCATCAGGCAAGCGTTGTTCGATGGAGTGGACCAAGCGGGGAACCTGCCCGGGAACACTGTGACGGGTGGGCGGATCAACTCCTACAACAGTGTGCAACTGCTCATGGATAGCTGCGAGACCTGCCCTTCGCCGTACAATCTAGCGGCCACAAGCGATGCCATCGGCTCCGCTACGCTGAGCTGGAGCGCCCTACCAGGCACCTATACCGTGCGCTATCGCGCCCAAGGCACAAGCGCTTGGACGGAGGTCACCAACCTCTCGGGCTTCACGCTGGATCTCACCGGTCTCACCGCCTGCCAAGCCTATGAATTCCAAATGTCCGCCGCTTGCGGGGCTGAGACAAGTGCATTCGGCTCCACTTACACTTGGACCAGCGAAGGCTGCTGCACTGCACCCCTTTCCGTGGATGCGGAACCGATCGACACCACCACCGCAATGGTCACATGGGCAACGGTGCTGGCATCCAACTCCTATGATCTCCGCTTCCGCGAAGAGGGCTCCTCCACATGGGTACAACTGGACGGATTGAGCGGCAACAGTACCACGATAAGTGGCCTGACGCCATGCAGCAACATTGAAGTGCAGATGCGCAGCACCTGTGGCGGCACCGATGCGGCATGGTCCGTTTCCATTTCCATGGCAGTTCCGGGATGTGGGCAATGCGTGGAAGGTGATTTCTGTAACAGCAGTGGCAACAACACCTCCTACGAATGGATAGCACGGGTGAAGCTGAACGGTATCGATCGTACTTCGCAAAGCGATGGAGGCTACGCCGATATCGATGTGACCGGGCAAAGCACCGCCTTGATCATTGGAAACCCCTACCCCATCCAGTTGGCCCCCGGGTATTCCGCGTGGCCCTACCAAGAATACTTTACGGTGTTTGTTGATATGAACCGTGATGGACAGTTCACTGCGGATGAACTGCTCTACAGCGCAAACACCAATTCCACCACGCCGATAACGGGTACACTCACCATACCGACGGACGCTACGCCGGGGCCTGCACGCATGCGGGTAGTGATGAAGGATAGCTCTCCCGCCTCTTCGGGTTGCACCACGTACAACTATGGCGAAACCGAGGACTATTGCGTTACACTTACCGATGGCACCTCCGGAATCTCAGAGCCGCTCACACAAGTAGCCGTGCAGTTGTACCCCCAACCCGCTGACCAGACACTCAACATCACCACGGCGCATACCGGTGCCTTGGCAATGCAGGTCACCGACATGACCGGGAGGTCCATTCTCGAACATCGCTTTACCGGTGGCAACACCATCGTGAGCACGGAGCAACTGGTCACTGGCATGTATCTCTACCGGATTATGGACCAAGGTGCAGTGATAGCTCGGGGCAGCTTCATGGTGGCGCGTTAAATGCGTACCGGGCGATAGCCCGCTGCTTCTACCTTCGACGCCGTGGAGCTATCGGTCGTCATCATCACCTTCAATGAGGAGCGCAACATCGCGCGCTGCATCACCTCGGTGAAACAAGTGGCCGATGAGGTGATCGTGGTGGATTCCGGAAGCACCGACAACACGGTGCAGATCGCCAAGGAACACGGTGCGCAAGTGACCCATCGCGATTGGACGAATTACAGCGATCAGAAGAACTTCGCCAATGGTCTGGCAACAGGACGGTATATTCTTTCGCTGGATGCCGATGAATCCGTATCCGAGCAGCTTCGGCATTCCATTCTGGAGGCCAGGCACGCCGGTCTACATGGAGCCTATTCCATGGCCCGCCTCACCAACTATTGCGGCACCTGGGTCCGGCATGGTGGCTGGTATCCGGACATCAAAGTGCGTCTCTTCCCGAAGGAAAAGGCCCGTTGGAAAGGCGAACATGTGCACGAGACGCTGCAACTGGATCTCGGCGTGGGAACCACACTGCTAAAGGGTGATCTGTTGCACTACAGCTTCTACAGCGTGGAACAACATGAGCGGCAGGCGGAGCATTTCGCGGGTCTGGCAGCCAAGGCCATGCATGCCCGGAACAAGCGGTCCAGCCGGTTACGCATCATCTTCTCACCAGTTTCGCGTTTCGTGCAAGGCTACTTCTTCCGTGGCGGCTTTCTGGATGGAGGGGCCGGCTTTACCATTGCACGTATCAGCGCCCGCGCCAAGCGCTTGAAGTACACCGAACTTGCACGCTTGAACCGGGAAGGCGCATGAGCCAGCCGCGCGTATTGCACCTGAGCACAGCACGTTCGTGGCGCGGCGGGGAGCAGCAGGTAGCCTATCTGGTGGAGGAACTAGGTGGCAAAGGCGTGGAACAACTGGTGGTCTGCGCTGCGGGTTCACCCATGCAGGAGTTCTGTGAGCGCCTTTCCGTGGAACACCGGACACTCGGCTTTCGCGCCTCCTTTGATCCGGTAAATGCGCGTCGTCTCGCACGGATCGCCCGCTCTTGGAAACCGGATCTACTGCACACACACGATTCCCACGGGCATACTGCGGCCATATTGGCCACCAGCATATTCGGTATGAAGGTGCCGCTGGTGGTGAGCCGCCGCGTGGATTTCGCCATCAGCAGCGGCTTTAGTGCGCGCTGGAAGTATGGCCATCCTGCCGTGAAACGGATCCTCTGTGTAAGCGATGCGATCCTCGAGATCACTGCTGAACGACTGCGACGGCCGGAGATACTGCGCACGGTGCGCTCCGGCATTGACCCCGCGCGTTTTGCCACTGGCGCGGATGGTCGATTGCACCGCGAACTCAGCCTGGAGCCTGATACTCCCATCGTGGGGAACGTCGCAGCGCTGGCCCCCCATAAGGACCTCTTCACCTTCATCCGCATGGCGGAACGCATTCACAAGGCCCAGCCGGAAGTGCGTTTCGTGCTGATCGGAGAGGGGGAGTTACGGGCGGAGCTGGAACGTTATGCCGCGCAACGAGGGCTTGCAGGCGTGCTCACCTTCACCGGCTTCCGGAACGATGTGGAGCGGCTTCTACCCGAACTGGATGTGATGGCGATGACCTCGCGCACGGAAGGCCTGGGCACTTCGATCCTGGATGCATTCGCGGCACGTGTGCCTGTAGTGGCCACTGCGGCAGGTGGTATTCCGGAACTGATAGAGGACGAACGCACCGGCCTGCTCCGCCCCGTGGAAGAAGATGCGGCATTGGCTTCTGCGGTCCTCCTGCTCCTGGCTGATCATGCATTGCGCGATCGCCTCGTCGCAGGTGCACATGAAAAACTTCAGGGCTTCACCAGGCAGGCGACGGCAGCAGCCACCTTGAAGGAATATCACGCTGTACTGGACGAACTGCGCGGAGCGGCAAATACAAAGAGTGCATAATAGAGCGCGAAGAAGGTAGCGCCCATCTGCGTTTCCAACGTATCCTCGGAGGAGCAGGACAAGAGGAATATGATGCCCCAAGCCACGAACAACGGGCGTGCAAAAGCCTTGTTCCGGAATGCAGGCCACCACCAAGAGAACAGGCACCACAGAAAGCCGAACACCCCGAAGCTGATGAAGAGCGTGAGGTACTCATTGTGTGCCCTCAACCGCCATTTTGTGTCAAGGGGGCTGTTCGCACTGATGAAGGCCGCGTCAAAGGTCAACTGCGTGTCACCGGTGCCCACCCCGGTAAGCCAATGGGCTTTTGCGATCTGTTTCCCTACACGCAGGAACTCCAAGCGCATGGTAACGGAATGGCCGTTCGGGTCGCCGGTGGCGTGATAGGTGTCCAGTTCGTAAAGCACTTGCTCAATACGCGCCCGCATGGCCCCGTCCCGGCCTTCCACCACACTGGTCATGCCGTTCTCGATGCGCGCAACGTCCGTTGCGGATAATGCCTGCACGCCGGTGGAATCCTTGCGCAGGCCCATGCTTGCCAAGTAGCGGATCAAGGTGGAGCGCAAGGGCTGGTCGAGCTTGTCCTTGCCGAGGTAGGGAAGCTCACTGCGTCGGTTCCAAGTGCGTTGCAGCTCTACGTCAGCAACGTTGATCCACACATAGTGGCCGTTCTCGCGTTGGGGATCCTTCAGATCGTGGTAGTACACCTCACCGCCCGCGCTGCTGATGTCCAAGTGCTCAAGTTGCGCGGGATCAATATTCCAGTAATCGCGTACACTGGACCGCAACACCAATGCGCTTCCCACAATGCCTCCTAGAAGCATCACCAACGCTGCCATTCGCCAAGGACGACCCTTTCGCTTCGCCAACCGCCAAAGGGCATACAAGCTCAACGCAGCAAGCACCGGCAACGTGATCAAGCTACTAAGCTGGTCCATGAACCAAAGACACCAAACAATGGCCAGCACATGGGCCGCGCGGAGCATCCAGGTCCGCGGCCAATAATGAACGAACACCGCAATGCTGAAGCAGAGCATCAGCGACAGCCGGATATGGCTGATGAAGGGGGAAAGCTCCCGGTAGTGGCCTTGCGCCAATACATCATACCGCATGGCCAAGCACGCGAAAGTGCTCGCTGTGGCACTCCATGCCCCCAGCAGAAGCAGGCTTCGCAATTCCTTGGTGGTGAACCTGGGGACGGTGGAAAGCACCATACCGAATACCAGGATCGGTAGCAGGATCCGACACAGGTCCAAGCCCCATTCAAGGTCCGTGGTCCAGATCAGGCCCAGTAGGTGCAGCCCGAAGAAGGAAAGGAAAACTGCGCTCTCCTTCGTGGTGAAGGCCCGCTTGAACCGACCTGCCAGATCCCCGGTGGCCACACCTTCCCAAAGCCAGTTCGTCAACAAGATGATCTGTGAGAGACTGAGCAGGAATTCGGACCAAGGAAGCGCGATCAGTGCCAAGCCTACGGCACCGACGTGGATACGCCGATGGAGGCCGGCCCCGAAACGTTCAGGAGTGCGCAACGCTTGTTGGGCCATGGCGCAGGAAGCTGGGCCTAATCCGCCTTGTAGGTGCCGGCCAGCACCTCCTGATACGCCGGGCCGTTGATCACGGTGAGCGCTTCGTTCACTGCGGGGTCGCTACCCAACATCGCTTCAGCTCGACCGGACTGGAAGTAGTAGCGGCCCACCAGCTCGCTCTTCAGCACTTGCTCGATCTCCGGACGGAAACGCTTGAACTCCTCGGCCCGGTCCGGGTTCAGTTCCACACGCAGCGCGTCGATCGCATCCTTCGCATGGTCGTAATAGCGCTCCTTCTTTGCATCCTCCACCAGTTTGTCCAGATCATTCAAGCTGGCTGTTTGGTATTCGAACTTCTTATCCTTTACGAAGTCGAGGAATTGCTGATAGATCTCTTCCGTGATGGTGAACTCGCTCGGCGGAGGAATGGAATCATGGGTCCACTGGTAATGGTTCCCAAAGTCGAAGAAGAGGTCCGCACTGTACAGGCCACCCACGATCTTGGGCATCATCAGATGTTCCACCTCGATGTCCGGGGCGATACCCCGCCCATCATACACCGGCCTTCCACCAACGGTCTTGAAGGCGAGGATGGTGGAATCGGCCTTGATCAGGGCCTTGCCCTCACTGTCATGATGTGCATAGTCCACTTTCTGGATACAGCGCCCACTTGGGATGTAGTACTTGGCCACGGTCACCTTCAATTTGCTGTTATAGAAGAGGTCACGAGTTTGTTGCACAAGCCCCTTTCCGAAGGTGCGATGCCCCACGATCACGGCGCGGTCCAGGTCTTGCAAGGCACCGGTGACGATCTCACTGGCCGAGGCCGAACCTGTGTCCACCAACACCACGATGGGCATGTCAATGTCCATCGGTTCGCTCAACGTCTTATAGGTCTTGTCCCATTCGGCGATCTTGCCCTTGGTCTCCACTACGGTCTGCCCCTTGGGCACCCAGATGTTCACGATGTTGATGGCCTCGCGCAGCAGGCCACCGCCGTTGCCGCGTAGGTCCAGCACCAGTTTCTGTGCACCTTCCTCTTTCAGTGCCTTGTATGCATTACGCACCTCCTGGCCAGCGGTCTGGGTGAAACTGTTCAACTTGATGTAGCCCACCTTGTTCACCGGATCGATCATGCCCTTGTAGGGTACATCGGGTATCTTGATCTCTTCCCGTGTGAGCACATGGTCCACTGGAGGTTGTTCGTCACGGCTGGTCAGCACTTTCACCTTGGTACCCGCCTGGCCCTTGAGGAGCTTGCTCACCTCCTCGGTGTCCATGCCCTTGGTGCTCCGGCCATCCACCTCCAAAATGCGGTCTCCGGCCTTTATTCCATTGGTCATCGCAGGATAGCCTTCGTAAGGCTCGCTCACCATCACCCCATCATCCTTCTTGCGGATCATGGCCCCGATTCCGCCGTATTGCCCGGTGGTCATGATGCGATAGTTCTCCATATCGCTTTCCGGGATGTACTGGGTATACGGGTCCAAGCTCTCCAGCATCGCATCGATGCCCGTACCGATCAGTTCACCGGGATTCACATCATCCACGTAGTAGATGTTGATGTCCTTGTACAGCTCATTGAAGATCTCCAGGTTCTTGCCCACCTCGAAGTAATTATCACCCGCAGCGATGGTGAGGGCACCTCCGGCGGCAATGGCCAAAACGATCACTGGCTTTTTCCAGGACTTGAACGGGTTCTTCATGTGCTTATCAGGTTCAGGGGACCGGGTCGTGCCCATGGCCTCCCCACGGATTGCAAGATAGGAAGCGCTTCAACGTGAGCACTCCTCCACGCCACGGACCATGCTTGCGCAGCGCCTGCACCCCATACTCGGAGCAAGTAGGCGTGTAACGGCACGAACCGGGGAGCAAGGGCGAGATCATTCCTTGATAGACGCGGATGAGGGCAATGAACAACTTACTGATCAATGCCGACATGCTGTTGGGTCCAACGTTCGAAGACGTCGATTATTTTTTTCGAAGAGATGTCCCAAGGCAAGGGATCCTTGCCTTGGAAGATCAGCAACCAGGCACATTGCACTTCGGCAGCACGCAGGCGCTCGTACCACTGGTGCTTGTTCAGCCGATAGGCTTCGCGCATATGCCTCCTTACGCGGTTGCGATCCACCGCCAATTTCACAAACCGTTTCGGTACGGCGAAAGCCACTTGGGCTGGTGCGATAGTATCCAGCGGCATCAATAGGCCCACTAACCGGAAGGGGTGGTTCTTCACCACTTGGCCGGTTGTAGCCACCAATTTCAATCGATCCCGGCCGATGAGCCGTTCGTGCTTGCGGAAGGTGGCGCGTATGGGGCTGGGGCCGATCATTTGCAACGGAACGGCAGGGACGGGTCATCCCCCGTATCACTTTTTGCTCCCCTTGGCGGGAGCAGACTTCTTCACCACCTTCTTTGCGGGGGCGGCTTTCTTCTTGGCCGTTTCTGTACGCTTGGCCGGTTGCTTGGCGGCTTTCGCATCAGCCTTCTCGCTCCGCTTGAGGTAAAGTTCGATCGCTCCCGTCATCGACGGCGCTTCGGGCAATGGGGCCTCAATGTCCAGCCGCAGTCCAGCCTCACGGACGGCCTTGGACGTGGTGGGGCCGAATGCTGCGATCACGGTGTCCTTCTGCTCGTAATCGGGAAAATTCTTCCGGAGGCTTTCAATACCGCCGGGGCTGAAGAACACCAGCATGTCATAATGGACATTGCGCATGTCGCTCAGATCGCTGGCCACGGTACGGTAGAAGACCACATTGGTGTAGTCCACACCGGCCTTATCCAGCCGTCGGGGGATCTCCGGCTTCTGGATATCCGACCCGGGCACCAGGAACTTCTCGTTCTTGTGCTTCTTGATCACATCCATCAGGTCGCTGAAGGTGAGCCTGCCGATGAATACCTTCCGCTTGCGGTAAACGATGTACTTCTGGACGTAATAGGCCACGCTCTCGCTCACACAGAAATACTTCATCGACTCCGGAACGGTGATGCGCAATTCCTTGCACATCCGGAAGAAATGATCCACCGCGTTGCGGCTGGTGAGCACGATGGCTGAATGATCCAGGATGTTGATGCGCTCCTGCCGGAACTCCTGCCCGGGAACGGGTTCCACCTTGATGAACGGCTTGAAATCGATCTTTAGACCGAACTTCTCTGCCAAGGAAAAATAAGGGGAGCGCTCGTCCGTGGGGGCCGGCTGAGTGACGAGAATATTCTTGATCTTCAAGTTCCGCGCTGCTTAAGGGTTATGCAAAGTGGGAACGAAATGCCGAGCTTGCTCAATAGCGAGGGCGGCCGGGAGTATTTCGAGCGCGCAAAGGTATAGGAAAATATATCGCAACGGCGTGCCATTGCCCATTCCAACCACCACTGCGCGCACCCACCGGAACAATACGGTGGCCCCTACGATGGCCAGGCCGGTAAGCCAGATCCATTCCCGCCAGGACACCTTTGCAGGAAAGGACATCAGCGTGACCACCGGTAACAGGATCAGCCCAAGTACCACATGGAACACGATCACCGTGTAGAGGTATTCCTCCAACCCCCCATCACTGGTAGGGAGCAACCGGATGGTCTGCAGCAAGGCCACTTGGGCTACCATCACCACGGTAACCACCAACAATACCCGCAGGAAGCCCATTATGCCCGGCTGGATCCATTCATGATAAAGGAATACCTGATAGCCGAACAAGGCGATCACGATGGTGGACATCACAGCCAAACCCGTTAAGGTGCGGTCCCGCATATCCAGTTCCTCCCGCAACCGGTGCCTGCCCAACCGCAAAGCACCGAATGACCTGGAAAGCACTACCCATTGCCGGGGCGATACCATGTTCACCCACGCCAACATACCCACGGCCAGGATCAACACCCCGGCCAACCAGCCGGATCCCAAGGCATCCACTACGCGCAGCTCATCCATCGCAGGGCGAAAATAATGGTCCGGACGCCCGGCGGAACGGTATGCCTAAATTCGCGGCCTCTTACCTCCCCCATGAGCACTACAGCCAAAGCCGCACCGCGCACCGCCACCGACCTCTTCCAGGCCCACGACCATTACTTAATGGATGAGCTGCTCACCGATGAGCACAAGTTGATCCGTGAGACCACGCGCAAGCATGTGAGCAAGCACATCAAACCCATCATCGAAGAGAGCTTCGAGAAGGCTGAATTCCATCCCGAGATCATTCCCGGATTGGCGGAGATCGGTGCCTTCGGGCCTAACATCCCCACCGAATACGGTGGCATGGGCCTGGACCAGATCAGCTATGGACTGATCATGCAGGAGATCGAGCGCGTGGACAGTGGCCTGCGCAGTCTATGCAGCGTGCAAGGTTCCTTGGTGATGTACCCGATCTGGAAATACGGAAGCGAGGAGCAGAAGAAAAAGTGGCTACCCCAATTGGCGGCAGGCACCAAGATCGGCTGCTTCGGTCTTACCGAGCCCGATCACGGAAGCAATCCGGGTGGCATGGTCACCACTTTCCAGGACAAGGGCGACCATTACTTGCTGAACGGTGCCAAGATGTGGATCAGCAACAGCCCGATCGCCGATGTGGCCGTGGTGTGGGCAAAGGCCGAGAACACCGAGGGCCGTATCCACGGTCTGCTGGTGGAGCGTGGCATGGAGGGTTTCACCACCCCCACCACCCACGGTAAGCTTTCCCTACGCGCCAGCCCGACCGGCGAGCTCGTGTTCGACAACGTAAAGGTGCCCAAGGCGAACCTCTTGCCGAACAAAAGCGGACTCGGCGCACCGCTGGGCTGCTTGGATAGTGCGCGCTACGGCATCTCTTGGGGCACGCTCGGCGTGGCCATGGAGTGCTACGATACGGCCCTCCGTTACAGCAAGGAGCGCATTCAGTTCGGTAAGCCCATCGGGCAGTTCCAGCTCACACAAAAGAAGCTCGCGGAGATGATCACCGAGATCACCAAGGCACAATTGCTCACCTGGCGTTTGGGTGTATTGAAGAACGAGGACCGCGCCACTACGGCACAGATCAGCATGGCCAAGCGGAACAACGTGCATCTGGCACTCACCGTTGCTCGGGAAGCACGCCAGATCCTCGGCGGCATGGGCATCACCAATGAGTACCCCATCATGCGCCATATGATGAACCTGGAAAGCGTGGTGACCTATGAGGGCACCCACGACATCCACCTGCTGATCACCGGCCACGACGTGACCGGGTTGGCGGCATACAAGTAGGGCCGGGCGACCGTTCGCCCGACTTGAACGCCGCGAGGGATCGCGCACTATTGGGTCGGTGGCGCTATCGACGCACCATTGGGGCCACCCCGTTTCCCAACGGGTAACATCCACCCTGCGGTAACTTGGATGCTGCGGTCGTAGCCATTGAACTGGATCATTCATGAAACGGCGTCCTTCGATATTCATCATTTTGGCGTGAAAGACTCCTTGGTCCGCAGCCATACGCTCCAATTCGTCGGTCACTGTAGTAGTTTACCGCCTCTACGGCAGCTCGGCGAAAGCCTCCCGCTGAGCAACCATGAACAATGGGCTTTTTGAAACCACGCACCTGACCGCCGCGTTACAAGCGATCCTTCCCGCAATTTCGCCAAAGATCTCGCGTAGGGATCGTCGAGCATGCTTTTCAACTCCATTGATTTCGCCGTCTTCCTGCCGATCGTATTCGTGCTGTATTGGGGCGTTTTCCAAAGGAGCCTGCGCGCACGCAACATTTTCCTGATCATAACCGGCTGCGTTTTCTATGGCTGGTGGGACTGGCGCTTCCTGGGCTTGTTGTTCTTTACCGCTGCGGTAGACTACTTCGTCGCCTTGAGCATGTCACGGACCGAGGTGCGTGGGCGGCAAAAGCTGCTGATGGGCATCAGTATTAGTGCCAACCTGGGGCTGCTCGGGTTCTTCAAGTACTACGATTTCTTCCTGCAGAATTTTGTCGAGGCCTTTTCCCTCCTTGGCCAACCGATCGATGTGCGCGCGTTGAACATCGTGCTACCCGTCGGGATCAGCTTCTACACCTTCCAGAGCCTGAGCTACACGTTCGATGTGTACCGCAAGCAGTTGCCCGCCGTGAAGGACGCGTCGATATTCTTTGCCTTTGTGAGCTTCTTTCCACAGCTGCTCGCCGGTCCTATTGAACGTGCGCGCAATATGCTGCCGCAGTTCAGCTCACCCCGGGTATTCGATCAGGCCATGGCCTACGATGGCGTACGCCAGATGCTCTGGGGGCTGTTCAAAAAGGTGGTGATCGCAGACAATTGCGCCGCCATCGTGAACCCGATCTTCGCTGACCATGGGGCATATGAGGGTGGTACGCTCATGCTCGCGCTGGTGCTCTTCGCTTTCCAGATCTACTGCGACTTCAGCGGATACAGCGATATCGCCATCGGCTGTGCCCGTTTGCTCGGCTTCAACCTCATGCGCAACTTCGCCTATCCCTATTTCAGCAGGGACATTGCCGAGTTCTGGCGCCGTTGGCACATCAGCCTCAGCACGTGGTTCCGCGATTACCTGTACATCCCGTTGGGTGGAAGCCGACATGGCCAAGGGCGGACCGTACGCAACGTGATGATCATCTTCGTGGTCAGCGGCTTCTGGCATGGGGCCAACTGGACCTTCATTGCGTGGGGTGCCGCCAACGGGATACTGCTGATCATGCTGCTGTTGCGCGATAAGCATCATACGATGAAGGGCACCGTGGCGGAAGGAAGGATGTTTCCCACACTGAAGGAAACGGTCCAAATGCTGCTCACGTTCATACTCACCTGCTTTGTCTGGACCTTTTTCCGGGCTGAAAGCATGACCCAAGTGGGTGAGGTGTTCAGCACCATCTTCTCACCCTCGCTTTTCCAGTTCTCCGTACCCGGCTCATTGCGCGACCTGGTGTTCGCCAGCTCCGGCATCGGTGTGATGCTCGTACTTGAATGGATCGCACGCGAGCGCCAGTATGGGCTGCAACTGGACGGGATCTTCAATCGCCCCACCCGCTATGGGATCTACTACGGACTGGTGGCCATGCTCATCCTTATGGCCCCGCTCACCGGTGGGGAATTCATCTATTTCCAGTTCTGAGCAATGGTGCGCCAATTCATACTCCGTTGCTTCCTTCTCGGCCTCCCCACATTGGGTATGCTCGTGATCTATTGCCTTCCTCAGGCCCGGTATTTCCCCGCACCACGCACCACGGACAACCTCTCCGTGAACGAGAAGATCGCATTCGCGAAAGACCATTTCACGAAGGGGGTGGACCTCCTCGCAAT
Organism: Flavobacteriales bacterium; assembly: GCA_019638085.1. Lineage (GTDB taxonomy): Bacteria > Bacteroidota > Bacteroidia > Flavobacteriales_F > PHOS-HE28 > PHOS-HE28. The sequence goes on along the minus strand of JAHBUL010000018.1, from coordinate 11,460 downwards.
GGGCTCGTCCATGACGTTGAACAACCTGAACAGTGCAGAGGTGATGGCACACTTCGGCCAGGTGCGCTACTTGAACGCCGGCGCATGGGGCACCGGAGCGTCGGAGCTTGAGGTGCTAGGCCCCCCGCTCGTTGAGCGCTTTGCTCCACGGATGGTGATCGTATCCACCAACCTGATGGACTTCGCCGAACAGGCCAATATCCTCGCGGGTGACAGCATGGCCTTGGTCCGCGCCGTACATGAACCGGCACTCTTCGGCTATCTCCGCCATTGGAACGCGCCCTACTACCTGCGGGAAATGGAGACGAACAGGATCCGTTTTAAGGACGTAGGGAATTACGAATACCTGGGCTACGATGAACATGGGGGTGCAACACTTTCCGTCCCACCGGAAAGGATCAGTCAGCCCCGTTTTGACCTTGCGCCACCCACCGCCGATGAACTTGCCCCGGAACGGTATGAAGCCTTCACGCGGTTCGCTCAGTACCTCAGCGACCGCAGCATTCAGATGGTGGTGTTTGAATCCGCATTCCGGGACGGGGTGCGCACGGCAGGGAGCGATGCGTTACAGGAGGCCCATGTAGCTCAACTCCGATCGATCATAGAGCCGCTCGGAGGCGTCCTCATCGACGCGAACCAGCGACACTGGGACGATTCGCTCTTTGTGGACTCAAGCCATTTCGGGCCGGAGGGATCGAAGGAGTACACCGCGTATTGCCTGGCGCAGCTGCGGGTGGCACGATGATCCGCGTTAGGGTGTCTCGAGGTACCCGTTAGAACCGGAACCCGAACAGGTTATTCCAACTATAGCTCAATGCGTTCACACCCTCAGGTGGCTGGCTATCCTTCAGAAGGTTCAAGCGGCTCTCCATGGTGAAGCGTTTGGTCACGTTGATCAGCAGACCACCCTCCAAGGAGAGCCGATGGTCGCTGGCATCGAAGAGCTTGGGTTGGTAGTAGACCACGGCGGTGAGGCTCGCCAGCTCCGTGAACTTGAGCGTGGCGGACACATAATTGCTACTGCGCCCGATCGTACTTACAGGACCATCGGTGATGTGCTCATTCTCCAACATCACTGCCATCCCGATGTTCACGCGCATCTTCTTGTTGTCCACGGCGGTAAGGCGAGGGCCCGCCCCCAGCATCAGCCGAAGGTCCAAACGCAGCGGTTTATTGTACTGGGCCTGCGTAAAGGCTTCGCCCGTCCACAACGAGTCCTTGCGGTAGTTGTACCGCAGGTGTTGGAATCCCGTGTTCAGGAAGTCGTTGTCCTCCACCTGGCTGAAAGCAAGGTCCGTGATGAACATGTACCGATCGCGCCCTTCCATGTATTGCACGGCACCGTTCAAACCCAAGTTCAAGGATCGCTGGCCACTCTCCGCCACGTTGAAGCGGAGGTTGGCAAAGCCGGTCCAAGGGACCGTATCATTCATGAACCGGCGTCCTTCAATATTCACCACTTGGGCATGAGCCACTTCTCCGAGCAAGAGGATGAAAAATGGAATGAACAGGTACCGGATGCAATGGATCATGGATCCGCAAAAATGGCCATCCTGAAGCGAACACATTACATGCGCCTGTCCCGTGATGGAAAGTCGCGAATGCTTCCTGCCAAATGTTCCCCTCCTTTGTAGCATGTCCCAACGCTTACGCATTGCGATCATAGGAGGTGGCCCGGCCGGGTTGATGGCCGCCGATACGCTGGCCCCCCATGCGGAGGTGGACCTCCATGAGCACGGCAAGCACATCGGACGCAAGTTCCTGGTGGCCGGTCAAGGCGGTTTTAACATCACCAACAGTGTGGAAGGCGATGACCTGATCGCACACTATGCGCCTTCCGGCTTTCTTGACCCCGCGCTACGAGCGTTCGGCCCAACGGAACTGCGGGAATGGCTGAAGGAAATGGGCATGGATACTTTCATAGGTACCAGCGGGCGAGTCTTCCCGGTGAAAGGGATCAAGCCGATCGATGTGCTCACACGGATCCGGGAGCGACTGCTGGAGCGCGGTGTGCGCATCCACGCGGAACACGTGTTCACGGGCTTCAACGCTGAGGCACAGGTAAGGATGGAGAACCGCGAGGGACCCTTCCTGCTGGATGCGGACCGGGTGATCTTCGCATTGGGCGGCGCTTCATGGCCGGTCACCGGTTCCACCGGCATCTGGCCTCCGCTGTTCGAGGGGCTGGGCATTTCGATCACCCCGTTCCGATCCTCCAATTGTGGCGTGGAGATCGCTTGGCCAGCAATGCTTGTGCGGGCACATGAAGGCAAGCCCTTGAAGAACATCCACATCTCCGCAGGGAGCAGACGTGCGTTGGGTGAAGCCACCCTCACCCGCCACGGGCTTGAAGGCAACGCGATCTATCCGGTGGTGCCCGCCATCCGTGAGGGTGCCACGGAACTGAGCATCGATCTGAAGCCGGACAGCACGGCGGAACGGCTGGTCGAGCGGATCGGCGATAAGGAACCGAAGAACTTCGCCGCTGCGATCAACCTGGACCGGATGCAGCTCGCTTTGTTGAAGGCCTTCACCCCGAAGGAGGTATCCCTGTCCGCTGCCCTCTTCGTACACCATGTGAAGGATCTGCATATCCCCGTCTGCGGACTTCGGCCCATCGGCGAGGCGATCTCCACTGCAGGTGGTATCCCCTTGCAGGAACTGGGGCCGGACTATTCCCTGCGGAAGCATCCTCAATTCCACACCATCGGCGAAATGGTGGACTGGGATGCACCTACCGGAGGCTTTCTTCTGCAAGGATGTTTCGCCATGGGTCGCCACGTCGGCCATTCCATCCTGGGTGAAGGGGCGTGATCCCCGGTTTGGGGCAGTTCAGCCCCGAAACGTGCAAGCATCGGCACAACGGCGCAACGCGCTACGCACACTTCCTCCTTTGAATTGCCCCTATTCGGGAAAAGGCATGGTTTTCCTCCTGATTCCCGGAAAACCAAGAAACATGAAGACCACCAGCCCTAAGAACCTGATGCTCACGCTTGCGGCCGCCACCTTGTTCACAGCTCCCGCATTTGCAGGTGAGCCGAAGCCCGAGTTCCGGATAGACGAGGAGAATTTTGCCAAGCTCAATGCGCAGGAGCAAGAGCGTGTGCTGGAGATCGGCGCACGATGGGAGGCCATCGCACGGATGGACCGCTCCGAGCTGGACCGCTCCGACCGCAAGGAGTTGCGTGCCGAAGTGAAGGCGCTGAAGGCGGAGGCGAAGACCTTCAATCGCGGTGGAACGGTGATCTATCTATCCAGCGCCGCCATCATCATCATCATCCTGCTGCTGATCCTTATTCTCTGATCCTGGGGCAACCAACATACCGGACAAAGGCGGCCGTCGGTCGTCTTTGTCCGTTCATGGACCCGTTCCGCATCACACCAGGAAGATGAGTGCGGCAATAATGAAGAGGATGATGAAGACGAGGTATTGCCACACGTCCACGAAGTAAGGGGCGATCGATCGCCAGAGCTTCCGCAATTCATTCATGGTCCTGCGGCAAGTGTAAGGTACGGCTTCCTTAGGGTGATCGACGCGTGCCGGAACTCCGGTCGGGATTCGATGAACTGTCTTATTTTTCGACGAACAGTTGACTTCCTTCGACGAAAGCTAATATCTTGGTCGCAACTTCAGCTACATGAAACAACTATTTACCCTTGCAACATCCTTTGTCATCTGCGCCTCACTGCAGGCCCAGATCACCATTGGACAGAATGAGATGCCCCATAGCGGAGATGATCTTCACCGCACAAGGGCCACGTTGAACCCCTTCGTGAACTACGGTGCCACGGGCGCTGGACACACGTGGAACTTCGCCTCGCTCACTGCGGCCGGCGAGGAGAGCACGCAATATGTCAGCGTGGGTTCCACCAACTTTGTCTACGCACTGGTATATGCGGACATCTTCCTCAACCCGAACCGCGCCAACCACGCCAATTCGGGTACGGACATCGCATTCAGCGATCTGCTCCCCATCGATAACGCCTTCACGTTCCGCCACCAGAGTTCTTCCGCCTATAAAACGGTGGGTTACGGTGCCGAAGTGGCCAATATCCCCGTGCCGATCATCTTCGATCAGCAGGATGTGGTGTATGAGCTGCCGTTGAACTATGGCAACAGCAGCGTATCGCAATCTTCCTGGAAGATCAACCTGCCCACGCTGGCCTATTATGGCTACCAGCAGACCCGGCAGAACGAAGTGGATGGTTGGGGCAACATTACCACCCCGAGCGGCACATTTGATGCGCTGCGGGTGAAGACCACCATCACCGCCAAGGACACCATCAACATCGATACGCTCAGCTTGGGCTTCAACATCGACCGGCCCAAGACCCGTGAGTACAAATGGCTCGCCCAAGGGATCCGCGTGCCCGTGCTGCAGATCAACACCGTGGAACTGCTCGGTGCCGAAGTGGTCACCGGCATCTTCTTCTACGACCAGCCCCATACCATCATTGTGGAGCAGCCCTTGGCTGCCATGCTCTGCGCCGGCTCGTCGGTGAGTGTGCCCTATGAGCGCACCGGTACCTACAACAGTGGTAGCCTGTTCATTCCGGCCAACGTGTTCCGGGCACAGCTTTCCGACGCCAACGGTGATTTTGCCAATGCCGTGAACATCGGCTCGGTCACCTCCACCGTTTCCGGTACGATATCCGCCACCATACCCGCCAATACCCCGCTCGGTACCGGATACCGCATCCGCGTGGTGTCCACCAGCCCTGCCTTCACCGGCGTGGATAATGGTTTCGACATCACCATCGGCACCACACCCGTAGCCTTGGCATCAGCCGATGGGCCTACCAGCTTCTGCGCTGGCGAAACCGTGGAGTTGATGGCTGAAGCGGCTCCCGAATTGAGCTATCAGTGGATGTTGGACGGCGTGGCCATTGAAGATGCCACCACGGCAAGCATGGATGTTGACGCTTCGGGGAGCTATTCCGTGGAAGTGACCAATGCATGCGGCAGTGATGTTTCCGCTGCCATCGATGTGGTGGTGAATCCTCTTCCTGTGCACACTCCGGAAGCCACCGAACTGATCGCCTGCAGTGGGGACGCCGTTACCCTCAGCACGACCAATACCTCCGGCCAGGCCGTATTGGCCTACCAATGGATGCTGAACGGTGAAGCCGTTGATGGTGCCACCTCCGCCGACCTGACCACCGTGGATGCCGGTGAATACACCTTGGAGGTCTCCAACATCACAACGGGTTGCAACTTCACCACCGCAGTCATCACGGTGATCAGTGAGACCGTGACCAGCCCGGCCCTCACGGCTGCCGGTCCCGTTACGTTCTGCCAAGGAGGTTCCGTTCAATTGGGTGCCGATGCACAGGGCAACGGCGTGCTGTGGCTGTTCAATGGCGACGCCATCCCCGATGCTGAAGGTGAAAGCCTGACAGTGGACCTCAGCGGTACGTACTCTGTTGTTGCCATCGGCGCATCGGGCTGCGTAAGTGAGCCTTCCAATGTGATCCTGGTGGACGTACAGGAGGTGCCCGCTGCACCTGCGATCACTGCTTCCAGTGACATCTCATTTTGCGAAGGCGGTATGGTCACGTTGGTAGCCGGCTCGGATGATGGAGTGAGCTTCCTTTGGAACACCGGCAGTACCGCGAACGAACTGGACGTTACCGATAGCGGCAGTTACAGTGTGGAGGCCATTGCCAACAACGGTTGCTCAAGCGCGGCCTCCGAAGCTGTAGTAGTGACCGTCCTCGAGCTTCCAGAGGCACCCGTGATCACCGCTTCCAGCGACATCTCCTTCTGCGAAGGTGGTATGGTCACGTTGGTAGCCGGTTCGGATGATGAAGTGAGCTTCCTCTGGAATAACGGCAGCACGGCGAACGAGCTGGACGTGACCACCAGTGGCACGTATACAGTGGAGGCCATTGCCAACAACGGTTGCTCAAGTGTAAGCTCCGAAGCCGTGGAGGTGACCGTTCACGAGCTGCCCGAAGTGCCGACCATCACCGAACTCGATGGGGTGTTGCAAGCCTCCGGTACCGGAAGCTTCCAATGGTCCTTCAATGGTTCGGAGATCGCCGATGCCGATCAAGCCGAGTTCACCCCCACTGCTTCCGGTGTGTACAGCGTGACGATCACCAATGACAACGGATGCTCCAGTACCTCGGAGGAATACGCCTTCATCCATACCGCCGTGGCGCAACACGCCGCTGCAGTTGCCTCCGTATGGCCCAACCCCACCACCGGTGCGTTCACCATCACCTTGCCCGGTGCAAAGGCCGGTGAGCAGTTCAGCATCTTCGATGCAACCGGCAAGCTGGTGCAAGCTGGATCCCTCAGCGGGATCCGCACCTCGGTGGAATTGGCCAGCAACACACCCGGTCTCTACCTGCTGCGTCTGGAAAGCCATGGTGCCTCCAGTGTTGTGCGCATTGTGCTGAATTGACCTGAAACCGCTAAAAGCGAACGCCCCGTTCCGGCTCCTGCCGGACGGGGCGTTCCTCTTTCTTGGATGGACCTACAAGCGTGCCGATCCACGCTACTTCCAATACCCGTTGGCCGCTGCCACGGTCTGGAAGTTGATCGCGATCACTTGCGAAGCGGCCGTTAAGCTGTCCGCATTGTTGGCGTATTCGTCGCGCAGCTTGTCGCGCATCTCGGCGGAAGGTTGGGTGTACTTCACGCCCATGCGCGCCATTTTGATCGCCAGTTCATAGCCTTCCTGAGGCGTTTTGGTGATGAGGGAGGATAGCCAGATATCTGCCATGATGTATAGGTTTTGGTTGGGAACGAACTTAATACCATATCGCATTCAACTTCATCCGATCTACTTGCTCTTTGGACCACTTAGTATGCCGAAATGATATAGGAACGCGATGGCACCCTTCATTGCTTGTTCACTTAGCGCGGTGTGGGCGCACCTGCTTCCACTGCAGAGGAGCAGCCTATACACGCCGGAGGAAGGCTTGTGGCCATGACCGAGCATGCCCAGCTCTGTGCACAGCATTGTTAAAGACCTCACATATTTCCACTGGTCTTGGTCTCGATCAGCAACTTCATGCCCCCAACCCACTGACCATGCGCGTTGAAAACCTCGTTGCCTTGATGCTGATCACGCCCTTTTGCTCCTGTTCAAACCAGGACGCGAGCGCATCCTTCACCACGCTATCCAAGAACGACCGGAACGTGAGGCTGAGTTCCTTGAAAGCGCAGGAGCGATTGCTTGAGTTCGATCTCGTTCAGCGTACCTGCGCGATGTACGTCGCCGTGCATTCGCGCGCTATTGAGGAGTCCATCAGCTTTGGCCGGGACCTCAACGACGTGGACATCCACTGGAACATGTGCCCAAGCGGGAATATGGTGGCCTGCGCTACTGTGCCCACCGCCAGCGGTGACTCTACTCAGGTAGGGATCCCTTGGCCGTATTGAGCTGTGAACAGTTTGCCACACTGGTCCTTCCCAGTTTGGCTTACCCAGGGCATGTTCTGAAGCCGGACAAGAATTGCATGGCCATTGCGCTCAGGGACCCACATCCCGCCGTCCACACATTGAGGGCCAAGTCCAGCTCCGGATCGAGCGGATCCGAACTGCAAGTCCATCAAGTCGTATCGCCTATCGCACAAGTGTGATCGTCCCCGTCTCCTCCTGCGCTTCCTGATAGGGTAGCAAGTAGGCGGCGCGGTACACGTAAACGCCCGTAGGGGAAACCTTACCGGCATAGGTGCCATCCCACTCACCGAACGGATCCTTGGTTGCAAAAACAAGCTCACCGAAGCGGTTGAATATCTGCACCTCGAATTCCTGCGGATCGCAGCCTCCCTTCCAGCTCCAAGTATCGTTCACGCCATCCTTGTCCGGGGTGAAGGAATTGGGGAACCAGACATTGCACGAATCCGTGCAATCCGATACACGGATCACATGTTCCACATTGACGGTGCCGCAGCTCAAGGTGGCTTGCAACTTCACCAGCACCTCACCCTTCGCGTCGAAGCGTACCTCCGGGTTGAACTCCGTGGAGGTCCCCGCACTACCGAGATCCCAGTGGACCGCCAACACTGCCGAATCAGCCACAAGGGTGAATCGCGCAGGTTCCTGCAAGCAATGGGCATCCGCCGTGAAGTCCGCCTCACAGAGGCATTCCACGTTCGTGATGATCGCCTGTGCTTCATCGCTACAGCCCGCCCCATTGGTCACCGTTACCACATAGGTGCCGGCTTCGTAAACCGCGCTCGGATCGGCTACCGCCTGACCGTTCAAGGTGTATGTGGCGTTCAACCCTGCTGTGGGGAACACGCTGGCAAGATCCACCGTTTGCCATGAACAGAGCGAGAAGCTCTGGTCCGGACCCAGCACAGGGACCGGGTCCACTGTGAGCACCAAAAATGCCGTGTCAGCACATGCACCGTTCGAGGCCAACAACTGAAAGGTGCCGGGAATACCAACGGCCGAAGGATAGGTCACGAGCCCGCCGTTCTGGGTCCATTCCGCAGTTAGCCCGGTGGTCGTGTACGCCGAAGTGAGATCGAAGAGGGTGCCGGCGCAGATCGATACATATTGGTCCGCTCCCAGGACCGGGGCAGGAACAAAGGACAATGCAACCGTGGCGGACGCGGTGCAGCCTGCAATGGAGGTCACCGTAAGCATATAGGTGCCCGCAACCGTCACCGAGGACGGGTTCTGCACCGGCGTTCCGTTCCGTGTCCACACGGCGGAATGTGGGCTGGTGAGATAAAGCGCGTTGAGGTTCACCGCTTGGCCCGTGCAAGCCGCGATGGTCTGGTCGGCGCCCAGTACCGGGTCGGGCGAGATCGTTACAACCACATGGGCGGTATCGCTGCATCCGCCCGTGTTGGTCGCAACCAGGGTGTACAAGCCCGTGGTGCTCACAGCGGACGGATCCGGCACGGCAGCTCCGGACAAGGTCCAGTCCGTGGTCAGTCCGGCCGTGTTGAAACTCGAGGTGAGGTCCACGGTATTGCTTCCGCATGCACCGTCAACCACATCCTGGCCCAGCGCGGGTGGCGTGGTCAGGTTCACGGTAACGAAGGCTGAATCCGAACAGCCTGCAGCGTTCTCTGCCATCAGGCGGAAGGTCCCGGGCGAGGTGATGGCGGATGGGTCCGCCACGGGCTGGTTGTCCAACGTCCAGGATGTGGTAAGGCCGGTGGTGGAATACAGGGCGGTCAGATCAAGCGAGCCATTGCTACAAACGTTCACCACCTGATCGGCTCCCAACGCGGGGGAAGCCTCAAAACCAAGCGTCACCTCCGCCGTGTCCGTGCATCCAGTGGCCGAGGTGGCAACCAAGGTGTATACGCCAGCTGTATTCGCTGAAGTGGGCGCGGCGATGGCGGCACCGCCGAAGTACCAATCAGCGGTCATGCCCGTGGTCGAATAGAGCGCGGTCAGGTCCGTGCTGCTGCCCGGACAGATGCTCACCGATCCATCGGCACCCAACTGAACGCCGCTCGTGATGTTCAGCGTTACCAATGCGGTGTCGCTGCACGCACCTCCGTTCCCTGTGATCAATTGATAGACCCCGGGCAAGGTGGCCGCCATGGCCTCAGCCGTGGTGATGGGCGATCCAGCCAAGGACCAAGCTTGGGTGACCCCGGACACCGGGAAGAGCGCAGTAAGGTCCACCGGGTCCGTACTGCTGCAGTGGTCCACCACCTGATCCGGGCCAAGAGCGACCAAGGGGGATGCAACGATCTCGTAACTGCCGTAATAGTTACAACCCGACCAGTCCCAACCTTGAATAGTATACCACCCCGGTGCGCTCACGGCGGTCGGGTCAGCCACGGAATTCCAATTTTGGTCCATGTAGACGAAGCTCACATTCTGACCTTGGTCCCAGTTCATATAATAGCTCACGAGGTCCACCGTCTCACCAGCACAGAGGTAGGTGGTCACATAGCCCATGTCGATCTCGCATTGCGGTGGGCTGCTGTACCCGAATGTCATCGCACCACTGGCCGAACCACCGGTGAACCAGCCGGGGAGCCAGGTTCCACCGGGTCCGGTCCCGCCATTTGCACACGCGGTATCGATCACGGTGAACGTCCACGTACCGTCCGCATTTTCACCAGCGAAGGTGCTCAAGGGATCGCCTTGTGGTGCAAATTCACCAGTGAAGGGTGCCGATCCGGCGGTGATGTTGGTCCATGCCCAATCAGCGAATACGGTATTCGTATAGTTCTGCCCCCCTGCACCATTGAAGGCCGAAAGCAGCACTGTGGTGCCTGTCGGCGAGGTCAAGGAGATCTGCAGGGTCTGTGGATGGTTCGAAGTGATGTTGATCAGTACGCTCTCCAAATACGGACCCCAATTCGATCCGTCCGGAATGATCAAATTGCCCACCCCGCTTACCGTGGCCGTGAAATAGCTCGTATCACAAAGCGGAATTTGACCGCTGGTGAATGGAAAGGTCTGCGCGGAAACCGGCCGGGAGAAGGCCGTGAGCAGCAGAAGAACAACGGCTAAATACGCGTTCCGGCACATGGGAAGGGAGATAGGATAGCGGTAACAGGGACTACCGGGTGAATGACGATGTACGCAGCCTAAAGTTGCCTGAGAAATCCGGAACCCACTAGTGTGTTATTATAGCGCACGCATTTATCCCATCCCATGTCCATGCTCGGCTTCCGTCCGCGGTTCAAATTCGGATCGCCTTTGTCCGCTTCGGACATCGTTCAGCGTGTTCGGCAACGGATCGATTCCGATAATCCCGATCGCCTTGGGCAGAAGAATGCGCACTACCACATTACGCTCCACTTCCCCCACGAGCATGCCCGGACGTGGACACCCCAACTGGACCTGAACCTGGAGGAGGCCCCCGAAGGCGGCACCATCGTGCGCTGCCTTATCGGTCCTGCGCCCAATGTCTGGATGCTCTTCGCAGCAGGCTATTTGGCCCTCTCCCTGCTGGGCCTGACCGGCCTCACATTAGGACTTGCACAGGTCTCATTGGATAATTCACCGTGGGGATTCTGGGCGTTGCCTGTCTCCCTGGTCGGCATCGGGGCGATGATGTACATGGCCTACACCGGCCAACGCCGCGCCCACGACGATATGCGCACGCTGAAGGACTTCGTGGATGCGGCCTTGGGATGCGACTGTTTCAAGTTGGCGATGGAGCAAGAGGATTAGCTTATACCACTTCGCAATCGAAGGTCGTCCAAAGATGCGCCGCTATTTTTTCGCAGGACGCCCCGCAACGTTGCGGGGCAAGGAGGTTGCCCCGTAGCTATGGCTACGCTGTAAGCTCCCCCAAGATCAGGTGTGCGGGATAGTAGAACCGCAAAATCAACCTGAACTTTGGGACAATGAGAAAGAGCAAATGGACGGAAGCGCAGATCGTGGCGATGCTGCGCGAGTATGAGCAAGGCCGCAAGGTGGCCGACCTTTGCAGGGAACATGGCGTGAGCCAGCCGACCTTCTATCAGTGGAAGGCCAAGTACGGCGGCATGGGGGTGAGCGAGCTCAAGGAGCTGCGC
>JAHBUL010000017.1 GCA_019638085.1 Flavobacteriales bacterium | reverse complement strand
ATGCCCTTCGAGAAAATGCCCATCCAGCAAGCCTTTCAGAAGTCCGACGAGGAAGGATCAGCATCCACCCCTTTGAACCAGTTGATTTTGTTCGATTCTTAACCGGACACTACTGAAGCTGCTTCTCTTCGCAGCGGTCGGCTTCTCCGCCTTGCAACTTCCGAACATCGCGCTACCCCTGCTGGGCTTGGCGCTGCCTCTGTTGTTCGTGCGCGCCCCACGGGTCAAGGCAGTGAGCAACGTGCTGGTCGGCACGGCACTGTTATTTCTCGCTATCGGCCTGCTCAAGGACAATGTACCACCGCCAACTGCGGACGCACTGGGCTTCCTGCAGTCCCTGTAAGGCATTGGCCTTGTTTCCAACTTGATCTTCGTCGCGACCGGTGCGCTATTGGCCCTCATCATCCAATCCTCGGGCGTGGCAGTGGTGCTCACCGTGGCGCTCTGCGAGGCCGGCACCATCGGTTATACCACCGGGGCGGCGCGGTGCTCGGTGAGAACATCGGAACAACTTTCACCGCCAATATCGCCGCGCTTGCGGGCAACGCTTGGGCGAAGCGTGCGGCTCGTGCCCATTTGCTGATCAAGTTGTTCGGCGTGGCTTGGGCGTTGGTCTTGTCCAGGCCCTTCCTTGCAGGGATTGCCGGGGTCACCGAACGGTTGAATGGCGGTGACCCGTACAACGATGCCTCCGTCCTGAAATGGGCGCTCACCTATCGGCACTTCGCGTTCAACGTGGTCAACGGGGCCGTTTTATTGCAGTTCGTTCCCTGGGTGGAAAAAGCAGCGACCCGCATGGTTCCTGTGCGCAACGCTCCGGACGAGGAATTCCGATTGGAGTACATCAAGGACCCCATTATGTCCGTTGCCCCGGCGCTTTCGTTGATGGAGGCCCGGATGGAGATCTTCAAACTGGGCAAGCTCTGCCAGCGGATGCTGGGCATAGTGCGCGACCTGTTGTTGGAAATCGATACAAAAGGCCGTGCCGTGCTACTTCTGCGCATCGCGAAATACGAGACCGTTACGGACCGGGTGGAACTGGAGGTGGGCCGATTTCTCACACGCACCGGCACGGACGTGCGCGATCGTGACAACAGCGCTCACATCCGCGGCCTTTTATCCATTGCCAAGGACTTGGAGAACGTGGGGGATGTGCTCTTCCAGATGAGCAAGGCCTTGGAGCGCAAGACCGATGAACGGTTGTGGTTCGCTCCGGAACAACGCCAAGACCTGTTCGACATGATCGCTCTGCTTGATACTGCCTTTGAGGTAATGGGCCGCAACCTTGAGGCGGACGAGGACCTGTTTGCACGCGATGAGGCCATCTTGGCGGAGCAGAACATCAATCGACAAGGCAACATGTTGCGGCGCGTGCAATTGAAGAACATAGAGAGCGGCGACCACAACATCCGGACAGGGATGGTCTACTCCGACCTGTTCAACAGTTGTGAAAAGGTGGGCGACCACCTGATGAATGTCACCGAGGCGCTTGCGGGAAGGAGTTGACTGGTTGAGAACCGCGAGTTCAGGCCTCGAACCTGTATCCCATGCCTTTTACCGTACCGATGCGGTCATCACCGATCTTCTCCCTCAGTTTGCGGATGTGAACATCGATGGTGCGGTCGCCCACGAAAATGTCCGTGCCCCAGATCCGCGAATAGATCTCGTCCCGCAGGAAGACCTTTCCGGGCTTGCTCATTAGCAACGCCAGCAATTCGAATTCTTTCTTCGGCAACTGAAGCGCCTCTGTGCCCTTAGTTACGGAGATACGTTCCAGGTCCATGCGAATGCCGTTCGCTTCGATGACCCGATCTTCCTGTGCGCTTTGGCCGGATCGCTTTAGGAGCGCTTGCATCTTGGAAACGAAAACCTTGGGACGGACCGGTTTGTTAATGTAGTCGTCCGCACCGGCATCGTACCCGGCGATGTGGGAATAATCCTCCGTGCGCGCCGTGAGGAAAACGATCAACGTACGCTCCATGCCTGCGGTCTTTCGCAATTGGTCGCAGACTTCCACGCCGTCCATGCCGGGCATCATGATGTCCAACACCACGAGATCGGGCCTTTCGGATCTGGCCAACTTCAAGGCCTCGCGTCCATCCTTGGCGGTGAACACGCGTATGCCTTCGCGTTCCAGATTGTAGCGCAGAAGGTCCAGGATATCCTCCTCGTCGTCCACCAGCAACACCTTCTTGGCCATAGCGTTTGTCATTTTCGTTCCTCTGAACGGCACTGCAAATTGAAGCAACGCTTTGAGGTCCAAGTTAAGCGGGTGTGAACAAATTGTTAGCGATGTTGCCCACTTGGGCCAACCTCAGCACTGAAAGGGACCCGAGGTCAGAGCTCACCACCCCCGCACGGCAGCGACCAGCACTGCGTACCGTACCGCCTTGCCCATGAACATCAGCACCAGTACCGGCCATGCGGGGGTCCTGAAGAGGCCCAGCGCGATGGCGATCGGATCACCGATCACCGGCAACCAGCACAGTAGGGCGGACCAGTAACCGTACCGCTGGACGAGCGTTCGCCAACGCTGCGCTTTGGAGGGGTCCACCCGCAGCCAACGCATCAACTTGCCCTCCGGCAACCAGCGACCGATGCCGTAATTCGTCATCCCCCCCAGCGTATTCCCGATGCTCGCCGTAAGCAGGAGCGGAAGTGTGCCCCACGGTCCCAAGGCCATGGCCAGGAGCAGGGCTTCCGAGCTGAACGGCAGGATCGTCGCCGCGAGAAAACAGGCCAGAAAAAGTGCAGGTAATCCGGCACTTGCCCACTCGGTGAAAAGCTCCATCCGGCGCTAAGATGCGAAGATCGGCACGGGATCGGTATCCCGATCACCAAAGCATACCACCATGCGAGCCATCAACCTCCTTTTTGCAACGCTACTGATAGCCCCTATTGCCAAGGCCCAAGACAAAGGTTACGAAGGCGATCTCGGCGGCACCATCGGCATGAGCATCCCAATGGGCGAAATCGCCGAGACTTGGGGGAAGGACATGTTCACCGTCGGAGGGCATTTGACCCTACCCTCGCGAAGGCTTCCGCTGCAGTTCGGCGCGGCCTTTGGATACGCTGAAATGGGCAAGGACGTGAGCACGGTGCCGGTGACGGATCCCAACCTGTTGGCCACGGAGGGCCGATTGGCCGTGAAGGCCAAGGTGTTCAGCTACCATACCCTGCTGCGGCTCAGTCCATCAAAAGGAAAGGTCCGTCCCTACATTGAAGGATTGGCCGGACTCCGCCAATTCACCACGCAGAGCAAGTTGACAGTGGAAGGCTTGGATGAAGCGCTCAGAAAAGAGCGGAACGCGAACGACTTTGTGATGAGCACCGGCTGGGCTGCCGGCTTAATGGTGACATTGGGTGGTTCGGGCTACATAGAGGCCCGTGTAGAACGCTTCCATAGCGGCAAGACCACTTTTGTGGACCCTTCATCCATCGCAGTGGACCAAAATGGCGAGGTCTCCTTCAGCACCTTGAACAGTGCTACCGGTGCAATGAACGTGTTGCTGGGCGTGGGCTTCCGTTTCTGATCCGGTGGATGCGGAGGGCGCCTTGGGTCCTTCCGTATTCGATGGAACGTCCGTTTGTAGAGGCGAGTATCCCCACGAGTTGTGTTCAACCTGTTGGTAACCGGGCTGAAAAGCCGTGAGAAGCCAAGTGATTTCTTTCGCTGGGGACTGGTAAACTTGCGCAACCCTAGCCCGGCATGGCGGAAAACACAAAGCGCATTGAGAGTGCGTTGATCTCTGTATTTGACAAGGACGGCCTGGAGCCGATCGTACGGGAACTGCACCGATCGGGCGTAACACTATACAGCACTGGAGGTACACGCAGCTTCATCGAGGCCCTTGATATCCCTGTGGTACCCGTAGAAGACCTTACCGCCTTCCCGAGCATTCTGGGTGGCCGTGTCAAAACACTGCACCCGAAGATCTTCGGGGGTATACTGGCACGCCGTGGTCTCCAAAGCGATGTGGCCCAGATGGAGGAACACGCCATTCCAGCCATCGATCTGGTGATCGTGGACCTCTATCCATTCGAGAACACGGTGGCCGCCGGTGGAAGCGAACAGGAGATCATTGAGAAGATCGATATCGGCGGTATCTCGTTGATCCGCGCGGCGGCGAAGAACTTCAATGATGTGCTGATCGTACCGGCGCAGCGCCATTACGCCGAAGCCTTGCGGATCCTTACGGAACAGGCTGGCGCCACCACCTTGGCCCAACGCAGAACTTTCGCCACCTACGGCTTTGCCGAAAGCGCGCATTACGACCGTGTCATCCATAGCTGGTTCAGCGGCTATGAGCCGTTGGCCTCAGAGCGTCTTGTGCTTGGTACCCAACCGACCCATCCGCTGCGCTATGGTGAAAACCCGCATCAGCCGGCGAGCTTCATCGGCGATCTGGATGGCTTGTTCGATCGGCTGAACGGCAAAGCACTGAGCTACAACAACCTGCTTGATCTGGATGCGGCGGTACTCCTTATCGACGACTTGGCCCTGTTGGGGGGTGTGCCTTTTGCCATCCTCAAGCACAACAATGCATGTGGTGCTGCCATTCGCCCGAGCCTAAGACAAGCTTGGGATGCGGCCTTGGCCGGTGACCCGGTGAGCGCCTTTGGAGGCGTGCTGATCACCTCGGTCACCATCGATGCCAACACCGCCGCAGGGATCAATGACCTATTCTTCGAGATCATCTGCGCGCCCGACTATGAGCCTGAAGCCTTGGGGATCCTTCGGAAGAAAAAGAACCGCATCATCCTGAAACGTAAGCAGGTCATTCCGCCACCCCGCAAATTCAGGTCGGCACTCAACGGTATATTGTCCCAACTTCCGGACCGGATAACGGACCGCACGGAAGACATGCGTATAGTGACGAAGAAGAGTCCATCCACCACAGCACTTCACGATCTGGAATTCTCCAACATTTTGGTAAAGCACACCAAGAGCAACGCCATCATCCTGGCGAAGGACCAGCAATTGCTGGGTAGCGGCACCGGCCAAACCAGCCGGGTGGATGCGTTGGAACAGGCCATTGCCAAGGCCGGTAAGTTCAAATTCAACCTGGACGGAGCCGTGATGGCCAGCGACGCTTTCTTCCCCTTCCCCGACTGCGTGGAGATCGCAGCGAACGCGGGGATCACTGCCATCGTACAACCCGGTGGCAGCATCCGCGACCGGGACAGCATCGACGCCTGCAATAAGCGCGAAATCGCCATGTGTATCACCGGTAACAGACACTTCAAACATTGACTCCCAACATGGGCTGGTTCAACAATTTTTTCACCCAGGAGATCGCCATCGACCTCGGCACAGCGAACACGTTGATCATCCACAACGACAAAGTAGTGGTTGATGAACCTAGCATCGTGGCGAAGGACCGCACCACTGGCAAGGTGATCGCCATCGGCAGGCAGGCCATGCAAATGCATGGGAAGACGCACGAGAACATCAAGACCGTTCGACCGCTGAAGGATGGTGTGATCGCTGACTTCCAAGCGGCGGAGGAGATGATCAAGGGCATGATCAAGATGATCAATCCCGGAAGGCAGCTCTTCACCCCCAACATCAGGATGGTGATCTGCATTCCCAGCGGCATTACCGAAGTGGAAAAGCGCGCGGTGAAGGACAGCGCCGAGCACGCTGGTGCAAAGGAGGTCTACCTGATCCACGAACCGATGGCCGCCGCGATCGGCATTGGTATCGACGTGGAAGAGCCCATGGGGAACATGATCATCGATATCGGTGGTGGCACCTCGGAGATCGCGGTGATCGCCCTGGGTGGCATCGTATGCGACAAGAACATCCGCGTTGCCGGTGATGAGTTCACCAATGACATCGAGGAGTACATGCGGCGCCAGCACAACATCCTAGTGGGCGAGCGCACAGCGGAACAGATCAAGATCGAAGTGGGCAGCGCACTGGTGGAGTTGGAGGAACCCCCACCTGACTATGCCGTGCGCGGCCGTGACCTGATGACGGGCATTCCGAAAGAGATCACTGTGACCTATTCGGAGATCGCTCAAGCGCTGGACAAATCCATCAGCAAGATCGAGGAGGCCATCCTCAGCGCATTGGAAAGCACCCCGCCGGAACTCAGCGCGGACATCTATCGCACAGGTATCTATCTCGCCGGTGGCGGAGCACTACTTCGTGGACTGGACAAGCGCATCAGCATCAAGACAAAGCTCCCCGTACACGTGAGCGAGGATCCCTTGCGGGCCGTAGCACGTGGTACCGGCATCGCGCTTCGCAATATCGATAGGTTCCAATTCCTTATGCGGGAGTAGGGAAAAGCGGGTGACACACCATGCGCGACCTTTTCCGCTTCCTCTTCCGACAGCGCAACAACTTGCTTTTTCTGGCCCTGATGGCTGTGTCGATCTCGTTGCTGGTCAATGGGAACATGCACCAGCGTGCCCAGGCCATCAGCAGCAGTAATGCCGTAGTAGGGCAGATCTATACATGGCGCAACGAGGTGACCGAGTTCGCCGATCTGCGTGCAGTGAACCGCCAGTTGGCGCAAGCCTTGGCTGAGATGCGGAACAAGCTGCATAGCGTGCCCGGCCATGCCGATAGTGCACAAGTGGTCTACGATAGCACCCAGGCCCAGTATTATAGGTTCATCACTGCCCAAGTGATCAATAGCACCACGCACAAGGAACGTAATTACATCACCCTGGGCAGTGGATCACTTGCCGGAATAGCTCCGGATATGGGGGTGATCGGCGTGAACGGGCTGGTCGGGATCGTTCGCGATGTAAGCCCGCACTTCGCCTTGGTCACCAGTGTACTTGGGAACGAATTCCGTACCAGCGTGCAGCTGAAACGTACAGGGCATTTCGGTTTGCTCAGTTGGGACACGGACGATCCACGCACGGCCTCGATGGTGGATGTGGCGAACCACGTACCTCTGGAAGTGGGTGATACGATAGTGACCCGTGGCAATGATGGCATATTCCCTCCTGGGGTACCGGTGGGCATAGTGATGGAGGTGAATGATGACCCCGGTAGCAACTTCCATGACATCCGTGTTCACTTGAGCGAAGACCTCACCCGCACAGCTTATGTGCATGTGGTGACCGACCTGCTGAAGCCCGAACGCGACTCCCTTGAAACGAAGGTTCCACTACAATGATCACCAAGGTAAGGAACCACATCCTCTCCTTCATCCTGCTGGTGCTCCTGCAGGCCTTGGTGCTCGACCATCTGGATCTGGCGCATGGCTGGGTGGTCCCATATCTTTATGTGCTCTTCATCATTTCCCTGCCGTTCGATACTCCGCCTTGGGCCACTTTGGTCCTGGGCTTTTTGTTGGGCTTGGCGATGGACTTCTTCAGCAGCACTCCAGGCATGCACACGAGCGCTTGCGTGGTGATGGCGTATGGGCGCATCTGGATGCTCCGGATCTTGGCACCACGGGACGGATACGACTATGATAAACGCCCCATCGTCCAGCACATGGGCCTCACTTGGTACATGACCTTTGCGGCTGTCCTGGTGGTGCTACACCATCTCTGGCTTTTCTTCGTTGAAGTGTATCGGTTCGATGACTTCTTTACAACATTCCTTCGTGCCCTCATGAGCGCCGCCGCCACCCTCATCCTCTGTTTGCTGGCCCAAGCACTCACTTCGCGGGAGATCCGGTCACGATGAATCTCGACGAGCGCAAATACGTGTTGATCGCTGCGGTGATCTTCATCTGCATTGTATTCATCTTCCGGCTCTTCTGGATCCAGGTGGTGGACACCAGCTGGACAGCCCGCGCCGCGGACATCAGCGAACGAAAGATCACTGTATTCCCTTCACGAGGCCTTATCTATGACCGCCATGGTGAATTATTGGTGGCCAATACTCCGGTCTACGATATCATGGTGGTGCCTCGCGAAGTGAAAGACCTCGACACGTTGGGGTTGTCAACACTGCTGAATGTACCGCTCGATCAAGTACGGGAGCGGTTGCGCACGGCGCGCGACTATTCCGTTTGGAAACCCAGTGAGTTCGAGCGTCAGATCACCTCCTCGCAATACGCCGCGATATCGGTACATCTCTACAAGTATCCTGGCTTTTACGGGCAGAGCCGGACGCTTCGCACCTATCCACCCCATGTGGGCGCACATATGCTCGGCTACCTCAGCGAGGTAAATGCCCGCAAAGTGGAGCAGGACCCTTACTACAAAGCGGGAGACGTGATCGGCGTGGGCGGGTTGGAGAGCTATTATGAGAAGGACCTGCGCGGAAAGCGTGGAGTGAAGTACGTAGTGGTGGACGTGCATAACAATGTACAAGGCCCCTTCAAGGAAGGCCGGTTCGATACACTGGCCTACGCGGGGAAGAACCTGTACACCAGCATTGACCTGCCGATGCAGAAGTTGGGCGAGCAATTGATGCGCAATAAGAAAGGAAGCATCGTAGCACTGGACCCACGCACCGGGGAAGTGCTGGCCCTGGTGAGCTCACCCGGTTATGACCCCGAACTTTTGGTCGGTCGAGTGCGCAGCGCGAACTACAAAAAACTCCAGCAGGACTCATTAACGCCGCTCTTCGACCGGGCGTTGCAGGCGCAGTATCCACCCGGGTCGATCTTCAAACTGGCGCAGGCGGCAGCTGCCTTGCAGGAAGGTGTTATCAACCTGAACACCGGGTTCGTTTGCAACCGATCGCTGGTGGGCTGCCACAACCACCCGAATTGCCAGAATGTGGAGCAAGCGGTACAGATGTCCTGCAACCCGTACTTCTACCAGGTCTTCAAGCGCATGATCGAACAGGGGAAGGTGCCCAATCGCTTCAAGGATGCCGCGTTGGGCCTGGACATTTGGAAAGACTACATGGAGAGCTTCGGCTTCGGTCACCCGCTCGCGCTGGATCTTCCATCGGTGAAAGGAGGCAGCATTCCCGGCACCAAGTACTACAACCGCGTCTATGGGGAGAATGCATGGGCCTTCAGCAACATATACTCCCTGAGCATCGGTCAAGGCGAAGTATTGGTCGTACCCATGCAAATGGCGAATCTCGCAGCCATTTTCGCGAATCGTGGCTACTACTATGATCCGCATTTGGTGCGGGCCATCGGTCACCCGGACAGCTTGAATCCACGCGTGGTGCGGCACCAGACCCTCGTGGACGATCAATGGTTCCCGCCCATCGTTGAAGGAATGCGCAAGGTGGTGAACGAAGCCGGCGGAACCGCTCGCCAAGCACGCATTCCCGGCATCACCGTATGCGGAAAGACCGGAACTGCGCAAAACCCGCACGGCAAGGACCATGCGGTCTTCATCGCTTTCGCACCGATGGATGACCCGAAGATCGCGATCGCGGTCTATGTGGAAAATTCCGGTTTCGGGGGAACATGGGCCGCCCCCATCGCCAGTCTCTGCATGGAGCAGTACTTGACGGATACCATCACCCGTCCCGAAGTGATGAAGCGGATGCTCGAAGCAGACCTGATCGCAACCGAAGGCAATTACAAGAAGTTCGTGAGCAAACGTCGCAGGCAATGACCGGCAGGGAGAACATCGCGCGCAACATCGACAAGCCGTTGGTGATCATGTACCTCCTGCTGATGGCCATGGGCTGGGCCAATATTTACAGCGCGGCCTATGATCCCGATCATGCCAACCTGTTCGATCGAACCCGGGAGTATGGTGCCCAAAGTATATGGATCTGTATTTCGTTGTTGATCGGTGCAGGCATGTTGCTGGTACGCGGTGAATTCATTCGCGATCTGGCCTATCCCGTATATGGCTTCGTCCTGCTCCTGCTGATATTGGTGCTCTTGGTGGGCCGTGAGGTGAACGGAGCCAAGGCCTGGTTCGGTGTGGGTGGCTTTGGGGTACAACCTGCGGAGTTCAGCAAGTTTGCCACGGCATTGGCCCTTTCGAAATACTTGAGCGGACTGAAGACATTGAAAGAGGTCCGCTCACGCGTGATATCCGCCGTGTTGATCCTGCTGCCCGTAGCCCTGATCATGTTGCAACCCGATACCGGCACGGCATTGGTCAGCGGCGCCTTTGTGTTGGTCCTCTACCGCGAAGGACTTTCGGGAAACATCTTGCTGATCGCCATCATGGCGGCCATCCTCGTGGTACTTTCCTTGATCATGAAGGTGACCACCTATGCCATCCCGTTCACGGACATCGAGGTCCATGGCCAATACTTCCTGGTGTTCCTGATAGCCGTTTTCACCTTTATCGCATTTCTCTTTGTGCGTAAGTTCATCCTGAAGCACCGCCGGAAGCGCATTTATGCCTATCTGCTTTTCGGCCTGTTGGGTTCTGCGGCATTCATCGGCAGTGTGGACCAGCTGATCGATAACATGCCCATGCACCAGCAAACGCGTATCCGTGTCCTGCTCGGGTTGGAATATGATCCTCGGGGCTATGGCTACAATGTGGAGCAATCCAAGACCGCGATCGGTAGTGGAGGCCTGTTGGGCAAAGGCTATTTGGAAGGCACCTTCACGAAGTACAAGTATGTGCCCATGCAGAGCACGGACTTTATTTTCTGCACCGTAGGCGAGGAATGGGGCTTCCTGGGCACCACGTTGGTGGTGTTGCTCTTCGGTGCGCTGATCCTGCGCTGTATCCAGATCAGCGATCGGCAACGATCCCGGTTCACGCGGATCTATGCCTATTGCGTGGCCAGCATCTTCTTCCTGCATCTGATGATCAACGTGGGCATGGCCATCGGACTGGCACCAGTGATCGGAATACCCCTACCCTTCTTCAGCTATGGCGGCAGTTCGCTGATCGGCTTCACCGTGCTGTTGGCGATCCTCGTCCGCCTCGATGCGGAACGCTTGGGGCAACTACGTTAAGTGTACAGGGTCCTGGAACGATCGTGGTTTTTGATCGCCGCATTGGGACGAACGGCCGAGTTGTCCCGGCCTTCTCCCGGTAGATCCATACGACAGGAACCTTGATCGCAACAAGGGCCATGCATGCAAAAGGGGGCTTCCGCCCCCTCTGCACTGATCACAAGCCGGTATCAGTAGAATTTCGCGCGGTTGTCCGTTACGTCCGCCGCTTCCTTTAGTGCATTGAACACTTGACCGTTAGCGCGGTTCCGTACGCGATCCGTGAGCGCTTTCCTGTCCTCGGCGCCTTCAGGCATTTCCCCGGCAGCTGTCAACGTGTTCATATGTGCCACGTATACGGCTTGGTCGCCTTTCAATGGAGCGCTGGTGGCACCATTCTCCAAGCCGAATATGCTCCCGATCACCTTGACGTCGCTATACCCTCCAGGCAAGGTGTTCGCACTGAACGCCAAATTCCCTGAGTTCTGGACGGTGGTCCCTAATTCCTGTGCCAAAGCCTGTAGGTCGCTCTTATCCTTCATCTTGGCAGCGATCGCATCGGCTTTCTTCTCGTTCCGTACTTCCTTAGTGAATTTTTCACGGACATCATCCAGCTTGGGCGTACCTGCTTCCCTGATGTTGATCAGCGAACAGACCACATAGCTATCGCCGCTGGTGAGGGGTTCACTGCTCTTGGCACCCGCTTCGGCATGGTTCACCCAGCGCACCACTTCATCCGCCTCTTGCAGGCCGGGCACGAAACGTTGGTCCGGCCGAAGTTCCTCAACAGGTACATAGGTCAAGCCTTCTTCGTCGGCCGCCTTGCGGAAGGATGCCGTGTCACCATGGTTCAACGAAAACTCGTTGGCTTTCTTCCAAGCATCCTTCATCGCTTGTACCGGAGCGATCTTGCGGTCGATGGTAAGCACCCTGCGTTCCTTCCGCGAACGCTGCCCCAGTACTTCCACGATGTGATAGCCATAATCCGTTTTCACATTCGTGATCGCCCCGACCTTCTCGTCGAAACTGGCCTTGGTGAATTCCGGTACCATACGTGTCCTGTCGAACCACTCATACACACCCCCGGTGCTCTTGCTTCCGGGGTCATCCGAGAATTTTGTCACCAAGGACTCGAACTTGCTCCGGTCACGCTTCACCACGTTCAGGATACTGTCCGCGCGCTGTTTGATGGCCTGCACTTCTTCGGGGCTCTTGCCTTGGGTGTTCAGCAGGATGTGCCGCACGCGGGCCTCATCCACATCGGCCAGTTCCGTCACTTTCACCAGCTTCCACGTGTTTCCATCGCGGAAGGGCCCCACCACCGTGCCGGTATCGGCATTCAGGATCAGGGAATCGTTCAGGTGGTCCGCTGTGCCCGGTTGATAAGCACTGGGCGTGGCTGATTTCGTCTCAGCATAGGCCATCACCAAGGAGCTGTCCGCCTTGGGTGTGCGGGCCGCTTCAAAATCGGCTTTCAAACCGAGCATGTCTTCGCGTGCGTTGGCAATGTCCTCCTGCGTAGGCATCGCCTTGAACTGGACGTATGCAAAGCTCCGCGATTCGGTCTGGCGGTATTTACGGTCGTTCTTATGTGAATCGAAATAGCGGCGAAGTTCAGTATCGCTCACCGGGTAAAGACTATCCGGTTCGCTTTCCATGCGCTGAGCAACGAACTGGAAATCAGCCTTGGTGTTCTTCGCCGCCCATTCGTCCTGTACTTGGGCACTGTTCACAAAGCAGCTCTTCTTCACCAGGTCGTTGTACTTGGCCTGTATGCGTTGCGGCACGAAAGTGCGCCGTTGCATCTCCATCAGCGCATAGTTCTCGTCCTGCACGTATTTGAAGTACCTCCGCAATTGCTCCTTGCTCACTTGGCCGGTTTGTGGGTCGATGAAGTTCTGGTTGTTTCGGAAATCGGGCAAAATGTTGTTCCCGAAGCGGATATCATCATATTCCTCGCGGCTGATGGTGGTACCGAAGCCGGCATCCGCAGCTTCCACACTTAGGGTGCGCTCACGCAGCATGTCGTTCCACACACCATTGCGCACCTGCTCCTGTAGCTGGTTATCCACCGTGGTGCCGTTCTGGCGATAGAGGTCGATCTGCTGGTCCACCCGCATGGAAAACTCCTGCATACTGATGTCATTGCCCGCAATACGGCCCACATTCCGGTCCGGCCCGCTTGAACGGTTTCCGATGAAATCACCTACCACGAACAATACGAGCGCACCGCCAACGATGATGCCCAACAGGGTTCCACGTTCGCGGATCTTTCCGATTACAGCCATCTACTTGATCTTAAAAGGGTGGCAAATATAGGTGGGTGACCGGTTCAACGGCTGAATGCAACAGGAAACCGCCGGTATAAGGCCATTTCCCCAGCTTTTTGATCGGAAGAATGTCCCGCACGACCATGATCTACTCTTCCGCTTTTGGAGGCGCCCCTCCCACAAAGCCGGCCTCCACATCCTTCACCAATACGTTCACCAGGTCTATACGACCATGGGAAACGTTCGTAACCGTGAAGCGGAAGGGGCCATCATCAACGATCTCACCGGGTTCCGGCACGGTACCGGTACGGTGCATGATGTAACCGGCCAAGGTGTCGTATTCCTCGCTCTCCTCCATGTTCAAGCCATATTCCTCTACCAGATGCTCCACTTCCACCCGTGCACTGAACACGAATTCGGTGGGACTGATCCGCTCCTCCACGCTATCCTCATCATCGTGCTCATCCTCAATATCGCCTACGATGGTTTCCACCACATCCTCTATGGTGAGCATACCCGCAGTTCCACCGAACTCGTCCACCACTACGGCAATATGGGTGCGTTGCTTGGTGAAAAGCCGCAGGACCTCATCGGCCGGCATGGTTCCCGGAATGAAGTTCACCGGGCGCAGGATGGATCGGATGCTGCGGGGCCGCTTGAACATCTCGTAACTGTGTACATAACCGATGATGTTATCAATGCCCTCCTTGTGGATGAGCAATTTGGTAAGTCCGGTGCTCAATAAGCGTTTGCTCAGCTCCGAGATGGGTTCCTCCACATCCAAGGCCTCAATATCCGCACGGGGCACCATCAGGTCCCGCACCTTGGTGTTGCTCAACTCCAATGTGTTGCGGAAATACTCCACTTCGGCCTCCACTTCCCTGTCAGACGAAGTAGCCTCACTCACCTCTTGGAGGAAAGCATCGAGGTCGATCCTGCCGAACCCGGCCTTGCCCAAATTGGGTTTCACGCCGATAAGTCGAAGAATGCCTTCACTGATCGTTGTGAGCAGCATTGTTGGCAGCCAGAGTAGCGCATAGATGAAACCCAATGGCAATGCGAATACGCTGAGCACCCCATTGGGATCGATGCGGAAGAGGGCCTTGGGGATGAATTCACTCACCACCAGGATCAACAAGGTGCTGAGCACCGTTTGCATCACAAGTATGAAGCCCTCGTTGGGGTACAACATGCGAAGTCCGGGTTCCAGCAGCTGGGCCATCAGGATGCCATAGGCCACCAAGGCGATGGTATTCCCAACGAGCAGGGAACTGATCACCCGGGCCGGCTTCTTCAGGAGCGAGGCCACCACCTTGGCCCAGATGGCACCCTGTTTCCGCTGTAGCTCGATGTACAGCTTATTGCTACTGACGAGAGCGATCTCCAGGCCCGAACAAAGCGCCGATGCGAGGACGGCAACAAGGAGAAGGATCAGATCCACCGTGCCCATCACCGTTCAGATCGATGTGTACCAGGTTGCGGGGTACGCCACAAGTCACCGTCCATTTCCCTCGCGTTCGATCCGTTCACGTTCGGCCCATTGCGCCACTTTGCCGCGCATGAAGCGGCGGTAGCCCCACATGGCCGCACACACCGCCGGGAAGAGCAACCAGACCTTGCCTGCAGCCCAGCCATGAACGTACAACACATAGGCCGACCAAGCTGCTGTCAGCACTGCCAAGGCCAGCCAGAACAATTCCATGAAACGTGCGATCTTCTCCATCAACGGTCCTGGTTCTCTGGTGCCAAGGTATCGCTCCGATCGATGAAAAGTGTTCCGGTGATGCGACGGATGGTGTAGCGGCTGAAATCCTGTGCCGCATCCAGGCCTTGGCCGTAAATGATGTCACGGGAGCGGGTGATCTTCACGGGGCGGTCCGTGAACACCCGGTTGCTGTCCTGGTTCCAGGTCAAATGCTCGGTCTCGAGCTTTTCTCCACGGGCATTCACGAAAACCACTTCCTCCTCCACGGTCATTCGGTTTTTTTCCGGGTCAATGTGGCCACGCCTCGCCGTCAACTGGCTGCCCGCATGGCCGTCCAGATTGAAGAAGGTGAGTTCCACGCCATCGCTCAATTCCGTATGCGGAGGTGGTCCATTGAATTCCGAGATAGTGCCTGCGCGAATGCGATTCCTGACCAGGCCGCTATCTGAATACAGGTATTCGGCATGTGTGGTAATACGGTCCGGACTATTGGCAGGGACCTCGATGGCTGCCACACGGTCCAGATCATTCTTGCAGGACAAGAACAAGCATACCATGCCGAACATCCAAGCTCCTCTGCTGAAGGTCATTGGATCTTTGGGGGCGTGAACCATCGCTCACCCCGCCATGGCGTGAATGCCGCACCGATCCAGAGTGTAACAAAGCGCTCTTGGATCAATCCGTTCTCCGTGGTTCCCCGCTGGCCGAACTCTCCTCCAATGTGTAGCCAGCTGTTCGTCTGAAAGGCATTGAGGGGAAAGGAAATACCAGCGGTGGCCATGGTACTGCTCAGCCCTGTTCCGCGAACCTCCTGGGGAGTTTCCATGTACTGAAGCCCAGCACGGTACACCGCCCTGTGGAATACACCACCTTCCGTACCTGGGCGGAAGCGCGCGCCCGCAGCATAAATAACGGAAGCACGTAGGCGGGCCGGCAGATCATATCCGGGTACATCGATATTCACCGCGCTCCAGTCGCGTTGCTTCACTTCCGCCGTAAAGGCCCAATTTGGATTCTGCACACCGAAACCAAGTCCTACTGAAACAGGAACCTCGACACGGCCCCTTACCCCTTGCTGGTCATCGATCGTATCGCGCACATTCTCAAAGCCTGAAAAGGTTGTATAGCTTGTTACAAGGCTTGAATATTTGGCATTGAATGCCGCCGGAAAGCCAACGGATGCTCCGACGGACCAGCGCCAATTATCATCATCCCGGTGCTTCTTCCGCGTGAGATCACCTTGCCACATAACACTGGCATCCCCGGTGGGGGCGCGTAAAACCAGTGCGGAGAAGATCCTTGTGTTGCTGAAGCCATCCGTTTGGGAGTAGATCGCATCCCGCGTTTGCTCAATGCTCCCGAAAATGAAGTTGAAATCGGCTCCCAGACTGATCCGTGTTCCGGAGTTTCCTACCGAATCCACTTTTTGGGCGTAGAGTGTACGTCCAAGCCCAAAAAAGGCGCGATCCAGTCCTCCACTACCGGTGTAGTCATACTTCACTGTGCCACCATCGAAAGCTGCATTACTTGTAGTGGAGTAATCCACCTCGCTGAACGGGGTAAGTCCCAGTGCGAGTCCCCATTTGCCATTGGCGAAGGGCACGCCGATGCTGAAACCCATGAACTCCGTATCCTTCTGGGTACTGCTTGTCAAGGCCGAAGTGGTGTGGGTGGTGCGCACCGCAATCCCGGTCTCGAACACGGGCCGGGCCATGGAGGCATAGCTCGCCGGATTGCCCATGATCACACTATAAGGCTCTGAAATGGCAAGACCGGTCCCGGCCATCAACGTTTGGGATACTTGGCCGGTATAGATCAGGTCCCCAAAGCCGTATGCGCTGTATGGGGAATCCCCTACACTTTGTGCGGTAGCCGCAACGATGCCGAGGTTAGTGAGCAACAGCAGGACTGCGGTCCGGTTCATGGTGCAAAAGTGCATGGAGGCCGATGAGTGTCAGCGTAGGGTGCGCAAAGATGCCGTTTTTCAGCGCCCTGACCGCCCGAGGTGCATCACCGCCGGTGAGCACAACGGCCAAGCCCCGGTGTTGTTGCCTGAATTCATGGATAAAACCCTTGATCTCCATGAGGGCACCGTGGTGAATACCGGCAGCCAAGCTGGTGACCGTATCGATACCGAGGAGGTCGGTGTTCTCTGGCGGATCCACTTCCGGCAATCGGGCACTGTACGTATGCATTGCCTTTGCGCGCATGTGAAGGCCAGGTGAGATGAGCCCTCCGCGATGAACAGCCAGTTCACCCACCAGGTCATAAGTGATGCAAGTTCCCAGATCGATGGCCAATACGGGGCGCTTCGGGAAAAGTACTGCCGCTCCTACAATGTTCGCCAAGCGGTCCACCCCCAAGGTATGTGGTGTGGTATATAGGCTCCGGACCGGGGATGGTGATTCGCCGGTGAGCACGGTCACAGGCGCGTTGTGTCCCAAGGCTTTCACGAATGCATCGTTGGGCTTGGCAACCGAGCCGATGGCCACACGCGCTGGGCGGCGGCCTGCGAGGAATTGTTCCACAGCGTTCATATCTCCCGATGCTGCGGAAGTACGCCCCACTATGCGCCCTTGGTAAAAGAGACCCAACTTCATGCGGGAATTTCCCACATCGATCACCAGTTCCACCGGTTCATGCTCGACCATTCACGTAACCAGCTATATTTGCCGCCCCTTGTCACGGTATCAACCCCGCAAAGATGGTGATGAACATCTTGGTGCCTTAGCTCAGCTGGTAGAGCAATGGATTGAAAATCCATGTGTCCCCAGTTCGATTCTGGGAGGCACCACCAAAGCGAAGCCTCCGGCCATCCGGGGGCTTCGCCCGTTCTGGCCTTCAGCAAACCGGAATATGCAATAGGATTTCCACCGTGCCCAGGCACCGTTGCCAAGCATGACGCTTCGGCAGCGATCGTTCCTATTCGATGGGCTCAGTACGTCGTCTCAACGAGAGTCTCCCTGTCCTGCGCTTTCTTATAGAGCAGGCAAGCCCGCAACTAACCCTTTTGCTTGATCCGGGTTCAGGGATTATCGCGCAGCCATTGGCGCACCCATTCAAGATGTTGCTGCTTCTTTGGCTCGCGCAGTTCACGCGAGGTATTGGTATAGTACGAATGGTTGGAAATGAATTTCTCTTGGAGCAAGTTCCATTCCCTCCGTGTGGATATGGCCCCATAGGTCCTCATCTCCTCGTAAAGCCGATCGCCGACCATGAAAAAATCATCGCGGCCGAGGTAGTCCAGGTCGGCATCGCAAAGCACCTCGCTCATCCGGTCATGGGCTCTTTGCGGGATCTTCGTTGCCATGATCATCGCACAGATCTTTGCCACTTGTTCTTCGGTATACCCGAATCGCGGCAGGTGTTCTTTCGCCAGCTGGCAGCCACCTTTCTCGTGTTCGTCGGGTTGGACAAGGAATCCGGCATCATGGAACAGCGCCGCTGTTTTCAGCAGTACCAGATCCTCCCCGGTAACGCCCTCCTCTTCGGCAATGGTAACGGCAGAGGCGTACACATCCATGGTGTGCTCCAAGGAGTGATACGTGCGCAACCCCGGCAGGCCGACATGCAGTTCCGCTAGGATGAAGGCCTTTGCCGCTTGCTTATCCATCAATAAAAGCCGTGTGCAAGATAGGGTGACTTGAAGGAAAGGACCTACCCACTAGTGGGTAGGTCCCAAAATTCCTCCTCGAAGACCAAGGGGCGTTCCGGGAGTTCGCCGGCCATCACGATACAATCATCCCACAGGAGCACAAGGTCCAAAGCCCCTATTTTTGCGGCATGGCGCGCCCTGCCCCTCGCACCCCGGTGCTGCTTTTTGGCTTTTTGGTCCTGTACATCCTGTTGCAATCCGCATGGTGGATGTGGCTGTTACTGAGCAAGGACCGTGACATCTTCGCCTTACAGGAACAATTGATCACGGAGGGCGTGATGCCGCATCTTCCGATCCGGTTGCCCAAGCACACGTTGATGATGGTGGTGGGTGAAGGACTGGTCTTCCTGGTCCTGCTGTTGTTGGCACTCTGGATCACGTTCCGCACCCTGCGGCACGAGCTCTCCTTAGCCCGTCAGCAACGGGACTTCCTCATGGCCACCAGCCATGAATTACGCACACCCATTGCCGCGTTGAAGCTCCACTTGCAAACCCTGCAAAGACCGAATCTCGACCCCGAACATCGCGAACTACTAGCTCGCAATGCGCGCTCCGATGTGGAGCGGCTACATGGATTGGCCGAACAGATCCTCTTGGCCAGCCGATTGGAAGAACATGCCGTCCCTCCCACATTGGTACCCGTGGACCTGGTGAAGGAGACCCGGGAGCTTTTGGACGAAGCCCGATCCTCCTATGGCCGTGATCATCGGATCGAGGTGCTATTACCGCCGGAACTTATCCTCATGACGGACGCCCTGGCCTTCCGTTCCATTTTGGGGAACCTGCTGGGCAACGCCTGTAAGTATGCGCCGAAGGGATCCACAGTGGAGGTAAGGTTGGTCGCGAAGGACCGTACTGTACAACTCGGCGTAACGGATAACGGACCTGGGATACCGGAGGAGGACAGACAGCGGATGTTCGGCAAATTCTATCGAGGCGGTAACGAGGCCACCAGGAACGAGAAAGGCACCGGCCTTGGGCTGTTCATCGTAAGCAGGCTCTTGGAGGATCTTGGCGGGCGGGTGGAATATCGATCCGTCCTTCCACATGGTTCTACCTTCACGGCCATATTTCCACGTCACTCATGATCGATAAAAAGGCCGCCCTTATCATCCTTGATGGATGGGGCATTGGGGCCGGCGATGAAAGCGATGCCATCGCCCAAGCAAGCACCCCTTTCATGGATGGCTTGCTGAGCTACGCACCCCATGCCAGCCTGCGCACGGACGGTGAGAACGTGGGCCTTCCTGTTGGCCAAATGGGCAATAGCGAAGTGGGGCATCTGAACATCGGTGCAGGCCGTGTGGTGTACCAGGACCTGGTACGCATAGACCACGCCATCGCCGATGGCTCGTTGGAGCGCAACCCGGTACTTCAAAGGGCATTCCGGATGGCGGCCATGCCTGGCAAGCGGCTTCACTTCATAGGCCTGATCGGGGATGGCGGTGTACACGCGACAAGCTCTCATTTGGTGGCCTTGTGCAAGTTTGCCGAAAAAGCCGGGCTCAAGGATGTCTTCATCCATGCCTTCACCGATGGACGGGATACCGATCCGAAGAGCGGATTGGGGTTCGTGCAGCAATTGGAGCAGGACATCATGGGCACACCAGCACGCGTGGCCAGTATCTGTGGGCGGTACTTTGCCATGGACCGTGATAAGCGCTGGGAGCGGATCAAGAAAGCCTACGACCTGTTGGTGCGGGGAACGGGCGATAAGGCCCCCAGCGCCACATGGGCCATTGAGTCCAGTTACACCAAAGGCATCACCGATGAATTCATTGAGCCCTGCGCTATCGTTGGAACGGACCAACGACCGTTGGCTCATATCCGGCCGGGCGATGTGGTCATCTGCTTCAATTTCCGTACGGACCGATGCCGTGAGATCACCGAGGCGCTCACGCAACGAGCATTTCCCGATCAGGATATGCAGCCCTTGCCGCTCCACTATGTCACCATGACGATGTATGACCATACTTTCCGAGGGGTACACGTCCTCTTCAACAAGGAGGACCTGCGCATGACCTTGGGTGAAGTGGTTTCATTAGCAGGAGGTAAACAAGTGCGCTTGGCAGAGACCGAGAAATACCCGCACGTCACCTTTTTCTTCAGCGGGGGAAGGGAGGAACCTTTTCCGGGGGAGCGGCGGAATGTGATACCCTCGCCCAAGGTGGCCACTTATGACCTTCAGCCTGAAATGAGTGCGCCGGCCGTGGCTGAAGCGGCCATACAGGCATTCGCCGAAGAAGGTGCGCAGTTGATGGTCCTCAACTTCGCCAATCCGGACATGGTGGGCCATACCGGGGTGTTCCCAGCCATCGTTGCGGCGGTGGAAACCACTGATGCCTGTGCCAAAAAGGTGGTGGAGGCCGGCCGTGCCAAAGGCTGGTCATTCATCATTATTGCCGACCATGGAAATGCGGACAAGGCGGTAAATCCGGATGGTTCACCCAATACCGCCCATACGTTGAATCCGGTGCCGGTGATCGTGCTCACCGACCGCCAAGTACAATTGCGAAATGGCATCTTGGCCGACGTGGCCCCCACCCTATTGGATCTTCTGGGAATGGAACAACCCGCTGAGATGACAGGCCGCTCCTTGATCAGTGATCCTTCCTGATCGGAGGCTATTTACTTCCCAAGATCTGTAGGTGTCCGGTGTAGTCCTTTTCCAGGACCCGGATGACGTAGAAATAGACCCCATCGTGGAGTCCCTTTGCCCCGAAGTTATTCTGGTAGTTTCTCGTGTTCAACACCTGCTTGCCCCAACGGTCCCAGAGCTGTACGTGATTTTCCCGCCCCTTGATCCCTTCGATCACGAATTTGTCGTTTTGCCCATCACCATTGGGCGTGATCACGTTCGGGATGATCACTTGGCAACCGGCGTCCACAACGATCTCCATGCTTACGGTCTTCGGGCATTGATCGGTAACGGAAACGGTGTACGTGCCGTTCTCCATGCCCGGCACATAGATATGGTCCGAGTAAATGGAATCGCTCCAGGACATGGTGACCTGTCCGAATCCTCCGCTTACACTGGCGTAAATGGGTATGGAATCCTGGTCGCATTGTAGTAGCAAGGGGGTAGGGCTATCGATCAACATCTCGGGATAATCCAGTATCGCCAGGATCACGGAGTTGGTGAGCGTGTCGCCGCAAGCATTCACGATAAACACGTTCAGGATGGCCGTTTCGATCCCTTCGACGATACCGTCCTCGTAGGCTTGGAAGGGAAGTACCACGAAATCCTGACCTGCCGGAATAACTGCAGGGCTCGGAATATCGTTGAAATCCACACCCGGGATCGCGGTACCGGTGAAGAAAAAATCCACCGTGTATGTGCTATCGGCCCCGGCTGGACGATAAATGGTGAAGTTGCCTCCTTCACAACCCTCCGCTGCGGTTCCATCTCCGAAAAGCGTACTGGCCGTCAAAGTGGGCAGCACATTGGACTGGAAACTTCCTGCTTGCAGGAACACGGCGGAGTTATAACTAGCATCGCCCGCATCACCGATGGCCAATTTGATATGGTAGGTTTCCCCACAAGTAACCGCCGCTTCAGCGCGCAGCAGGGTAGTAAACCCGTTCAGCGAGATCGTGGTACCGTTCGCGTTGCTCACATAAAACTGTTCATTGGCCGGTGGGCATCCCGAGTTCTCAGACCCATGGATGTTGGCGATCCCAACCGGAAGGTTGGTGCCCGGCACCAAGGCGATATTGATCGCATTGTTCGTGTATGGCCCCGATATGCCAGGTCCACTGAGGAAGAAGCCAAAGACATCGTTGAAGTTCGAACTGCAATTGAAGGTGGGGTATTCCTCCGATCCGAAAACGTAATTGAACTTCAACGAATCACCGTTTGGAACAAAGTCGAATTCCAAGATGGACTTATCTTCGATGCTATTACCAGGAGTAGTAATGGCCACGAGGTCAGGGTCGGATCCCGTACCCAATATATCGCTCCCGAAAAAGGTAGCGGGACCCGGTATGTTCGAGGCTAGTCCTGACGATAGGATCAGCCCTGCATCCAGGCCCAAGTTCGTTGAATTACCGTTGGTGAATGAACCGGAGCCATCCTGCGGCAAGGTTACTGCCACCCCGTTGAAGGTCACATTCGAAACGGATACACCACCGCCCACCAAAACGTTCTGAACAAGTTGCGCAGGTGTCAAGGTGGTGCTCACGTTCAGTTGGGCGATCGCAGGGATCGCTGCCGTAGCGGCCAGGAAAATGAATAGTTGGCGTATCATGTTATCGCTGTTCAATGCTATCGACCGTTACTTCCGCGGACCAAGGTAACATGGCCGTACTTCTCGTTGGCTTCGAAATAATGCCCCTTCGCCCGATATTTATATACATAGACACCAGTAGAGGCCAATCCGCCACCCATAACAGTGCCATCCCACTGGGTATTGATATCCTCCGACTCGAACACAACGTGTCCCCAGCGATCAAAAATGAGCATGTGGAATTCCGTAACGGAGGAAGATACCGGACCGAACATGTCATTAACGCCATCTCCATCCGGCGTAAATGCGTTGGGGAAAAAGAGGGTGGCCGGAGGTTTGATCAGTAGGCTGTCCACCGCTTTGCACCCCTCCTCGCTCACGGTATGCAAGAATACCCAATGGTCTTCCAGGTCCACGTAACTATGGGTTGTTGAAGTGGCCTTTACGCGTGTACCATCGCCGAGGTCCCAGATCATCACCGGCACGAAGTATGGATAGGTGGCTGCTTGGAAGAGCCAATCATCCTGGCCCTGATTGTAGATCAGGATCTTGGCCTCAGGGTGCTGCACGGTGACATTGGTGATCGCGCTGATGAATTCACCGCAACGGTCCAACACATCAACCGTGAACGCGGCATCCTGATCACCGCTATAGGTCATCTTCGGGTCACTCCACTCCCAACCTTCCCAATCGATGGTATGTACACCGGAACCCCCACTGATCCTGGCCCATAAAGTGATGGAATCGCCCACGCAGATGGTACTGTCCGGTGTAAGATCGATCCGGAATGGCTGGTATCGCGGATAACGGGTCGTGAAGGTGCTGTCCGCGGAATATCCGCACTGATCGTATACGTTCAAGGTATAGTTCGCATCGGTGGGCACCCCGACCAGCAACGTATCGGCGGTGCTCAGAACCGCACCGGTATCGTTCGTCCAAGTGTAGGTGTACACACCATTCCCACCGGTTACGTCCAAGGGGAACAGGACCACGGAATCACCGGTACAGAACACGGTTGTGTCCCATGAGAGGATCTGGATGTCCGGCAAGGGCGCCGTACTCACGAGCACCGAGTCCGTGGCGCTGTGCATGCATCCGTCGTATGCTGTTATCACATACCAAACAGGATCGCTGGCCGGTACATTCAACGTGGGGTTGTTCCCAACCACGGTCCCGCCTTGGGTCCATTCATAGGTGTAATCGCCGTTCCCACCGACCGTACTGATCGCGCTGATGTCAGCATTGTTCAGGCACGCAATTGCGGTGTCCGGGCTGGCCGTGACCCCCATAGGAGCATAGGCTGGAATGAATACGGTGATGCTGTCCTGTACCGCTGGAACACTGCAAGTATCGGTAACAGTGACGTAGAATGTCGTGGTGGTATCCACGGAGACGGTGATCGTGGGTGTAGTTTCCCCTGTGCTCCAGAGGTAGCCGTATATACCGGCACCTTCACTCACATCCGGCCCTATCTCATAGGTCTGTCCACACAGACCGTTCACATCCTCTGTCTCCACTTCCAATAGCGGATATTGATCGATATAGAATGTGTAGTCGTTGACCACCTGAGAGCCACTGCACACGATGTTCTGTGTAATGTTGATCGTGATGGTCTCCAAGCCATCCGCATCGTAGGGCACGGTAAGGGGGAACGTCATCATCGTATCACCGGGTTGATAGATGATCTGGGTAGGCAACGGCGGATAATAGTCAACGCCCGGAGTGGCGGTGCCACCCACGATGAGATTGATCGTGTCCACGTTCGTGGTATCCCCCATCCGGTAAAAATTGAACGGAATGATCCCGCAACCCTCGAACATGGTGGTATCGTTCACGCCCACCACGGCATTTCCTGTGGTCAGCATGGGAATGATCTGGCCGGTGCTGGCAAAACTCCCCGCTTGCAGGAAAACGCCGGAGTCGTAGCTGGTATCACCGGCATCACCGATGGCCAGTTTGATGTGGTAGGTAACGCCGCATTCCACCAAGGCACGCGCCTGCAGCACCGTGGTGAACCCGTTGTAGACCACCGTGGTCCCACCGGCATTGTCCACATAGAATTGGCTGTTCGCAGGAGGGCAGTTTGCATTCTGGTTGCCATGGATGTTGGCGATCGATACCGGCAGGTTCGTCCCCGGAACCAGCGCGATGTTGATGGCATTGTTCGTGTACGGCCCGGTTATCCCCGGCCCGCTCAAAAAGAACCCGAACACATCATTGTAGTTCGCGCTGCAATTGAACGTAGGGTATTCCTCAGAGCCAAAGACATAATTGAATTTCAATGAATCCCCGGTTGGAATAAAGTCAAATTCCAAAACGGCTTTGTTATGGATCGTGTTTCCCGAGGTGGTGATCGCCAGCAGGTCCGGGTCGGATCCCCATCCATTGTCGTCACTGGAGAATTCCGAAGCTGCTTGGCCGATGCTGGAAGCGAGCCCGGAAGTCAGGATGATGCCCGCATCCAGCCCGAGGTTCGAGTTCACCGTAGTGAACGCGCCCGTGCCGTCCTGCGGCGTGGCGGGCGATGGCACTCCATTGAAAGTGATATTGCTCACTGACACCCCGCCGCCCAAAAGGACGTTTTGCACCAACTGCGCTGGGGTCATAGTGGTACTTACGTTCAATTGAGCTTGCGCCAAGCCGATGGTAAGGATAGCGATGAACGAAACAGCGGCACGTGTGATCATTGGTTGCGGATAGCGTTTGGGCAAAATACGGGCTTTCGAGATGACCCCAAAGTATGTAAACAAGTTGCCTGAACGGTAAATCTCCATCGAACCGCGCTAACCTCGGATCCTATCTTTGGCCTTTATTCAAACCTTGAACCCTATGGCATCCGTGGAAGAGCATATCGAGACCAACAAAGAACGTTTCCTCAATGAACTGCTTGATCTACTGCGGATACCGAGTGTGAGCGCCGATCCCAAGTACAAGGCTGATGTGGCCCGCTGTGCCGAAGCTGTAAAGACACGTATGGAAGAGGCTGGTCTGGAAAAGGTGGAAGTATGCCCCACCAAGGGCCACCCGATCGTCTATGGCGAAAAGATCATCGATCCGGCCAAGCCCACCGTACTGGTATATGGGCACTACGATGTGCAACCTGCCGATCCCTTGGAATTATGGGACAGCCCTCCGTTCGAGCCGGTCATAAAGGACGATGTGATCTATGCTCGTGGCAGTGCGGACGATAAAGGCCAATTCTACATGCACGTGAAGGCGGTGGAAGCCATGGTGAAGACCGGCAACCTGCCTTGCAATGTGAAGATGATGATCGAGGGCGAAGAGGAAGTGGGCTCGGAGAACCTCGGCACCTTCGTAAAGGAGAACAAGAAAAAGCTGGCGGCGGACGTGGTCCTGATCAGCGATACGGCCATGATCGCCAACGATGTGCCGAGCATCAACACGGGCCTGAGGGGGTTATCCTACCTTGAAGTGGAGGTGGTAGGCCCGAACCGCGACCTGCACAGCGGCGTCTATGGTGGTGCAGTGGCGAATCCCATCAATGTGCTTTGCGAGATGATCGCTAACCTGCATGATAAGGACCACCGCATCAACATACCGGGCTTTTATGATGCAGTGCAGGAACTCAGCGACGCTGAAAGAAAGGAGCTTGCAAAGGCCCCTTTCAATGAAAAGGAGTGGATGGATGAACTCGGTATTAAGGCCGCACGTGGGGAGAAGGGATATTCCACATCCGAGCGTGCCACCATACGACCCACCTTGGATGTGAACGGTATCTGGGGTGGCTATATCGGCGAGGGTGCCAAAACGGTGCTCGCTTCCAAGGCCAGCGCCAAGATCAGCATGCGCTTGGTCCCGAACCAGAAAAGTGCCGACATCACCAAGCTCTTCAGCGATCACTTCAACAAGATCGCTCCACCCTACGTCACGGTTACAGTGAAGCCCCACCATGGTGGCGAAGCGGCCGTTACACCGACTGACAGCATTGCATACAAAGCGGCGAGCAAGGCCATGGAAGAGACCTTTGGAAAGACGCCTATCCCGACCCGAGGCGGAGGGAGCATCCCGATCGTGGCGCTTTTCGAGGACGTCCTGGGCCTGAAAACGATCCTCTTCGGCTTCGGGTTGGATAGCGACAACATCCATAGCCCTAATGAGCATTACGGCGTGTTCAACTACATGAAAGGAATTGCAACCATCCCCAAATTCTACCAGCATTTTGCTGAAATGAGCAAGTGAGGCGAGCGGAGTCGGGACTGGAGTCCGGAGTCAATAACCCATTCATCATGACGAGGTTTCTTGTTGCACTTCTGTCGATCGCGCTTTTTTCCGGTTGCACGAACTACAGCGAGGTGGAGTTGCTCGGCGTACGTGATGCACAGCTTACCCGATTCGATGCAAAAGGACTTGCCGCGGTCGTCACCGTTGAAGTTCACAACCCGAACCCGTTCCGTATCAAGGTGATGGACCCCGACGTGGACCTCTACGTGAATGATATCGCCTTGGGGAAAGCCATGCTGGACAGTACCATCGTCTTGTTGCCGAACAGCACTCAGCTCTATACCGTCCCACTGCACACCACCTTCACCAATGGACAAGCAGGCTTGCTCCCTTTGTTGCTGACCTCTGCACTGAGCGGCTCCATGAAACTTGGTGTTAAAGGAACGGTCGTCGGGAAAGCCCGGTCGCTGCGAAAGCGCTTCCCGTTCGAAGTGGAGCATCGGGTCGATCTACGCTGAATTCCTTGGTGGTATTGGCCATGTCCCACCGCTCATTACATGAGCAACCGGACAGCTCCCTGATATTCGCACGGGAGGTGATCACCAAGTATCCAAAGGCACCCTTGGCCACCCCATAGACCACATCACCAGGCAAAGCGGTACCCATTGCCATACGGTCCTTATCCGGATCCGCTCCGAGGTCGGAGGGCCAAGGAAGGTGAGGAGGGAACTCACCATTGGTGCGCCAATACGTATGAAGGCTGAAGGCATTTCCCGCATGTACCAACATTTTCTCTTCTTTTCCATGAAAGAAAAAGTTGACCAAAAGGCCCGTACAAAGAAGCAACGGCCCGATAGCCAGTAGATTGAACCAGAACCATTCCATGCGGTCCATGGCCAATGGTTTGGTATACCACTGCACCGGGACAAGGTTCCCTGCAAAAGCAAAAAGTGCGAACCAGCGAAAGAGCTCCGTAAAGGAGATGAACGTCCGTTGCCCAATGGCATAGAAAATGAAGACCGCTCCAAATACACCGAGGAGCATGAGTGTCACTGGCCATTGAGGCCCCTGCGGCCCTGCATCAACGGTGCGTTGTTGACGAGCATAGGCCCCGGGTGGGCGGAGCCGCCATCCTGAGTTTTTACCTTTATCCATTCATGCGCATCCTCTGCCGGGCATCGCGCGCCCTTCCCTTCCTGCTTTTCCTGCTCCCGGGCTGTGGCACCGGACAGACACCCGTGAAAGATACCATGCACGCCCATACCAACCGACTGGCCAAGGAAACCAGCCCCTACCTGCTTCAGCACGCACACAACCCCGTGAACTGGTATCCATGGGGCGATGAAGCCTTCGACAAAGCGAAGGCGGAGAACAAGTTGGTGCTGGTAAGCATCGGATATAGCAGCTGCCACTGGTGCCATGTAATGGAGCACGAAAGCTTTGAGGACAGTTCGGTCGCGGAGCTGATGAACGAGCACTTTGTTTGCATCAAGGTGGATCGGGAGGAGCGGCCGGACGTGGACCAGGTGTACATGGCGGCAGTACAACTGATGACCGGTCGCGGTGGTTGGCCCTTGAATTGCTTCACTCTACCGGACGGCAGGCCAGTGTATGGCGGCACCTATTTCCCAAAGGAACAGTGGACACAAGTACTCCAGCAACTCGCTGGAACATGGGCCAAGGAGCCGCAGAAGGTGACCGAATATGCGGAACGGCTGCACGAAGGTGTGCAACAGGCTGAACTGGTGGCTTTGAACACCGAGGCCCCGGACTTTACGCGGGCGGATGCGGACCAGCTTGCTGAAGGCTTTCTGAAGAACTTCGACACAGAGGAAGGCGGCCCCGACCGTGCCCCGAAATTCCCCCTACCGAACAACTACGAATTTCTGCTGCGCTACGCCGTCACCACCGGAGACAAGGCGATACACAAACAGGTGCGCCTCACGTTGGACAAGATGGCCCAAGGCGGGATCTTCGACCAGATCGGCGGTGGCTTTGCTCGCTATAGCACCGACGCGCGCTGGAAAGTACCGCACTTTGAGAAGATGCTGTACGACAATGCGCAGCTGATCTCCTTGTACAGCCACGCATTTCAGGCCTATTGTGATGATGCATATCGAGATGTGGTTGAACGGACGATAGCTTGGGCACAACGCGAGATGCGTTCTCCGGAGGGCGCCTTCTACAGTGCATTGGACGCGGACTCCGAAGGTGAGGAGGGGCTCTTTTATGTATGGACCGACGCGGAACTGGACAACGCGCTCGGTGAAGATGCGGGGTTCGCACGGGAGTTCTATCGTGTGGGCGGAGAAGGTCTTTGGGAGGAAGGACGCAACATTCTCTTGCGCTCCATGAGTGATAGCGCTTATGCGATCAAACATGGCATCACGGAGGATGAGCTACGGATAACACGGGATCGCATAGATGCAAAACTGCTTGCCGCACGCCGCAGAAGAACGCGCCCCGGGCTGGATGATAAGGTGCTCACCTCGTGGAATGCCATGATGGTGACCGGTCTTTGTGATGCTTACGCGGCCATGGGGGATAGCGCATATCTGGCACAGGCCGAGGAAACCATGCGGCTATTGCTTACTACATGCAAACAGGAACAAGGGGGCCTCTGGCACAGTTATACCAAGGGCAAAGTCGGTATCAATGGTTACCTCGAGGACTACAGCTTTTCGATCGAGGCGCTGATCGCGCTTTATCAAATCACTTTTGATGAGCAATGGCTGAAGGATGCCCACGCCTTGGCCGAATATGCCATGCTGCACTTCCATGATGCAAAGAGCGGCATGTTCTGGTTCACCAGTGATCTCGATCCGCCCTTGATCGCCCGGCGGATGGAGGTGAACGACAATGTGATCCCAGCATCCAACTCGAGCATGGCCAAAGGGCTTTTCATCCTAGGACACCTTTACGAGGATCAGCGCATGCTTGCCATCAGCAAGCAACAATTGAACAATGTGCATGCGAGCATGGCCGACTACCCTGGCGGATACTCCAATTGGGCGCTGTTGCTGATGGACCATGTGTATCCGTGGTACGAGATCGCGATCACGGGCAAAGAAGCATTGCTCCGTAGACGCGGGTTTTCCGCCCACTACATCCCCGGTGGCGTGTTCCTTGGAGGCACGATAAAGAGTGATCTCCCCTTATTGGAGGATAAGTTCCAGGATGGCACCACGACCATCTTCGTGTGCGAGAACAAAGTATGTCAACTACCCGTCCATACGGTGGATGAGGCTTTGAAGCAGATGCGATGATGAGGACGCTGATGCTTTGTGGCATTTTGGCCAGCACTTCCTTCGCACATGCGCAAATGCTCTTGGTGGATCCCGGGGCCGATGATCCGGGCATGCTTCATTTCAATCCGGAGTTCATCGCTCGCAATAGTGTGAAGAGCGTGAGTGGTCAGGCTTGGGTAAAGCGGGACGGTCGGCCCATGGTGCCGCTGGACCGGCATTTCCTTTATCGCTTCGGTGAAGGAGGACGTTTGGGCTATTCGAACAACTCCTTCGGGAAGCCCGGCTCCGGCATCGATACGGCTTCGGTGATGTACAGCTACGATGCAAATGGCCGACTGTTGCAGGAACTGCATAATGACATCCACGGATACTACGCATTGCGAAAGGAGTACGACAAGGATGGTCGCGCCGTACACGTGGAAAATGTTCGATTGGAAAACCTCAGCAGTGATCGATACCGCTTCGTGGAAGGAAGCACCACGATCGTCAGTGATGAACGCTACGAATACACCACATTGAACGATACCATGTGGCGGAAGACCTGGCTCAATGATCGTGGGAGACCGTATCAGGAAGAAACTTTTACACGGGACGGGCTTGGCTATTTGCGAAGCGTTGAGCGTCGCAATTTGATCACCCAGCGTCGTGGGCGGACCTCCTTCAGCTATGATGCCCAAGGAAGGCTGGCCGAGCGAAAGGAACAGGCGGATCTGGGCTCCCCACATTGGAGTGCATGGCAATGGACCTATGACAAGGCCGGCAACCCTTTGGTGCGTGACCTACGTAGGAATGACGTCCTGGTACGCCATAGTGAATACCTCTATGCCGAGGGAACGCTTTTTCTCAAAGCGATCATTACGAAGAACAACGAGACCGGCATGATCGAGATCATCCGCTACGAAACGTTGCGCTAACACCACCGTAGAACAACCAACCAAAAAGACCATATGCACAACACCTTCATCGCTACCACCTTCGACTGGGATCATCGGAACCCCAAGGACTGGCAACGATTCCTGAACCGCGTGCTACGGAAATTCCGGATCAAGGCAAAGCTCACGCCACCTCAGCCGGGCATGGCCAACGTGGAGATACGCATGAACCTCTTTCACCTGTTGGAGCAAACGGTGGTTCATAATGTACCTGGCGATGTGGTGGAGTTGGGTTGCAATGCAGGGGAAAGCACGATCGTGATGCGTATTATCCTGAACACATTGGCCTCAGGGAAGCAACTACATGCCTACGACAGCTTCGAAGGCTTACCAAAATTGCAGGAAACGGACCACAGGGATGAGGTGTATTCAGAAGGGGATATGGCGGTGGACGATCATGTCCTGATCAAGAATTTCGACAGTCTGGGTCTCAAGTTGCCCCATATCCATAAAGGTTGGTTCGAGGATACCATACCGGAGGAGCTTCCGGAACAGATCTGTTTCGCACTTATCGA
Organism: Flavobacteriales bacterium; assembly: GCA_019638085.1. Classification (GTDB taxonomy): domain Bacteria; phylum Bacteroidota; class Bacteroidia; order Flavobacteriales_F; family PHOS-HE28; genus PHOS-HE28. The sequence continues at coordinate 50,950 of JAHBUL010000017.1, read as the reverse complement.
TTGTGATCTTTATGAGGGCACAAAACATGTTCTACCGCATGTGTACGAGCGGATGCCAGCTGGTGCCATCGGCATGATCGCGGTATACTATGACGAGAAATTGCTTCCCCGAAAAGGGCTTGAAGGCGGTTATCGGTCTCCAGGTGTTAAGCGGGCCGTGGACGAATTCTTCGCGGATAAGCCGGAAACGGTAGGGATGCTCTACGCCAACGAGAATGCCTGCGGCTACTTCAGAAAACTGTAAGGGGTCAACACGATCCCGTGGCCAACGGTTGGTAAGTATGGTTCAATGCGACACCCTCCCTACCAAACCGCTAAATTCACATCGATAAAAAGGTCACAAGGCCATGTATACCTCCCGGGGAGTTCATGACCTTAGTACAACGACGAATTCACCATTCAACTTTGCCAATGGCCAACAATTCACCTTTGCTCAGGGATGATCTTCCGGGTCTGGAGAGAGTCTCCCACGTGACCCCGAAAGAGTTCCATCATGAATTCGTGCTGAAGGGTAAACCCGTGATCATAACGGAATTTGCCCGGAATTGGCCGGCTTTGGGGAAGTGGACCCCGGAGTTCTTCAGCACTAGATACGGGCATCTGAGCAAGGACGTAAAAGGGGTGGAATACACCGTGGCTGAGCAGATGGAGTTGATCAAGAGCTCCACCGTGGAAAAACCTGCGCCCTATTCGTACAACTTGAACATCGACCATGTTTTTCCCGAACTCACCGCCGATGTCAAACCTTTCCTTCTGGGGAGTTCGGACCGGTTCGCGAACCCCTTCTGGCCACATCGCCTGTTCAGTAGCGCGATCAAGCAAGAGGTGTTCTTCGGTGGCAAGGGAGCGTCCTTTCCTGTTCTGCATGTGGACCTGCGGCACCTGCACACGCAGATCACCCAACTGTACGGTGACAAGGAGTTCTTTCTCTTTGCACCGGACCAAACCCCGTACATGTACCCACGCCCGGAATACCCTCTCTATTCCGGAGTGGACGACGTGTTCGCTCCGGACCTGGAACGTTTCCCGCTGTTCGCCAAGGCCAGCGGTCACCGGGACATTCTGAAGGAGGGCGAGACCATATTCTTCCCCACAGGGTGGTGGCATATGACGAGCATTCCGGGTCCGAGCATCTCCTATGGAAGGGCATTGCTGGAGAAAAGCAATTGGCCCGGTTTCCTCAAGGACACCCATATTGAATGGCGCAAGAAATCACCTGTATTGGCCACTCCCGCCCTCCTGTTGGGGAAATTGGCCGGTGGCGTTATGCGGCTCCGCGAATAGCACCTTCGAGCTGAGGTGGCATTGATCACGATTAAAGGAGCATGTGTCGATCATGAAATTCAATCCGTGGCATGATGTTGAACTTGGTCCGGATGCTCCGGATATCGTGGAGGCGATCATCGAGATATCCAAAGGGAGCAAGGCCAAGTACGAGTTGGATAAGGCCAGCGGCATGCTGCGCTTGGACCGCGTGCTGTACTCATCCGTCCATTATCCTGCCAATTATGGTTTCATTCCACGCACACTTGGAGATGATAACGACCCCTTGGACATCCTGGTGCTTTCGCAGATGGATATTCAGCCGCTTTGCATTGTTCGCGCCAAGGTGATCGGAGTGATGCAGATGTTGGATGACGGCGAAGGGGACGATAAACTGATCGCGGTGGCGGCGGATGACATGAGCGTTGCACACATCAACTCGATCACGGACCTTCCCGAACATCTCGGTTCCGAGATCATCCAGTTCTTTCGCGAATACAAACGCCTGGAGAACAAGACCGTGGTGGTGGATGAGCTGCAGGATGCAGAAATGGCGAAGACGATCTTGCGGAAGGCGATAGCCGATTACGACATGGCGTATCCATCGCATTCATGATCGGCCATGATCCAGGGTCATGAAGCGCATACTCACCCGCACCGTTTGGGCGCTCGGTCTGATCAGTCTGTTCACGGACATGGCGAGCGAGATGCTCTACCCCGTGATGCCGCTCTACCTCCGCAGCATCGGCTTCTCCGTGGTGTTGATCGGCGTGTTGGAAGGCGTGGCCGAGGCGACGGCGGGGCTTAGTAGAGGCTATTTCGGCAAGCGCTCCGACCTGATGGGCAAACGCGCGCCTTTCGTACAATGGGGCTATGCGCTGAGCGCGGTGAGCAAGCCGATGATGGCCCTGTTCGTCGCGCCGCTCTGGATCTTTTTCTCGCGCACCGTTGATCGGCTTGGAAAGGGAGTTCGCACTGCAGCGCGTGATGCGATGTTGAGCGATGCCTCCATCCCGGCCACCAAAGGCGCCGTGTTCGGCTTCCACCGGGGTATGGACACGCTGGGCGCCGCCATCGGACCCGCACTGGCATTGGTATACCTCTATTTCCATCCGGATGATTACGTGCCGCTGTTCTTCATCGCCTTCATCCCCGGCGTGATCGCCGTCGCACTTTCATTCACCCTGCGCGATCGGGCTGAAAGCCCTAACGCAAGCACAAGGAAGGTCGGCTTCTTTTCCTTCATCAGCTACTGGAAAGTTGCCCCTACGGCTTATCGCAGACTCGTTATCGGTCTCTTGCTCTTCGCGCTCTTCAACAGCTCCGATATGTTCCTGTTGCTCGGGGCGAAGAACGCCGGGATGAGTGACAGCGCCACCATCGGCGTATACATCTTCTACAACCTCGTGTTCGCAGTGGCGGCATTCCCCTTGGGACTGCTCGCGGACCGGATCGGTCTGAAGAACATCTTTCTTCTGGGGCTTGCGCTCTTCGCTTTGGTCTACTTTGGGATGGCGCGGGAACCGATCCTGTTCGGCAAGGCTGAAATGGTTTGGTATGGCGCGCTTTTCCTGCTGTACGGACTCTATGCGGCGGCCACGGACGGCATCTCCAAGGCGTGGGTGGTGAACGTGGTACGACGTGAGGACAGCGCCACGGCGATCGGCTTTCTTGCAGGCTTCCAGAGCCTATGTGCGCTGGTGGCAAGTTCGCTCACCGGTTTGCTCTGGTATTCGCTCGGCGCACCGATCGCATTCGCGATCACGGGTGTGATCACGGTGATCGTATTGATCTACGTGGCAATGGTGGTCCCCGCACCGTCGACAGGTGCAGCTGTACGCTAGATCCTCCCGGTATTCCACACCACGTACATTCGCGACCCTTTTAAAGCAGGCCGATATGTATTCGGTGTGCAGACCCCGGCCGACCTCATCGCCCTTTTCCCCATGCGCCCGTACATCCGTCTTTTCGACTTCCAACAGAAGGTGAACTACCGCACGGAGGTGCTTTCCGGCCTCACCGTGGCACTGGCGCTGATCCCCGAAGCGGTGGCCTTCGCATTGATCGCCGGCCTCTCTCCGCTCACCGGTCTTTATGCCGCCTTCGTGATGGGTCTTGTTACCAGTATTCTCGGCGGGCGGCCCGGCATGATCTCCGGCGCCACGGGTGCCATAGCTGTCGTGATCGTGGCCTTGGCAGCACGGCATGGAGTTGAGTACGTCTTCGCCGCCGTGGTTCTTGCGGGTCTGCTGCAGATGCTCGCCGGCGTCTTCAAGCTCGGCAAATTCATCCGCCTGGTGCCCCAACCGGTGATGTACGGCTTCGTGAACGGTTTAGCGATCGTGATCTTCATGGCGCAGCTCGCGCAATTCAAGACCATGGACGGCACATGGCTCACCGGCTCCCCGATGTGGTTGATGATCGGACTTACCGCGCTTACCATGACCATTATCTGGGGTCTTCCGAAGCTGACGCGCGCAGTGCCCTCTTCCCTAGCAGCCATTTTGGTGGTTGCCGCATTGGTGATCGGCTTCGGCATACATACGCGCTCGGTCGGCGACATCTCCTCCATCAGCGGCGCCTTCCCTCCGTTCCACATTGCCGAGGTGCCGTTCACATGGGAGACGTTGATGATCATACTCCCCTTCTCAGCGATCGTGGCGGCCGTGGGCCTCATCGAAAGCCTGCTCACGCTCAACCTGATCGACGAGATCACCGGCACACGGGGACGGAGCAACAAGGAATGCGTTGCACAGGGAGCGGCCAACGTGCTCAGCGGTTTCTTCAGCGGTATGGGTGGCTGCGCGATGATCGGTCAAAGCCTGATCAACATCAGCAGCGGTGCACGGGAAAGGCTCAGCGGGATCACAGCCTCGATCATGCTCCTGGTGTTCGTGATGTTCGGCGCACCGCTGATCGAACGCCTGCCCATGGCAGCGCTGGTGGGCGTGATGTTCATGGTGGCGATCGGCACCTTCGAATGGGCCAGCCTGCGCAGCTTCGGCCGCATGCCGCGCCACGATGTGTTCGTGATGCTGACGGTGATGGCCATCACGGTCTTCTTCCATAACCTCGCCATCGCAGTGCTGGTGGGTGTGGTGATCTCTGCATTGGTGTTCGCATGGGAGAATGCCAAGCGCATACGCGCTCGCAAGCATGTGGACGAGCATGGCGTGAAACACTACGCGATCCATGGCCCCCTCTTCTTCGGAAGCGTGCAGGCATTCAACGATAAGTTCGATGTCCCCAACGACCCGGAAGAAGTGGTGATCGACTTCGCCGAAAGCCGCGTGGCGGACATGAGCGCGATCGAGGCATTGAACCGGATCACCGAACGCTACCGGGCCGCAGGAAAGAAGGTACACCTACGCCACTTGAGCTCTGATTGCAGAGCCCTCCTGCACAACGCCGGGAATGTGATCGACGTGAACATCGTGGAGGACCCGCAGTACAAGGTAGCGGTGGATCGGCTCGGTTAATTGCTCGTCAGCGGCATTGGTTTTCCGAGGCCCCTTTGATGGATCAAGGCTCAGATCACGCCCAGCTCCTTGCCCACCTTCTCGAAAGCCGCAAGCGCCTTGTCGATCTGCGCATCGGAATGCGCTGCGCTTAGCTGCACGCGGATGCGTGCCGTATCCTTCGGAACCACGGGGAAGAAGAAGCCGATGACGTAGATCCCTTCCTCCAGCAGCTTGTCAGCCATCACTTGGCTGAGCTTCGCATCGCCGAGCATCACGGGCACGATCGCGGCGCCGGCCCCGCGCGTCTTGAAGCCGAGTTTCTCGATACCCGTGCGGAACCGTTCCACGTTCTTCTCCAAGTGGTCGCGGAGTTCGGTGGAAGCACTCAACAGGTCGATCACTTTGATGCTTGCTCCCACAATGACCGGTGTAAGCGAATTGCTGAAGAGATAGGGCCTTGAGCGTTGGCGCAGCATATCAATGATCTCCTGCCGCCCTGTGGTATACCCACCCATGGCCCCACCTAATGCCTTGCCCAACGTGCCGGTGATGATGTCCACCCGGCCCATCACGCCGCAGTGTTCAATACTGCCGCGGCCGGTCTTACCGATGAATCCTGTCGCATGGCAGTCGTCCACCATTACCAAGGCTTGGTATTTGTCGGCCAGATCGCAAATCCCCTTGAGGTCCGCGATGATACCGTCCATGCTGAACACGCCATCGGTAACGATCACTATGTGGTTCGCTCCATCGGCCCGCGCCATTTTCAACTGTACCTCCAGGTCCGCCATGTCATTGTTCGCATAGCGGTAGCGCATGGCCTTGCAGAGGCGTACCCCATCGATGATGCTGGCGTGGTTGAGCGAATCGCTGATGATGGCATCTTCCTGCCCAAGGAGCGGCTCGAACACTCCGCCATTGGCATCGAAGCAAGCCGCATAAAGGAGGGTGTCGTCCGTGCCATGGAAGTCGGCCAGCTTCTTTTCGAGTTCCTTGTGGACGTCTTGCGTGCCGCAGATGAAACGTACACTGCTCAACCCATACCCATGGGAGTCCAGCGCTTCATGTGCAGCTTTCACCACTTCAGGATCGGAGCTTAGACCGAGGTAGTTGTTGGCGCAGAAGTTCAATACTTGGCGCCCGTTCACGGTGATCTCAGCCCCTTGCTCGCTGGTGATGATGCGCTCACGCTTGTACAGGCCCGCTTCCTCGATGGCGGCCAACTCCTTGATCAGATCGTCCTTCAGTTTTCCGTACATGCTATGCTGTTGCTTTGGCTTGTGGCCTGATGTTCGGCGAAGTTATCCTCATCCATCGAGGTTCCAAGCTTCGTGGGAGTCACCTCCCCCTTCAGTAGGTCCATTTTTCAATGAACGAATCAGATCGGGGCGGCATGGCCACCCATGCGTTACCGGGTAGCCTGAGCACATGTGCCGTAATGAGCGCTGTACCCCTGATCATTGGTAATTGGGTAGCTGAACGACCTAACCCACCACCCGGGGCACCTTGAAGTAGTCGCTGTCCTTCACCGGGGCATTTCCCAGAACTTCCTCTTTACTGAGCTCCAAGGAAGACACATCCGCTCGGAGCACATCCTGTTCATCCGTAAGGAATATCAGTGGTTCCACGCCCTTGGTGTCCACTTTGGAAAGGACCTCCACAAAGTCGATCACGCGTTGCATATCATGGAGCATCGAGCTTCTCAGTTCCGGGTCGCGCATATCCAACCGTGCCAGTTCAGCAATACGGTCCAAGGTGGCTTCGTCGATCTTCATTTGGCTGGGTATTCCTTTCGTAGTGGTGCTTCCATTGCTTCAAACACCCGGAGGCGCAAGTTATCGACATCCGCCGGACCCAGACCTTGCGTAGCGATGGCCTCATGTACGATCACCCGTGCGATGCCCGGCTTCGCGCGGCTCCACGGGTCTTCAGGATCACCCAGGAGTTTCCAATTATCCAAAAAGGTGATCGGCACAATGGGCACTTGCTTCTTGATGGCCAACCGGAAGGCCCCGTCCTTGAAGGGCAACATCCGAGGTGCACTCTTCGGGATGGTCCCCTCGGGAAATATGCTCACTGAAATGCCGCGGTCGAGCGCTTGGCCAGCTTTCAACAATGCCCGCGCCGCTTCCATGCCGTTGTCCCGGTTAACAGCTATGTGCATGTCCTTGAAAAAGATGTTGAACAGTGGCCATTTGAGAAGCTCTTGTTTGCCCATGAACAGGAAGTACTCCGGCAACACATTGAACGTGTGTATGATATCCAGATAGCTCCCATGGTTGAGGCAGACGATATACGGGGACGGAGGTAAACGTTGTTGCCCTTCAATCCGCAAGGGGACAAAGGAAAACAGCGCCAGGAAGCTACCCCATGCACGCATCAACTTGAACGCAGCTGGATAACCGGACGGCCTTCGCAACAAAATGCGGAACGGGATGTACAGCACGACCAGCGATACCAGAAAGACCAGTACGAACCACAATTTGTACAGCAGCCGGGGAATAAAGAACAGCCACTTATAGGCCGTCCTACGCAGGCTGTCGCCATCGGCAACCATGGGCCGGGTTTGCTTATTCCTGGTATCGGGCACGGGGAGCTGGAAAATAAAGGGCGAAGCTAGCTTCTATATTCGTCCCCCTTCGCTGCCCACAAGCACGGGAGGGCCAATAACACTCCATCATGCGAATCCTTACCGGCATTCAAAGCACCGGGATCCCTCACCTCGGCAACCTCCTTGGCGCCATTCTCCCTGCGATCGAGATGGGCAGGACCGCAGGGAATGATGCGTTCCTTTTCATAGCCGACCTGCATTCGTTCACCACCGTGCGTGACCCGCTGGTATTGAAGGAGAACACCTATGCGGTTGCTGCTGCTTGGCTGGCCTGTGGCCTGGATGTTGAAAAGGTGACCTTCTATCGCCAAAGTGATGTACCTGAAGTGACCGAACTCGCTTGGTACTTGGGCTGCCTTACGCCTTACCCCATGCTGGCCAATGCGCACTCCTTCAAGGATAAAGGCGCGAATGTGAGCCTGGTGAATGCCGGCCTCTTCTACTATCCGGTGTTGATGGCTGCCGATATCCTGTTGTATGATACCGACAGCGTGCCGGTAGGCAAGGATCAAAAGCAACACTTGGAGATCACCCGGGATATTGTCAGCGTCTTCAATCGCGTTTATGGAGAGGACACTTTCGTGATGCCCGAAGCGCGGATCGACGAGCAACTGATGACCATCCCCGGCACCGATGGAAGGAAGATGAGCAAGAGCTATGACAACACCATCAACATTTTCCTGCCGGAAAAGGAACTGAAGAAGCAGGTGATGGGGATCGTAACGGACAGCAAAAGCCTGGAAGAGCCGAAGGACCCCAACATGGACAACGTATTCCAGTTGTTCAAACTGATAGCCTCCCCGGAGGAGACCCATGCCATGGAAGGAAACTATCGTGCGGGTGGCTATGGGTATGGGCATGCCAAGAAAGAACTCCTGGGTCTATTGCTGTCCCGGTTCTCCAATGAACGACGGATGTTCCAGGAACTCATGGTGGACCGAAAGGAATTGGATAAGCAATTGGCTATTGGTGCAGCGAAGGCCCGTGCCGTGGGTCGTTTAACCTTGGATCGGGTTCGTGAGCGCACTGGCTATCTCCCCAAACGGTGATCCTGAGGACGTTTCTGTGTGACCCTTGTTGATAACCCGTTTCCCTCCTGCTGCCTGAGAAGACATTCCTTCCCATTACATTGCCGATAAATAATCCAGGCCGATCGGCCTATAACTAAAACCCTGAGGAAAATGGCAGCAGAAGTTGAAGGTTATTGCGTGAAGTGCAAGGCCAAGCGCAATATGAAAGAGGCCGGTGAAGTAACCATGGCGAACGGACGCAAAGCCATGAAAGGCAAGTGCCCGGAATGCGGCACAGGTATGTTCAAGATCATGGGTAAAGCATAACGAATCGGTGTCGTCCTCCGTAAAGAGGGCGGCACCCCCCATGGGGGAAGTCTCAGCAGCGCCTAATTCCCATAATTCGCTATATGCATAAGATCGAATTCCACTCCAGCACGACCACCCGCACCCTTTTCACGATCTTGGGTATTTTAGTGGTGTTACATCTTATCGTTGCCTTTTGCCATACTGTGCTTCAGATAAAGGTGGAAGCTCTTACCCAATTGGTGGATCTGGACCTCGAATCCAACCTTCCCACTTTCTTCAATATTAGTCTGTTCTTCATCGGGGCAGGTCTATTCTACCTGCACGGAAAGGCGGCAATTGCCAATAAAAGATCCGGTTGGTTCTTGATGGCTGCCATATTCGTCTTCCTCGGAATTGATGAAGGATCGCAGATCCATGAAAAATTCGTGTTCTTCACACATCGCCTCCTCGGTCATGAGGGTAAAAGCGCAATTGAGCTGGGCTGGTTCTATTATGCTTGGGTGATCCCGTACGGCCTTGCTGCTATTGGGCTTCTGGTCCTGCTTTCCAGATGGCTCTTGAATCTTGACCCGAAGCTGAGAAGAGGCTTGTTGATCAGTGGGGCCATCTACGTTTTCGGAGCTGTTTTCCTGGAAATGGCCGGAGGAAAGGTGGTGGGCTCGGACTCGTACCCTGCTGAAGACTTCCCTTGGCTACCCTGTCGGATCTATGACGACCCCTCGGGCTGCTGGCAATACATGAACCCTTTGTACATCACGCTGTATACCCTTGAGGAGGTCTTCGAGATGACCGGCTTGATCCTTTGTATCCGTTTCCTCCTGAAGGCATTCGAAAAGAAAGGACTGTTCCTTTCGCTGAACGTGAAGCCGCAGGATTGACCGTCGCCGGTCATCAGACTTGCCTCAAGACCTTTCCTGAGCGGGTCCGATGGAAGTTCCTCAACGCCACTACCCGGCGTGGTAGTTCATGCTTGGCAAGAACGCTCAACAAGGCTGCCATCAGTTCTTCCAGAACATCCTCCGGCTTTTGATCGGTCTCCAGGACCAGCGTCACGGCTTGGCCCAATAGATCATCGGGATAGGCGGTAAAGAAGTGCGGAAAAGGGATCACGCCAGCGGTTCGCACTTCGAGTTCCTCCGGAAAGATCTTCTTGCCACCGCTCAGGATCACATTGTCAATACGACCTAGCCACCGGAAGTGTCGGTCATCGGTAAGTTGTACAAGATCGTTGGTGACATGCTCTTTTCTGGTAAGGTGTGGCGTGCGCACCACCAGACACCCCCGCTCATCCGTGCTGAAGGTCACATTGGCGATCGCGGTGTAAAGCTCTTCCGGTACTCCGCCATTCACCCTACGCAAAGCCACATGCGTCACGGTTTCGGTGCTGCCATAGCCTTGGAATACATGCGTTCCCAGACCCTGCAGGTCCTCCTGCAGCACCGCGCTCACCGGTCCTCCACCGAGCAGGATGATATCGAACTGTTCCTCCACGCGGGCACGATCTTCCTGGATGGCCCGGTGCAATTGCAACGGCACCATGGCCGTGAACCGGAACCGGTCGGTGGTGGTACCCAGGTTGTCAATTACGCTGCCACGTGGATCGATCACATGCAGATCCAGCCCCAGTGCCATGGCGCGTACCAACATCATTTTACCCGCGATGTATTCGCACGGTAGGCAGAGCAGGGTCCGGTCGCCTTCCCTGAGCTGAAAGGCATCGGCCGTTACACGCGCACTGTTCACCAGGTCCCTTCTGGGAATGGTCATCCATTTGGGCGGTCCCGTAGTGCCGCTGGTGCTTGCGGTGATGGATCTTCCTCCGATGGCCAGTTGGAACAGGACGTCCCTGATCGCTTTTTTCCACTCCATATCCTTTTTGCGCGTGCTGGCGAGCCGTTCAAAATGAGTAAGGGCAGCTACGCTGCTCATCAACTTACCATCCACGGTCAACCAATGGAACGCCTCATCGATGGTCCGCGCATATTTCCTTCGTGCGCTCATCGTTCCAACCGGTGTAGGTCCCACGGCATTTCCGGGCTGTAGTGCAGCTCACCGTTCAGCATGTGGAGCGGAGAAGGAATATTGTCGGTGTACACATTGCCCGTGCCCAGGCCTTGGGGAATGCTTGGCTTCAAGGTAGCTGTCCACTGGGCGATGGCGTTGAGGCCGATGCTGCTTTCCAGTGCGGAAGTGATCCACCAGCCGATGTTCCGCTCTTCGGCCAGATCGATCCATTCATGGGCGGCTGCCCAACCGCCGACCATGCTGGGTTTGATCACGATGTGCTGGGGTCGCACATGTTCGAGCAGTTCCTTTTTGGCCAATCGGGTATTCAAGCCGATCAGGTCCTCATCCAACGCGATCGGCAATGGTGTCGCTGCGCAGAGCTCCGCCATTGCCTCGTATAGGCCGGGTGCAATAGGCTGCTCGATACTCTCCACTTCGAGCTCGGCCAAGCGCTCCAGCACGGACATGGCGTTGCCATGCGTGAACGCACCGTTCGCATCCACACGCAAGGTCAGCTCCTTCGCACTGAACTCTTTTCTCACTTCGCGGAGCAGCTCCAGTTCATCTTCGATACCGATCGCGCCGATCTTCATCTTCACACAGCGGCTGCCACCATCGATCTGCGCCTTGATCCGCTCGCGCATGGTGACCTTATCGCCCATCCAGACCAGGCCATTGATCGGGATGCCTTGCCGACCCAAGGTGAAATCGGAGGGGAAAAGCACTTTGCTCCCGCTGGCATCAAGATCCTTCAGGCATTGTTCCACTGCGAACCGCACACTGGGCACTTGGACCAGGTCACCCTTCAAGCGCTGTTCCCAGTTTGAAGTATCGCGGCATAGCTCAAGCAACTTGGTGCGCACATCCGCCGGGAACTCCTTGCTGTGCCCGGGAAAGAGCGCAGCTTCCCCGATGCCACGGAGCTGTGGCCGGCTCGGGTCCCATGCGATCAGGTACCACACCGTGCGCTCCTGGATCACGCCCTTGCTGGTGCCCAGAGGGAAGCGCGGGTTGAGGGTGAGTTCCTTCCAAGTGGCGTGGATCATGGATATTCTGACCTCAGAAGCACAAAGGCACGGAGTTATGAAGCTCTCCGGATTGCTCCTATGCTGCCAGGACCAACCCCAAAGAAAAGAGCAATGCGGTTACCAGCGTCGTTAAGGCCAGGAACTTCATGTGCGGATCCAATGCCCGAGGCTCCGTGTTCTTCATTACGAACCGCAGGTGACGGTCCATCGCGACAAAGGAGAGGATGAAGACATACTGCCACCACGTGCGGAAGTGCATTGCGGAAAACAGGACCAAGGAGGCGAAACCTATAAGGACCAATGCGGCATGGTATCTCTTCGCACGTGCCGTTCCCATGCGCACCACCAAGGTTCGTTTGCCATTGGCGGCGTCCCCATGGATGTCCCGCATGTTATTCAGGTTGAGCATGGCCGTGGAAAGCAAGCCGATGCCGATGGCGGGCAGGAAGGTTGCAGGAACGAACGAACGGGTGTGCAGATAGAACGCCCCAATAACGCCTACGATACCGAAGAAAAGCAGGACGCTGATATCTCCGAAACCAGCATAGCCGTACGGGTTGCTGCCGAAGGTGTACTTCACCGCTGCTCCGATGGCGAGCAGACCGATCAACAGGAACACGATCGTGGTCGCGGTCACCCCCAAGGCGACAACGACCAATGCAACGCCGGATACAAAGGCCAATAGGCCACAGATCCACATGGCGCGCTTCATCGCCACAGTGGAAATAGCCCCGCTTTGCACGGAGCGCTGCGGCCCTACACGCACCTCGTTGTCCGTGCCGTGCAGATGGTCACCCAGATCGTTCGCCAAGTTGCTCAGCACCTGCAGCAGGATCGCCGTGAGCAAGGCCAAGCCGAATACCGGCCAGCGGAATTCGGAATGGAACGCGGCCAACGCACTACCCGTAATGATGCTGCTCATCGCCAATGGCAGGGTGCGCAGGCGGAAGGCGTGTATCCAGTGCTTCATCCTTCACGAGTGGACCAAAGACCGAACGCCGCGAGATGAACGACTTTCCAACGTTTCATTCCTCTGCGCCTCAGCGTCTTCACATCCACTCATCTACGGGAATTTCGGGAACTTCTTGAAATCAGGGTCCCGTTTTTCGATGAACGCATCGCGCCCCTCCTGCGCCTCGTCCATCATGTAGAACATCAAGGTGGCATCGCCGGCGAATTCCATCATACCACGCTGGCCATCGAGCTCAGCGTTGAGGCCGCGCTTGATCATGCGCAGGGCCATCGGGCTGCGCTTCATCATGGTGCGGCACCAATCCACTGTTGTGTCTTCCAGTTCCGCCAGCGGCACCACCTTGTTCACCATGCCCATGTCCTCGGCCTCCTTCGCGGTGTATTGGTTACAGAGGAACCAGATCTCGCGCGCCTTTTTTTGGCCGACATGCCGGGCCAAATAGCTGCTGCCGAAGCCCGCATCGAAGCTGCCTACCTTGGGACCTGTTTGGCCGAAGCGTGCGTTCTCCGAGGCGATGGTGAGGTCGCAGACCACATGCAGCACGTGCCCGCCACCGATGGCGTATCCGTTCACCATGGCCACCACGGGCTTGGGGATCTCGCGGATGCGGCGATGCATGTCGAGGATGTTCAAGCGCGGTACGCCGTCCGCGCCGATGTAGCCACCACGCCCCTTCACGTTCTGATCTCCTCCGCTGCAGAAGGCCTTGTCGCCAGCACCGGTGAGCACCACTACGCCCACCTCGTTCATCTCGCGACAGATGTCCATCGCATCGAGCATTTCCATGGTGGTCTCCGGGCGGAAGGCGTTGTACACCTCGGGCCGGTCGATGGTGATCTTGGCGATGCCTTCGAAGAGCTCGAAGCGGATGTCGGTGTATTGTTTGATGGGGGTCCAAGTGCGTGTCATGGGAGGAAAGGTATACCGCAACGGCGCTACGACGCAACGGGATCGCAACGTTCAAGCGGAACGGAGTTTCGTGAAATATTCGCGCAGCACCTTCGGTGAGGTGAGCGCATCGGTCTTGATGTAGAGCACGGCGGGCGTGTCGTGCGGTTTGTAGAGATCCGCAAGTCCGAGCTTCAGCGAGGCTTCATCCTGCGCGGTATAGTACGGCATACCGAAGCTCTTCACCATCGCAGGAATATCGCGCTTGTGCGGGGACTCGAACCACGGAAGCAGTTCGGGATCCATGTCGGGACCATCGATGTAGCGGAAGATGTTTCCTCCGCCGTTATCGATGACGATGATCTTCAATTCCGGGGAAAGATGGTTGTTCCAGAATGCGTTGCTATCGTAACAGAAAGCCACGTCACCGGTGATCAGTGTTGTGGGCCTATCGGTTGCAAAAGCTGCACCCACGGCAGTACTGGTGCAGCCATCGATGCCACTTGTGCCCCGGTTGCTGAAGTAGCGATGTCCCCGTTCCCGGTCGAAGAGTTGCGCATAGCGTGCTGCCGTACTGTTCGCCAAATGAATGTCATTTCCTTCCGGGATGTGTTCCAATAGCGCTTCGAAGACCGTGAGATCACAGAATGGGGTCGCCTTCAATATGGCCCGGTGTGCCTCACGCATCCGTGCATCCACCATGCGCCATGCTTCGCCGTACAGGCTTTCGTTGTCTTTCACTTGGCCTTCCAGCTGCGCGAGGAAGATGTGCGGTGCTACTGCGATATCGTGGGTGAGGCTTTGATAGGTATCGAAATAGCGCTGACCAGCATCCACATGCCAATGCTGTGCTGGTCTCCACTTGCGCAACAGTCCCTTGATCCGTTTGCTCACGATGGCACCACCGAAGGTGATGAGCACATCGGGCTTCAGGTCATTCTCGTTGCTCGCATTCACTCCTTCCAGCGTCCGATCGATGCAGGTGATGAATGCCGCATCATCCAAGTTGGAGGTAGCCTCGGTGAACACCGTGAACTGCGGCAATGCCGCCAGCTCACGCAAACGCTTTCGCATGCCATCGCTCCACATCCCTTGGCCGATCAGCACCATCACCTTCAAGCTGGTGGACAGCTGGTGTACACGCCATCCTTTGTCCGGTAGCATGAAGGATTCCACAGGCATCGGTGCTATGAGCCGGACCTGTTCCTTCAATTCGGTGGTACCGTACAATGGTTCGTTGAAGGGCACGTTCACTTGCACGGGGCCGGGTGTGGGAAGCAAGGTGGCATCGATGGCCTCATTGATCAGCCTTCCCCCATGCCAGCGTGAAAGATCATCCGTGGCCCGGGGCAAATGCACGCTCTTCTTCAGGTGCGGGTCCAGCACATCGCGCTGCCGTATCGTCTGGCCTTCGCCCTGGTCGATCCATTCCTCCGGTCGGTCAGCGGAGATCACTAAAAGCGGGATGCGCTGGTAAAATGCCTCGGCAATGGCGGGTCCGTAATTGAGCACCGCGCTTCCACTGGTGCAGATCAATGCCACGGGCTGATGCATCTGCTGCGCGATGCCCATGGCGAAGAAGGCGGCGCTGCGTTCATCGATCACCTGCAAGCACTGGATGTCCGGCTGTTTCCCGAAGGCGATCACCAGTGGCGCATTCCGGGAGCCCGGGCTGATCACCGCGTGCCGCACTCCTTTTGCCGCGCAGAGGCGGGCCAGTTCAGCTGCGGTAAAATGATCGGAGGTGACCATTGCTCAGTTCGCCGCACGTTCCGGATCCATCAAACGGAGCCAGGTTTGTGCCTTGCGTTCCGTCTCCATCCATTCCATTTCCGGATCGCTCCCGGCCGTGATGCCTGCCCCTACCAAAAGTTGTGTTGCACCGTGGTGATAGCGCATGCAACGGAGGTTGACGAACAACTCCGTTGGTCCGTCGGCATTCCACGGACCCCAGAAACCCGTATAAAGCGAGCGCTGGTGTGATTCCTGTGCGGCGATCAGATCAGATGCTGCCTTTGTAGGTGAACCACAAATGGCCGGTGTGGGATGTAATTGCAATACCAGATCACCCAGCAAGGTATCGCCCAGGTCAGCTTCCACCAAGGTACGGAGGTGCGCTACCGGTCCGGCCTGCATCACTTCCGGCCCCCTGACCACAATGTTCTGTAGATCCATCCGTGCGAACGTGGAATGCACGTGGCACATCACCTGTTCCTGTTCATCGAGTTCCTTGGCCCCCCATCCCGAAATGCGGCCGGGAACGGCATCGCTGGGGCGTGTAGCCGCGATCGCATCCACACGCACATGATCCAGGTCCTCATGTACCAAGCGTTCGGGAGAAGCTCCCATCCAGAGTCCGTGTTCAGGGGTGTGCGCCATGGCCACAAACGTCTCCTCATTCGCATCCAAGGCGCGGGTGAAGAGTTCCGGCCACTGGTCCACATCGATCTCGGCTGACATCACGCGTGATAGCACCACTTTGTCCACGCGGCGTGCAACACACCCTTCCTTAGCTACTTCCACGGCCCGGATGAAATCGTGCTTCAACGTGGGCACATCATGCTGCTCCGCTTTAAGCAAGGCTCCCTCGCACTCCTCCAACCGGGTGATGTCGGGGTCGATCTCAGGGAACATCAATTCGATATCAGAACGGATGAACGGCACATGCTCACGATCCAAGTTGAAAGGAGCAATGAGAAATACTTGGTTGAGCCCTAGAAGCAAAGTGCCATCCACGGTCTCCAATTCCGGGTTTCGCTGGGCCCAGATCTGCACCGGCTGGCCGGGAGTTCGGAACGCCGCGAACGTGAGGCGCTTCTTGATACACTGGGCCAAAGCCTTGTGCAGTACGGTGGGTTCGCTCATGGTTTCTTTGTGATCACTACATTGGTGAGCCTGCATACGGCAACGAGCTCTCCTTGCTCATTGTTCACCCGGATGTCCCATACATGGGTGGTTCGGCCTTTGTGGAGCACGGTACCCGTGGCCGTGACCACGCCGGAGCGCACACCTTTGATGTGGTTTGCATTGAGCTCGATGCCGACCACGGCGAATTTATCGAGGTCCACCAACATGGCCGAACCCATGCTGCCCAACGTTTCGGCCAATGCAGCCGTTGCCCCGCCGTGAAGGAGTCCCATGGGTTGGAAGGTACGGGCGTCCACCGGCATAGTAGCGGCAAAGGTTCCGGGAGGGCTCGGGATGTATGTGATTCCCAAGCGCTCCACCATGGTATCCTTGCGCAAGGCGTTGGCAAAGGCGAGCTGTTCTGCGTTGAACATGCTGCGAAAGTAGCCTTGGAGCGATCTTTGACGATCGGATAATGGAAAACCGGACGGTACAAGTGTTGCTTGGCCGTCGTATATGAAGTAGCCTGATGGAGGAGAAGGTCCCAAAACGATTGTTGCTGGTAGAGGACGAGGAATCGTTGCGATCCACGTTGCGTATGAACTTCGAGCTGGAAGGCTATGATGTTACCACGGCGGTCCGCGGTGGGGAGGCCTTGGATCGCATTCGCGGTGCCCGCTTCGATGGCATCGTGCTGGACGTGATGTTGCCGGATGTGGACGGGTTCACCATCTGCGAGACCATTCGGCTTGAAGGCGACCGGACGCCCGTTCTTTTCCTCACGGCCCGTAGCACCCCGGCCGATCGTGTACGCGGACTAAAGGCGGGAGACGACTATCTCGGTAAACCCTTCGACCTACAGGAGCTGCTGTTGCGTGTGGAGAAACTGGTGGCCCGATCCAATGAAGGACCTGCCCCGATCATTCCTACCCAGCGCAGATTCGGAACCAACACCGTGGATTTCGAGACCTATGAGATCACTGGTCAGCGGGGATTGAAAAAGCGGCTTACCCATCGTGAAATGTTGCTCCTTCGGCTGCTCACCGAGCGTGCCGGCGACGTGGTTTCCCGGGAGGAGATCCTCCAGAAGGTGTGGGGATATGATGTATTCCCTACCACACGAACGATCGATAATTTCATTGTTTCCTTCCGGAAGTATTTCGAAGTTGACCCGCACAAGCCGAAGCACTTCCGATCCATACGTGGGGTGGGCTACACCTTCACCCCTTAAGATAAAAAGCGGAACCTCGGGAAGCACTTTCACTGGCAACCCGCTCAAAATCAGTCACATTTGCGCCTAGCTAAAGCTCAGGGTATTCATTTAGCCCGGATTTTAGCCACCCGGAGGCAACCCTGCATGATGGCTCGCGTCTTACTTCCAGATCCAAGGTTCTTCCTTTGATCTGGTTCCTAATCCTTGCAGGTTTACCGCGCAGGGGCCCACACCGGGCCCCTGTTCGGTTTTTAAGCGGTTCGCTCCCTCTTTCCTAGGTAAGGCAGAAGGTGCAGTAGGTGCTCTTGGGGTCATGCTCGATCGGTATTGCAGGATCCATCATCCGCTGCACCACTTCAGTGAACAACGCCTCGATCTCGGGCAAGTCCCCACGTGCGATGCGCGTACCTCCCGGCAGCTTCAGCAATTCGGGCTCGCTACTGGCTGCTCGCTGCAGTGGGAGCACGCCGGCCTGTACAGCATCCGCTTCCGGATGCTCCTTCAGGTAGAGCCATGCGTAAACCAGCAATTGGGCGGCATATCGCTTCTTTCCCATAAGACCCTCCAGCGTCATCTCTTTCAGGACGAGGTCATATGGATCCACTTTTCCTGATTTGAGATCAAGTATCTGAACATGACCATCCCTAAGGTCCACACGGTCCAAGCGACCTTTCAGCAATACGGGCGAGCCGAGCGCTTGCGTTGCTTGGTCCAGGGCGTGGGACGATCCCGTCTCCAATTCGAGCGGCGTGATCACCGCTCCAAGGTCGATGTTATCCGCTTCGTTCCGCAGGAACCGTTTCGCGGCATCCGCAGCCATCCGCAATTGCAATAGGGGCTGGCCTTGGCCCAGTTGGTCCGCTGCCATTTTCTCCTCCAGCTTGGCCACCATCATTGCTTCAATATTTTCCACGGCTTCCATCAGTACCGTGGATTGCAGCGGACGGCCGAGCATTGGCCGATACACCCTTTCCATGGAAGCATGCAACGCCTCCCCCAGCAGATCCGGGGGGATGCGCACGTCCACTCCCTCGCTTTCACTCAGCTTCAGCACATGCTTGAAATGGAAATCCAACGGACAGCGTAACCAATCACCTAAGGCGGATGGGGAAAGGCCGGCCTCCAGCTTTTTTCGCAAAGCCTTCAGCACGGCTTGATCCTTCTGCACCCGTACTGCGGCGGGCTGATCCTGTGGCATCGCGATGCGTGCGTCGTAGGCCTCCATGCGATCTTCCTTTCCCTTGAACAGTTCGTGTTCCAATTGGAGGATGAAGCGGCTCGGGCCGGTGGGTTCGGCACCTTCCGGCCAGATCAGCATGGCCTCCTTGGCGCGCTGAAGCATCCGCAGGAAGTTATAGGCCTGTACGGCATCGTTCCCATCACGCAGCGGCATATGATGTTCCCTTCGCAACTCGAACGGAATGAAAGATCGTTCCGCACCGGAGGAGGGCAATGAACCTTCATGAGCTCCAAGTATGATCACCCGCTCCAGATCCAATGCGCGGGCCTCAAGCATCCCCATTACCTGCACGCCTGCCAACGGCTCACCAAAGAGGCCGATACGCGCCGAGCCCAACAACCGCTGGAACAAGCTGGCGTATGCCTTCAGATCCAGCTCGTGTTCATAGCGCGATAAGAGCACATGGATCCGCCGGAGGATCAGGGAGGCTTGGAAAACCTGCTCCGTCGCCAGTTCATCTCCTTGGGTGGCGTGCATGGCCCAAGACAAGGCATGGGCCGTGATCTTCGGCATCTCCACGCGCACATCCTTCACCTCACTGAACACCGCACTCGCCTCCGCAAAGACCCCGGAGCGTTGGAGTGCATCCTGCAGGATCTCAGGAGAAACAAAGGCGCGCTGCTGGGACCTGATGTCCTCGGAGAGTTGCTTCACCGCTGCGGCCATAGGCCCTTGCTGCAGAAATGGATGTCCGAGGAAACGCTCGATGTCCGCGTGAAAAAAGCCCGCGCCGGACCGCATCCCTGCATGTAGCTGATGGAAGGCATTCAGGTAAGAGCCGATGGGCAGTTGGGCCACGGACAGGCCCATGGTAATGTTCAGTGGCCCGAGGTCCGGCGGAAGTGCTTCCAACAGCGGTGCCAGCAAACTCTCATCGGCGAGCACCACGGCGGTACGTTCACGTTCCTCGGCACTGGCGTTCTTCAGGAATTCCGCTGCACACCACGCCTGTGCCACATCGTTGGGTGCGCGTACGGTCCGCAGTTTCAGATCACCCTCTGCCAAGTTGTTCCCCATGGGAATAACCCCGGGTCCAAAGGATCGGATCGCTTTGCGCAGATGTTGACCGGCTTCCTGCTCCTTGCGTTCGATGTAATACCGGTCCGCATCCCAGGCCATACGTCCTGTGCCGGCGGTTTGGAAATGACACAGGACGCTTTCCTGAGCCGGGGTAAGCGCATTAAGGCCTGCGAACCAGACCACTTTCCAACCTACCGCAGCTTCCTTGACACGAGCAACCGCCGTGCGCTCTATCAGCCCTGTAGTACCGGTCCCCTTCTCCGCGAGGCGCGCGTTCAACGCGCCGTGCAGCTTCCCTACCATGGCCCAGAATTGGACCATACGCTCTTGGCCCTGGCTCAAGGGATCGTCATTGAAGGTCCACTCGATCTCTTCCCAAGAGCGTAGGTTACGGTAGTAGCTATCCAAGGGGGCCAAGTGGGCATCCGCCTCGCTGATATCAGCCAAGGTGGTACCTCCCCACAAGAGGAAATCACCGAAAGTCTGGGCTCTTGCCCCTTCCACTTTCCGGTAGGCCTCGTAGCCCTCGAAAAGCAGTTCCTCCGGAGCCAATGGTCGGAGTCCCGAAAGTTCTTCCATGAACGTACCGATGGTAAAGATCCGGGGACTCCAGAGGGCTTTGCCTGCTTCAGCCGAGATCCATTTGCGCAGGTACAGCCCGGCACGTTGGCTGGGAAGTACCACGGCCATATCACGCAACGCACTTCCGTGCTCGGCCACCAACGCTTGCGCCACTTGCTTCAGGAATGCGGTCATGGATACAGGTTTGGGTCGATAAGGGACCACTCCGAGCCCAAGGCGCTGTGGAGTGTCGAACTTTGCGCAAAGTAGCCTCCATGGATCAACTCCGTTTCCCCTTGTACCGACGGTCGGCCAATGGCTTGAACTGGTATCGCATCAACTCACCCACGGAACTCGTTGAAGTGCAACGTGTGGGCAGGAAGCATGTGATCCACCGTCTATCGGCCTTGGCCTATCCGGAGCATGTGCGGATCCAAGAACTGATCGCCATGAGCGATGGGCATGTGGAGGAATGCCCCGCCGAGGTGGTAGAGAAACTGCTGGGTCAACAGCATGAAGAAGGGAGGTGAACCGACCGATCGGACACCTCCCTCTCCGCTGTTTCAATGCTTACAGGACCGTGAACCTTTTCACAATAAGCCCATCGCTGGTCTGAATGGACAGGATGTAGGATCCAGCTTCCAGTGTCTCCACATTGATCCGGTGATCTGCTTGGATGCCGGTCTGGCCTTCCAAATGGACCAATTTTCCCACGGCATCCGTGATCACGATGTTCTCAAATGGGACCATGGTTTCATTCCTGATCTGGATGAACTGCTCAGCAGGGTTCGGATAGATCGTGATCTTGGAATCCAGCTCCTCTCGGAGCCCAGTGGAATTATCGATGGTGAATTGGATCACCGGACGCATGTCATCTATATTGGTGTTATTGCTTGTGCTGGATAAGCTGGTAGGTAGCGAACTGCCACCCTTTCCATATATCCGGTCCGGTACTATCGTGTTCACCCATTCAAAAGCTCCGGTGGCGATCGGTGCTGCCGGCGCTGAGATGTCCCACTCCGTAAGCACCTCCAAGGAACCGCCGGTGTATGTGAAAGGTGCGGTGAGCGTAAAGTCGATGTAGGTTGGACTTGCGGTGACCGGAATGGCTTGGACGGGGTTCGAATAAACCATTGTTGCTCCACTGCTCAGGTTCGACCAGTCCGCTGTAGGATCGGAATAGTCACCCGTAATGGAATTCTTCATGTAGATCTTGAAAACTGCAGGTCCGTCCGTGGAATTGGAAGTGTTTTTCATCCATCCCACTGTTGAGATCTCGGTTCCCGGAGTGATCCCGACCGCTGCCAACTCCGGCTGTGTGTAGAGGTACGCATACCGGCTAAAACGGTAGAACAATGTGGAGGACATGTAGATCGGGCCCACGGCATACACGGGTGTGGAGGGTGAACCTGTGTCTATCTGGACCACTTGGGCCTCTGCTTGGTATGCACCCATGGAAAGGGCGGCTAGAAGCAAGGTTGCAAGTCCACGATCTTGTAAAGATGTCTTCATGGTGTCAATGGTTTTGGATCATCGTTCTACGCCCCAAGGACCGAAGCGCTCCTTCAAAGTTATGTGATCTACGGAGATGAAGCTGTATGGAAAACACAGGCCTTTCGACATCCGTTTGCCCTGTTATGGCTTCTGTGGACCGTGGTCCGAGTGGAATTGAATACCAATCTGGCCAACGGATCGGCCTATCTTGTCGTCCTCTTTCCAGATGCGCACCACCTTGGTAATTCTTTTCATGGCCTGCTTCCTCCATGGACAAGCCACGCACATCCTTGGAGGAGAGATGTACTACACCTACTTGGGAAATGACAATTACCAAGTGACTTTACGCTTATACCGTGATTGCGGGCCCGCCAACACCAATAATACCGCGTTGGACCCCCAAGTGGCCATTGGGATCTTCAATAGCACGGGTTTCCTCGTGAACACGGTCTATTTCACGCTGCCCTTTGAATCCACCATGCCGGTTGTGGTGACCAATCCTTGCCTTACCGCACCTCCAAGCATTTGCACGAAGCAGGGCATCTACACCGGGGTGATCCATCTCCCCTCCGGCACCGGCGGATACACATTGGCCTATCAACGCTGTTGCCGTTCACCAGCCGTGATCAACATCAACAATAACCCCAGCTCACAAGGGATGACCTGCACCGTGCAGGTACCGGACCCCACGCTCTCCGGCCCGAACAGCTCGCCCAACTTCGCGGACGACCCGCCCATGGTGCTGTGCTTGGATCAGACCACGGTGCTCGAGCAGTTGGCGGTCGACACGGATGGCGACTCACTCGTATATGCCCTTTGCGCACCGCTACAAGGTGGTGACAACCTGTTCAATATTGCCCCTGACCCTCCCTCCCCACCGCCCTATGCCCCTGTGATCTGGGCAGCCGGCTATTCCGTGAACAACCAGCTGAACTCCAATCCTCCCGTGGATTTCGGAAGTTCCAACGGACAATTGACGCTCCACCCCACCACGATCGGGAACTTTGCGGTGAGCCTATGCGTGAGTGAATACCGTAACGGGGTACTCCTAAGCCAAGTGATCCGCGACTTTCGTTTCTTGGTGGTGGCCTGCACACAAGCCATTACCTCATCGATCCAAGAACAGCAGAACACCTGCGATGGACTCGCGGTAGAGTTCACGAACCTGAGCACCGGGTCTGATTTCCACCATTGGGATTTCGGCGTTCCCGGCACCGCTGCTGATACATCATCGGAGACGCATCCATCCTTTACTTACCCTGCTCCCGGCACCTACACCGTCAGCTTGATAGCCAACCCCGGCTGGCCTTGCGCCGACACCTCGTACAGCACATATGAAGTACACGATCCGGTGGGTGTGGCCTTTATCGCTCCTCCCCCCTTGTGCACCGACCAACTCCCCATATCCCTGACCGCATTCGGCAACTTCACCTCAGCCGCCAACCTGCAATGGGATTTTGGCACAGGTGTATCTCCTGACCTGAACAGCGCGACCACCACGGTTGGCTGGTCCACCTTGGGAAGCCATACCGTTACCGTCTCCGTGGATGAGGGAGGATGCACGGACTCGTTCTCCGACAGCATCCGGATCTTTCCGTTGCCGGAACCGAACTTCACGGCGGATACCAATGGCTGTGTTCCTTTTGCCCCTGCATTCACCAATAGCTCAACCGCCGGGACACCGCTCTCATACCTCTGGCACTTCGGGGATGGGACCTCCAGCACGGACAGCATTCCCGAGCACGTGTATGAGGCAGCCGGCATCTATGATGTCTCGTTGACCGTTTCCACGGATTCGGGCTGCATCACTTCGCGCACGCTCAGCGTTCCTGGCCTGATCACCGTGTCACCTCAACCCACCGCAATAGCCACGGCCTTGCCGACAGCGACCACGGTACTTGAGCCGGAGGTGACCTTCACGGACCATTCCATTGATGCGGAGAAGTGGGATTTCCAAGTGGAAGGCCTTCACTACGATACCACTTTCTTCATCCATACATTCCATGACGCTGGCTGGTATACGGCGCTGTTGACCGTGACCAGTGGCCTGGGCTGCACGGATACCACCACGTTGCGCATATTCATAGGCGATCATTTGTTCTTTGCTCCCAACGCCTTCACGCCGAATGGCGATGGCTTCAACGAAGAGTGGAAACCCAGCGTGAAGGGCGCCCGTGAATACCAGCTCGACATCTTCAACCGCTGGGGTGAAGTGGTATTCAGCACCAATGACCCGGAGAAGGGGTGGGATGGAAAGAACGGCATCCCCGGGATGTATTCCTACAAGGCTTGGCTCACGGAATACGGGCCGCTGGAGAAGGAATACAACGGGAGCTTTGTATTGATCCGGTGAGAGGAGGTTCACCACAGACCGTGCTTCGCGCGCTGTCGCCGAAGCGCTTTGGCGGAGGAGCCCAAAGCGCTTCGCCCAGGCGAGGACACGGAGGTCACAGAGAAATGGATTGGGTGACCATTGACCTTTGTAACCGATCCTTATTGCAGCCCCATGTCCAAGAGCGAAATGCAGGCGAGCAAACCTTCATTGTTGGCTTGGCTTACGGAAGCTAGCCGATGAGGAGGACAAGTGTTTCCCGTGGCCGTTGAGACGTGGTTGAAAATGCGGAGGTCAGTCCTCGTTGCGGACCATGTCCACGTGCGGGATGCCGTCCCAGAGGTAATCCGCGCCTGTCCTCACGTAGCCTAGGTCCGTGTAGAATTGATGCAGATACGTTTGTGCCGCTATGGCGGATCGCGCGCTTCCATATCGTTCACGCAGCACACGAAATGTCTCCTGCATCAATCGCTTTCCGAGGCCCGTTCCGCGCTGCTCTTTCGGCAACACCACGCGACCGATGTGCGGAATTCCATCCGCTTCGGGCGGTAGTATCCGAGCGTAAGCCACCAATGTGCCATCCGCTTGTCTAGCAACCAGATGTAGTGCATCCGGATCGCGGCCATCCACTTCGGGATATGGGCATTCCTGTTCCACCACGAACACATCCACACGGAGCTTCAGGATCGCATGCAGAAGGTCCACGCTCAATGCAGCGAAGTCGTGGACGGACCATTCCAAGTCTTGCATTCCGTTCATACTTGCACAGGCACCAGTTCGCCACTACGTATGTAGAGCAAGTACCCTTCCACCGGCCTGCCCTCCACCTCCTGAAGCAGCACTGCGTAATTGCGCACTTGCTGCTTGTGTTGCTCGGTAGGCTCTCCTGTCTTGATGTCCAATATGCGCAACTGACCACTTTCACGGACGATCCGATCCGGGCGAACCGCATTCCCTTGGGCATCGAGCAGGGTGGTCTCGGTATGTACTTCCAAGCCATCGCGGAAGAAGGGGGCGAGTTCCGGCTTTGCCAGCAAGATGGCCAGGTGTTTTCCAATGGCTTCGCTCGTTACGGGCTCCAGACCCCAACTGGCGCTTTCCATGGCGATGGCCTCTGGCAGGTCCTTCGGTGTGTGAACGCGCGCGAGCATGGCATGTACCGCGCGGCCATGGCTTCGGTAGGGATCCGGGTCCGCTGGATCCCAGTCTTCCGGTGCCTCGCGTCGGATGGCCAGTGTGCGTTCGCCCTGTGGCGCTGCAGGTGTCAGCTCAAATGTGATGCGAGCCTTTGCAGTGGGACTTTTCTCTTTCGCAACCTTGGGGCTTCGCTGGCCGGCGCTCCATACTTCCCCCAACGCCAGGTCCA
The DNA here is from genome assembly GCA_019638085.1 of Flavobacteriales bacterium. Taxonomy (GTDB): domain Bacteria; phylum Bacteroidota; class Bacteroidia; order Flavobacteriales_F; family PHOS-HE28; genus PHOS-HE28. The sequence goes on along the minus strand of JAHBUL010000017.1, from coordinate 25,327 downwards.
AGTGTTCGCGCAACGCCTTCGCCAAGAAGTCATTGCCTTCCCCCGACACACTCACATACAATCGTTGTTCCGGCCGGGTGAGCGCCACGTAGAGCACATCGAGCTCATCGAGTTTTGAGAGCCGATCCTCCTCCACCAATTCAGGAATGCCGAGGTCCGTCAACGCGGTGGTCTTCTTCACCAATGCACTGGGCGGGCCTTGCAGTGCGGGATCCGGTACGATCCAGATCCGCTCGCCCATTCCTCCGCGCGAACTTTTCCCCGCCTCAGGCACGATCACTACCGGGAACTGCAGTCCCTTTGCCTTGTGGACGGTCATCACTTGGATGGCACCAGCACCGGGCGTACCGCCGATGGAACGGTTCATTGCGGCACGATCCCAATGTTCCAGAAAACCGGAGAGGTCGTCCCCGTTCGCCTTTGAGAATGCGTGTGCTTCGTTCACCAGCGCCATGGTGAAGACATCAGACGCCGCATCATGTTGAAGGGCCTCTGCTAGCCTGCAGATCAATGTGACCAGGGGCAGGCGTGCGCTGATACGCGGATGTCCTGAACGCCATTTGCGCAGGAAGTCCTGAGGCTTCACTCCGCCAGCAAAGGGATCCACCGCTTCCTCTTTCGTCCCGACCGCAGCGATGGACTGTGCAGCGAGGGCGGCATTCGCATCGCCGGGATGCCGTAACCAGGCCAGGATGTGCACCACTGCGCAGGCCACGGCATTCGCGCCTAGCGTTAGTCCATCCGGGGATACCACCTCCCAGCCTTGGGCTGTGAGCTGTTTGCTGGCATCCGCACCTTGTTTCTTGGTGCGTACCAATACCGCGATATCACCGAGGCCATACCCATCCTCAAGACTGTCCTTCACCGCTTGCACCATCAATGCCCATGGCGGCGGGACCTCCGCTTCAGGATCCTTGCCGTAGCAACTCACCTCCACATAGCCCTCCTCTTCCCGCACTGCGGCCTGCTCATGCTCGTCGTATACATTCCGGTCGAGCTCATCCAACTGTTGCTTCAGCTTGCCGGTCACCTCGTTGTTGAAGGTGATGATGTTCCTTGCTGAGCGGTGATTGGAGGCCAGCGCTTGAACAGGCGTATGGGCGCGCATCAATACCGACTCGAATGCATCGCCACGTTCGAGCATCTCCTTCCGGAATACTTCGGGAAAGGCGACGAACTGCCGCGCCTCTCCGTTGCGCCAGCGATAGATGGCCTGCTTCGCATCGCCGACCAGCAGCACGGAGCCATCCGTGGCCAGCGCATTTTCAACCAACGGCAACAGCGCATGCCATTGCATCAGGCTGGTATCCTGGAATTCGTCAATGAGAAAGTGCTGATACTTTTCACCGAGCCGCTCATAGAGAAATGGTGCGGGTTCCCGCTGCACAATATCCATCACCTTGCGGGTAAGGTCGCTGAAGAAAGAGACGCCTTCCTCGCGCTTCAGTCCCTCCAAGCGTTGATCAATGGAGTTGAGGCTGGCCGTGGCCAGTAGGTCACGCAGAATGGCCGTGGCCAAGGAATTTTCGCGCATCTCCGTATCCCGGAGCGCTTCCACCGTCTCGATGGTTGACCGCAGCATGGGTGTAAGGCCTTGTATCGCTCCGATCGCCGATGGTGTGGCGGAGCCTGAGTGCCACTTATCACTCTCCAAGGTCTTGGTCACATTGCTGCCGATATCGACCCAACCACTGAAATCACGCAACTTTCGCAAGTAGCTGATGACCCCATTTCTACCGTATGCGAGGTCCTTATCAACAAGCCCGGCACGCTCTATGGCCTCACAGGCCTCGGCACCGAGTTTCCGCATGCGATCGTTGAAGGCATTGGTACGCTGGAGCAATCGCTTGTATAGATCAAGGAATTGCTCGCTGTCCATTTCGCGCAGCGTGGCCAAGTGCTCCAGCGCGTTTTCCTTGGTCAGCTGTACCGAGAGCTCCAGCAGGGGCCTGTCCGGGCGCCACGAACGTTCGTCCTCCAAGAGCTGTTCACAGGTGGCCAGGAGCACCTTGGTGAGTGCCGGGTCCTGGCCTGCCTCTTCCAGAAGAAGATCCACCGCTTTGGCCCTATAGTAAGGCTCTTCCGTGGTCATGCGCAGCTCGTGGTCGAGTTGCAGATCACGTGCGAAGGGCATCACGACGCGACGTGTAAAAGCATCGATCGTACTGATGGCCACTTGGGACCAATTATGCAGCATGTGCGTTAGCATCGCCTTCGCGCGCAAGTGCAACTCCTCGGCCGTAATGCCTGCGTCGGCGATCACGGAGCTTTGCACATCGGCCTTCGCCGCCTTGAGCGGTTCGTCGGAAGCCAGAGCTTCCAGGTACTCCAGCACCCGCTCGCGCATTTCCGCAGCCGCCTTGTTGGTGAAGGTGAGCGCGAGAATGTGCGTGTAGAGTGAAGGATCGGATCCGCGCAGTGATAGCAACAGATAGTGCTTCACCAAGGCATGTGTCTTGCCTGCACCTGCGGAACTGTGGAGTACCTTGAACATGGGCAGGCAAGGTATCGTCCAAAAGCCTGATCCATCCACCTTTGAAAATCGTAAATTCGTGCGAAATAACGGGCGACCTTCACTTCACGTCCTTCGTCATATCCGAACATGTCCCACTCCCAGTTACTTGGCGGCCTTGCGTTGGCCTCCCTTCTTCTGTTCAGCGGCTGTAAGAAGGATCCTGAAGTTCCCACTCCACCCGCTCCGGAAGTGAACACACAGGTGGTAAAGCTTACCGTAAAGCCTACTTGGAACGGCACGCCGTTCGACAAGAACACGGTCTATGCAGCAGCAGGTGATCAGCGTATCAAGGTGACCGAGCTCAAGTTCTATCTCGCGCCGTTGGGACTCACCAACGGTGATGAGACCTACCAGCTTTTCGATGCAGACCTTTTCAATGTGACCAATGGTCCTTTGTACCGGACACTTTCCGTTCCGGTGGGCAACTACCAGAGCGTGAAGCTCGGCTTGGGTCTTCCCTATGACCTGAACCATCGCGACCTGGCGACGATCCCTCCGAACGACCCTACGGGCAACAACAGTGGCATGTATTGGAGCTGGGCCACGATGTACCGTTTTGTGATCTTCTCGGGAAAGTTCGATAATGATCCGAATGGAACGGGTGAACCTCCTTTCACCTTCGACCTGCACACGGGACTTGATACGTGCTACCGCAGTCGGGAAATACCCTTCAACCTGAACGTGACCACCAGTGATACCGTGCGCCTTACCGTGAACGTGGATATTTCCCGCTTCTTCACGGATGGCAGCCAAGTGCTTCAACTTTCCGAAGGGGCCATTTGGCACGGCACGGAGGATATCAACATCGGCCTGAAGGCAGCCGATCTGCAAATAGCCGCCTTCAGCATTGAAGGGGAATGAAGATGTTCCGCCACGCGATGATCTGGCCACTCTTGGCCGGTCTTCTGCTGGCCGGATGCACACGGGATCCCGTGGAATTCCCGCATGCGGATGGCTCACTCTTCGAGCTCCACGTACCACCGGGCTGGCCGGAGCCGCCACTTCGTGCCGATAATCCGCTTACGGTCGCATCCGTGAAATTGGGCAAGGCGCTGTTCTTCGATGAACGCCTTTCACTGGATCGCGGTATTTCCTGTGCTTCCTGCCACCATCCGGACAGGGCCTTCAGCGACACCGTTGCGCTGAGCATCGGGGTGCATGGTGGCGTTGGCATGCGAAATAGCCCGTCCTTGGCGAACGTGGCATACCACCCGCTCCTGATGCGCGACGGTGGCGCACCCACATTGGAGCAACAGGTTTTCATTCCCATAATGGATGAAGCGGAAATGGATGCCGACCCGCAGCTGGTGTTGGAATCCTTGCGCGATGACCCGGTGTTGACCACCATGAGCATGCAGGCCTATGGAAAGCCGTTGGACCTGTACGTACTGACCCGTGCACTGGCCAACTACCAGCGTACACTGTTGAGCGGAACATCCCGTTACGACCGCTTCCTACAGGGGGATGCCACGGCCTTGGACGATGCCGAAGTGCGCGGCATGCAGGTTTTCAATGGCGCTGCCCAGTGCTCGGTTTGCCATGCCGGATTCGATCTGAGCGATCATGATTTCCATAACGTGGGCCTTGCGCTTGACCATACAGCAGATGCCGGGCGACAGCGTGTCACTCTGAACCCTGCAGACCGCGGGAAATTCAAGACACCGACCTTGCGCAACATCGCACTCACGGCACCGTATATGCACGATGGAAGCATGGCCACATTGGAGGAAACGATCGAACACTTCAACAGCGGTGGACTTGCCGATCCGAACAAGGATCCATTGATCACCCCGTTGCAACTTTCACCTGACCAAAAGCAGGATCTTGCCTCCTTTCTCCGGTCGCTTACGGATGAGCGATCTTTGGACGTTGTAGAATGAACCGCTCCTTCCCCATCATTCTCCTGTTGATCGCTGGCATGGCGGCCTTTGCCTCGTGCAAGCGCGATGACCCCAACGAGGAATTGCCGCCGCCGAGTTCGGGCGCCACTCCCTACCATCTGGAGATACCGTCCAATCTGCCTCCGATGCAATTCCCAGCGGATAATCCACTAACCGTGGAAGGCATTGACCTGGGCCGCTTCCTCTTTTATGAAAAACGCTTGAGTGGTGACAATGGCATGAGCTGTGCCAGCTGCCACGCGCCTTCACTGGCGTTCAGTGATGGCAAGGCCGTAAGCAAAGGCATCGACAGCATTGCGGGCTTCCGTAGCTCCATGCCATTGATCAACTTGGGCTATTCGCAATTCTTCTTCTGGGATGGGCGTGCCTCGAGCTTGGAGCAGCAGATCCTGGAGCCGGTGAAAAACCCGATCGAGATGCACGATACATGGCCCAATGCCATGAGCAAATTGCAGGCGGATGCGGTGTACCCTATATTGTTCGAACGCGCTTTCGGCACCGACCAGATCGACTCTTTGCTGGTGGCCAAGGCCGTTGCCCAGTTCATCCGCACGATGGTGAGCGGCAATAGCCCGTTTGATAAATGGCGACGCAACGAAGGCAGCGTCCCGGTTGATGCACAGTTGGGCTTTGACCTGTTCCAGAAGGAAGGCGGTGCCATCGGCCAGATCATTCCGGTGGCTGGCAGCACGCCGGTGATCGGGCAAGGTGGCGCGGACTGCTTCCATTGCCACACTGCGGATGCAGGCCTCTTCACCGATGAACAGTTCCACAACAATGGCTTGGACATGAATTTCACTGATCCCGGGCGCGCAGGTGTTACGGACGACCCTGCGGACATGGCGAAATTCAAGACGCCGACACTTCGGAACATCATGGTGACCGCACCCTACATGCATGATGGGCGCTTCGCCAACATCAATGAGGTGCTGAACCACTACAACACTGGCGGACATCCTTCCGCCACGGTGGACCCGTTCATGAAATTCACCGATCCGGATATGGAGCTCGGTCTCACTCCGACCAAACGGCAGCAGATCATCTCCTTCCTGAATTCGTTGACGGATGAGGAGTTCTTGACGAACCCGGCATTCCAGGACCCAGGGTCACCGCACTTGTAGAGGGCGAGCACGAGCGATAGTGTCGGCTCCGTGCGGTCACGAGCGAGACGCTCGCGACAGAGTTCGATGACACTCACGACAGAAGACAGGAATGCTCACGCGGCCTTCTCAGCGGCGTTCGGTTTCCAGCGATCGCAGCGCATGCGGTCGTTCAGCACCTCGGGCTTGAAGATGCTCGTGCCCAAGAGCATGCGAGCGCATTCTTGCACCCCTTCTATAATGCTGGGATGCGGATGCATAAGCTTGGCGAGTTCGTGGATGCCCATGTCAGTGCCCATCATCAAGGCCACCGCCTGAATGGCACTGCTGGCGTGCTCTCCCACGGCGCGCATGCCGAGAACCTTCATTTCGTCATCGTCGGTAACGATCAGTTTGAAGAAGCCCTTTGTGCGCCTCATCGCAATGGCACGGGCCAGGCAGGAGTACTCGATCCGCGCCATGCGGTATGGAATGTTCCGCGTGCGGCAATCCTGCTCATTAAGACCCACACCGGCAACTTCGGGATCGAGGAACATGATCGTGCTCACGTTAGCATGGTACAGCGGTTGCTCATGTACGTTCCAGATGCGTTCCACCGCATGCCTCCCTTCCTGTTCACCAATGTTCACCAACATGTTCGCTCCCATTGCATCTCCGACCACATGTATGTGTGGCTGGGATGTACAGGTTCCGGTAAGTACCACGTTGCCGTTGGTATCCATGTCCACTTCTGCCTTGTTCAAGCCCAGGCCATCAACATTCGCTATACGCCCCACTGAAAGCAATGCCTTTTCAACGGCTACTTCCTCGGTGCCTCCCTGCTCAAAGCGGAGCAGATAGCGCACCGCATCCGGTTCCGCAGCGATGCGTTCCAGTCTCGCTTGGTGATGAATGACCACACCCTTCCGCTCCAAGTTCCGTGCTACCAGATCTGAGACATCCTCATCCTCAAATGGCAGAATGCGCGGGGCACGATCGATCAGGTGCACCTTGGTATTCCCGAAATTGCTGAAGATGGTGGCGAATTCACAACCTACCACTCCCGCGCCAATGATCACGATGCTCTTGGGAAGTTCCTGGATATTAAAGATGCCATCACTGGAAAAGATCCGGCGCTCATCCACATGAATATGAGGCAGGCTTCTCGGGCGGCTACCTGTTGCGATGACGAAATGGTCGGCCGTGAACTTGGTGGCAACATCATCACGTGTTACCATGAGCGTATGTGGATCGGTAAAGACCGCATGTCCACGAATATGCTTGAACATCCGCCCGGCCTCACTGGGTCCGGCCTCCATCATCTGCATGTGGCAGGAGTAGAGATACTTGCGTTCAAACTGGGCCTCGTTGAGGGTCTTGGTGATCTCGTCCCACGATAGCCGGAACGGTTCCCGATCACGGCCGCGAAGCACCTCGTTGGCAGTGGCCACGCGATGGCTGAGCTCCCATAGGGTCTTTGAGGCGAGCGCCCCATTATATATACCGGTGCCACCGATGCGGTCACGTTCGATAAGTGCAACACGTTTGCCCAGATCGATGGCCCGCATGGCCGCAGCATAACCGGCAGGCCCGCCGCCTATCACGCAAAGGTCGAAATTCGCCATGTCCTCTTGGTCCAGTCCATTGTTTGCATTATTACGGCCCTGCGCCTGAATAGTTCGACAGACTTCCCTCTTTGATCATCGGTCACATTGGGCCGTTCGGCGTGCGCTTGGAACACTTGGTCGCATTCCATTCCGGTATAGGTATCCAAACCCGTGATCCCTCCGTACAGACGGACGATGAGATCCCCTATGACCCTTTGGAAAACCTTGCTTTTGTTGGCAGCCGGGCTTGTTCCAGGTCTGGTGATCGCCCAATGCCCAATGCTGTTCAACAGCAACGGCGACCCAAGCGATGCCCCTGTTTGGATCAGCTGCTCCGGCGGCAATTTCACTTTGGTGGTTGGTTCGCCCACGGCCACGGGAGCGTACACCATCGATTGGGGCGATGGTTCCCCGCCTCAAAGTGGAGCAGGATTGAATCCACCGCAGACGGTAAGCCATGTGTATGCCGCCGGCATAGCCACATACACGGTGACCTTCACCGAGATCACCAGCGGTTGTGTGATCACCGGCACGGTGACCATGGAACAAAGCACCAGTGCCTCTATCCAGATCCCTATTGGCGGCCTCACGCAGGTATGTGCACCGCAATCGGTGGACTTCATGAACAGCAGCACCAACACCTCGCCCAATACGGTGTTCATGTGGAACTTCGGAGATGGAACCACATGGGACACCTATGACCATACCAACCTGGGTCAGGTCCTCTCGCACATGTATCTGCCCGGCACTGTGGGTTGTGAGACCACCGTACGATTGAGCGCGGAAAACCAGTGCAACACGCTTCAAGGAGGACCCAGTATCGCCACGTTCAATCCTATCCGGATATGGGACATTGACACGGCGAACATTTCACCGAGCGCCACCCTGCTATGTTGGCCCGATAATGAGGTGACCTACCTCAACACCACGAACCGGAACTGCCTTAATCAGGGCAACATCTACCAGCGCTATGAGTACTGGAACTTTGGTGACTACTGGGGAGCAGGGCATGATTCCATCATCGATTGGACGCCTTGGCCTCCCACCTTCCCGCATACCATCGCCTATCCTGCGATCGGCACCTATGAGGTGATGTTGCTGGACAGCAACTACTGTGGTATCGACACGACTTATGTAACGATCAACATCGTACCCCCACCGTCAGTGAGCCTAACAGCCAACCCCACACCCGTGTGTGCAGGTGACCCCGTTCAATTCAACCAGACCACCAATGGAGGGGCCAACTACTTCGAGTGGAACTTCGATGATGGCAACGGCTTCAACTGGACTTCCGCAGGCGACCAAAGCCATACCTTCAATACACAGGGCGTGTACAATGTGCAATACGCCGCGAGCATTCAAGGTGCCACCGCAGGTTGTGCGGATACGGCCACCGTTGCAGTAACCGTTCTCCCGAGCCCGACGGCCGCATTCACTTCGGATGTTGATGCCGCGTGTATCTCGCTAACGACCACATTCACGAACACAAGCATCAACGCAGTGAACTACCTCTGGGATTTCGGTGATGGAACCACAAGCGCACTCGCTGCTCCTCCGCCGCACACCTTTTCCACGGTGGGGGATTACATCATCTCCCTTACCGCGTATAACAACCAAGGGTGCAATGATATCCACCGTGATACGGTACACGTCTATGCGGTCCCCGATCCGGTGATCGGCGTACAGAATGTGTGCGAAGGCTTGCCCGCACAGTTCGCGGACCTCACCATCACCGCTCCTGGAAACCCGGTGCAGCAATGGTTGTGGGACTTTGGGGATGGGAATACCGATACCGTGCAGGGCCCCGAGCATCTCTATGCTAGCGGAGGAACCTATACGGTCACATTGACCACAACCACACCGTATTGCTCGGGTACCAGCACCTCTACCATTACCGTGGAGCCGAAGCCGGTAGCGACCATGGGCGCCGACCCATTGAACGGGTGCTCCCCGATGGAGGTGACCTTCACCAATACCAGCACGGGGGCCACGAACTATGTCTGGTACTTCGGCGATGGCGGGAACAGCAATGATACTGAACCCGTACATACCTATATGAACCCAGGAGCTGCGGACAGTGTGTATACCGCCCTCTTGGTTGCCAGCACTGCTTCAGGATGCAGCGATACTGCAACCACGACCATCACCGTTGCGCCGACCGTGCTGGCCATGTTCAGCCATGATGCATACCCGGGTTGTGCTCCGTTGGATGTGAACTTCACCAACAACAGCACCGGCGGTTCGGATTTCCATTGGGATTTCGGTGATGGCACCACGAGTACGGATGCTTCACCATCGCACACCTACATCAACCATACGGGGGTGCTCCAAGTGATGTCCGTGACACTTACCGTGAGCAACTGGGCGGGGTGCAGCAGCACCAGTCAACAGAACATCACCGTATACCCGGCACCTAACTTCAGCTTCAGTGCCCAACCTGATAGCGGTTGCACCCCCTTGCTGGTCACCTTCCCCTCCGTTCTCGGAGCCGTGAACTATCAATGGGATTTTGGGGATGGAAGCAGCGGCGGCGGACCTACCCCACAGCACACGTATCTGAACAATACGGACAGCACCCTTCACTTCCTGGTAAAGCTGGTGGCAACCAACGCGTTCGGATGCACGGACAGCACCTCCGGTGTGATCGTTGTGCATCCTTCACCGGTAGCGCAGTTCTCGGTGAGTTCCACATCGGGTTGCCATCCTTTGGTCGCCACGTTGACCAATCAGTCGCAAGGTGCCAGCACCTACCACTGGTCCTATGGTGATGGACAGACCTCCGATACCCTGGCAGCTACCCATGGCCACAACTGGTACAACTTTTCCGGACCTGGGGCGAACTCCTATCCGCTATCCCTCAGCGCCACTTCCGAGTACGGCTGCACGAATACGGCCACCTCCACCTTGCAGGTATTTCCCCAAGTGAATGCGGCTTTTGTTGCGGACAGTTCGGGCTGCTCGCCGATGAATCCACACTTTGTGAACTTGAGCACGGGGGCGAACAACTACCTCTGGACCTTCGGTGATGGTGGAGGAAGCGCATCCACGAATCCAACACACATTTACAATCATAATGGGTTGGCCGATACCTTGTTCCATCCGGTGCTGATCGCCAATTCCTCCTTTGGCTGCAGCGATACGGCCACTGCATCGGTATTGGTACACCCGGCCCCGATCGCACAATTCACCGCGAGTCCGGGTACGGCATGCGCGCCAGCGGCGATCTCCTTCCAAGACCTGAGCATCGGTGCTGCCAGCATGAACTGGCAGTTCGGTGATGGAACCTTCCTGAATGCCGTACCCGGTGATGTCTCTCACAGTTTCAACAACACCGGCAGCGGGCCGCTCCAGTATCCGGTAAAGCTCACGGCCACCACCGCATTCGGTTGCGTGGATACCTCTACCGTACCGGTAACGATCTATCCGGCCATTGAAGCCATCTTCCAACTACCGCTTGAGGCTTGTTCTCCTGCGGTGATCGATCTGACGGACGAAAGCATTGGAACAACCCAGGCGCTGTGGAACATGGGCGACGGCGTTACCCTGGTAGGCACGGACATCACGCATACCTACGTGAATACCGGCACGACGGATATCACCTATACCGTGACATTGACCGCCACCTCGGCCTATGGCTGCACGCAGACGGCCCAGCACGATATCGTGATCCATCCGGCACCGACCGCTTCCTTCCTGGCCACCCCATTCGGACAGGCTTTCCCTGACGCCACCGTAACGATCAACAACACTACACCAAATGGTCAGTGGGGCTATTCCTGGTCGATGGGTGATGGCAGCACCTCCACCTTGGAGGATCCCCCTGCACACATCTACGCCACGTGGGGCAATTACACCATCACCCTTACGGTGAGCACCGGCATGTGCACGGATACGGCCAGCCAGCAGATCTCCATCGATCCACCGCTGCCCACCGCATCATTCATCGGCAGCGGAGTTGGTTGCGCCCCGCTTACCGTGGCGTTCACAAACACCTCCTTGCTCGGGCTCGGCTACCAATGGCAGTTCGGTGATGGTGCTACGAGCATCGCAGAGAATCCCGTTCACGAATACCATTCGCCCGGCACGTACACGATCACACTTACGGCCTTTGGGATGAACGGCGGCGTGAGCACGATGGTGAAAGTAGATTCCGTAGTGGTCCGGCCCTCTGCCATGGCCTTCTTCACGCTACAACCTTCCGAGGTGATAGCACCTACGCAGCCGATGTTCACCTACAATCTCAGCACCAATGCTACCAGCTATGTCTGGGAATTCGGTGATGGCACATTCAGCAATGATGCGAACCCGGTGCATTACTACCAAGAGCCAGGTGTGTTCGATGTATCCCTTATCGCGAACAACGTTTGGAACTGTCCGGATACGTTCAGTATTCCTGGCGCGGTCACTTCCATTGCCGGCGGAGACATCGTATTCCCGAACGCTTTCACGCCAGGTAACACCGGGCCTACGGATGGCGTATACGATCCGAACAGCTTCGATAACGACATCTTCCATCCCATGAGCGAAGGCGTGCAGGAATACCACCTTCAGGTCTTCAATCGCTGGGGTGAACTTCTGTTCGAAACGGACGACATACACAAAGGCTGGGACGGGTACTACCGCGGGCGTTTGTCGAAGCAGGATGTCTATGTCTGGAAAGCCTATGCCCGGTTCGTTACCGGTGATGAAAAACGAATGACCGGTGACCTTACCCTATTACGATGAGGAGAAAGCAACAACTGATGACGGCTATGTTGATGGCCATTGCATTGAGCGGGACGGTGGAAGCCCAGCGAGGTTACAACCGTGCTCAGTACAATATGTTGGATGAGGCCCGGGTCCTGATGGAGGCCGGACAGTGGACCGATGCCTACCGGATCTACAAGCGCTTGGTGAACGTGGATACCACGTTCGCTGAAACCTTCTATGGCATTGGCATGTGCGAGGTGAACATGCCTGATAAGCGGGACAAGTCCGCAGCGCGCTTTGAAGTGGCCGTCCGGTATGGAAGTGTGGAGGGCATCTATCAATTGGCCATGGCACGTCACCGCCAGCAGCGGTTCGGGGAAGAGATCACATTGCTGGAACAATACAGGCATGAGACCGGCCGGGAAGTGCCCAACGCAGAAGTGGACCGCCAGATCGCGATCGCGAACAACGCTCGATCCCTCACTGCTGATCCCGTGCGATTGCGGATCCGCAACCTGGGAGCCGCCATCAACTCACCCGCGCATGATTACTGCCCGTTAGTGACCGCGGACGGCAGCATACTGTACTACACCAGTCGCCGACCCGGTACCATGGGCGGCCTGAAGGATGAAAGTGGCCAATACTACGAGGACATCTATACCAGCACGAAGACCGATGAAATATGGAGCCGCGCCATTAACATCCAAGCGCCGGTGAACTCAACGATGCAGGATGCAACAGTAGGCCTCAGCCCGGATGGCAACGAGATGATCATTTATCGCGCCAGCGACCTGGTCCCGGATGGCGACCTCTATATCACCCAACGCTCGCAAGGGATATGGGCAACACCGCAGCGGATGACGGACCAGATCAACAGCAAATACCATGAGCCCAGCGCCACCATTTCCCCTGATGGTTCGGAGATCTATTTCACAAGCGACCGTCCCGGAGGATTCGGTGGACGCGATCTCTATCGTATCCGTCGGCTGCCGAACGGGGAATGGAGCCTACCCTTGAATCTTGGACCAAACATCAACACACCGTACGACGAGGATGCGCCCTTCCTGCACAGCGATGGCACCACGCTTTTCTTCAGCAGTAACGGGCACAACACCATGGGTGGTTTTGACATCTTCAAAGCTGGCCTTCTGGACCCCGACATGAACATCTGGGACCGACCGTTGAACATGGGTTATCCTTTGAACACGGTGAATGACGACATCTACTTTTCCCTCGGTGAGGATGGCCGAACGGGCTACTTCAGTTCCGAACGTGAAGGCGGATTGGGAGGACAGGATATCTATGAGGTGGTCTTTCCTACCAGCCAAGTGGAATACCTATTGGTGCAGGGTGTGATCACGAACGCGATAGACCAACCCCTGAAGGCCCGAATCATTCTCTCCGATAGCAAGACCGAGGAAATATTCGGCATCTACAACACCAATGAACACACGGGCCGCTATGTAATGGCTGTCCGCCCGGGGCAAGCGTATCACATGGAAGTGACCGCCGAGGGCTTTGCTCCGTGGGAGTACGAACTCTACAACGAGGATGAAGAGATGACCGGCAGATTATCGCTGGATGTGTCCCTGTCGCATAACGATAAGACCGCTGGTGCCTTGCCCCAGCACTAACCTCATGACCCCCCGGTTCGGTTTCACAATTGCTTGGATGCTCGGCGTCCTGGGCCACGTTGTGGCCCAGGACCCTCATTTTACGCAGTTCTATGCCGCACCGACCTATTTGAGCCCTGCCTTTGCCGGTACCACGATCCAGAACCGGTTCACCCTTCAATTCCGCGATCAATGGCCTGCCATCCCTGGCGCATTCGTGAGCTATAACTTGGCTGCCGACCAGTATTTAGGCAGCCTGAATAGCGGCATTGGCATCATCGCCACGCGTGACCAGGCCGGTAGTGGCGCCTTAAGCTCTACCAGCTTCACCTTCCAGTATGCCTATGAGATCCGCTTGAAACACAAGGTCTTCCTGCGGCCCGCCCTACAAATCGGCTATGCGAGCCGTTCGGTGAACTACTCCAAGCTCATCTTCAATGATCAGCTATCACGTGGTGGTGATGTGGCCACCTATGAATATTACGACGGCCGAAAGAAGGGCTATTCCGATATCGGTTCCGGATTGTTGCTGTTCACGCCGCAACTATGGTTCGGCTTTGCGCTCCAGCATATGAACGAACCCAATCAATCACTGTTGGAAAGTGAAGCAGCACTGCCCCGTCAGTTCAACATGCACGGCGGCTATCGGTTCAAGTTACGCTCGGGAGGAATGGTGCGGAAGGACCCCCAATCCATCGTGGCTGCATTCAACTACCGTGCACAGGGTAAATTCGACCAGCTGGACATCGGCGCATACTATGAACGGGACCCGGTCTTCGCAGGCCTTTGGTACCGCGGTCTTCCGCTGAAGGCATACCAACCCGGTTACCAGAACAATGATGCCATCTCCGTTCTCGTCGGCTTCAAGGCCGGTGATTGGCGCTTCGGTTATAGCTACGACATCACCATCTCGCGCTTGGCATTGAACAGCGGTGGCGCGCATGAGATCACTACGATCTTTGAGTTCGCGGACAAGCGCAAGAAGCGTTCGATGGCCCGCAGGCGGGTTGTGCCGTGCGCGAAGTTTTGAGCCCCGACAAATACCTACTTCCTGCTGCAAAGCTCTGAGTGCATGCTACATTCGGTGTTTCAAAGCACCATGGCATGAAGCAGATCATCATCTCCATCGCGGCTGCACTTTTCCTTAGTGCAACCTGTACTGCACAAACCTTGATCGACAGCATCCCCTATCCCGGGATCAGCCAGAACTTCTGGGGGATCCATTTGAGCGGGGACACGATCTTCCTCGGGGCTGACATTTCGGGTGATGTGTATTTCTCCGATCTCAGCGGTACGATCTTCGGCCAGCAGGCAACGGGATACACCTTCAACCACGGCCTCATTCGTCGCCCGAATTCATATCTGATCGCTCAGGACTATACCTCCAACGGTGCCCACTTGTACGAAGTATCATTAGCGGGCACATTGCTGAATACGTGGACCTTTCCGGATGTGATCGGCGGTCACTCCTCCGGCATCGGTGATCTATGTGCGGAGGGCAATGCGGTATGGTACACCATGTACTATCCTGATTTCGATACCTACCCGTTCGCGTATGCATATAAGTGGGTTCCGGGTGATGCAGCACCCATCGATACGGTACCTCTTCACGGCGAGCAACCCTATGGTATTGCATTGAAAGGCGACACGTTGCTCTATGTCACGGATGACCTGCATGGCGATCCCGAACGGATCTACTCGTACAACCTCACCACCAAGCAGGACATCGGGTTTGTTGACCTTCCGGATCCGGACGGCGACCAATCGCCCCGCGGCATGTATTACGATGGCACGTATCTCTATCTCGTTGCTCAGCGGATCGGGGGAAGTGCATTCGCCTACCAGACGGTTTATATTTTCGAGTTCGACCGATCCGTGGGCATCAGTGCGCAACGATCGCCCGCGACATCTCTTCTTCCAAATCCCGCGGGTGATCAAGTCATGATCGAGACCCCACGTCATGGATCAGGAACAACGCAACTGGAAGTATTCAACGCCACCGGCGTGTTGGTCCATGGCGGATCCATCGTCGCCGGTCAGCATTGGATGGATACTTCCACATGGGGCAATGGACTTTACTTGGTGAAGACCACCGGCGCCGATGGTACGGTTGCGACGGGGAGGTTGGTGGTGCAGCATTGAGTGTAGAATCCCATTTCTCACAGCGCGTCGGTTTCCGCAAGTCCGCCCTCTCCAGCGAAGTGCAAACTATTCGCGAGGCCCGGTCTCGCTACACTTACGCGCCGTGGGCCTGAACTAATTGGAGCTCGCGCCCGGGCCACGAACACGCCCGATCCCTATCGCATCGTACAGGGTTGGATCGATGTAGATCATTGATCCCTCTTCCAGATCCGTGACTCGTACAATATCGTGATCCTTCCAGAATGGGCTATCGAACAGTTGGTGGATATTGAAACTGCCGATATGCAACTGGCCGAAGAGATGTTCGACCCTGTAGCGTTTATCCAGTTCATGGCTCAAGTGTTCCAGAGGATGATATTGGTGTCCACCAACAACCTATTTCCATCCATCACGCATACGGTTCTGGATCTCCAACGGATCGCCCTCAAGCTTAAGCTTCCCGGCAAAGCTTTTCACATCAACGCCTTTGGCCTTACGCTTGCGCTTCTTTCCCTTTAAGAGCGCCACCAACTGCTTTCGTGTGGTAGTGCGCTTGATGATGGTGGTCATATGGCTTTCCTCAAAGATCGCCAAGTGTCATTTGATCTGGTTCACCTAGATCAATACCCGCCGCCCCCACCCTGCCCGCGCTCGATCGGGTGCCAGGTGGTCTTCACCTCCTGCGTGTCCAGGATCATGTAGGGTGTGCGGCCTTCCTCTTGCATCCAGTCCTTCACCTTGGGTACCACCAGACGCTTCATGTTCGTGGCGGCCTCGGTGTCCAGCATTTGCTTCTCCTCTTTGGTGGGATCCGCGCATACCACGGCATTGATGTCCATGTGTGTAATGAGCGGTTTCAGGAGTTCCGAGCGCAGGCCGGTGATGAGGTTCACCACGCCGCCGGGCAGGTCGCTGGTGGCGAGCACTTCCGCGAAGGTGACGGCCGGTAATGGATGATCTTCGCTGGCCACTACCACCGCGGTGTTGCCGCCCGCGATGATCGGTGCCACGGTGCTCACCAGTCCGATGAGGCCGGAGGTGCTTGGTGCCATCAGGCCCACCACGCCGGTGGGTTCCTGTACGCTGAAGTTGAAGTGTGAACTGTTCGTAGGGTTCACGCTGCTGAAGATCGCTTGGTATTTGTCGCACCAGCCTGCGTAATAGATCCAGCAGTCGATGGCGGCGCTCACCTCAGCCTCCGCATGTTTGCGCGTTGCGCCGTGCAGTTCCAATTCATGCACGAACTGGGCGCTACGGCCTTCGAGCATTTCGCCGATGCGGTAGAGGATCTGTCCCCGATTGAATGCACTGCGGTTCGCCCAATCGCCTACGGCCTTTCGCGCTGCTACTACGCTGTTGCGGATGTCCTTGCGGCTGCCCCGGCAGATGTTCGCAAGCGGCTTGCCATCCGCGTCCTTGGGCTGGTAGTAACGGCCGCTCTCGGTACGAGGGAACTTTCCGCCGATGAAGATCTTGTAGGTCTTCATCACCGGAAGGCGTTCGGCTTTCTTGGCGGCAACGGTAGTGTCGTGTCCGTTATGGGCAGGCTTTTCGGCCTTGGCAGAAGGGGAGGTAGGCTTGGTCGCGGTCTTGGCCATGGAGATCGTAGTTCGTAGCCAAAGTTAAGCCCATGGGCTGAAGTGCCTGCGCCAGCGGGAATTGCCAGCCAGCGTAGGCTCTGTTCATCGCTCAAGGCAAACCTGCCATAAGCTCCCGGACCGCTTTTTTCGCCTCGCGGAGCAAGCGCCTCCGCAGCAGGATGCGCATGGCCAAGGGCCGAATCATGTCATGCACGACCACGTAACAATAGGCGGCAGGCAAAAGGAACGGGACTGCTAGGAGGAAGAGAACACGCTCCCTGCCATGCAACTCCGCGAATTCCTCTTGGAAGAAGATCCAAATGGATGCAAAAGCGATCACCAATGGAGCGAAGAAGAAGGCGACTCCGAGCAGGACCAGCTCCTGCCGTGTCGGAAGATCGAAGGCACTGGGCTTCTCATTCCGCAGCCAAGGACGGAAGTACTTTAAGGGAGCCCGCAGCTCGGAGACTTCGCCTATGGTTATGACGGACCGCATGTGACCGAAGGTAGGCGTGGAATGTCTTCGTTAGGTACGGTCGTTGAACTCGAAGCTGTCCATACCTGTATGCATTCTAATCCCGTCGAATTCGACGGGATTGAAAATTGGATTGTTGAGGCGCTCCCAGATGCCCAAGAATTCTACAGTGCTCCGGTTCCGAAGCCAGTTGCGAAAGAAATTTGCTTCTACTGTTCAGTGAAGCCGGGAAAAGATGGTGCAAAGGCACGAGTGTAAAGTCGCGCTAGAGTTGGGGAACCTTGTTCCTAGTGCATCAACAAACCCTTGAGTCGCAGTGCCTCGGTTTGATAAACCGCTGCCCATTCCTTGGTTGGAGCACCTCCACAACGCGTTGAACCCTTCAGCTCAGACTCGATCAATTTGTTCGCATGAAAATAGAAGTTGGCTTTCATTGTCACGTCCTGAGCGCGTGGATCGAATGAGGACGTGCTGTCGATATATGAGAACTCCGAACCTTGAACTGAGATAAAAGCAAGTTGGGAATTCTCGAAGTAGTACTCAGTGACGTTGACGCAACTCGAAAGACCCACCTGCTCAATCATCTTGACCAATTGTCCGTTTCTCATCAGCCCCGTCAACTCACCTCCGCCGTCCGTCATCTGCTCGAGAAATTCATCATTCTCCAGCGTCCGTACCTCATAGTCCTCCGACTGATTGATCTCTTGGACGACCCTATCTATTGCAGTGGTCACTATCTTATTGGTCTGCGCATTGATAGAGCCGCAGAAGCACAATGCTGCTATGGTGATGTATTCGAGGCGGGGAGGCATCTCAATCAAAACTACCAGAGTCGGTTGATGTGCGTGAATTAGATGGAAATAATCAATGTGGACCACGCCTGATAAAGGAATCCAGCATGGCCATCATGTTCCATATTTCTCCAATGAACTGGGCTGCTCGCTTCTTCCTCATTTGCAGAACGGTATATTGGAATGGTGAGAAATCCTGACTCGTGCCTCTATCCGTTAGCATTGACCACAGTGTTGCCCATTCCTTGTTGTATGGCTCGGGTAAGTCCTCGCTTGAAATGAGTGTTAGTGGTATCTCGGCGGCGAGCAGTCGTTGTCTTGCATCGTCCTCATGGTTCACGAAAATCTCCACCGCTTCAGTGAGCTTCGCATAAGAGAAGGACAGCGAAACAGGCATTTCTCAAAATTTGCAGTCTGCGTTCATGAATGCGCCTGTGAGCTTCTTCAGGTTTGCTCTTGCGTGAGGGATAGAAGCGGAAAGCCCACAGCGACCCCGGCTCGTAGGCCGGGGGTGCGAGGACTTGCAGCGGATAGCCCGACCCCTTGCTGCATTTGAGCAAGGGGGCACGCCCACATCTCGACTTCTCGATCGCTTCGCGCTCTGCGTAGTGTCGCTTCGCTATTGCTCGATGTGACAGCGTGCATCATCACTCAATTCAAATTCAAGTACGCCCCCAAGCCATGCACGCCTCCTTCCCGTCCATACCCGCTTTCCTTGTAGCCGCCAAACGGTGAGGTGGGATCGAACTTGTTGAAGGTGTTGGCCCAGATGACGCCGGCGCGGAGCTTGGTGGTCATGTTGAAGATCTTGCTGCCTTTGTCCGTCCACACGCCGGCGCTGAGGCCGTAGGGGGTGTTGTTGGCCTTTTGCAGCACTTCGTCCATGGTGCGGAAGGTCTGCACGGCGAGGACGGGGCCGAAGATCTCTTCTTGTGAGATGCGCGCGCTTTGGGCCACGTTGGTGAAGAGCGTGGGTGGGCACCAGAAGCCTTTGCTGGGCAGGTCGCAGGTGGGCTGGAACATGTCGCTGCCTTCCTCCTGGCCGATCTTGAGGTATTTGTTGATGGTGCCGAGCTGTTCCTTGCTGTTGATGGCGCCGATGTCGGTGTTCTTGTCCAGCGGGTCGCCCACGACGAGGCTGTTCATGCGGTGCTTGAGCTTGCGCAGCACTTCGTCGTACACGGCCTCTTCCACGTAGAGACGGCTACCGGCGCAGCATACGTGGCCTTGGTTGAAGTAGATGCCGTTGACGATGCCTTCCACGGCCTGGTCGATGGTGGCGTCTGCGAAGATGATGTTGGCTGCTTTTCCGCCGAGCTCGAGGGTGAGCTTTTTGCCGGAGCCTGCGGTGCTTCGCTGGATGAGCTTGCCCACGTTGGTGCTGCCGGTGAAGGCGACCTTGTTGACATCCGGATGGTTGACCACCGCGGCGCCCGTGGCCCCCGCGCCAGTGACGATGTTGACGACGCCTTCGGGGAGATCGGCTTCTTGGATGATCTCGGCAAGCTTCAGTGCGGTGAGGGGTGTGGTCTCGGCGGGCTTCAGCACCACGGTGTTGCCACAGGCCAGTGCGGGCGCGAGTTTCCAGGAGGCCATCAGGAGCGGGAAGTTCCACGGGATCACCTGTCCGGCCACGCCGAGCGGGCTGGTCTGCTTGCCGGGGAAAGCGTAGGAGATCTTGTCGGCCCAGCCGGCATAGTAGAAGAAGTGGGCAGCGGCGAGCGGGATGTCGATGTCGCGGCTTTCGCGGATGGCCTTGCCGCCGTCCATGCTTTCGATCACGGCGAGTTCGCGGGCTTTTTCCTGCATCAGCCGCGCAATGCGGTAGATGTACTTGGCGCGTTCGCTGGCGGGCATCTTGCCCCATGGCCCCTGGTAGGCCTTGCGGGCGGCCTTCACGGCGGCATCCACATCGGCCTCGTTGGCCTCGGCGATGCGCGCGAGCTTCTGCTCGTTGGCGGGGTTGATGGTATCGAAGTACTTGCCGCTCTTGGGCTTCACCCATTTGCCGCCGATGAAGAGCTCATACTGCGGCTTGATGGTGATGTGGTCCTTGTTCTCAGGAGCGGGGGCGAGTGCCCAATCGATGGTTTTCTTCTTTGCCATGGGTTTTCAAAGATAGATGCCGACGATCGGATCATCAGGCGCATGTAGCTTGCTCCGCGATGGACTTCCACCCGCCCATCTCCGAACGGAGTACGAAGGAGCTGCTGAAGATGACCTCGGATGCCGCCTCGTGGCAACCGGAAGCACGGGCATT
Organism: Flavobacteriales bacterium; assembly: GCA_019638085.1. GTDB lineage: Bacteria > Bacteroidota > Bacteroidia > Flavobacteriales_F > PHOS-HE28 > PHOS-HE28. The sequence goes on along the minus strand of JAHBUL010000017.1, from coordinate 4,696 downwards.
GGCACAGATGGAGCTGGTCAAACGAGGCGTGCCGACCGAAGACATCAAGACGCATGAACAGTCGTTCTCTCAGGCATCGATCGCTCTGGAGGAGTTGCATGGTCGGCATGCACAGGAGGGCTATCCACTTTGGAAGCTCCTGCTCGTCCTTTTGGGTGCTCCGTTCATGATCCTGACCAAACTTTTGGCCAGGAAGTTCGGCCTGGAATACAAGCTCGGACTTTCCGAACTGGACCGGCGGAGCTTCAATAGAAAGTATCGGCAACGCATGGCGGCGTTGATCCTGGGCACGCTGTTCTGGATCATCCTGTTCATTGGGCTCAAGTGATCAGGAATGACCGGAGAGGTTACTGAAAAGCTGCCCCTACAGCTGCGTCACATCGATCTTGAACAACTCCGCCGCATTCTTCCAGAGGATCATTTCCTTGCGGTCGTCCGGCAGGTCCAGTTGCTTGATGAAGTTGAGGTAGGAGCCCATGTTGGAGATGGGCCAATCCGTGCCGTAGAGCAGGTAGCGCGGGTTGCCGGCATAGGTGATCATTTCCTCGAGTTCCTTCTTCATGAACTTCTCGAACTTGTCGGTGAAGTCGCCGAGCACCAGGCCTGAAAAGTCGGCATAGACGTTGTCGTTCTTGTACACCACTTCCATGCAGTCCTTGATCCATGGGTTGCCCACGTGGCAGATCACGATCTTCATGGTGGGGAAGTCCACGGCCAGGTCGTCGATCTGGAGCGGGTGCGAGTACTTGACGCGACCGGTCGGTGCATAGGTGTCGCCGCTGTGGAACATCACGGGCACGTCGTATTCCACGGCCATGTCGTAGACCACTTTCAAGCGCGTATCGTTCGGGTAGAACGGCTCGTATCCGGGATAGAGCTTCAATCCTTTTACAAGGCCCTGTTGCAGGTATTCAGCGATCTCGCTCAGGTCATGATGGTTGTAGTGCAGGTAGCTGATGCCTGCCACCACGCCCAGGTTCTTCCTTCCGCTGATGGCCTCCACCACGCGCTTGGTGCTCGGCCTATGCTCGTTCACTTTGTACGAGGTGAGCACCAAGGAGTAGTCCACCTTGTTCTCCGCCATGGCCGCTACAAGGCGGTCCAAGCATTCCTCGAGGGAGACCACGCGATCTTCGTGGTAGTTGTTGATGTGGGTATGGATGTCGATGATCATGGTGCTCTGCGGCATCAGCCTTGGTGTTGCGCGGGATGCCTTCCAGGCAAAGAAACATAGGAGAAAATTGGCCACAGTGTCCTGAGGGTCCTCAGGGTCTGCCGTACGGCGGAGACCGCTGAGGGGACAGCACCGCGCACCTTTCATCGCACCGGTTGTTATCCATTTAAAAACCGTTGCCATGCAATCCATCGGCCCACATACATATCACTATCTGCACCATCCGCTCTTCTCTTCGGGGGAAGCAATGCTTTGTTACACTATCTATCACCTCTGCCATACCGGTGCGATCTCCTTGGACTATAGCAGGGTGGTGGCGGGGCACGACAACCACCATTTGGTGATGCGGCTCTTCCTTACGCATGTTGCGGACCCAGTGCCCCTCTCGGCGCCCGAGGCCTTTGCGCTGTCGCTCTTCCCGGCCGACCGCCCGGATTCCTTGGCGGACCTACGGATCCACATGAACCGGACGATCGACGACTTCGGCACCTTCAAGAGCGGCCCCATGCAGGAGCATCTGATGGCCAAGGGCCTGCTCTTCTCCACGCATATTCTTTCCGCGGAAGGAAGGGCCGCTTACCGCGAAGTGCATGGGCTGATCCAAGCCGTTGAGCGGGAGGAGACCGAGTTGCTCGACGATGCCGGTCGGCTGAAAGCCCGGCTGGACGAGCTTGGCAGCAATGTGGTGTTGCTGCACGAGGGTTTCCGGGAGAAGCTTCGCGAATCGCCCTTGGTGGGCGAACAGTTGAAAGCGATCCTGAAGGTGCAGACATTCATGGAAAGCGGCGGCTACTTCCATGCGAAGACGATGGGGTGATGCGGAACTTCCCGCTTTCTTCCGTTGCCTATCTTATGGCGGCGCGATCGACGGCTTCAACGTCGATCGCGATCATCCATGAGCAAGCAACGCACCATCGTCCACCTCGACCTCGACAGCTTTTTCGTGAGCGTGGAACGCCTGAAGCATCCGGAACTATGTGGCAAACCCGTGCTGGTGGGTTCCGACAGCGACCGCGGCGTGGTGGCCTCATGCAGCTACGAGGCAAGGCACTTCGGCGTGCGCAGCGCCATGCCCATGCGCACCGCCAAGCAGCTCTGTCCGGATGCGATCATCCTGCGCGGCGATAGCGGTGCCTACATGAAGAAGAGCGACGAGGTCACCGAGATCATCCGCGAGCGCGTGCCGCTCTTTGAGAAGACCAGCGTGGACGAGTTCTACGTGGACCTCACCGGCATGGAGAAGTTCTTCGGCGCGATGAAGCTGGCCAGCGAGCTGCGCCAGTACATCGCCAAGGAGACCGGTCTGCCGAACAGCTTCGGGCTGAGCATCAACAAGACGGTGAGCAAGGTGGCCACCAACACCGCCAAGCCCAACGGCCAACGCGAGGTGGAGCGCGGCACCGAAAAGCCCTTCCTCGCGCCGATGCCCATCGAGAGCATTCCCGGCGTGGGCGGCAAAACGGCGCACCTGCTGCGCAGCATGGGCGTGGCACGTATCCACACCATGCAAGAGCTGCCGATAGACCTGATGCAACGGCTGCTGGGCGAGCACGGGCCGGTGCTGTGGCGCAAGGCGAACGGCATCGACCCCAGCCCGGTGACGCCGTGGCACGAGCGGAAGAGCATCAGCACCGAACGCACCTTCGAGCGCGACACCATCGACATGGCGAAGCTGCGCGGCCTGCTCACCGCCATGGCGGAAAACCTCGCCTACCAACTGCGCAAAGGTGACAAGCTCACCAGCTGCATCGCCGTGAAGATCCGCTATGCCGACATGAACACGCACACGCGGCAGCTACGCATCGGCTACACCGCGTGTGACCACATCATCCTGCCCACGGTGCACGAGCTCTTCCGCGCACTGTACGACCGTCGCCAACGCATCCGCTTGGTGGGCATCCGCTTCAGCCACCTCGTGGGCGGCGGCCACCAGATGGACGCCTTCACCGACACGCAGGAGGCCATGAACCTCTACCAAGCGATGGACAAAGTGCGCAAGCGCTTCGGCGACCGCATGGTGATGCGCGCCGCCGGCATGGGCGCCAAAAGCATCGGAAGAATGGATAACCCTTTCGATGGGCAGGCCCCGGTGCTGTTGGCGAATAGAAGGAGTTGAATCAGATCGGAATAACCAAAGCCAATGGACTCCAATGGACGCAAATGGACCTGGCGCACCGCAGAGCGGGTGCGTCCATTTGCGTCCATTCGAGTCCATTTAACCCACTACAACTAACTTGGCTACCATGCAACACCGCGACCCCAAATACTCCAAGATCCTTCCGCCCAGCGGTGGCTACGAAAAGCTGGTGAGCTACCAAGTGGCCAAGCTGCTCTACCTCGTGACCGTTCGCTTCGTGGATCGTTACATACCTCGCGGCAGCCGCACCCACGACCAGATGGAGCAAGCCGCACGCAGCGGGGAAAGCAACATCGGAGAAGGCAGCAAGATCAGTGCTACCACCAAGAAGTTGGAGCTGAACCTCACCAGCGTGGCGCGCGCCAGCTTGGATGAGCTTCGGAAGGACTACGAGGCATTTCTGGAACACCGCAAACTGCCCTTGTGGGAACCCATGGACCCGCGTCGGAAGGAGCTGAGCAACGCACGCTGCAAGGATGCCGATGAAGTCGCGCTGTGGATCAAGGCGCTTTGGGAACGCGAAAAGGAAGCACGCACGGCAGCTCCGGAAGGGCCACGCACTGCGCGAACACCGGCCACCGTGCAAGGCCGGGCATACGCCGAGATCAGCGCCAACGTCGGCCAGACCTTGAGCAAGATCGCGATCCACCTATTGGACAAACAGGTGGAAAGTCAAGCCCGCGCTTTCGAAAAGGACGGAGGCTTCAGCGAGCGCTTGTACAAAGTGAGGTCGGAACTGAAAGCGCAGAAGCCAAAGGATTGAATCTATTGGGCGTGCCCCCGCTCATCCTTCGGCTCCGCTCTGCTGCGATCAGGAGCAGCGGGGTCGGGCTATCCGCTTTACTCCTCGCGGCGCATGTGCGATGCATGCATCGCCCCTACACCACTGCGGGGTGCCGCTCCTATCCCTCACGCGGGTTCCCGGTATAACAACGAACTTGCCTGCCCAAAGTATCCATCCATGGCCATTCCGGACTACCAATCCACGATGCTTCCTCTATTGGAATATGTTTCCGATGGAAATCCTCACACCAATAGGGATGTGGTTGAAGCCCTTGCCACCAAGTTCAAGTTGACCGAGAAGGAGAAGAACGAAATGCTTCCAAGTGGAGTGCAACAGACATTCTACAATCGGGTTATGTGGGCTCGTTTCCATCTTGTCAAGGCCGGGCTGCTCATATCCCCGAAACGGGGGACGATGCAGATAACTTCAAGAGGTAAGCAAGAACTCAAGCTGAAGCCGGGAAGGATCAATATCGCCTATCTCCGGAAATTCACTGATTTCAATGACTTCCTCTCCTCCATGTCGAAACGCAATGCCTCCGGATCCAATGAGAGTTCCGAAGAGGCATCACAGACCCCTGAAGAAATACTGGACTCCAGTT